>CAVVFG010000001.1:0-86268 GCA_963747405.1 uncultured Actinomycetota bacterium
GAGCTGGCGCAGCAGCAGGTCCGCCGGCAGCTCGGGCTGCACGGGCAGCGCCGGCACGGGCGCCCCCATCCAGAAGTCGCCGCCCTCGACCACGCGGACGTCCGCCAGCGCCATCATCGCTCCCAGCCGGAGTCCCTCGGTCGTCGGCCCCGGATGCTCCACCGCACCAGGTGTCGCATCGCTGCCTCGCAGCTCACGAAGCCGGTTCAGCAGTGCCGTCCGGCTGCGCCCTCGCCACAGGAGGATGGCGAAGGGGTCGTCATCGAAGCGTTCCGCCAGCAGGTAGAACGTGGCCGCGAGGTGCTTGCACGGGACCTCCCAGTCCGGGCAGGAGCAGGACAGGGTCATGTCCGATGCCCGCTGCGGGAACAGCGGCGCCCCAGCAGACCGGAAGACCTCCTCGAGGTCTTGAGGCATCTCCCCAGCGAGCAGCCGGGCACTGTGGATCGCCTGCTCAGCCAGCGTGACCTCCACCTTGGCCCACACCAGCTCGCTGAACGCGGGCAAGGAGATCGACACCTTGTACGGCGCCCTGCGGGAGCCCTGCACCCTCGCCGTGACCACCCCAGGGGCTACCTCAAGGGACAGAACCTGACCCCGTCGGGCGTAGTTCTTGCCACGGGTGAGTCGTGAGCCGAGGGCGAACGACTCCAGCACCTCGATGAAGCGTCGCGACCACCAGTGCTCCCCGATCGCGCCTCGCGCGCTGCGGGCGACCAGCCCGCCGTCCACCGCGCGCGGTTTCGACGGGGGCGGGAAGCCGGATGCCGAGCCGTACCGTCCGCGGCCGGGCGGCGGGCTCACTCCATCACCGACCCGGCCTCGAGCGTGAACAGCTCACGAAGGGCAGAGGTGGACAGGTCGGCGAGCCAACCCTCACCGGTCCCCACGACGCTGGCGGCCAGTCCCCGCTTTTCCTTGATCATCAGGGCTATCTTCTCCTCCAAGGTGCCCGCGCACACCAGCTTGCGCACCTGCACCGATCGGGTCTGCCCGATCCGGAAGGCGCGGTCGGTGGCCTGGTCCTCCACGGCCGGGTTCCACCAGCGATCCACGTGGATGACGTGGTTGGCGGCGGTGAGGGTGAGCCCCGTGCCGCCGGCCTTCAACGACAGGACGAACAGTGAAGGACCCCCACCGGCAGGGTCCTGGAACCGGGCGACGAGCGCATCACGCTGACCCTTGCTCTGCCCCCCGTGCAGGTACCCGACCTCGCGCCCGAACCGGGCACCGAGGTGGGTGCGCAGCATGTCGCCGAACTCGGCATACTGCGTGAACAGCAGCGCCTTCTCGCCCGAGGCGAGCACCTCGTCGAGGGTCTCCTCCATTCGCGCCAGCTTGCCTGAGCGCCCCGCCAGTCGGCTGCCGTCCTTGAGGAACTGCGCCGGGTGGTTGCAGACCTGCTTGAGCTTGGTCATGGTCGCCAGGACCAGCCCGCGGCGCTCGATGCCGTCCGTGCTCGCGATGCGCTCCATCATGTCCGCAACGACCGCCTGGTACAGCGAGGCCTGCTCGCGGGTCAGCGAGCACACCACCTCCATCTCGATCTTGGCCGGCAGGTCGGTGATGATCGAGGTGTCGGTCTTCAGCCGGCGCAGGACGAATGGCTGGGTCAGCGATCGCAGGCGGGTCGCCGCATCCGCATCGCCGTGCCGCTCGATCGGCGTCGCGAACCGGTGCTTGAACGAGGTGGGCTCACCGAGCAGCCCAGGGTTGGCGAACTCCATCAGCGACCAGAGGTCACCCAGCCTGTTCTCCACGGGGGTCCCGGTCACCGCGAACCGGTGCGGCGACGGCAACGCCCGCACCGCGACCGCCGCGCGGGTTGCCGCGTTCTTGACCGCCTGGGCCTCGTCGAGGACCACGCGGCGCCAGCTCAGCTCGCGCAGCGCCTCGACGTCGCGGACCACCAGCCCGTAGGTCGTGACGACCAGGTCGCTGGACGCCACCACCTCTCGGAAGGCCTCACCACGAGGTCGCTCGGCGCCGTGGTGCACGTGCACCCGCAGCCCCGGCGCGAAGCGGGCAGCCTCGCGTTGCCAGTTGCCGACCAGCGACATCGGGCACACCAGCAGGGTCGGACGCGCGTCCTCGCGAACGTCACTGCACATCAAGGCCAGCAACTGGACGGTCTTCCCCAGACCCATGTCGTCGGCGAGGATGCCGCCCAGCCCGACCGACTCCAGGAACGCCAGCCAGGCCAGGCCGCGTTCCTGGTACGCCCGCAGCTCGCCGGTGAAGCCCTCCGGCGCGGCTAGCGGCGCGATCCGGTGGTCGACCTCACCGGACAGCAGGTCCCCGAGCCAGCCCTGCGCCTCGACGTCCACCACCGGAAGGCCACCCGGCCCATCATCGAGTGCCCCGAGCGTGGCGAGCACCTCCCCGACGCTCATCCGCCCCGTGCCGTATGACTTCTTGGCCAGGAACGTCCGGGCCCGGGCGAGGCGTTCGGCATCCACGTACATCCACTGACCACGCACCCGCACCAGCGGCTGCTGGGCCTCGACGAGGTCGGCGACCTCCTGCTCGGTCAAGGTGTGCTCCCCGACTGCCAGGTCCCAGCGGAAGTCCACCAGGCCCTCGCGGCCGATCGTCGCGCTGCTCGCAACCTGGCCCGGCTGCGCCGGCGTCGACACCGAGAGCTTCGCGCCCAACCGCATCGAGGGGTTGGTCCACCAGCTCGGCAGGAGCACGCCGAAGCCAGCAGCCAGCAGGATCGGCGCGGCCTCCGACAGGAACTGGTGCGCGCCGTCGGCATCCAGGGTCAGCGTCGACGGCTTCGACGTGCGCAGCGCACCCTCGATGTCCGGGTAGAGGCGCACCGCGCGGCCCAGCTCACCCAGCAGCGTCTCCTGCGGGTCGGTGACGTGCCGGGCCAGGGCGCGCAGAGCCCCCTTGGCCCGCCATACCTGCCCGGCGTCGACGACCAGGCTCGGCTCCGCCGTCGACTGCAACGCGAAGTCCACTCGCCACGTGGGGTCTGGCACCAGCTCGCCGACCGTTGCCTCGCCAACGGTCGCCTCGGCAGCCCCGGTCGGCTCGACCAACCGGAAGCAGGCCCGAACCGCACCGACCTCGGTGACCTCCCGCTGCCAGTCGGCCAGCGCCTCATCAAGGGCGGCCAGGGCGGCCGGGGTGGTGGCGAAGTACGGGTCGGAACCGGCCAGCGCCGATCGGAACGAGGATGCCGTCCGCCTGCGCCTGGCCGGAGGGAGGCGCGAGCGCACCGCTGCGTCGACCAGTGCATCGGTCGCCGCGGCCAGCATCCGCACCGCGTTCGCGCCCGGCTCGGCAGCTTGCGGGTAGGCCGCCGTGAACGAAGCAGGCAGCCCTGCGGCCACGGTGCGCAGCCACACGGCGTCGGCTCCGGTCACGACAGCCGACCACACGGCCAACGCCCGCCCCTCGCCCGCCTCGTGCACGCCGGGCAGCACCCGGCCGCGTCCGACGAGATCCACGGCGAACCCGGCAACTGCCTGCAGCGCTCGCAGGTCGGCACCGGCGACGGGTCGTTCCGGGTCGAACTCGTTGTTGCCTGCTTCCAGCAGGTACTCCAGGGCGTTCGCAGGGTCCAACGCAAGCGTTGCGACCCCCCACTGCCCGGCGGTCGGCGACTCCGAGGTCGGCGACTCCGCGCGGGTTCGGCGCACCTCTGCCGAGGCGGACGGGCCCCGGCCCTGGTTCGGCAGGGCGAGCACAGCCGCCCCCGGGGTGCCTTCTCGGGCTGTTGTCGATACCAGGGTCTGCGCAGACACGGCGAAGGGGTGAGTCTGCTTCGCTGGGCGGCGTCCTCGGCGAACCGGTGGCTGTGCCGGCGCCTCGGAGTCCTCGGCCCACACGATCAGTTCCCCCCTGGGATCGCGCTCGATGGACCACCAGCCGTGAAGGACGATCAACGCAGCTCCACTCCCAGGATCCGCCTTTCCGAGTCCGCCAACGTACCCGATGATGCGCCTGGGGCGTCCCGATTCCTAGCGGCGTGTGTGGGGCAGCCGCGGGGCGTGCAGGTGCCTCTGGCGGCCCACCGCAGCTGCCACCCGGTGCGCGGCCTTGGTGAACGACGGTGGTGCCGTCTCGGCCGCTTCTGCCACCGCGTCGGCAGCCGGGTGCGCAGTGACTCAACCCGGTCGAGTGCGAGCTCGGGATGCAGCTCGAGGGCGGTCGCGACATCGACCCAGTCCTCGACCGTCACGTCGCGCACCTGCCATGCTCTGCCAACCTTCATCGAGCTGCGCACGGCTTCACCCGGCTTCAGGTACGTGGCGTGGCTGGCCGTGTCGCACAGCGGCGCCAAGGCGACCCGAGGGCCCCGCAGCAGCAGGCTGTAGTTCTTCGCATGTGCGTCCGTGCCTCCAACGAGCACGGTGAAAGCACACGCGTCGAAGAACGCCGTCCGCACCGCCTCACGGTCGGCAAGCCCCAGCGTGCCCAGCAGGAGCGAAGCGACGTTCCTGACGCTCGGGCCTGCGTCGGCCTGGTACTTCTTCGACGGCGGGTAGCTCATCGCCTGCAGCAGGTCCTCCTGGTGGAGACGCAGCCACTTCCCGTCACGGTCGCGGCGCCGGTCGTAGCGAGTGGAGACCAGAGTCTTCGCTCCGCCGAAGTCCACGAGGTCGACGTGGGCGACGCTCAGCCCGAGCAGCCCTGCGGCACGCAGACAGACGAACTCGTTGACGTGCAGGTCGCCGAAGCGGGTGTCGGCGTGCGTCGGCTTCAGGACGTGCGTCGTCGGGGTGGAGCCGTTCGGCACCCCCCAGCCGCCGTCGTCGAGCAGGTGCAGGGCGACCTTGGCCTGAGCGCCGGCCAGACTCCACCGGCCCGAGCCGGCCCCGACCTCCCAGCCGGCATCGCGCACGGCCAGCTCACGCAGCATGTCGCAGACTTCGGCCTCGGACAGGCGGCGCACATCGCCGGTGCGTTGGGCCGCGTCCGGGGGGGCCACGTCGACTGGCAGCTCGACCGACGTCTGACCACGTACCGGGCCTACACCAGGCAGCACCTCGGCGAGATCGCCGCTGCCACCTGCCTGGCCGACATCCACTGGCACCAACCGGAGCCGCGGACCTACTTCCCGCCAGCCATGACGGCCACCCGTTTCGGCACTCTCGAGGCGGCCATCTGACCGGCCCGCCCGCGATCCGCTTCCCGTCTCACGACCATGCCCACGAAGGGTACGAAGCGGTCGAGCCCCGTCGAGGCTAGTGGTCCTCGATGTCGCCGCTCGTGCGGTCGTAGTCGGCGGTGTCCGGGTCCCCCAGCGCGTTGCGGTCCTCGGCGGGTGTCTCGTCCGGTCGGCGCTGCGGTGGCAGCAGCGACGGCTCCACGCGGTCGCCCATCGCCTGGGCGCGCTCCACGGCATCCGACATGTCGTTCTCGATCTGCTCGGCCTGCTCCTGCCACGACTCGGTGCGTCGTGCCACCCTGTCGTCAGCGTGCTGTTCCTGCTCGGCGCGCGCCCTGGCCAGGTCGTCAGCGGTCGGTTCCCGGGGGTCCATGGGTGTCTCCTCGTCTCTTCACGGCGCCAGCTCCCGCAAACCAGGAGTGAACAGGTTCATGCCCGCACGCGGCGCTTCGAAACACCTCGGCCCCGCTCAGGAGAAGTGCTGCGCCGGGCACGGCTTAGGCCCCCTGGGCCCACGGCGTCAGGCTCGGCACGCCACGGGACTCACGCGCACGGCGTCCGCAAGCGATCGTCTGCGGCCTCAGGCGGGCCCCCCGGCCCTCGATGCTGCTCGTCCTTCCACCGCCACGAAGCTCTCGGTGGACCACCACCGGCGGTACGTCTCCGCGGCCCACCAGCTCCTCCGCGCGCGGGTCTGCGACTCGTGGGCCTGCAGCGCGCGGTGCTTGCGGTCCAGCAGCTCACGGGACAGCACCTGCGCCGACAGCTCGGCATCCGGGGTCTCGGGTGGCTGCGGCGGCGTCACCATCCACAGCCCCACCCGCGCGCTGAGCCCCGCCCAGGCGCGGTGGTACCCGGGAGTCAGCGTGGCGTGCCACAGCTCCCCTGTCCGGCCGCACGTCCGCCACGCCGCCGCCGTCCAGGCCGAGACCCTCACCCCACGGGGCCGCCGGCTGACGAGCGCGCTCGGCCTGGCCTCGCTGCTCGCCCTCGCCGCGGCCTTCCGGTTCGCCGACCCGATGTCGTGGGGGCTGTACCGCACCGGCTTCCTCGTCGTCGGGGTCGTCGCGGCGGCGGCCGTCGCCGCAGCCGCCGTCAACGCCACCGCGCTCTCGCGCGCTGTCGGTGCCACCACTGCGCTGGGTCGGCCAGCGGTCCTACGGCATCTACCTGTGGCACTGGCCGATCTTCATGGTGCTGCACCCCGGCACCGACCTGGCGGCGCGCGGCTGGCCGGTCGAGGCCGCCCGCTTCGGCCTCACCGTCCTGGCCGCGCAGCTGTCCTACCGCTACGTCGAGCTGCCGGTGCGCCGGGGTGCGGTCGGCCGCCTCTGGGCCGGCTGGCGGCAGGCGGTCCGCGCCGGCCGCCCGACCCGGGTGCCGCGGGTCGCCGCCGCAGCCGTCGGCCTGGTCGTTGCACTCGGCGTGGGCCTCAGGGCGGTGCACGAACCGACGCTGCCCGCCGAGCTCGAGGGCCTGACCCCGGTCGGCACCGGCGTGCTCACGGCATCCGATGCCGCTTCGGCCAGTGCGCGGATGCCGGGACGCACCACGCCCACGCCGCCCACCACCGCGCCGACGACCGCCGTCGGCGACTCGGTGATGCTCGCCGCCGCACCGGCCCTCGACGCCCCGCTCGCCAGGGTCACCGTCGACGCCGACGTCAGCCGCGGCCCGGAGGTGATCTTCGACCGGATCCGCGAGCGCCGGGGGCTCGGACGGCTCGGCGACGTGGTGGTCATCGGCGCGGGCACCAACGGCCGCATCCGTGACGCCGGGCGGCGGTTCGCCGGCGGCGACGTGCGCGTCGTTGACTGGGACGCCTACGCCGCGAGCCACCCGAGATCCTCCACTGCGACGGCACCCCCCCGACCCGGAGCCGGAGCCGGAGCCGGAGCCTACGCCCGCTTGGTCCGAGCCGCGGCGGAGCGCTGACCGGTCCCAGCCCAGGGGCACGCGAGCCGCTCATCCCACGTGCAGCGCCCCGTCGCGCGCGCACTCCAGGGCCGCCGCCACCGCACCGATCGACACGACGTCGGCACCGAGCGACGACGCCACCAGCTCGGGCGCCGGCAGGTCGAGCTCGTCGGGCAGCAGCCGCCGGGCGACGACGAGCAGCTCCTCCACGCCCGCCGCCAGGCCACCCGACACCACGATCCGCTCCGGGTCGTAGAGGCTGCCGAACACCCCCGCGATCCGCGCCAGCGTCGCCCCCGCCCGCTCGACGAGCTCACGCCCGACCGGGTCCCCGGCACGGGCGAGGTCGATGACGGCACGAGCCGTCACGCCGTTCGGCGCCAGGGTGTGCAGCCGGTGGTCCGGCGGTAGCGTGCCCGACGCCACGGCCTCCAGCGCCCACGCCTCCAGGTGGTACCCGATGCCGTGGGCCGCGTCGACGCCACGCAGGTGCCGGATGACGACCACCTCACCGACACCCCCGTGCGCGCCGCGCACCAGGGTGCCGTCGATGACCACTCCGGCGCCGAGCCGGTGACCGGCCAGCACCGTGACGGTGTTCCGCAGCCCCACGGCGGCACCCTTGGTGTGCTCCGCCACGGAGGCGAGCACCGCGTCGTTCTCGATGCGCACCAAGGGAACCCACGACGTCAGAAGCCCGGCGAAGTCGGGGTTCATCCGCGGCCAGAACCCGTCCCGGTGCACCGGGGAGCGCCCCGCCGAGTCCACCGGGGCCGGCACGCCCACGCACACCGACAGCACGTCGCTGCGTTCGACACCGGCCTCGGCGAGGGCCGCGTCGATCGCCTTGACGACGAGCCTCCGGCGCCGCGCGGCGGAGTCAGCGCCGACAGCGACCAGGTCGGTGCGGGTGGCGAGCGCGGTGCCGCGCAGGTCGGCGACGGTGGTGACGACGTGGCCCTGACCGGCATCCACCCCGACCACCACGGCGGCGTCGGCGCGCAGCTCGAACCGGCGCGAGGGCCGGCCCTTGCGGTACTCCCCCCCGGCTCGGGCGTTCGCGAGCTCGCGAACCAGGCCCAGGGCGACGAGGTCGTCGATCGCCTCGATCGTCGTCGACCGCGACAGCCCGGTCACGGCGAGCGCGTCGCCCGCGGTGAACACCTCGGCATCCCAGGCGAAGCGGAGCAGGGTGTCGAGGCTGGCCCGCCGCGGGACCGGCACGCGTAGCCCGCGTGACATCTCCCGAAAATTCAGTGTCACTTCGGGTCGCCTTTCGTCTCCACGTGCGTCATCATGCCTGTGGGGCAATTTATACGGTCACAAAATCTACTGGACGGAACTTCTCCCCCCTCCGACCAGCAGGGCTCGAGAGGACAACGACGTGCCTTCACCCCAGATCACCCGACGGAGCCTCCTCGCGGGCCTACCCGCCGCGGCGCTCGCCACCGGAGCGGCCGGCTGCTCGAGCTCGAGCGGACGAGAACCCGTGCGGTTCCTGCTCAGCAAGCCCGAGGCCATCCCCTACTTCCGCGACCTCATCGCGAAGTTCAACGCCTCCCAGAGCGACGTCGAGGTCATCTACGACACCTCCTCGAACCTGCAGGCCGGCTTCCTGCGGGGCAACCCACCCGACCTCGGGTTGCTGAACTACAACATGGAGATGGCGCGCTTCATGGCGCGCGGCGCGCTGAGTGACCTCCAGGACATGCCCGAGGCCCAGCGCATCCTGCCCGAGGTGCAGGACCTCGTGAACAACCTCGCCACCTACCCCGGACGCACCAGCGTGCTGCCCTACTCGGTGATGGCTGCGTCGGTCATCTACAACAAGCAGATCTTCGCCGACAACGACATCGAGGTGCCCCAGACCTGGAACGACTTCATCGCCGTCTGCGACACGCTGCAGGCCGCGAACGTCACGCCGATCTACGCGACCTTCAAGGACGCCTGGACCGTCTCGCAGGGCCTGTTCGACTACACCGTCGGCGGCATGGTCGACGTGGCGTCGTTCTACGAGCAGATGCGCGAGGAGGGCACCGACGTCGGCCCGGGCTCGAAGGTGTCGTTCACCAAGACCCTCGGTGAGCCGGTGAGCCGGATGGACATGCTCGCGCAGAAGTACACCAACGACGATGCCCCGAGCCGTGGCTACGGCGACGGCAACCTCGCCTTCAGCCAGGGGGAGGGGGCGATGTACTTCCAGGGGCCGTGGGCGCTGGGCGAGATCGCCAAGAGTGGCCCCGACCTCGATCTCGGCACCTTCCCGCTGCCGATGACCGACGACCCGGGCGAGCGCCGGGTGCGGGTGAACATCGACCTCGCGGCCTGGATCCCCGAGGACTCCACCCACAAGGATGCCGCTCGCACGTTCCTCACCTACCTGTTCCAGCCCGACGTCATGAACGCCTACAACGAGTCCCAGCTCGGCTACGGCACCACCACGGATGCCGCGCCGGTCACCGACCCGCGGATCGTCGGCATGAAGCCCTACTTCGATGAGGCGCGCTTCTACACGGGTGCGTCGCAGGCGATCCCGCTGACCATCCCCACCGAGAACTACCTGCAGGGCATCGTCACCGGTGCCGGCGTCGAGCCGACGCTGCAGACCCTCGACGCCGACTGGGCTCGCCTGGCCCTGCGCCAGTGACGCCCCGGACCCCGAAGGACTGACGACATGGCAACGAGCACGGCAACCCGAGTCGACACCCGAGAAGCCCCACGACCTGACCTGGCACCGCGGCCGCGCCGCAAGGTCGAACCGATCTACTACCTCTTCCTGCTCCCTGCCCTGCTGCTGTTCTCGCTGGCCATCACGCTGCCGGCGATCATGGGCATCTTCTACAGCTTCACGAACTCGATCGGGTTCGGGGAGTGGGAGTTCGTCGGCCTGATCAACTACCAGGCGATGTTCTCCGACCCGGCGATCTGGCAGAGCTACCTGTTCACGTTCGGCTTCGCCGCGGCGACGGTGATCGTGGTCAACGTGCTCGCCTTCCTGCTGGCCGTGGGGCTCACGGCCAAGATCCGGATGAAGTCGGGGCTGCGGGCAATCTTCGTCATCCCGATGGTCATCTCGGGCATCATCATCGCCTACGTCTTCAACTACCTCTTCTCCAACTCCGTTCCGGCAGCGGGCGATGCGCTCGGCATCAGCTGGCTCAGCGAGAGCATCCTCGCCAACCCCGACCTCGCGTGGGTCGCCATCGTCATCGTCACGGCGTGGCAGGCCATCCCCGGCACCCTGCTCATCTACATCGCCGGTTTGCTGGCCATCCCCGGTGACGTCTACGAGGCCGCCGACCTCGACGGCGCCACCAAGCTGCAGTCGCTGCTGAAGATCACCCTCCCGCTCGTCGCGGGCTACGTCGTCATCAACGTGATCCTCGGCTTCAAGAACTTCCTCAACGCCTACGACATCATCGTCGGCCTCACCAACGGCGGCCCGGGCACCTCCACCCGGAGCATCGCGATGACGATCGTCACCGGGTTCACCGGCGGTGACTACGCCTACCAGATGGCCAACGCCACGTTCTTCTTCCTCATAACGATCCTGATCTCCCTCGTCCAGCTGCGCGCCACCCGCGGAAGGAGCACCCTCTGATGTCCACGCAACCCGCACTCGTGGCCGAGTCCGTCCAAGGCGTCGAGAACCTGGAGGGACGCACTCCCAAGGGTGGGTCCGGCCGCCGGATCGGCCACCCGTCGTGGACCACGACGCTGATCCTCGCGCTGTGCTCGCTCACCGTGCTCATCCCGCTATACGTCACGATCTCGATGGCGTTCAAGACCACCGAGCAGGCCGTCTCCGGCAACGCCTTCTCCTTGCCGGCGCCGATCAGCGTCGACGGCTTCCGCGAGGCGTGGAGCCTCACCGACTTCCCCCGGGCGTTCCTCATCTCGGTGCTCATCACCGCGGGCACGGTCTTCGGCACCATCATCCTGGCGGCGTTCGCGTCGTACGCGATCTCGCGGAACTGGGAGCACCGGCTGTTCCGGTACTCCTTCTTCTACCTGCTCGCCGCGATGTTCATCCCGTTCCCGGTGCTGGCGCTCGCGCAGATCCGGCTCACCGGCATCGCCAACCTCGACAACCCGGTCGGCGTCACCCTGCTGCACATCATGTTCCAGCTCAGCTTCAGCGTGCTGCTGTTCACCGCGTTCCTGCGCTCGATCCCCATGGAGCTCGAGGAGAGCGCCCGCATCGACGGTGCCTCGACCTGGCAGACGTTCTGGAAGCTGATCTTTCCCCTGCTCGCCCCGATGAGCGCCACGGTGGGCATCTTCGCGTTCCTCGCCTCGTGGAACGACTTCATGATGCCGTCGCTGATCACGAGCGACCCCACGCTGCAGACGCTGCCGGTCGTGCAGAGCATCTTCCAGACGCAGTTCAGCAACAACTACAACGTCTCGTTCGCGTCGTACCTGATGGCGATGGCGCCCGCGATCGCCGTCTACATCTTCACCCAGCGCTGGGTGATGGCCGGCGTCACCCAGGGCGCCGTCAAGGGCTGAGCCCGGGCGACCGCCCGTGTTGGGCCCGGGCGGTCGCCTGCCCTTCGCACCCACCCATCCGACGTCTCTGCCCAGGAGGAGCTCTCGTGACCACCCCTGTCCGCCCGCAGCACCCGGAGCAGCCACAGCACCTCACCGAGGACATCGTCTCGGCGCCGTGGTGGCGCCAGGCCGTGGTCTACCAGATCTACCCGCGCAGCTTCGCCGACGCCGACGGCGACGGGCTCGGCGACCTGCGGGGCATCCTCTCGCGCGTCGACTACTTGGCCGCGCTCGGGATCGACGCCGTCTGGCTCAGCCCGTTCTACCCGTCGGCACTGGCCGACGGCGGCTACGACGTAGCCGACTACCGCGACGTCGACCCACGGCTGGGCACGCTCGACGACTTCGACGCGATGGTCGCGCAGCTGCACGACCGCGGCATCCGGGTGGTCGTCGACATCGTGCCGAACCACACCTCCGACGAGCACGCCTGGTTCCAGGAGGCGATCGCTGCCGGGCGCGGCTCGGCGGCAAGGGACCGGTACGTGTTCCGGGAGGGGGCCGGCCCCGATGGCGCCGACCCGCCCACCGACTGGGAGTCGATGTTCGGCGGGCCGGCCTGGGAGCGCGTCGCCGACGGGCAGTGGTACCTGCACCACTTCGCGGTGGAGCAGCCCGACCTGAACTGGGCCAACTCCGAGGTGCGCGCGGACTTCGTTCGCACACTGCGGTTCTGGGCCGACCGGGGCGTCGACGGGTTCCGGGTCGACGTGGCGCACATGCTGACCAAGGACCTCACCGAACCGCTGCCGAGCAAGGCCGAGCTCGATGCCATGCCGCTCGACGGCACCCACCCGGTGCTCGACCGCGACGACGTGCACGACGTGTACGCCGAGTGGCGCGCGGTGCTCGACGCCTACGACCCCCCGCGCACCGCCGTCGCGGAGGCCTGGGTGGCCCCGGCGCGGGTTCCCCTCTACGCCAGCGCGACCTCCCTGGGGCAGGCGTTCAACTTCGACCTGCTCGAGTCGGACTTCGAGGCCGGCCAGTTCCGGCAGGTCGTCGAGAACAACCTCGCCCTGGCTGCCCGCTCCGGCTCGTCGAGCACCTGGGTGCTGTCGAACCACGACGTCGTGCGGCACGCGACGCGCTACGGCCTGCCCACCCCCGGCCGCGCCCCCGACGGACGCCCCGCCGACCGGCACGGCCGCCAGTGGCTGCTCGCCGGTGGCGTCGACCCGCTCGACGTCGCGGGCGGCATCCGGCGGGCCCGGGCCGCGACGCTGTTCCTGCTCGGGCTGCCGGGCTCGGCCTACCTCTACCAGGGCGAGGAGCTCGGCCTGCACGAGGTGGCCGAGATCTCCGACGCCCGGCGCCAGGACCCCACCCACGCCCGCAGCGCCGGGTTCGACGTGGGCCGCGACGGCTGCCGGGTGCCCCTGCCGTGGAGCACGGAGGGGCCGTCGTTCGGGTTCGGCAACGCTGCACCGCACCTGCCGCAGCCGCTGTGGATGGCGCGCTACGCCGTCACCGAGCAGGACGACGAGCCCGCGTCGACCCTGAACCTCTACCGCGACGCGCTCGCGCTGCGCCGCAAGCTGCTCTCGGGTGAGGACCTCGAGTGGCGCGAAACCACCCATCCCGACGTGCTGTGGTTCGCTCGGCACCCCGGCTGGGAGGTGGTCACGAACTTCGGGCCCACCGACGTGCCGCTCGAGGGCGCCGAGGTGCTGCTGTCGTCGGGGCCGCTGCGCCCGGGCGTCGTGCCCGCAGAGACGACGGTCTGGGTCGCGCCGGCCGGGTGAGGCCCGACCTCAGGGACTGAAGCGGCGCTGCAGGTCGGCGTAGCCGATGGCACCGTCGAGGAAGCCGAGGGTGCCGGTGTCGAGCAGCTCGCGGCCGGCGCGCTCCAGCAGGCTGAGCGAGGCCCGGGCCAGGCTCCCGCCGAGGCTCACCCGTTTCACCCCGAGCCAGAACAGCGTGGGCGCGTCGATGGTGTTCGCCAGCCCGGCCACCACGTTGAGCGGGCCGGGGACAGCGTCGGCGAGCCGGCGGATCGTGTCCGCCTCGGCGACGCCGGGCACGAAGATGCAGTCGGCGCCCGCGTCGTGGTAGCGGCAGGCCCGCTCGACCGTCTCGGCGAAGGCGTCGCCCTCGACGCCGACGAAGTAGGCGTCGGTGCGGGCGTTGAGCACGAAGGTGCCGCTCGGCGCAGCGGCCCGGGCGGCGGCCAGCCGCTCGACCGCCTCGTCGATGCCGTACAGGCGCCCGTTCCCGGCATCCTCGACGTTGGCGCCCACGGCCCCGACCTCCACGGCCCGTGCGACCGTGCGGCCCACCTCGTCGGGGGTGTCGCCGTAGCCGTCCTCGAGGTCGGCGCTCACCGGCACGTCCACCGCGGCCACGATGGCAGCGATGTGGTCGAGCATCCGGTCACGGTCGATCGCACCCCCGTCCGGAACCCCGCAGGCCCAGGCGATCCCAGCACTTGTGGTGGCGATGGCGGGAAAGCCGACCTGTTCGAGTACCCGGGCCGACCCGGCGTCCCAGGCGTTGGGGAGCACGAAGCCGGGGCCGGTGTGCAGCGCGAGGAGCGCGGCAGCCTTGTCGTTGGCGGAGCCGGTGGGCACCACCCCATGATCGGCCATCGGGAACGTTCGCGACAGCCCGGCATCCGGTGACGGGCCGGACACCGTACGATTGTCCTGCGCCCCGCCGTTCGGCGAGGACGCACCAGCGACACGGGGGCCGTCACTCAGCCCTTGCACGTGTTCGCGCCGGCCCGGGATGCCGTGCACCCGGGGCGGCGCCCGCCTCGCCTCGAGCACGGCGGATCCGGCGCCCATGCCGGCATCCCCGCCCTGCCCGACTGAAGCAGAAGGAACCGCTTGGCACAGCGAACTCCGCGCCGGGCCGGCGCGCCGCGCACCCCGCCGCGCGACCGGCAGCACTCGCGCGCCGGTGAGGACGAGGGAATCATCCCGGTGCTCGCGAAGACCGTGCGCCAGGTCGAGGCCGCCGCACAGCGAGGGAAGGTGCGCCCCAACGGCCGCACGTCGTACCAGGTGGTCGCCCTGCTCGTGCGCGAGGAGCGCGCCCGGGTCAAGGGCGACGCCACGATGTCCGAGGCCGAGCGCACCACGATGCTCACCCGTCTCGACGGCATCGCGACCATCCTGGCCAAGACCGCCGCCCGCGACACCTCGCTGCTCGAGCTGCTCGCCGAGGGCGCGACCGTGTCGCCCGCAGCGGTCGACCTGAAGAACGACATGCTGCGGGCCGCCGGCCGCGAGCCGGAGCCCGAACCCGAGCCGGAGCCCGAGGCGGCGAACACGCTCGCCACTTCGACCCGACGCGTGGTGCCGCCGCCCACCGTCATCGCCCGCCAGCTGGCCAACCCCTTCCTCGCGCCCGACTTCTCGGCGGTGGCCGCGCCCCGCCCGAAGACCAACCGGCTGGGCACCTGGGAGCTGCTGACCCCGCTGTTCCGGGCGTTCGAGTACGGCGGCGACTCCACCTGCATGCCGCTGCCCGAGCCCGACAGCGTGGTGCACGGCATCGAGGGCCTGGAGCTGATGCACCACCAGGCCCAGGTGGTGGCCGCGGCTGCCGCCGGCCACCGCACCTTCCTGCTCGCCGACGAGCCCGGCCTGGGCAAGACCGCGCAGGCGCTGCTGGCCGCGGATGCCGCCGACGCCTTCCCGCTGCTGGTCGTGGTCCCGAACGTGGTGAAGGCCAACTGGGCGCACGAGGCCGAGCTGTGGACCCCGCGCCGAGCGGCCACCGTCATCCACGGCGACGGCGAGACCATCGACGGCTTCGCCGACATCGTCGTGGTCAACTACGAGATCCTCGACCGGCACGTCGGCTGGCTGGGGCAGCACGGCTTCCGCGGCATGGTGGTCGACGAGGCGCACTTCATCAAGAACAAGTCCTCGCAGCGCTCGCAGCACGTGCTGCAGCTCTCGGAGCGCATCCGCGCGCGCAGCGCCAACGCGCTGTTCATGGCGCTCACCGGCACCCCGCTGATCAACGACATCGAGGACTTCAAGGCGATCTGGCAGTTCCTGGGCTGGATCGACGAGAAGAAGCCCCGGCCCGCCCTGATGGCGGCGCTCGAGGAGACCGGCCTGAGCCCCGCCGACCGCGGGTTCTACGCGGCGGCGCGCACCAGCGTCATCGACCTGGGCATCGTGCGGCGGCGCAAGGTCGACGTCGCCGCCGACATCCCGGCGCGGCGGGTCGCCGACCTGCCGGTCGAGCTCGACGACGAGGCGAGCCGCTCGATCCGGGCCGCCGAGCAGGAGCTCGCGCGCCGGCTCGTGACCCGCTACCGGGCGGCGCGAGCCGCCCGGTCGGTCGACGTCGACGTCGACGTCGACGTCGACTCGATCGACCACGACCTCGTGCGCAAGGTCGCGGCCGCCGAGCGCAAGAACGCCGGCACCGACAAGACCGGCGACAACGTGTTCACGGTGATGCGCAAGATCGGGCAGGCCAAGGCCGGCCTGGCCGCCGACTACGCCGCGCAGCTGGCCCGCAACGTCGGCAAGGTGGTGTTCTTCGCCAAGCACATCGACGTGATGGACACCGCCGAGCAGACCTTCGCCCGGCGCGGCCTCGGCTACGCCTCGATCCGGGGCGACCAGACGCCGAAGCAGCGCGCCGCCAACGTCGAGGCGTTCCTCACCGACCCCGACGTCGCCGTCGTGGTGTGCTCGCTCACCGCGGCGGGCGTGGGGCTCAACCTGCAGGTCGCCTCCAACGTGGTGCTCGCCGAGCTGTCCTGGACCTCGGCGGAGCAGACCCAGGCCATCGACCGGGTGCACCGCATCGGGCAGACCGAGCCGGTCACGGCCTGGCGGGTCATCGCCGCCCAGACCATCGACCCCAAGATCGCCCAGCTCATCGACGACAAGGCCGGGCTCGCCGCGCGGGCCCTCGACGGCTCCGACGAGGAGGTCGGATCCTCGGCCGACCTGCAGCTCGAGGCGCTGGTGGCGCTGCTCACCGAGGCGCTCGACGCCGAGCGACCCAGCGCCGTCGGAGGTCTCGCCCCCGAGTGACGCTCAGCCGGCGGCGACCACCGGTGCGTACGCCGTCATCCGCACCGACACCAGGATGCCGGGCAGCGTCACCCCGAGCCTGGCGACGTAGCGGGCCGGCGGGGTGCCACCGAACAGCTCGGCGTACGCCTCGTTCATCCCGGCGAAGTCCTCGGAGTGGGTGAGCAGGACACCGACCTCGACCACGTCGTCGAGTGAGGCGCCGCCCGCGGCGAGCACGGTCGCGCAGTTGGCCACGGCCTGCCGGGTCTGCTCACCGATGGTGGGTCCGGCCAGCGCCCCCGTGGCCGGGTCGAGCCCCACCATGCCGGAGACGTGGAGGGTGTCCCCCGCCCGCACGGCCTGGGCGTACAGCGGCGAGCTCGGGGCGTCGTCGGTGTGGATGACCTCACGCGCCATGCGTCAGTACCAGTGCGGCGAGCGGGCCTGCCAGGTGCCCCAGGCGGCGCACGGCGAGCCGTAGACCGACTTGATGTAGCCCATCCCCCAGGAGATCTGGGTGGCCGGGTTGGTGAGCCAGTCACTCCCCGCGCTGGCCATCTTCCAGCCGGGCAGTGCCTGCGGGATGCCGTAGGCACCCGACGACGGGTTGGCGGCACTCCAGCTCCACCCGGACTCGCCGTTCCACAAGTCGACCAGGCAGGGGAACTGGGCGGCGTCCCAGCCGTACGACGCCAGCTTGGACTGCGCGATCTGCTGGGCGGCCCGGGGGCCACCTGTGGCGGCCTGCACGCCTATGAGGGCCGTCGTGGCGAGCCGGGCGGCGGCCTCGCGCTGGTTCACCAGGTCGGCGACGCCCTTCTTCAGCTTCTCCAACCGCGCCGTGAGGGCCTCCTGCTTCTGGCTCAGCGTGGCCGCCTCGGCCGAGGCCGCAGCTGCATCGTCCTTGGCGGCGGCCAGCTCGTCGCTGGCCCGGGCGGCGGCGATGTCCCGGGCGTTGCGGGCCGAGACGAGCACCCGCTCCTGGACGGCCGCGTCGCGCGCCGCAGCGGTGGCGTTGTCGAGGTCGTCGCGCACCCGGTGCGCGTGCGTGTCCATCACCATGGCGAGGTCCGACATCACGTTGGGGGGAGACAGGACCAACGTCGTCATGTCCTGCAGGTCGCCCCCCTGCATGTACATCTGGGCCGCGGTGCCGGACAGCGAGCGGTCGGCGACCTCACGGGCGGCATGGGCCCTCGCGAGGTCTGCCGTGGCCTGCACCACCGCCGATTCGGCATCCGCCAGCTGCTGCTGGGCCTGCTGCTCGGCGGCCACCGACTTTGCCACCTGCGCCTGGAGCGCCTCGAGCCGGGCCTCGGCCTTGGTGACCTCGGCCGTGATGGCGGCGACCTCCTTGGCGGCGGCCGCGGCGGCCTCCTCGGCCTTCTTCACCTCCGCGTCGGTGGGCACCGACGGGGTGGGCGTGCTCGCGGGGGGCGACACCGGGGCCACGGGGGCCGTGGGGGGCGCCACCGGGGCCACGGGGGCCGCGGGGGGCGCCACCGGGGCCGCGACCGCGTGGGAGCACGGCACGACGACCACCGCGAGTGCGGCAACCACCGCCCCGGTGCGGGCCCGACGCGACAGACGCATTGCCGAATCATCTCCCGGGGCCACGGGCCTGTCATCCCCCAAACGGGTCATGGCAAACGTGTTGCTCACCACCCGGTCGCCCCGCGTTGTGCCGGGCGTACAGGCGGGAGGTGCGCCGGTAGATGTCGCGGAACGCCGCGTACTGCCGGTCGTGCACCTCCCGGGCGCTCGGGTCGGGGGTGTAGGTGGCCGCGACCCGCACCCGCGACGGCACGTCGGCCCAGTCGAGCGCCCCGACCCCGATGGCGGCGAGCAGAGCGGCACCGCGGGCGTTGGCGACCACCGGTTCGGCGACCTGGAGCACCGGGGTCTGCAGCACGTCGGCCATGGTCTGGCACCACAGCGCCGAGCCGGCCCCACCGCCGATGAAGCGCAGCGACGAGAACCCGCCGGGCTGCCCGCGGCGGGTGAAGCGCTCGACCGCCTCCAGCATCCAGCGCGTGTTGAGCGCGATGCCCTCGAACACGCTGCGCGCCAGGTCGGCCCGGGTGGTCGACAACGACACGTTGAACCAGCCGCCGCGCACCGTCTCGTCGTCGACCGGGGTGCGCTCGCCGTTGAGCCACGGGGTGAAGACGACGCCGTTGCACCCGGGGGGCGCGCTCGCGGCCAGTGCGTTGAGCCGCTCCAGGGCGTCGGCCGGGCGCGGCGCGGCATCGAGCATGCCGTCGGACGCGTAGACCACCGAGTCGAGCAGCCAGTCGACCGCCTTGCCGGCGACGTCCTGCACCGTCGCCACCCAGTAGGCGCCGGGCACGACGGAGGGCAGTGACGCGATGTTGTGCCGGATGTCGGTGCGCTTGAACGGCACGTGGCAGCTCAGCCACGCCGACGTGCCGACGTAGAGGTGAGCGTCGTAGGGCTCGGTGGCGCCGGCGCCGACGGCCGCCGCCGTGGTGTCGCCGGTCCCGGCGACGACGCGCACCCCGCCGGGCAGCCCCAGCTCGGCGGCGACCTCGGGCAGCAGGGTGCCGACCACGCTGGCGGGAGGCACGAGCTCGGGCAGCCGGTCGAGGTCGAGGCCGCAGCGGCCCGCCAGGCCGGCGTCCCAGACCACCGCGGCCGGGTCGCGGTTGTCGGTGCACCAGCGCAGCACGGCGGTGTCCCAGCCGGCGACGGCCCGGCCGGTCAGCCGCATGGTCAGGTACTCGGGCACGTCGAGCAGCCAGGCCGCGGCGGCATCCGCCTCCGGCCGTTCGTGGCGCAGCCACGCCGCCTGGCCCACGGGGTCCTTGCCGGTGCGGGTCGGCACACCCCCGGTCAGTGACAGCCAGTGCCGCAGGGCGCGCGCGTTGTACCCGCCGGGCACCCGCAGCCCACCGCCGGTGAGCTGCTGGGAGTACCGGGCGCCGCGCGCGTCCATCCAGGTCAGGGCCGGGTGCACGGCGGTGCCGGTGGCGTCGACCGGCACCAGCCCGCCCCACTGGCTGCTCATGCAGACGGCGGTGACCCGCGCGTACTGCTCCGGGTGCCGGTCGCGCAGCCGCCGGCTCGCCGCCACGATCGCCCGCCACCAGTCGTCGGGGTCCTGCTCGGCGCCGCCGCCGGGCAGGAGCCGCAGGCCGACGGCCTCCTTCTCGTGCGCGACCAGCAGGCCGTCGGTGCCGGCGAGGGCCACCCGCGGCCCCCCGGTGCCGAGGTCGACACCGAGCACGGTGCCGCTCACGGAACGGCCGCTCGGGTCGGCGAGCTCTCGTCGTCCCGGTGCGACCCGCCGTGTGAGGGCAGCCGGCTGGCCACGACGACGCCGGGCACGGCCAGCAGGGCGAATGCGGCCAGCGCCAGGTAGGGGTTGCCCACCACGACCTGCACGACGAGCACCAGGACGGCACCGCCGAGGTTGCCGGCCAGCAGCAGGAAGCCGGTGGCCGTGGCGGCCCGCTCCGGCCCGGCCGCGAGCTCGGACCAGTCCAGCGCGATGGGCAGCCCGGCGAGCAGGAAGAAGCCGACCACCGCGAGCGCGGCCGCCACCAGCCACAGGGTCGGCAGCACCGACACCAGCGGGAAGGTGACGACGGCGAGCACGGTGGTGGTGAGCAGCACGGTGCGCCGCCGGTCGCGCCGGGCGGCGAGGTCGGGCAGCACGGCGGTGCCGACGAGGCCGGCGACGGTGGTGGTGGCGATGATGGTGCCGCCCGCGTTCGGCATGCCCAGGTCGGCGAGGATCGGGTCGAGCCAGGTCGCCAGCGCGTTGAACAGGCCCACGCCGACGAAGAGCATGGCGGCGAGCTTGAGCAGCAGGCGGTCGTGGCGCAGCCAGCGCAGCGAGGGCGCCGGGCCGGGGTCGGGCGCGAAGGCCGGTGGCACCAGTGCGAGGGTGACCAGCAGCGCGACGGCTCCGACGGTGGCGACGGCGGCGTGCACGCCCAGCAGCAGCGGCAGGCCCCCGGCATCCATCAGCGCCCCCGCGGTGGTGGCGGCCACGAGGATGCCGAGGAACTGGGCGCCGCTGCCGATGGCGATCGCGCGGGTGCGCTCGGTGGCCGGGAACCAGCGGGCGGCGACCTTGGTGGTGGCGTTGAGCACCAGCGGCTGGCCCACCGAGAGCACGAGCTGGCCGGCGAGCACCCACCCGTAGGAGTCCGGGTTGACCACTCGCAGCAGCGCGCCCCCGGCGGTGAGGGCGGCACCGGTCGACAGGGCCAGGCCGAAGCGACGGTCGGCCCACCGGCCGGCGGGGATCGCGAGCAGCACGTAGAGCACCGGGTTGACGACGGCGAGGTCGCCGATCGCGCCCTCGGAGACGCCGAGCGCGTCGGCGGCCCGGGTGGTCACCGGGGCGAAGGAGAGCCAGAGGATCTGGGTCGACGCGACCAGGGCGGCGAAGGCGAGCAGCAGGGCCCAGCGGGCGGTGCGCACCCGGTGGCCGCGGGCCGGCGCCGGGGCGACCTCAGACACCGTCGACCATCGAGAAGACCCGGTCGAAGCGCTCGAGCGCGTCGTCGATGACGGCATCCGTGTCGGCCATGGAGGTGTAGAGCCGCGACCCGGCCAAGGTGATGATGCCGTTGGCCGTGTAGGCCGCACCCAGCTGCTCCATCAGCTGCTTGCGGGGCTTGTTCTCCCGCAGCAGCTTGACTGGGTGGTGCATGTCGAGCAGCATCACGCCGCTGCACTCGAGGTGCACGATCGAGCCCTGGTTGTAGACCACGTAGGGCAGGGCGTGCCTGGTGACGAGGCGCTGGAGCCCTGCGGCCAGCCGGTCGCCGGCACGGCCCGCCACGACGGGGGCGTTCGTGCGGGCCATCTCCTCGAGCGCGAAGTGGCCGGCGGCGCAGGACAGCGGGTTGGCCGACAGCGTGCCGCCGACCTGCACGTGCGCCCCGCTCCTGCCGTCCAGGCCCGAGCCGAAGACCGCCATGACGTCCTCGCGGCCGCCGACGCCCCCGGCCATCGGGTAGCCGCCCGAGACGGCCTTGCCGAGCACGGTGAGGTCGGGCGTGACGCCGAAGTAGCCCGCGGCGCCACCCATTCCGACCCGGAAGCCGGTGACCACCTCGTCGAAGACGAGCAGCGCGCCGAACTCGTCGCACAGCTCGCGCACCCTGGCGTTGAAGTCCTCGGGGGCGGGCCGGGTGCCCGACTCCGGGCCGAGCGGCTCGACCACCACCGCGGCGGTTCCACCGCGTACGCGGTTCTCGATCAGCTTGCGGCGCAAGGCCCCCAGGTCGTGCGGGAACGCCTCGCGGGTGGCGCTCGTGGCGCCGAACGGGATGCCCTTGGCGTTCATCCGGTAGGTGCCCGGCACCCGCAGGCCGTAGACCAGCGTGTCGGACCACCCGTGGTAGGCGCCGCCGACCTTGATGACGACCGAGTGGCCGGTGTGGGCGCGAGCGGCCCGCACCGCCGCCATCACGGCCTCGGTGCCCGATCCCAGCGAGCGGTACATCTCGATGTGCGGCATGAAGCGGTGGATCGACTCGGCCAGCTTCAGCTCGTACTCGTGGAACAGTCCGGTCACCGGGCCCGACTCGCGCACGACCTCGGCCACCTGGTCGTTGACCGGCGCGTAGTTGCTGCCGAGCAGGGTCGGCCCGCCGGCCTGGAGGAAGTCGATGTAGACGTTGCCGTCGCGGTCGGTGAGGTGCGCGCCCTCGGCCCGGTCGATGGCGAGCGGGAACGGGTGGTTGAAGGCGAGGTTGTGCTGCACCCCTCCAGGGATGCGCGACTTCGCCCGGTCGGTGAGCTGCTTGCTGCCCTGGCACCTGGTGTCGAACCACTCGAGCACGTCGTTCAGGGCGTCGTGCCGTAGCCCGCGCACCGGCTGGTCGACCAGGGCCTTGAGCCGCGCCATGGTGTCGTCGACGTCGGGGTAGCTGCTGATGGCGTAGCCGAGCCGGGCCGACTCGGCACCGGGGGCCTCGACGGCGGTGGCCGGCCCGGCGACCTCGCCCGGCTCGACCACGGTGCACGCCTCGCGCCCGGCGACCACGGCGCCGGCCGCCGCGTCGGCGCTGGGGAGCGGCACGGCATCCGGGAAGTCGTGTGGCGGAAGGGCCTTGGTCACCTGCGCGGCGATCCGCTTCTCGTCGGCGCGCAGCCTGGCGAAGGCGATCTCGCGGATGGGAGTGGGGATCGAGTACACCTTGCCCGACTCGGTCGACAGCGCCATCAGGTAGGCGATGGACACCTTCTCGAGCAGCGCCATGTTGAACACGGCCCGCTCGGGGTCGGTGCCGACGGCGACGATGCCGTGGTTGGCGAGGATGAACGCGTTGTCGCCGCTGGTGATCTTGCGCTGCACCCGCTTGGCGAGGGCGCCGGTGCCGGACGGGGCGTAGTCGATGATCGCCACCTCGCGGCCCAGGAAGCGCACCTGCTCGTCGGTGAGCGCGGGGATCGGGCGGCGCAGCACCGCGAGGGCCGAGGCGTAGGGCTGGTGGGTGTGCACGACCGCGTGCACGTCGGGCCGGGCGCGGTAGATGGTCGCGTGCATGCCGCACTCGATCGAGGGCACCAGCGCGCCCCCGGCGCGGTCGTCGTCCGGCACGTGAGTGCCGTCGAAGTCGACGATGCAGACGTCCTCGACCCGCATCCGGTCGTAGGAGTAGTTGCTCGGGGTCACCGCGTAGAGCTCCCTCCCGGGCACCCGCACCGAGACGTTGCCCTCGGTGGCCTTGAGGTAGCCGCGCTCGAGCATCGTGCGACACATCTCGATCACGTGCTGGCGGGCGGAGAGGTGCTCCACGGGTCCTCCTGTCGGGGCGCGGTCGTGTCCCGGGCCAAGGGTGCCACTTAGTCTGGACGGATGTCCAGACTCTTTGGCACAATCACCCCATGCCGATCAGACCAGCCACCCACCGGGCCAGCGGCCGGGCGCGCAAGGCCGCCCTGCTCGACGCCGCTGTCGAGGTCATCGCCGAGCAGGGAGTCGCCGGGGTGACCCACCGCGCCATCGCCGCCCGGGCGGGCATGTCGACGTCGACCACGAGCTACTTCTTCTCCTCCCTCGACCAGCTGGTCGCCGCGGCGCTGCACGTGGTCGGCGAGCGCATCGTCACCCGGGTGGATGCCGTGACGGCCTCGGTCGCGGAGAGCGACCTGACCCCCCAGGAGTCGATCGACCGGTTCGTCGACGCAGTGCTGTCCGAGCCGGAGCCCGACACGGTGGCTCAGTTCGAGATCTACCTCGAGTGCCGGCGCCGGCCGCAGCTGCAGCCCACCGCCCACCGGATCATGGCGAGCATCGAGCGGGGGGCCGCGGCGTCGCTGAACGCGCTCGGGATCGCCCACGCCGACGAGCGGGCGCCGATGGTCGTGGCGCTGCTCGACGGCCTCGCCCTGCACCGGCACGCCCGGCCCCGGCCGGACATCGACCGGCGGCTGATCACCGAGGCGCTCTACTCGCTGCACCGCGGGTTCGTCGAGGCCGACGCCGAGACCCTCGCCGCCGGTCGAGAGTAGAGAACACGCCGCGTGCACCGGGGCGGGACGGCGTGTCCTCTACTCTCGACGAGGCTTCAGAGCACCTGGGTTCCGTACATCTCGCCCAGCGGGTCGGCGATGAGCTCGATGCGGGCACCGTCGGGGTCGCGGAAGTAGACCGACACCCCGCTGTGCACCTCGTGCTCGACCCCGGCCGCGCGCAGCCGCTCCACCAGGGCCTGCCACTGCTCGGGCTCCACCGAGATCGCCAGGTGGTGCAGGCCGCCGAGCACCTCGGCGTACGGCCCGACGCCCAGCCCCGGGAAGTCGAAGAAGGCCAGCAGGTTGGAGTTGCCGATGTCGAAGAAGAAGTGCGACGAGCCGGGGTAGTCGCGGTTCTCGATCAGCTCGGTCAGCGGGAAGCCGAGCACGTCCTGGTAGAAGCGCACGGTCCGCTCGACGTCGCTGCTCACCAGGGCGGTGTGGTGCAGGCCGCGAGCGGTGGATGCCGGTCGCTCGCCGCCGGGGCGCAGGTGCGCCTCACGGATCTGCCGCCGGCGCTCCTCGAGCTCGGCGGGGCTGGGCACGGCGGGTTCGGTGGTGGTCATCGGTGCTCCTCGATCTGGTGGGGTGGCCGGGTGGTGGTGCCGATCACGGTGCCCTCGGTGGCGGCGGTGAGCAGCTCGACGATGCCGTCGCGGTCGACCGGCCGCGGGTTCGGGTAGGGGCGCGCGGTGGCCAGGTGCGCGGCGCGCGGCACGTCGGCGCGGGAGAAGCCCAGGCCGCCGAGCCGCACCGGGCCACCGAGCCCGGCCACCAGTGCCTGAAGTCCCGACGGGGCGTCGTCCACCTCGAGTGCGGCGGCCGCGGCGCCCATCGCCGCGGGGGTGGCTGGGGCGTTGTAGGCCATCGCGTGCGGCAGCACCACCGTGTGGGTGGGCGCGTGCGGGAGGCCGAAGCTGCCGCCGAGGGTGTGGCAGAGCTTGTGGTGCAGCCCCATGGCCACGGCCCCCAGGCACCGGCCCGCCAGCCACGCCCCGTAGAGCAGGTCGGCGCGCGCGTCGAGGTCGTCGGGGTGGGGCTGCAGCGCGCGCAGCCCGGCGGCCAGGGCCCGCAGCGCGTCGACGGCCAGGGCATCGGTCTCGAGGGTGCGGTCGGGGGCGTAGAGCGCCTCGACCGCGTGCGCCATCGCGTTGACGGCGCTCGTGACGGTGACCGGCCAGGGCAGGGTCGTGGTCAGTGCCACGTCGTAGACGACCACCCTCGGCAGGATCTGCGGGCCGGTGCGGGTCACCTTCTCACCGTCCGCGGTCTCGCCGAGCAGCGAGGTCACCTCGGAGCCGGCGTAGGTCGTCGGCACCACGAGGTGCGGCAGCCCGGTGCGGGCGGCCACCGCCTTGCCGAGACCCGTGGTCGAGCCGCCCCCGACGGAGACCACCGAGTCGGCCGCCAGCTCGCGCACCCGGTCCAGGGCGGCCCGGGTCACCTCGACCGGCGTGTGCGGGGCGGCGCCGTCGAAGGTGCCGGCCGCCGCCGCACCCAGAACGTCGGCCACCCGGTGGGCGAGACCGCGCTGCCCGGGGGTCGAGAGCACCAGCGCCCGCCGTCCGCCCACGGCCGCGAGCTCGGTGCGCACCCGCGACAGCGTGCCGATGCCGAAGACGGTCCGCGACGCGCCGGTGTCGTGCTCGAAGGAGTGCATGGTCCGTCCTCGGGTTGCGTTTCCCGATTCTGGCCCAGATCGGCGCGCAGGGGCACTGGCGAGCGGTGCCGGCGAGCGGCTAGCCGGCCTTCTCGACGAGCCGGATGACGGGCAGCTCACGGTCGGTCTTCTCCTGGTATCCCGCGAACCGAGGTGCGGCAGAGACGATCTGCCGCCACGCCTGCTCGCGCTCTGCGCCGTGCAGCTGCTCGGCCGTGACCGGCACCGAACCCCCTGGGAGGTCGACCGACACCCGGTCGGGGTGGGCCGCGAGGTTGTGGTACCAGGCCGGGTTCTTCGGTGCACCGGCCGCAGCCGCCACGACCAGCCAGCCGCCGTCCCGGCTCGGGAACCAGGCGAGCGGGATGCGGCGCTCCTCACCGGTCTTCGCGCCGACGGTGACGAGCACCAGTGCCTCGAACGGCATCCCGGGTGCCTTGCCCTTGCGCGAGATGCGCCAGGACATCACCGAGTTCATCCACTTCAGGAACGGTCCCCTGGGCTGGCGCGAACCCCTGGTACCGCTGGTCGTGTCGAAGCTCATGACGGGTCTCCATCCGGACGCGACCGATCAGGTGACCAGCCCTGCTCGACGGTAGGTCCGCCGCCTCGCCGCGGCAAGGCCACCCGGTGCTGCTACCGGCCGGCTACCCCACCGCGGCGGCCAGCAGCTCGAGCACGTGCTGGTACTGGTGGCCGGTCGCCCGGGTCATGCCCAGCTCGCAGGTGCGGTTGCACGAGGCGTACGCGTCGAACGGCCCGGCATCCGCGATCTCGCGCGTCTGCACACGGGTCGCCGACGCCGTCAGCTCGGGGTGCAGCATCCCGCGGTCGCCCGCGAAGCCGCAGCAGCCCCAGGAGTCGGGCACGAAGACCTCGTCGGCAACGGCCCGCGCCACCGTCAGCAGCGCGTCGTTCAGCCCCAGGGCGGTCGACGAGCAGGTCGGGTGCAGCGCGACGCGCGCCACCCGCCGCGGCGCCGGGAGCCTGGGGAGCACCTCGGCCGCCACGAAGGCGACGGCGTCGACGACTCGGATGCCGGCATACCGGCTGTCACCCTCGGCCGCGTGCGCCAGGCTGGTCTCCAGCCCCTCGGTGCACGACGCGGCGTCGTTGACGACCTCGAGCTCGCCGCCGCGCGTCGCCTCCCAGAGGGCCCGGGCCACCAGGGACTCCATCTCGGCCGCCCCCTCGCGCATGCCCTTGGAGCGCCACGGGGTCCCGCAGCACAGACTGGGGAGACCCGGGGGGGCCACGAGCCGCACGCCGGCCTGACGGCAGAGCGCGACGAAGGCGTCGCGCACCCCCGGCCCCGCGTCGCTCGGCCCGAACATCGTCCCCACGCACGCGCCGAAGTAGACGACCTCGCGCACCACCGGGGCCGTGGTGGGCGAACCCCCGGCACTCGCGTCGGGCCGGGACCGGCCGCCGCCGGGCAGCTCGCCCGACCACAGGGGCACGATGTCCTTCTCGCCCACCCGCCGGGCGAGCTCGTTGGGCACCGAGATCATCGGGTCGGGCAGCGCCCGCGCGACGGTGAGCGCCGTGGCGGCCGCCAGCGTCGCCCCCTCCCAGTGCCGCGCCGCGGTGCGCCAGGCCATGCCGACGACCGGCCTGACCGCGTCGGCCCGCAGCCGCTTGGTCAGGTCACCGGTGTTGATGTCGACCGGGCACGCGGTCTGGCACATGCCGTCGACCGCACACGTCTCGACGGCGTCGTACTCGTAGTCGCCCTCGAGCTCGCGCAGCAGGGCCAGGTCACCGGCCTGCTCGGCGGCTCGCATCTCGCGCCGCAGCACGATGCGCTGGCGCGGGGTGGTCGTGAGGTCGCGGCTCGGGCACACCGGCTCGCAGTAGCCGCACTCGACGCACCGGTCGACCTCGACCTCCACGGTCGGGGCCACCTTGATGTTGCGGGTGTGCTCGTCGGGGTCGTCGCTGAGGATGACGCCGGGGTTGAGCAGGCCCCGCGGGTCGCACAGCCGCTTGACCTCCTTCATCACGTCGTGCAGCTCGTCGCCGTACTGCAGCCGCACGAAGGGGGCCATGATCCGCCCGGTGCCGTGCTCGGCCTTGAGCGACCCCTCGTGCCCGAGCACCAGCGACACCATGTCGTCGGTGAAGGCCAGCAGGCGGTCCATCCGGCCGCCCTCGAGCCGCTCGTTGAGCATGAAGTGGATGTTGCCGTCCTTGGCGTGCCCGAAGATCACCGGGTCCTCGTAGCCGTGCTGCGCGAACAGCTCGATGAGCCGCTCGCAGGTCGGCAGCAGCGCCGGCACCGGCACCACGATGTCCTCGAGCAGCGCGGTGGTGCCGCTCGGGCGCGCCCCGGCGACTGCGGCATACAGGCCCTTGCGGGTGTTCCACAGCCGGGCGCGGGAGGCGGGGTCGGACGCGAGCGCCGCCGGGGTGCTCACCGGCAGCCGGGTCAGCCCCGGCAGGGCCGCCTCGCCCAGCCCCGTGACCTCGGCCGCCGTGAGCGCCTGGTACTCCACGAGCAGGGCGGCGTGCCGGTCGACCGTGATGCGCCGCAGCGCCTCGTCGGCCCGCGGGTCGGACTGCCCGACCCGCAGCGACGCGGCATCCATCAGCTCGATCGTGGCAGGCGAGGTCTCGAGGATCGCGGGCAGCGATCCGGTGGCCGCGCTGAGGTCGTCGAAGACCAGCAGCCCGGTCATCGCGTGCGGCAGCAGCGGCACCGTGTGCATCACCACGGACGCGACGAAGGCCAGCGTGCCCTCGCTGCCGACCACGAGGTGGGCGAGCACATCGACCGGCCGGGTGTGGTCGAGGAAGGAGTTCAGGCCGTAGCCCATGGTGTTCTTCATCGAGAACTGCTGCTCGAGGGTGCGCACGGATGCCGGGTTGCCACGCACCCGCTCGCGCAGCCGGTCCAGCCCGGCGTACAGCTCGGGCTCGAGCTGCCGCAGCCGCTCGTCGGCGTCGGGGGTGCCGGTGTCGAGCACGGTGCCGCTGGGCAGCACCAGCACCAGCGAGTCCAGGGTGTTGTAGGTGTTCGCCGCGGTGCCGCACGCCATCCCGCTGCTGTTGTTGTTGACCACGCCGCCGAGGGTGCAGGCGATCTCGCTCGCCGGGTCGGGTCCGAGCTTGCGGCCGTACCGGGCCAGCCGGGCGTTCACCGCCCGCACGGTGGCGCCGGGACCGACCCGCACCCGCATTCCGTCGTCGAGCACCTCGATGCTGCGGAAGTGCTTGCGGGTGTCGACCAGGATGCCGTCGGTGCCGGCCTGTCCCGACAGGCTCGTGCCGCCGGACCGGAAGGTGATGGGGATGCCGTGTGCCGCGGCCGCCCCCAGCAGCCGGCCGACCTCGGTCGCGTCGACGGGCTCGGCCACCGCCTGGGGCACCAGGGCGTAGTGGGAGGCGTCGTGCGACATCTTGAGCCGGTCGGTGGCCCGGCTGCGCAGCCGGGCCGGCTCCCCGAGCGCCGCGGCGAAGGCGCCGACGACGACCGGGTCTGCCGGGGACAGCTGGGCCGTCACGGCGTGACGACCATCCAGCCGAGCACGTCGGTCGACTGCAGGTAGATCAGGACGCACATGCCGAGCAGCAGGCCCAGGCTCCACCAGATGACCTTGCGGAACAGCACGCTCTCCTTACCCTCCATGCCGACGACGGCGGCGGCGATGGCCAGGTTCTGCGGCGAGATCATCTTGCCGAGCACGCCACCGGAGGTGTTGGCCGAGGCCAGCAGGTACTCGCTGATGCCGGTCTCCTTGGCGGCCGTCACCTGGAGCACCCCGAACAGCGAGTTCGAGGAGGTGTCGGACCCGGTCACGGCGACGCCGATCCAGCCGACCGAAGCGGAGAGGAAGGCGAACAGCGCACCGGTCTCCGCGAGCGCCGTGCCCAAGGTGCCCGTCTGGCCCGAGAAGTTCATGACGTAGGCGAGGGCCAGCACGGCGACCACGGTGAGGATGGTGAAGCGGAAGTCGACGATGACCCGGCCGAGCGACCGCACGGCCTTGCCGGCGTTGATCCGGTAGACCAGCGCGGTGAGGATGCCGGCGATGAGCAGCACCGTGCCGGCGGCGGTGAACACGTTGAGGTTGAAGGTCGCGGCGCCGGGGGCCTTGCCGGACGCGCTGAGGATCTCCAGGCCCGGCCACGCGAACTTCCAGCCCGAGTGGGTGTCGAGGAAGGTCTTCAGGGGGCCGAAGGAGACCAGGGTGAACAGGGCCACGACGATGAGGTAGGGCGCGAAGGCCATCAGCGTCTCGCGGCCGGTGACCGGTCCGGTGGTCGCGCCGCCGCTCTCGCCGAGGTGCGGGGGCGGCTCGGGGTCGTCCTCGTCGATGACGGCGGTGGTGCCGGCGCTGCCGGTGGAGCCGGAACCGGAGGCGACGCCCACGGACCGGGCGGCGGCCTGGGTGTGGGCGGAGTCGCCGGTGGAGATGCCGTCGGTGCCGAGCACCTCGGAGGGCGACCAGACGCGCAGCAGCGCGACGACGGCCAGGGCGCCGGCGAAGGAGGCCACGATGTCGGCCACCTGGTAGTTCCAGAAGTTCGAGGTGAGGAACTGCCCGATGCTGAAGGCAAAGCCGGCGACGACGGCGGGGAGCCATGCCTCGCGCAGGCCACGCCGGCCGTCGACCATGAACACCAGGATGAGCGGGACGAAGAGCGCGAGGATGGGGGTCTGCCGGCCCACCATGGCACCCAGGCTCGCCGGGTCCAGGCCGGTGATCTTGCCCAGCGTCGTGATCGGCACGGCGACGGCGCCGAACGCAACGGGTGCGGTGTTGGCGACCAGGGCGACCGCCGCGGCCTTGACCGGGCGGATGCCGACCGCCATCAGCATGACCGCGGTGACGGCCACCGGGGTGCCGAAGCCGGCGAGCGCCTCGAGCAGGGCGCCGAAGCAGAAGGCGATCAGGATCGCCTGCACCCGCTGGTCGGGGGACACCGAGGCGAACGCCCGGCGCAGCACCAGGTCGTAGCCGGTGAGCTCGGTGAGCCGGAAGATCCAGATCGCCGTCAGCACGATGTAGACGATCGGGAAGAGCCCGAAGGCGCCACCCTCGGTGGCGGTGATGAGCGCCTGGCTGGCCGGCATCCCGAAGAAGGCGACGGCGACCACGATGGCGACGACCAGGCTGGTCAGCCCGGCCTGCCAGGCCTTCCACTTCAGCGCTCCGAGGAGCACGAACAGCGTGATGAGGGGCAGTGCGGCTACGAGCGCGGAGAGCGCCAGCGATCCGCCGACGGGGGCTGGTTGTGGCTGAAACACGTGGGACTCCCTTGTCCGGTACGAATATCGTCCGACAATATGACCCGTATACTTGTCTCGCAATCGCTACGGAGGGTCGGCTGCGTCACACAGCGCGGCGGTGTGACCCCGTGGCTGCTTGGCTGGTTGCCCGGGCAGTCGAGAAGGAGGTGCCCGTCGTGAGCACGTTGCGCACGGTCTCGGTGGTCGACGCTCTGGTCGACACGCTGCGCGCGCGGGTGCTCGACGGCCACCTCGAGCCGGGGGCCGTGCTGGTGGAGGCGGAGATCGCCACCGAGTTCGGTGTGTCGCGTCCCACGGCGCGCACGGCCATCACCCAGCTCGTGCACGAGGGCCTGCTGCGCCGCCAGCCGCACAAGTCGGCGCACGTGCCCGTGCTCTCGCGGGCCGACGTCGAGGACCTCTTCCTCGTGCGGATCCCCCTCGAGATCGGCGTGGTGGGCGCGGTGGTGGCGCAGGGTCCCCCGCCGTCGGGCGCCGGACTGGCCGTCGCCGCGCTGTCGGCCGTGCCCGACGACGCGCCGCACAGCGTCTTCGTCGACGCCGACCTCGACTTCCACCGGGCCCTGGTCAGCTCGGTGGCCAGCCCCCGGCTCACCCGGTTGTACGCAGCGCTGAGCGGTGAGATCCACCTGTCGATGGTGCAGTCGCGCTACGTGCTGGGCCGCGACCGGATCGCCCGGGAGCACCGGCAGGTGCTCGAGGCGCTGGAGCTGGGGGACGCCGCCCTCGCCGAGAAGCGGATGCGCGGGCACCTCGAGGGGGCCCGCGAGGCGCTCGCCGTCAGCCTCGAGCACGACGACGCCCCCACGGCGTCGTAGGCACGTCGGCGCCCGGCGCACCCCCGTTACCGTTTCGTGATGTAACAAGATCCCCGTTGCCGCACTGTCCTGAGGACTCTGAGGGTGGGAAATGTAAGCGCTTTCAACGGGGAAAGCAGGACGATGGCTGACGTCGATGACGCACGCCGGGGGGCGACGATCTACTCCGTGGCCGAGCAGGCCGGAGTCAGCATCGCCACGGTCTCGCGGGTGCTGCAGGGATCATCGCTGGTGTCCGAGCGCACCACCCGCAAGGTGCTCGAGGCCGTCGCCGAGCTCGACTACCTGCCCTCCGGCGCCGCCCGCAGCCTGGCCGTGCGCAAGCACGACACCGTCGGCCTGGTGCTGCCCGAGCTGAGCGGCCCCTACTACGCCGAGCTGCTCGTCGGCTTCGAGACCCGGGCGGCCGACCTCGACCAGAGCGTGATGCTCGTGCTGGCCGACACCAAGGAGGACCGCGACCAGGCCGTGCGCACCCTGGCCACCCGGGTCGACGGCATCGCGGTGCTCGGCTCCGACGCCGCCAGCATCGGGGGGAGCGGCAAGCCGGTCGTGGTCATCGCCGGCCACGCCCGGGACGGCGTCGAGGCGATCGCCGCCGAGAACGTCGAGGGCGCGCGCCGGCTCACCGAGCACCTGTTCCGCCACGGCCGCAGCCGCCTCCTCTTCGTCGGCGACACCGACGCCGCACCCGACCTCCTCGAGCGCTACGAGGGCTTCGTCGCCGCTCACCGCGGCCGTGGCCTCTCCCCGGCCGAGCCGGTGCGGGCCGAGCTCCGCGAGCGCGACGGCACCGCCGTCGCCGACCGGCTGCTCGCCGGCGACGTCACGGCCGACGCCCTCGTCTGCGGCAACGACGAGCTCGCCCTCGCCGTGATGGCGCGCCTCATCGACGGAGGTGTCGACGTGCCGGGCGACGTCGCGATCGTCGGCTGGGACGACGTGATGACCTCGCGCTACGTGCGCCCCGGCCTCACCACCGTCCGCCAGCCGGTGCAGCAGCTGGGGGCGCTGGCCGCCGACCGGCTGCACGAGCTCGTCTCCGGCGCGGCCCCGAGTGCCGAGCGCCGGGTGCTGCCCACCGAGGTGGTCATCCGCAGCTCCTGCGGGTGCCCACCCACGCCCGTCGCCGGATAGCACCCCGGTCACCTGCCGGCTCCCCGGCATCCGTCTCTCGCACCGCGACCCCACCACAGATTCCCCCACCCACCACACCATCCCGAAAGTGAGCGACATCATGAGACGCACCCCAGCCACCATCCTGGCCGGCGTCACCGCCCTCGCCCTGACCGTGTCCGCCTGCGGACGCTCGGACACCGCCGGCGGCGGGTCCGCCGAGACCGGCGAGGCGGTGAGCTCTGGCGAAGCGACGGGCACCGTCACCATGTGGGCCATGGGCGCCGAGGGCGAGAAGCTGCCCGAGCTCACCAAGGAGTTCGAGGCCGCCAACCCCGGTGTCAAGGTGGAGGTCACCGCCATCCCCTGGGATGCCGCCCACGACAAGTTCACGACCGCGATCACCGCGAACAAGACGCCCGACGTCGCGATGGTCGGCACCACCTGGATGGGTGAGTTCGCCGGGATGGGGGCCCTGGACCCGACGCCCGGCGAGATGGACAAGTCCGTCTTCTTCGAGGGCGCCCAGAAGACCACCGAGGTCGACGGCACGTCGTACGGCGTGCCCTGGTACGTCGAGACGCGGGTGGTCTACTACCGCACCGACCTGGCGAAGAAGGCCGGGTTCGAGACGCCGCCCACCGACTGGGACTCCTTCAAGGCGATGGCCAAGGCCATGCAGGACAAGGCCGGCGCCAAGTACGGCATCGGCCTGCAGGCCGGTGGCACCGGCTCGTGGCAGACGGTCATGCCGTTCGCCTGGTCCGCCGGCGCCGAGCTCACCAAGGATGACGGCAAGGCCTACAACTTCGACACCCCGCAGATGCTCAAGGCCACGGAGTACTACCAGTCGTTCTTCACCGACGGCATCTCCGACAAGGCGGCCCCGGCCACCCCGACGACCGAGCCCGACTTCGTCAGCGGCAAGGTGCCGATGTTCATCTCCGGCCCGTGGATGATGTCGGCGGTCGAGAAGGCCGGTGGTGGCGAGAAGTTCAAGGACAGGTACGACGTCTTCCAGATCCCGGCCGACCAGGTGTCTGCGTCGTTCGTCGGCGGCTCCAACCTCGCCGTCTTCAACAACGCCCAGAACCGCGACTCGGCCTGGAAGCTCGTGCAGTGGCTCTCCGACCCCAAGACGCAGGTCAAGTGGTACGGCATGTCCACCGACCTGCCGTCGGTCCAGAGCGCCTGGGAGGACCCGGCGCTGACCGCTGACGAGAAGCTCGCCGTCTTCGGCAAGCAGCTCGAGACCGCCAAGGCACCGCCGTCGTTCCCCACCTGGGAGCAGGTCGTCGCCTCCTTCGACAGCGAGATGGAGAAGGTGACCAAGACCGGCGCCGACCCCGCAGCTGCGCTCAAGACCGTGCAGCAGCAGGCCGAGTCGGTCGGCACCGGAAGCGGCTGACCATGTCCACCGCCACCCAGCGCGACGCCGGCACGGTCGGCGCGCCTCGGCCCGGTGCGACCGGGCCGGTCACCTCCTCTCGCAGACGCAAGGTCGCGACCGGCCTGCGCGAGGGGCGGGCGGCGTGGGTCCTCGCCCTGCCGTTCCTGCTGCTCTTCCTCGTCTTCACGGTCTGGCCGGTGTTCCAGTCGCTCTTCATGAGCTTCACCGACACCAGGGCCAAGGACCTGCGGACCCCCTTCTCGGTCGACGTCGTCGGCCTCGAGAACTACGTGCGCGCACTCGGCGACGAGACCTTCCTCAAGGCGGCCCGCAACACCGCCTACTTCGTCGTGGTCGGCGTGCCGCTGACGCTCTGCCTGGGGCTCGCGGCCGCCACGGCCCTCGACCGCGGCATCACCAGGTTCCGCTCGGCCTTCCGGCTCGGCTTCTACACCCCGGTCGTCACCTCGATCGTCGCCGTGGCGGTCGTGTGGCAGTTCCTGCTCAAGCAGGACTTCGGCCTGATCAACACCGTGCTCGGCTGGTTCGGCATCCCCGGGCCGAACTGGCTCGGTGACCCGAGCTGGTCGATGCCGGCGCTGATCATGATGGCCTCCTGGCGCAACTTCGGAACCGCGATGATCATCTTCCTGGCTGGCCTGCAGGCCGTGCCGTGGGCGCTGCACGAGGCCGCGGCGATCGACGGCGCCGGCGCCTGGCAACGGTTCCGGCACATCACGATCCCGTTGCTGCGCCCGACCATCCTCTTCGTCTCGGTCACCACGATGATCGGCTACCTGCAGTTCTTCGAGGAGCCGTTCGTCATGACCAACGGGGGCCCGCTCGACAGCACCATCTCCATGTCGATGTACACGTACAAGCAGTTCGGCTTCGGCAACTACGGGTACGCGGCGTCGCTCAGCTACCTGATCTTCGTCGTGATCGCCGTCATCACGGCGATCCAGTTCCGGCTCCTGCGAGAGAACCAGTGAGGCCGTCATGAACCCCACCAAGACCCACGGCAAGTGGTGGCTCTACGTGCTGCTCACGGTGGCCGTCGTCGTCGTCGCGTCCCCCTTCATCTGGATGGTGCTCGGCAGCCTGAAGCCCACCACCGAACTGCGCCAGGTACCGCCCACGTGGCTCCCCGAGAACCCCTCCCTCGACAACTACACCCAGCTGTTCTCCCGGCTCAGCTTCGGCACCTACTTCACCAACTCGGCGGTCGTGGCGCTGGCCGTCACCGCCGGCAACCTGCTCTTCTGCTCGATGCTCGGCTACGCCCTGGCGATGCTCAACTTCCGGGGCAAGAACATCGTCTTCGTCGCGGTGCTCGCCACGTTGATGATCCCCGGCGTCGTCACCTTCGTGCCGCTGTTCGTGCTCGTCGCCAACGCCGGCCTGGTCGACACCCTCCCGGGCCTGATCCTGCCGTTCCTCGTCGCGCCGTTCGGCGTGTTCCTCATGCGGCAGTTCATTCTCGGCCTACCGCGCGACCTGCTCGACGCGGGCCGGGTCGACGGTGCCGGTGAGCTTCGGATCTTCGCCCGGATCATCCTCCCGCTGTGCGGGCCCGCCCTGGCGACGCTCGGCATCCTCACCTTCCTCGCGAGCTGGAACAACTTCCTGTGGCCGCTGGTCGTCGCGCAGACCGAGGACACCTACACCCTCCCCGTCGCCCTGGCCCTGTACTCCAAGGGCCAGAACTCGACGAACTACGGCCTGCTCCTCGCCGGGGCGACCGTGGTCGTGGTGCCGATCCTGCTGCTCTTCCTCGCCTTCCAGCGCAAGTTCATCGAGGGCATCGCCACGACCGGCATCAAGTAGACCCCGTCACCGGCGACCCGGCCACCCCGGGCGGACCGTGACCCACCGCGAACGAAAGGCCCGACCATGTCCGACCCGACCGTCCCCGCCTCCTCGTCCACCCCCGCACGCCGCCACGTCATCGTGGGCGGTACCGCCGCGCTCGCCGCACTCGGGCTCGGTCCGGCGGCGCAGGCCGGCGCCGCGCCGCCACCCGGGCACCCCGCCACGCCGCCCGATGGGCGGCACGGCTCCCGCTCGCGCCTGCACCGCTGGGCCGCCGACACCTGGCACAGCCTCGACGCGATGACCGACCCGGACACTGGCCTGCCGGCCGACAACATTCCCGAGTCGCTCGCCGCGGGCGACCGCTCGGGCTACACCTCACCGACGAACATCGGCGGCTACCTGTGGTCGACCGTGGTCGCCCGGGAGCTCGGCATCGTCTCGGCCCGGGACGCCAACCGGCGGCTCGTCCGCACGCTGACCACCCTGGGGCAGATCGAGCACCACGCCCCGAGCGGGATGTACTTCAACTGGTACGACCCGGCCACCGGAGCCACCCTGCACAACTGGCCCGAGGACGGCAGCGTGGTCGAGCCGTTCGTCTCCAGCGTCGACAACGGCTGGCTCGGCGCCGCCCTCCTGGTGGTCAAAAACGGTGGCGGCCCGGCATCCCGGCCGGCGCGCCGGCTGTTCGACCGGATGCGGTGGGACGCCTTCTACGACGCCGGCGAGATCCCCGGCCACCGCGACGTGCGCCCCGGGGGGCTGATGCACGGCGGCTTCTACGTCTTCGCCGACGGGCGCCCGGGCGGCGCCTTCCTCGGCACCCACATCGGCGGCGACCCCGTCTGGCTCACCACCCACCACTACGACACGATCGTCTCCGAGACCCGGATCACGAGCTACCTGGGCATCCTCACCGGCCAGGTGCCGGGACACCACTACTACGCCCCGTGGCGCACCTTCCCGGCCTCGTGTGACTGGTCGTGGCACGAGATGCAGCCGGTCGGCGAGACCCGCCGGTACCTGGGCATCGACGTCTACGAGGGCGCCTACGCCTACCGCGGCATGCACATCGTGCCCGGCTGGGGCGGAAGCATGTTCGAGGAGCTGATGCCGGCCGTCTTCGTGCCCGAGGAGCGGTGGGCACCGCGCAGCTGGGGGGTCAACCACCCGCTGCACGTGCGGGCCGAGCGCGAGCACGGCCTGCTCGACGCCCGCTACGGGTACTGGGGCTTCTCACCCTCGAGCAACCCGTCGGGCGGCTACCGCGAGTACGGCGTCGACGCGCTCGGCCTGAACCCGGACGGCTACTACTCCGACCAGGAACGCACCGACCTCGACGTCGGCTTCGGCGACTGCCGGCCGGCCACCAACCCGCATCCCACCTACGGCGACGGCGTGGTCACCCCGCACGCGTCGTTCCTCGCGATGATGTTCGAGCGGCGCGCCGCGACCGCCAACCTCGAGAGGATCCAGGACGAGCTCGGGGCCTACGGCGCCGGTGGCTTCTTCGACGCGGTCGCGACCCGCAGCGGCACCGTCGCCCGGCGCTACCTGTCGCTCGACCAGGCCATGGTCATGGGCGCCCTGGGCAACGTGCTGGGCTCCGGCGTGCTGCGAAAGGCCTTCAGCACCACGCACGTCGAGAAGTCGTTGCGGCCCGTCATCGGCATCGAGCGGTTCGGGGCACGGGTCCCCGGCGGGGCGTGAGCCGCTCCCCGGACGCACGACGCGTGCTGCCGCCAGGGCCCGGCAGCACGCGTCGTGGCCGTCACCGAGGATGGGTCGACCCGACGACGAGGAAGAGGGACCGTGAGCGAGACGACCGGCACCGGGCGGCCCGGCCGCCCCGGGCGCACCCAGCCGCCCGGGGGCGCCTGGGCGACCACCGACGACGGCGTGCGATACCGCGACCTGAACGGCAACGGGACGATGGACCCCTTCGAGGACCCGCGACTCGACGTCGAGTCGAGGGTGGAGGACCTGCTCGGGCGGCTGTCTCTCGAGGAGAAAGTCGGGCTGATGTTCCACACCGTCATCGAGGCCGGGGCCGACGGCACGGTCGTCGAGACCCCTGGGCAGATCAGCAAGTCGCCGACCAGCGTCGTGCTGCTCGAGAAGCACCTGTCCCACTTCAACGTGCACGCCCTCGACGACCCCCGGATGGCGGCGCGCTGGCACAACGCTCTCCAGGCGGTCGCAGAGCGGACGCCGCACGGCATCCCGGTTACCGTCTCGACCGACCCCCGGCACGCGTTCATCGAGAACGCGGGCGTCTCGTTCGCGGCGACGTCGTTCTCGCAGTGGCCCGAGCCGCTGGGCCTGGCTGCGCTGCGCGACGCCGACGCGGTGCGTGAGTTCGCCGACATCGCCCGCCGGGAGTACGTCGCGGTCGGGATCCGGGCCGCCCTGCACCCGACCCTCGACCTCGCCACCGAGCCCCGCTGGGCGCGCCAGGCGGGCACGTTCGGCCAGGACCCGGCACTGGTGACCGAGCTGGGCACGGCCTACCTCGAGGGCTTCCAGCAGAAGGTGCTCGGGCCCGACAGTGTCGCGTGCACCTCCAAGCACTTCCCCGGCGGCGGCCCGCAGAAGGGGGGTGAGGACGCCCACTTCCCTTATGGGCGCGAACAGGTCTATCCCGGAGGGCGGTTCGCCGACCACCTCGCTCCCTTCCCGGCGGTCATCGAGGCGGGCACCGCCGCGGTGATGCCCTACTACGGGATGCCGGTCGGCCTCGAGGTCGACGGCGAGCCGATCGAGGAGGTCGGGTTCGGCTACAACGCGCAGGTGCTCTCGGGGATGCTGCGCGAACGGCTGGGCTACGACGGCGTGGTGGTCACGGACTGGGAGCTGGTCAACGACAACCACGTCGGTGACCAGGTGCTGCCCGCGCGGGCCTGGGGGGTCGAGCACCTCGACCCGCACGAGCGGATCGAGCGGATCCTGGCCGCCGGCGCCGACCAGTTCGGCGGCGAGGAGTGCGTCGAGGTGCTGCTCGACCTCGTGGCGCAGGGGCGGGTTCCCGAGGCGCGCGTCGACGAGTCGGCCCGGCGGCTGCTCGCGGTGAAGTTCCGGCTCGGGCTGTTCGACGACCCGTACGTCGACGAGGAGGCCGCCGTGCGCACCGTCGGCCGCGACGACTTCCGGGCCGCCGGGCACGCGGCGCAGGCCCGGTCGGTCACCGTGCTCACCAACGAGGGCACCTCGGATGCCGGCCCGCTCCTCCCGCTCGCGACCGGGCTGCGGATCTACGCCGAGAACGTGCGGCCGGAGGTGGTGGCGCGCCACGGCATCCCCGCAGAGCGCCCGGAGGACGCCGACGTGGCGCTGGTGCGGCTCAGTGCGCCGTTCGAGCCGCGCTCGGACCTCTTCCTGGAGTCGTGGTTCCACGCGGGCTCGCTCGACTTCCCGCCCGGGCTGGTGGTGCGGATGCGGCGGATCGCCGCGGCGTGCCCCCTCGTCGTCGACGTCACCCTCGACCGGCCGGCCGTGCTCACCCCCCTGCTGCCGGTGGCGGGGGCGGTGGTGGCGAGCTACGGCACGAGCGACGACGCCCTGCTCGAGGCGCTCACCGGCGCCGTCGCACCGCGCGGGCGGCTCCCGTTCGACCTACCGCGCTCGATGGACCAGGTGCGCGCCCACCCCGAGGACGTGCCCGGCTACGACGACCCGCTGTTCGCGTTCGGCCACGGCCTGACCACCTGATGCCGTGGGGCGAGGCCCTGGAACGCCGACGCCGGCCACCCACGAGGGGCAACCGGCGTCGGCGCTGGTGCGTGGGTCAGGCCTTGTCGTTCGAGCCGCTGTCGAGGTGCGGGGTCGACAGATCGGCGCCCTCGGAGGTCTGCGAGATCGAGGGGACGTCGGTGTCCGCGTCGGCGTTGGCGGCAGCATCCGCGTCGTCGAAGGCGCCCGCTTCGATCTCGGCGTCGGAGAGCATGACCGGGGCCGATACGGCGACCTCCGCGTCGGGCGCCGTGTCCTTCTCGCCGTCCGAGGAGTCGCCCGCCTTGTCCTTGGCCGCGTCGGCGGCGTCGCCGGCCTTGCCCTTGAGCTCGCCGGTCTTGTCGACCGCGGCGTCCTTGACCTCGGCGGCCTTGCCCTTGGCGGCCGTGGCGAGGTCGCTGACCTTCTCGGAGACCGGCTTGGGGGGCGTGTAGGAGCCGGCGGTCGCCCACGGGTCGGGGCGCTCGTTGCTCTTGCGCCACGCCATGACAGCGGCACCGGCGGCGATGGCGCCCAGCAGCAGGATCCACTTGCCCTTGCCGCCCTTCTTCGCGACGGCGTCACCCTTGAGCACGGCGTAGGCGTCGGGTGCCCGGTCGGCGGCCTCGGCGGCGGACTCCCGCGCAGCGGCGGCGCCGGCGGCGACCGCGGCCAGCGCGCTGGCGACCTTGGGGAGCACGTCGTCGACGAAGGCCTCGCGGGCGTGCTCCACGCGGGGGGCGATGGCCTCGGCGGCCTCGTGCGCGTACTCCTTGACGGCCTCGGCGGTCTCACGGGCGGCCTCGGCGGCCTCGGCCGCCCGCTCCTTGGCGACGGCGGCACTGGCAGTCGTGGCCGTGGCGGCCTCTCCGGCCTTCCCCTTGAGCTCGGTGGCCCTGTCGGCTGCCACCTGCGCGCCGTCGGTCACCTTCTCGGCACCGGCCGTCACGGCATCCTTGGCCTGGTCGGTCTTGGTCGGTGTGCGGAACACGTGTCCTCCTCGTGTTGGACGTCTGTTGTGCCCCATCCTGCCCTGTTTGCGTGATTCCAAGCCATCCGGGGGCGCTGGGATCGGCGGTCGGTGCCCGCTCGCGTCGTGAGAGGATCGACGCCATGAAGGCAACTCTGCACACCAACCACGGCCCCATCGTCGTCGAGCTGTTCCCGAACGAGGCACCCAAGACCGTCGCCAACTTCACCGGCCTGGCCACCGGCAGCAAGCAGTACAAGGACGACGCCGGCCGCACCAACCCGACCAAGTTCTACGACGGGCTGATCTTCCACCGCATCATCCCCGGCTTCATGATCCAGGGCGGCTGCCCGCTCGGTCGCGGCATGGGCGGCCCGGGCTACGCGTTCGACGACGAGATCCACCCCGACCAGCAGTTCGACCGCCCCTACCTGCTCGCCATGGCCAACGCCGGCAAGCGGATGGGCAAGGGCACCAACGGCTCCCAGTTCTTCATCACCGTGGGCGCCACCTCATGGCTCAACGGCAAGCACACCATCTTCGGCGAGGTCGCCGACGGCCCCAGCCGCGAGGTCATCGACGCGATCGCGAACGTGCCCACCGGGCAGATGGACAAGCCGCTCGACGACGTGGTCATCGAGCGCGTCGAGATCGAGGACTGACCCCGCCACCGCGGGCGCCGGGCGCAGGAACGAGACCTCCGACGTGAGTGAGCAGCCGGTCCACCCGGATGCCGTCGAGCAGGTGCCGGTGTGCCCACGGCACCCCGACCGCGAGTCCTACGTGCGCTGCCAGCGGTGCATGCGGCCCACCTGCCCGGAGTGCCAGCGGCCGGCCGCGGTCGGCATCCAGTGCGTCGACTGCGTGGCCGAGGGCGCGAAGACGGTGCGCCAGGCGCGCACCGTCTTCGGCGGCTCGGTCACCGACGGCCGCCCGCTCGCGACGATGACCATCATCGGCATCTGCCTGGTGGTGTTCGTCGGGCAGTACGCCGTGCCCGGGCTGCAGGGGAAGATCGCCTTCGTTCCGGCCCTGGCCAGCAGCGAGCCCTGGCGCTTCCTCACCTCGGCCTTCGCCCACGGCGGCATCACCCACATCGCGTTCAACATGTATGCGCTGTGGGTGATGGGCACCTACCTCGAGCCGATGCTCGGGCGGGCCCGCTTCGTGGCCATCTACCTGCTCAGCGCCCTGGGCGGCTCGGTGATGTACCTGCTGCTGGCGGCGCCCACGAGCATCGACGACGCCCTGGCCGGCAACTACGGGATGTGGCGCACGGGGGCCGTGGGTGCCTCCGGTGCGGTGTTCGGCCTGTTCGGCGCGTTCCTCGTGCTACAGCGCCGGCTCGGCCGCTCGGCGGCCGGGATGTACGTGATCATCGGGATCAACGCGGTCATTGGGTTCGTCATCCCGGGCATCGCCTGGCAGGCCCACCTCGGCGGGCTGCTCACCGGCGCGGCCGTGGCTGCTGCCATCGCCCACTCGGGCCGCGACCGGGCGCCGACGGCCCCACCGGCGAGCCAGCGCGTGCACTGGTTCTCGATGGGCGGCATCCTGCTCGTGCTCGTCGTGCTGACGATCGGCAAGTACGCTCTGGCCGGCTGAGCCGCCGGGCCGTGGATTACACGGCTGTCATTCGTCCCCAGTGGGGACAACCCCTGTGGACAACCCGGTGGGGATGCCGTCAGCGCCAGCGCGTGGTCATCAGGAAGCCGGAGAGCATCAGGCCGAAGCCGACGGCGAGGTTCCAGCGGCCGATCGCGGGGACCGGGAACTGGTGCACGCCGGAGATGTAGAACGTGACGACCCAGAGCAGGCCGACGATCATCAGGCCGAGCATGAGGGGCACGAACCAGCGCGGGTTGGGCGTCGTGTTCTTCTGCGCCGTGCGCGGCGGGGTGTATGCGGGTTTGGAGCGACCCTTTGACTCGGGCACGAACGGTCTCCTCGTGGCGTTGATGGTGTTGGCCTAGCGTAGAGGGTGTTCGGGGAAAGGAGGTGGCCGTCGTGGCCAGGAGGCACGCCGGACCCGTCGACCGTCCCTCCGCGTGGCCCTGGCTGGTGCCCGTCGCGGCCCTCGTGGCGGGGACCCTGTTCGCCTCCAGCGTGCGCGCCTCCGACGGCGGCGACCTGCGCACCGACCAGGCGCGGCTGCCCGACCTGATCCGGGCCCAGAACCGCACCAACGAGGACCGTGTCGCGAAGTACGGCGTGCTGCAGGGCCGGGTCGACGAGGCCACCGCCGCGCTCGCGCCGGGCGACCTGGAGACCCAGAGGCTCGAGCGCCGGGCCAACGAGATCGCCACCGCCGCCGGCCGTACCCAGGTGCGTGGCCCCGCGCTGCAGGTCACCCTCGACGACGCCAAGCTCACCGGTGGCGAGGTGCCCGCCGGCGGTGACCCCGACGACTACGTCATCCACCAGCAGGACGTGCAGTCGGTGGTCAACGCGCTGTGGAGGGGGGGCGCCGAGGCGATGATGCTGCAGGACCAGCGGGTCATCTCGACCAGCGCGGTGCGGTGCGTCGGCAACACGCTCATCCTCCAGGGGCGGGTGTACTCGCCTCCCTACGTCATCACCGCCATCGGCGACCGGGCCGCGATGCGCTCCGCGCTCGACGGTGACCCGGCCGTCGGCAACCTGCGCGACTGGTCGGTCGCGGTCGGGCTCGGATACGACGTGACGAACGTGGGCCAGCGCACCTTCCCGGCCTACAGCGGGTCCATCGTGCCCGAGCACGCCTCCGTCCCGGCATCGTGATGCTGCACCATTGAGCGCATGTCCCGCATCCTCGTCGTCGACAACTACGACAGCTTCGTCTTCACGATCGTCGGCTATCTCGAGCAGCTCGGCGCGCACTGCGAGGTCGTGCGCAACGACGCGGTCGCCCCTGCCGACGGCGCTGACTTCGACGGCGTGCTCGTCTCGCCCGGCCCCGGCACACCGGAGGAGGCCGGCGTCTCGATGGCGATGATCGAGGCCTGTGGCGAGCGCGAGCAGCCGATGCTCGGCGTGTGTCTGGGCCACCAGGCGCTCGGGGTCGTGCTCGGTGCCACCGTCGGCCGGGCGCCCGAGCTGCTGCACGGGAAGACCTCGCAGGTGCACCACGACGGCACGGGGGTGCTCGAGGGCGCCCCCGACCCGTTCACCGCCACCCGCTACCACTCGCTCACCATCGAGCCGGCGACGCTGCCCGACGAGCTGCTGGCCAACGGCCGGACCGAGAGCGGCATCATCATGGCGGTGCGGCACGCGAGCCTGCCGCTGCACGGGGTGCAGTTCCACCCCGAGTCGGTGCTCACCCACGGCGGCCACCGGATGCTCGCGAACTGGCTGGCGCTGTGCGGGATGCCGGATGCCGTGGCGCGCTCGGCCGGGCTGAGCCCGCTCGTGCACGACGCCGCTGGCGTCGCCCGGATGGTCGCCGCCGGCTGACCATGCGGGGGCCGTCCCTACGTGTCCCCGTTGTGACCTATAGGTCACAACGGGGACGGCGCACCGGGGCCGGGGTGTCCCTGTTGTGACCTATTGGTCGATCTGGGGGCGGGGCGCGGGTGGTGGGGCGTCCCTGTTGTGACCTATTGGTCGATACGGGGACGGGTCAGGGGCTCGGGGGGACCGTGGGGGAGGTGCTCTCGGACGGCTTCGGCGTCGGGGTGGGCGTCGACGTCGGGGTGGGGGTCGGGGTCGCCGTCGTGGGGGTGACGGTGGGGGCGGCCTTCTGGGCCACGGTGATCTTCACCGTGCCGCCGATGTCGAGGGTGCCGTCGCGCGGGCTCTGCGAGATGACCGTGCCCTCGGCCACGTCGTTGGTCTGCTTGAACGAGGTCTCCACCTTGAGGTTGACGCCGGCGATGGTGCTCTGCGCCTGGCTCTGCGTGGTGCCCACCACGTTGGGGACCGCCACCTTCCCGGTGCCCACCCGCACGTTGATCTTGGTGTCGGGGGCCACGGAGGTGCCGACGCCGGGGTTGGAGTCGATGATCTTGCCGGCATCGGTGTCGGGGTCGTCGACCTCGGTGACGGTGCCGACGACCAGGCCCTGGTCGCTCAGCGCGTTCTGCGCCTCCTCGACCGTGAGCCCCTTGAGGTCGGGCACGGTGACCGCGGCCGGGCCCGACGAGACGAACAGGCGCACCGTGCTGTTCAGCGGCACGTCGGTGCCGCCGGTGGGGTTCTGGCTGATCACGGTGCCGGCGGGCTCGCTGTCGCTCGGCTGGCGCACGGGGTCGGCCACCAGCTTGGCCTGCACCAGCTTGGCGGTGGCGCTCTCGATGGGGTCTCCGACGACCTGCGGCACGGCGACCTTGGGCGTCTGCTCGGTACCGAAGTACGTCGACAGCCCGTAGACCAGGGCAGCCAGGGCCGCGAGGGCGACCAGGGTGAGCACGATCCACCCGCCCGGGCCGCGCTTGTTCTCCTCGGCCCCCTCGAGCCCGGGCAGGGTGTCGGTGCCGGGCTCGGGACCGGGCACCGGAACCGGTGCCATGCCGTAGGCGTGGGTCGCGTCGCCCGCCGACGTGGGGATCACCTGGGTGGCGGCGGCCAGCGCCCCGGCGCCGGCGAGGGCGGCGGCCGAGCCACGGGCGGCGTCGCTGATCGGCCGGCCGAGGCGCACCGCGGCGAGGTCGGCGCGGAACTCGCCGGCGCTCTGGTAGCGCGCCTCGCGCGGCTTGGCCAGCGAGTGCAGCACGACGGCGTCGAGGTCCTCGGAGATGCCCTCGACGAGCCGGGACGGCGGCATCGGCTGCTCGCCGACGTGCTGGTAGGCGACCGAGACCGGGCTCTCGCCGAGGAACGGCGGCCGGCCGGTGAGCAGCTCGAACAGCATGCAGCCGGTCGAGTAGAGGTCGGAGCGCTCGTCGACCGACTGGCCCTGGGCCTGCTCCGGCGAGAGGTACTGGGCGGTGCCGATGACGGCCGAGGTCTGGGTCATCGTGGCGTTCGCGTCGGCCATCGCCCGGGCGATGCCGAAGTCCATCACCTTGATCGAGCCGTCGGGGACGATCATCACGTTGGCGGGCTTGATGTCGCGGTGGACGATGCCGTTGCGGTGGCTGTAGCCCAGCGCGTCGAGCACCCCCTCGGTGATGCGCAGCGCCTCCGTGGGGCCGACCGTGCCGCGCTCGCTGATCTCCTGGCGCAGCGTCTTGCCGTCGACGAACTCCATGACGATGTAGGGCACCTTGACCTGGCCGCCGCCGGTCTCGGTGAGGACGTCCTCCCCGTGGTCGTAGACCGCGACGATGGATGCGTGGTTCAGGCCCGCCGCCGACTGGGCCTCGCGGCGGAACCGGGCCAGGAAGGTGTTGTCCCGAGCGAGGTCGCTGCGCAGCATCTTGATGGCGACCGCGCGGCCCAGCCGGGAGTCGTGGCCACGGTGCACCTCCGCCATCCCACCGCGTCCGAGGAGCTCACCGACCTCGTAGCGTCCCCCGAGCAGCTTCGGGACCTCAGGCATCGTGTGCTCTCCTCATCGGCTCAACCGCGCTTCCATCATCTGCTTGGCGATCGGTGCGGCGACCGTGCCGCCCCCGGCCTCGCTGCCGGCGACGCCGCCGTCCTCGGCGATCACCGCGACGGCGATCGCCGGGTCGTTCGCCGGTGCGAACGAGATGAACCAGGCGTGTGCCTTTCGGCCCTCGCCGTGCTGGGCGGTGCCGGTCTTGCCGGCGACGTCGACGCCCTGCATCTGCGCGCGCCGGCCGGTGCCGTCCTCGACCACGGACTCCATCATCCGGGTGAGCTGGGCGGCCACCTCGGGGGTCACCGCCTGGGAGAGCTCCTGCGGGTCGGCCGACTCGATGACCGAGAGGTCGGAGCCGATGACCGACTCCACGAGGTAGGGCTTCATGACGACGCCACGGTTGGCGACCCCCGCCGCGACCATGGCCATCTGCAGCGGGGTGACCTGCACGTCGAACTGGCCGATCGAGCTCTGCGCCAGCTGCGGCTTGTTCATCTCGGCGGGAACCCGGCTGGGCGTGACCCGCATCGGCACGGTGAGCCCGTCGCCGAAGCCGAACTTGGCGGCCTGCGACTGCAGCGTGTCGGCACCGATCTGCATCCCGAGGTAGGCGAACGCGGTGTTGCACGACACCGCCAGGGCCTGCGTCATCGTGATCTCCGGCGTCGGGCCGCAGGCCCGGCCGTCGTGGTTGGGCAGGTCGGCGGTGGTGTCGGGCAGGTCGAGCACGGCCGGGCCGGGAAGCATCGAGTTCTCGGTGTACTCGCCGGTGGACAGTGCGGCCGCGGCGGTGACGACCTTGAAGACCGACCCCGGGGGGTACAGCTCGTTGATCGTGCGGTTCAGGGCCGGCTTGTCGGGGTCGGCGTTGAGCGCCTTGGAGTTGCGCGTGACCACCCGCAGGTCGTGGCTGGCGAGGTCGTTGGGGTCGTAGGTGGGGTTGCTGACCATGGCGAGGATGGCACCGGTGCGCGGGTCGAGCGCCACGGCGGCACCTTTGATGCCCTTGAGGCCCTCGGCGGCCGCCGCCTGCACCTTGGGGTCCAGGGTGGTCTCGACGTTGGCGCCCTGCGCCCGGCGACCCGTGAACAGGTCGGACACCCGCCGGTAGAACAGCTTGTCGCTCGAGCCCGACAGGAACGCGTTCTCGGCCTGCTCCAGGCCCCCGGCGGCGCCGAAGAACGAGTACGACCCGGTGACGTGGGCGTAGAGCTTCGGCTCGTCGTAGACCCGCTGGAACTTGTACTCGTCGTCGACGGGCACCGACTTCGCGACCGGGGTCTGCCCCACGAGGATCTCGCCGCGCTCGCGGGCGAAGGTCGACAGCAGGGTGCGGCGGTTGTCGGGGCGCGCATTGAGGTCGGCGGCGAAGACGTACTGGATGAGGGTCGTCGAGACCAGCAGGGAGGCGAACAGCACGGCGACGACGAGCGAGAGCCGGCGGACGGGGGCGTTCACGGCAGCCTCACCACCTCGGTGCGTGCCTCGGCCACGGGGTTCGGCGCGTTCGCCTCGGGCAGCGGCCGGCGGGCGTGGTCGGAGATGCGCAGCAGGATGGCGACCAGCGTCCAGTTCGCGAGCAGCGAGGAGCCGCCCGAGGACAGGAACGGCATGGTCAGGCCGGTGAGCGGGATGACCCGGGTGACGCCCCCGACCACGACGAAGCACTGCAGGGCCAGCGAGAACGACAGCCCGGCGGCGAGCAGCTTGCCGAAGCCGTCGCGGGTGCCGAGCGAGGTGCGCAGGCCGCGCTGGACCAGCAGCGCGTAGAGCATCAGCAGGGCGAACAGGCCGATCAGGCCGATCTCCTCACCGAAGCTCGGGACGATGAAGTCGGACTCGGCGAAGTAGGTGAGGTCGGGGCGACCGCGGCCCAGCCCGGTGCCGAACATCCCCCCGGACGCCATGCCCATCAGCCCCTTGGCGAGCTGGTCGGAGGCCTGCAGCGCCTCGGGGCTGAAGGTGTCGAGCCACAGCAGCACCCGGGTCTGCACGTGCCCGAAGACGAGGTAGGCCACGTAGGCGCCGGCGCAGAACAGGGTGAGTCCGATGACGATCCAGGACACCCGCTCGGTGGCGACGTACAGCATGGCGACGAACAGCCCGAAGAACAGCAGCGAGGAGCCGAGGTCTCGCTCGAAGACGAGCACGGCCAGGCTCGCGAGCCAGGCGACGAGGATGGGCCCGAGGTCGCGGCCGCGCGGCAGGGTGAGACCCAGCACCTTGCGCCCGGCGACCGAGAGGGCGTCGCGGGTCTGCACGAGGTAGCCGGCGAAGAAGATGGCCAGGGCGATCTTCGCGACCTCACCGGGCTGGAAGGAGAACGGGCCGACCTGGATCCAGATGCGGGAGCCGTAGATCGAGGTGCCGATGATCGGCAGGAGCGGCAGCAGCAGCAGTCCGAAACCGATGGCGCCGGCGAGGTAGGTGTAGCGGCGCAGCACCCGGTGGTCGCGCAGCACCAGCAGCACGACGGCCGCGATGACCATGGCCACGGCGGTCCACATCAGCTGGCGCAGGGCCACTCCGCCGGCGATGGTCTTGCCGTTGGCGAGGTCGATGCGGTGGATCATCACCAGCCCGAGCCCGTTGAGCAGGGTCATGATCGGCAGCATCAGCGGGTCGGCGTACGACGCGCGCCAGCGCAGCACGAGGTGGAAGCCGACGGCCAGCGCGAGGTAGCCGCCCACGAGGGTGAGCGTGCCGGGGGGGATGGTGCCCGTGGTCGCGAGCTCGACGTTGAGGTAGGCCAGCAGCACGATGGCGACGGCCCCGACCACCAGGACGAGCTCCACGTTGCGGCCCCGGCGGGTGGGGAGCGAGGAGACGATGCTCATGACGTCACCGGTCCGCCGGTCGCGACGGGGCCGGGCGGCACCGTGGGGGGGACGGTGGGCCGGATGCCGGGGGTCGCCCCGGGGGAGGGGGTGGCCCTGGGCGTCGGGGTCGGGGCCACGCTCGATGACGAGGACGGGCTGGCCGACACCGTGGGGCTGGGGGTGGGCGCGGTCCAGGTGGCCGGCACCGTGCGGCACGCCTCGCCGTTGAACCGCGCCCACCGGCAGGCCGTCGCCTGCAGCCGCAGCTCGGCGACCCGCACGTCGGCCGCCGCCCGGTCGTCGACCTCGATGCCCTGCCGGAGGCTGTCCTGGTAGGAGGTCGGCAGGTCGTCGAGGGCGATCGTCGTGGCGAACTCGGGCCGGGACAGCGAGATCGGGCCGAGGTTCTGCTCGACCCCCCGGAACACCGCGACGACGCCGTCCTGCTCGGCGAGGTAGTACTGGCGCTGGGACCACGCGTACCCGGCATACGAGCCGCCGGCGGCGACGACGACGAGCACGAGGGCGAGGGCGGCCACCCGCAGCACGGTGCCGCGCCGTGATGGTGGCCCCTCCTCGGCCAGGGTGACCCCGTCGTCGGTGTCGGGGCCACCGGTGGCCTGCGCGGTGAGGGCGGCGGCCTTGGCGGCCGGGGTGGTCGGCATCGGCCGGGTCCCGCGCTCACGCAGCGCCGCCGCGCCGACGACCTGCGGCTGGGTGGGCGGCGCGTTGCCGATGTCGACGAGGTCGCCCACCACGACGGTGACGTTGTCGGGGGCACCGGCCCGCAGGGCCAGGGCGATCAGCCGCTCGGCGGTCTCGCCCGGGCCGGCGGTGTCGGTGAGCACCTCGGAGATGGTGTCGGGCGCGACGTAGTCGGTGAGCCCGTCGGAGGCGATGACGTAGCGGTCGCCGATCCGGCCCTGGCGCACCACGAGGTCGGGCTCGTCCTCGTGGGTGCCGGTGAGCACCCGGGTGACGAGCGAGCGCTGCGGGTGGCTCTGCGCCTCCTCGGCGGTGATCCGCCCCTCGTCGACGAGGTTCTGCACGAACGAGTGGTCCTTGGTGACCTGGGTGACCTCCCCGTCGCGCACCAGGAACGCGCGGGAGTCACCGATGTGGGCGAGCACGATCTTGTCACCCGCCCGGAGCAGGGCGATGAGCGTGGTGCCCATGCCCTCCAGGCTGGGGTCGGCGTGGGCCTGCTCGCCGATCTCGGTGTTGGCGCGGTTGATCCGCTCGAGCAGCGCCGAGCTGACATCGCGGCCACCGAGCGCCTCGCCGTCGAGGGTCGCGAGGGCGCCGATGACCGTGGAGCTGGCCACGTCGCCGCCGGCGTGCCCGCCCATGCCGTCGGCCATGGCCAGCAGGTGCGGGCCGGCGTAGCCCGAGTCCTCGTTGTTGGACCGGACCATGCCGACGTCGGACCGGGCGGCGTAGTGGAACGCGAAGGGCATCCGTTACCTCTGCAGCTCCACGACGGTCTGGCCGATCCGCAGCACGCTGCCGACCGCCACCTCGCGTGGCTCGGTGAGGCGCGTCGCGCCGAGGAAGGTGCCATTGGTGGAGCGCAGGTCCTCGACCCGCCAGGTGCCGCCGTCGTCCTGGAAGAGGCGTGCGTGCCGGCCGCTCGCGTAGTCGTCGTCGAGCACGAGGGCGCACTCGGGGCTGCGCCCGATCAGGGTGCCCGCCGGGCGCAGCGGCAGCGTGGTGCCGGACAGCGGTCCGGCCGTGACGGTGAGCTTGGTGGGGCCCTTGCGGCCGCGGACCCCCCGGGACTTCTTCGGGGGTGTTGGCGCGCTCGGCGGGGGTGGGTTCTCCCTGCGCGCGGCGGCCCTGGCGGCCCGGCCGCCGCCCACGCGGCGCTTGACCCGGGTGCCGTAGAGGTCGCCGCGCAGCACGCCGACCACCGCGAAGACGAAGAGCCACATCAGCACCAACAACCCCAGCCGCATCACGGTCAGGGTGAGCTCGCTCAACACGCCGCCGTCACCTCCGGCCGCCTCGGAAGGTGACCGAGGTGCGGCCCACCGTGACCCGGTCGCCGTCCTGCAGGTGCTCGCTGGTGATGCGCTCACCGTTGACGAAGGTGCCGTTGGTCGAGCCGAGGTCGCGGATGGTGGTGACGAAGTGGGGGCCGTCGGTGGTGACCCGCAGCTCGCTGTGCCGCCGCGAGATGCCGGGGTCGTCGAGGATGATGTCGGCGCTGTCGTCGCGGCCGAGGATGGTGATGGCCCCCATCAGCGGGTAGCGCTCGCCGTCGACGTCGAGCCACGGGCGGTCGGCCGGGTTGGCCCGCCGGGGCCGGGCGGGCGGCGGTGGTGCCGGATGCCGGGCCGTCGCGTCGAGCTGGTCGGCGGCGGGCGAGGCGGCCCGGTGCGGGTCGGCGCCCGCGGGGTCGGCCTCACGGGGGTCGGCGCCTCGACGGGCTGCGGCCGCGGCTGCGCCGTCGGCGGCTGCCCCGGCTGCCCCGGGCGCACCGGCGGACCCGGACCGGACCACGCCGGGACCGGGGGGTGGGGGCGGTGCCGCCCGCCCGGCATCCGGTGGCGACTGGCGCGACTGCTCGCGGCCCCCGAGGGCGCGCTCCTGCCCGGTGTTTCCGGTGGCGCGCGGGCGGGAGGCCTTCGAGGGACGGAGGCGGAAGACGCCGGTCTCGAGGTCGTCGTGCTCCTCGAAGGTGATGTCGATCGGGCCGGCCGGCTGGTAGTGCTGGCCGTCGCAGTGCTCCTCGGCGGCGGCGACGAGGTCCATCTCGACGTTGGCGAGGTCGGGGTGGAGCCGGTCGTAGTCGCTGGGCGACAGCTCGATCGTGAACACGTTGGGGACGATTGCGCGGCCCGAGCCGGTGACCGCGCGGTCGTCCATGGCCCGCCGGATGTGGCTGGCGATCTCGACCGGGTGCACGGCGGAGCGCAGGTGCTTGGCGAACGTGCCCTGCACGGCTCGCTCGAGGCCCGCCTCGAGGCGGTCGAACAGTCCCATCGGTGCACCTCCTCCAGGGGGTCGTGCGGTGGCAGCGGTCTCGCAAGACTATCCGCCGGGGCTGGGCGATTCCTGATCGGCACGACCCGTACCGTGGACGGATGAACGATGCCGTGCAGCTCATCGTGCCCCGGGAGGTGCCGCTCGGGGGGCCCCGGTCGATGACCGTGCGACGCACCCTGCCGGCCCGCGAACGCTCGTTCGTGGGCGCCTGGTGCTTCGTCGACCACTACGGTCCAGACGACGTGTCGACCAGCGGGGGGATGGACGTCGCCCCGCACCCGCACTGTGGCCTGGCCACGGTGTCGTGGCTGTTCAGCGGCGAGGTCGAGCACCGCGACTCGCTGGGCACCGTGGCCGTGGTGCGCCCGGGCGAGGTCAACCTGATGACGGCGGGCCGGGGCATCTCGCACTCGGAGGTGTCGACGCCCTCGACGACGGTGCTGCACGGGGCGCAGCTGTGGGTGGTGCTCCCGGCGGCGCTGGCCGACCTGGAGCCGAGGTTCGAGCACTTCGTGCCGTCGGTGGTGCAGGTGGCGGCCGGAGTGCGGGCGCAGGTGTTCGTGGGGTCGCTGTGGGGGTCGGCGTCGCCGGTTCGGGTCGAGACGCCCGTGGTCGGGGCCGAGGTGGTGCTCGAGGCCGGTTCGTCCGTCGTGGTTCCCGTTCCCGACGGCTTCGAGGTGTCGGTGCTCGTCGACACCGGGGCGGTGGTTCTCGCGGGCTCGCCGGTCGCCCGGGCCGAGCTGGGCGTGGTGGGTGCGGGCCGGCATCCGGGCGGGGTGTCGCTGGTGGCGGGGGCGCAGGGTGCGCGGGTGCTGGTGCTGGGCGGCGAGCCGTTCGGCGAGGAGGTGGTGATGTGGTGGAACTTCGTCGGCCGCACCAGTGACGACGTCGCGGCGGCGCGCGAGGCATGGGAGGCGTGGGAGGCCGAGGGGGCCGGGCGCTTCGGCCGGGTGGAGGGCTACGTGGGGCCGGTGCCGCGCATCCCGGCGCCGGCGCTGCCGGGGGTGCGGCTCAAGCCGCGCGGCAACCGCGGGGCCACGGGGTTCAGCGGCGGTACGCAGGCTCCGGCGCTGTCCTGAGGGCGCCGAGGCGCCGGGCGTGATGCAGGGGCACCGGGGGGCCGCGCGGTGCGTCGCCGGAGAGCGTGACGGGGGCCATTTTGTGGGATGCCGGGTGCATCGGGCACACTGGGACGGCTCACGCGAGCGACCACGCGCAAGTGGCGGAACGGCAGACGCGCTGGCTTCAGGTGCCAGTGTCCGAAAGGGCGTGGGGGTTCAAATCCCCCCTTGCGCACACCACGAAGCGGAGCCGGCGACAGCCGGCTCCGCTTCACTGTGCGACGGGGAGGATGCCGGACCCCCGAGTCACCCCTGGCGCGGGACGGGAGGACCTCAGGCGGTGGCGCCGGTGTAGCGGCGCAGCACCCGGCGCCATCCCATGCTCGCTCCGGCGAGGGCGGCCAACGCCACCACCGGCGACACGACCAGCCACACCGCGTCGAGCCGGCCCAGCAGGGCCGAGGCGGGCAGCGTGGTCAGGAACGCCAGCGGCACCACCGGTAGTGCGACTGCGGCACCCGGTAGATGGTGCGGTGCACCTCGAAGGCGTCGAGGGCGGGCAGGTCCCACAAGAGCGAGTTGCGCTGGCCCATCACCAGGCCGAGGCGTGAGAGGTACCTCCGAGTTCCGGCGGTCGCGGCATCCCACCTACGCGCGCTCGCGGCTGATCCGCTCGCGGTGCCGGTCGGTCATCTCGCGCATCGCCTCGAGCAGGTCGCGCATCGCCGTCAGCTCGGCCACGGTGTGGCTGGCGAAGAGCCCCTGGCCCTCGTCGACGAGCGTGGCGTACCTCGCGTAGGTCGTGCGCATGCCCTCCTCGGTCATCTGCACGAGCACGCGCCGCCGGTCCGCCTCGTCGCGCACCCGCTCGGCGAGGCCCTTGCCCTCGAGCCGGTCGATGAGCGCCGAGGTGGCGCTGCATGGCGCCGCCGAGCTCGGCCACCAGTTGGCGACGGGACACCACGGCGCATACCCGAGCGCCGCCCCGTGGCCGATCCCGACGAGGGCTCGTGGGTGACCGTCGCCCCGAACGGGCTCGACGCCCTCGCCGTGCTCGGGGTGCTCGACCAGGTCAGGGCCACCGGCCACCCGAGCCGACTGAACCGGATGTACGGCGCCACCGGACGGCATCTCGGCGACGTGTCGCTCGGCGTTCCGCTCGACGACGGCACGGTCGCGCTCACCCTGAAGCGGTCGGCGCTCGCAGCAGTGCTCGGGGATGCCGCCGGCCGGGCCGGTGCCGACGTGCGGCTGGGCGCCGAGGTGGCCCGCGTGCACGACGACGCCGACGGCGTGCGCGCCGTGCTCACCGACGGGTCGGTCGTCACCGGCGACCTCCTCGTCGGCGCCGACGGGGTGCGCTCCCCGGTGCGCCGGACCATCGACCCGCACGCCCCCGAGGCGAGGTATGTGGGGCTCACCAACTTCGGCGGGGTCACTGGCGGCACCCGGCTCGGCGACGACCTCACGCCGCAGGCCTGGCACTTCGTGTTCGGCCGGCGGTCGTTCTTCGGCGCGCACCCGCTGCCCACCGGTGACGTCGTCTGGTTCGTCAACCCGCCGCGCCCGCAGATCGGGGCCGAGGAGCGGTCGGCGACCCCCCCGGAGCAGTGGCTGGGCTGGTTGTCGGGGCTGGTCGCCGACGACGCGGGGCGGGCATCCGCGCTGGTGGCCGCCGGGCGGCTCGAGCTGGCGGGCGACAGCACCTTCGACCTGCCGCACCTGCCGACCTGGTGGCGTGGGCGCACCGTGCTCGTCGGGGACGCCGCCCACGCACCGTCACCGAGCAGCGGCCAGGGTGCCGCGATGGCGCTCGAGGATGCCGTCGTGCTGGCCCGGTCGGTCGCGGCACGGGGTGCGGACGGGCTCGGGGACTACGAGGCGGCCCGCCGTGACCGGGTGGAGGCGATCGTCAGGGCCGGTGCCCGCAGCAGCAGCGCCAAGATCCCCGGCCGCCTGGGCCGGGTGCACCTCGAGACGATGCTCAGCCTGGTCTTCCGCTCCGGCCTCGCCGCCCGCTCGATCAACGGCTTCACCGCCCACCGGCTGGGGGCCGGCTTCAGACCCACTCGCTGAGACCCGAGGGCAGCTGCACCGAGAACGCGTCGGCGACAGGGCTGCCCATGACCACGTCGCCGTCCATCGCCCGGGCGAGGGCCCGCAGCCGGTCGACCTCCGATGACCTCGGCCGGCAGCCGCTGACGTCGAGCCGGATGATGCCGCCGACCGCGTCGAGCCGCACGTGCGAACCTGCGTCGAGCGTGGCGGCCAGCGCCGCCAGCAGCAGGCGGAAGGCGCTGAGGTCGAGGGCGACCCGGATGACCTGCACCCCACCGGACGCCGGCCCGGCCATGGCCGTGCCCGGTGCGAGCCGGGCCAGCTCTTCGGCGACGACCGCGGCGACGTCCACCTCCACGAGCTGCCCGCGGTCCGTCACACCACCAGCCTAGGACGCCCGGTGCCGCGGGCACGCTGGAACGGGTCTCGCCGCGAGAGCCCGCATCGCGCAGGATGACCGGGTGGACACCCCCGACGACCCCGCCGCCGCCTCGCCGACGGCCACCACCTCGACGAGCGCCTCGACCACCCTGGGCCCGGTGGCCGCCGGTGCCCTCGTCGCCGGTGCCAGTGCGGCGGTGCTGGTGGTCGAGCTCACTGCGTTGCGCCTGCTGGCCCCCTACCTGGGGCTCACCCTCGAGACGAGCACGCTCGTCATCGGCATGGCCCTGGCCGCGATCGCGCTCGGCGCGTGGGCCGGCGGACAGGCCGCGGACCGGATGCCGCCGCGTCGTGCCCTCGGGCCGCTGCTCGCCGGCTCCGGGGTGACGGTGGCGCTGATGCCGTTCCTCGTGCGCGGCGCCGGAGAGGCGGCCGGTGCGAGCGGCGCCCTGCTGATGGCGATGGTCGCCATCCTGGTGCCGGGCGCTCTGCTCTCGGCGGTGCCGCCGATGGTGACCAAGCTGCGGCTGACCGACCTCGCGGAGACCGGAACCGTGGTCGGCCGCCTCTCGGGTCTGGGTACCGTCGGCGCGATCGCCGGCACGGTGCTGACCGGCTACGTCTTCATCGCCGCCATCGCGGTGAGCACGGTGCTCGTCGGCCTCGGCGTCCTGCTCGTCGCCGCCTCGGTGGCCGTGGAGCTGCGGGTGCGTGGTGCCCGGGTCGCGATGCTCGCGGTGGTCCTGCTGGTGCCGGGCGTGGTGGGGGCAGCCTTCGGGCCGGGGCGGTGCGACGCCGAGACGGTCTACCACTGCGCGCAGGTGCTGGCGGACCCCCAGCGGGCCACCGGCCGGGTGCTGGTGCTCGACGGCCTGCGGCACTCCTACGTCGACCTGGCCGACCCCACGCACCTCGAGTTCGAGTACGTGAAGGCCATGGCAGCGGTGTCCGACACCGCCTTTCCCGCGGGCCGGGCCCTGTCGGCCTACCACCTCGGCGGTGGCGGCCTGACGCTGCCGCGCTACCTGGCGGCCGTGCGCCCGGGTACGACCAGCCTGGTCTCCGAGATCGACCCCGGCGTCGTCGCGCTGGATGCCGCGCGGCTGGGGCTGGTGACCGGGCCGCAGCTGGAGGTGCGCGTCGAGGATGCGCGGCTCGGCCTGCGGCGGCTACCGGCCGCCTCGCGCGACCTCGTGGTCGGCGACGCGTTCGGCGGGGTCAGCGTGCCCTGGCACCTCACCACGACGCAGGCGCTCACGCAGGTGCGGCGCGTGCTCGGACCCGGCGGCGTGTACGCCGCCAACCTGATCGACTTCGCACCGCTCGACTTCGCCCGCGCCGAGCTGGCGACGATGCGCGAGGTCTTCCCCCACGTGGCCGTCGCGGCCGACCCGGCCACCCTGGCCCGCGGGCCCGCGTCGGGCGGCAACATCGTGGCGCTCGGCTCCGACGCGCCGCTCGACGTCGCCGCGCTGCGGGCCGCCCTCACCGAGCGGGGCCTGACCTGGGGGGTGCTCGACGGCGCCGACCTCGACGCCTGGGTCGGTGGGGCGATGGTGCTCACCGACGACCACGCCCCGGTCGACCAGCTGCTGACGCCCTACCCGCCGCCGGTGCGCCCGGGGATCTGAGCCGGGGTGTCATCGAGCCGCTCGGGATGCGTCAGCAGCTCGCGCACGACGCTCGCCATCCGGCCGGCGTGCACGCCGTCGACGACCCGGTGGTCGGCGGTGGCCACGAGGACGAGCACCGGGCGGGCCACCACCTCGCCGTCGACCACCACGGCGCGGTCCTGCACCGCGCCCACGGCGAGGTAGACCGGGGTGCGCGCGAACGGCAGCGGGGCGAGGAACGCCTCGTCGAGGCCGAGGGTGCCGACGTTGGAGACGAAGGCGGTGCCCAGCGGGAAGCCGGGCTGCCCCACCAGGGCGCGCCCGAGGCCGCCGGACACCAGGCTCGATGCCGCCATGACCGGCCGCATCGTCCAGGCCGGCACCAGCCGCACGAGGCGGGAGGTGCGCCGGTAGGCGGCGTCGTTGCCGCGGCGCAGGCTGCCCGCGCCGGCCTCGACCGCGCGGGCCACCTCGACCGGGCTCAGCCGGTCGACGCCGGCCACCTTGACCGGGGCCAGGTCCGAGCCCTTCCCGATGTCGACCGCGAAGCCGATGTCGCACCCCTCGAGCGGTACCAGCCGCCCGAACACCACGCGCGCCCTGATCTCCGGCACGTCGCGCAGCGCCCGGCCCAGGGCCGCCCCGACCACGTGGGTGAGCGTCACCCGGCTCCCCGACTCGGCACGAACCCGCTCGAGGTAGGCCAGCGCCGCGCTGACGTCGACCTCCATCCGGGCGTAGATGCGCCCGTCGCGCGAGGGTCGCCAGGTGGCGACGGCGATCTGGCGGCGCACCGGGGCACGGCGGCGGTTCACGCGGTCACCGGGTGCGCCGGGATGCCGGTGAGCATGGCGCGCACCAGGACCCGCGGCGCGTGGCTGAGGGCTGCGACCGGGGCCGCGCGACGCGGCATCCGCAGGTGGTGCCGGTCCTGCTCGACCGCGGCCACGACGCGGCGGGCGACGTCGTCGGGGTCGAGCATCGTCAGCAGTCGTGCCCGAAGCACCCGGTCGAAGGCGGCCGCGGAGGGCCGGTGCCCCCCGATGCGGTCCATCATCCGTGAGCTGACCGGCCCGAGCTCGACCGCGAGGGTGCGGACCGGCCCACCGCGCAGGTCGGCCCGCAGGCCCGAGGTCAGGTGGGTCAGCCCGGCCTTGGTGGCGCCGTAGGCCGCCAGCCCCGGGAAGGTGGCGACCCCGGCCATCGAGGAGATGTTGACCAGGTGGCCGCGCCCGCGGCCGAGCATGCCGGGCAGCACCTGGCGGCACAGCTCGGCGGGAGCGAGCAGGTTCAGGGCCACGACCTGCTCGAGCTCGTCGGCGGTGAGGTCGGCGACATGGGCGGTGGTCTCGACCGCGGCGTTGTTGACCAGCAGGTCGACCGGTCGGTGGCTGCCCTCGACCCGCCGGACCAGGGTGCGCAGCTCGGTGCGGTCGGTGAGGTCGCAGGCGACGGCCCGGCCGCCGACCTCCGCCACGAGGGCGTCGAGCGCCTCGCGGCTGCGGGCGACGAGCGTGACGTCGGCCCCGGCCCGCGCGAACCGCGTGGCGAGCCGGGCACCGATGTCGCCGGTGGCCCCGGTGAGCAGGACGTGTGCTCCGGCGACGCGCATCTCGCCAGTGTCCACGACGGCGTCGGCCCGACCGGCATCCGGTCGGTGGCGGAGCCCGCACGGTGTCGAACGTTCCGCCCTGCGGAAGGGGCCTGCCGCCGAGTTGAGCCGGTCGGGGACAATCTGGTTAGGTAAGCCTCACCTACACCGCCCGGTGCCCGGGGCTGCGACTCGAGAGGGATGCCGTGATCGTCTGCCACTGTCACGTCGTCAACGACAAGGCCGTCGCCGCTGCCGTCGGCGCCGGGGCGCGCACCCTGTCGGAGGTCTGCCGGACCACCGGGGCGGGGCGCGACTGCGGGGCCTGCGTCTTCTCCGTGCGACGGCTGGTGTGCGAGCATGTGGCACTCGAGGTCCCCGAGAGCGCGGAGCCATGCCATGCAGCCAGTTGACCCCAAGGTCGTCGAGCGCCTCAATGACGCGCTCACCTTCGAGCTCAGCGTCGTGAACCAGTACTTCCTGCACGCCCGGATGCTCGACAACTGGGGCTTCACCCGGCTCGGCAAGGTGTTCTACGACCTGTCGATCGACGAGATGCGCGACGCCGACGCCCTGATCTCGCGGGTGCTGATGTTCGAGGGCCACCCCAACATCCAGCGGCTGCACGCCATCCGGGTCGGCGAGGACGCCGAGGAGATGCTGCGCCTGGCGCTCGAGAGCGAGATCGCGGCCGTTGCCGAGTTCAACGCCTCGGCCAAGGAGTGCCACGACCTCGGTGACCACGGCACCGCCTCGCTGTTCGAGGCCATGGTGCTCGACGAGCAGAAGCACGCCGACTGGTTCGAGAGCCAGATCGAGGCGATGATGCGGATCGGGCTGCCGCAGTACCTGGCCCAGCAGATGGACACCGCCGCCGGGCCGTGACCCGGCCGCGGCGACCAGCTGGCGTCAGGGCAGCGTCATCGCGTAGGTGCGCGCGCCGGGTGTGCGGGACAGCTCGGTGAAGCGGAGCCGCTCGTAGAACGCGTGAGCCCCCGTGTTGGCCTCGTCGACCCCGAGGTGCACGCCGGTCGCCCCGGCCCGGGCCAGCTCGCCGAGCACGGCCTCCATGACGCGGCGGCCCCAGCCCTGGCCCTGCAGCCGCGGCAGGAGGTCGACGTGCAGGTGCGCCGGGTGCGTGGCGAGCAGCCCGGCATCCGTGCCGGTGGGGTGGTGGAGCCGCTCCACGAGCGCCGTGTCGGCGGGCGTCGTGCCGCTGCCTCGCGGGTAACGCCCCTGCAGCGGCGGCAGCCAGACCCGCTCGACCCACTGCTCGAAGGATGCCGTGTCGGGGACGGCCAAGCAGTAGCCCGCCACGCCGCGCTCGTCGTGCACGACGCGGCTGACGGCGTCGGGGAAGGCGAGGTAGGGGCCGGCCCAGACGTGGCCGAGCAGGTCGGGGTCGTCGTGCCGGGCGCTCGCGTCACCACCGGCCGCGGCGGTGAGCCGGCAGACCCGGTAGGCGCCGGGCAGGTCGTGCACCGTGCCGGGCCGCATCGTCGTCACCGGCGTCAGGCTAGCGGCGGCCCGGTGGGTGCGGCTCGTAGGGTGCCGGCATGAGCGACTGGGCAGGTGTGATCGAGGCCGTCACCAGGGCGCAGCAGGGCGAGGACGGCGGGCGCGAGGCGCTGCTGCAGCAGTGGGCGGCCACGGCCGCCGGCGACCACGCCCAGCGGTGCGTGCTCGCCCACTACCTCGCAGACCGCGAGCCCGAGCTCGCCGACGAGGTGGCCTGGGACGAGGTGGCGCTGCGCGAGCACGCACTGGTGCACGACGACGCCCTGGCCGCCATCGGCATCCCTACCGCCGCGGCGATGGCGCCCAGCCTGCACCTCAACCTCGGTGACGGCTACCTGCGGCAGGGGCGGGCCGAGGAGGCCCGCGCCCAGCTCGAGGCGGGGCGGGCCTCGGTCGACACCCTGGGTGACGACGGCTACGGGGCGCTGGTGCGCGGTGGGCTCGAGCGCCTGGCCGAGCGCCTGGCGTCCGGCGCCGATCCCTGAGCGAGCGGCCGCCGTCGCCGGCCGCTGCCCGGTGGGGTGCTCATGGGGCCAGGGGCAGGGCCACCCGCACCGTCGTCCCCTCACCCTGCGCCGAGGAGAGGTCGACCCGCCCGCCCTGCGCGAGGACGAGCGCCCGCACGATCGGCAGCCCCAGGCCGGTGCCCGCAGTGCCTCTGGCCCCCCGCCCGCGCCAGCTCCGGTCGAACGCCCTGCGGCGCTCCTCGTCGCTGAGGCCGGGGCCGCTGTCGGCCACCTCGAGGACGCCGTCGTCGCCGTCACGTCGCACCCGCACGACCACGCTCTCACCCGGGGTGCAGTAGGCGGTGCAGTTGGCGAGCAGGTTGCCCACGACCTGGTGCAGGCGGTCGGCGTCGGCGAGCACGACGACTCCCGACGTGGCGTCGGCACGCCACCTCAGGCCGGCGTCGGACAGCGCCGAGCCACGGGCGACGAGCGCGTCGCGCGCCACCACCGCGAGGTCGGCGCGGTCGAGGGCGAGCTGCAGCCTCGCAGACTCCACGGCGGAGAGCTCCGCGAGGTCGTTGACCACCCGGCCGAGCCGGGTCGCCTGGTCGTGCAGGGCCGCCAGCGTGTCGGGGCTGGGAAGCACCAGGCCGTCGCGCAGCTCCTCGAGGCCGGCCTGCAGCGCGGTCAGCGGGGTCCGCAGCTCGTGGGCGATGTCCGCGGTGTGCTGCCGGCGGTCCTGCTCGGACCGTTCGACCTCCCCGGCGGCGGCGTTGAGGGCGTCGACGAGCTCGGCCAGCTCGGGCCGGCCGAGGTCCGGCAGGCGCACGGAGTGGTCACCGGTGGCGAAGGTCCTCGACCCGGCGAGGACGACGTCGAGCGGTTCGACCAGACGGCGGGTGACGAGGATCGAGACGAGGAGAGCCGTGCACAGCGCAACGAGGGTGGCGACCAGGAGCCAGCCGGTGTCGACGGCCTCCTGGTGCCCGGCCCGGGCCATCAGGTGGGGGACGACGCTGCCGACGAACAGCACCCCGACGGCGGCGGACGACACGACGAGGAAGCTGGCGAGCAGCCGCAGCTCCATCGGGCGCATGCGTCGCCGGTCAGCCATCGACCTGCGCGCCCGAGCGGTAGCCGAACCCGACGACGGTCTCGATGACGTGCTGTGCGTCCGGCCCGAGCTTGTGGCGCAGGTTCTTCACGTGCGAGTCGACGGCCCGCTCGTAGCCGTCCATCGCGCCGCCGCCCATGCGCTCGGCGAGCTCGTGCCGGCTGAAGACGCGTCCAGCTGTGTTGGTGAGCGTGACCAGCAGGTTCCACTCGCTCGGGGTCAGCGCCAGCACGGTTCCGTCGTGGCACACCTCGTGCCGGACTTGGTCGATCCGCAGCCGGCCACCATCGAAGCTGTGAACCCGCACACGGCTGTCGAGGGGCCGGCGGGCGAGGACCGCCTGCACGCGCAGCACGACCTCCGTGGGGCTGAACGGCTTGACGACGTAGTCGTCGGCGCCGGCACGCAGCCCGGCGATCCGGTCGGTGAGATCCGCCCGGGCGGTGAGGACGATGACCGGGATGCCAGGTGCCGCCTGGGCGAGGATCTCACGCCCGTCGATGTCCGGCAGGCCGAGATCGAGGAGCACGAGGTCGGGCCCGGACTCCTCGATCTCGAGCAGCGCCTGGGCCCCCGTGGAGGCGACGATGACCGACAGGCCGGCGCGCACGAGATAGCGACGAAGGAGTTCGCGAATGTCCCGCTCGTCCTCTACGACAAGCACCGCCTGCATGTCTTCAGTGTCCGCCGACGAGTGGCCGGCGCGCAGGCGATGCGACGCGGCAGACACCGGCGGGTGCAAGAGCTGCTCGGCGCTGGTGGGTCTGCTCATGCTCTTCCTCCGCGGGCTGGGCCGTGGTGGGGCCGCACGGTGACCGTTCGGCCCCACCCCGACTCGTTCAGCAGTGCGGAGTCACGTCGCCGTGACCGCCGGGACTCACGAGGCGGGGGCCGCTGAGGTCACCCGCGCCACGCTGGTGGCCAGCGGCGTCACCGCCACGTAGCCACCCGGCACCTTGCGGATCGACCAGGCGACGGTCACGACCTCGGAGGGGTTCCGGGCCGCGTCGGTCCCGCGCACGCTGAGGACGTAGCTGCCCTGCTTCAGGCCCTTGTACGTCATCGTCGGCTCACAGCGGGCCCACCGCTTGGTGACCACCGCGTTCTTCGTGAGCTGGCACTCGAAGGTCACTGCGGGCTCGTTCGCCGCGAGGGTGAAGCTCGACGTGGTGCCGAGCTTCACCGTGGTGATGGTGACGAGCGGGCCCGTGGTGTCAGCCGGCGACACCGCCGCGTAACCACCCGGAACCCTGCGCAGCGACCACGTGATGGTCACGACCTCGGACCGGTTGCCGGCCGCGTCGGTTCCTCTCACGTCGAGGGCGTAGCCGGCCTGCACCAGACGGCTGTACGTCACCGTCGACCCGCAGGCTGCCCAGGGCCTGGTGACCACCGCGTTCTTGGTCAGCTGGCACTCGACGGTCACCTCAGGCTCGTTCGCGGCGAGGGCGAAGGTCGACGTGGTGCCGAGCCTGACCGCGGTGATGGTCACGAGCGGGGCCGTGGTGTCGAGCACCGTCCACGGCTGCGTCGCGACGGGCGACGAGGTGTTGCCGGCCTCGTCGGTCCCACGGACGGAGAGGACGTAGGTACCCGGCCCCAGGTCGCTGTACGTCGTCGGAGACGTGCAGGTCGACCAGGTGCCGTCGACCGCGTCCTTGGTGAGCATGCACTCGAAGGCCACGTCGGCCTCGTCCGCGGTGATCTCGAAGATCGCCGTGGCGCCGGGGATGCTCACTCCCTGGGGCGCGACCTGGACCACCGGGGGTGTCTCGTCGATCGGCGCGACGGTCCAGCTGCGGGTGACGATCTTCGAGACGTTGAGCGCCTTGTCGGTCGCCCTGGCCGAGAAGATGTAGTCCGCCGGCGGCAGGTCGGTGTAGGTCTTGGGAGACGTGCATGCCTCCCAGGCCCCGGCCGTGCCGTTGGTCGTGAGCATGCAGGTGAGGTCCACGGGGCTCTCGTCGGCCGTGAGGGTGAACGACACGGTGGAGCCGCTGACGGTCGCCGGCGTCACGGTGAGCACCGGTGCGGTGGTGTCCTCGCCCGCGTCCGGTGGCTGCTCGCCGTGGCTCTCCGGGGCGAAGACGACCACGGAGATCGGGTCGAGGGTGTTGCCGGCCGTGAGGCCGACGCCGAAGGCGTAGCTGCCCACCGGCGCTCCCTCGGCCACCGTGATATACCAGGTCACCGGGCTGTAGCCACCCAGGAGCGTGGCGTTCCACGTGCCCACGAGCTTGCCCTCGGCGTCGAGCGTCAGCGGCATGGCCGCCATGTCGGTGCCGATGCTGCCGTAGGCCTTGAGGTCGCCTTCGGCGAGCGCCTCGCTGTCGGGCGTCGCGTCATCCTCGATCGGGCCGGTGACGGTGAGGGTCAGCTCACCGGTGCCTGCCTCGGGGGCGTAGACCTGCAGCGGGACGGTCATCGCCGAACCCTGCGTGGTGTACTTCGGCAGCGGGGTGCCCCACAGGACGGTGGTGACGTTCTCGTTGACGGTGATGGTGCCGGCCTCCTGGGCCAGCACGGTGGCGGGGTCATCGACGTCGATCAGGTCGAGCGTCACGGTGTAGGCACCGGTGGGTGCGCCCGCTGCCACGGTGGCGGTGAACGTCGTGGAGACGTTGTAGCCCGGCCACACGGGGAACCCGGCGTCAGGTCCCCACATTCCGACGAGGTTGCCGCTGCCGTCCACCATGAAGGGGACCGGCTGGCCGTCGGCCTTGGAGATCGCGCTGACGTCGCCGGGTGCGAAGGCGGTGGTGGCGTCGATGCTCAGGCGCAGCCGCGCCCCATCGATCAGGTCGCCGCCGAAGGGGTTGAGCAGCGACGCGGTCATCTCGAACGGGAAGGTCTGGAAGACGTTGTCCGGCAGGGTGCCGAGATCGACCGCTGGGTCATGGATCGCCTTGAGCTGGTCCGCAGTGGTGTCCTGGCCCGGGACGTCCATGAAGAAGCCGGGGAGGAACGTGTTGTCCGGGACGAAGTTGCACATGGCCCGCACGTCGTCGGCGAGCTGCGCGAACGCCGTGATGCCGGTCAGGGTCCGGGTCCCGATCTCGCTGCCGGACAGGTTGGTGAACGGCACGGTGTCGGTGATCTTGCCGACCTTCCACGTGAGGGTCGGCACGTCGAGCCAGGTGACGCTTCCCATGAAGGTCTGCGAGCGGTTGTAGCTCAACCCGCTGTAGTCGATGAACTGTTCGCTGCCGCCCAGCTCGGTGCCCGGGTTGTCCGGGTCCTCGGACCTGACGAAGCCCACACCCCACGGGGACACGTACTCCGGCACAGGCGGTGTCGCTGCGGGATCTGCCGCTGGCGGGAAGCCGATGATCCGGTTGTAGTACTCGACCGCGTCGATGCTCAGGGGTACTGACTTGCCCGCCGCGGCGCCGATGTTCATGGCGGCGAGCTCCCACGCGTCGAACCGGCTGTTCGACGTGGCGTCGGCGGGAACCGGCCCGATACCGGCAGGCGGCCCGGTGATGGTGGTGGGTGTGGCGGGCAGCCCAGGGATGGTCCCGCTCTTCATCAGGGACTGGTAGATCCCCGCGTTCTCCGGAGCGGCGTCGATGGTGCGGTCGTCGAGGACGATGCGGCCGGTGGACTCGAGGGCGATCGCGTCGGCGAACCTCAGCTTCAGCTCGACATCGGCGATCTTCTGGTCGATGACGGCCTCCGCGGTGCGGGCCAGGTTGAGCCGTTCGAGCTCGGCCTCCTTGACGAACATGCCGTACAGCGGCTGGGTATCGCACGCGCCGGTGAACTCCGCCGGCACGGTGTCGTCCTGGATCCATGCGCCCTGCAGCGGGACGACCCAGACGGTGCGCCCGTCGACCGGGTTGGTCGTGGCGCTCACGCCGGGGATGGCCTCGTAGGAGACGGGCTGCACGCAGTACTCGACCGCGGCGGCCGTCTCGGCGGTCTCGGGGACGGTGTACTTCCGCAGGATGGGCGCACCCGCAGGGTCGCGCAGGGCGATCACGAGGTCGGAGTAGGTGGAACCAGTGGTCTCGCTGCCGCCGCCTCCGCCGCCTCCGCCGCCGCCACCTCCGCCGCCTCCGCCGCCCCCACCGCCGCCTCCGGGGCCGGCGGCCATCGCCGGCGCCACCGCCAATGCGGCGGCCGCTACTGCCCCGGTCATGCTGGCGAGCACCCTCGTCCACGTTCGTGCGGTCATGTCCTCGATCTCCTGCATCGCTGGGCCCAGGAGGGGTGAATCCTCCCGAGAGACTCCGCGGCCGGCCGATGGACCCCTGCGCCCATCGGCCGGTCACACGGTCAGCGTCCTGCGGGCCTGTGGGGAGCCAATGGCCGCCGTGTGTGGATCGCGTGGAGGTTGCCCGATGCCCTCGCCGGCCATCGCAGGACGTGTGCGCCACCTGGGCACGCTGTGGAGGCTGAACGCCGTCGGGATGCACCGTCACGAGCGCCGAAGGGCGAACGGGTTGGGCGCAACCTCAGGTGGGACCGAATCCGGTGGTGACGAGGACCAGCTCTCCGGCCTCGTCGGTGGCCGGGACGTCGAGCTCGGCCGTGATCCGCCAGTCGTGGTCGCCGTCGGGGTCGTCGAGGATCTGGGTGACGACCCAGTGGTCGGCGTCCTCCTCGTCGATGCGGAACAGGGCGGGCCCGCGGGCCTGTGGGCCGGTGCCGAGGTCGTCGTACTCGGCGTGGTAGCCGGCGGCAGCCGCCTCCCACTCGACCTGGGTAAGACCGCCGTCGAGGGCTGCCAAGGCAGCGAACCGGCCGAGCGAGACCAGCTCGACGCGGCGGAACATGCTCTGCCGCACCATGACCCGCAGCGCCCGCGGGTTCGCCGACAGCGCGCGGTTCTCGCTGGGCGTGCGCACCTCGGTGAGCGGCTCGTCGCTCGGGTTGGTCAGGGCCTCCCATTCGTCGAGCAGGCTGGAGTCGGTGTGGCGCACCACCTCGCCGAGCCACTCCACCAGGTCGTCGAGCTCCTCGGTGCGCGCGGAGGTGGGCACGGTCGAACGCAGCGCCCGGTAGGCATCGGTGAGGTAGCGCAGCACGACTCCCTCGGCCCGGGCCAGCTTGTGGTGGGCGACGAGCTCGCCGAAGGTCATCGCCCGCTCGTACATCTCGCGCACCACCGACTTCGGCGACAGGCCGCGCGGGTCGACCCACGGGTGCCGCTGGCGGTAGGTGCGCAGGGCGGCCTCGAGCTCCTCGGCGAGCGGGCGGGGCCAGCTCACGTCGTCGAGTGCGTCCATCCGCTCCTCGTAGTCGAGCCCGTCGGCCTTCATCGCACCGACGGCCTCGCCCCGGGCCTCGAACCGCTGGGCCATCAGCACCGGGCGGGGGTCGTCGAGGGTGGCCTCGATGACGCTCACCACGTCGAGGGCATAGCCGGGCGCCTCGGGGTCGAGCATGTCGAGCACGGCCAGGGCGAACGCCGACAGCGGCTGGTTGAGCGCGAAGCCGTCACCGAGGTCGAGGGCCACCTGGAAGGGTCCCTCGGCGTAGCGCCGCTCGTCGCCGCGCACGAAGTGCTCCAGCGCCCCGACCTTCCCTGCCAGCAGCCGCTGCGCGGCGCTCTCGTGCGGCGTGTCGCCGGCTGCTGGCAGGGAAGGTCGGGGAGCAGCGGGGTGGTGGCCGGCTGCGGCGAGCAGCTCGCCGATCGGGCCGAGGTCGGCAGCAGCCGCAGGTTCGAACATGTCGTCCTGGGCGTCGCCATCCGCGCTGCCGTCGTCGATGCCGATGCCGTCGTCGATGTCGATGCCGATGCCGGTGCTGGTGCCGGTGCCGGCGTCACCGGAGCCGTCGTCCGGCTCGCTGCTGTCGCCGGCACCCGGGGTGTCGGGTGGCAGCCAGTCGTCGACGGTCGACCCGTCGTCGGGCTCGACAACCTTGGCCCGCAGCAGTGACGCCAGCACCTGCACCGCCCGCTCGACGAGGGCGTCACGGCGCTCGGCGGTCTCGTGGTTGTCGAGCAGGAGGGTGTGCAGGGCCGCCTGCTGGCCCTCCCACTGGTCGAGCACGTTGAGCACCATGGCGTGGTTGACCCGCATCTTCGAGGTCAGCGGCTCCGGGGCCGCCGCCACCAGCCGGTCGTACGTCGCCTCGGTGTATGACAAGGTGCCCTCCGGTGGCTTCTTGTGCACCACCTTGCGCCGCTTCTTGGCGTCGTCACCGGCCTTGGCCAGCGCCTTGGCGTTGAGCACGACGTGCTCGGGTGCCTGCACCACGACGTAGCCGATCGTGTCGAAGCCGGCCCGCCCGGCCCGCCCGGCGATCTGGTGGAACTCGCGGGCCCGCAGCACCCGTTGCTTGCGCCCGTCGTACTTGGTGAGCGAGGTGAGCAGCACGGTGCGGATCGGCACGTTGATGCCGACGCCGAGGGTGTCGGTGCCGCAGATGACGGCGAGCAGCCCGGCCTGGGCGAGCGTCTCGACCAGCCGGCGGTACTTCGGCAGCATCCCGGCGTGGTGAACGCCCACCCCGTGCAGCACCAGCCGCCGCAGGGTGACCCCGAACCCCTTGCCGAAGCGGAAGTGACCCACCGCATCCTTGATGGCCGCCTTGCGAGCGCTCGAGACGAGCTCGACGCTGGTGAGCGCCTGCGCCTGCTCCACCGCGGACGCCTGGGTGAACGAGACGACGTAGATCGGACCGCGGCCGTCGCGCAGCAGCAGCTCGATCGTCTCGTGAACCGCCGTGAGAACCCACGAGAACTCCAGTGGCACAGGCCTTTCCGCACCCGTGACGGCGACGGTCTCGCGACCGGTGCGGCGGGTGAGGTCCTCCTCGAAGAACGCCGTCTCGCCCAGGGTGGCCGACATGAGGAGGTACTGCGTGTCGGGCATGAGCAGCAGCGGCACCTGCCACGCCCAGCCGCGGTCGGGCTCGGTGTAGAAGTGGAACTCGTCCATGACGACGAGCCCGATGTCGGCGAGCTCACGGTCGCGCAGGGCGTGGTTGGCCAGCACCTCGGCGGTCGCGCAGATGATGGGGGCGCCCGGGTTCACGGCCGCGTCGCCGGTGAGCATGCCGACCTTCTCGGCGCCGAAGATCTCGACCAGGGCGAAGAACTTCTCGCTGACCAGGGCCTTGATCGGCGCGGTGTACCAGCTGCGCCGCCCCTGCGCCATGGCCAGGGCGTGTGCTGCGACCGCGACCAGCGACTTGCCCGAACCGGTCGGTGTGGCGAGCACCACGTGGGCCCCACCGGCCAGGGCCAGCACCGCTTCCTCCTGTGCCGGGTAGAGCGTGAACCCGCGCTCACCGGCCCAGTCGAGGAAGACGTCGAAGGCCTCGTCCGCGCCTGCGGTCGAGGCGCCGGACAGGCGGTCGGTGAGGGTCATCGAGCCTGATTCTCCCCCACCGAGGGTCAGCGGGTGCGGGGGGCGGTCGACTCGCCGACGTGCTCGGTGAGCCAGCCGACGAGTGGACGCACCGCCCGCCAGTCGGCCCGCACCCGGTCGACGACCTCAGGGGTGCAGACCCACGCCGGCGCGCCGTGCTCGCGCTTGGCGATGAGGTTCTTGTGGCGCATCAGCTCGAGCCTGGGGTGGTCGGCCGGCACCCCCCGCGGCCGGGTGGCGACCCGGTCGCCGCCGAGCTCGAACCCGGCACCGGCCAGCTCGTCGACGATGCGCTGCAGCTGCTGCCCCGGCCGCGGGGCGTCGATCGCCGCCCGCAGCCGGGCCAGCTGGTCGGGCCCGGTGGGGTAGAAACCGCCGCCGGTCATCAGGCCGTCGGCGCTGACCTGCACGTAGAACCCCATCCCGGGCACGGTCGTGGCGAGCGCGCCCTGGTGGTCCTTGTACGGCGACTTGTCGGCGCTGAACCGCACGTCGCGGTGGGGCCGGTACGGCCGGGCCACCCCGAACTCGTCCTCGAGCGCGTCGAGCAGCCCCTCGAGCGGCTCGCGCACCGACTCCTCGTAGCGCGCCTTGTGGGCGAGCCACCAGGTGCGGGTGTTCTCGGCCCGCAGCTCGTCGTAGAAGTCGAACGCGTCGAGGGGGATGCCGGGGTAGCCGCTCACGCGCCCACTCTGGCACCGTGCGCGGGCCGGCACCCGGCATCCACCGCAGTCGGGTGCCCAGGTGGCTGCCGGAGCAGCCGCCTGAGCACCCATGCCGGGTCAGGGGGTGCCGAGGCGGGCGAGCTCGTCGTCGGTGAGCTGCAGCTCGGCGGCCATCACCGAGTCCTGGATCGAGGCCGGCCGCGACGAACCGGGAATGGGGACGACGACGTCGGCCAGCGAGAGCTCCCAGGCCAGGCAGACCTGCTGCGGGCTCACCCCGTGCTGGCGCGCCACCTGTGCGAACGCCTCGTGCGTCGAGCCCAGCTCGCCCGCCTTGGCGATGCCCCCCAACGGGCTCCACGGCAGGAAGGCGATGCCGAGCCCGGCGCAGTGCTCGAGCTCACCCTGGCTGGACCGGAAGGCGGGCGAGAACTGGTTCTGCACCGACACCAGCCGCCCACCCAGCACCTCGTTGGCTTCGTCGATCTGCGCGACCGTGGCGTTCGAGATGCCGGCCCGCACGATGACGCCCTCGTCGAGCAGCTCGGCCAGGGCTCCGACCGACTCGGCGTAGGGGACCTTGGGGTCGGGGCGGTGGAACTGGTAGAGCCCGATGGCGTCGACGCCGAGCCGCCGGGCGGAGTCGCGGGCGGCCTGCTTGAGGTAGGCCGGGTCGCCGTTGAGCGTCCAGGAGCCGTCGCCGGGGCGCAGGTGTCCACCCTTGGTCGCGACGACCACCGAGGTGGCGTCACCGCCCCACGAGCGCAGGGCACCGGCGATGAGCTCCTCGTTGTGGCCGACGTCGTCGGCGTGCAGGTGGTAGGCGTCGGCGGTGTCGATGAGCGTGACGCCGGCGTCGAGCGCGGCGTGGATGGTCGACACCGAGCGCTCGGCGTCGGGTCGGCCCTCGATCGACATCGGCATCCCGCCGAGGCCGATCGCGCTCACCTTCAGGTCTGCGATGCTGCGCTGCTGCATGTCGTCAAACTCCCGTTCGTCACGATCGATGGATGCGGTATCCGGACGAGGGTGGCCAACAGCCGCGAGGCCGCAGACCTTCCCGCCGCCGGCCTCAACGGCGGCGCAGCGCCGACTCCTTGTGGGCCGCCCTCGCCCCGGTCTTGTCCGACTCCACGATGTGGTACGGGTCGTCGTCGGTGGGCCGGAACTGCTGGCCCTCGAAGGTGAAGTCCGAGGTGCGCTTCTCCTGCACGGTGCCCGAGGTCTGGCCCTGGGAGGTGTTCCAGGCGACCTCGTCGCCCTTGCGGTAGGACATGGTCGGCTCCTGTCGATGGGGCGTCGGTCGTCCGACGCTAGCCTGATGCCGGGGCGCCCCGGCCGCTGCACGGCATCCGGAACTGCTCCGGTCCAAGGAGCACGAAGCGTTCACCGGCCGTTCGCGGATGCGGCTGTTCTTTCGACTCGCGGCGGCCGGTGGGGGGTGTTACGTTCGCGCCGCAACTCGTGCGGGAGAGGGCGCCGCGACCGCGGCAGGTGCCCCCCGCTTACTCCCTGGAGGACGCATGGCCGGTTCGTCGTTCCGTCGGTTCGTGGGCAGGGTGGCCGTCGGCGCCCTCGCCGTGGCCGTTCCCGTGGTGCTGGCGCCCGTGGCGGCGTCCGCGGCCGCCCCCACCGAGCTCTTCTTCTCCGAGTACGTCGAGGGATCGAGCAACAACAAGGCCCTGGAGATCTACAACGGCACCGGTGCGGCGGTCGACCTGGTCGCCGGCGGCTACAGCGTCCAGATGTCCTTCAACGGCAACACCACTGCCGGGCTCACCATCAACCTCACGGGCACGGTCGCCGCGGGCGACGTGTTCGTGCTGGCCCAGTCCAGCGCCGACGCCGCGATCCTGGCCCAGGCCGACCAGACGAACGGAAGTGGCTGGTTCAACGGCGACGACGCCGTGACCCTGCGCAAGGGCACCACGGTGCTCGACGTCATCGGACAGGTGGGAGTCGACCCGGGCACGCAGTGGGGCTCGGGCCTGACGAGCACCGCCGACAACACCCTGCGTCGCACGCCGAACGTCTGCACCGGGGACGCCGACGGCTCGAACACCTTCGACCCCGCCACCGAGTGGGACGGCTTCGCCACCGACACCTTCGATGGGCTCGGTACCCACACCGCAACCTGCGGCGCGGTGCCCACCGACGAGGCACCCACCGTGACGTCCGTGACGCCGGGAGCCGACGGGACGGGATCGGTCAACGTCCGGCCCTCGGTCACCTTCAGCGAGGCCGTCACCGCAGACGACGGCGCCTTCGTCCTGCAGTGCACCTCGTCCGGCGCGGTCCCCACGACCGTGGCACCCAGCAACCAGGGCCGGACCTGGACCATCGACCCGACCCCTGCCCTACAGGTCGGGGAGGACTGCACCCTGACCGTCGTCGGCTCCGAGGTCAGCGACGTCGACACCGTCGACCCGCCGGACACCCTGGCAGCCGACGTCACGTCAGAGTTCGAGGTCGTCGACTTCTGCACGGCCGACACCACGCCCATCCCCGCCATCCAGGGGGCGGGCACCGCTCCCGCCCTCACCGGCACGCGCACCACGCGCGGCGTGGTGGTCGCCGACTACGAGGGCGGCGCCAGTGGCAGCCTGCGCGGCTTCTACCTCCAGGACCCGGTGGGCGACGGCGACCCGGCGACCTCCGACGCGATCTTCGTGTTCAACGGCAGCAACGAGGACTCGGTCGACCTCGGCGACGTGGTGACCGTGCAGGGCAGCGTGGCCGACTTCCAGGACCAGACCCAGATCTCGGTGTCACCGGGCAACATCGTCGTGTGCGGCACCGGCACGGTCACGCCCACGAAGGTGACGCTGCCGATGGCGAGCCCGACGGCCTTCGAGAGGTTCGAGGGCATGCTGGTCACGTTCCCGCAGGAGCTGTCGGTCACCGAGCACTTCCAGCTGGGCCGCTTCGGCCAGGTGACCGTCTCCTCCGGTGGCCGCCTGGTCCAGCCCACCAACGTGGTCGCTCCCGGGCCGGCGGCGATCGCCCTCCAGGCGCAGAACGACCTCAACCGGGTGATCATCGACGACACGCTGAACAACCAGAACCCCGACCCGATCATCTGGGGCCGCGGCGGCCGGCCGCTCAGCGCCGAGAACACCCTGCGCGGCGGTGACACGACCACCGGGGCCACCGGTGTGCTGACGTACACCTGGGCCGGCAACTCGGCCAGTGGCAACGCCTGGCGCCTGCGCCCGGTGGACCAGACGGGCACCGGCATCACCTTCGAGGCCGCGAACCCGCGCCCGACGTCCGCGCCGGACGTCGGTGGCGCCGTGCAGGTGGCCGGCATGAACCTGCTGAACTACTTCAACACCTTCGACGGGCTGCCCGACCGGGTCGACAACTGCACGGGCGGGGTCAGCGGAGCGCCTGCCGACTGCCGCGGCGCCGACACGCAGGACGAGCTCGACCGGCAGACGGCCAAGACCGTCGCGGCCATCGCGAAGGTCGACGCCGACGTCATCGGCGTCAACGAGATCGAGAACGACGGCTACGGCCCGGACAGCGCGATCGACGACCTCGTCGGGGCGGTGAACGCCGAGGTCGGCGCCGGCACCTACGCCTTCATCGACGCCGATGCCCGCACCGGCCAGGTCGACGCCCTCGGCGACGACGCGATCAAGGTCGGGTTCCTCTACAAGCCGGCAGCGGTCACGCCGGTCGGCACGACAGCGGTGCTCAACACCGCCGCGTTCGTCACCGGCGGCGACTCGGCCCCGCGCAACCGGCCCTCGCTCGCCCAGGCCTGGCGCAGCGCGGTCACCGGCGGGGTGTTCGTCACCGACGTCAACCACCTGAAGTCCAAGGGCTCCGCCTGCGACACCCCGGACGCCGATGACGGCCAGGCCAACTGTGCGCAGGTGCGCACCCGCGCCGTGGGCCTGCTGCTCGACTGGCTGGGCAGCGACCCGACGGGCACCGGCGACGAGGACGTGCTGTTGGTCGGCGACTACAACTCCTACGCCAAGGAGACGCCGGTCGCGACGCTCGAGGCGGGCGGCTACACCAACCTCGTCGAGAAGTTCCAGGGCGCGGACGCCTACTCCTACGCCTTCGACGGCCAGTGGGGCTACCTCGACCAGGCCCTCGGGTCGCCGACCCTGGTCGGCCAGGTGACCGGTGTCGCCGACTACCACATCAACGCCGACGAGCCGTCGGTGCTCGACTACAACACCGACTTCAAGTCGGCGGGGCAGGTCGAGAGCCTCTACGCGCCGGACGAGTTCCGGGTGAGCGACCACGACCCGGTGCTCGTCGGCCTCACCCCCGTGCGGGACTACCGCACGTCGGGACTCGAGGGCCCCCTCGGCAAGCCGGGCCGGGTCGTCAAGGCGGGCTCGACGCTTCCGGTGAAGGTCAGCTTCCGGGGCGCGCACGGGTCGGCGCCCCGCGACCTGGCCCCGGTGGTGCGCGTCGAGCTGGACGGTGAGGTCGTGCTCACCGGCACCGCCCGGCTCGCCGGTGGCCACTGGCAGTTCCTCCTGCGCACGGGCACGCTGCCCGACCCACGAGGCGTGTACACGGTGACGGTCCTCGTCCCCGAGACGGGGCAGACGGTCACCGGGAGCTTCCGGCTGCGGCCGTGAACCGCCGCCCGCGAGGGGCTCCGTGACCGACGACGGGGTGGGCCTTGTGGCCCGCCCCGTCGTCGGTGCGCTGCCGGATGCCGGTCAGGGCCGGACGACGACGCGGTGCCTCGCGCGGCCCTCGGCGACCTCCACCCAGGCCGCAGGGGCGTCGTCGAGGCCAACGACGTCGTGGGTGACGTCGAGCCGCCCGGCGGCGGCGTGGCCCAGGACGGTGCCGAACACCTCCCGGCGGCGGGTGTCGGTGAGGGCGGTGTTGGTGTAGCCGAGCACCGAGGCCGACCGGCTGCGCAGCGTGGCGGAGTCGACGCTGACGCCGGCCCCGGCACTGCTGCCGAGGTTGACCAGCCGCCCGCCCTCACCGAGCACCGAGACCGCCGCAGTTGCGGGGATGCCGGCCAGCGGGTCGACGACGACGCCGGCGGAGCCGCCGCACGCCTCCCGCAACCGCTGCGCGAGCGAGGTGGCGTCCTCGTCGGCGCGCAGGTCGACCACGGCATCCGCACCGCAGGCGGCGGCCCGTTCGCGTGCGGCCCCCGATCGGGCTGCCGCGACCACGCGTCCGGCCCCGAGCAGCCGGGCGGCCCGGACGGCCACCTGGCCCACCACGCCGCCGGCACCGAGCACGAGCACCGTCTCCCCCGGACGCAGTGCTGCCCGGCCCTCGAGCACCTCCCACGCCGCCACGGCCGACAGGCCCAGCGCGGCCACCAGGGTGTCGGGGAGGTCGGCATCGACGACGACCGCCTGCGCGGCCGGTGCGAGCGCGAGCTCGGCGAGCCCTCCGTCGCCGGGCGCCATCCCCGCGGTGGTGGGGAACCACACCCGCCGGCCGACCAGCTCGCCCGGCCCCTCACGCACGACGCCGACGCCCTGCACGCCCGGCACGTAGGGCAGCACCGGCGGGCCGAAGTAGGACGTGCCGCTGGCGCAGAGCAGGTCGAGCGGCACGATCGGCACGGCGGTCACGCCGACGAGCAGCTCGCCCCCGCCCGGCACGGGGTCGGCGCGGTCGACGACCTCGGGAGGCCGGCCGTTCGCGGTGATGGTGGCGGCGCGCACGGGCTCAGGTGGCGATGTCGGGGTAGGGCAGCGACAGGTGGGCCAGCGCCGCGCCGTAGCCCTTCTGGTACGACAGCGGCTCCGGGTGGTCGCGCTCGAACATCGCGATGAAGAGGGTGAGGGTGAGGAACGGGTGCGCCCCCATCCCGAACAGTGCCACGTGGTCGTGTGCCACGAGCGCGTCGCGCTCGGCGTCGTCGAAGGCCAGCCAGGTGCTCGCCTCGGCGTCGGGCACGTTGAGGATGCGGTTGGCCTGGGTCTCCTCCCACCACGCGACCAGCCCGGCCGGGTCGGTTCGGTAGCGCTCGACGAGGTCGGGGTCGCGGTCGACCGTGAACAGGAACTTGTCCACGAGGTACTTGCTCATGCCGGCGCTCCGTTCGGGTACCAGGTGAAGTAGGCCTCCATCGTGTGGAACAGGTCGAGGGAGTCGACGTGGTCGGCCCTCGCGTTCTCGCCGGCCACGCCCATCATCAGCATGAAGTCCATGAAGCCGTGGGTGGCGTTGCCGGGCTGGTGCAGGCTGTCCAGGGTCACCTCGCGCAGGCACCCGTCGAGGTCGCCGTTCGCGATCCACTGCACGGCCCGGTGGTCGAACTCGGGGTCGGGCCCGTGCGGGCCGAACTGGCGTGGCCCGCCGAGCTCGAGCGAGAGGTGCCCGGTGCCGATGATGGCGACCCGCTGGTCACTGGGCCACGACTCGACGAGCTCGCGGATGGTCCTGCCCAGCTCGGCGAACCGCTTCGGCTGCGGAAGGGGTGGGGCGAAGATGTTGGTGTAGATCGGCACGATGGGCAGGTCGGCCTGCGGCCGCAGGGTGATGATCGGGCAGGTGATCGAGTGGTCGATGCGCAGCTCGTTGCTGAACGCGAGGTCGAACCCGGAGTCCAGGCCCCCGCGCAGGATGTGCGACGAGAGCTCCTCGTGGCCGTCGAGCCGGAACCTCGGCAGCCCGAACTCGCGCTCCTCGTTGTACCAGTTGGCGTCGTAGACCGGCGCCTTCCCCACGAGGAACTGGGGCATGTTGTCGAGCCACAGCTGGTGGAAGTGGTCGCTGCCGACCATCACCAGCACGTCCGGCTGGGCCCGGGTGAGTGTCTCGCGGAAGCGCTCGATCTTCGCGACCCACTCGTCGGCGAACGGCGGGCGCTGTTCTCCCACAGCGGTGCTCGCGCGGTAGTAGAACGGGTGGTGTGTCGAGGCGATGACGGCGACGACCTGCGCCATGTCTGGTCTCCTTCCGGGTCAGGACTGGGGGTCGACGTACTCGGCGTTGCGGTCGACCGCGAGGTAGACGTCCATGCCGATCGGGCGGCGCCGTTCCTCGGCGAGCTGGCCGAGCAGCCCGGCGGCGCGCGCGAGCAGCGCGAACCCGCGCAGCATCTCGACCGGGAGCCCGAGGTCGGCCAGGGCCGCCCCGCAGACCCCGGCACCGTTGAGCGGCAGGCGTCGTCCGAGCACCTGCTCGTGCACCCGGCCGACGGCCTCGAACAGCCGCAGGTGCGGGCCGCGCAGGCCCTCCTCCTGCGCGATGCCGATCAGCACCGGTGTGCGCGGGTCGCCGTCCTTGTGCACCGGGTGGCCCAGACCCGGCACGTAGCGGCCGGCCTCCCGGGTGCGGCGCACGGCGTCGAGCGCCACGGCATCCCACTGCTCGTCGGTCGCGGGCAGGTCGTCGCCGAGGTCGGTGACGACGGCGTCGAGGAAGGCGCCGCAGTCCTCGGTGACGCCGAGGAAGCGTGACCCGCCGCCGAGCAGGCCGGCGGCGAGCGCGCCCTGCAGGGAGTCGGGCGCGGAGAGGTACGTGAGTCGCGCCGCGATCGCCGTGGGGGTGAACCCGTGGTCGGCGAGCGCCACGAGCACCGCCTCGAACACCCGTGTCTCCGACGGGGTCGGGCGGCGCATCGCGACCAGCCAGAACGCCAGCTCCCCGAAGCCGACCTGGCCCATGAGGTCGGCGGTGAGGTCCTGGCCGAGCAGGCGGATCTCGTCGGCGCCGGACGTGCCCAGCGAGGTGGGGTAGGTCGTCATACGTCGCGCTCCTCGTCGCTGCGGGTGGCCGGGTCGGCGAGCCAGCGCCGGATCTCGTCGCCGTGCTCGTCGAGGCCGGGGGGCGGCAGCCGGTAGTCGGGTGGTGTCTCGGAGAGCCGGATGGGGTGGCGCACCGACGGCACGGCCGCGTCGCCCTCGCCGACCGACACCACCGGGTCCAGGCCAACGGACTCGGCGAAGGCGACCCCGCCGTCGACGGTGTTGATCGGGCCGCAGGGCACGCCGGCCGCGGTGATCACCTCGAACCACTCCATGGTGGTGCGGGTGGCGAGCCGCTCGACGAGCAGGGGGCGCAGCTCTTCGCGGTGGGCGGTGCGGTCCTCGTTGCCCCGGAACCGCGGGTCCTCGGCCAGGCCGGGCAGGCCCAGCACCTCGACCAGCCGCCGGAACTGGCCGTTGTTGCCGGCCGTGATGATCAGGTCGCCGTCGGAGCAGGGCAGCGGTTCGTAGGGGAACAGGCTGGGGTGGCTGTTGCCCATCCGGGTGGGGACGACGCCCCCTGCGACGAACGCGCTGGACTGGTTGACCAGCCCGGACAGCGCCGACGACAGCAGGTTCACCTCGACGTGCTGGCCCCGGCCGGTGTCGTGCCGTGCGTTGAGCGCGGCGAGCACGCCGATGGTGGCGTGCAGCCCGGCCATCACGTCGAACACCGAGATGCCGGCCCGGTAGGGCGGCCCGTCCGGGCTGCCGGTCAGGCTCATCAGCCCGGAGATGGCCTGCACCATGAGGTCGTAGCCGGGCAGGTCGCGCCCGCCCGGGCCGCTGCCGAAGCCGCTGATCGAGGCGTAGACGATGCCGGGGTTGCCGGCTGCGACGCTGGGGTAGTCGAGCCCGAAGCGGGCCAGGCCGCCGGGCTTGAAATTCTCGACGAGCACGTCGGCCCGGGCGGCCAGCTCCCGCGCGGCGGCGAGGTCGGCCTCGTCCTTGAGGTCGAGCGCGACCGAGCGCTTGTTGCGGTTGACGCCGAGGTAGTAGGTCGAGACGCCGTCGCGCAGCGGGGGGCTCCAGGTGCGGGTGTCGTCGCCACCGGGTGACTCGACCTTGACCACCTCGGCGCCGAGGTCGGCGAGCAGCATGGTGGCGTAGGGCCCGGCGAGGATGCGCGAGAAGTCGGCGACGAGCAGGCCGGACAGGGGCCCGGACGGCGCTGCCATGCCCACCACCTCGTCTCCTCATGAGCGGTTGCGGACAGGCGTCCGCAGATGCGGTGCCCCGAGTTTCAGCGTGACGACCGCACCCTGTCAAGCACGGTTCGACCACGCCGTCCCACTTCGACGAGGGTCTTGACAGCCGCGACCCGGCGCGCGGACAGTGGGCGGCGACATCCGGGTGCCGCTCAGCGGACACCTGTCCGAGAAGATCGAACGGGAGAAGGTCATGGCTCACGACGAGGTGGCCGCCGGCCGGCCGGTGCTGTTCCGCAACGCCACGGTGCTCACGATGGACGACCAGCACCGGGTGCTGACCGGGGCCGACGTGCTCGTCGTCGGCGACCGTGTCGCCGAGGTCGGGCCTGACCTCACCGCCCCCGAAGGGGCGCTCGAGATCGACGCCACCGGCGGCATCGTGATGCCCGGCATGGTTGACACCCACCGGCACATGTGGCAGACGGCGATGCGCGGCTACGGCGCCGACTGGACCCTCACCCAGTACTTCGTCTGGTACTACCTCGAACACGGTCGCCGGTTCCGCCCGCAGGACGTGCACACCGGCAACCTGCTCTCCGCGTGGGACGCCCTCGAGGCCGGCGTCACCACCACCGTCGACTGGTCGCACGGCCTGCAGACCGTCGAGCACGCCGAGGCGGCGGTCGACGCGCTGAGCAGCGTGCCCGGCCGCTTCGTACTGGCCTACGGCAACATCCAGGCCGGCCCGTGGGAGTGGACGGCCGACCCCGCGGTGCGCTCCTTCCTCGAGCGCCGCCGCGGTGACCTCTACGGCTGGCAGCTCGCCTTCGACGTCACCGGCGACCCCGCCTTCCCCGAGCGCCCCGCCTTCGAGGTGGCCCGCGAGCTCGACCTGCCGGTCACGACGCACGCGGGAGTCTGGGGCGCGACGAACGACGACGGCATCCGACTGATGCACGAGAACGGCTTCATGGACGAGCGCAGCGTCTACGTGCACGCCGCGACGCTGTCGACCGACTCCTACCACCGGATCGCGGCCACCGGCGGGTCGGCCTCGGTGTCGACGGAGTCGGAACAGAGTGCGGGACAGGGCTACCCGCCCACGTGGCAGCTGCGCAAGCACGGCATCCCGGTGTCGCTCTCGATGGACACCAGCGTGTGGTGGAGCAGCGACCTGTTCTCGGCGATGCGCACCACGCTGGGTGCCGACCGTTCGCGTGAGCACCTCGAGGCCCACGCGGCCGGCGACACGGTCACCAACGTGCACCTGCGCGCCGAGCACGTCGTCGACTGGGCCACCCGGGGTGGCGCCCAAGCCCTGGGCCGCGACGAGATCGGCCGCCTCGTGCCGGGTGCCAAGGCCGACGTCGTGCTCATCCGCAACGACCGGTCGCTGGTGTCGTTCCCGCTGCTGAACCCCTACGGCCACGTCGCGTTCCAGGCCCAGCGCGGCGACGTGCACACGGTGCTGGTCGACGGCCGGGTCGTCAAGCACGATGGCGAGCTGGTCGGCGTCGACCTGGCCGACCTGCGCCGCCGTGCCACCGAGACCGTGGAGTTCCTCGTCGGCGAGATGGGCGAGGAGGCCTGGACGGCCGGCATGAACCCGGCCCTGCCCGACGACGACGACGACAAGGTCCTCGACAACCCGTACCAGTACACGGAGTTCCGCACGGACACCACGCGGGCGCGGGGTACGGTCTTCGGCGAGCCGGGGGCCGGCGAGGACGGCTGACCCCGACGAACGCGAGAGGGGGAGGCGACATGGCCGGACGTGGTCAGGGACCCGACTTCGTCGAGGCACTGGCGCGCGGCCTCGACGTCATCGCCTGCTTCGACCGTGAGCGGCCGCAGCTGTCGCTGAGCGAGGTCGCGCACGCCACGGGGCTCGCCCGGCCGACGGCCCGCCGGCTGCTGCTGACCCTCGAGGAGCTCGGCTACGTGCGGTCACGTGACGGCCAGTTCACGCTCACCCCGAGGGTGCTGTCCCTCGGCACCGCCTACGTGGCGTCGCTCGGGCTGTGGGAGATCGCCCGTCCCCGGCTCGAGGCCCTCGTCGGCCGTACCGGCGAGAGCTCGTCGATGGCCCAGCTCGACGGGTCCGACATCGTCTACGTCGCCCGGGTGTCGGTGCCCAAGATCATCGCCCTACGCGTCGAGGTGGGCACCCGCTTTCCCGCCCCTCCCACCTCGCAGGGCAAGGTGCTGCTCGCGGCGCTCGACCCGCCGGCGCTGGATGCCGTGCTCGCCACCCCCAGCCGCTCGGGCCTGGTGCCCCGCGTGGAGCGCGATCGGGCGGCCCTCGACGACGAGCTCGCGCGGGTGCGTGCCCGCGGCTGGGCGCTGGCCGACGAGGAGCTGGCCCCGGGGGTGCGCTCGGTGGCGGTACCGGTGCGCGACGCCACCGGCGCGGTGCGGGCCGCCATGAACATCACCGTGCACGCGGCCGAGACCACCACCGAGCGGCTGCGCGACGAGCTGCTGCCGATGCTGCACCGCACTGCGGCCGAGGTGAGCGAGGACTGGGCGCTGTGGCAGCGCCGCCCGCACGTGGAGGTCGGTCAGCCGCCGGTAGGGACGTAGGTCGCCTCGATCGCTGCGAGGTAGGCCGCGGCCAGCCGCTCGAAGCGGTCGGCGGTCATCTCCACCTCGTCGCCCACGGCGAACCGGAGCACGGTGCGGTCGGGTTGCCAACGGATGGGTTCCGGCACGTGCAGGGTGCCGGCGTGGCTCACCACCGAGTCGCTGATCACGCGCACCTCGTTCATCGGGTTGCCGTTGTCGCCCTCGATCGCGCGGTCGCGGTGCACGAACCACGCGTCGAGCACCACGACGGCCTGCAGGAACACCAGGCTCTCGAGCGTGCTGTCCTCCACGTCGTTGGTGGCCCAGACCGCGAGCAGGGCGTCGCAGCTGTCGCGACAGGCCTCGATCTCGTCGGAGGTGTAGGCGGTGCGAGCGGGCACGGTGGCTCCTCGGGGTGGGCTCTGTCGTCGTGGCCGGAGCCTACGCCGCCACGGCTCAGCCCAGGGCGCCCGACGCGTCGAGCACCGCCGAGCCGGCGAGCCAGGTGGCCCACACGAGCACGAGGGCGAAGCTGGCGTTCCAGACCACCCGGGGCACCCGGGTGAGGCGCGCCAGCACCCCGGGGTCGCTCACCGCGGGGTCCCTCGCGGCCACCACCGCGCCGAGGTGACGCCAGGCGCCGACGATGAGCACCAGGCCCACCCCGACCACCACCTGGGCCTGCACCTGCGGCGGCCCGGCCCACCACAGCGCACCGGCAGCGACGAGGGCGACGGCCACGACGAGGGCGGTCAGCCCCGAGCGCACCCGCAGCGCGCTGGTGACGAGCACGGCGAGGATGCCGGTGAGCACCGGCGCCGACCAGCCGCGCACCGCCAGCCACACCACGAGCGCGCCGACGACTCCCGGGGCGGGGTAGCCGGCCCAGGTCGTGAGCACCCGCCCCGCCCCGCGCGCCGGGCCCACCGTGACGGCGTGCCCGGACATGTCGCCGCGCAGCACGAAGCCGGTGAACCGGCGGCCGCACAGCATCCCGATGCCGGCGTGGCCCAGCTCGTGCACGAGGGTGACCGCGAGGCGCACCACCCGCCAGACCGGCTCGACCGCGACGGCCACCAGGGCTGCGACGAGGACGACGAGCACCGGCGGCCCGGCGAGGGCGATGCCCTGCTCGGGCACGATCCTGGACCAGACCTGCTCGAACCAGTTCATGACACGAAAGCCCTGATCAGCCGGCGGTGCGCGCCCACCGGCGTCAGCGCGAGCGGCGGCTCGCGCCCTCGGAGAAGGAGGCCGCCGAGCGGGCCGGCCGCGACGAGGTGCTGTACGTGGATGCCGGACGGCCGCCGGTAGAGCGGGTGGACGAGCCGGCCGGGCGGGAGGACGAGCCGCCGGCCGATCGGCTGGAGGGGCCGCCGGCACCGCGACGCCGCTGGCCGTTGCCACTGTTCCCACCGGTGGAGGTGGTGCGCTGGCCGCCGCCCTGCTTGCCGCGGCCGCGGCCACCGCCACCCTGGCGGGCCGGCATGCTGGGCGCGGGCAGCGCGATGCCGCCCTCGAAGGAGCGCTCGCCGGGGGCGAGCTCGCTGCAGCAGCGGGTGGGTGGAGGTGACCCGGGTCGTCGTGGGGTTCACGCCGGCCTTGCGGGTGAGGTCGCGCACGTCGCGCACCTGGTCGTCGGTCATCAGCGTGATGACGGTGCCCGACGCGCCGGCGCGGGCGGTGCGGCCCGAGCGGTGCGTGTAGGCCTTGTGCTCGACCGGCGGGTCGGCGTGGATGACCAGCGCGACGTCGTCGACGTGGATGCCGCGGGCGGCGATGTCGGTGGCGACCAGGGTGCGGGCAGCGCCGGAGTGGAAGGCGTCCATGGTGCGGGTGCGGGCGTTCTGGCTGAGGTTGCCGTGCAGCTCCACCGCGGGCACCCCCGAGCCGTTGAGCTGGCGGGCCAGCTTCTTGGCGCGGTGCTTGGTGCGGGTGAAGACCACGGTGCGGCCGGGGGCGGCGACCAGGTCGAGCAGCACGGGCAGGTGCCCGTCGGTGGTCACGTGCAGCACGTGGTGCGACATCGTCGAGATCGGCGACTGGGCCGAGTCGGCCTGGTGGGTCACCGGGTTGTGCAGGTAGCGCTTGGCGATGACGCTGATGCCGCCGTCGAGCGTGGCGGAGAACAGCATCCGCTGGCCCGACTGGGGCGTGGCGTCGAGCAGGCGGCGCACCTGCGGCAGGAAGCCCAGGTCGGCCATGTGGTCGGCCTCGTCGATGACGGTGATCTCGACGGCGTCGAGCGACACGTGGCCCTGGCCGATGAGGTCCTCGAGCCGGCCGGGGCAGGCGACGACGACGTCGACGCCGCGGCGCAGGGCCGTGACCTGCGGGTTCTGGCCGACGCCACCGAAGACGGTGCGCGAGGTGAGGCCGAGGCGCTGCGCGAGCGGCGTCATCGCCTCCTCGATCTGGGTGGCGAGCTCACGGGTCGGGGCGAGGATGAGCGCGCGGGGCCGGCGCGGCTGGGGCCGCTTCCCGCTCGCCGCGAGGCGGCTGAGCAGGGGCAGCACGAAGGCGATGGTCTTGCCGGAGCCGGTGCGGCCCCGGCCGAGCACGTCGCGACCCGCGAGGGAGTCGGGCAGCGTGGCGGCCTGGATGGGGGTGGGGGTCGTGATCCCGCCGGCGGCGAGGACCTCGACGAGGGAGGTCGGCACGCCGAGCGTGCTGAAGTTCTGGGAGGACAAGAAGGGTTCCTTCACGGGTGCATGGGGTCGTCGCGACCGTCGTGGTCGGCGTCGACTCGGATGTTCTGCCGGGCGGGGCTCTGGGCCGCGGCGCCGCGTGGCGGGGGAGCTGGCCCCGACGCGAAGGCATCGACATCAAAGAAGCAGGGCCCGAGGCAGAAGGCGGGCCGCTGAAACCCAGTCTACGGGACGGCGCCGTCATCGCACGCATCGCGCCAACTCACAACGCCCGGGCGTCTTGTCGAGGGTCGCGTCGGCGGGGCCCCTCCAGCCCTACAGTGACGTATGCCGTCGCTGCCCCTGTTCCCGCTGGGCACGCCGCTGCTGCCCGGGGCCCGGCTCCCGCTGCAGCTGTTCGAGCCGCGCTACCTGGTGCTCGCTCGGGGCCTCGCCGAGCTCGACGAGGACGACCGCCGGTTCGGGGTGCTGCTCATCCGCAAGGGCCACGAGGTCGGCGTCGACGCGGTGCAGGACCTGCACGGCATCGGCTGCGAGGCGCGGGTCGACGCGATGGCGTTGGCCGACAGCGCGATCGGCCCGATGGTGCACCTCATCGCCACCGGCGTGCGCCGGTTCCTGCTCGACGGCTTCGACGACGCCTCCGGCACTCCGTTCACCACCGGCCTGGTCACCTGGCTGCCCGAGTCACCCGACAGCGACGGCCCGGAGGTCGCGGCCCTCGCCCAGCGAGTGTTGCGGGCGCACCTCGACTACCTCGCCGGCATGGGCGCGCAGCTCGAGCCGGTGGAGGCGGCGCTGCCCGCCGTCGCCTACCGGGTCGCCGAGCGGATGGCGCTCGACCCGGCCGACCGGCAACGGGTGCTCGAGGGTGGGGATGCCGCGACCCGGTTGCGCACGGTGCTGGCGCTGCTGCGCCGCGAGAGCGCCATCGTCGGCCGGTTCGGGGCGGTACCGACCCCGCCCGATCCGAGCGGTGCGTCGCTGAACTGACGCCGGTAGGTTGCCGCGCATGGACCTCGCGCACCTCCAGGACGTCATCGAGCGCACCTACGGCGCCCGCGACCGGGAGCGCGGGGTGCCGAGCACCGTCGCGTGGCTCGCCGAGGAGGTGGGCGAGCTGGCGCAGGCCGTGCGCAAGGGCGACCACGCCCAGCGCGAGCACGAGTTCGCCGACGTGCTGGCCTGGGTCGCGTCGCTCGCGAACCAGGTCGACGTCGACCTCACCGTGGCGGTGCAGCGCTACGCCGCCGGGTGCCCGCGGTGCGCGTCGCTGCCCTGCACCTGCCGATGAGGGGGCGGCGCCGGAGGGCCTCGCGGTGGTGAAGCGCTCGGGCGAGTGCGCTGTCCGGCCGGCCCCTCAGAGGGTGTTCGGTGATATCAGGCTCGGGCCGACCGGGGGCCTCGGCCACCTCGCCGTGGCCGGCCAGCGCGAGGGCGCCTCCCACGGCCAGGCCGAAGCCCACCACGGCGACCCACTCCCACCCGGCCCGCGGCACGTCACCGAGCATCACGACTCCGACGAGCGCCGGGGCGATGGTCTCGCCCACCACCAGCGGCGCGGTGGCCTGGGTGACCGTGCCCCGCTGCAGGGCGGTGGAGTACGACAGGAGGGCGACCACGGCCGCGACCGCCAGGGCGTAGGTGGCCGGATCGCGCAGCAGGGCGCCCAGGTCGGATGGCAGCGTCGCGAAACCGATCGGCGGCAGCACCCGGGCGGCGACCGCGACGGCGCCGAAGCCCAGCCCGGCGATGCCACCGAGGGCGGCCGCACCCTTGGCACCCTTCAGCCGGCCCAGCGGCACGGCGAGGACGGCGAGCAGGAGCGATGCGATCAGGATGCCCCACCGCTCGGCGGAGCTCACGTCGACGGCCTTGTCCTCCGCGGCGGACAGGCCGACCATGACCAGGCCGCCGATGACGACGCCCAGCGCGATCTTGTCGCGGCGGGTCAGCGGCATCTCGAGGAAGATCGCCCCGAGCACGGCCGTGATGGCCAGGAAGCTCGACACGATCGCCTGCACTGCGAACAGCGGCATGGTCTGCAGCGCGGCGATCGACAGCACGAACGCGAACCCGTCGAGGGCGAGGCCGAGCAGGTAGCGCCACGACTTCACCAGGCGCAGCAGCAGGCGGGGGTCGAGCCCCTCGGTGGTGGTCTCCTCGCGGGCCGCGAGGGCCTGCAGGATGGACGCACCGCCGTAGCAGACCGCCGCGCCGAGCGCTCCGAGCAGGCCCCAGATCATGGAGCGCAGGCTACTCACGCCGGTGCGAAGCGGCTCCACCGACGCCCGCGGACGGCCCGGGGTCCCGCCCGGGCCCGCGGCCCGCCCCTACGATGGCGCC
>CAVVFG010000002.1:0-14905 GCA_963747405.1 uncultured Actinomycetota bacterium
GGAGCCGCCGCCGGAGCGTCGGCCTGGGCCGCCCGCGGCGATGTCGACCCGAACGGTGGGCACGACGGGCGTGACGAGCGGGACAGCGGCGGGGAGAGCGAGCGGATCGCGTCCGCGGCCGACTTCCGCGACGACGTGGATGCTGAGCCGACCGAGGTTTACCCGGCGCCCGGGCGGGGTAGCCAGCCGGACATGAGCGACGACGCCAGCACCGAGACCCAGCAGCACCCGGGGAACGACGACGGGCTCGACGCCGCAGGCGCCGCGGCCGCGGCGTCGGCCGGAGGCGAGGGCGGGGCTTACGCGGCCACGCGCGCGATGCACGACGAGGACGGCGGCAACGAGGCCGGTGCGGGCGCCACCGGCGACGACACCACGCACGGCACGGACCGGGCGGACGCCGACGCTGTCGACCGCGTGGACGCCGACCGCGACGGTGCCGACCGCACGGACGCCGACGGCACGGACGCCGACAGCACGGACGCCGACCGCACGGCCGCCGAGGCCGGCTCCCACGACGTGGACAGCGAGCGCGGTGACGGCGCAGGCCGGGCCGAGGGCGACTCCGCCGAGATCACGATGATCGCCGAGACCGAGGGCTACGCCACGACCGAGCCGGTCATGGCCTCCGAGCAGGCCCCGCCGGTCTCGCCCGAGGGGGCCGACACCGACGCCCGGGGCGACGCTGCGCCGGGCGAGGGCGACGCCGACACCTCACGGAAGGACCGGCGCACCGGCGCGGCCCCGAGTGACGACGCGGCCGCCGAGGGCGACGGCAGCGACCGCAGTGCTGCCGACCTGGCGGAGGAGCCGCGGCAGGAGCGCTACGACCCGACGCCCAGCCGGGACTGGGCCTCCGACGAGGGCGAGATGCTCGAGGAGAGCTCCAGCCGCGGCGACCGGCTCGAGGCCGACCGGGCCGACCTCGCAGAGGAAGCCGGCGACGTGACCTCGAGCACGGCATCCGACGACTCCCGGGACACGGCATCCGGCGACTCCGGCGCCACCGCCTCCGCGGGGCGCCGGATCTCGGCCTTCGAGGAGATCCGCGACGGGGGCTTCGGCGTGGGCTCCGCAGCGCCGCTCGAGGGGGGAGCGCAGCCGCTCGACCACCCGGTGCAGGGGTACCACGACATGACCTACCGGGCGCCGGGCGACGCCGGGTACGACGCGGGCGAGCCCGACGTGTGGTTCTACGACGAGGGTGCGGCCGAGCGCAGCGGCTTCCGGCGCGCCGACGGCTGACACCCGCCGCCGAGACCCACCGCGCGGCACGCCGGCATCCCGGCGTGCCGCGCGGTCGTCGTGACGCGCACCACGAAGGTAAGCCTCGCTGGGCCACGGTCGGCCAGACCCGATAGGTTCGAGCCACCGACTGGCCGAGAGGAACCGCCGTGCGCATCGGAGTGCCCAGAGAGACCCGACCGGGTGAGACGAGGGTCGCGGCGACCCCGAAGACCGTGGAGGCCATCCGCGGGCTCGGGTACGCCGTGTTCGTGGAGCAGAGCGCGGGGGCGCTGTCGAGCTTCGACGATGCCGCCTACCTGCGCGCGGGCGCCGACGTCGTCGACCAGGCGGTCTGGAACGCCGACGTGCTGTTGAAGATCAACGCGCCGTCGGAGGCCGAGCTGGCCCTGCTGCGGCCGGGCCAGGTCGTGGTGTCGCTGCTCGCCCCGGCCCTCAACCCCGAGCTGGTGCAGGCGCTGGCGGCCCGTGGCGTCACGGCGCTGGCGATGGATGCCGTGCCGCGCATCTCCCGCGCCCAGTCCCTCGACGTGCTCTCGTCGATGGCGAACATCGGCGGTTACCGCGCGGTGGTCGAGGCGGCCCACGAGTTCGGCTCGTTCTTCACCGGCCAGGTCACCGCGGCAGGCAAGGTGCCGCCGGCCAAGGTGCTGGTCGTGGGAGCCGGCGTGGCCGGGCTGGCCGCGATCGGCACGGCATCCTCGCTGGGTGCGGTCGTGCGGGCGTTCGACGCGCGGCCCGAGGTGGGGGAGCAGGTCGAGTCGATGGGTGCGGAGTTCCTGCGCATCGACATCGAGCAGGAGGCGCCGTCGGCCGACGGCTACGCCAAGGAGACCAGCGCCGACTTCGACGCCAAGGCCGCTGAGATGTACGCCGCGCAGGCCGCGGACGTCGACATCCTGATCACCACGGCGCTGATCCCGGGCCGTCCGGCCCCGCGGTTGATCGACGAGGCGATGGTCGCGTCGATGAAGCCCGGTTCGGTGGTCGTCGACATGGCCGCCTCCAACGGCGGCAACGTCGCCGGCTCGGTGGCCGACCAGAAGGTGGTCACGGCCAACGGGGTCACGATCCTGGGCTACACCGACCTGCCGGGGCGCCTGCCCACGCAGGCCTCGCAGCTGTTCGGCACCAACCTGGTCAACCTGCTCAAGCTCGTCACGCCCGGCAAGGAGGGCGAGTTCGCCCTCGACCTCGACGACCCGGTGCAACGCGGCATGACGGTCGTGCGCGACGGCGAGGTGCTCTGGCCACCGCCGCCGGTGCAGGTCTCCGCTGCGCCGGCCGCTGCCGTGGCCGCGCCCGTGGAGCCGAAGCCGGCGAAGGTGCCGATGAGCGCGAACCGGCGCTTGGCCTACATGGGGCTTGCCGCGGCGCTGTTCCTGCTGGTCGCGGCGGTGTCGCCGGCCCCGTTCCTGGGGCACTTCATGGTCTTCATGCTCTCGGTGGTCATCGGCTTCTACGTGATCGGCAACGTGCACCACGCGCTGCACACCCCGCTGATGTCGGTGACCAACGCGATCAGCGGCATCATCGTCGTCGGCGCCATCCTGCAGATCGGCCACGGCAGCGTCGCCGTCACGGTGCTCGCGTTCGTCGCGACCCTCGTGGCGAGCATCAACGTCTTCGGTGGGTTCCGGGTCACGGCCCGAATGCTCGAGATGTTCAAGCGTGAGGAGCCGGCCCGATGACGCTGCCCGTCACCCTGGTGCAGGGCGCCTACATCGTCGCGGGGCTGTCCTTCATCCTCGCCCTCGCCGGGCTGTCCAAGCACGACACCGCCCGCGCCGGCAACCGCTTCGGCATCATCGGCATGGCCATCGCCCTGGTGGCCACCATCTGGGCCGCGACCGGCGGGGTCAAGGTCGCCGAGTCCGGAGGCTTCACCGTCGGCATCGAGGGCTCCGGCTGGTTCGGGCTGGCCATGATCCTGGCCGCGATGGGCATCGGCGCCGCGATCGGGCTCGACCGGGCGCGCAAGGTCGAGATGACCGGCATGCCCGAGCTCATCGCGATGCTGCACAGCTTCGTCGGCCTGGCCGCGGTGCTCGTGGGCTGGAACTCCGCGTACGAGAACGCGCTGTACCCCGGCATCCACAGCGTCGAGGTGATGGTCGGTGTCTTCATCGGCGCGGTCACCTTCACCGGCTCGATCGTGGCGTTCCTGAAGCTGTCGGCGCGGATCAAGTCGGCGCCGATGATGCTGCCCGGGCACAACTGGATCAACCTCGGGGCCATCGGCGCGTTCCTGCTGCTGACCGTCGTCTACGTGCTGGTCCCCGAGGACTCCGTAGTGCTGCGGTCCTCGCTGCTCGGCATCGTCACCCTCATCGCCCTGGCACTGGGCTGGCACCTGGTCGCCTCGATCGGCGGCGGCGACATGCCCGTCGTGGTGTCGATGCTGAACAGCTACTCCGGCTGGGCGGCGGCCGCGGCCGGCTTCCTGCTCGGCAACGACCTGCTCATCATCACCGGCGCGCTCGTCGGCTCCTCCGGTGCCTACCTGAGCTACATCATGTGCCGCGCGATGAACCGCTCGTTCATCTCGGTCATCGCCGGCGGGTTCGGCGTCGAGGGCGGCACTATCGCCGCCGACGTCGACTACGGCGAGCACCGCGAGGTCACCGCCGAGGGCGCCGCCGACCTGCTCACCAGCGCCCGGTCGGTGGTCATCACCCCCGGCTACGGGATGGCGGTGGCGCAAGCGCAGTACCCGGTGGCCGACCTGACCAGGAAGCTTCGCGAGCGCGGCATCGACGTGAAGTTCGCGATCCACCCCGTCGCCGGACGCCTGCCCGGGCACATGAACGTGCTGCTCGCCGAGGCCAAGGTGCCCTACGACATCGTGCTCGAGATGGACGAGGTCAACGACGACCTCAAGGACGTCGACGTCGTGCTCGTCATCGGCGCCAACGACACCGTCAACCCCTCCGCCGCCGAGGACCCCGCCTCACCCATCGCCGGGATGCCGGTCATCCGGGTCTGGGAGGCCGAGAACGTCATCGTCTTCAAGCGGTCGATGGCCACCGGCTACGCCGGCGTGCAGAACCCGCTGTTCTTCAAGGAGAACACCCAGATGCTGTTCGGCGACGCCAAGGACCGCGTCGAGGACATCCTCAAGTCCCTCTGACCCCGACGCACTCCCGAGTCGGGCGCCTGCGTGGCCGCCCCGGCGACCCGCAGTGCACCCGACTGCCCGATGACGCGGCGCCGGTAGGCTTCCCGGCGTGAGCGACACCGAGCGGCCGACGTCCATCACGTACGCGGGAGCCGGCGTCGACGTCGAGGCCGGTGACCGGGCCGTCGAGCTGATGAAGGCCAGCGTCCGCCACGCGACGCGCCCCGAGGTGCTGGGTGGGCTCGGCGGGTTCGCCGGCATGTTCGACGCGAGCGCGCTGAAGTATTTCGACCACCCGGTGCTCGCCACCTCCACCGACGGCGTCGGTACCAAGGTGGCCATCGCCCAGGCGCTCGACCGGCACGACACCATCGGGTTCGACCTGGTGGGCATGGTCGTCGACGACATCGTGGTCTGCGGCGCCGAGCCGCTGTTCATGACCGACTACATCGCCTGCGGCAAGGTCGTGCCCGAGCGGATCGCCGCCATCGTGTCCGGCATCGCCGCGGCGTGCGCGCAGGCGCGCGTGGCGCTGATCGGCGGCGAGACCGCCGAGCATCCCGGCCTGCTCGACCCCGACGAGTACGACGTCGCCGGAGCCGCCACCGGCGTCGTCGAGCGGGATGCCGTGCTCGGCCCGCAGCGGGTCGCCCCCGGTGACGTCGTGCTCGCCCTCGCCAGCAGCGGGCTGCACTCCAACGGCTACTCCCTGGTGCGGCGGGTCGTCGCACACGCGGGCTGGGCCCTCGACCGGCACGTCGACGAGTTCGGCCGCAGCCTGGGCGAGGAGCTGCTCGAGCCGACGCGCGTCTACACCGCCGACCTGCTCGACCTCGTCCGCGGCGGCACCGTCGACGTGCACGCGCTCTCGCACGTCACCGGCGGCGGGCTCGCGGCGAACCTGGCCCGGGTGCTGCCACCCAGCGTGCACGCCCGGCTCGACCGCTCGACCTGGACGCCGCCCCCGGTGTTCGGCACGGTCGGGGCGCTGGGGTCGGTACCCCGGGCCGACCTCGAGCGCACCCTCAACATGGGGGTCGGCTTCGTGGCGGTGCTGCCGGCCGGCGGCGTCGACGCGGCCACCACGCTGCTGGGGGCATGCGGCATCCACACCTGGGTGATGGGCGAGGTCACCGCCGCCGACGGTGCACCGGTCGAGGACGGAGTCGAGGTCGTGCGGGGAGCCAAGGGCGTCGAGGGCGGCTCGGTGCAGCTGGTCGGCGAGCACGCGACCCAGTGAGCGACTTCGTGCGGTTTACACACGCTTTCACCGGCCTCCGGGGTGCGAGAACCGTGTGTAAGTCGCACGAAGTCGAAGGATGCCGGGTCAGATGATGGTGATCTGGGGAGCGTAGAGGTCCATCGCGGCGAGGGCGCGCTCGTGGTTCTCCGGGCTCGACCCCGCGCACCCGTCGCGCACCACGCGCACCGTGGCCCCGGCATCCGCTGCCGGCAGCGCGGTCGAGAGCACGCAGCAGTCGGTGGAGACCCCCGCGAGCGTCAGGCGGGCGTCGGAGCCGACGAGCTCGCACAGCACCGGCCACTTGCCGAACGTTCCGGCCGTGACCACGTGCCCGGCGACGCCGGCGAGCTCGGGCACCACGGCGTACAAAGGGTCGCCGTCGGGCACCAGGGCGAACGGCCACTCGCGGTAGTAGGGCCCCCACGAACCGCCGAGCGACGGGTCGGCCACGAAGCGGGTGACCACGGTGCGTTCAGGGCCGAAGGATGCCGCGAGCCCGGCGATGCGTGGCGCCGTCGCCGCCCACATCGGCGAGCCCCACGGCGAGGTCGCCGGGTCGGCGAAGACCACCTGCGGGTCGACGACGACCAGCCAGCCGTCGTCACCGCCGAACGACTCGGTCACCGGGCGGGCTCGCGGTCGGCGGCCGCCGGCGCGACCGTCGGGGCGGCATCCTCCTGGCGGCGCACCCGGCCGCGGCGCGCGACGTAGGTGACGACGAAGCCCAGCACGAGAGCCAGCAGCACCCCGATGTTGGAGTAGGCCCAGTTGCCCTCCCAGTAGGGCCCGGCCGGGTCGTCGACGTAGGCGCCCAGACCCAGCGGCTCCAGCAGGTAGCCCTGCCAGTTGTTCCAAGCGGCGTCCTGGGCGAAATTGTTCACGACCAGCCCCCAGCCGACCACGGACGCCACGACCATCGTGGCGATCGAGACCCAGTCGAAGGAGCCGTAGCGGCCGCGGGCGTCGAAGAGGTCGTCATCGTCGTAGTCGTGCTTGCGCAGCGTGATGTCGGCGATCATGATCCCGGCCCACGCGGCCAGGGGCACCCCGAGCGTGATGAGGAAGCTCTGGAACGGCCCGATGAAGCTCGCCGCGAAGAACACGACCCAGATCGTGCCGAGGGTGAGGATGACGCCGTCGACCAGCGCCGCGGCCGGTCGGGGGATGCGCACGCCGAGCGAGAGGAGCGTGAGGCCCGAGGAGTAGATGCCGAGCACCGCGCCCGAGACGAGCGACAGGATCACGGCGACGAGGAAGGGCACGAGCAGCCAGGTGGGCAGCAGTGTGGCAAGCGTGCCGATCGGGTCGTCTTGGATGCCCTTCATCAACGTCGGGTCGGACCCGGCCAGCAGCAGGCCGTAGACGACCAGGATGACCGGGGCAACCGCTCCGCCGAAGGTGTTCCACCCGACGATGGCCGCTCCTGAGGCGTCGCGCCGCTGGTAGCGCGACCAGTCGGCGGCAATGTTGATCCAGCCCAGGCCGAAGCCGGTCATCACCAGCACGAGCGCGCCGACGACCGCCTGTGGCGGGCCGCTGGGCATCGCCTGCACCGCGGCCCAGTCGACGTCCTTGAGCGTGAACAGGATGTAGCCCACCGTGACGATGCCGGTGACCCAGGTGAGCACCGACTGCATCCGCATGATGATGTGGTAGCCGGCCACCGAGGCCGCGACGATGAGCAGGGCGACCACCGCGGCCGCGACGATCTTGGTCGCCGTGCCACCGCCCCAGCCGAGCTGCTCGAAGATCGTCGAGGTGGCGAGCACGGCGAGGATGGCCAGGAAGGTCTCCCAGCCGATCGAGGTGAGCCAGGAGACCACGCCGGGCACCTTCTGCCCGTTGACACCGAATGCGGCTCGCGAGAGCACCATGGTGGGCGCCGACCCGCGCTTGCCGGCGATCGCGATGATGCCGCACAGCGCGAACGACACGACCACGCCGACGACGGTGACCAGGGCGGCCTGCCAGAACGAGACGCCGAAGCCGAGCACGAATGCGGCGTAGGAGATGCCGAACACGGACACGTTTGCCGCGAACCACGGCCAGAACAGGTCGCGGGGGCGGGCGGTGCGCTCGGCCTCGTCGATGATCTCGATGCCGGTGGTCTCGACCCCCAGCCGCTTGGTGGCGGCGACCGTCGTCTCAGTCATACGGGCGAGCATAGGCCCGCGCCGGGGCGGTCCGAGGTTGCGTGATCACGACCCGGGCGGGCGCACACGTACAACCCGCGCCGACGGCGCGGGTCGCACGAAGGGCTCAATCAGGTCGGCGTCAACGCCGGCCCGACGACCACTGCCCGTAGTCGTCCTCGTCCTCCCGGTCGCGGTCGTCGCTGCTCGCTCGACTCCCGCTCTGGGCGGTTCCGTGTAGTTCTCGCTCAAGCGCGGAGAGATCGGTGTCCGGGCTGTAGTACTTCAGCTCGCGAGCGACCTTCGTCTGCTTGGCTTTGGCTCGGCCGCGCCCCATGGCGTGACCCCCTCGTGCGTCTGCCGGGGCGGCATCGCTCGCCGGACGGCCCCGTCTTCAGGGTCATCCCAACTCGCGGAGCGGTCCCGGGAATCGTGTGTGTGTCGTGACGCCAACGGTACATGAGTGGAGCCAGCTCCGGCGACGCCGTCCCGTCAACGGTGTCACAGGTTGCGGTGTTCCCCCGACGTGGGCCGCGGGCCGACCGCGTCACCGGGCAGCCAGGGCCGTCGCCCGCCGGCCGCGACGCGCCGCTCGGCCAGCCGGTCGGCAGCCACGGCGGGGCTCACCCCCGCGGCATCGGCGTCGCGCAGCACCTCGAGGGTGTGCTCGAAGATCGTCGCGGTGCGCTCGCGGGCCCGGTGCATGTCGAACCCGTGCAGCTCGTCGCTGACCTGGATGACGCCGCCCGCGTTGACCAGGAAGTCGGGGGCGTAGGTGATGCCGCGCGCCAGCAGCCGGGCGGCCGTGCCGCGCTCGCCCTCGTCGACCAGCTGGTTGTTGGCGCCGCCGCACACGACCCGGGCGCGCAGCGCCTCCACGGTCACGTCGTCGAGCGCGCCCCCCAGGGCGTTCGGGCTGAACACGTCGACCTCCTGGCGCACCAGCTGCTCGAGGTCGTCGTGCACCCGCACCCGCGGGTGCACGCGCACCAGGGCGTGCACGGCATCGGTGTCGACGTCCGAGACCAGCACCTCGGCACCATCCTCGAGGAGGTGGTCGGTGAGGCGCCGGCCCACCTTCCCCACCCCGGCGATGGCGACCCGTCGCCCGGCCAGGGTCGGCTCACCCCACACGTGCTGCGCCGCCGCGCGCATGCCCTGGAAGACCCCGTAGGCCGTGAGCACCGAGGAGTCGCCCGCGCCGCCGCGCTCGGGTGAGCGGCCCGTGGCCCAGCGGGTGGCCTCGCCGACCACGTCCATGTCGGGGACGTAGGTTCCGACGTCGCAGGCGGTGACGTAGCGGCCGCCGAGCGACTCGACGAACCGGCCGTAGGCGCGCAGCAGCTCGGGGGTCTTGTCGCGCCGGGGGTCGCCGATGATGACCGCCTTGCCGCCACCGTGGTCGAGGCCGGCGACGGCGTTCTTGCTCGTCATCGCCCGCGACAGACGCAGCACGTCGGCCAGGGCGCGGTCGGTGGAGGCGTAGGGATGGAAGCGGGTACCGCCCAGGCCCGGCCCGAGGGCGGTGTCGTGCAGGGCGATGATCGCCCGCAGCCCGGTCTCCGGGTCGGAGCAGAAGGCGACCTGCTCGTGGCCCGCGAGGTCGATCAGGTCGGTGGCCATGGTGGTGCTCCTGGTGCTCGGTGCGGTGCCACCAACGCTATCCCCGTCCCACGGGTGGCGCGGCGCCACGCGGCTTGCCGGCATCCGCGGGTCGCACGGGGCGACGACTCCCTCAAGCCGGACCGGCGGGTGGGGCAGGATGGGGCCATGACGGAGCCACACAGCCTGCGGGTCGGGTACAAGGCGTCGGCGGAGCAGTTCGCCCCGGGCGACCTCGCGGGGTTCGCGGTGCGCGCCGAGCAGCTCGGCCTGGACTCGGTGACGATCTCCGACCACTTCCAGCCCTGGCGGCTCGAGGGCGGGCATGCGCCGAACTCGCTCGCCTGGATGTCGTGGGTCCTCGCCCGCACCGAGCGCGTGCTGGTGGGCACCTCGGTGATGACGCCGACCTTCCGCTACAACCCCGCCGTCGTGGCCCAGACCTTCGCCACCATGGCGTGCCTGGCGCCCGGGCGGGTGATGCTCGGCGTGGGCACCGGTGAGGCGCTCAACGAGGTGGCGGTGGGGTCCGTGGGCGAGGGGGAGTGGCCCGAGTTCAAGGAGCGCTTCGGCCGGCTGCGTGAGGCGGTGCGCCTGATGCGTGAGCTGTGGACGCAGGACCGGGTCACCTTCGAGGGTGAGTACTACCGCACCGAGGACGCCGCGATCTACGACCGCCCCGACTCCCCGGTGCCCGTCTACGTCGCGGCCGGTGGCCCGATGGTCGCGCGGTATGCCGGGCGCGCCGCCGACGGCTTCATCTGCACCTCAGGCAAGGGCGTCGAGCTGTATGCCGACCAGCTGGTGCCGGCGGTCGACGAGGGCCTGGACAAGGCCGGCCGGGCGCACGACGAGATCGACCGGATGATCGAGGTCAAGCTCTCGTGGGACCCCGACCCCGAGCGCGCCCTCGAGAACACCCGGTTCTGGGCGCCGCTGTCGCTGACCGCCGAGCAGAAGCACTCGATCCACAGCCCGGCCGAGATGGAGCGGGCGGCCGACGAGCTGCCCATCGAGCAGGTCGCCAAGCGGTGGGTCGTCGCCTCCCGCCCGGAGGAGGTCGTCGACGCGCTGAGGGTCTACACCGACCTCGGGTTCGACCACCTCGTGGTGCACGGGCCCGGCCACGACCAGGAGCGGTTCCTCTCGACCTTCGCCGAGCAGGTCCTGCCGGGGCTGCGCGAGCTGACCCCAGCGCACCGGTGAACCCTCGGTGAGCGCAGGCGGCGTCCCGGCCTCCGGCCCGGCCGTGCCGGTCGTCCCGGCCGCTCCCACGGCGCTGCGGCTGCGGGGGCGCACCTTCGACGCCGGCCGTCCCGCGGTGATGGCGATCGTCAACCGCACCAACGACTCGTTCTGGGCCGGGAGCCGGCACGGCGACCTCGCCTCGGCCCGGCGGGCCCTCGACCTCGCCGTCGAGCTGGGCGCCGACATCGTCGACGTCGGTGGCGTGCGGGCCGGCCAGGAGGGCGAGGTGGTGACGCCCGAGCAGGAGATCGAGCGGGTGGTGCCGTTCCTGGCGCGGGCCCGTGAGGACCACCCCGACCTCGTGCTCAGCCTCGACACCTGGCGCTCGGAGGTGGCCCGGGTGGCGGCCGCCGAGGCCGGCCTCGACCTGGTCAACGACACCTGGGCCGGGCACGACCATGACCTGGTCAATGTCGCCGCCCGCGCCGGTGCCGGCTACGTCGTCTCGCACACCGGAGGCCTGCCACCACGTACCGACCCGGTCGGCGTCACCTACCCGCCGGAGCCGCTCGGGGTGCTCGACGACGCGCTGCGCACCCTGCGCGAGGGGGCCGAGCGGGCGGTCGCGGCCGGCATCCCGCCCGAGCGGGTGCTCGTCGACCCGACCCTCGACTTCGGCAAAACCACGGCACACTCGCTCACGCTGCTCCGTCACACCGAGGCGATCGTGGGCCTGGGCCACCCCGTGCTGCAGGCGCTCTCGCGCAAGGACTTCATCGGCGAGAGCCTCGGCCTGCCGGCCGACGAGCGGCTCGAGGGCACGCTGGCCGCCACCGCGGTCGCGGCCTGGCTCGGTGTGACGGTCTTCCGGGCACACGACGTGCGGGCCACCCGGCGGGTCGTCGACATGGTGGCGACGATCCGGGGTGACCGTCCCCCGCTGCTCGCGGTGCGTGGGGTCCCGAGGTGAGCCGGGCGCCCGGGCCGCTGGCCGGCATCCGGGTCGTCGAGCTCGGTGGCATCGGCCCCACGCCCTTCGCCGGGATGCTGCTGGCCGAGCTGGGTGCCGACGTCGTGCGGGTCGACCGGCCGGGGGAGTCGAACCCGCTGGCGCTCGCCGGTGGGCTGCGCCGCTCGCGGCCCAGCATCGCCGTCGACCTCAAGACCGGCGCCGGGCGTGCGGTGGTGCAGCGGCTGGTCGACGGCGCCGACGTGCTCGTCGAGGGCTACCGGCCCGGGGTGGCCGAGCGGCTGGGACTGGGGCCCGAGCAGTGCCTCGAGCGCAACCCGCGGCTCGTGCTCGCGCGGATGACGGGGTGGGGACAGACCGGCCCGTGGGCGCAGCGGGCCGGGCACGACCTCACGTATGCGGCCGTGTCAGGCACGCTGCACGCGCTGGGCTCGCGCGAGCGGCCGGTGGTGCCGGTGCCGCTGATCGGCGACTTCGCCGGCGGGTCGATGTACCTCGTGGTGGGGGTGCTGGCCGCACTGCTGGCCCGGGGTTCCACCGGGCGCGGGCAGGTCGTCGACGCCGCGATGGTCGACGGCGCCGCGCACCTGTTCTCGATGGTGCACGGGCTGCTCGCAGCGGGTGGGTGGCGCGACGAGCGCGAGGCCAACCTGCTCGACGGCGGGGCGCCCTTCTACGCGGTCTACGAGTGCGCCGACGGGCGGTTCGTGGCCGTCGGGGCGCTCGAGCCGCCGTTCTGGTCCGCGCTGCTGGCCGGTCTCGGGCTGGAGGTTGTGGTGGAGCAGTACGACCCCTCGACCTGGCCGGCGCAGCGGGCGGCGTTCGCGGCGGCCTTCCGCACCCGCTCGCGCGACGAGTGGGCCGCACACTTCGAGTCCACCGACGCGTGCGTGGCACCGGTGCTGTCGCTCGCCGAGGCGCCGCGGCACCCCCACCTGGTGGGGCGAGGCACCTTCGCGCCCGACGCGCAGGGGCACCCGGTGCCGCGCACCGGCCCGCGGTTCTCGGCCACGCCGGCGCGCGACCCCGGCGCCGAGCCGGTGCCCGGCGCCGACACGACGTCGTACCTGCTGGCCCACGGGTTCACCGAGGCGGAGGTCGAGGCGCTCCTCGCGTCCGGCGCCGTCGCCCAGGCCTGAGCCGGTGCGTCGGTTCAGCGGTGGGTCGCGAACGGGCCTCCGTCGCCGAACACCATTGCGGAGAAACGCTCCCCGACGAGCTGGTGGGTCTCGGCATCCGGGTGCAGCGCGTCGGGCAGCGGGTGCTCCCCGTGGTCGTCCTCGCCGTAGAGGGCAAGACCGTCGACGAGGTGCAGGTGGGGGTCACCGGGTGCCCGCTGGGCGACGGCACCGGCCAACGCCTCGCGGATGACCCGCAGGGTGAGCCGGCCTTCGGCCACCTCGGCGGGGTCACCGGTGGCGCGGAACCGCACCCGCCCCTCGGCGATCGCCTCCCAGTCGGGGGCCCCGGGGCCGGGTGTCTCCTCGTGGATGGGGCAGAGCAGGGGCGTGACCACCAGCAGGGGCGTCGTGGGGTGCCCTTCACGGATGGTGTCGAGGAACCCGTGCACCGCGGGGGTGAACGTGCGCAGCCGCATGCCGTCGAGGTTGACGATGTTGATGCCGACCTTGACGCTCAGCAGGTCCGCAGGGGTGTCGCGGATGGCGCGTGCCGTGAACGGGTCGAGCAGCGCGCCGCCCCCGAACCCCAGGTTGACCAGATCGACGCCGCCGAGGCGGGCCGCGACGGCCGGCCACGTGGTGGCGGGGCTCGCGGCATCCGAGCCGTGGCTGATCGAACTGCCGTGGTGCACCCACACCCGTCGGTCGCTGGGCGGGGCCGACTCCACCGGGGCGTCGGTGTGCAGCGCGATGACCTCGGTGACCTCGGTGTGCGGCAACCAGATCTCGACGGTCTTGTCGTGCGCCGGCAGCCCCTCGAAGCGCACCCTGCCGGGGTCACCCTCGGTGAGTGTCGTGCCACCCGTGGTCATGTCGATGGTGATCGTCGACCCCCCGCTGACGTGGCCGCGCTCGGTGAGGTGCCCGTCGACGAGCAGGTCGTAGACGCCCGGTGGCCGAGGGGGGACCCCGACGAAGGCACGCCGAGTGGCGTGCGCCTCGACCTCGACCACGGTGGCGGCGGTGCGCACCGCGACACGTACCCCGGAGGGTTGGGCCTCGGCCAGGGCGAGACCCGGATCGGTGTTCTGCCGGCGGGCCGCCGTGGTGAGGCGGTGGGGGAGCACGCCGCGGGCGGTCGTCTCGACCTCCAGCGCGCCGCGCAGCAGGTCGGCGGTGACGCGGGTGGAGACGGGCAGGGCGGGGCTCATTGCGGGTGTCCTTGCTGGCGGGGTGGAAGGGGGGCGGCCGGGCGGCGCCTCGGCGCTCGGGCGGGATGGACAGTCTGCGAGCCCCCGCACCGGAACCGCAAACGGGTTGCCCGACGCAGTGCCGGTGCCGTGCGGTTCGATGGGGGTATGAGCACCAGCCCCGAGAGCGCCGTCATCCTCGAGACCACCGGCACCATCGCCCGGATCACCCTCAACGCGCCGGAGCGGCTCAACGCCGTCGACCCGGCCATGTGCGAGACCGTCGCCGACGCCGTGCGCGCGTTCGACGACGACCCCGCTGTGCGCGTCATCGCCCTCACCGGCGCGGGGCGCGGCTTCTGCTCGGGGGCGCCACTGTCCGCCGACGGTGCGACCCAGGGGACGCTGTACGCCGGCGCCGACCTGGTGCGGGCGCTGCTGGCGTCGCGCACGCCCGTCGTGGCGCTGGTCAACGGCGTGGCCGCCGGCATCGGGGTGCCGATGGCGCTGGCCTGCGACTACGTGCTGGCCTCCGACGCCGCGTCCTTCGTGCTGGCGTTCGCCCGGATCGGGCTGATGCCCGACGGTGGCTCGACGGCGCTCGTGGCGGCGTCGATCGGCCGGGCGCGGGCGTTGCGCCTGGCCCTCACCGGCGAGAAGCTGGATGCCGTGACGGCCGCCGAGTGGGGGCTGGTGGCGGAGTGCGTTGCGGCAGAGCAGTTCTCGGCCCGCGCGGGTGCCGTGCTCGCGGCGTTCGCCGGCGGCGCGACGCGGGCGCTCGGTGAGACCAAGGCGGCGGTCAACGCGGCATCCGTCGACGTCGAGGCGGCCCTCGCTCGTGAGGAGGCCGGCCAGATCGCGCTGATGCACACCTCGGACTACTGCGAGGGCGTGGCGGCCTTCCTCGCCAAGCGCCCCGCGAACTTCACCGGCCACTGAGCCGGAACGTCCGGGTGGCCGGCCCGCCCCCGGGAGGTGCGGCCCCCACGTCCCCAGATCGACCAATAGGTCACAGGAGGGACGGTGGGTGCGTCCGCGGTGTGACCTATTGGTCGCAAGAGGGACGGTGGGTGCGACCCTGCTGTGACCTATTGGT
>CAVVFG010000003.1:0-47882 GCA_963747405.1 uncultured Actinomycetota bacterium
CGATTCGGGGACGGTGCAGCGTGGGGCAGGTCCGATTTCGATGCGGTGGCCACGCCAGCGACCGTGTCGGCCCTCCGGCACTCGACGGCCTGGTCGCACGAGGGAGTGTGACGCAACCCTCGACGGCCCGGTTCGGTCGACGGGATACCCCCACGAGCCCACGGGTATGGGGACACTTGTGACCCCCGACAGCAGGAGAACTCGTGACCGACCCCATCGCCCGACCCGGCGGCGCTCGATGAGCGACCCGCTGGAGGAGCTGCTCGAGGAGCGCGCCGCCGAGGACCTCGGCGACCGGCCCCGCAACGACATCGTCGACGCGATCGATGAGATGGTGGCTCATCCCGAATTTCCCTGTCTCGGTGCCCGGTCGGTGTTCCGGCGCGATGCCGCGACCCTCGTCGTGCTCGAGGACCTCAGCGACACCACTCCCGGCGGGTCGCTCGACGCGCTGGGGGCGGCCCTCGCGCAGTACGCGCAGGAGGTCGACGCCGAGGGTGACCTCGTGTCGTTCGTCGCGTGTTTCCGAGAGCCGGTGCCGGAGCGGGAGCACGAGTTCGAGGAGCTGCTCTGGAACGCGCTGCAGCACCTGCACGACACCGACGACGCCCCCTGGGCCGACGGGGTGGCGGCCGACCCCGAGAACCCTCACTTCGCGTTCAGCGTCGCCGGCACTGCGTTCTTCGTGGTCGGCCTGCACCCCAGCGCCTCCCGGGTGGCCCGACGCGCGCCGCTCCCGACCCTGGTCTTCAACCTCCACTCGCAGTTCGAGCGGATGCGCGCCGACGGGCGCTACCAGCGCATGCGCGACACCATCCGCCGTCGCGACGCCGACCTGCAGGGGTCGCTGAACCCGATGGTCAGCGACCACGGGACGTCGTCGGAGGCCCGGCAGTACGCCGGCCGCGCGGTGCCGCCCGACTGGACCCCGCCGTTCGAGCCCGACCCGGATGCCGGGTCCGCGGCGGAGCAGCGGTGAACCCGGCGCGTACGCGGTTCCCCCGCGCCGGTGAGGCCCCGCCCTACCCGGGCTCCGCCGGTGCCGCCGCCGACGGCTGGGCCCGGATCGCCCCCCAGAGCGGTGCCGCGATCGAGCTGGCCCCGGGCGACCGGCTCACCGTGCTCGACCCGTGCGGCCAGCAGGTCAGCGACCTCTACCTGGTGTCGGCCGGCGACGCGGCCGAGGCATTCTCCTCCGGGCGCACCACCGACTTCGGCAACTCGATCTACGTCTCCACCGGCTCGCAGCTGTGGTCGAACCGCAGCCGGGTCATGGCCGAGGTCGTCGACGACACCGTGGGGGTCCACGACCTCACCCTCACCCCCTGCAGCCAGGCGACCTTCGACCTGCTCTACCCCGAGTTCGCCGGCGCCCCGCACCCGTCGTGCTTCGCGAACCTGTGCGCTGCCCTGGCCCCCTACGGGGTCGACCCCGACCGGATCGGCACCACCCTCAACGTCTTCATGGACGTGTGGACCGACGACCGCGGCGAGCTGCACATCGACCCCCCGCCGACCCGGCCCGGTGACCGGTTCACCATCGAGGCCCGGATGCCGGTGGTCGTCGGGGTGACCGCGTGCTCCGCCGAGAAGTCGAACAACGGACATTGCACGCCCATCGACTGGCGCGTCGAGATCGCGGTCGACCGGGGCTGAACCGAGCCCTTCGCGGGCGCGGCGGCCGACGGCGCACACTAGGACCATGGCCCTGTCACCCACCCCGTCACGGCCGACGTGCTGACCTCGCTGCTGGAGCGCCTCCTGGGCGTGCCCGCGCCGGTCGTGCTCGCCGTCGTGGGCGTCCTCGTCTTCGCCGAGGACGCCCTGTTCTTCGGGTTCGTGATCCCCGGCGAGACGGTGGCGATCCTGGGTGGTGTCTCGGCGAGCCTGGGCCATGTGCCGCTGTGGGCCGTCCTCGGCGTGGTTGTCGCGGCGGCCGTCGTCGGCGACAGCGTCGGCTTCGAGGTGGGCCGCCGGCTCGGCCCGTGGCTGATGGCCACCCGGCCGCTCGCCCGCCACGCCGACCGGCTCGATGACGCCCGTTACCTGCTCGCCCGACGTGGCGGCTCCGCGGTGCTCCTCGGCCGCTGGGTCGCCTTCTTCCGGGCGGTGATGCCGGCGCTGGCCGGTTCGAGCGACATGCGCTACCGCACCTTCCTCACCTACAACGCCGCCGGCGGCATCCTCTGGGGCACGGTCGTGGTCCTGGGCGGTTACCTCGCTGGGGCCTCGTACCAGGCGGTCGCCGACGCCCTCGGCACCGGCAGCGCGGTGCTCGTCGGGGTCGTGGTGGTCGCCGGCGTGGTCCTCTGGCGGCTGCGTCGCCGGCGCGTCGGGCCGGCCGAGCCGTCGGATGCCGGGTCGCCCCCGGCCGATGTCGCCCCCGGGGCCGCCGGGGTCAGTTCGACCGACTGACCTGTGGGGCCACCCACGCCCGCACCATCGTGGCGGCGGGGACGCCCCTGTCGGTGCCGAACGGCAGGATGGGCGGATGGACGTCACGCTCGCCGAGGTGGTCGCCGCGTCGAGGGCGGTCACCGCCACCCGGTCGCGCACCGCCAAGACCCGGGCGCTGGCCGACCTGTTCGCGCGCTGCGACCCGGCCGAGGTGGGCGTGGTGGTCTCGCACCTGTCCGGGGTGCTCCCGCAGCGCCGCCTGGGTGTTGGCCACCGCTCGCTGGGGTCGCTTCCGGAGCCCGCCGGTGAGTCGAGCCTGACCGTCGGCGAGGTCGACGCCGTGTTCACCCGGCTGGCCGCCACGGAGGGAGCCGGCTCCACGGCATCCCGGCGAGCCGAGCTGGCCGGCCTGATGAGCCGGGCGACCGCCGACGAGCAGCGCTTCCTGGTCGACCTCATCACCGGCAACCTGCGCCAGGGCGCCCTCGACGGCGTGGTGCTCGCTGCCATCGCCACGGCGTATGCCGTGCCCGATGCCGTCGTGCGGCGCGCCACCATGCTGGCCGGCACCGCCGCCGAGGTGGCCGGGCTCGCGGCCCGCGGCGGGGTCGAGGCCCTCGAGCAGGTCGGCCTGGTCGTCGGACGGCCGGTGCGCCCGATGCTCGCCGCCTCGGCGAAGACCGCCGCCGAGGCGGTGCTGGCTGTGGGTGGTGGCGACCTGCTGGTCGACGGCAAGCTCGACGGCATCCGGGTGCAGGTGCACCGGCGGGCCGGCGAGGTCACCGTCTACACCCGCAGCCTCGACGAGATCACCGAGCGCGTGCCCGAGGTGGTCGAGGCCGTGGCCGGGCTGCCCGGCGGCGACCTCGTGCTCGACGGCGAGGCCATCGTGCTGCTCGAGGGCGGGCGCCCGGCGCCGTTCCAGGTCACCGGGGCGCGCACGGCCAGCTCGGCCGACGTCGCCGGCCTGCGCGAGCGGGTGCCGCTCACCACGTTCCTGTTCGACGTGCTGCACCGCGACGGCGTCGACCTCATCGACCAGCCGGCCCGGGCGCGGCACGACGCCCTGGTCGACCTCGCCCCGCACCTCCTGGTCCCCCGCCTGCTGACCGGCGATGCCGGAGCGGCCGAGACGTTCTTCGCCGACCTCGTCGCCGCCGGCCACGAGGGCGTGGTCGTCAAGGCGGCCGACAGCCCCTACGCCGCGGGCCGCCGGGGCAGTGGCTGGGTCAAGGTGAAGCCCACCCACACCCTCGACCTCGTCGTGCTCGCTGTCGAGTGGGGGTCCGGCCGGCGGAAGGGCACCCTGTCCAACATCCACCTCGGCGCGCGCGACCCCGAGACCGGCGGCTTCGTGATGATCGGCAAGACGTTCAAGGGGATGACCGACCAGATGCTGCGCTGGCAGACCGAGCGCTTCACCGAGCTGGCGGTCGGGGGCACCGACGGCTGGGTCGTCGAGGTGCGACCCGAGCAGGTCGTCGAGGTCGCCTTCGACGGGCTGCAGCACTCCCGGCGCTACCCCGGCGGGGTCGCCCTGCGCTTCGCCCGGGTGCTGCGCTACCGCGACGACAAGTCGGCCGGCGAGGCCGACACGATCGCCACCGTGCAGGCGCTGGCCCCGGGGGCCTGACCTGCAGGGTCCCCCGCGCTGCCCGACACGTTGACAGCGACGACCCGCGGCGCGAGGCTCGACGCGGGCCGGGTGCCGCACCACGCGCCCGGTCGGCTCGCCAGGGCGGAGGCACCGCCCGGCCTCCTCGAGAGGACTGCCCCATGACCGTCGAGATCCCCCGGTTCCTCACCGACGCCCAGGCCGACCTGGTGCGCGAGACGGAGCCGAAGCGCATGGAGAAGCTCGACGAGGACGAGCTGCTCGAGCTGCACACCCGGGTACGCCGGGCCCGCTCGAAGTACATGAAGCTCTACCGGCAGACCGGTGCCTCGCGGGTCGGCATGAAGGGTGCTCGCGGCCACGCCCGGCCGGGCAACGCCGCCAACGCCGCCAAGGCCGAGGTGTTCGAGCTGGCCCTGGCCCGGGTCAGCGCCCGGGTCGACGTGGTGGCTCGGGCGGCCGCCGAGGACCTCAAGGCCGAGCGCCTCGCCGCGGTGGCCGCCACGCGTGGCTCGACCGGCCCGGGGTCGGAGCCGGCCGGCGGCCGCTCCTCCGCCACGGGTGCGAGCACCCGGCGCCGGGCCACCAAGACCACCGGCGGCGTCAAGCGCGACGCGTCCTCGCGCGCCCAGGGTGCTGCGCGACAGGCCGCGAAGGACTCCCGCTGACCCCCGGCGACGAGCGGCCACCGGGCGGACCCTCGGGGTTGGTGCAGTGCTCGCGTGGAGTGTGGGCCTTCACCACCGACGTCGACCTGCTCCGGCGGCTCGCCGGCGCGGGCTTCGACTGGGTCGCTCTGGACGCCCAGCACGGACCCGTCGACCGTGCCGCGCTCCACGTCGTCGGCCGGGGCCTCGCAGATGCCGGGGTCGACCTGGTCCTGCGGGTGCCGGCGGTCGACCCGGGGTGGATCGGCGCCGCCCTGGATGCCGGTGCCGCGGCGGTCGTCGTGCCGTCCGTCACCGGTCGTGACGATGCCGGGCTCGCCGCCCGTGCCTCCCGGTACCCGCCCGAGGGCGACCGCAGCTGGGGTCCCTTCGCGCCGCTGTGGGGCGCCACCGCGCCGGACCCTGCCACGGCGAACACCGCAGCGCGCTGCCTGGTGATGGTCGAGACGGTCGGCGCCCTGGCCGACGTCGATGCGATCGCGGCGACCCCGGGCGTCGACGGCCTCTTCGTCGGGCCGCTCGACCTCGCCCTCGCGCTCGGCACCACTGTCGACGCACTGCTGGGGGACCACTGCGACGGCAACCCGCTCGGCCGGGTCGTCGAGGCGGCGCAGCGGCACGGCATCCTCGTGGCGGGCTTCGCGGGCACCCCGACGAACGCGCGGCGGCTGCGGGCGCACGGCATCTGCTGCCTGGCCGTGACCACCGACGTGGCCCTGGTCGCCGAGGGCGCCGCAGCGGTGCTGGCGGCCGACGACGCCGGCTGAGAGCGGGTCCGCCGCGGCGACTCACCCCGCTGGGGTGAGGCGGCACGGGTCAGGCTGGCCCTAGAACGGTTGGAGCGGCCGGGCGGCCGCGCGTCGGCGAGCGGTGCGGCGCACGACGAGGAGAGTGGGCCACGATGTCGCACGACAACACGTCACTGACGACGGACCTGAACAAGCGGGGTGGCTTCAGCGGAGGCGAGAACACCGGTGCGGTCGCCTTCGCCGGCGTCCTGCTGATCATGGTGGGGCTGTTCCACGCCATCCAGGGGCTGGTCGCGCTGCTGAGCGACGACATCTACGTGCGAGGGACGAACTACGTCTTCCACTTCAGCTTCACCACGTGGGGCTGGATCCACCTGCTGCTGGGGGTGCTGACGGCCGGCGCCGGGGCCGGTCTCTTCTTCGGCCAGACCTGGGCCCGCACGGTGGCCGTCATCGCCGCCGCGGTCAGCATGATCGGCAGCTTCGCGTGGCTGCCGCACTACCCGATCTGGGGCGTCATGATCATCGCCCTCGACGTGTTCGTCATGTGGGCCGCGATCGTGCACGGGCGGGCGCTCGTCGAGGAATGACCTCGCCGGGGTGCGCGCCCGACGGTCAGCCGGTGGCCAGCTGGTAGTCGCCGGCCTCGTCGAGGGCCGCCGCGACCTGCGCATCGGTGAGCGCCTCCTCGGAGGTGACGCTGAGCGTCGAGGTGCCGTCGGCGACGAGCTCGACCTGTACGTCGGTGACACCCGGCAGTGCTGAGACCTCGCTGGTCACGGCGCTGACGCAGTGGCCGCAGGTCATTCCGGTCACCGGGAAGGTCTGGCTGCTCATGGTTCTCCTTGTGGTGGGTCGTGCTGCTGCGGACGTCGGTGCCGGCCTGTTCGTCAGGGGCCGAAGCCGGCATCGGCCGGGATGGTCGTCGACGGCCACAGTACGCCCGAGGTGTGTGATGCATACCTCCCGGCGGTATGCGTAATACCTCCGGGAGGTATTCTTCGAAACGCGCACCGAATACCCCCTGTAGGTATTCCGGAAGTGGCCGACGCCCGACATTGTGGCCCTTTTCTGCGCATATTGGCGTGGTTTATGACAACGCTCACGGCCTCTCGAATCCGACCCTTCGCCCCTGCACCGAGCCATACGGTCAAACGGTCAACGGTCGAGAGAGGACCCCGCCATGGGAAAAGCCCCTGAATTCATCAACCTCCTGCCCCTGTGGGTCACCTGGGCGTGGCTGATCGCCCTGACCGCCGTCCTGGTGCTGCACTGTGGGCACCTGGTGCGGATGGGGGGCCAGCACCGCTGGTACCACTCCAGCCACATCCTGATGCTGGTCAGCCAGATCTACATGTACGCGTCGATGGAGTTCAAGTGGACGTGGTTCCCCTCGAGCTGGTGGGTCAACATCTTCTGGCTCTCGACGGCCGCCATCGGCGTCTGGATGGTCATCCGCCTGGTGCAGCGCCGGCCGTTCAGCGCGCTGTGGCTGCTGGCCCTGATCATGCAGGTGACCATGGCGTACATGTGGATGCCGAAGTGGGCGCCGGCACTGACCTGGACCCTCGTCGTCTACTTCAGCCTGGAGACCCTCGCGTGGCTGGCCGGCGTCCTCGACGACAGCCGCCCGGCGATGGGGATCGGGCCGCGTCCCACCGAGACCGCGCCCGAGGCACCGCAGCTCGTGACCGCCGGGTCCGGTGGCACCGCCACCGGCACGGTGGACGTGCTGGAGCAGACCACCCAGCCGCTGGCCTTCGTGCCCCTGTGGCACGACGCCGTCCTCAACCGGGTGAGCATGGCCGTGATGGCCGCGAGCATGGCCTACATGTTCGCTGCGATGCAGCTGATGCGCAGCGCGATGATGTGAGCAACCGGCCGACCGCCGGCACCTGACGGGGCCAGCCCATCGGCTGGCCCCGTCACGTGCCTGGGGCTTGCGGGCCGGCGGGCCGACGGCAGCGCGCAGGCAGGGGGATGTCGGCGGTTTCGCGGAACGCCTGTGCCCAGGCGGTACGAGCAAGTACTCTCGGGCGATGCGCGGGGCAGGCGGGCGAGGGGTGCGGCAGCTGCGCGCCGTCGTGGCCACCCTGGTCACCGTCGCCCTGGGCTCCTCCGCCCACACGATGGGTGGGGGGTCTCCCCTCCAGCCGCTGTCCGCGGCTGTCCTCATCGTCCTCGTCTGGCCCCCGGTCTGGTTCTTGCTGCGGGCCCGGACCTCGGTGGTGCGACTGGTCCTGGCCACCGCCGCCGGGCAGGTCGTCACCCACCTGGCCCTCGTGGGCATGGCGCCCTCGCCGGCCGGTGGCGCGGTGGCGCACCACGCCCACGGCGGCTCGGTGGCGGCTGTCGCAGGCTCGGCCCAGCCGATGTCGCTGCACGCCACCGGCACGATGGTGCTCGCCCACGCGCTGGCGACCGTGCTGGCCAGCTGGTTGCTCGCCGTCGGCGAGGACGTCGTCTGCGCCGTGGCGCGACTCGTGGTGAGGGCGCTGCGTCCCACCACACCGGCGAGCCCACCTCGCATCGGTGCGGGCGACGCACCGGTTCGTCGCCTGTCCGGTCGCTCACCGCGACCGCTCGGCGGACGCGCTCCGCCGCTCTTCGCCTGCTGAGCCGGTCCGGGTCCCGGGCCGGCCGGCCACGTGACCCCCCAGACCCCGCGGGACGTTCCCGCATGCCCTTCAGGAGAATCCTGTGCCCAACCCCAGTTCCGCGACCCGTCGGGTCGCCGTCACCTGTTCCATGATCCTGCTCGCGGGCGGCCTTGCCGCCTGCGGCTCCGACTCGCCCACCGCCCCGGCCGCATCGTCATCGGCATCCACCTCGGTGGCACCCAGCGGTCTCGTCCTCGACGACGGCTGGGTCAAGGCGGTCGACGCCATGCCGGCACCGAGCGCCACCTCGACCGGCATGGCCGGCATGGCGCCGATGAGCGCGATGTTCGGCACGCTGCGCAACACCAGCGGCGCGGAGATCACCGTCACCGGCGGGTCGAGCCCGGTCGCCGGAGTCGTCGAGCTGCACGAGACCGTCAAGAACGACTCCGGGCAGATGCAGATGCAGCCCAAGGCGGGAGGCATCGTCATCCCCGCGGGAGGCAGCCACGTGCTGCAGCCGGGCGGCGACCACGTGATGCTCATCGAGCTCACGGGGCCGCTCGAGAACGGCGGGAGCACCACGCTCACCCTCACGACGAGCGGCGGGGACGTGACCCTGAACGTTCCGGTTCGCGCCTTCCCGGGCGCTCAGGAGTCCTACGCACCGGCGCCGTCGGCATCGTGAGCGCGCCCGCGCACGAGGGTGCGGCGGGCTCGAACCGCCGCACCCTGTTGCTCTCGGGCCTCGCCGGCGCCGGCCTGGTGGCGGGTGCGGCCGTGGCGGGGTGCACCGGCCCCGCCGGCTGCACCGCGGACCCGGTGGCAGGCGCGGCCTCGACCGGTGTCGGCGACGGCGCGGGCCGGTCGCCGGCTCGCCCGTTCCGCGGGGTGCACCAGGCAGGCATCCTGGACGCACCGCCGGCCCACGCCACCTTCGTGGCCCTCGACCTCGCGGCCGGTGCCGACGCCGACTCCGTGCGGCGCCTCCTCACCGTGTGGACCGACGACATCGAGCGGTTGATGTCGGGCCGGGGCACGCTCACCGACCTGGAGCCCGAGCTCGCCGCGGTGACCGCCCAGCTCACCGTGACCGTGGGGATCGGGGCGGGGGTCGCGACGGCGGCCGGCGCCGAGGTGCCGCACTGGCTGGCACCACTGCCCGCACTGAAGATCGACCGTCTCGAGCCCCGGTGGAGCGGCGGTGACCTGCTCCTCCAGATCTGTGCGACCAGCCCCACCACGGTGGCGCACGCCCAGCGGCGGCTGCTCGCAGGGAGCGCCGGGCTGGCCCGGGTGCGCTGGGTGCAACGGGGCTTCCGTGAGCCCCACGAAGGCCCCGGCGTGCCGATGCGCAACCTGTTCGGGCAGGTCGACGGCACGGTGCAGCCCGACGTCGCCGGCCCCGATGCCCCGCTGCTCTGGGCCGCCGAGGAGGCGCCGGACTGGCTCCGCGGCGGCTCCTCGGTCGTGGTGCGACGCATCGCCATGGACCTCGACGCCTGGGACCGGGCCGACCGCCTGTCGCGGGAGAACGCCATGGGCCGCCGGCTCGACACGGGCGCACCCGTGACCGGCGGCGGGCTGCATGATGCCCCGGACCTGCAGGCCGTCGACGCGCTCGGGTTCCACGTCATCGACGATGCGTCGCATGTGCGGCGGGCGCACGCCGCGGCACCGCACGAGCGGTTCCTGCGGCGCCCTTACTCCTACGACGACCCGCCGGAGGGACGGGCCACGAGCTCGAGCGGTCTGGTCTTCGTGGCGTACCAAGCCGACCCGGTGCGTCAGTTCCTGCCGGTGCAGCAGCGGCTCGCCGAGGCCGACCTGCTCAACCTCTGGACGACACCCGTGGGATCGGCCGTCTTCGCGGTGCTCCCGGGCGCAGGACCCGGCGAGATCCTGGGGGAGGCGCTCCTGGGGTGACCGCAGCCGGGGCCACCCGCGCGGCGGAGCCGGCGTGCCGGTGGCCCCGGCGCGGTGCGCTGCGTTCAGGCGGCCGGAAGGCGACGCGTGGTCAGCAGCCAGATGCCGAGCCAGCCTTCCGCGACCATCGACGGCACGGCCACGAGCACGAGGAACAGACCCGACACCGTCGAGTAGTCGGCAAGACCCAGGTGCGCGACGGTGTCCGCGGCATACGCGAGTCCGGCGAACGCGAGGAGGTAGCCCAGCACCCGAGACGCGAAGCGGGACCTTGCGACCAGGACACCCAACAGCACCAGGTGGACGCCGAACAGGCACAGGCCCAGCATCCACGTCGTCTGGAAGGCGTCGATGGCCCGCATGGTCCGCAGCGCCGGTGCGTCGCCGGACGACGGCGCGGTCGTGGCCGATGACAGCGCCTCGACGAGGAAGACCACGGCGGCGCCGAGCATCACGCTGTAGCCGAGACGGAACCATGCCATGACGATGGACAGGTCGCGGTGGACGCTGCGGAAGACCACCTGGAGGGCCCACGCCAACGTGATGTCGAGCAGCACGATGAGCAGGAACGCCAGGATGCCGGCGCGCATCAGCGCGGGGGAGTCGGCGATGTTCGCCGTCGTCGCCAGCGCGTCGCCCTCCACGACGAGCCCCTCGAGCACGACGAAGTTCGCCACGATCGCCAGGACGAACATGCCCAGGTAGGACGCGCCGGCAATGCGGGCGATGCCGCGCAGCCGCGGAGCCGACGTTCTTTCCGACGTGTCCGACGTGTCCGACGAGGATGCCGGCTGCGGCCCGGTACGGGTGTCAGCGGTGTGTGTGGTCACGGATGTCTCCTTGATCGGGAACGGCGTGGCCACCGGGCCACCGGGTGGGGTGGGTCAGCTGCTGCTGGGCCGGACGAGGATGACGGCCTTGCCCGTGATCCGCCCTGCCTCGAGGTCGGCGAGCGCCTCGCGCACCCGGGCCAGCGGGTATCGGCCGCCGATGTGGGGCGCCACCGCACCGGTGCCGAGCAGCTCGGCGAGGCGATCCGTGCTCTCGTGGTGCTCTCGGTTGATCAGTGCCACGAGGCGCTGTCGCGAGAAGACGGACATCGCAGCCGCCCGCAGGTTGCGTCCGATGCCGCCGGTCCACCTGCCGCCGCCTTCGCCACCGACGATCACGAGGGTCCCGGTGGGCGCCAGGGCGCGCTTCAGCCGCCGCACGGGGTTGAGGCCACCGGCGTCGATGATGAGGTCGTAGCGGGCGCTCCCGTCGAGGTAGTCGCCCTCCGCATAGTCGATCACCGCTTCAGCGCCCAGGCTCGTGACCGCCGGGGCCTTGGCCGCGCTGGCGACGCCGGTGACGTGCGCGCCGAGCGCTGTCGCGATCTGCACCGCGTAGCTGCCGACGCCGCCCGAGGCGCCGATGACGAGCACCGACTGCCCGGCGGCCAGCCGGCCTGCATCGGTGAGGGCCTGCAGCGCCGTGGACCCGGAGATCCCGGTGACCGCGGCGGACTCGAAGCTGACGGTGGCGGGCTTGTGGCTGAGCTTGCGCTCGGGGGCTGCGGCGTACTCCGCGAAGGTGGCGCGCCCCGCCCCGAAGACCTCGTCCCCGACCTCGAACCGCTCCACGCCGGCGCCGACGCCGACGACGACTCCGGACAGGTCCAGCCCGGGGACGGGCTGCTTGGGCCGGGTGAGGCCGAACCCGAGCGCGCGGACGAGGTACGGCGTGCCGGTCATCAGGTGCCACGTGCCACGGTCGACGCCGGCGGCGTGAACCTGCACGAGCACCTCGTCGTCAGCGATGGTCGGTCGCTCCAGGTCGGCCTCAGTGACCACGTCGGCGCCGCCGTAGCGGGGGGTGACGACGGCTCGCATCTGAGCCGTCCCGGACAGGCGGTCTCCCGCGTGGGTACTAGGAGCGTCATGGCTGATGGTCGGCATGGGGTTCCTCTCGACAGGATTCGTACTTTGTACGACGATGTGCGAGACTGTAGTCGTACTTAGTACGATGGTCAAGTCACCCACGAAGGAGTCCCATGCCGACCACCCACGTCCCCCTCACCGTGGATCGCGTCCTCGACGGCGCGCTCGCGCTCGCCGGCCGGGTCGGCCTGGAGGCCCTGACGATCCGCCGGCTGGCACAGGAGCTCGGTGTGAAGCCCATGACCATCTACCACTACGTGCCGTCCAAGGACGCCATCGTCGACGGCATGGTCGAGCGGGTCTTCGCGGAGGTCGACCTCCCCCCGGAGGCGCTGCCCTGGGCGCAGGCCATCCGCGTGCGGTGCCTCTCCTCGCGTCGGGCCCTCAACCGGCACCCGTGGGCCGCCCCGCTCATGGAGTCGCGCACGTCGCCGGGCCCGGTGAGCCTGCGCCACCACGAGGCCGTGCTCGCCTGCCTGCGTCGCGGCGGGCTGTCCTGGCAGCTGACCGCGCACGCCTACGCGATCCTCGACAGCTACGTCTTCGGGTTCGCCTTCGAGGAGGCGACACTGCCCTCCACGGGTGGCGAGGGCTTCGCCGAGATCGCGCAGCAGATGGCGGCAGCGTTCGATCCGCGGGTGTACCCGACGCTGACGGCGTTCACCGCAGAGCACGTCCTGCGGCCCGGCTACTCCTTCGGCGACTCCTTCGAGTTCGGGCTGGACCTCATTCTCAGCGGGCTGGAGCGGGCGGCGCAGTCGGAGAACTCGACCGGAACCACGACATGACGCCGGGCCGCGCTCCGCGCGGAGGCGGGACCGGGCAGAGCTGCCGCGGCCGGTGCGCACTGCTGGCCGGGTCGGGATGCCGGCGCGTCCCGGCCGTGTGCACATTCCCCGGATGGGGCGGGTCGTTCTCGCCGTCGTGCTGGTGGCGGGGTCGTTCCTCGCCGGTGCCGGGCCCGCGTCGGCGCACGTCGTGTCGGCGCAACCGTGTGCTGCGACGTCGATCCGGGCAGCATGCCCGGGGGCGGCCGACCCCGCGGACGCACCGGTCGGCACGATCGAGGACGTGATCGACACGGAGATGCCCGCCTCCGGCGCTCCCGGCCTGGCCTACGCCGTCGTGGACGGCGGGGAGGTCACGGGTGCCGGTGCGCGCGGTGTGGCCACCATGGGAGAAGAGCGGAAGGTCACGCCGGACACCCCGTTCGTGACCGGCTCGATCTCCAAGAGCTTCCCGGCGCTGGCCGTGATGCAGCTGGTCGAGGCCGGCAAGGTCGGCCTGGACACCGACATCGGGCAGTATCTCGACGCGTTCGCGGGCCGGCCCGCTGGCGCCGTCACCGTCCGGCAGCTGCTCAGCCACACCAGCCGGGTTCTCCACCACGCAGGGGAACCAGCCGTTCGCCGGCGTCACCGGCGGGCAGGACGAGCTGGCCGCTGCCGACGGCCAGGTGCACGACTCGATGGCCACCGGGCACTCGTCATGGTTCACGACCAAGCGAGCGCTGGCCGGGGGCCCCGCCGATCGTCCCACGGCTGCCCGGCCGGCCCGGCGTCACCCTCCTACGGCTTCGGCTGGTTCGTGGCGCCGGACGGGGGCGTGTGGCACACCGGGTGAGTCCCGGGTTCGAGTCGTTGGCCTGGATGCTCCCCGCCCAGAGGAAGGGGGCGGTCGTGCTCGTCAACGCGGTCGGTGGCCTCGGCTTCACGGAGACCACCCAGCTGCGCGTGGTTCCCGCTGCTCACCACGCTGGTCGCCGCGTGGGTCATCCTCACCCTCGAGCCGGCGCTGTCGGGCTCACCGCTGGCCAACCTCTACCAGTTCCAGCCAGACGTCGCTCTGGTGCTCGTCGCCGCCGCACCCCCCACGGCGTCGCGTGGCCCAGGGCGCGAAGGAGCGCCCTCGCCGACGGTGCTCAGGCGGTGTACCTTCGGGCGATCGAGACGGTGAGCACGTGGACCGTCGCCTCGCCCGGGATCGGAGAAGGCGAATGCAGTCCGTTGATCGAGTTGACGCGTGGATGGTGAACCGGGTCGAGTACAGCGGCCGGTACGGCTCCGGGGTGTTCCGATACCTCGGAACCGGGCAGTGGCGGCTCGACACGACCGACAAGTGGGGGTCGCCCATCACCGTTGCCTACCGCGAGACTCTGCGCGACGACTGGAGCATCACGCTCGAATGGAAGCCCGGGACGGTCACCCGCCTCGACACCGACACCAAGGCCGTCAGGATGCTGAGCCAGGGTGGCGACTGGCAGGAGCTCGGCACCATCGACGTGGCGACCATCTCGACCACCGGCGGTTGCGTCAGCTGGGTGGACATCGCAGCGCCCGATGGTGTCGAAACCCACTTCCGCAGGGTCGACGACGGACGGTGGGAGGCCAGCCGCGCCGCGGGGACCGCTCCACTGTTCGTCTTCGACCAGGAGGTGAGCCGGTCGGACACCCAGATCTCGATCCGCGAGAGCGCCCGCGGCGTCGGCGTCGTCTTCGACCTCGACACGATGGACGTCATCGCGACCGGTGGTGGAACAGAACTGCCCGATGGCTGCACGATCACCGATTCCGGGATCACCGGGCCGGCATCGTACGAGGCCGGCGAGCCCGCATCCGTCACGTTCGAGAACCCCACCAGCCTGGACCTGGACGTGCTGTGGGTCGACTACCTGGGCAACGAGATCCACCGCCATCGGCTGCGGCCGGGTGACACCTGGTCCACGGCGTCGTTCACGGGTCATCTGTGGATGTTGCGGGACGCGGCCTCCCGGCGTCGCATCCATGCCGGCTTCCTCACGGGGCCGACGCGAACCACCGCGTCGACGAATGACGTCTGGCCGCTGGGTGGCCCCGCCGTGAGGACCACGGTCAAGAACCTCTACCCGGCCCCGATCGAGGTCCACCGCGTCGATGCCCGACGAGCCGAGGTCCTCCTGATGAGCCTCGCACCCGGTGAGCACGGGGGCTTTGCCGGGTCCTCCGGTGACGTACTGCGCGTGCGCTGCGATGGGGCGGTCATCGGTGTGCTCCTCGTCGGAAGCGAGCCGATCCAGTACCGGCCCGTCGTTCGCGGCCCGCTCCGGACCCCGGATGCGGCGCTGGTGTTCCGCAACAAGTCACCCCTGAGCATCGCCTTGAGCCTCGCGCACGACGGGACCGACATCGTCCTCCACCACATGGACCCCGGCGAGGTGGTCTCACAACCCGCGGTCTCCGGGGAGACGTGGTCCGCACGAGAGGCCGACTCGGGTCGGCTTCTGGCCACCGTGGTCGCGCCGCCCGAGGACGACGAGGTCATCCTCACCTCGTTGGTCCTGCGCCCTCCACGAACCCCGCTGGCCGGGTCCGATGACACCGTCACCCGCCGATTCGTCAACACCGCCCCGGCCGCCGGGATGCCTGTCGGCCTGCTGCTCAATGCGATCGTCTACCGCGTGGACGAGTTCGGCCATGAGCTCGACGGGCACCCGGTGGCCCCCGGGCAGTCCTACGAGGTCGACACGCGTCGGGGGGACGTCTGGCGCGTCAGGGAAGAGACCAGTGGCAGCGAGATCGCCGTGCACGTGGTGGAACGCGGTGGGTTCCAGGAGGTACCGGTCAGAGTGCGGTCGACGCACTCGCGCGTCCCGGTGCGGCTGAGCATCCAGAACCGCACGCTCCTCACCGCAGAGGTCCTGTGGGTCGACGGCGATGGCTCCGCACACTCGCAGGGTGTGCTCGCGCCCTGGGGAACCATCCAGTACGACACGTTCGCGACCCATACCTGGCTGCTGCGCGAACGCGAGAGCGGAGTGGTGCTCGACGTCCTCGTCGCGCACCTGGACGACCACACCCTGGTGCTCGACAGCACCGACCTGGTGCGCCTGCGAGGCGCCGAGACGACGTCCCTGGACCTGCACAACCGGCTCGGCTTCCCCTGCGAGGTCATCGACCTCGCCGACCCACTGGGAGCCAACCTCACCGAGCTCCGCCCGGACGAGGAGAAGACGCTCCAGGTGGCGCAGGGGGTCGCGATCGGGGTTCGCGAACCGGGGAGCGGGGGGATCTTCGCGGCTCGCGTCTGCGTCGGTGCGTCGCCCGGCTTCCCGCTCGAGCTGCGCGGCGACACCAGCGGCGTCGCCACCCAGGTCGCGGTGTTCAACGACTCGACGCTCGAGACCACGCTCTACCGGTGGCAGGACGGGCACGAGAGCGAGGTGGCCCAGATCGGTGCACGGCAGTCGGTGGTCCTCGACACCGTCTCGGGGTCGGTGTGGCTCGTGCGGGAGACGCCCACCGGGGTCGTTCTTGCCTGCACGATGGCGACCGGCGCCCCCCGCCGGATCCGCGTCGACGGTCGCTACCACCAGGCGCCAGGCGCTGCTCGCGTTGATCTGGCCCTCACCAACCGGTCCGGCGCCGCAGTGGAGGTTCGCTCGGTCGCGGCCGACGGAACCGAGACGGGGCGGGGCTCCCTCGCGGACGGCGCTTCGCGCACCATCTCGTCCTTCGTCGCGCAGACCACGAGGTTCCTCCTCCCCGGGACCGAGCTCGAGCTCGACCGGTGCATCACCGGCGAGGAGGCGCCGTTCCCGTTCGTCGTCCGCAACAACCTCCTCTCCGAGTCGATCGACGGGGGTGGGCTGCGCCCCGGTGAGGTGGCGCTCTTCGAGCGACCGCAGTTCCAGGGGGGTGTCAAGGTGGCGCACTGCGACATCGGCGACCTCGGTGCAGCCGGCGTCGCGGCGGTGCGCTCGCTCACGCTCGGGCCGGGCACCGGCATCGTCGCTCGCAGGGCCGGGGGGCCCGCGGGATCCGAGGCTATCGACGACGTGTTCTACCTCGACACCGCGAGCCTGGTGGGTACCGACGTCGGCGAGCACATCGGCGGGTTCGAGATCTTCACGGTGGCCCAGAGTGCCGATCACTCGCTCGACATCACCACCGCCCTGACGAACGTCACGCGCCGGGCCGCAGACCGATCCTCGACGGTCGAGACGACGGCATACCGCACGGTCGTCCGGTTCCCTCCGTCGGTGCGCGCGGTCGAGGTGTGGGCGACCGAGGACGTGACGGCCTACGTGGGCGACACGGCCCACCAGCTGAATGCCACGAGGCCGACCCAGCTCGCTCCCACCAGTGCCGGCACACTGTCCTTGGCGATCGAGGCGAAGACCATCGGCACCGCGTCGCTCCTCCTGCGCACCAACGTCATGGATCCGGGGTCCCGCTTCTTCGTCTACCCCGACGGCGAGGCGATGCGGACCCTGCGCGACCAGCCCGACGACTTCCTCAGCAGTCGCGCGGAGGAGCTGGGCCTGCAGGCCAGTGCGCTCGGCGCCGACGACGCGGCCCGAGCGCGGGCGAGCGCACAGGTCATGACGTCGTTGCGGCAGCTGGCGAGCGCGGCCCCGGGCACCGGGCCGGACGACGGCCGGCTCCGTGGCCCGGGGGCGCTCGACATGGACTACGACGCCTGGAGCCTGGACCGGCGAGGAGCCATCTCCTTCGCACCGCTGAGCCCGCAGCAGGCCCACGCGCTGCCGACCGGCGAGAGCAGCACCTTGTCGCTGCTCTCGCTCTTCGCCGACTTCGACCGCCTCATCGTGCGACCCGTGGCGGCAAGCACCCAGCAGATCCTCACCACCGTCGACCGGGTCGGACGCGACGCGGCGATGACGGCCGACCAGGCCTTGCGTGCCCTGGACGAGAACATCATCGCGCCCATCCTGGAGACGGTCGACGACGTCATCGTCGCGCCGGTGCTGGCCGCTGCCGCCGACGGCGTCGAGGCGATCGGCCAGCTCGTCGACGGGGTGGGGCACCTCCTGGCGACCGAGGCCGCGAAGGCGGCCCAGACCCTCCAGAACGTCACCGACATCGTGCTAGCGGTGACGGCGGAGAAGGCGGGCGCCTTCGAGCTGCTCATCCTCGACACCGCCGACAAGGTCGCGAGCGTGGTGACCGCGGTGTTCAAGGAGATCGGCGCGGCGGTCGACAGCGTCGTCACGGCACTGGCCAGCCTGTTCGACTGGGACGCCATCCGGGCCACGCACGACAGGCTGCTCCACGACGTGGCCGAGCAGTTCTTCACCGGTTCCGGCGCGTGGCTCGACGCACTCTCGGCGCGCGTGGACACCGGTCTCGACGGGATCGCCTCCGCGGTCCGGTCGGGACTGGCAGGCGTGGGCGACTCGCTCGGGGCCATCCCTCCACCCGCCAGGGGGTCACGGGCGCAGAGCGCGACCTCCGCGCCGCCACCGGACTGGATCCTCGACCGCCTGTTCGGCGAGCTCGACGACGGCACGGTCTCGGCGACACCGTTCCCTCAGGCGCCCGACCTGAAGGAGGTGGCCACCGGCATGGCGAGCGTGGCCACGCAGCTCGAGTCGGCCTTGACTGACCTCGTCGAACTGGTGCTCGCCGGTGTCGAGGGTGCGGCCAGCTCCCCTCCGGAGGAGCTCGGGCGCCGCGTGGTCGGCCTGCTGCTCGGCTGCGTCGAGCAGGTCGCCACCGAGGTCATCACGCTGCTCAAGATCGTCGCCGGGCTGGTGATCACCCTGGTGCGGCAATCCATCGCCTTCCTGCGCGCCGTGCTCCTCGGCCCGCTCGAGATCCCCGTCCTCAGCGAGCTCTACTGCCAGGGCATGAAGCGGGACACGATGACCCCGCTCGGACTGGCGTCCCTGCTGGTCGCCGTCCCCGCCTCGGTGGCCGGTCGAGCGATCGCCGGGGACGACTGGCCACCGAACGAGTCGCTGTGCTCCCTCGGTGGGCAGGACGCGCTGCGCGCTGGGCTGGGGATCGGCTCCTACACCGCGGGCATCCTCGTGGCACCGGTCAAGCTCATCGCTCCCGACCCCGACCCCGCCAAGCCGCTCTTGATGGCGCTGGACTGCTCCCTGACGCTGCTGGCCTTTCCCGCCGAGCTCCCGACGACGCAGCCGCCACCCCTCAGCGTCGAGAACCTCCTGGGGTCGGCGGCGGACGTCGTCGCGGGCATCGTTCTCGCCTGCAACCTCGGACAGTACGTCGCGACCTGTATCGAGCCGCGGACCACGAGCAGGCACGCCTCGCGGCGGCTGCGACGCTCCTCGATGTCGAGGGCCTTGAACACCTTCTCCGCCACGGCAGGCCTGCTGGGTGGGTTCGTCGGCCTGGCCTCGGACATCGACGCCCAGATCCGGGAGCCGTCCACGGCGAGCGCGGCGAACAGCGTCCACGGGCTCTCGACGCTGGTACTCGCCGCAGGCGGGTTCATCGGAGCCGTCAGCGACACCGGGCGCAACAGGGTGGCCGACGACCGCACCCTTGTCGCCGAGGCACTGCTGGCCGTGGCCGGGAGCGGTGCGGCGGCAGCCACCCTGGCCATCGGTGCCCTCGGCACCTGAGCGCCGCGCGTCGGTACGGATCGCCCACCTGGACACCGCGGTGGCTCCGTGCGACGCGGGCGCGGCAACACGACTGCACGCGGCACCTGACGGTGTGCGCCGTGCACCGGACGACACCGGCCACCGCCATGGCGCCCTCACCCTGTCGGAGCTCGTGCGCCGGGCCCCGACCGCCGACGTGGCGACGATCGCCGTCGTCCCTGACGGCCAGGTCGTCGTGCGGCTCGTGCGGGCCCTGGAGTGGGTGCTCGCAGAAGGGTTCGACATCGTCTGCATCGCGCTGGGGATCGGACACAAGAACGTCGTGCTCGGGCCGCTGCTCGAAGAGCTCAGACGCAGCGGGACCTTGGTCGTCGCGGCCGTCGGTAACGGTGGGCCGGGCAGGGTCACACAGCCGGCTGTCGACCCGAACGTCCTCTCCACCGGGGCCTGCGGTTCGGGGGGACGCGTCCAGCCCTTCTCCGGGTCGTGTGTCGACGCGACCGGCGGTGCCCACCAGCCCGACCTGCTCGCGCCGTCGTCGACGGGGACCTCGCTGGCATGTGCCACGGTGGCCGGCGTCGCGGGCGAGCTCCTCGCTCGCTGTCGGCCCGTTGGCCGGCAGGCTCTCGAGGTCGCCTCAGCCCTTGCGGCCACCACACGACCGGTGCACGAGGAAGATGTTCGGCGCACCGCAGCCGGGGAGATCGACATCGAGGCGGCGGCACGGATGCTCGGCTCGCCGCTGCCACTGCCCGTGGCCTCGACGTCGGCCGCGCCCGGCAGGGTCGGGGCCGAGCCGTTCATCGACCGACGGCTGCAGTGGTTCCTGTCCTTCGGCGACCCGGCGGGAGTCGTGCGGTCGGTCGTGGTGCTCGACGGGGTGACCCGGGTCGTCGACCGACGACGGGACGCCTACGACGAGCTCCTTGCCGACCCGCGCCTGATCGCGGCCAGTGCCGCGGATGTGCGGGCGTGGACATTGTCCTAGGGCCGCCGAGAGGACCTCGGAGCAGGAGAGGACGACAACCGCCCCGCTGCCGGGGTTGTCGGGTGCCAGGTGCCCGTCATAGGGAACGTGACCAGGCCACGTCGGCGAAAGTCAGGTCCCGTTGACGACCCGTTTGGCGTAGGCCACCATCTGCCGGTCGTACTCGGCGATGTGCTGCTCCACCCGCTCCGCGTAGAGCGCGTAGGTCGCCCCCGGGTCGCCATAGTTCTCGGCTCCTGCCAAGAGGAGCCGGCGTTCCCGCGCAACCTTGCGACGCAGCTCGTCCAAGGGGACGGCGGCGTCGGTGGTGCGGCGAAAGATCCGCTCGAGACCCGCGGCCACCACGATGATGAACCCAAGCATCGGGCTGACCCACGTCCAACCATCCCTGAGGATGGCGTCGGACAGCGGTACGGCAGCTCCGGCGAGGAGCACGACGAGCCAGACGGCCTGGATACCTCCGGCGCGCAGCCAGGCGGCCGTGTCGGCAAGCTGGAGTCGACGCCTCAGGTGCCGGTCGTACTGCACCTGTCCTGGCGTCGACGGTGTGATCTCGGTGATGTCGCCCACGTGACCCCGATCATCCCAATGAGCGACAGTCGGACCCTGGTGGACCGAGAGGACGCCGCGTGCACTCCCTCGAGGACCACTGTCCTCATTTCCGAGAACGGGTCCGTGGCGGGAGCCCTAGGGGACAGTCAGTGTTCTCTGGAAATCCACGTCGGTCAACCCTGCGCCAATCTCGATGCGCGGCGCCTCGCGGCGGACCGTCAGTCAGCAAGCGTCAGCAACGACCGAAAGGCACTTGCGCCTCACAGGGCTATGACCTGCGGTTCTGGGTGGCCAGGGGCGGGGTCGAACCGCCGACCTTCCGATTTTCAGTCGGACGCTCGTACCAACTGAGCTACCTGGCCGGACCTGAGACGGAAGGGGCCGGTGGAACCGACCGCTTCCTTCTCGGAGCGACCCCGACGGGACTCGAACCCGCGACCTCCGCCGTGACAGGGCGGCGCGCTAACCAACTGCGCTACGGGGCCTCGTGAAAGGCCTTGCTGTACGTATCCCCAACGGGATTCGAACCCGTGCTACCGCCGTGAAAGGGCGGGGTCCTGGGCCGCTAGACGATGGGGACCCGACCTCGACCGGGCCTCAAGGTCGCGCAGCGCGCAGCGCTCGGATCCGTCGAGGACTCCGAAAGCATAGGGGACACCCGGCGCGTCACCAAAACGGGGATGCCGGCGCCGGGCGGGCGCTCGCCCCGCACCGATTCGTCAGCAGATGTTGACGCTGACGAATTGTCAGCATATGCTGACGGCCATGACCCGATCCGCCACCGACCTCGCGGGCGACCTCGACAGCACCGACCCCACGGTGGGCCTGCGTGCCGTCTCCGCGCTGCGCCGCCTGCTCGAGCACCTGGAGGCGCTGCACGTCCGCAACGCCCGCGCCAAGGGGTGGTCGTGGCAGGAGATCGCCGACGCCCTGGGCGTCACCAAGCAGACCGTCCACCGCAAGCACGCCCGGAGGTAACCCGTGTTCGAACGCTTCACGCGCGACGCCCGCGCCGTCGTCGTCTCCGCCATCGACCGGTGCGCCGGGCTCGGCGCCGACGAGGTGCGCCCCATACATCTGCTCCTCGCGCTCACCGAGCACGACGGGGGTGCCCGCGACCTGCTCGCGGCCCACGGCATCACCGCGGATGCCGTGTCAGCGGCGTTGGGTGACCGCCGGCCCAGCCCACCCGACCCGCTCGGCGATGACGACGCGACGGCCCTGCGTTCCCTCGGCATCGACCTCGACGCCATCCGTGAGGCCGTCGAGCGGCAGTTCGGGGAAGGGGCGTTCGACGCCGCTGCCGCCGCCTCCGGCTCCGACGACCACTCGAATGACGACGAGGCTTGGCCCGCCCAGCCCCGAGCCGGTTCCGGCGGGCGCGCACGGTTCGGGCGGGGTGCGAAGAAGGTGCTCGAGCTCGCGCTGCGGGAGGCGGTCCGGGTGCACTCCCGCGAGATCCGCAGCGAGCACATCGCCCTGGCCGTGCTGCGCACCGACGACGATGCGGTGCGGATGCTGCTCGGCTCGCTGGGCGTGGACGCCCGGGCGCTGCGTGTCGACCTCGAGGGCCGGGGGCGCCGCACCGCCTGACGCGGAGGCCGGCATCCCGTCGCCTCGCCCCGCCCTGCCCTGCCACCTGCGAACGTGGGTGAAAAGTGCCTCTCCCGGCGCGAGTTCTCACCCACGTTGCCGGTCGAGGCGCGGCTTCTACCCGACCCCACCTGCGAACGTGGGTGAAGAGTGCCTCTCCCGGCGCGAGCTTTCACCCACGTTGCCGGTCGAGGGCGGCGGGCGGCGCGCGTCTCAGCCGGCCGGCTTCGCCCAGGCGAGCAGGCGGTCGGCGTCCCAGGTGGTGACGATCCGCTCGGCAGGCACCCCGAGCCGCTCGGCGCGCCCGCAGCCGTAGGCCTTCATGTCGAGCTGTCCCGGCGCGTGGGCGTCGGAGTCGATGGCGAAAAGGCAGCCGATCTCGAGCGCCAGCAGCACCAGCTCGTCGGGCGGGTCGCACCGCTCGGGCCGGCTGTTGATCTCGACGGCCGTGCCGTGCTCGGCGCACGCCTCGAACACGGCCCTGGCGTCGAAGTCGGACTGCGGGCGCTTGCCCCGAGAGCCCTCGACGAGCCGGCCCGTGCAGTGCCCGAGCACGTTCACCCGAGGGTTCGACACCGCGGTGACCATCCGGGTCGTCATCGGGCCGGCGTTCATCCGCAGCTTGCTGTGCACCGATGCGGTGACGAGGTCGAGCCGGGCCAGCATCGTGTCGGTCTGGTCGAGCCCACCGTCGTCGAGGATGTCGACCTCGATGCCCTTGAGCAGCCGGAACGACCCGCCCAGCGACCGGTCGATCGCCTCGACGATGCCGATCTGCTGCGTCAGCCGCTCGGCGGTCAGGCCGTTGGCGACGCGCAGCTGCGGGCTGTGATCGGTGAGCACGAGCCACTCGTGGCCGAGCTCGATGCCGGTGAGCACCATCTCGTCGATCGGGCTGCCGCCGTCGCTCCAGTCGGAGTGCAGGTGGCAGTCGCCCCGCAGCGCCGCGTACGTCGACTCACCCCCGGTGACGAGGGGGCCACCGGACTTCTCCTGGAGCGCGCCCAGGTAGGCCGGCAGCTCACCCACGAGCGACTCGGCGATCACGCCGCTCGTCGACTTCCCGATGCCGGCGATCTGCTGCAGGGTGCCGGCCTCGGCGCGCTCGCGCAGCTCGGCGGCATCCAGCGTCTTCAGGGTCCTGACCGCGTTGCGGAACGCCTCGACCCGATACGTGCCGGCGCGGTTGCGCTCGAGCAGGAACGCGACCCGGCGCAGCGCCTCGATGGGGTGCACCGGCGCCTCGAGGGGTTCGAGGAGGGCGACCATCAGAGCTTGAACTGCTGCGCCATCAGGCGGTCCCAGACCCGGTCGCCGGCGACGGCGTGGGTGGCGGCCATCAGCTTGGCGGCGGGGGTCAGCAGGTACCGGGTGCGCGGCCGGTCGGCGGCGATGGCAGCGGTGATGGCCTGGGCGACGCTCTCGGACGACGCCGACATGACCCGGTTGCCATAGGCCTCGGCGTTCGCCTCCGCCACGTTGGCGCGCATCGTGGCGTAGGGGGAGTCGTCGTGTGCGGCGAGCGCGTCCGAGGCGCTGATCGTCTCCTCGAAGCCGCTGCGGGTGACGCCGGGCTCGATGACGACGACCTGCACTCCGAAGGGCTTGACCTCGATGCGCAGGGCGTCACTCAGCGCCTCGACGGCGTACTTCGTCGCGTGGTAGTAGCCACCGAGGGGGAAGGTCATCCGCCCGCCCATCGAGCTGATGTTGAGGATGCGGCCGCAGCCGGCACGGCGCATGCCGGGGAGCACGAGCTGGCACATCCGGGCGAGCCCGAAGACGTTGGTCTCGAACATGGCGCGCACCTTGTCCAGCTCCACCTCCTCGACGGCGCCGTACTCGCCGTACCCGGCGTTGTTGACGAGCGTGCCGACCGATCCGTGGGTCGCCTCGACCTCGGCCACCGCTGCGGCCATCGACGCCTCGTCGGTGACGTCGAGGGCAGCGACGTGGGCACCCCGCTCGGCGAGGTCGGCCAGCGTCTCGGGGCGCCGGGCCGTGGCCCAGACGGTGTGCCCCTGGCGGAGGAGGTCCTCGACGACCGCGCGGCCGATGCCGGTCGAGCAACCGGTGACGAGCACGGGGTCACGGTCGTGGGGTGCCATGGAAGCTGCCTCTCTCTCAGACGATCTCGGTCAGTGCGGCCAGCAGGCGCTGGATGTCCTCAGCCGATGTGTAGGGCGCCAGGCCGACCCGCACACCACCGCTGTCCCCCAGCCCCAGGTGCCGCGAGCACTCGATGGCGTAGAAGTGCCCGGCCGGGGCGTTGACCCCTCGCTCGGCGAGCCGCCCGCGAACCTCCTGCGGGTCGTGACCGGCCACCGTGAACAGCAGGGTGGGGGTGCGCGAGCGGGCGTTGCTGTGCACGGTGACTCCGGGCAGGGCGCGCAGGGCGGGCTCGAGCTCGTCGAGCAGAGCGCGCTCGTGCGCGTGCACCGCCTTCATCCCGAGCTCGATGCGCTCGCGCCGGCTCGCGGGTGCCGCCCCCGGCGCGGATGCCGTTGTGGCGCTTTCGTCCTCGTCGCCGAGCTGGGCGAGGCTCGCGATGAAGTCGACCGCGGCCGTCGTGCCGGCCATCAGCTCGTAAGGGAGAGTGCCGAGCTCGAACCGCTCGGGCACGGCATCCGTCGACGGCAGCAGCTTGTCGGGGTGCAGGGTCTCGAGCAGCGCCGGGTCGGCGGCGAGCACCCCGCAGTGCGGACCCATGAACTTGTAGGGCGAGCAGGTCCAGAAGTCGGCGCGCAGCGCCGCCAGGTCGACCGACGCGTGGGCGGTGGCGTGCACGCCGTCGACCCAGTGCACCGCGCCCACCTCGTGGGCGAGGTCGGCCACCCGGCAGACCGGTGTGCGGGTGCCGATCAGGTTCGAGGCGGCCGTGGTGGCCACCAGCCGGGTGCGCTGCGAGAGGACAGCGGCCACGGCATCCGCCGACAGCTCGCCGGTGGCGGGGTCGAAGTCGACCCAACGGACCGTGGCGCCGGCCGCCTGCGCCACCTGCACCCACGGGCGGATGTTCGCGTCGTGGTCGAGGCGGGTGACGACGACCTCGTCGCCGGGCCCCCAGTTCTTGGCCATCGCCCGGGCGAGGCCGTAGGTGAGGGACGTGGCGCTGCGCCCGAACACGATGCCGCGCGGGTCGGCCCCCAGCAGGTCGGCGAGGGCGCCACGGAAGTCGGTGACGACCTGCTCGGCCCGGCGCTCGGACGGCGTCACCGTGCCGCGGTTGGAGATCGCGCTCGTGAGGGTGTCGGCGACGGCGCGGGCCACGACGTCGGGGGTCTGGCTGCCGCCGGGGCCGTCGAAGTGCGCGGCCCCCTCCGTCAGGGCGGGGAAGTGGGAACGGACCGAGGCGACGTCGAGCGGCATACCCCGCATCCTCCCCCATCGCCCAGCCCCCTCCTCCCCGGTTTCTCCCCGACTTTGTAGGGGAGGAGCGGGGCGACACGCGGCGGTGTGCCGCCGAGACGCGGCGGCTCGCCTGCAAAGTCGGGGAGCCCGCAGCGGCGGTCCGGAGCCCGCAGCGGCGGTCGGGGAGCCCGCGGAGTCACCAGGAGGTGTGCAGCGGGCGTCCCTCCGCGAAGCCGGCGGTGCTCTGGATGCCGACCGTGGCGCGGTCGTGGAACTCCTCCAGGGTGCGCGCCCCGGCATACGTGCAGCTGCTGCGCAGCCCGGCGACGATCTCGTCGATGACGTCCTCGACGCTCGGACGGGCCGGGTCGACGTACATCCGGGCCGAGCTGATGCCCTCCTCGAACATCGCCTTGCGGGCCCGCTCGTAGGCCGTGTCCCTCGCCGTGCGCCCTCGCACCGCCCGCGACGACGCCATCCCGAACGACTCCTTGTACTGGCGCCCGGCCTCGTCGGTGTAGAGGTCGCCGGGCGACTCCAAGGTGCCCGCGAACCACGAGCCGATCATGACGTTCGAGGCACCGGCGGCCAGGGCGAGCGCGACGTCGCGCGGATGCCGCACGCCCCCGTCGGCCCACACGTGCCGCCCCAGCGCGCGAGCCGCCGCGGCGCACTCCAGCACCGCCGAGAACTGCGGCCGGCCGACGGCGGTCATCATCCGGGTCGTGCACATCGCGCCCGGCCCGACTCCCACCTTGACGATGTCGGCTCCGGCCTCCATCAGGTCGCGGGTGCCCTGCGCCGAGACGACGTTGCCCGCGACGACCGGCACGCCCGGGTCGAGGGCGCGCACGGAGCGCAGCGCGTCGATCATCTTCTCCTGGTGCCCGTGGGCGGTGTCGATGACCAGCACGTCGGCGCCGGCGTCGATGAGGTCCTTGGCCTTGGTGGCGACGTCACCGTTGATGCCGACCGCCGCGGCCACCCGCAGCCGCCCGGCACCGTCGACGGCGGGGGAGTACAGGTGCGCGCGCAGCGCACCCGAGCGGGTGAGGATGCCGACCAGCCGGCCGTCGCCGCCGACGACCGGGGCGAGGCGGCGCCGGGCGTGCGAGAGGGTGTCGAAGGCCGCCTCGACGTCGACACCGTCGTCGAGGGTCACCATGTCGCGCACCATCACGTCGTCGAGCTGGGTGAACCGGTCGACCCCGGTGAGGTCGGTCTCGGTGACGATGCCGACCGGGCGGTCGCCGACGGTGACGATGGCGGCCCCGTGGGCGCGCTTGTGCAGCAGCACCAGCGCTTCGCCCACGGTCATCGTCGGGGTCAGGGTGATCGGGGTGTCGTAGACGAGGTGGCGCGACTTGTGCCAGGAGACGACCTCGCTCACGATCTCGGCCGGGATGTCCTGGGGGATGACGGTGAGCGCGCCCCGGCGCGCGGTGGTCTCGGCCATCCGGCGGCCGGCGATGGCGGTCATGTTGGCCACGACGAGGGGGATGGTGGTGCCGGTGCCGTCGACGGACGCGAGGTCGACGTCGAGCCGGCTGGCGACCGACGACCGGTTCGGCACCATGAACACGTCGTCGTAGGTGAGGTCGATCTGCGGCTGGAGGTCGTTGAGGAAACGCACCAGCCCAGCGTAGGTGCGGCGGCTGCGGGCAGCACGTGGCCGGCATCCGGACCCCGGCGCCGTGACCCCGCGAGCCCGGCGCCACGACCTCGTGACCCCGGCGCCGTGACCCTGTCACCTCGGCGCTGTGACCCCGCGACCCGGGCGCCACGACCTCGCACGTGCGGGGCCGGTGCGGTCACCTCGCCGGTCCCGCAGCCACAACCCGGCACGTGCTCCCTCGGTGCGGGCAGGTTGATGGGGCAGGATCGCGGCGTGAGTCTTCTGGCCCCCTCGCCCGCGGATGCCGCCCGACGCGCCGGTCTGCGCCGGATGCGGCTGCTCGCGGTGTCCCTGCTCGTGCTGGCCGCGGTCGTCTACGCGCTGACCCTCAACCTGGACCACTCGGGGGTGTGGGGCTACGTGAACACCGCGGCCGAGGCCGCCATGGTCGGCGCGCTGGCCGACTGGTTCGCGGTGACGGCGCTGTTCCGTCACCCGCTCGGGCTGCCGGTGCCGCACACCGCGATCATCCCCAAGCGCAAGAACGAGATCGGACGCAGCCTCCAGGAGTTCGTGACCGAGAACTTCCTCACCGAGGAGATCGCCCGCGACCGGCTGGCCGCGGCGCACGTGGGGGAGCGGGTGGGCCAGTGGCTCGGCGTGCCCGAGCACCGGCGCCGGGTGCGCACCGAGGTGGTGCGGGTGGCCCGCGCGGGTCTGGGCCGGATGTCCGACGACGAGGTGCGGGCGCTGGTCGAGGACTTCCTGGTGCCGCGCCTGGTGCGCGAGCCGGTGGCCCCGATCGCGGGCACCCTGCTCGAGGGCATCGTCGACGAGCAGACCCACCACGGGCTCGTCGACCTCGGTCTCGAGCAGCTGCGCACCTACCTCGCCGACAACCCCGGCACGTATGCCGCGGTGATGGGTGAGCGCGCGCCGTGGTGGTCACCGCCGTGGGTCGACGACAAGGTGATCGCCTGGTCCTACCAGCAGGTGCTCGCCTGGCTGCAGGACATCCACGACGACCCGCGGCACCCGGCCCGCCTCGCGCTCGACGAGCTGCTGCGCCGGCTGGCCGCCGACCTGCAGACCGACCCGGAGGTGATGGCCAGCGCCGAGGCCCTCAAGGAGCGGCTGCTCACCCACCCGCAGGTACCCGAGACGGCCGTCGGCCTGTGGACCTCGTTCAAGGCCGCCCTGACCACCGCCATGGACGACGAGACCTCGTACTTCCACACCCGCGGCGACGAGCTGCTCGAGCACCTCGGGCAGCACCTCGTCGACGACGAGGTCTGGCGCGGCCGGCTCGAGGCCCGGCTCGGCGAGGCGGTGTCGTTCTTCGTCAACACCTACGGCAGCGAGCTGGCCGAGGTCATCTCGGTGACAGTCGACCGCTGGGACGGCCGGGAGGCCGCCGAGCGCATCGAGCTGCACGTGGGCCGCGACCTGCAGTTCATCCGGATCAACGGCACCATCGTCGGCGCCCTGGCCGGGCTCGGCATCCACGCCCTGTCGCAGCTGGCGGGCTGACCGGTCAGCTGCCGGAGGCCTCGGCCACTCGGGCGGTGCTGCTGTCGTTCGGGCGGGACGCCCGGCGGGCGCGGGCCGTGGCGGTCAGCTCGGCGACCGCGGCGATCAGGTCGACGCCCAGGTTGGGCACCCCCACCTCCTCGAGCACCCGCGGCGTGGCCCCCCGGCCGGCGAGCCACACCGGGTGCTCCTCGCTGAGCCGGCGAAGCGCCGATGCGTGCCCGCGGAAGCCGGTGGGGCGGCGGCAGGCGAGCACCACGGCATCCGCGTGGGTGAGCCGCGCGGCGTGCGACAGGGAGTGGATGGGGGTGTCGGGGCCGAGGTAGCGGATGCGCCACCCGGCGCGGCCCAGCAGCACCCCGAAGCTGAGCAGCACGATGTCGTGGAACTCGCCGGGCGGGCAGGCCAGCACCGCCACGGGTCCGGTGCCGACGCCCCAGGTGAGCGAGAGCGCCCCCAGCCGGCGGCGCACCAGGCTGCTGGCGAAGTGCTCCTGCGCGATGCCGATCCGGCCGAGCTCCCACATCTCGCCGACCCGCACGAACAGCGGCAGCAGCACGTCGATGATGGCGCTCTCGACCGAGCGCTCGTGGAAGGCGGTGTCGAGCACGGCGTGCGCGCGATCCTCGTCGAGGGCGGTCACGGCGTCGAGCAGCTGGCTCACGAGCATCGGCGGGTCGGCCCGCAGCCCGGGCGGCGCCGAGCCGTTGGGCGTGCCCGCCCTGGACGCGGCGCCACTGCCCGACGTGCCTCCCCTGCCGTCGCGCGCGCCGGCCTGCCCGGAGTCGTCGGCACCGTCGTCGGAGCCGGAGGCGCCGCCGCGCTCGGTGGCCAGCACCCGCCGGGACGCCTCGGCGGCACTCACGCCCTGGTCGCGCAGGGCGATGACCTCGCGCACCCGGCGCTCGTCCTCGTGCCCGTAGAGCCGGTAGCCGCCCGCCGACCGGACGGGCCGGAGCAGGCCGTAGCGGCTCTCCCACGCGCGCAGCACGTGGGTGCTCACGCCCACCTTGGCGGCGAGCTCACCAATCCGCATCGTCGGCGGCACCGAACCCCTCATGGAAGCCACGGTAGACGTCGCTCGCACCTTTGACAAACCTGTTACACAAGATTGGACAAAGCTTCGACGTACGAGCGGAGCCCCGTATCGTGCAGGTGAGGCCAAGCATCGACAGCACCGCGGCGGCGATGACGTTGCGCGGCCTGCGCGTGCCGCCTCACCTACTGTGATGGTGCGGCACCCGACCGCTCGCCGCCGCCCGTGCCCACTCTGCCGAAGGACCAGCCGATGACCCAGCAACGCCGAGCCCTGGTCACGGGGGTCACCGGCTACATCGGCTCCCGCCTGGTCCCGCGGCTGCTCGAGGAGGGCTGGCAGGTGCGCGCCCTGACCAGGAACGACGACAAGGTGGCCGACCGGTGGTGGCGTGACCAGGTCGAGGTCGTGGAGGGCGATGCCGGCTCCGCCGACACCTTGGCGACCGCCCTGGCCGGCGTCGACGTCGCCTACTACTTCCTTCACTCGATGGATGGAGCGGGCGGTTTCGTCGAGCGTGACCGCGAGCTCGCCGGCACCTTCGGCGTCGCCGCGTTCGAGGCCGGCGTCGGCCGCATCGTCTACCTGTCGGGGCTGCACCCCGACGACGGCCCGCTCAGCGACCACCTGGCCTCGCGGGTCGAGGTGGGCGACCTGCTGATGTCCAGCGGAGTGCCCACGGCGGTGCTCCAGGCCGCGATCATCCTCGGCTCCGGGTCGGCATCGTTCGAGATGCTGCGCCACCTCACCACCCGCCTGCCGGTCATGATCACGCCGAAGTGGCTCGACAACCGCATCCAGCCGATCGCCGTGCGCGACGTGCTGCACTACCTGGTGCGGGCCGCTGACCTGCCGCCGGAGGTCAACCGCACCTTCGACATCGGCGGGCCTGACGTGCTCACCTACCGCGAGATGATCCAGCGCTTCGCGCGGATCGCCGGGCTGATGAGCCGCCGCATCGTCACCGTGCCGGTGCTCACGCCCTACCTCGCCAGCCAGTGGGTCGGCTTCGTCACGCCGGTACCGACCGGCGTGGCCAAGCCGCTCGTGGGCAGCCTGCTGCACGAGGTGGTCTGCGCCGAGCACGACCTCGACGACCTGGTCGGGCCACCACCCCAGGGCGCCCTGACGTATGACCGGGCGGTGGCCGACGCCATCGCCGGTGACGACGTGCGCCCGCGCCCCGAGCCGGGCACCGTCGACCCGGCCCACATCACCAGCGCCGACCCCGCGTGGGCTGGTGGGCGCGGAAGCGGCGGGTCGTGAGCAGAGCCGCGCGATGAATCCCGTCACCGAGCTGCACGCCTTCGTGCGTGCGGCCCTCGTGGACCCGGTGCCCCGCGACCACACCGAGCCCGACTGGGCCTTCCGCCGGCGCCGCGTCATCGTCGTCGTCACCTTGCTGGTCGGTGCCGCCGTGCTCACCTGGGCGCTGCGCATCGAGCCGGGCGACCCCACGTTCTATGCCGCCACGTTCGCGCTCGCCGCCGTGTGGGCGGTGGGAGCGTTCGCCTCGGGGCCGCTGCACCTTGGCCGGGGCAACACGCGCGACGGCAAGGACACCAGCCGCGCGGTGGTGCAGTCCCTCGCCCTCGGCGCGCTCCTGCTCGGGCTGTTCATGGCCGGTGCCGTCGTCGTCGCGCAGATCCCCGTGCTGCGCAACCCCGTGCAGGACCTGCTCGACCACGCGCGGTTCGGCTCCCTCGCCGTGGTCGCCGTCATCACGATGGTCAACGGCATCGCCGAGGAGCTCTACTTCCGAGGAGCGATGTACGCCGCGGTCGGACGGCGGCACGCCGTGGCCGTGACCACCGTGGTCTACACCCTGGTCACCGCGACCTCCGGCATCCCGCTGCTCGTCCTCGCGGGGGCGTTGGTGGGGCTGGTCGTGGGGTTGCAGCGGCGGGTGACCGGCGGCATCCTCGGGCCGATGGTCACGCACCTCACCTGGTCGCTGGGCATGCTCTTTCTGCTTCCCGAAGTGTTCGACCGCCTCTCGTGAGGGGATGCCGTTGACCTCCGTGCTGTGGCTGCGGCGCGACCTGCGCCGCCGCGACCACCCCGCCCTGCTCGCCGCCCGGGAGGCCGCGCAGGGCGGCGACCTCGTGGTGGCGTTCGTGGTCGACCCACGGCTGTGGGACGGCGGCGGCGCTGCCCGGCGGGCCTGGCTCGCCAGTACCCTCGAGGCCACGAACGAGGCCTTCGACGGCGCGCTCACCCTGCTGCACGGCGACCCCCGTCGGGTCGTGCCCGAGCTCGCCCGCCGGGTCGGTGCCACCTCGGTGCACGTCTCGCGGGAGACGACCCCGGCCGGGCGCCGCCGCGACGAGGCGGTGGCCCGAGAGCTGGGCGAGCACGGCATCCAGTGGGTCGAGACGGGCACGCCGTACGCCGTGGGGCCGGGTCTCGTCGTCAACGGCTCGGGGGACCCCTACAAGGTGTTCACGCCGTTCTCGAAGGCCTGGCGGGCGCACGGCTGGCCGGCCCCCGCCCCCACGCCGCGCGAGCTGCCCCTGCGGCATGCCCGCAACGACGCCGAGGCGACGAGCGCGGTGAAGGCGGCCTTGGCCGCACCCGGCCTGCCTGAGCTGCCTCCCGCGGGCGAGCAGGCCGCCCTCGACAGGTGGCGCGCGTTTCGCACTGATGCGCTCGCGGCATACGGCGACGACCGCAACCGGCCCGACCGTGACGGCACGTCTCGGCTGTCGCCCTACCTCAAGCTCGGTGTGCTGCACCCGCGCACGCTGCTCGCCGACCTCGCCGACGAGCGCGGCAAGGGTGCACACACCTACGAGAACGAGCTCGCCTGGCGCGACTTCTACGCCGACGTGCTGTGGCACCAGCCGAGCACCTCGTGGCACGACCTGCGGCCCGAGATGGCGCGGATGCGCTACGACGAGCCGCACGACGCCATCGAGGCGTGGAAGAGCGGGCACACCGGTTACCCGATCGTCGACGCCGGCATGCGCCAGCTGCTCGCACAGGGCTGGATGCACAACCGGCTGCGGATGATCACGGCCAGCTTCCTCACCAAGGACCTGCACGTGTGGTGGCCGGTCGGCGCACGCCACTTCCTCGACCACCTCGTCGACGGCGACATCGCCTCGAACAACCACGGTTGGCAGTGGGTGGCCGGTACCGGCACCGACGCATCGCCCTACTTCCGGGTGTTCAACCCGGTCACCCAGGGCGTCAGGTTCGACCCCGACGGCGACTACGTGCGGCGCTGGGTTCCCGAGCTGGAGCACCTCGCCGGGGCGGCCGCACACCAGCCGTGGGACGCCGCCGACGGCTACGCGCACGGCTACCCGGAACGGCTGGTCGACCACGCCGCGGAGCGCCTCGAGGCGCTGTCGCGGCTCGAGGCCACCAAGCGCTGACGGTCGCCCCCCGCACTGCTCGCCGCCGACAGGAGATGGCCCATCACGGCCGCGGTCGATTCCGGGGACGCCACCCGCACCGCGTCGCGCGTGCGACCGGGTCGCCCGCCCGAACCGAGCCGGGGCCCCGCTGCGAGCCGGCGCCCCGCTTGGAGCCGGCGCTCCGCTGTGAGCCGGCGCCCGGCTTGGAGCCGGCGCTCCGCTGTGAGCCGGCCCCCGGCTTGGAGCCGGCGCCCCGCTGCCAGCCGGCTCCGGCGCCGCCACCCGCTGACCCCGCCGGCGCCATCGGCGCCACGTTGACGGTGCAGGGGCCGGCTTCAGTGCTCGGACATGGCTGTGCGCCCCGCCGGGTGGGGCGGGGTGCGGGGCGGGGTCACGCGGGTTCTCGGGCGGCCCGGGTGGCGAGGAGCTGGTCGTAGGAGCCGGTGGTGAGGTCCCACTGGACCCGGGGGCCGTTGGTGTCCTCGACGAGGTGGCCGGCGTAGCGGCGCTGGTGCACCACGCTGTGGTGTCGCTGGCACAGCAAGGCGGCGTTGGACAGGTCGGTGGGGCCGTGGTCGGCCCAGTGGATCAGGTGGTGCGCGTCGGTCCACATCGGTGGCATGTCACACCCGGGGTAGGTGCAGTGCTGGTCGCGCAGCCAGAGGCGTTTGACCTGGGCCGGGGTGAACAGCCGCACGTCCATGCCGAGGTCGACCACCGCCTCGGCCACCCCGAGCACGGTGGGGATGATCGTGGCGTCACAGGCCAGGCGCCGCACGGTCTCGGGCGCGAGCAGCGTGCCCGCTTCCTGCCCGCCGGTGCTCACCCCGGCGCCGCGCAAGCCGCTCTGCAGCGTCTCGAGGTCGACCGTGACGAACAGCTGGCTCTTGGTGTGCCGCGGACCTGTGTGCGCTGTGGACACCGCGCGCCGCACCAGGGTGACCAAGGCGTCGCCGCGGCGCCGGTCGCTGGAGCGCAGGTCGCGCTCCCCCTCGACCGGCCGCGGCGCGGACAGCGGCCCGAGGGCAGCCTCGAGCACCGCCTTGCCCTCGGGGTCCAGGGTCAGCCGGTACTCCGCGACGCCCATCTCGTCGACGTACGGCTGCGACAGCGCCACGTACCGCTTCGCGGCGTCCTGCTCGCGCTGCAGCTGACCCTCCACGCCGTACCTGGCCAACAGCTCCGGGCGCAGCCTGCGGCACTGCCGCGGGCCGGCGTCCGCGGCGATCCGGACCAACCCAGCCAACACCGTCGGCCGCGCCTCCTGCACCACGCTCGGCAACAGCTTGTCGGCCTCGGACAGCACCACCGCCGCACTGCGCACCGGCAACACCCCCGACAGCACAGCATCCTTGACCGCCGCCCTCCCGGGCACCGCGAAGGCCTGCGCGACAGCCACGACCGGGCCTGCCCCACCTGCGACCGTCGACGGAGCGTGCCGTCGCACCCACGCCACCGGCGACAGCGCCTGCGGCCCTGAGCCGGGCTCACCTCGGGTGATCGCCTCCGCGGTGACCACCACGCGCGCCGACTCCCCCGCCACCACCATCGCGTCGACCGCGCCCATCACCTGCGCCAGCTCACCCGAACCAGCCCGCCACAGCTCACCCTCGATGCCGCGGCACGCCTGCGCACCGGCCGCGATGCGCGCGAGCCGCTCGTCGAGGGTGAGGCCGCCTTCCATGCACTAATCGTACAGGCGTGCTACGACACTCCCCAGAGTTGTCCACAGGCCGCAGGACGGACCCAGGCGGAGGTGCGCAGTGATCACCGCACCTCGCAGCGCGAGGTCCGACGAGGCCTTGTCGAAGCTTCGGAGTTTCCACACCGTGAGTTGGGGAAATGGCCGATTTTCCCTACACTCGTGTCCACGAGGGGAGTACTTCCCAAGCTCGTGCCGGTCAGTACGTCCGCCCCAGCGCGGACCCGGTGCGGCGCCACCCGGCATCCGGGCGGTGAAGGAGACCTCAAGACCGCAGTTCCGTCTTGAGGAGATCAATGTCCCCGCATTCCGTGCTGGCCGCCGCCGAACCGGTCGCGGCCCAGCCGACGATCGGAAGCCCCGCACTGTGGGCCGTCACGATCGGCGCCATCGTGGTGCTGCTCGTTGTCGACTTCCTGATCACCCGGCGCCCGCACGAGGTCTCGATGAAGGAGGCCGTCGGCTGGTCGGCCTTCTACGTCGCCATCCCGGTCGGCTTCGGTGTGTGGATCTGGCAGCAGTACGGCGGCGACCGTGGCCTGGAGTACTACACCGGCTACCTCGTCGAGAAGTCGCTGTCCGTCGACAACCTGTTCGTGTTCCTCCTGCTGCTCACCGCCTTCGCCGTTCCGCGCGAGCTGCAGCAGCGGGTGCTGCTCATCGGTGTGGCCGGCGCCCTGATCCTGCGCGGCATCTTCATCGCCCTCGGGGCCCAGCTGATCGCCTCGTTCTCGTGGGCGTTCCTCCTCTTCGGTGCCGTGCTGCTCGCCACCGCGATCAAGGTGGGCCGCGACGCCTTCTCCGACCAGGAGCACGCCATCGACGTGGCATCGCTGCGCACCGTGCGGGTGCTGCGTCGCTTCTGGCCGGTCACCGAGTCGTACGACGGCACCCGGATGACGGTCCAGCGGGCCGGTCGTCGGGCCCTCACGCCGCTCGCGCTCGCCGTCGCCGCCATCCTCGGCACCGACGTGGTCTTCGCGATCGACTCGGTGCCGGCGGTCTACGGCATCACCGGCGACCCCTACCTCGTCTTCGCGACCAACGCCTTCGCCCTGCTGGGTCTGCGCGCGCTCTACTTCGTCGTGGAGGGCGCACTGGGCTCGCTGCGCCACCTCGCCCACGGGCTGGCGGCCATCCTCGCCTTCATCGGCGCCAAGCTCGTGCTGCACTGGGCGCACGGCGTGTGGGCGGCCGTGCCGGAGGTGCCCACCCTCGCCTCCCTCGCCGTCATCATCGGCCTCCTCGCCCTGGTCATCACCACGAGCGTGCTGGCCAACCGGCGCGACGCCCGCCGGTCCGCGGACGCGCAGGCGGACGCAGAGGCGCAGACCCGGCCGGAGCGTGAGTCGGCCCCGACCTGATGCCGTACCGCGCACCAGCGAGTGTCCCGCTGGTGCGCGGGTCCACGGCATCCCTAGGTTGGGTCCATGACGCAGACCCTGCCGCCGCCGCGCACCGTCGAGAACACCGCGTGCACCGGCGAGGTGTCCGACCAGGGTGCCCAGGTGACCCGGTGGGCCCCGACTGGCGCCGACCCGGTGCTCTACGCGAGCACCGCCCTCCGGCTGGAGGCGGGCCGGGCGATCCGGGCCGGGGTGCCGGTCTGCTGGCCGTGGTTCGGCCCGGGCCGGGAGGCGGGGATGGAACCCGCGCACGGGTTCGCGCGCACCTCCTCCTGGGACCTCGTGGAGGTGACCGACCGCGACGACGAGACGACCGTGGTGCACCGGCTAACCTCCGACGAGGCGACCTCGCCGCACTGGCCGCACCTGTACTGCGCCGAGGTGCGCGCCCGGTTCGGCCCGGCGCTCGTGGTGTCGCTGAGCGTCACCAACACCGGCGACCAGGCGGTCGACTACGAGGATGCCCTGCACGCCTACCTCGCAGTGGGCGACGTGCACCGCGTGCGCATCGAGGGCCTCGACGGGGCGCCGTCGCGCGACAAGGTGACCGGCGCCGAGCGTGTGCAGCAGGGCGACCTCGCGTTCTCCGGCGAGACGGATGCCGTGTACCGCACCAGCGGCCCCGTGACGCTGCACGACCCGGCCCTGGCGCGCCGGCTGGTCGTCACCACGCTGGGGGCGGCCAACCTCGTGGTGTGGAACCCGTGGGCGGCCAAGGCCGCGGCGGCGGCCGACATCGGCGACGACGACTGGGAACGCTTCGTGTGCGTCGAGGCGGCCAACACCTTCCAGGACGCGGTGCTGCTGAAACCTGGCGAGTCGCACACGACGACCTACCGGGTCGAGGTGCAACCGCTGTGAGCGACGTGACCGCCCCGGGCACCTCGTGGCTCGACGAGCCCGGTCACCGGGCCTGGCTGCACGCCGGCTTCGCCGACGTCCTGCGCTTCGCGCTCGGCTCGATCCTTCCCGGGGGTGGCTTCGCGTACCAGGCGGCTGACGGGTCCCCGATTCCGGGCCGACGCCCCCAGCTCTTCCTCACCGCCCGGATGGCGCACACGGCGGCGTTGGGGGTGCGACACGGCATCCCGGGGTCGGGCGAGCTGCTCGACCACGCGATCGGCTCCCTCTCCGGCCTGCACGCCGACCCCGTGCACGGTGGCTGGCTCAGCGAGCCGGGCACGGTCACCCGCAAGATGACCTACGACCACGTGCACGTGGGGCTCGCCGCGTCCACCGCCCTCGCCGTCGGCCACCCCGGGGCGACGCCGCTGCTCGCCCAGGTCGCGGAGGTGATCGACGCCCGCCTGTGGGACCCGTCGGCGTCGGCGCTGCTCGAGTCGTTCGCGCCGGACTGGTCCGACTCCGAGGACTACCGCGGTGCCAACGCCAATATGCACGGCCTCGAGGCGTTCATCGCGCTGGGCCACGCCACGGGGGATGCCGTGTGGCACCAGCGCGGCTTGGCGATCGCCGACCGCCTGATCAACCGCGCTGCGCGAGAACGGGGTTGGCTGCTGCCGGAGCACTTCACGTCCGACTGGGGGGTGCTGCCCGAGTACAACCGCGACGAGCCGCTGCACCCGTTCCGGCCGTACGGCGCCACCTTCGGGCACTCCCTGGAGTGGTCGCGCTTCCTGCTCCAGCTCGAGGCCTCGCCGCTGGTGGAGTCGCCGTCCTGGCTGGTCGAGGCCGCCGACGGGCTGACCCGGCGCGCGCTCGACGGCGGCTGGGGACTCGACGGCCGCCCGGGGCTGGTCTACACCGTCGACTGGGACGGCGCGCCGGTGGCCGCCATCCGGCTGCACTGGCCGGTGTGCGAGGGGATCCAGACCACCGCGGCGCTGCGGCGGCTCACCGGCGACCCGCACTGGGAGCACTGGTACCGCCGGCTCTGGGACCACGCCGCCCGCTGGTTCGTCGACGAGCGAGGCACCTGGCGCAACGAGCTCGACGACGAGATGCGCGAGGGCGGCCGGGTGTGGCCGGGCCGGCCCGACGTCTACCACTGTGGTGGGGCGCTCACCGTGCCGCTCGACGCCTGACCGGCGGTGCGAGGCTCCCGGGCGATCGGCGCGCCGGGTGCCCCGCCGGGTGCCCCGGCGGGGTGAGCAAGGTCTCGGCGCGGCACCCTTCCGGTGGTCGCGGCCCCGGCGCGACGATCGGAGGTGAACTCCACCCAGCACTCCCCGAGGTCGTCATGGCTGTGCACGCCAGCCCGCACGAGGTCACCCACCAGCCGGCACGTGTGAGGCGTCGCCGCCGCGGACCCTGGTGGACCGCACTCACCGTCGTCGAGGTCGTGCTCGCCGTCACCGCGGTGCTGCTCGACCTGTTCCTGCCGGCCGTCGTCCTCTCGGTCATGGCAGCCGTCTCGCTCGCGGTGCGCCGGGAGGGGCCGAGCACGCTCGGCTTCCATCGGCTCCCGCACCCGGCACGGCAGCTGTCCCAGGTCGCAGGGCTGGCGCTGGTCTGGACCACCATGGTGTTCCTCCTCGTCATGCCGGTCGCCGAGCACATCACCGGCTCCACCCAGGACACCAGCGAGTTCGCCGACCTCGAGGGCAACGTCCCCCTGCTGCTCGTCTTCCTCGCCCTCAGCTGGACACTTGCCGCCGTCGTGGAAGAGCTCGCCTTCCGCGGCTACCTGCTCACCCGCATCACCGACCTCGCCGGCAACTCCCCCCTCGCCCGCGCTGCTGCGGTCGTGGCCGTCGCCCTGCTGTTCGCCCTGATCCATGGCGAGCAGGGGCCCACCGGCATGGTTCTCGTCTTCGTGGATGCCGTGTTCTTCGGCGCGCTGCGCTATGCCTACCGCTCGGTGTGGGCCCCGGTGGTGGCGCACGGCCTCGGCAACACGGTGGGGATGGTGGCGTTCTTCCTCGTCGGGCCGTTCTCGGCGCCCTGGTGAACGATCCTGGGGCTCAACGAGCCGGCTTGCGGCTCACTGCAGCACGACCAGCGCCTCGACGTCCTCGACCGGCAGGCTCGGGTCCGACGTCGCCAGCACGGTGAACGTCGCTGGCTGGCTGGCGCCGCCGAGGGCGGTGAGGATGGCCGTGTCGGCGGCGTCGCGCCCGGTTCCGATGCGCACCATCGAGGCGCGCGGTGCCAGCCGGGTCGCGTCGAACACCCGCCACACCCCGTCGACCGCCACCTCGACGACGGCGTGGGCGTCCATCGGTGACAGCCCCGGGGCGTACACGGAGACGTAGCGGGCCGGCATCCCGAGCGCGCGGCACAGCGTGACCACCAGGTGCGCGTAGTCGCGGCAGACGCCCTGCCCGGTGCCCAGCGGAACCAGCGCGTCGTCGGCAGCGGTCGTCGAGCCGGGTAGGTAGAAGAGCCGGTCGTGCACCCACGCGACGACCCGCTGGGCGGCCTGTGCCTCGTCGGTCACCGGGCCGAACTCCGCTGCGGCGAAGCCCTCCACGCGGTCGCTGGGGCAGTAGCGGCTGGGCAGGCGGTAGTGGAAGCGTTCGGTGTCCGTGATCTCACCGACATCCGGGAGTCCGAGCGAAACGGTCGCCTCGTAGGCCACCGTCAGCCGGCCCGCCGGCGCGTCGATGACGTGCACGCGGGTACCGCGGTCGAGCTCGAGCACGTGGTGGGGGACGGCGGTGCCGTCCTCGCCGTGGATGGTGAGGGTCTCGACGGCATCCAGGCCGGCGGCGACGGCGACCGAGACGGCGAGCCGCCCGGCGGCCTCGACCGGGATGTCGAGGGTGGCGCCGACGGTGGCCGAGGTGGCCGGCCCGCCGGGGAGGGGGTAGGGGTGGGGCACGGAGCACCTCCGAGGCCGGGGTCGGGTGCGGCGCGGGCGTGCCGGCCGCGGACCACACGCGGCGTCGAGGGCGGAACCGCTGGGGTGACGCTACCCCGCCAGGGGCCTACGCTGGTCTGATGGGAGTCATCGACCTGGTGGCCGGACGCCCGGCTTCCACGCCGCACGCCGAGGCGCTGGCCCGCGCGGAGCACGGGGTGACGGTCTACTGGCGGCCGGGATGCGTGTTCTGCAACCGGCTGCGGATGGCGGTGCGCGCACGGCGCGACGAGATCGCCTGGGTCAACATCTGGGAGGACGACGCCGGCCGCGCCTACGTGGCCGGCGTCAACGGTGGCGACGAGACCGTGCCCACCGTGGTCATCCACGGCGCCGCGCACACCAACCCCAGCCCTGCGGTCGTCAAGGCGGCCCTCGCCGCACACTGAGGTCCGTGCTCAGTGCTCGCTGCGGGCGGCCTCGATCACGGTGGTCAGCCGGTCGCGCAGCTCCTCCAGCTCGCCGATCTCCATTCCCAGGCGCGCCACCACGGCCGGGGGGATGCGCTCGGCCCGGGTGCGCAGTCGTCGGCCGGCCGGGGTGAGCGTGACTGCGACGGCCCGCTCGTCGTGGGGGTCGCGGCGCCGGGCGACCAGCCCCCCTGTCTCGAGGCGCTTGAGCAGCGGCGACAGGGTGGCGGGTTCCAGGCTGAGCCGGTCGGCGAGCTCGCTGACCCGCAGCGGCTCGGCCTCCCAGAGGGCGAGCATCACGAGGTACTGGGGGTGGGTCAGTCCCATCGGCTCGAGCAGGGGGCGGTAGAGCGAGATGACGGTGCGCGAGGCGACGGCGAGCGCGAAGCAGACCTGGCGGTCGAGGGCCAGCAGGTCGGGACCGGGGCTCGTCGCGGGTGGGGCGCTGGTGATCCTCGATCTGGACATGGCCGGAGTGTAGTGCCGAGGGGGCATATGGTTAGGGCACTAAGTACCGGAGGAACGGGAGATCGGCGATGGGCCGGAACAGCGACAACGAGGACCTGAGCCTGGGCTACCGCTTCATGTGGCGGCTCAAGTACGCCGGCCTGCACGTCTTCGGCCCGGCTCAGCTCGGTGACGAGCGCGACCCCCAGCGCCGCCTCGAGCGCGAGCGGGCTGCCAAGGTCGAGGCTGCTCGGGCCGCCCGGCTCGCCGGTCAGGACAGCGCCCGCGGCTGAGACCTTCTTGGCGCGGCGCCACGGCGCAGGATGTGGTGTGCCCACCAGCGCGGATGCCGGCGGGCGGGCGCGGTGGTGAGTGTCACGGCATACGCGGGGGAGAACCGTCGTTGCACCCATTTGTGCCCCACGACGTCAACAGGAAGGTCGTCATGACCGACACCACCGCCCGGCCCAGCTCCGCTCAGCCCACCGATGCCCCCCGCGAGGTGCGCCTCGCCGCCCGCCCGGTCGGCTGGCCCACCCACGACGACTTCGCGGTCGTCGAGAGCGAGCTGCCCGAGGTGTCCGACGGCCAGCTGCGCGTACGCAACGTCGTGATGTCGGTGGACCCCTACATGCGCGGGCGGATGAGCGCCGCAAAGTCCTACGCCGCCCCTTACGAGGTCGGCGAGGCGATGAGCGGTGGCGCCGTCGGCGTCGTGGAGGAGTCGCGCGCGGACGGCTTCGCCGTGGGTGACCACGTCCTGCACGGCTTCGGCTGGCGCGAGGTGGCGGTCATCGACGCGAGCGGAGCGCGGGTGGTGGACGTGTCGGTGGCGCCGGCATCCGCCTATCTCGGCGTGCTCGGCATGACCGGCCTGACGGCGTACGCCGGCCTGACCCGCATCGCCGAGATCCAGCCGGGAGACGTGGTGTTCGTGTCCGGTGCGGCCGGCGCCGTGGGCAGCGCGGTGGGACAGATCGCCAAGGCTCTCGGTGCAAGCCGGGTCATCGGCAGCGCCGGCTCGGCCGAGAAGGTGCGGCACGTGGTCGAGGACCTCGGCTTCGACGCGGCGTTCAACTACAAGGACGGCCCGGTGTCCAAGCAGCTGCGCGCAGCGGCCCCCGACGGCATCGACATCTACTTCGACAACGTCGGCGGCGAGCACCTTGAGGCCGCGATCGGATCGCTGCGGCTCGGTGGGCGCGTCGCCGTGTGCGGGATGATCTCGGTCTACAACGACACCGAGCCCGCGCCCGGGCCGCGCAACCTCTCGCGCCTGATCCAGACCCGCGGCCGCATCCAGGGGTTCCTCGTCGGCGACCACTACGACCTGGCTCGCGAGTACGCCGGCCTGGCGGCGCAGTGGCTGGGCGACGGGCGGCTGCAGTCGCGCGAGACGTTCGCCGACCGCATCGACGGGGCGGTCGACGCGTTCCTCGGCGTGCTGCGCGGCGAGAACACCGGGAAGATGGTCGTGCGGCTCTGAGCCGCACGCGGGCTACGCTCGGGCGATGAACCGTCCAGTCACCCTCGTCCTCGGTGGGATCCTCGTCGTCATCGGCCTGATCTGGTTCTTCCAGGGGATCGGGGTGCTCGGTGGCAGCGTCATGAGCGGGGTCGCGCTGTGGGCCGTCGTCGGTCCGATCGTGGCGATCGGTGGGGTGGCGCTCATCCTGCGTGGCCGCCGCAACCCGTCGGGGTAGCCACCCGGAGGCTCGGTGCCCGAGGCTGACTCGTCGGTGTCGCCGGACGGGGTGTCGCCGGACGGCCGGCCACCGCGAACCCGGCCTCACCGGAACGAGAGTTCAGCTCGTTCAGAACGGAACCGTCTCCTTGTCGATGACAGGTTCACGGGCGATCCGCACCCCCTCGGCCGCTTCCTCCTCCTCTGGGAACTCCGGCAGGACGTCGTCCTCCTGAAGCATGAGCATGCTCGTCGGCACCCGGACCTCCCAGGTCTCACCGATCTGCTGCGCCGGGTCGAGCTGCAGCGCCAGCTCCACGTCGGCGTACACGTCGAGCATCTCCTGGTCTGTGAAGAGGGGGCAGTACCCACCCGCCCACAGCCGGCCGGTACGGCGGAAGAGGATGGCGGCGCGTTCGTGCCCCGGCAGTACGGGGACGACGACGGAGGCGCTACCGGACCTGAGGAACTGCTCGAAGACCGGGTCCGCGCCGGCAGCCTGGGCGAGGGCGCTCCATCGCGATGTCCCGGCCCAGTAGTACGGATGGAACTCGTAGGTGATCTGCGGCCACTCGTAGATGTGCTCGAAAGCCTCCACGACGGCTCCGTTGGAGAGGGGGTGGCGCCAGTCCTGCAAGAGTGCGCCCTCCGCCTCGTCGTAGACGATCCGGGGGGTGCCGTCCTCGTCGATCGTGATCGACGTGTGGCCGGCTGCGGTGCCCTGGGTCATCAGGTCGATGCAGCTGCGCTTGAGCTCGGTCACCTCGATGGCGCGGTACTGGTCGGCACGCAGTGCGAATGTCTGGTCCTCGGTCGCGGTGGCGACCTTCGCGCGGGCGAGCGCCAGCGACTGCTCGTACTCCTGGAGCCGGGCCTGGTAGCCCTTGAGGATGGCCGCGAAGGCCCTGGCCTTCCAGTCGTCGAGGGCGGCATCCGTGCGTTGGGCCTGGTAGATCACGGTGAAGGCGTAGATGCCCTCGAACTTCGCCGTGACCGTGATCGGGATCACCGGGCGCACCTCTTCGCCGTACGCCGGCCAGTCGGCGGTGTGGTCGTTGACCGGAAGCCACTCGCCGAAGTTCGAGACGATCTTCTGGAGGTCGGGGTCAGGGTCGCCGCGCCGGACGGTGAGGAAGAAGCTGAGGGTGCCCACCTGCACCAGCAGGAGGTCGGCCTCCGGGATCGTCGTGCCGTCCTGGGGCGACTTCGGCCCTGCCACCATGCCCAGCTTGAGCGCGTCGGCGTACGACCCGAGTTCGCCGCTGCTTCCCTTCGGTGCCGTCACCGTCACGCTCGTGAGCCGGTACCCGGGCTCCAACGTGAGGGTGTTGTCGGCCCTGACCAGGCTCAGTTCGTTGACCTGGTCGTGGACGGACACCTCCTCCGCCTCCATCGCTTCGGGATAGACGAAGGCCTTGCTCCCGGTGAAATCGAGTGCGGGAGGCGCCTCGAGCCCTGCGACGTCGTAGACCGCACCGAGCTCGGCGTAGTTGGTCTCGTCGATGTCGTGGAAGCTGCGGAAGCCGGCAGCGAGCTGGTCGTCCGGTAGCGGCTCGCGGGTGGAACGGCTCAGGCGGGACGGGTGTACGGGCGCGGTGAGGTCGGCGAGCTCGGTCGTCGCCAGGTCACTGAGCCGGCTGAGGTAGACGGCGGACGGTTCGGGGACGACCATCGGGATCAGCAGACGGCGACCGTAGTTCATCAGCTTGGCCCGGTAGATGCGGTCCAGCCAGCGGTAGACCCCGTTGATGTTGTCGCTTCCGTTCTCGTTGTTGAACCCGCGAAGCGTCGTCTGCTGGGACTCTGTCAGCACCGTGGTCGAGCTGACCTGCTTGATGCTGTTACGAATTCGGCGGCTCGCCTCCTCGGTGACGGCCTTTGCGTACTCCTGAGCGGTTGACGTGGACGACGACGTGCTGGTGTCGTAGGAGGCGTTCACCGTGGCACTGACCTGGACGGGGCCGAACTTGCCGGTGGCGGTCACCCCTGCCTGGATGCCGAAGTTCTGGCTCGCCGACTGTTCGGCTTGCGACGACAGCTGGAAGCGCTCCGCGGTCTGGACGCTGCTGGTCCGCTCGTCCTCGGAGACGGTCTCGAGGGAGGTCGTCTGACTGGTGCGCGACAGGTTCCGCGTGGTCTGCTCGCGCCGTTCCGAGCGCATCACGGAGGTGACGTCGGCGATCTCGCTCAGGTCGTACCGGGAAAGCTCCTCCTCGACGACGATGAGGTCACCGATGGCCGGTGGGGGGGTTCGGCCCGCCGTCAGAGGAACCCGGAAGCTCGGAGCGGCCAGTGCGGATGCCAGCGTGGAGCCACCCAGCCCTGCGACCGCGGCCCCGGTGCGGCTGCCGGAGCCCGGGTCGGCGGCCTTGTCCAGGTCGATCAGCACCTCGTAGTCGTCGAAGCGTCCGCCGGGCCACGATGTCGCACCCGCCTGAGCCGCCAGCCACCACACCCGCAGTACGTGGTAGCAGCGCAGGGCGTCGGCGCAGTAGTTGGTGCTGACGTAGCGGTCGAAGCCCAAGATGGTGAGGGCGTACATCGTGTCCCACAGCCGGGCCGTGAACACCACCACCGCCAGGGCGAGTTCAGCAGGGGGAGTCTCGCTGAGCAGCTCGGGCAGGGAGGGAAGCTCCTCCACGAGGGCGTCGGCCAGCTCCTGCAGGTCGACCCCCTCCTCGAGGCGCTCGCGCAGCACGTCGACGGCCGGTTCGAGGGCGAGCAGCGAAGCGTCGCGGGGCTCGACGAAGCGGGCACCGCGCGCAAAGGTCTCGGCCTCGGCGAGCTTCGGTTCGTAGGGCCCCGGGCCGAACAGGACCGCGAGCAAGCCCTCGTCCCGAGTCGGCCGCAAGTCGCGGACGAACCTGCTGTCCACGCGGTGCAGTCTCACCCTCTCGGGGCGACGGCTGTTCACGAATCGGAACATCTCCTGCTTGATGGTCATGACGACGTTTCCCCTGTGGTGTTCGATGATCTGCTGCTGATCGGCTCGCCAGCGTCCGGCCCCCCGTACCAGCGCCACGGAGAGGCATTGGCGGGGACCGAGTCCGGCGAGAAGGCGGTGAGGTCGCGGATTCGTCCGTCGAGCCGGTCCCGCACCGCCGCGAGGGTCTGCTGGTCGATGGCGGGCGAGCTGCCACCGGCCAGGTCGATCAGGGCGTCATAGTGCTCCTGGACCTCACGCTGTAGCGCAGCGACCTGGTCGCTCAGGTCGGCCAGTGCTTCCGGATCGCCGTCGCCACCACCATCTGCCGCGGCGGCGCTGTAGGCGGTGACCTGAAGGTCGAGGTCGGCCACGGCCACCTCGAGACGGGTCGGTTCCCCGGCGGCCAGCCAACGCCGCTCCGGGCCGCCTGCCCCGGCGAGAAGGGCGCCCAGCTCCTCGACCCCCGTGCCCATGGACACGACGGGCGCCGGCTCGGCCGGGCGGACAGGGAGCTCGTCGAGGAGCTGCTCGAGCGGGCTCGGGTCATGGTCGTCGAGCTCGAGGGCGCCGCGGATCCCCTCGCGCAGCCTCCTCGCCTGTTGCGACGCGGGGCTGCTGCCATCCCGCGGGAGGTCGTTGCGGGTGAAGTAGTCGACCACGAGGATCTTCAGCTCGTTCATCCGCACGGTGCGTTCGCTGTTGTCCAGACCGACCCAGTTCTTGCGGGGCATGGACCAGATCTCGTCGCAGCGCGCGGCCTCGAAGGGGCGCCGGGCATGCTCGGGCAGTTCAGGGTTGTTGAACAGGCTCTGCTGTGGGTCGTGGGCGAACACCGACCGCGCGAAGGTGTCGAAGAGGTAGGCGGCCTGTTCGTCGCTCAGGCGGTTGGCACCGGGCCACCTGAGCCCGGAACGATTGCGCACCGCGGTCTGGAGCTCAGGAACGTTCATCCTTGTCGCGACCTCCTCCGAGTGGATGACGAGGCGATCCCCCCGACGTTTCCGTGCTGGTCGATGTCCCTTCCGACGCTCACCTGCTTGCGAAACTCGGGTTGGCCGAGCAGGTGGTTCTGCTTGAGCCAGAGCCTCCAGAGCAATGACTCGAAGCCAAGGGCGCACAGGTCGCGCTCGGCGGCCGTGAGCTCCGAGGGGCGGTCTGGTGCAGCAGCACTCTCGGCGGCGAGCACGAGGAGCTCGTGGATCTTGTCGCTGGCGTACTCGTCCCGGTACGAAGCGCACATGCAGGCGGAGGTCACGAAGTGCCTCACAGGTCTGTCGCCGTTCCGTGGCGATCTTCGACAGGAACCCTCCTACGATGCCCGAGGTCCGGAAGGGCTCCGCCACGCCGCTCGCAGTCGCTGAGAGCCCGTGGCCGGTGATGTCGCGCAGTCCCTCGCCGAGCGTCCGGCCCGCGCGGGCCAGCGTGGTGTGGCGGACACCTTTCAGGAGCACCTTGAGGTGGGCATCGGTAGGAGCCCAGCCTTCCGGCGGGGGTTGGTAGGCGTCGATGACCCGGTCGACCACGGTCTCGTCGGCGACCCCTGCTGCCGCTTCAGCCATCCGCGCCATCTCCCGTAGCTGCCCGGCTGCCTCGAAGGCCGCCTGGCTCTCCTGCGACCTCTTCATCCAATGTGGTGAGCGGTTGCGGCGACCGCTGTACGCCAAGTGGCACAGCGTGGTGATGACCAGCTCTCCGGCAAGCACGAGCACGGCGCCCCGAAGAGCGTCGGTGAGGTCGAACTCAGGATTCTCGAGCTCGGCCACCGCCTGCTCCAGGATGTTCAACCGGGCGTCCTGCATGTTGTCCGCCGCAAGGGCCGCACATTCGGCCATGAACGTGGAGAACTCGTCGGCGTCCGCGTCGATGGTCTCGAGGCTGGACTCTGCTACGGCGCGGATGTACCGCGCCAGCGTCGCGTCATCCCACACGCTCGCGCACACATCGAGCGCGGAGATCTGCTCCTGCACCCACTCGTCTACCGAAGAACCACTCACAGGAACGAGGAACTGCAGATCCGGTCGTTGATACAGCCGCGGCGTCGACGTTTGCGGCGCCGTGCTCGGGCGAAGCACATCGACGTGTCGGCAACGCCCGCGGCCCACGTGATCGAGACGAGAGCCGCCTCCGGACGCCCCTCATCGCCGGCGGGCCACCGAGCCTCGCCCACGCTCATCCGAGACGAGCCCGAGACCTCATGCCTCAGGCGGAGCGAGTACAGCGGCGTGGGTG
>CAVVFG010000004.1:0-91850 GCA_963747405.1 uncultured Actinomycetota bacterium
ACCGCACAGACCTCATCGTGCACCCCGGCTGGTGCACGTGCCCCCTGGAACACGAGCGCGGCAACAGCATCGCCACCCGCAACGCGCGCCTGGCCGCCGTGCACGCCCTGTTCGCCTACGCCGCCGTGCAGCACCCCGAACACGCCGGGTCCATCAGTCGGGTGCTGGCCATCCCCGCCAAACGGCGCCAACGCCGTACCGACATCACCTACCTGAGCCAGCCCGAAGTCACCGCGCTGCCCAACGCCCCCGAACACAGCACCCCGGCCGGTCGCCGCGACCACGCCTTGATCCAGGTCGCCGTCACCACCGGACTACGAGTCAGCGAGCTGACCGGCCTGCGCATAGGCGACGTCCACCTCGGCACCGGCGCCCACGTCCTGGCCCACGGCAAGGGCCGCAAGGACCGCAGCACCCCACTGGACCACCCAACCGTGACCGTCCTGCACCACCTGCTGACCGCCTCGACCGCCGACCCGACGCCGTCGCCGTCCGCCTCACCCTGCACGCCAGGACCGCCGCCCTCACCTGCCCGAGCCTGACCGGCAAGACCATCACCCCGCACGTCCTCAGGCACACCGCCGCCATGCGCCTGCTCGCAGCCGGGATCGACAGCACCGCGATCGCCCTCTGGCTCGGCCACGAAAGCAGCGACACCACACAGGTGTACCTACACGCCGACCTGGCCACCAAGGAGAAGGCACTGGCCCGCACCACCCCGACGGGGGGCCACACCGGCCGCTACCAACCCCAAGACGACACCCTTCTCGCCTTCCTCCAGAGCCTGTGATTATGCCGACCTCACCAGCGCGTCCACCGCCCTGACCAGCCCCGCCCCACCGACATCGGCATAACCACGACCTCGGCATAAAAGGGGTCGACGCCATCCAGCTCCTGCACGAGGTGACCCAGCGGGGGAGGTCCGCCCGGGAGGCGTAGGTCCGACCTGCTCGTCGCAGCAACTTCCTGGGGCGCAGCCATGATCTGACCTCGGCTCCCACTTGTGGTATCAGGGCGGCAAGGTCGTCCTCCTACCCGACAAGGACGATCGGGGCGTGAGCATGGTCGAGGATGGTTACTCCGCAAGAAGCTCCCAACGACGGTCGGGGTCGGGGGCTTCGATTGCGCTGACGGTCGCAATGATCGGTGTCGTCGGGAGCGTCGGAGGCTTGGTCTATAAAGACTTCAGGGACGATCAAAGACGCGCGGCATTCGAAGAGGAGACCGCAATGGTCAGACTTGACGAGGCCATCATCAATTGGGATTTGGGACCCCCTTCAGCCATGGAGGAACATGTGGCCGACCACTGGCCCGACTGGACCAGGTTCCAAGAAGAGCCGAACGCCACTTCCGAGAAGCGCCGCGCGTGGGACCAGGATTGGAGGGCCAAGAAGGAGTCGGTGAGAGAGGATCTCTACGCGGCGAACGTCGCGTTCGGCGAGGTTCGCCGAGCGTACAATGACGCCGTTCGCCAGACCGACGGGGACAAGCGCCGGGGGGCTGTCGCTTATTACCGGGCCGCGCAAATCAGGCTCTATGGTCTCATCCGGGTCTCGAACACCTTCCCTTCGTCGAGTTCGACGAAGTTGAGCACCGAAGAGAAGGACATGCTGGTGAGTTTCGCAGAGGAGTCGAGGATCATAGGTCGATACACCGGCTTGAACACAGGGGAAGCGTTCGACAAATGCCCAACAACGTTTCGCGTGGACGATAACGGAGGCACGACGGTTCAGGACACTTCAGACTGCCTTGAAACTGGCCACTACTGGTTCGCTGAGAAGGTGCTGAACAGACTGAACAGCGAATAGCGGGCCGCCCTGTACTGCACGCCTCCCGCTGGTGGGCTGGCCCCGGCGAAGCAGTCCCGCCGGAGCTCCTACGTCGACCTTTGCCAGCGGCCCACACACTTGCTCCGAGGTCCATGGCCGGCACGCTCAGGAATCGAGCATGGCCTGCGCCGTCCGCGGCACAGTGGGCGAAGTGGGGCGCCCGTAGTGGGCGGAAAGACGCACCCCGGGGACGCGCCCTGGTGGGCGAAGCGAAGCATCCGCTCAAGCATGACAGGACGGATCGAGGTGGTCTCTTCGCTGGGTGCAGAGTGGTTCGACCGAGCAGTGCGGGACCAACGCCTGGCCGCCTCTGCAAGTCACGCTGGCCGTCCAAACGCCTGGGGAGCCACGGGCTTCGGTCGTAGGCTCTGCGCTCATGGAGACATTGGTGCTGACGGTGATCGGCGACGACCGGCCCGGCCTGGTATCGGCACTGTCTGCTCGTCTCAATGCCCAGGGGGCGTTGTGGCAGCGCAGCCAGATGTCGCGGCTGGCCGGCAAGTTCGCGGGCATCGTCGAGGTTGTCGTCCCGGCGGACCAGGTCGAGGACCTGGTGGCGGACTTGGAGAGCGTGGCGGAGCAGGGGCTTGCGGTGACGATCGCGCGCGCCAGCACGCCCCCGGGGACCCCGACGCACCGGCTCAGCCTGGAGTTGGTCGGCGCGGACCGGCCGGGGATCGTCGCCGAGATCTCTGCGTTGCTCTCCGCACGCCACATCAGCATCGAGGAGCTCGAGACCACAGTCAGGCACGCCCCGATGGCCGGCGGCATGCTCTTCGAGGCGCACGCCGTGCTCGCCGCACCCGCCAGCACCGACGACGCCGAGCTGCGCGCGGCGCTGGAGGCGGTCGCTGACGAGCTCATGGTCGACGTCGCGCTCGACCAGGACGCCGGACCTGGCTCCGCTTCGCCTAGCTAACGAGAGCGCCAACCCTTCGAGCGGGTCAGTCCACGGCCACAGCGCCCGACGCAGCCCCGGCCAGACTCGGACATGAACGTGAGCACTGACCCGCGTCACTACGGCCGCGTGATGACGCCCTCAGAAGGGACGACGTTGGGAGTTTCAGGGTGCGCGTCCCGCCGGTCGTGGAGTCCAGTCACCGCGTTTTGGTGCGACCTGGGTCGGGTGCGGCGATCCGCTCGAGGAGCTCCTCAAACCCGCTTCCGAGCACAGTCGGAGCCTCGGGTCCAAGCCGAAGGTTGCAGGACTGCCCGCTCCCGCGGCGGCATGGAGGACGGAGGCGCGCTCCCCCATCAGCGGCCGAGCACACCCGCCCCCAGTCCTCCGGCTGTCCGAGGATGACGCGTGCTTCGCGGCTGCTGGGAAGAACTGTTAGGTGGCCCGAAACATGGATATTCTCATAGGTCGCGGAGCGCCCAGGCCTTGCCGGAACCGCGCCCCAACTCCCCTGCTCCGTTCTCCGGAGCGAACCCGGACAGGACGTCTGCATCAGGAGGAGCCAGAACGACGCACCATCTCGAAGTGGTAAGCGGCGCGGCTTGCGGCACTTGTCAGTAGCAGCAGGCCCCTCATGATGGCGCACGCCTTCACCGCGAACGGCGACCCACCGGCCGCCGCACAGCGTCACAGCGTCAATCGGGGCTGCGCCATTGCGCCCAGTAAGCGTTTCACCCTCGTCGAGTGGCTCGTGCGCGAGCGAGCGGCGTTCCGGCCCCCAGGCGAGCACGGTCGGTCATTCATGAGGCGCCCTAGCAGCGAGACGACTCCTGCCAAGTGATGCGGCTCGTCGGCTGGCAACTAGTGATGACGCCACGGTCGAGACGACGCTCGTAGCCTGACCGTGGAGGCCCACCACGGGCGCCCGCCGGATCAACGCTGGCACAGCGAGCTCGCCGGTCCCACCCACCGCAATCGTCGGTCGAGGCCGACCGACCCGAAAGGGCCAGAGAATGTCCACCTCTCGCATGCTTGTCCGAGGTGCACGCCTGATCGACGGCGAGGTCACGTCGATCCTCATGAGCGGGGGTCGCATCGCCGCCTTGGGGGAGGGCGCCGAGGCGGCGTCCCTCCGAGACGACCCGGACCGAAGGTCGAAGCCCCTCACCCTGATCGAGGCCGAGGGGCGCCTCGTCACGCCCCCGATGGTCAACGCGCACATGCACCTTGACAAGGTGCGCACGCTGTCATTGGCCGGCGAGACCGCGCTCGGGGCGTACACCGGTCCGGCGATGGGCGACGCCATGACGTCGATCGAGCTCGCGTCGGCGGTGAAGCGAAGCTACGACCGGGCGTGGATCATCCCGAACGTCCGTCAGGCGCTCTGGGATGCCGTGCGCCACGGGACGTTGCACGTCCAGGCGTTCGTCGACGTCGACACCACGGCCGGACTCGAGGGCATGCACGCGGTGGCCCAGGTGCGTGAGGAGTTCCGAGGGCTTGTGGACCTGCAGGTCGTCGCGTTCCCGCAGGACGGGGTGCTGCGTGACCCCGGGGCTGCGGAGCTCTGCGAGGAGGCGATGCGGCTCGGGGCTGATGTCGTCGGCGGCATCCCGTGGATCGAGCACAGCGACCGCGACGCCCGCAGGCACGTCGAGTGGGCATGTCGCCTAGCCCATGACTCCGGGTCACGCGTGGCGATGTTGGTCGATGACGCGGGGGACCCCTCACTGAGGACGACGGAGATGCTCGCCGAGGCGATGATCGACCACGATCTCATCGGTCGCGGCGTCGCCTGTCACGCCCGGGCGATGGGGCTGTATCCGCCACCGACGCTGCTTCGGCTTCTCGGGTTGGCCGAGCGTGCCGGTCTGGGCTTCGTCTCCGACCCGCACACCGGTCCGCTACACCTGCCCGTGCGGCAGGTCGTCGACCACGGGCTACCCGTGGCGCTGGGCCAGGACGACATCGAGGACGCCTACTACCCCTTCGGCCGGCACAACATGCTCGAGGTCGCCTTCCTCAGCGCACACATCCTCGGCTTCCTGTCGTCAACCGACCACCGCCTGCTCGTCGAGCTGGTCACCGATCGAGCGGCGCGGGTGCTCGGTCTGGGCGACTACGGGATCGCGGTCGGGGGTCCGGCCGACCTGTGCGTCCACGACCACGAGCGCGTGGTCGACCTGCTCGCCCACCATGCCCCGCCGCGCTGGGTCGTCAGGTCGGGGCAGGTCATCGCCGAGACGACAGTGACATCCACCGTGCCCAGGGCCATCGCGAGGCACCAAAACTAGTCACAGAACTGTCGCGATGACGGGTGATCGGGCGATCCCGGAGCGAGGGGGATCGGGCCAGGGGAACTCCGGCCGATGTCACCGCGGAGCTCGCGGCGCGTGTGCTGACGACGACTCAGAACGAGGCCACCCGGACAGGGCGGATCGGTGATCTCAAGTACGCCTGCACCACAAGCACAACGACACGATTCCCGCCCGGCCGCCTCGCAAGGGACCGAAAGAGCGCGATCCCAGTCAATAACACCTAGAACCGTTCGGACCACCCCCGCGGGGCCCTTGTGGCCAGGCCGCTGAACGACAGTTGAGGCGGCCATCGTCGCAGGTCAGGTGGCTGGGAGCGTCCGTAGGGCTGCCTCGGATCCTGTGAGATCTGCCGCCCGCCGCGCCCAGATCGCCGAGCGGTCAACTTGCGACGAACCCCGCGACCGCGGCACCACTTGCCCGCCGGGGGACTGCGTCACTACGGCCCACTGTGGGCCACTGCCGTGAGAGTCCCCAGACTTTCGGAGACCTTGCCCCAAGGGACTGTCGCCCTAGTGGTCACGGCCGTAAGTTCGTCGGGGGTTCAGGTCCAGGCGGTGGGGTCGGCGAGGTAGAGGCCGCAGGCGGTGTCGAGGGCGTCTTCGGCGGTGCCGCCCATTGATCCGGTGGGTAGGTAGGAGTCTTCGTAGTCGTCGTGGCTGGCGCGGTAGATCGCGAAGCCCCACATGCGGGCGGAGCCGGCGTAGCGCAGCCGGCACAGGCGGAGCACATCCCCGTCGGGTAGGACGCCGTCGACGTAGGCGAAGCCGGCGCGATACCGGATGGCGACGCGGGCCAGGGCGGGCCAGCGTTCGCGGGCGCGGGCTGTCAGGCGCTGCTGCAGCGAGGACTTTGTCGAGTCGGGGATGCGGGGCACGTCACCATCTTCACCGGCATGCTCGCGTGGTGCTGGGTTGGTTCGGCGTGTCGCTGGCGTGGGCGGCGCCCTGGGGCGGACAACGGTGTGATGAGCATGTGCAGTGCGTTCGTGATCGTGTTGACCCCCGTTGAGGAGGCCGGGCTCACCGCGCGTGCTCGAGCCGCGCGCGGCCAGCACCGCGACGTGGTCCGGGCTCGGATCGTGCTGGCGGCCGCGCAGGGCGCGCCAACGCGGTGGTCGCCGCGGAGCTGGGGGTCGTGGTGGACACCGTGCGCAAGTGGCGCAGACGGTTCGCGAGCGAACGTTTGGCGGGGTTGGATGACCGGCCCCGGTGCGGGCGGCCGCGCCGGTTCACCCCGGTTCAGGTAGCCGAGGTCAAGGCGTTGGCGTGCACCCTGCCGGCCGAGAGCCAGGTGCCGCTGTCGCGGTGGTCCAGCACGGAGCTGGCCACCGAGGCCACGGCTCGGGGCCTGGTCGAGGCGATCTCACCGTCGACGGTGCGCCGCTGGCTGGCCGCGGACGCGATCAAGCCGTGGCAGCACCGGTCCTGGATCTTCCCGCGCGACCCGCACTTCGGGGTCAAGGCCGCCCGGGTGCTGGATCTGTACGACCGGCACTGGCAGGGCCGCGAACTGGGCGAGGACGAATACGTGATCAGCGCCGACGAGAAGTCCCAGCTCCAGGCGTTGCGACGCCGTCACCGTGGCCTACCGCCGGGGCCCGGGCGGACCCGTCGGGTGGAGTTCGAGTATGCCCGCGGCGGCACCTTGGCCTACTTCGCCGCCTACGACGTGCACCGAGCCCACGTGATGGGCCAGATCGCGCCGAAGACCGGGATCGCACCGTTTGAGGACCTCGTCGCCCAGGTGATGAACACGCAGCCGTACGCCTCGGCCCGGCGGGTGTTCTGGGTCGTGGACAACGGCTCGTCCCACAACGGGCAAGCCTCGATCGACCGGATGACCTCAGCCTGGCCGACCGCGACGCTGGTCCACCTGCCGGTACACGCATCCTGGCTGAACCAGGTCGAGATCTACTTCTCCATCCTGCAACGCAAAGCCATCAGCCCCAACGACTTCCGCGACCTGGACCACCTCGCCGAACGAGTCCTGGCCTTCCAAGAGCGGTACAACCACGCCGCCGAGCCATTCGACTGGACCTACACCCGCCACTACCTCAACGCCTTCCTCCACCGACTCGGCTACCACGCCGCATGACCCCCGATGAACTTACGGCCGGGCTAGCAACAGGTTTCCTGGGCAGCCAAAGCCGAACGGGTCGGTGCAGTCGAGGAACAGGTTGGGCAGCCGCTTGGACGCGACGGTGACGGCGTACACGAGCGCGACGAGCAACCGGTCGAGCCGGTTTCCAGCTCACCGTCTGGGAGGCACAGGAGCAGATGGAGCGCCACCGCGATCTGGGTGCCGGCCAGGAGACCACCCAGGGTGAACGGCAGCGCGCGGTTGGAGAACGCCAACAGCGTCAGCATCGTGATGAGCCCCATCGCGACCAGCTGCCAGGCAGTGCGACGACCGGCGCGCCAGCGACCCACCAGTACTCCGGCGACGACCGCGACACCACCTGCGAACAGCACCTGGACGACATCGTTCGCCGGCGGAGGCACGGGCAGGCTGCGGGCGGTGACGGCGGCCATCGCGACCGCGACCACTGCCCCGATGGCCAGGGTGACCACCTGGGCTCGCGGCGTCATCGAGGGCCTGCGTGGCTCGGCAACTGCACTAGCCAGTCGTCCATGTTCTTGTAGTCGAAGCAGGAGGGCCAGCGGGACAGCTCCCATCCCTCGCAGGATTCCCTTCTCGGCGAGATGATCAGAGCCCGACCACCACACCGGCGCGAGGCAGTGGGGGCTGGCCCCCAGGTGGACCGACGAAATTCGCAGGGACATCCTCGATGCGACGCAGCACCGCATCCCGTTGCCTTGGAGGTGACACGGAGGTGCGACATGACGATCACAAACCAGAAGCCAGCCACCTGGCGCAGGGCAATGATCGCCCTCGCGCTCCTGCTCACCGGCTGCGGAGCAGCCGAGCGTGCCGGCTCGGGCGAGGACGGCGACACGGTCAACACGAACGCCCGCACAGCCTTCAGCAAAATCGCCGCCGCCCTCGCCGCCAGCGACCCCTCCACGCTGCACAGCCTGTCAAGCGGCCCCGCTGCGGCATTCTTCGCGCATGCCGACCACCTGCGCCGGGCCTCGGGCGACATCATGGACAGTGTGTTCCCGCATGCGCAGGCCGATCCGGGGGCGGCGACCACGAAGGGTACGGATGTCACCTTCTCGGGGCCGGTCACCTGGGGTGACCCCGAAGGACCCCCACCACGAGTGCTCACCGACCTGACCTTCCGCCAAGAGGGCGACGCGTGGAGGCTACATTCCCGCAACCAGTTCCCCATCGGACGATGGGTCACCCCGGCGGCGGACGACAGCGCGGGGAAGGCCCCGGTGACCGGCCGGGTCGTCGGCGTGTTCGTCGACGTCACCTGCCTCGAACGGACTGACCCCGGGTGCCCGGACACGATGGACGGCGCACTGGCGGTCGACTTCGAGGTGACCAACGCCTCCGGCGCGCCCCTGGAGCCGGCAGAGGTGAATTTGCCCGACGGCAGCACGTCCATGGCGTGGCTCGAGACCCCCTCCGGAGGTCCTCACCCGTTGATCGACGCTGCCCTGCAGGGCCTGCCCCCAGGGCAGACCAGCCCGGTCACCGCCGTCGTCGGCGGGATCGAGTCGATGGGCGATGGTGGTGTCCTCCACCTCGCACTGCGGACCGGCGACGGGACAGTGCACCCCTTGGACCTGCCGGTCCCGGCCTACCCGGCCACTTGGTCTTGAGGCTGGCAGCCCGCACGCAAGCACCCGCAGATCACGCCGGCCCGTTCCGGCCCGCAACCGAGAGGAGCACCCATGTTCAGCCTCACGAGGAAGGCCAGGGTCGCCGCCCTCGCCCTGCCGATCTGCCTGGGACCGCTGGTGGTCCCGACCACCGCGTCGGCGATCCCGCCGCAGGCCCAGGAAATCGCCACCTTCGCGTGGATCTTCCCGGACCTCGACAACCACCTGATCGGCTTCCTCAACATCTCCCGCGAGGACTTCTGCGCCTGGGTCGACGGTGGCGCCGAAGGGCCGCCACCGCTTAAGGACCCCGCTTCCCCGGCGTGGGTGCACGAGCGCGGGAACGGGGGCATGGGTGTGGTGGCGATGGACACCATCTACCTCGAGCTGTGGCGGCTGGACGAGGGCGCCCCTGCCCAGGACGCTTGCGCGGACACCGACGACGGCGACGCTCCGCTGGCCGTTGGTGCTGCGGACATGGTGGGCGTCGACCACCTGTTCGACTTCATCGAACACGGGGCGATCGGCGCGCAGTGGAACGGCAGGGCGCAGCTCACAGGTCAGGGTGGGGCCCGGTACAAGTACCAGTTCTTCTCCCTCGAGCTGCACAGCGCCGACGGCACGCTCAGGCAGGACGACATGCTGCGCAGCACCCTGATCGCGCTCCCCTAGCGGGGCAGAGCCGTCCACGACTCAGCGCACGGCCGCTTCGCGGCGAAGTGGGCTACTCCGACCGGGCGCCTGACTTACGGGGAAGTGGGTCAGCGCGGCGTCAGATTTCGCAGTGCGCGGCCGCCATAGCCTTGACGAGCTCCGGCAGGCCGGCCGGGTCGGACAGGTTCACCGCGCAGTGGGCGTCCGCGCTGAACCATCGGATGTGGTCGTGTTCGTCGGGCGCTGTGTTCTCGGGATGGCCGGGCCGCGTGGTGACGATGTCGCCACTTGGCACGCGACACGCGAGTCCGCCACCATGGGGCGATGCTGAAGCGCTGGTCGTCCCGCTGGTGACCTCGGCGGCCGCGCGGCTGGTCAAGGCGGTGGTCGCTCAGGGGGACTCTAGTGACGGCGCCGGTGAGGATGTCGGTGCCTTGGCCTCCGCCCTGGTGCGGGCACTCTTCGCTCGGTGCGACGAGACCTCTGCGGCCATCTCGGACCTCTCCGCCAGGATCGAGGACGTCCGCGACACCCAGTGGACCGGGCCGTACAAGGCGGCGATGGACGAGCTCGAGAAGGCAGGCCGTGCGGGACTTGAACTCGACGACCGGTTCGCGATGCTTGAGCGGGCGGGGGCGCCCTCGCTGACGCCAAGGGAGCCGCCCCGCCCGACCCCGGATCGCCGCCAGCTTGGACACGTACTACGCGCTCGCGTGGATTGCCCAGGGACGCGTCGGCCCTGGGAAGGACCAGCTCGTCCACACCTCCGTCGACCTCGAGGAGGCCACGCTCGCGACGCACGTGACTGCGGCGAGAGAGGTCCACGCCTCGCACGAACACCAGACCGCCCGTGCACGAGACAGCGCCGCTGCCTTCACCGCCCGGTACTTCTTGGGGTCGCGGGCCTTCCCCGAGCCGGTTGATCCGCTCGCGCCTGACGGCTCCTACATGCGCCTGAACGTGCTCGTCGATGACCACAGCCGAGTGCGCAAACTGCGCCAAGAGCTCTACGCATCCGGCGACCCTTCCCCGTGACGGTGGCCAAGCCGAAGCGCTCGCGCTACGACGCCGGCACAGCCAGATTGGTCATCGAACTGCCGCGCCGTGTGACGGCCACGTGCTTGGGGTGACGATCACAGCCTCCCTGGCACCGCAGGGGCCGAACCGGGCGGTGACCTTCTCGGTGGTGAACCACCGCGCGCCCCATCATCGGCAGCGCCTTCGTGACATCGGCAACAGGTCAGCCGGCGGTCGGGGCATACCTCAAGACGTCCGACGCCCAGACACGGATGAGCTCCACCGTGCCTCCGGGCACGACCGCGTCGTCCATCGACGGCCCGGCCATCGTGCTCTCGGCGCACGAGACATTCGTCCTCGAAGTCGTGCCCACCGATGCCGGACCATCGGTACTTGAGGTCCCCTTCGCCCCCGACCCGAACGTGCTGCTATCCGGTTTCCACGATCGTCGCGCCCTGCGAGCAGCTCGGGAGACCGGAGCCGGCGACCAGACGGGGTGACGCGGAGTCTGTTGGAGTGAGTGGGCACAGCCTGACGGGGCTCGACATCGTCACGTGGTGGGCGACGTGCCCTGAGCGTGGATGGAGGTCCTTGCGTGAGGGGCCGCGCCGGATCGCCCTTGACATGCTGTGGATAGAGAACGGACCGTCGGCACGCCACAGAGCCAGACCCCGCAGTCAGGCCCGACTCGCGGCGATAGGACGCAGCTCCGGATGCTCGTGAGCGTTTGGGGACTCACACCGTTTGAGATCTTGCCTTTGGTTCGACGCGTGCAGTTTGGGCATGCCGCATTCCGCCCGGGCCGGGGACTCCGGGTAGTCGGCCTCTTGCCTTTGTGTCTTGACAGACGAGCAGTCCACGCGACGCGGCGAAGCAAGCCGGCGCACGGGGTAGATCCTTTGAGTGACGCGGTCCTCCCCGGGAGCGAGAATCAATGAGTCCGGCAGGGTGGTGCACGACGGCGGTGAGCGTGTCCTGCCGAGACGGGCGACGCGCCGCCACGTCTCGTGCTCGTCCTTGTACCAGCGCACCGAGCGGACCCGGTGCTCAGACCCACGTCACCCGTGCTGCGGTGGTGGTCAGCTCCGGCATCGCCGTTGATGCTGTGGAGCTGTGCGGGTCAGCGACGTGCGCCCCGCCGGCGGCCCGCGTGTGCCGCCGGCGCGCGGTCCGGTGGAACGCGAGGCCGCGAGCTGGCATGCCGGCTTCTCACCCGGCCGGCCAGCAGAGGCCTCATCTCGCCGTCGGTGCAGTTGTCGGTCGGAGGGGTTGGAGGACCAACCTGTCCAGCGTCTCCGCGTCGAGGGGCTTGCAGAGCAGGAAGCCTTGGACCTCACTGACACCCTGGCGGCGCATGTGGTCGAGCTGGTCACCGGTCTCCACGCCTTCCGCCACGGTGCGCACGCCGAGGTCGTGGCCGAGCTGGACGAGGGTGCGGATGATGGCGGCTGAGTCGCGCGAACGGCCGAGGGCGCCGATGAAGGAACGGTCGATCTTGAGGGTGTCGACGGGGAACCGCTGCAGGTAGGCCAGGCTGGAGTAGCCGGTCCCGAAGTCGTCGAGGGCAATCTGCACGCCGATGCGCTTGAGCCTTCGGAGGCGTTCGGCGACGGCATCCAGGTCGCCCAGGAGCGCGGTCTCGGTGATCTCCAGGGTCAGCGCGTTGGCCGGCAAGCCACTGGTTGCGAGCGCGAGAACGACGTCGTCGATGATGTGGTCCGTGGCGAGCTGGCGGGCCGAGACGTTGACGGCAACGCTGAGGTGGTTGCCGGCGGCCCGCCAGGCCTGCATCTGCAGGCATGCCTGGACGAGGACCCAGCGACCCACGTCGAGGATCCTGCCGCTCAGTTCCAGTGCAGGGATGAACTCGTCCGGCGTGAGCTCGCCCCGGGTCGGGTGTTGCCACCGGATGAGTGCCTCCACGCCGAGGATCGTGAGATCGCCCAGGTTGTAGATGGGTTGGTAGACAAGGCGGAACTGCTCTTGCTCCTGGGCGGCGCGGAGGTCGGCATCCAGCTCGCTTCGCGTCCACTGCTCCTGATCCAACGAGGGCCGGAAGACCTCGTAGCGGTCGCGGCCGCCGCCCTTGGCGTGGTAGAGCGCAATGTCGGCAGCGCGCAGGAGCGCCGCCGCACCCTGCTCGCCGTCACCCACCGCGACACCTGTACTGACGGTCAGCGAGATGGTGGCGGTGTCGGTGGCGGTCTCGTGGTCGGTGGGGCGGTCGAGGGTGAAGGGTTGGCGCAGCAGGCTGAGCAACCGCTCCGCGAGGAGCTCGGCCGCCTGTGGGGTCGACGAGCGATCCAGCACGATGACGAACTCGTCCCCGCCGAGACGCCCGGCGGTGTCGGTCTCACGTATCACGCTGTTCAGACGGGCTGCGACGGCCTGCAACAGGATGTCTCCCGTCTGGTGGCCATGGGTGTCGTTGACCGCCTTGAAGCCGTCGAGGTCGAGGAACAGCACCGCGCAGATGCCACCGTCGCGACGGACCCTGGCCGCGGCCTGCTCGAGCCGGTCCATGATCAACGCCCGGTTGGGCAGACCTGTCAGGGCGTCATGAAGGGCCAGGTGCTCCAGCTCGGCCGACTTCTGGTCGGCCAGGGCCAGTGCCGCCCGCTGCGCGGCCACCAGCCTGCGGATCGCCGGCAACAGGACGAACGCGACCGCGATCAGCATCACCGCCCGCAGCACGTCATCGACCGGCGGCAGCGGCATCATCTGCGAGAACACCAACACCGTGGCAGCCGAGGCCACGAAGTAGAGGTGTCGCCGTGTCTCGTACAGGGCAAACCAGATCAGCGGCACGAGGATCAGCGTGAGCACAGGGGAGTTCGCTCCCCCGTCCAGGTGGACGTACACACCGATGAGCACCAACGGGGGCACACCGGCCGCGGCCTGCCACCATCGCGGATAGCGGCGCCACGGCAACCAGAGCATGAGTGCCATGACCGTCGCTGCAGCACAGAGGATGACCACGGTGGACGCGACGCTGACCTGAGGGTTGAACGGCGTGGACAGCACTGCGATCGCGATCACGGCGAAGAACGGTGCGAGACGCCTGCCGCGGCCGGGAGCAGCCAGCGGCCCGCACGCCTCGAGCGCACAGTAGCCCTCGGGCATCACGGCGACACCGCGGGCGGACCGGCTCATGGCCCGAGCGTAGGTCGGCGCGCATCCCGGCGTGCCACGTCGGTCGAGATGGGCGCGCGCCCCGACTCGGATTCTCTCAGGGACTTCATACGTGGCGGAACTCTCTGGTTCTCCGGCCGTACGGAGCCCGGGCCAAGCGCGCTCCGCTCAGGCATCGTGCGAGCCGTTCGGACCGGCTGCGGGTCGGGAACCGGCGGCGTGGCCTGTGCGTGCTCCGGGGCCGAGGGCGCGCGCACCATGTCGTTGCTGATGCCCACCATGAGCGGGCCCAGGGCCGCCCAGGCCGACAGGGTCAGGACCGACCCCGAGATGCCGGCGCCGTTGAACCCGCTGATGCTGCGGACCAGGTCGACAGTGGCTCCCAAGGGCATCCGGTGACCGAGGGTGGACCACGGTTGTGGGAGGAGCTCGGGGGCGCTGGCGGCCGCCGCCCAGGGGTTCCCCAGCACGATCAGGGTCAGCTCGGCGGCGACGAGGCCGGTGCGTCCGGCCAGGCGGTACACCCCGACGAGCACATGGCACCTAGCTCATCCCCCTCCGGCTCCCCCCGCGACGCCTCGCCCGCAGCGGGGGCGTCTAGCTCGGCCCAGCGCGGCCGGGCTTCCACCGAGGCGACGCCGTCGACGGTGCGGCGCTCGGCGAAGAGCGACGCGGTGCTCGCGGCGGCGCTGCGCTGCTTCGAGCGGGAGGGGTTCCACCGCGCGAGCACGGCGACCGTCATCGAGGAGGCCGGGGTGTCGGCCGGGACGGTGTACCGGTACTTCCGGTCGAAGACCGACCTCATCCGCGCCTGCGCCGACCAGGTCTTCGGGAACGTCGACGCCGAGCTGGAACGCATCGAGCAGCAGCACCTGCCGCTCGCGCCAGCCGAGGTCCTGCCCCAGTTGATCGCAGCCGGGCTCGACGTCGGCAACCGTTTCGGCGTCGACCTCACCCGCATCGGGGTCAGCACCTGGACCGAGGCCCTGCGCGATCCGCTCATCATGGAGCAGGTGCAGCAGCGCTACGGGCGGATCCGGGCTGCCCTGACCCGTCTTGCCGCCGCCTGGGCCACCGCGGCCGGTCTCGGCGAGGACGACGTCGACGCGACAGCCGTCGGCCAGGCACTCTTCGGGGCGATTCCCCGGCTTCATCCTGCAACACGTGATCTTCGGCGACCTGACCCCCGAGCGGTACGGTCGCGGCTTGACCGACCTCGGCCGGGTCACCGCACGACTCCCCACCCCCCACCCCGAGGTGTGATCGCACGCGCTCCGCACCGCCGGCCCGGCTCGACGCAGCCGGCGGCGTCAGATCACTCGCGCTGGGCAGACCACGCCCAGGCAGCGGCGAGGATGCCCAGCCCGTTGGTCGCCCAGTGCAGCAGGAACGGCGCGACCAGGCTGCCGCTCTGCTGGCGCAGCACGGCGAACACCACCCCCGCGACAGCGGTGAACACCACGGTGCCCACGACCTGACGGGCGAGGATTCCGGGTGGCACGGGCCGCGTGCCGGCGCCGCGCCCGCCCGCGGCATCCGCGCCGGCCGCGTTGGCGCGCGCGCCGTCGACGGCCGGGAGCACGTGCCACAGCCCGAACAGCAGCGAGGTGACGGCGGCCGCCCACAGCGCGCCGTGCTCGACGCCGACCAGCCCCCACAGCACCCCCCGGAACGCGACCTCCTCGAGCACCACGACACCCAAGGGCACGACGACCAGGGCGCGGCCGGTCGCGAGCACCGGGCCGACGGCGTGCCGGGGGTCGAGGAAGAGGCGCCGCCAGCCCGGCGCCGCGAGCCCCACGCCGTAGCCGGCGGCGACGAGGGCGGCGGCCGCCCCGCCCCAGACGAGCCCGGGAACCAGGAGGTCGCGGCCGAGCCCCAGCTCGTCCCAGCTCAGCCCGGCCCAACGGCCCAGGAAGAGCAGGCCGACCGCGAGCAGCGGCCCGGTGACCGGTTGCCAGCGGGAGGGGCCGAGGTGCAACCAGAGGTTCACCCCGGCCAGCACGACGAGGGTGGCGACCAGCGCGAGGGTGGTCGTCGTCATTCCCGGGAAGGCGCCCGGGTCGCACGCGGGCGGCCCACGGCCGTCATGCTCGCACGTCTTCCCCCAGCAGCCGGCGGAGTGCGCACGTCCCACCCCCACATCGACCGGGTCGACCCGCCCGAGGGAGGGCAATCGCACCACATCGGGTCCCTCCCGAGCCAACAGCGTGAGAAGTCCAGATCACACAGAAACGGATCAAAAACCACAAGAACGGGTGCCCGTATCTCTTTACATGACCCGAAATGAGTGGTTTGATGGTCCGAACGCGGCCCGACGAGGGGCCACCGACGAGGACGAGGGAGTCCGATGTACGCAGCGGAGCGGCAGCAGCGGATCATGGCGGAGGCCCGCCAGGCCGGCCGGGTCGAGGTCGCCAGCCTCGCCGAGTCGCTCGGGGTCGCCGCCGAGACCGTCCGCCGCGACCTCACCGCGCTGGAGCGCCGCGGTTCGCTGCGCCGGGTGCACGGGGGCGCGATCCCGGTCGAGCGCCTCGAGCTCGAGCCCACCCTCGCCGCCCGCTCCGGCCGTCTCGCCGACGTCAAGCGCCGCATCGCCGCCCGGGTGCTCGACGAGCTGCCCGCCGGTGGCACGGTGCTGCTCGACTCGGGCTCCACCACCGCGAGCGTCGTGCAGCTGCTGCCGCCCGACCTCGACCTCACCGTGCTCACCAACTCGGTCTCGGCGGCCGCCGCCTTGTCGACCCACCCCGGCATCACGCTCTACCTCATCGGCGGCCGGGTGCGTGGCGTCACCGGCGCCGCCGTGGGCGACTGGGCCACCGGCGCCCTCGACGGCGTCGTGGTCGACGTCGCGGTGATGGGCACGAACGGCTTCTCTGTCGCCCGCGGGCTCACCACCCCCGACCAGGCCGAGGCGCTCGTCAAGGCCGCGATGGTGCGCTCGGCCCGCCGGGTCGTGCTGGCCACCGATTCCAGCAAGGCGGGCGACGACCACCTGCACCGGTTCGCCACCCTGGCCGAGGTCGACCTCGTCGTCACCGACACCGACCTCGCCGACGACGTGGCCGCCGAGCTGCGCGCCGCTGGCCCCGAGGTCGTGACCGCATGATCGTCACCCTGACCCCCAACCCGAGCATCGACCGGGCGATCGTCATCGACGCACTGCGCCGCGGCGAGGTGCACCGGGCCACCTCCAGCCGGGTCGACCCCGGGGGCAAGGGCGTCAACGTCTCACGCGCCCTCGCCGCCCAGGGCAGCCCCACCATCGCCGTCCTCCCCGCCGGCGGGCCCGAGGGGCACCTCATGGAGGAGCTGCTCGACGCCGCCGGCGTCGCCCGCCGCAGCGTCCCGGTCGCCGGCGCCCTGCGGATGAACGTCAGCGTGCTCGAGCCCGACGGCACCACCACCAAGCTCAACGAGCCCGGCCCGCAGCTCAGCCCGGCCGAGGTCGACGCCCTGCTCGCCGCCACCCTGAAGGCCGCCGACGGCGCCGACTGGGTCGTCGGCTGCGGCAGCCTGCCGCCCGGCGCCCCCGACGAGCTGTATGCCGCGCTGGTCGCCCGGGTGCGCGAGCGCGGCATCCGGGTCGCCGTCGACTCCTCCGGCACCCCGATGACCGCGGCCGTCGCCGCCCGCCCACACCTGATCAAGCCCAACCACGAGGAGCTCGCCGAGCTGGTCGGGCACCCGCTGCCCACCCTCGGCGACGTGCACGCCGCCGCCCGCGACCTGGTCGCCGACGGCATCGAGGTGGTTGCTGTCAGCCTCGGCGGCGACGGCGCCCTCCTCGTCACCGCCGACCAGCTGGTGCACGCCCGCGCCAGCATCACGGCCCCCCTGTCCACCGTGGGCGCCGGCGACTGCATGCTCGCGGGGCTGCTCCACGGTCTGTCGAGCGGCCGCAGTGCCGCCGACGCCCTCGCCGGCGCCGTCACCTGGGGCGCCGCCGCAGTCACCCTTCCCGGGAGCCGTGTGCCGGCCCCGCACGACCTCGACGGCATCCCCGTCGAGGTCACCCACAACCCTGACCCGTCGCTCGTCCTGCACTGACCCGAAAGGAAGCACCATGCCCCTCATCACCGACGAACAGGTCATCCTCGACCTGACCGGTGCCGACCGCCACGAGGCCACCCGTGCCCTCGCCGAGCGGCTGGTGGCCAGCGGCCGCTGCACCGACCTCGACACCTTCCTCGCCGACGTCACCGAGCGTGAGTCGAAGATGGCGACCGGCCTGCCCGGCGGCATCGGCATCCCGCACGCCCGCAGCGCCGCCATCACTGAGCCCGCCCTCGTATTCGGCCGCTCCACCGACGGCATCGACTGGGGCGCCAAGGACGGCCCGGCCACCCTGGTCTTCCTCATCGCGGCGCCCGAGGGGGGCGGCGACGCGCACATGCAGATGCTGCCCAAGCTCGCCCGCGCGCTGATGAAGAAGGACTTCAAGGCGGCCCTGGCCGAGGCCACCACCGAGGCCGAGGTCGTCGACATCGTCGAGGCGCAGGTCGCGCTCGACCCGCCGAAGGCCGCCCCAGCCGCGGCCGCTGCCGCCGCCACCGCGGCGGCCACCGCCACGGCAACGACATCGGATGCCGTTGCAGCACAGTCCGGCTCGTCCGCGGGTCACACGTCGGTCGCCGTCGACGACGGGCCCCGCTCGCTCACCCTCGTCGGCGTCACGTCGTGCCCCACCGGCATCGCGCACACCTACATGGCGGCCGAGTCCCTCGAGAACGCCGCGAAGGCCGCCGGCCATGTGATGAAGGTCGAGACCCAGGGCTCGGCCGGCACCACGCCGCTGAGCAGGGCCGAGATCGAGGCTGCCGACGCGGTGATCTTCGCCCACGACCTCCCCGTCAAGGACGCCGCTCGGTTCGCAGGCAAGCCGATCGTCGACGTCGGCGTCAAGAAGGGCATCTCCGACGGCCCGGCCCTCATCGAGGAGGCCGCGCTGATCGCCGCCCAGTGGCGAGCCCACCCGCAGCTCGCGGCCGAGGCGATGTCCGCCGGTCCCGCCGTGCAGGGCGGCCTGGCCACGAAGGTCGACAACGACGCCAGCACTCTCACCAAGCTGCGGCAGTGGCTGATGACGGGTGTCTCCTACATGATCCCGTTCGTCGCCGCGGGCGGCATCCTCATCGCCATCTCGTTCATGCTCGCCCAGGTCGCGATGGGCAAGCAGGGTGCCATCGAGATCGTCAAGTACGGCCTCACGGCCGAGGGCAACTTCAACATCACCCAGAGCTTCGACCCGCTCAGCCTCACCTCGTGGGCCGCGCTCTGCTTCGTCATCGGCGGAGCCGCGTTCGGCTTCCTCGTGCCGATCCTGTCCGGCTTCATCGCCTTCGCCATCGCCGACCGGCCCGGGCTGGTGCCCGGCATCGTCGGCGGCTTCATCGCCTCGACGATGGGCGCCGGCTTCCTCGGCGGCCTGGTCACCGGTCTGCTCGGCGGCTTCGTCGCCCGCTGGATCTCCGGGTGGAAGGTGCACAAGGGCGTGCGCGGCGTCATGCCGGTCGTCGTCATCCCGCTGCTCTCCACGCTCATCACGGCGGGCCTGTTCATCACCCTGCTCGGCCGTCCGATCGTGGCCCTGAGCGAGTCTCTCACCAGCGCCCTGAACAGCATGAGCGGCACCAGCGCGATCCTGCTCGGCGCCATCCTCGGCGCGATGATGGGCTTCGACCTCGGTGGCCCGATCAACAAGGTCGCCTACGCCTTCGCCACCGCCGGGCTCGCCACCGCCGGCGCCGCCTCCGACAGCCCCCAGCTGAAGATCATGGCCGCCGTCATGGCGGCCGGCATGGTGGCCCCGCTCGCAATGGCCCTGTCGACCACCCTTCGCCCGCAGCTGTTCTCGGAGCCCGAGCGCGAGAACGGCAAGGCCGCCTGGCTGCTCGGCTTCTCGTTCATCTCCGAGGGCGCCATCCCGTTCGCGGCCGCAGACCCGGTGCGCATCATCGTCTCGTCGGTCGTCGGCTCCTCGATCACCGGTGCACTGGCGATGGCCTTCAGCCTCGGCATCCGCGCCCCCCACGGTGGCATCTGGGTGCTGCCGATCATGGGCAGCCTGAGCCAGGTCCTGCTGTTCCTCGTGGCCCTGGCCATCGGGGTGGTCGTCATGGCCGGCATCGTCATCACCCTGAAGTCCCGCGACAGGCACCTCGCCGAGGTCGACGCGGTCGCCACCGTCTGAGCAACCGGGGGAGCGGACGGCATCCGGCCCGTCGTTCGGATGCCGTCCGCGCCCCGCCCCGCAGCGCCTCCCGTTCGCCTAGCGTCACCCGCACGGTCCCACCGCACCACGACCCACCCAAGGAGCACCCACATGGCACAGCGCACCGTCACCATCGCCTCGTCCGTCGGCCTGCACGCCCGCCCGGCCGCCCTGTTCGTCGAGGCGGCCAGCGAGACCGGCCTCGACGTCGAGATCGGCCGTCCCGGTGAGGACGCCGTCGACGCGACGAGCATCCTCGGGGTCATGGCCCTGGGCGCCACCCACGGCGAGGAGGTCGTGCTCACCGCCGAGGGCGACGGCGCCGACGAGGCGCTCGACGGCCTGGTCGCCCTCCTGTCCCGCGACCTCGACGCGGAATGAGCACCATGGCCGCGACGGAGACCCGGCAGGGGATCGGGGTCAGCCCCGGCTCCGCCTACGGGCCGGTGGTGCAGGTGGCACCGCCGGTGCGCCCCCCGGTCGACGAGCCCGCCGTCGACGACCGCGAGGCGGCGCTGGCCGACGTCAGGGCGGCCTTCGAGTTCGTCGCGCAGGCGCTGGAGGGAAAGGCGCGGCACGCCGACGACACCGCCCAGCAGATCCTCAAGGCCACGGCGCTCATCGCCCGCGACAAGGGGCTGGTCAAGGCTGCCGACAAGCAGCTGGCCGCCGGCCGCGGGCGGGCCACGGCCATCGCCAACGCGGTCGAGGAGTACTGCACCCAGTTCGAGGCGCTCGGCGGCTACTTCGCCGAGCGGGTCACCGACCTGCGCGACGTCGGGTCACGGGCGGTCGCCGCCGTGCTCGGCGTGGCCGCGCCGGGTGTGCCCGACTTCTCGGAGCCGAGCGTCGTCGTCGCCGAGGACCTCGCGCCGGCCGAGACGGCCACCCTCGACCGGTCCCTCGTGGTCGGAATCGTCACCCAGGCGGGTGGGCGCACCAGCCACACCGCCATCCTCGCCGCGCAGATGGGCATCCCCGCGGTGGTCCAGCTCTCCGGTGCCACCGGCATCCCGGCCGGCACACCGGTAGCGCTCGACGGCGACACCGGCGAGGTCACCATCGCCCCCGACATCGCGCTGGTCGAGGCGCAGAAGCTGCGGCGCGAGAAGCGGGCCGAGGCGCTCGCCGCCGGGCAGGGGCCGGGCCTCACGCGCGACGGCACCCGGGTCGCGCTGCTGGCCAACATCGGTGGCGTGCCGGACGCCGAGGCCGCCGGCGCCCTCGACCTCGAGGGGGTCGGGCTGTTCCGCACCGAGTTCGTCTTCCTGTCGGCCGACAAGGCGCCCACCGTGCAGGAGCAGGCGGAGATCTACCGACAGGTGTTCGCGCCGTTCGAGGGTCGGCGTGTGGTCGTCCGCACGCTGGACGCCGGGGCCGACAAGCCGCTCGCCTTCGCCGACCTGGGGCCGGAGGAGAACCCGGCCCTGGGCCGGCGCGGGCTGCGGCTGTCGGCCGAGCGGCCCGAGCTGCTCGACGCGCAGCTCGAGGCGCTCGCCGTGGCCGCCAGGGACACCGGCGCCGACGTGCGGGTGATGGCGCCGATGGTCGCCACCGTGGAGGAGGCCGCCTGGTTCGCCCGGCGGGTGCGCGAGAACGGCCTGCCCAAGGCCGGGGTGATGATCGAGGTACCCGGTGCCGCGCTGCGCTCGGCCCACGTGCTCGCCGAGGTCGACTTCGGCAGCCTGGGCACCAACGACCTGGCGCAGTACACGATGGCGGCCGACCGCATGCAGGGCGCGCTCTCCGACCTGCTCGACCCGTGGCAGCCGGCCGTGCTCGACGTCGTCGCCGCCGCGTGCGACGGTGCCCGGCGGGTCGGCCGGCCGATCGGGGTGTGCGGCGAGTCGGCCGGTGACCCGCTGCTGGCGCTCGTGCTCGCCGGGCTCGGCGTGTCGAGCCTGTCGATGGCGCCGAGCAAGGTGCCCGTGGTGCGTCTGGCGCTCTCGCTGCACTCCCTGCCCGAGTGCCAGGGGCTCGCGGCCGCGGCGCGCGAGGCGCACACCGCCAAGGACGCGCTGGATGCCGTGCGCTCCCGGGCCCGCACGGAGCTCACCCAGCTGCTCTGACGCACGCACCGGCATCCGGGTCGGGTGCCCAGGTGGCCGCCACGGCGACCACCTGGGCACCCGCCTGGGCGAGAGCGGAGCGGGGGCTCAGGCGTCGAGCAGGGGAACGGCGACGTCGCTGCCGCCCTGCGGGGTGAGCCGCTCGCGCATCTGCACGAGCATCGGCACCGGCGCGAACCCACCGGCCAGCAGGGCCTCGCCCTGCACGAACCCGTTGGACGCCTTGAGCATCGACCTGGGGGCGAAGCCGAAGGTGCGGCCCAGCTCGGCGACGTCGTCGGGGCTGTTCATCCGCATCAGCATCAGGTTGTCGCACTGGCTGAGGATCTGCGGGTGGATCTTCGAGGGCCGCTGCGAGGAGAGCAGCAGCCACAGGCCGTACTTGCGTCCCTCGGCGGCGACCTGGATGAGGCGGTCGAGCAGGCGCTGGGCCACCGCGCTGGCCGGATCGGTGCCGCACAGGTTGTGCGCCTCGTCGATGACGAGCAGGGTCGGCACCCGGCGGTCGCGCTGCGCCCACAGCTCGTCGACGACCTCGAGGCACACCGCGATCGGCTCCGCGGGGTCACCGAAGCCACCGAGGTCCATGACGGTCACGCCGTTGCCACCGGTGACGAAGTCGGCCGCCGACGGCAGGTCGCGGGCCCACACCTCCCACTCGAGCAGGCCGAGGTTCTCCATCCTCCGGGCGAGCTCCTGCTGGCCGGGCGTGCCCGACCGCAGCCCGAGGAGCAGCGGGCCCATGTCGGAGCCGCCGAGCTGGGCGAGGAAGCTGATGAACGCGTTGTACTCGTCGCGGTCGTGGATGGGGTCGAGCTGGAGGGTGGCGGCCTGAGCCTGCCGCGTCATCGTGCGGAACCGCATCCGCAGCGGCTCCTCGCCATCGCCGCGGGTGGAGTCACTGCGCAGCACCTTGACGTCGCGCTCGGCGATCCGCCGGGCCTCGGCCTCGTCGACCCCGGGCAGGGTCTTCCCGAGGTGCACGAAGTCGGCGTTCGGGTCGAAGACGGCCATCCGTAGGTCGGTCTGCAGCAGCAGCCGCTCCAGCAGCACCCCGAGGGCGTAGGTCTTGCCCGACCCGCTCTGCCCGCACAGGAAGGTGTGCCGGTTGAACCCACCCGCCCGCAGGTTGGCGGGAGCCCCCACGTCACCGGTGCGCCACGCCCCGATGGTCATCGTGCCCGCGGCGGCTCCGTCGAGACCGCCGAGCTCCTCCGGGCCGGCGAGCGCCAGGGTGGCACCGCGGAACGCCGCGCGATCGGCGCGCTGCACGGCGCCGTCCGGGTCGAGGCTGCCGATCACCACGCCGAAGCCGGTCAGCGGCTGGTCGCCCGTGGGGTCCACGACGTCGACGACCTGGCCCAGGGCGCGCGCCCCGGCATCGGTGCTGATCACCACCATGTCGCCCGCGACGACCCCGTCGTCGTCCCCCGCCGTGAACGAGAAGGTGCGCCCGTCTCGGGACTCCGCCCTCGCCTGGTTCGCCGTGATGGTCATCGCCTGCTCCTCTCGCGGACACCGGCCGGGGCGGCCCTGTCGTGGTGGTGCCCCGGCCATTGTGTCGGATGCCGGGTCGGCGGCGCCGTGCGTCTCTCGGGCCCCGGCCCGCCCTGCGTCGGCCGCACCCCCGACCGGTAGCATGACGGCGTCCCGGAGCACCCCGCAGCACGTCTGGAGCCCTCGCGCGTGAGCACCCCCCGCCCGGCCGCCGTCATCGTCCTCGCTGCCGGCGAGGGCACCCGGATGAAGTCCGTGACTCCCAAGGTCCTGCACCCGATCGGCGGGGTCGCCCTGGTGGGCCACGCCATCCGGGCTGCACGGGCCACCGGCGCCCAGCACGTCGGGGTGGTCGTGCGCCACGAGCGCGACCGGGTGGTCGAGGTGTGCACGTCGATCGACCCCGACCTGGTCTTCGCCGACCAGGACTCCGTCAAGGGCACCGGCCGGGCCGTCGAGTGCGGGCTGCTTGCCCTGCCCGCCGACCTCAGCGGCACGGTGCTCGTCACGAGTGGTGACGTGCCGCTGCTCACCGGTGCCACCCTCGTCGAGCTCACTCGGGCGCACGCCGAGAGCGGCTGTGCGGTGTCCGTGGTGACCGCCCACCTCGCCGACCCGACCGGGTACGGGCGGGTCGTCCGCGGTGAGGGCGGGCGGGTCGAGAAGATCGTCGAGCACAAGGACGCCACCGACGCCGAGCGCGCCCTGACCGAGATCAACTCGGGCATCTACGCCTTCGAGGCCGGGGTGCTGCGCGACGCGCTGGCCCACGTCGGCAGCGACAACGCGCAGGGCGAGAAGTACCTCACCGACGTCATCGCCATCGCCCGGGCCGGCGACCACCCGGTGCGCGCGCACGTGCTCGACGACCTGTGGCAGACCGAGGGGGTCAACGACCGCGTGCAGCTGGCGGCCGTGGGTCGCGAGCTGAACCGCCGGGTGTGCGAGCAGCACATGCGCGCCGGGGTCACCATCGTCGACCCGTCCACCACCTGGATCGACGTCGACGTGAGCATCGGCCAGGACACCACCGTGCTGCCCGGCACCCAGCTGCTCGGTGCCACGAGCATCGGTGCGCAGGCCGTGGTCGGCCCCGAGGTGACGCTCACCGACACCGAGGTGGGCGACGGCGCGCAGGTCACCCGGGCGGTGGCCAACCTCGCCCTGATCGGGCCCGGGGCCACCGTCGGGCCCTACTCCTACCTGCGACCTGGCACCCGGCTCGGGGCCCATGGCAAGATCGGCGGTTTCGTCGAGACCAAGAACGCCGACATCGGCGAGGGCGCCAAGGTGCCACACCTGTCGTATGCCGGTGACGTCACCATCGGCGAGGGCGCCAACATCGGGGCGGGCACGATCTTCGCCAACTACGACGGTGTCGCCAAGCACCACTCCACCGTCGGCCGGCACTCCTTCGTCGGGTCGAACTCCGTTGTCGTCAGCCCGGTCACGGTCGGCGACGGCGCCTACGTCGGCGCCGGCTCCGCGGTCACCGCCGATGTCGACCCGGGCCAGATCGCCGTCGCCCGCGGCCGCCAGCGCAACATCGACGGGTGGGTGGCCCGCGCCCGCGCCGGCACCAGCACCGCGGCGGCCGCAGAGGCAGCGGCTGCCCGGCATCCCGACCCAGAGGCACCGACCACCCCGGAAGGTTCCCACCAGTGAGCCACAACCGACCGCCGTCCGCGAACATCCGGAAGCGGCCGAAGAAGCAGATGATGCTCTTCTCGGGTCGGGCCCACCCCGCTCTGGCACAGGAGGTTGCGGCACAGCTGGGCACCGAGCTGGTGCCGACGAGCGCCTACGACTTCGCCAACGGCGAGATCTACGTGCGCTTCGAGGAGTCGGTGCGGGGCTCCGACGCGTTCGTCATCCAGAGCCACACCAGCCCGATCAACGAGTGCATCATGGAGCACCTGCTCATGGTCGACGCGCTCAAGCGGGCCAGTGCCAAGCGGATCACGGTGGTCATGCCGTTCTACGGCTACGCCCGCCAGGACAAGAAGCACCGCGGCCGCGAGCCGATCAGCGCCCGGCTGATGGCCGACCTGTTCAAGACGGCCGGGGCCGACCGGCTGATCTGCGTCGACCTGCACACCGACCAGATCCAGGGCTTCTTCGACGGGCCGGTCGACCACCTCATGGCGATCCCCATCCTCAGCGAGTACGTCTCCACGAAGTACGGCGGTCAGGACCTCGCGGTCGTCTCCCCGGATGCCGGCCGGATCAAGGTGGCCGAGCAGTGGTCGAAGCGGCTCGGTGGCGCACCGCTGGCGTTCATCCACAAGACCCGCGACATCAACCGGCCCAACGAGATGGTCGCCAACCGGGTCGTCGGCCTCGTGCGCGACCGGGTGTGCGTGCTCGTCGACGACATGATCGACACCGGCGGCACCATCACCAAGGCGGCCGACGCGTTGATGGCCGACGGCGCCCGGGCGGTCGTCATCGCGGCCACCCACGCGATCCTCAGCGAGCCGGCCGTCCAGCGGCTGCGCGACTGCGCCGCGGAGGAGGTCATCGTCACCAACACGCTGCCGTTCCCGCCCGAGAAGGAGGTCGACGGCATCACGGTGCTCTCGATCGCCCCGCTCATCAGCGCCGCCATCAAGGAGGTCTTCGAGGACGGGTCGGTGACCAGCCTCTTCGGCGGCCGCGCCTGAGGCCGGGGATGCCGGCGCCGACGGCATCGTCGAGGCCGGGCCCCGTCAGTCCGTCCCGAGACCGACCAATAGGTCACAGCAGGGACGTCTCACCCGGGGGCAGGTGTCCTGGGATCGACCGATAGGTCACAGCAGGGACGTCTCACCGCTTCGCTGTCCGCGGGAGTCAGGGCCACTTCGCCGAGTCGGCTGCGTGCACGGCGGCCCGGGCTCCGCGAGATCCTCCTGACCCGGCGACGTGCTCCGGCCTCCGCGTGGGCCGGCCGTCGGGCGGCGAAGGGGCTCAGGTCGTGGCGGCCTTGCGGGCGCGGTACGCGGCGACGTTGGCGCGGGTGCCGCAGGTGCCGTCGCAGAACTTGCGCGACCGGTTCTTGCTGAGGTCGATGAGCAGGTCCTCGCAGTCGTCGCCGGCGCACACCTTGAGCCGGTCGGTCTCGCCCGCGCGGACGACATCGACCAACGCCATGCCCACCTCGACCGCGATCCGCTGGGCCAGGGGGGCGTCGTCGGAGGTGGCGTGCACGTGCCAGCCGTGCGCGCCGTGCCGCACCAGCCGGGGCAGCGCCCGCCCCTCCTCGAGCAGGATGTTGGCCGCGTCGACCAGGCCGTCCTCGTCGCGGCCCCAGATCTCGCGCAGCCGCGGGCGCAGCGCGCGCACGGCATCCACCTCGGCCCGGCTGGTGGGACGGGCACCGGTCCACTCCCAGCGGTCCATCCAGGCGAGCAGGGCCGGCAGGTCAGGGAGCTCCTCGCGGTCCTCGTCACCGCGTGCCGGGCCGGTGTTGGCGAGCGCCGCCGCGTGCATCAGGATCAGGTCGGTGTCATGGGTGAAGACCATCTTGACTCCTGACATCGCAGCGGTCTACCGTCATGGCCAACAGCCTACTTTGCTCCTGACATACCGGTCGGGACCACGCGCCGGGAGGGACCCATGGTCGAGGCGATGAAGCGCAACCTTGGCCTCGGCCTGGTCACGATGCTGCTGTCGAGCGCGGCGTTCGGCACGTCCGGGCCGTTCGCGAAGTCGCTCATGCAGGCAGGCTGGTCGCCGGGCGCGGTCGTGCTGGCCCGCATCACCGGCGCCGCGGTCCTGCTGATGCCGTACGCGCTGTGGAGCCTGCGCGGCCGGTGGCGCTCGATCCGTCGCGAGCTCCCTCGAGTCGCGCTCTACGGCACGCTCGCGGTCGCTGCGGCCCAGCTCGGCTACTTCCAGGCGGTCTCGCGCATGGACGTCGGCATCGCGCTGCTCATCGAGTACCTCGGCATCGTGCTCGTCGTGCTGTGGGTGTGGGCCCTCACCCGCGAGCGGCCGCACCGGCTCACCGTGGTCGGCATCGTGCTCGCGCTCGGCGGGCTCACCCTGATCCTCGACGTCACCGGGCAGAGCACCCCGCCGCTGTCCGGAGTGCTCTGGGGGCTGGTCGCCGCCGCGGGGCTGGCCGGCCACTACGTGCTCGCCGCCCGGCCGACCGCCATCCCGTCGACCGCCTTCGCCGGGCTCGGGCTGGCCGTCGGCGCCGCCGTGCTCGCCGGGCTCGGGCTCGTCGGGGTGCTGCCCATGGACGTCGGCGACCCGACCGTCGAGGTGGCGGGTGCCGGCATCCCGGCCTGGCTCGCGCTGGCCGAGCTGGTCGTCGTCGCCGCCGCCTTCGCCTACGTGCTCGGCATCGTCGGCGCGCGCCTGCTCGGGTCGACCCTGGCGTCGTTCGTCGGCCTCACCGAGGTGCTCTTCGCGGTGCTCTTCGCCTGGCTGCTGCTCGCCGAGCTCCCCGGCGTGCTGCAGCTGGTCGGCGGGGCGGTGCTGCTCTCGGGCGTCGCCGCCGTGCGGCTCGGTGAGCGTGACCTGGCCCGCACGTCAGCAGCCCGGGATGCCGCGCCGGAGACCGATTTAGACGTTCGCTCACCCGTCGCCTAGACTCGGGGGGTTGCCTCGGCGAGGGACGTCGCACCGGACAGAGCAGTCCGGTCAGGCCGCGCAAGCGGTCGACGCATCCGTGATCGACGCTGGCGGACGCAGATCCGGTGGATCCGCGGGCCGTACGCGCGCCACGTTCGGTGCCACGTCCCGCGTCGAGGACCTACTGCCTCCCATCCGACTTCGACTCCACAGGAGCCCCCGTGTCCGACAACAAGCTCGTCGCCGAGACCCGCACCCAGTTCGGCAAGGGTGCCGCGCGCAAGATCCGCCGCGACCACAAGATCCCCGCCGTGATGTACGGCCACGGCAGCGAGCCGGTGCACATCACCCTGCCCGGCCACCAGTCGATGCTGGCGCTGAAGCAGAGCAACGCCCTGCTGACCATCGTCATCGACGGCAAGGAGCAGCTGGCGCTGGCCAAGGACGTGCAGCGCGACCCGATCAAGCCGGTCATCGAGCACGTCGACCTGGTCATCGTCAACCAGGGCGAGAAGGTCACCGTCGACGTCAACGTGCACGTCGAGGGCGAGGCCGCGCCCGAGACCGTGGTCACCACCGACCACACCAGCCTGCAGCTCGAGGTGCTGGCCACCGACATCCCCGAGAGCATCTCGGTCTCGGTCGAGGGCCTGCGAGCCGGCACGCAGATCCTGGCCGGCCAGGTCGAGCTGCCCGAGGGCGCCACCCTGGTCACCGACGCCGAGGCGCTCGTCGTCAACGTCACCGCGCAGGTCTCCGCCGACGCCCTGGAGTCCGAGCTGTCCGAGGCCGAGGCCGAGGCGGGCATCGAGCGCGAGGAGTCCGGCGACGAGGCCGGCCAGCCCGCTACCACCGACGCCGCCGAGGGCGAGAGGGCCTCCGACGACGCCTGATCCGGGCGCGGCCGCTCGGCCCGCCGCACCACCGCCTCGGGGCCCGGTCCGCACGGACCGGGCCCCGAGGCGTCTCTGGCACCACGGCATACTGGACCGGTGACTGACTCCGCCCCCTGGCTCGTCGTCGGGCTGGGCAACCCCGGCCCGACCTACGCGGGCAACCGCCACAACGTCGGCGCCATGGTGGTCGACGGGCTCGCCCGCCGGTGTGGTGCGAAGCTCAGGTCGCACAAGGCCCGGGCCGTCGCAGCCCAGGTGCGGCTGGGCACCGGCCCCAGCGGCATCCCCGGCCCGGCGGCGGTCATCGCGGTGCCCAACTCCTACATGAACGAGTCCGGCGGCCCCGTCTCGGCGCTGCTGCGCTTCTTCTCGGTGCCGGTGGAGCGGCTCGTCGTGGTGCACGACGAGCTCGACGTCGACGCCGGCTCCGTGCGGCTCAAGCGCGGCGGTGGCGAGGGCGGCCACAACGGGCTGCGCTCGATCAGCGCCTCGCTGGGCAGCAAGGACTACCACCGGGTACGGGTCGGCATCGGGCGCCCGCCGGGGCGCATGGACGCCGCCGACTACGTGCTGCGGGACTTCTCGCCCACCGAGCGCAAGGAGCTGCCCTTCCTGCTCGACGACGCCGCGGATGCCGTGGAGTCCCTCGTCGCTCTCGGCCTCCTCGACGCGCAGCAGCAGGTGCACGCCCCCCGCTGACCCGAACCCCGCGGGCGCGCGCTGCCCGTCGAGCCCCTCGGGCCCGGTCGAGCCCGTCGGGCGATGACGGTGCTGTCGGCCCGCGCCACTAGACTTCGATAAATGCCCTCGCTGTCCGCCCTGCGCTCCCGGGTCGCCGCCCTTCCCGGCACCGCCCGCCTGGTCGAGGCCCTCGCGGCGCCCTCGGCGGAGGTCGTCGCGGCCGCGCCCGCCGGGGCCCGCCCCATCCTGGTGTCGGCGCTGGCCCCGACCCGCACGGGGGCGCCGGTGCTCGCCGTCACGGCCACCGGCCGCGAGGCCGAGGACCTGCACGCCGCGCTCCAGTCGAGCCTGGGCGCCGGGGCCGTCGCGCTGTTCCCCTCCTGGGAGACGCTCCCGCACGAGCGGCTCAGCCCGCGCAGCGACACCGTCGGGCAGCGCCTGTCGGTGCTGCGCCGGCTGACCCACCCCGACGCCGGCGACGACACGCACGGTGCGCTCTCGGTCGTCGTCGCGCCGGTGCGCGCCGTGCTGCAGCCCATCTCCAAGGGCCTGGGCGACCTGCGGCCCGTGGCGCTGCAGGCGGGTGTCGACGTGCCGCTCGAGCAGGTCGTCGAGTCCCTGGCCGCGGCCGCCTACGCGCGCACCGACCTCGTCGAGCGTCGCGGCGAGTTCGCCGTGCGCGGCGGCATCCTCGACGTCTTCCCGCCCACCGAGGAGCACCCGCTGCGCCTGGAGTTCTGGGGCGACACCGTCGAGGAGATCCGCTGGTTCAAGGTCGCCGACCAGCGCTCGCTCGAGGTGGCCGAGCACGGCCTGTGGGCGCCGCCCTGCCGCGAGCTGCTGCTCACCGATGCCGTGCGCGAGCGGGCGGCCGCCCTCGCCGACCAGCTGCCCGGCGCCGCCGACCTGCTCGAGAAGCTCGCCCAGGGCATCGCCGTCGAGGGCATGGAGTCGCTCGCCCCGGCCCTGGTCGACGGCATGGAGACCCTGCTCGACCTGCTGCCCGACGGCGCGGTGCTCGTCGCGTGCGACCCCGAGCGGGTGCGCACCCGCGCCCACGACCTCACGGCCACGAGCCAGGAGTTCCTCGACGCCGGCTGGGCGAACGCTGCCAGCGGCAACGCCGTGCCCATCGACCTCGCCTCGGTGCTCGGCACGGCATCGTTCCGCACCCTGGCCGAGCTGCGGCAGCAGGCCCGCGAGCTGGGCGTGCGCTGGCTCGACCTGACGCCGTTCGCCGGCGACGACGAGGGCGACACCCTCGACCTCGGGCTCGAGATCGCCCCCACCTTCCGGGGCGACACCGACGAGGCCGTCGCCGAGCTGCGCCGACTGGTGGCCGACGACTGGGAGGTGCTGGTCGCCACCGAGGGCCCGGGCCTGGCCAAGCGCATCACCGAGGTGCTCGCCGAGCACGACACCGCGAGCCGCCTGGTCGCCCACGAGGCCGACCCGGTGCGCGGTCTCATCACCGTCACCACGGGGGCCGTCGGCCCGGGCTTCCTGGCTCCCGAGGCCCGGCTCGCGGTCGTCACCGAGACCGACCTCACCGGTTCGGCCGGCGGGTCGGGAACCTCGACCAAGGACATGCGGCGGATGCCGTCGCGGCGCCGCAACCAGGTCGACCCCCTCCAGCTGCGCCCCGGCGACTTCGTCGTGCACGAGCAGCACGGGGTGGGCCGGTTCGTCGAGATGATGCAGCGCACCGTGGCCGGGGCCACGCGCGAGTACCTCGTGCTCGAGTACGCCCCGGGCAAGCGCGGCCACCCGGGCGACCGGCTCTACGTTCCCACCGACCAGCTCGACCAGGTCACCCGCTACGTCGGCGGCGAGCAGCCCACCCTGAACAAGATGGGCGGTTCCGACTGGCAGCAGACCAAGAGCCGCGCCAAGCGCTACGTCAAGCAGATCGCCGCCGAGCTGATCCGCCTGTACTCCGCCCGGATGGCGACCTCAGGGCACGCCTTCCCCCCGGACACCCCGTGGCAGCGCGAGCTCGAGGACGCCTTCGCGCACGTCGAGACGCCCGACCAGCTGAGCACCATCGACGAGGTGAAGGCCGACATGGAGCGTCCGGTGCCGATGGACCGCCTGGTCTGCGGCGACGTCGGCTACGGCAAGACCGAGATCGCGGTTCGGGCGGCGTTCAAGGCGATCCAGGACGGCAAGCAGGTGGCCATCCTGTGCCCCACCACGCTGCTGGTGCAGCAGCACGCCAACACCTTCGCCGAGCGGTATGCCGGGTTCCCAGTGGTCGTGCGCGCGCTGTCCCGCTTCCAGACCGACCGCGAGGCCAAGGCCGTGCTCGACGGCCTGGCCGACGGCACCGTCGACCTGGTCATCGGCACCCACCGCATCCTGGGCAAGGAGGTGCGGTTCAAGGACCTCGGGCTGGTCGTCATCGACGAGGAGCAGCGCTTCGGGGTCGAGCACAAGGAACAGCTCAAGGCACTGCGCACCTCGGTCGACGTGCTCGCGATGTCGGCCACCCCGATCCCGCGCACGCTCGAGATGGCCGTGACCGGCATCCGCGAGATGTCGACCCTCCAGACGCCGCCCGAGGAGCGCCACCCGGTGCTCACCTACGTGGGGGCCTACGACGAGAAGACCCTCACGGCGGCCATCCGTCGCGAGCTGCTGCGGGAGGGCCAGGTCTTCTTCGTGCACAACAAGGTGTCCACGATCGAGAAGGCCGCGGCTCGCATCCGTGAGCTGGTGCCCGAGGCGCGCATCGCGGTGGCCCACGGCAAGATGGGCGAACACCGCCTCGAGCAGGTCGTGCTCGACTTCTGGGAGAAGCGTTTCGACGTGCTGGTCTGCACCACCATCGTCGAGACCGGCCTGGACATCTCCAACGCCAACACCCTCATCGTCGAGCGCGCCGACCGGCTCGGCCTCTCGCAGCTGCACCAGCTGCGCGGGCGCGTCGGGCGTGGCCGCGAGCGGGCCTACTCCTACTTCCTGTACCCGCCCGAGGTGCCGCTCACCGAGACCGCGCTCGACCGGCTGCAGACCATCGCCAGCAACACCGACCTCGGCTCGGGGATGCAGGTGGCGATGAAGGACCTCGAGATCCGGGGCGCCGGCAACCTGCTCGGCGGCGAACAGTCCGGGCACATCGCCGGGGTCGGGTTCGACCTCTACGTCCGGCTGGTCGGCGAGGCCGTCGCCGACTTCCGCGGTGACGGCGACGACAGCCCGGCCGAGATCAAGATCGAGCTGCCGGTCGACGCGCACCTGCCGCACGACTACGTGCCGCACGAGCGGCTGCGGCTGGAGATGTACAAGAAGCTGGCCGCGGTGGCCGACGAGGAGCAGCTCGCCGACATCGAGGCCGAGCTCGTCGACCGCTACGGCGCGCCCCCCGAGCCGGTGCGCAACCTGCTCGAGGTCGCCCGGCTGCGCACCGTCGCGCGGGCCGCCGGCATCGGCGACATCAGCCTCCAGGGCAACCACGTGCGCTTCGGACCGGTCGAGCTGCGCGAGAGCCAGGAGCTGCGCCTGCAGCGGCTCTACCCGCGCTCGATCGTCAAGCACACGCTCGGCACCATCCTGGTCCCGAAGCCGATGACGGCGCCGGTCGCGGGGCGCCCGCTGCGCGACCGCGAGGTGCTCGGCTGGGCTGGTGACGTCATCCGCTCGGTCGTCATGGACAATGTGGGGCAGGCCGCCCGGGTGGCCACCGCCCGCTCCTAGCGGGACCGACCTCGAAAGGACTGCTCGTGACTCTCTCGGTTCGCCGCTGCGTGGCGGCGCTCGCCGTCGGTGCCGCGCTCGTGCTGGCCGGCTGTGGCGGCCCGGCCGGGCCCGACCGGGCCGCCGTCGTCGACGGCCGGGTCATCAGCGAGACGGCGGTGCAGTCGGCGATGTCCGAGGTCAACTCGATGAAGCCCGCACTGCTGCAGGACCAGCTCACGCCCACCGGCACGCTCACCGCGCTGGTCCAGGCGCCCGTGGTGCTCAACTACCTCAGCGGCCTCGGGGTGAACGTCTCTGAGTCGGTGGCGATGGCCGACGCCGAGAAGCGCGGTGTCCCCAACCCATCCGACTCCACGCTGGAGATCCTCAAGTTCGCCGCGGCCATCGGCATGGCCCAGACCGAGGGCAAGCTCACCGACACCGACGCCCAGGCCCTCACCCAGCAGCTGCAGGGACTCTCGATCGACGTCAACCCGCGCTACGGCACGTTCAACCCGCAGTCCGCGACGGTCGAGCTCACCACGCCGGCCTGGCTCAAGCCGCTCCCCACCACCGCGCAGTGACCTCCGGCCGGCTCGCGCTGGTCGTCACGTCGCCTCGCGTCGCGCCCGGCCTGCTCTCCCACGGTGCCTGGATGGCAGTCGCCGACGCCACCGTGCGCCTGGCCCGCAGCCTCGACGAGCCGGTCGCGGAGGCGGTCGACGAGTCGGGCCTGTCCGTCGAGGAGGTCGGGGACGCCGCACCGCCGGTGCTGGCCCGGCGCCTGGTCGACCTCGCCGCGACGGAGTCGGTCGTGTGGCTGGGCTCGTCCGACGGTGACCCGGGGCTGTCCGACGCGCTGGCCTCGGAGGTGTCCAGGCTGGAGGTGCCTCCGGACGTCGAGGTGGTCGTCGGCTCGTGGGACGTGCAGGGCGGCCGGCTGCTCGACGTCGTCGCCACGATGGACCGGCTGCGGTCGCCCGGCGGCTGCCCGTGGGACGCCGAGCAGACCCACGAGAGCCTCGCGCCGTACCTCGTCGAGGAGGCGCACGAGGTGCTGCACGCCATCGCGGGCGGCGACCGCCGGCACCTCGCTGAGGAGCTCGGCGACGTGCTGCTGCAGGTCGTCTTCCACGCCCGGGTGGCCGAGGAGGCGGCCGAGGAGGCCTTCGACATCGACACCGTCGCCGGCCTGCTCGTCGACAAGCTGGTGCGCCGCCACCCGCACGTCTTCGCCGACGGCGAGGCGTCGACCCCCGACGAGGTGGAGCAGGCGTGGGAGCGGATCAAGGCCGCGGAGAAGGCGGGTGAGGCCGGCGGCGGGGGAGGGTATGCCGCCGACCTGCTGCACGGCATCCCCACGTCGCTGCCCGGCGACCTCGCCGCCGAGAAGGTGCTCGCCCGGGTGCGCCGACGCGGCCTCACCCCCGCTCCGGATGCCGTCGCGCGCCTGGCGCAGGCTCGCGCCGCCCTCGCCGCGGCCGAGGCCGAGGTGCGCGCCGCCCTGGCCGACGTGGCCACCTCGGCCCACCCCTGACCGCTTCCCCACTTTCCCTGCGAGCAGCCGGGCAACACGCCGCCGGAGCGGCGGGTGCCGCGGCTGCTCGCAGGGAAAGTGGGGAAGGGCTTGGCTCGACTGGTTGCTTTGTAGTTGCAAGTGTGCTTAACATTTGCAACGTGGCCCTGACCGCTCGCGAGCGCGAGATCGTCGACCTGCTGCGTACCGAGCCGCTGCTCGACGCCGCGGCGATCGCCGAGCGGATCGGCTCGACCCGCGCGGCGGTGTCGGTGCACCTGTCGCACCTCACCCGCAAGGGCGTCGTGCTCGGGCGCGGGTACCTGCTGCGCGCCGAGGCCGACTCGGTGCTCGTCGTGGGCGGTGCCGTGCTCGACACCAAGGTGCGCACCGCGCACGCCCCCGTGCTCGGCACCAGCAACCCCGGCACCGCGTCGGCGACCGTCGGGGGAGTGGGCCGCAACATCGCCGAGAACCTGGCGAGGCTCGGCCGCCCCACCGTGCTGGTCGCCGCGGTTGGCGACGACCCGGCCGGCGACACCGTGCTGCAGCGCACCTCCGCGGCCGGCGTCGAGTGCCGCCACGTCGTGGTCTCGGTGCATCCGACCGGCACCTACGCCGCGGTGCTCGACGAGGCCGGCGACCTGCACATCGCGGTCGCCGACATGCGCGCCACCGACGAGCTCACCGTCGCCGACCTGGCCATGGTGCCCACCCTGCTGGGCGGCGCAGACGCGCTCGTGGTCGACGCCAACCTCGACGCGACCGTCATTCGCTGGCTGCTCTCGGCCGCGCAGGAAGCCGGCGTGCGATCGGTGTTCGAGCCGGTGAGCGTGGCCAAGGCCACCGCGGCCGCGCCCGTGTTCGACGGCTCGGTGCGGGTGCACACGGTCACCCCCAACGTCGACGAGCTCGCTGCCCTGGTGGGCCGGCCGGTCGTCGACACGGTGGACGCCGTGCGCACCGCGGCCGGCCTCCTGCACGCCCGCGGCGTCGAGCACGTGTGGGTGCGGCGCGGCACGCACGGCAGCCTGCTCTCGGTCGCCGCCGGCCCGGCGGGTGCCGGATCGACGGACGGCGGGCCGCGCGCCGTGCTCGTCGGCGCCCCCGCGGTGCAGGTCGCCGACGTCACGGGCGCCGGCGACTCGATGACCGCCGGCTACGTGCACGCGCTGCTCGGCGGGGCCGACGTGGTGCAGGCCGCCCGCTACGGGCAGGCGCTCGCCGCCCTGACCTGCGCCTCGCCCGACACCGTGCGCGCCGACCTCACCGCCGCGCTCGTCGCGGCGCACCTCACCCCCACCCAGCCACCCACCGAGGAGCTCTCCCGATGACGTCCACCCGCACCACCGCGCCGCACCCGATGCTCACGGTGGCTCCCGAGGTCGCCGAGGCACTGGCCGCCGGCAGGCCGGTCGTGGCGCTCGAGTCCACGATCATCAGCCACGGGATGCCGTACCCGCAGAACGTCGCGATGGCGCGCGAGGTCGAGCAGATCGTGCGCGACGGGGGCGCGGTGCCCGCCACGATCGCCGTGCTGCACGGCCGCCCGACGATCGGGCTGTCCGACGACGAGCTCGAGCTGTTCGGCTCCGACGGCGGCATCCGCAAGGTCAGCGTGCGCGACCTGCCGCACGTCGTCGCGACCGGCGCGCACGGGGCCACGACGGTGGCGAGCACCATGCGCCTGGCCGGGCTGGCCGGCATCGCGGTGTTCGTCACCGGTGGCCTCGGTGGTGTGCACCGGGGCGCCGAGCACTCGATGGACGTCTCGGCCGACCTCACCGAGCTCTCGCGCAGCGAGGTCGCCGTCGTCTCGGCCGGGGTGAAGTCGATCCTCGACATCGGGCGCACCCTCGAGGTGCTCGAGACGTTCGGTGTGCCGGTGGTCGGCTACGGCACCGACGAGTTTCCGTCGTTCTTCTCGCGCTCGAGCGGGGTCGCGGTGCCGATGCGGGTCGACACCCCCGCCGAGGCGGCGGCGCTGATGGCGGCGACCTGGGGGCTGGGCCTGGGCAGCGGGGTGTCGTTCGCCAACCCGGTGCCGGCGCAGCACGAGATGCCGCACGACGAGATCGACGCCATCATCGAGCAGGCGCTCGCCGACTCCGATGCGCACGGCATCACCGGCAAGGACATCACGCCCTACCTGCTGGGCCGGCTCGTCGAGCTGTCGGGCGGCCGGTCGCTCGAGACCAACCTCGCCCTGGTGCGCAACAACGCCGTGGTGGGCACGGCCATCGCGGTCGCCTATGCCATCCGCGCCTGACCCCACCTTCCCTACCAGCGGCCGCACGGCACGCCGCCCCTGCGCCGAGCCACGCGGCTGCTGACCTGCACAGTCGGGGAGCGGCGGGGCCCTCTGGCCCGCGCCGGCGCTGGCGGCACTCGAGCTGGCCCGCACGGTCGTCGCCGCGTGCGAGGAGGCCGGCGCCCGGCTCGTCCTCGCCGGGGTGCACGTCACGGCAGCCAACCCCCTGCTCGGCTGGTTCGTGCGCCGCTCGTACGGGCTGCTGGTGCCCCGCTACCGCGGCAAGCTCGCCATCGGGCGGCTGGTCGAGTCGTCGGCCACCGTGCTGCTCGAGCGGTCGTTCCCCGCGGGCTCGTACCCGGTCGTCGGGCCGCACACACCCGGCACCTGGAGGGGCACCGGCGCGACGACTGGCTGGCGACCTTCCGGGTGCTGCGCAGGCTCGCCGTCCACGCGTCACCCAAGGACCTCGCGGCCACGCAGCGCCTCCTGGGGCGTGCGCCCACCGACCACGTCGACTTCGTGCGTCGCGTCCTCGCCGAGCACGCCCCGGAAGCCGCAACCGTCGCCGGGCCGGGTGCCGAGGTGGCCGCCGGGGCGACCACCTGAGCCCCGACTCCCTCCGGTGCGCCCGCCTCCCGCGGCCGCGGGTCGGTCGGCGGGATGCCGGGTGGCGAGGGCTAGGCTCGGACCCGAACCTTCTCCCACCCCCAGTAGCACCAAGGAGTCCGGCGTGGCCAGCATCGAAGCCGTAGGCGCCCGCGAGATCCTCGACTCGCGCGGCAACCCCACCGTCGAGGTCGAGGTCGCCCTCGACGACGGCACGCTCGCCCGGGCCGCCGTGCCCAGCGGAGCGTCGACGGGGGCCTTCGAGGCCGTCGAGCGCCGCGACGGCGACAAGGGCCGCTACCTCGGCAAGGGCGTGGTGAAGGCCGTCGACGCCGTCATCGACGAGCTCGGCCCCAAGCTGATCGGCATGGAGGCCAGCGAGCAGCGCCTGGTCGACGCCGAGATGCTGGCGATCGACGGCAGCGCCAACAAGGAGAAGATCGGCGCCAACGCCATCCTCGGCGTCTCGCTCGCAGTGGCCCGGGCCGCGGCCGACTCCGCCGACCTGCCGCTGTTCCGCTACGTCGGTGGCCCGAACGCCCACGTGCTGCCGGTGCCGATGATGAACATCCTCAACGGCGGCAGCCACGCCGACTCCAACGTCGACATCCAGGAGTTCATGATCGCGCCGATCGGCGCCGACAGCTTCCGCGAGGCGCTGCGCTGGGGCGCCGAGGTCTACCACGCGCTCAAGGGCGTGCTGAAGGAGAAGGGCCTGGCCACCGGACTCGGCGACGAGGGCGGCTTCGCCCCCAACCTGCCGAGCAACCGGGCCGCGCTCGACCTCATCCTCGAGGCCATCGAGAAGGCCGGCTACACCCCCGGCGAGCAGGTCGCGCTCGCGCTCGACGTCGCGGCCTCCGAGTTCCACGGCGAGGGCGGCTACGCCTTCGAGGGCGGCACCAAGACCGCCGCCGAGATGGTCGACTACTACGCCGACCTCGTCGCGTCCTACCCGCTGGTGTCGATCGAGGACCCCCTCGACGAGAGCGACTGGGAGGGCTGGAAGACGATGACCGACCGGATGGGCGACGACGTCCAGATCGTCGGCGACGACCTGTTCGTCACCAACCCCGAGCGGCTCGCACGCGGCATCGAGACGGGCACCGCCAACGCCCTGCTCGTCAAGGTCAACCAGATCGGCTCGCTCACCGAGACCTTGGACGCCGTCGAGCTCGCCCAGCGCAACGGCTACCGCTGCATGATGAGCCACCGCTCCGGCGAGACCGAGGACACCACGATCGCCGACCTCGCCGTCGCCACGAACTGCGGCCAGATCAAGACCGGTGCCCCGGCCCGGTCCGAGCGGGTCGCGAAGTACAACCAGCTGCTGCGCATCGAGGAGGAGCTCGACGACGCCGCGGTCTACGCCGGCGCGGGCGCCTTCCCGCGCTTCACCCGCCGCCACCAGGGCTGAGCCCGAGCATGGCCACGGGGCGCTCTCGCGGTCCGGCGTCGCGACCACCGCGACGTCCGGCCGGGTCGCGCCCGCGGGCGGCCACCCGTGGCGCGGCATCCGCACCGGTGACCGCCCGCATCGGGTGGCGCAGCCGGCTGACGACGGCGGCGAAGGACCGCCGGGCCCGGCGCGGCGCGGTGCTGCTGTCGATCGTCGCCTTCCTCATGGTGCTGCTCGGCTCAACGGTGGCGGCCTACGTGGGCCAGCAGGGCGACATCGCGGCGCTCGAGGACAAGGTGGCGGGCCAGCAGCTCGACGTCGAGGCGCTCAAGGCCGAGCGGGAGCGCTGGCGCGACCCGGCCTACGTCGAGCAGCAGGCCCGGCAGCGGCTGAAGTTCGTCAAGCCGGGGGAGCGGTCCTACACGGTGCTCGACGCCAAGCCGGCCACTGGCACGAGCGACCCGGTGGGCGACGTGGCCACCCCCGACACGCCACTGCCGTGGTACCAGACCGTCTGGGAGTCGACCCGCACCGCCGACGTGCCGGGGGCTCGCCGGTGACCGCAGGTGCCGACCTGCCGCCCGTCGTGCAGGCCGACCTCGACGCCGTCTCTCGGCAGCTGGGGCGCCCGGCCCGCGGCGTCGCCGAGGTCGCCCACCGCTGCCCGTGCGGGCAGCCCGACGTCGTGCGCACGCAGCCGCGGCTGCCCGACGGCACGCCGTTCCCGACCTCGTTCTACGCCACCTGTCCCCGGCTCACCGGTGCGCTGTCGACCCTCGAGAGCCAGGGCGTCATGCGCGAGATGAGCGACCGGCTCGAGGTCGATGCCGACCTGCGCGACCGGTATGCCGCGGCGCACCACGACTACCTGCGGCGTCGCGCCGAGCTCGGTGACGTGCCCGAGGTGGCCGGCGTGTCCGCGGGCGGGATGCCCGCCCGGGTCAAGTGCCTGCACGTGCTCGTCGCCCACTCCCTCGCCGCCGGTCCGGGCGTCAACCCGCTCGGTGACGAGGCCCTGGCCATGCTCGACCCGTGGTGGGAACGGCATCCCTGCTCGGCCGACGCGCCAGGTGCCGACCACGACCTGGCGGGTGCCGGGAGCGCACCGTGAGCGACGGCATCCGCCCCCGCGTCGCCGCGATCGACTGCGGCACCAACTCGCTGCGCCTGCTCGTGGCCGACGTCGGGGACGACGGTCGGCTCACCGACGTGGTGCGCCGGATGGAGATCGTGCGGCTGGGCCAGGGCATCGACCGCACCCGGGAAATCGCGCCGGAGGCGATGGAGCGGACCCTGCGCGTCACCCGCGAGTACGCCGAGCAGTGCCGGTCGCTGGGCGTCGGGCGGGTGCGCTTCGTGGCCACCTCTGCCTCGCGCGACGCGCGCAACGCCGACGAGTTCGTCGCCGGGGTGCGCGAGGCGTTCGGCGACCTCGACGTCGCCCCGGAGGTGGTCGACGGCGACACCGAGGCGCGCTTCTCGTTCACCGGGGCCACCGGAGACCTGCAGGCGATCGGGGTTCCCGGCCCCTACCTCGTCGTCGACCTCGGTGGCGGCTCCACCGAGCTGGTGCGCGGCACGGCCGACGTCGAGGCTGCGCTCTCGGTCGACGTGGGCAGCGTGCGGATCACCGAGCGGCACCTGCACTCCGACCCGCCGACCCCCGACGAGGTGGCCGCAGCCCGGCGTGACGTCGACGCCGCACTCGTTGCCGTGGAGGAGGGTGTCGACCTCACCGGCATCGGCGCGGTCGTGGGGTTGGCCGGCACGATCACGACGATCACCGCGCACGCGCTGGGGCTGTCGTCCTACGACCCGGATGCCGTCCACCTCGCACGCCTCCCCGCCGCCACGCTGCGCGCGGCGTGCGACTCGCTGCTGGCGATGGGGCATGCCGAGCGGGCCGCCCTGCCCTACCTGCACCCGGGGCGGGTCGACGTCATCGCCGGTGGGGCCCTGGTCTGGGAGCAGGTGCTCGCCCGGGCGGTGAGCCGCTCGCCGGGTGCCGTCGTCGTGACGTCCGAGCACGACATCCTCGACGGGATCGCACTCTCCCTGACCTGATCCGCCGTCCCCACATCGACCAATAGGTCACAGGAGGGACGGGGGGCCTGTCCCTGCTGTGACCTATTGGTCGAAATCGGGACGCCGACACACGGCGGTGCTCTGGTTCTGGCGGTAATGTGGATTGCGCGGTAGTGTGCGAACCGCTCATGATGGCGCGACGCGAAGGATGGTGGCCGGTGGACGGAACCCAGCTGGTCAAGGGGGTGCTCGACCTCGCGGTGCTCGCGGTCGTCGCTCGCGAGGACGGCTACGGCTACGACGTCGTGCGCCGCCTGCGCGCGGCGGGCCTGGAGGAGGTCGGCGACGCGTCGGTCTACGGCACGCTGCGCCGGCTCTACTCGGCGGGGGCACTGACCTCCTACGTGGTGCCCTCCGACGAGGGGCCGCACCGCAAGTACTACGGCATCAACGCGCAGGGGCGCACGGTGCTCGAGACGCAGGGCAAGACGTGGGCGGCGTTCGCCGCGACGATGGACGGTCTGCTCGACCGGGCAGGAGTGCGGTCATGAACGACACGACGATGATGGGGGCCGCGCAGGCCGAGGACGTGCGGGCCTACGTGACGGCGGTGCGCGCCTGGCTCGCCGACCTGCCCGCCGTCGAGGTCGAGGAGCTGACGGCCGGGATGGAGGCCGACCTCGCCGAGCGCGCCGCGGAGTCGGGCGGCGCCCTCGGCGCTCTGCTCGGCCAGCCGGAGGCGTACGCCGCAGAGCTGCGGTCCGCGGCCGGGCTGCCCCCACGCGTGGAGCGGGTGGTGCCGGATGCCGTGCCGTCCGAGCCGTGGACCGACCGGCTCGAGCGTGAGGCGCACGAGCTCGTGGCCCGGCATCCGTGGCTGCGCGAGCTACGGCCGACCTGGTGGCTGGTGCGGGGCGCGGTGGCCGGGTGGGCGCTCGCGTCGCTGCTCGGCACCGGGCGCGTGGTGCTGCTGCCCTTCATCGGGGCGGCGCTCTCACTGTGGCTGGGCCTCGTGCTGCGCCGCCGCGAGCCGCTGGGCACCGGCATGCGGTTCGCCGTCGGCGCGGGCAACGCCCTGGCCGTGGTGCTCCTCCTCCCGACCCTGGCGTACTACGGGTCGCCAGCCCGGGACTCGTCAGATGTCGAGCTCAGCGACGCGGCAGGGGCGACGACCGGCCTGTCAGCGAACGGGTCGCCGGTCAGCAACATGTACGCCTACGACGCAGCCGGGCAGCGGGTGGCCGACGTGCGGCTCTTCGACCAGTTCGGCCAGCCGATCACCGTCTCGCCCCAGGTGGTCCCGGTGCCGGTCGGGCCGAACGGGGAGGAAGCCGTCGCCCGGCCGCCGGACCCCTGGGCGCTGTCGGTGTTCCCGATGCGCCTGGTGCCAGGGGTTGACCCGTGGGCCGCGGAGGCGGGTGAGTGGACGCCCCCGATGGTGGTCGTGCCGCTCGCCGGCTCGGCGCAGCCGAGTGCCACGCCGTCACCCTCGTCGTCTGCGAGCCCGAGCGCGTCGGCCACTGCCTCTCCGACCCCGACCCCGACCCCGACCCGGTGACCGCGGCGGTGGGTGCTCAGCCGGCTGCCCGGGCAACCGGTTGGGCACCCGACGCGAGAGTGCGACCCGGCTACAGTGACGGGGCCCCCGTGGCCCAACTGGCAGAGGCAGGCGACTTAAAATCGCCACAGGTGCGGGTTCGACCCCCGTCGGGGGCACTCTGCCGCCCGGCGGGAGCGGACGACGGTAGACAACACGCCGCAGCGGCTCGATCGCCGACGGCGAGTTCTCTACTCTCGTCGAGTCGCTCGTCCAGCGTTGGACGGTGCGGGAACAACGACCACGCCTCGCACGTCTAGGCTGGTGACACGTGCGGTGACGACACCGCCATGACCATCACGGAGGAACGATGGCCAGCAACCCGGCCTTCAACCGCATCGAGAAGGACGCCAAGGACGGCTACGCCGGCTTCGGCGGCCCCGGCGCCGGCGCCGCCCAGCAGGCCGCCGCCGGCCAGGCAGCCACCGCCGGGATGAGCGCCCAGCAGCTGCAGGACCTGTACAACCAGCCGTCGGCCGGCCCCGTCGACACCCGTCGGGTCACCATGGACGACGTCATCATGAAGACGCTCAGCCTCTTCGCGATCGTGCTCGTCTTCGGGGCGATCGGCTGGGTCGTGGCCGCGAACAGCTCGACCGGTGGCTTTGCCCTCTGGATGGGCGGCATGATCGGCACGCTCGTGCTCGGTCTGGTCATCGCCTTCAAGAAGACCCTGAGCGTGCCGCTGATCCTGTTGTACGCCGTCGTCGAGGGGCTCTTCCTCGGCGCCGTCAGCCAGTTCTTCGCCCTCTACTTCGACGAGCCGAACACCCCGGCCTTTCAAGGCATCGTCGCGCAGGCGGTCATGGCCACGCTGGCCACCTTCACGGGCATGTTCCTCGCCTACAAGTTCGGCCTGATCAAGGTGACCGCCAAGTTCCGGCGGATCATGACGATGATGATCATCGGCTACGCGCTCTTCGCCGTCGTGAACGTCATCTTCGCGATCGTCACGAACACCCAGTTCGGCATCGGCGGCAGCGGCGGCCTGGGCATCGGCATCTCGCTCTTCGCGGTCGGGCTGGCGTCGTTCACTCTGGCCCTCGACTTCGACTCGATCGAGCGCGCCATCGCCAGCGGCGCCCCGCAGAAGTACTCGTGGCTCCTCGCGCACGGCCTGATCGTCACCCTGGTGTGGCTCTACATCGAGTTCCTCCGTCTCTTCGCGCGTCTGCGTCAGTGACGGTAGACCGCACCACCGACACCGCCGGGGCAGGGTCACCTGCCCCGGCGGTGTCGTCTGTGCCGCCGGGCGCCGGCGTCCACCGACCTGGTGCCGCGCGCGCCGCGCGCGCCGGCCGACCGGCAGCCGACGTCGTCGCCCCCGAAGCGCGCGCCGAGCTCGACCGGATCCGCCGCCGTTGGGGCGAGCTGCCGCTCGGGCAGGCGCAGGCCCGGATGCCGTTGCTGCGCGCCCTGCTCACCGACCTCGCCCCGCGCTCCTCCCGACCTGGTGCGGACCACCCACCGCCGAAGGCTCCGCGGGAGCCCGCGGAGGTGGGTCCTGCGCACGAAGTCGTGCTGCCCGCCCTCGGGCCGGCGGTGGTCGTCGACCAGCTGGTCGTGCTGGTCTGGGACGCCTACGCCGAGGGGCGCGGCGACGGCATCCCCGAGGCGCTCGTCGCGGCCCGTCGCGCACTGGCCTGACGGCCCACCCGCCCCGCCACGGACCCGGCGGCCCGTCCCCCGGGGAATCTGGCCTGCGCACAACGGACCACCAGCCATTCGACGGCGCTACGTTTCGAACATGGCCGACAGCGATGTTCGACCTGGGGACCCCGATCTTGACGTCGTGATCGTCATGGGTGTGTCCGGGTGCGGGAAGTCGACAGTGGCGAAGGGGCTGTCGACGGTGCTGGGGTGGGAGTTCGCCGAGGGCGACGCCTTCCACCCCGAGGCCAACGTCGAGAAGATGCGCAGCGGCACCCCGCTAGATGACGAGGACCGCTGGCCGTGGCTCGAGGCCATCGGCGAGTGGATCTCGGGCAAGGAGGCCCTCGGCGAGTCGGCCGTGGTCACCTGCTCGGCACTGCGCCGCGCCTACCGCGACCTGCTGCGCGAGGGCCGCCCGCACGTCCGCTTCCTCCACGTCACTGCCGAGTCCGACGTCATCCGCGACCGGATGGAGCACCGGCCCGGCCACTACATGCCGTCGTCGTTGCTGCAGAGCCAGCTGGCCACCCTCGAGCCGCTCGAGGATGACGAGCCGGGTGTGACCATCACCAACGAGGGCAGCGCCGCCCAGGTCCTCGACCGGGCGCTCGCCGCGCTCGGCCACCGAAAGGAGCACGCCTGATGTCTCTTCTCCAGGTGCCCGCTGCCGCCTCGGCAGCGCTGTCGACGAGGCTTCCCCTCGCCGACGCCCCTCCCGTCTACGCGGGTGACGGGCAGCTCGTCGCCGCCTGCCTGCTCGGGATCTTCGCCGTGGTCGTGCTCATCACCTGGGGAAAGGTCCATCCGTTCCTCGCGCTGATGCTGGGCTCTGCCGTCCTCGGCGTCGTGGCGACCATGCCCCCGGGCGACACGGTCACGAGCTTCGTGGCGGGGTTCGGGGCGACGGCGGGGGCCGTCGGCATCCTCATCGCCCTCGGCGCGATGATCGGCAAGCTCCTCGAGGACTCCGGTGGGGCCAACCGCATCGTGGCCACGCTCGTGGGCAAGGTGGGGCCTGGCGGCCTGCCCTGGATGATGGCGGCGATCGCGGCCATCCTGGGTCTGCCGCTGTTCTTCGAGGTGGGCGTCGTGCTGCTCGTGCCCGTGGTGATCCTGGTCGCGCAGCGCACCGGGTTGTCACTCATGAAGGTCGGCATCCCCGCGCTCGCGGGCCTGTCGGTGCTGCACGGCCTGGTGCCACCCCACCCGGGCCCGCTGACCGCGATCGGGCTGCTCAACGCCGACCTCGGCCGCACGCTCATCTTCGGCATCCTCATCGCCATCCCGACCGTCATCGTGGCCGGTCCCCTCCTGGCCCGGTTCGTCGACCAGTGGGTGCCCAAGTCGGCGGACGACATCACCCTGTTCGCCACCGAGGCGGCGGGCGGGGCCCCGGCGGTTCCGGCGGGGCGAGCCGAGTCGCGGGCGGCCGGCACCGAGGACGCGGACCGGGGCGGCTCGGTCAGCCTCGACACCCGCGACCCCGGTCGCGGCTCCGACCTGCCGTCGGACACCCGCCGGGGTGACTCCGGCGAGGGCGGCCGGGATGCCGGAGAGCCCAAGACCGACGAGGACGGCCGGTTCAGCTCGTTCGAGGAGCCGCTGGAGCCCGGCCGCAAGCGGGTGGGCTTCGCCCCGGCCATCATCGGCATCACGCTCCCGGTGATGCTCATGCTGGTCGACGCCATCACCAAGCTGGTCGTCACCGACGAGGAGGCCGGGGTCCGCAAGACCATGGACTTCATCGGCACCCCCATCGTCGCCCTGCTCATCGCGGTGATCTACTGCTACATCGCCCTCGGCCTCGGCTCCGGCCTCGACAAGGGCAAGGTCAGCGACTCCGTCGGCTCGGCGCTGCCCGGCATCGCGAGCATCATCCTGATCGTCGCCGCCGGAGGTGGCTTCAAGCAGACGCTCATCGACGCCGGCGTGGGCAACGTCATCAAGGACTGGGCCGAGGGCGTCAGCATCTCGGTGCTCGTGCTCGGCTGGCTCGTCGCCGTGCTCATCCGGCTCGGCACCGGCTCGGCCACGGTCGCCACCATCACGGCCGCGGGCATCGTCGCACCGCTGGCCCCGACCCTGTCCGCCAACCACCTCGCGCTGCTCGTGCTCGCCGTCGGCTGCGGGTCACTCTTCTTCTCGCACGTCAACGACGCCGGGTTCTGGCTGGTCAAGGAGTACTTCGGGCTGACCGTGGGCGAGACGATCAAGTCGTGGTCGGTGATGGAGACGGTGATCTCGGTCTTCGGCTTCGCCCTGGTGATGGTGGCCAGCGTCATCGTCACCTAGCGCTGAACCCTCGACGCGGGAGTCAGCTGAGGCGCTCGACGATGATCGCCATGCCCTGGCCGCCGCCGACGCACATCGTCTCGAGCCCGAACTGGCCGTCGCGCGCCTGCAGCCCGTTGAGCAGCGTGGTCATGATGCGGGTGCCGGTCGACCCGAACGGGTGCCCCAGGGCGATGGCCCCGCCGTGCACGTTGAGCCGGTCGAGGTCCATGCCGAGGTCGTCGGCGCTGGGGAGCACCTGCGCGGCGAACGCCTCGTTGATCTCGTAGAGGTCCATGTCGCCGATCGACATCCCGGCCCGGGACAGCGCCTGCTTCGACGACTCGACCGGCCCCAGGCCCATGATCTCCGGCGACAGGCCGGACACCCCCGTCGACACGATGCGCGCCAGCGGGGTGAGCCCCAGCTCGCGGGCCCGCCCGTCGCTCATCACCACCACGCCGGAGGCACCGTCGTTGAGCGGGCAGCAGTTGCCCGCGGTGATCGTGCCGTTCTCGCGGAACACCGGGTTCAGCCCCTGCACCGCCTCGAGGGTCACGCCGGCCCGCGGCCCGTCGTCGCGTGACACGACGGAGCCGCCGGCCAGGGTCACCGGCAGGATCTCGCGCTCGAAGAAGCCGTCGGCGATCGCCTTCTCCGCGCGGTTCTGGCTCGTGACGCCCCACTCGTCCTGGCGTTGGCGCGACACGCCACGCGAGGTCGCCACGTTCTCGGCGGTCTGCCCCATGGCGAGGTAGACGTCGGGCAGCATGCCCTCCTCTCGCGGGTCGGTCCACACCGCGTTGGTGCGGGCGGTCTCGGCGCTGCGGGCCGCGGCATCCGCGAACCTGGGGTTCTGCGCCTCGGCGTCACTGCCGCCGGCCCCGGCGAAGCTCGTGTACTGCGACACGCACTCGACGCCGCCGACGAGGAACGTGTCGCCCTCGCCCGCCTTGATCGCGTGGAACGCCATCCGCATCGTCTGGGTCGAGCTGGCGCAGAACCGGTTCACGGTTGCCGCCGGCAGGTGGTCCATGCCGGCGAGCACCGCGACGACGCGTGCGAGGTTGGAGCCGTGCGCGCCGCTCGGGTCGGCGCAGCCCCAGTAGAGGTCGTCGATGGTCTCGGGGTCGAGCGCCGGCAGCTGCTCGAGCAGGCCGCGCACCACCTGCTCCGACAGGTCGTCCGGCCGGATGTCCTTGAGCGACCCCTTGAACGCGCGGCCGATGGGGGTGCGGGCGGTGGCGACGATGACGGCTTCGGTCACGGGGGCTCCTCGGGAGGGACGCCGGGCCGGGTGCACGACGTCGGGACGACCACTAAGCGCTCGCTCAGTGCAGGGTCCAAGGGTATGCCGGGCGGCCGCCGGGTGTGGTGTGGCCTCGGTCTCGCACCTGGGGCTGCCACGGTGGCCGGTGATCCGACAGGATGAGGCCATGGACACCACGCGCAGCCTCGCATCGTCAGGCTCGCCGTACGAGGGCAGCGTGGGGTTCTCCCGCGCGGTCCGCGTCGGCCAGCACATCGCGGTCTCGGGCACGGCCCCGATCAACGCCGACGGGCACGTCAGCGTCGACCCCGCCTCCCAGGCACGTCGCTGCTGGGAGATCGCGCTCGCCGCGCTCAGCGAGCTCGGCGGGAGTCCGGCCGACGTCATCCGCACCCGCCACTACATCACCGACGGCGACGCCGAGGTCGTCGACGCGGTGTCGTCGGTGCACGGCGAGATCTTCGGTGCGATCCGCCCGGCGAGCACGATGGTGGTCGTGGCCGGCCTGGTCGACCCCCGTTGGAAGGTCGAGGTCGAGGTCGAGGCCATCGTCGCCGGCTAGCCCTCGGCTAGCCCCGAGCTCCGACCCCACCCGCAGGGCTGAAGGGTCAGGCCGGCGTGGCCGGCTCCGCGTCGTCGGTGCTCGCCGGGCCGTCCTGGGGGCCGACCGGGGGGTCCAGGGCCGGTGGGACGTCGTCGCGCCGTCGCCGCAGGGCGACCGCCCACCGCCCCCGCGGCCCGCGGGCCTGGCCGCCGATCTCGGTCGGCGCCACCTCGGTGCCCGGCTCCTTCACCGCGTGACCCGCCGCCACCGCGACCGGCCCGACGCCCTCGCCGCGGCGTCGCTCCGGGGCCCGGTCGGTGGTGTCGGCACCCCAGACCGCCAGCGCGGCGCAGACGCTCGGCAGCAGCGCGGCGGCCGCCCGGGCGTAGCCGGCCGCCGACGGGTGGAAGCGGTCCTTGCTGAACATCTCGTGCGGCGACTCCGCGAACTCCGGCCCGATCAGGTCGCCGAGCGACACGGTGCGGCCGCCGGCCTCGACGACGGCGACGGTCTGGGCCGCGGCGAGGTCGCGCGACCAGCGCTTCATCAGCGAGCGCAGCGGCTGGCGGATCGGCTGGATCGTGCCGAGGTCGGGGCAGGTGCCGACGACCACCTCGGAGCCCAGCGCGCGGATCCGCCGCACCGTCTGCTCGAGCTGGCGCACCGACGCGCTGCGCTCGATGCGGTGCGTCACGTCGTTGGCGCCCACCATGATCAGCACGACGTCGGGGCGCAGCACGTCCTCGAGCGCGTTGGCCAGCTGGCGTTCCAGGTCGCTGGACTCGGCACCGACCACCGCACGGTTGGTCAGCCGCACCCGCCGCCCGGTGAGGGCCGCGACCCCGCTGGCGATGATGGCGCCCACCGTCTCGTGCGGTGCCTCGGCGCCCATCCCGGCCGCCGAGCTGTCGCCGAGCACGACGACGTCGTAGGGCTCGCCGCGGCCGGAGCCGTACGTGCCGTTGTCGTCGGGGGAGTCGTCGAACGGGGTGCCGATCACCCGTCGCGCGAGCGCCGCCTCGGCCTGGATGACTCCCCAGCCGGCGGCGCCCAGCGCAGCACCGAGCGCCGCGAGCCCACCGCCGCCGTAGGCCGCGGTGGCCGCGATCTTGCGGGCTCGCCGTGCCCGTCCCATCAGCGTCCGTCCTTTCCTCGGTCTGCCCGGCCCGCGCCGGCGCCGGCCCGCGCCGGCCGGCATCGGCCCGCGCATCCCGGGATCCCACGGTAACGCCACCGGTGCCCACGCTCATCCCCCTCCTCACTCCCTCGCACCGCCCGCCGGACCGGCCCGGCATACGGTGGTCGGCGTGGAGACCAGCGTGGGAGACCGGGGCGTCGTCGTCGCCGTGGTGACGGATGCCGACACGGCCCTCGCGAGCGGGTCCGGCGCGCTGGCGGTGCTGGGCACCCCGCGCCTGCTGGCGTGGTGCGAGGCGGCCACCTGCCACGCGGTGCAGGGCCGGCTGCCGCCCGGCTCGTCGAGCGTCGGCACCGCCGTGGCGCTGCAGCACCTGTCCCCGAGCGCCGTGGGTGACACGGTCACCGTGGTCGCCGTCGTGCGGGCCGTCGAGGGGCGCCGAATCCGGTTCGAGGTCGAGGCGACGGATGCCGGCGAGACGGTGGTCGGCCGCGGCACCGTGGAGCGGGTGGTCGTCGACGACGAGCGCTTCCTTACGCGGCTGGCCACCGAGGGCGCTTAGCCGGTCGGCTTGCGGGCCTGCAGGGTGTAGGTGAGGGGCAGCCGGTCGGCCCCGTCGACCAGGCGCCACTCGTCGAGCTCGCCGTCCACCACCATCCGGCCGGGCAGGGCGTCCCACGGCACGCTGCGGTGCTCCACGAAGCCGGTGAGCCCGAAGCCACGGGACAGCAGGGCGGTGAGGATCTCGCCGATGCCGTGGTTCCAGGAGAGCTGGCGGGTGTTGACGAACTCGTGGTCGTTCTCGACGTAGGTGCCCTCCTCCTCGATGTCGAGGGGCTCCGCCGTCTCGAAGTAGGGGTAGTCGATCGTCAGCGCGTCGGCGCGCATCTCGTCAACGGCCCACATCATCGGGTGCCCCTCGCGCACGAACAGCCGGCCGCCGGGCACCAGCAGGTCGTCGACGACCCCTGCCCAGCGGTCGATGTCGGGCAGCCAGCACAGGGCCCCGATGCCGGTGTAGACCAGGTCGTACGTGCGCCCCCGCACGGCCTGCGGCGCCGAGTACGTGTCCGCCTCGACATAGTCGACGTCCGCCCCCGAGTCGTGGGCCAGCCGCCGCGCCTGCTGCAGCGAGACCGGCGAGAGGTCCAGGCCCGTCATCCGGGCCCCGAGCCGGGCGAGCGACAGGGTGTCCGTGCCGAGGTGGCACTGCAGGTGGATGCCGGTCAGGCCGCTCACGTCGCCGAGCAGCGGCCGGTCGAAGCGCACGACGTCGCTGAGGTGCGCGGGGTCGGTGACGAAGCGGTCGAACCCGTACTCCGCGCTGGCGGCGTGCACGGCGGCGCGCTCGTCCCAGTTGCGCCGGTTCACCTCGAGGTAGTCGTCCATGCGGCCATGCTGGCCCATCGGTGTCGTCGCGCGCCTCCATTTTCTGGCCCCGGCGGGGGTGCCGCACGCGCTCCCGGCGGCCGGGTACGGGACGGACGGGACGGCATCCGAGCCGTGAAAGGATGACCGGATGGAGTACGCGGAGCACATCGTCGACCTGGTGGGAAACACCCCTCTCGTCAAGCTGAACGTCGTGACCGAGGGCATCGCGGCCACGGTGCTGGCCAAGGTGGAGTACCTCAACCCCGGCGGCTCGGTGAAGGACCGCATCGCGCTGAAGATGGTCGAGGCGGCCGAGGCGTCGGGTGAGCTGAAGCCGGGCGGCGTCATCGTCGAGCCGACCTCGGGCAACACCGGCATCGGCCTCGCCCTGGTCGCCCAGCGCCGCGGCTACTCGTGCATCTTCGTCTGCCCCGACAAGGTGTCCTCCGACAAGATCGACGTCCTCAAGGCCTACGGCGCCGAGGTGGTGGTCTGCCCGACCGCCGTCGCGCCTGACCACCCGAACTCGTACTACTCCACCTCCGACCGCCTGGTGCGCGAGACCCCCGGCGCGTGGAAGCCCGACCAGTACGCCAACCCCAACGGCCCCCTGTCGCACTACGAGACGACCGGCCCCGAGATCTGGCACGACACCGACGGCCGGGTCACCCACTTCGTCACCGGCGCCGGCACGGGCGGCACCATCTCCGGTGCGGGCCGCTACCTGCGCGAGGTGTCCGCCGAGCGTGCGGGTGGTCGGGTCCAGGTCGTTGCCGCCGACCCGGAGGGCTCGGTCTACTCCGGCGGCACCGGGCGCCCCTACCTCGTCGAGGGCGTCGGCGAGGACTTCTGGCCCACGGCCTACGACCCCTCGCAGGTCGACCAGGTGGTGGCGGTCTCCGACGCCGAGTCCTTCGAGATGACCCGGCGGCTGGCCCGCGAGGAGGGGCTGCTCGTCGGCGGCTCGTGCGGCATGGCGGTCGTCGCCGCGCTGCGCGTGGCGAAGGACCTGCCCGCGGATGCCGTGGTGGTCGTCATCCTCCCGGACTCCGGGCGCGGCTACCTGTCCAAGATCTTCAACGACGAGTGGATGCAGTCCTACGGCTTCCTGCGCACCGACGGCGGGCGCACCGTCGGCGACGTGCTGCACGCGAAGGACGGCGACCTCCCGGCCCTGGTGCACACCCATCCGACCGAGACCCTGCGCGACGCCATCGAGATCCTGCGCGAGTACCACGTGTCGCAGATGCCGGTGGTCAACGCCGAGCCGCCGGTGATGTCCGGCGAGGTGGCCGGAGCCGTCTCCGAGCGTGACCTGCTCGAGGCGCTGTTCACCGGCAAGGCGCACCTGGCCGACTCGGTGTCGGCGCACATGGGCGAGGGCCTGCCCCTGGTGGGGTCCGGCGAGCCGATCGCCACGGCCCGCCACGAGCTCGAGCACTCCGACGCCGTGCTGGTGGTCGAGGACGGCAAGCCGGTCGGGGTGCTGACCCGGGCCGACCTGCTGGCCTTCCTCACCGACTGACCGCACCTGGCATCATCCGGCCCGTCCCCGGATCGACCAATAGGTCACAGCGGGGACGCGTCGAGCGACTCTTGGGCCTGCATCGGCGCCGCGGTCGGGGAAGACTGGTGGGATGCAGCCCGAACGACCCCGGTGGGAGAGCCCCGTCGAGAAGGCGATCCGCGAGGCGCAGGAGCGGGGGGAGTTCGACAACCTGCCCGGCGCCGGCAAACCGCTGCAGGACCTCGGCGACACCGACGACCCGATGTGGTGGCTGCGCAAGTACGTCGAGCGCGAGCAGCTCGACCTGACCGGCGCCCTGCCGCCGGCCCTGCAGCTGCGCAAGGAGGCCGCCTCCTACCCCGAGGTGCTCGCCGACCTGCGAACCGAGGAGGCCGTGCGCCACGTGCTCGAGGACTTCAACGCGCGGGTGCGGCGCGAGCGGCTGCGGCCACCGGACCGGGGGATGCCGCAGCTGCTCGCCCCCACGGTCGACGTCGACGCCATGGTCGAGCGCTGGCAGGCGCTGCGAGCAGCCTCACAGCCGGCGGACGTTGACCCGCCGGTAACATCGGGACAGGCTCGGCCGAGGCGCCGCTGGTGGCGCCGCCGGCGGTGAGCCGCGAGCGCGTGCCGCCACCCGGCATCCGGCCGCGGTCACGACGCCCGGCGCAGCACGCGACCTGACACCGACGACGAAGAGGGCCGATGAGCGACTACCCCCACCTGCTGGCGCCGTTGGACCTCGGTCACGTGACCCTGCCCAACCGCGTGGTCATGGGCTCGATGCACACCGGGCTCGAGGACCACGCCCGCGACTTCCCCAAGCTCGCCGCCTACTTCGCCGAGCGGGCCCGCGGCGGTGCCGGCCTCATCGTCACCGGAGGGTTCGCGCCCAGCATCGAGGGCACGTTCTACCCGATGGCGTCGAAGCTGACCACCCACCGCGAGGCACGCCAGCACCGCCAGGTGACCGATGCCGTGCACGCGGAGGGCGGGCGCATCGCCCTCCAGATCCTGCACGCGGGCCGCTACTCCTACACGCCGTGGTGCGTCGCCCCGTCGGCCGTGAAGAGCCCGATCTGCAAGTTCACGGCCGCGCGCCGGCTGTCCGACCGTGGCGTCCGCCGCCAGATCCGGGCCTTCGCCCGGGCGGCCCGGCTGGCGCGCGAGGCCGGCTACGACGGCGTCGAGATCATGGGTTCCGAGGGGTACCTGGTCAACCAGTTCCTCGCGCCGCGCACCAACAAGCGGATCGACGACTGGGGCGGCAGCCCGGGCAAGCGCCGCAGGTTCGCGGTCGAGACGGTGCGCGCGGTGCGCGAGGCGGTCGGCCCCGACTTCATCCTGATCTACCGCATCTCGGTGCTCGACCTGGTCGACCAGGGCCAGACCTGGGACGAGGTGACCGCGCTCGCCACCGAGGTGGAGGCGGCCGGGGCGAGCATGCTCAACCTCGGCATCGGCTGGCACGAGGCCCGGGTGCCGACCATCGTCACCTCGGTGCCGCGCGCCGCGTTCACCTCGTACGCCGCCCGCCTCAAGCAGCACGTGTCGGTGCCCGTGGTGGCCACCAACCGGATCAACATGCCCGAGGTGGCCGAGTCGGTGCTCGCCGGCGGGGCCGACCTGGTCTCGCTGGCCCGGCCGTTCCTGGCCGACCCCGAGTGGGTGCGCAAGGCCGCGGAGTCGCGCGCCGACGAGATCAACACCTGCATCGCCTGCAACCAGGCCTGCCTCGACCACACCTTCGTCAACAAGCGGGCCACCTGCCTGGTCAACCCGCGCGCCGCGCACGAGACCGAGCTGGTGCTGGGGCCGACCCGCACGGTCAAGCGCGTCGCGGTGGTGGGGGCCGGGGTGGCCGGGCTCGCCGCCGCGACGACGCTGGCCGACCGTGGCCACGAGGTCGAGCTGTTCGAGGCACGTGACCACGTGGGGGGCCAGTTCGACATCGCGATGCGCATCCCCGGCAAGGAGGAGTTCGCCGAGACGATCCGCTACTTCACCCGGCGGCTCGACCTGTCCGGCGTCAAGCTGCACCTGGGCCGAAAGGTGGAGGCCGACGAGCTCGTCGACGCCGGGTTCACCGAGGTGGTGGTCGCCACCGGCGTCGTGCCGCGAATGCCGGCGATCCCCGGCATCGACCACCCGATGGTGATGAGCTACGCCGAGCTGGTCCGCGGCGAGCGCGTCGCCGGGGCGCGGGTGGCCGTCATCGGCGCCGGCGGCATCGGGGTCGACGTCAGCGAGTTCCTCACCACCGAGCACTCCGCGGCCCTCGACGTCGAGGCGTGGAAGGCCGAGTGGGGGGTCGGGGACCCGGCGCTGACCCGGGGCGGGCTGGCGCTGCCGCGCCCGGAGCCGAGCCCGCGCCAGGTGGTGCTGCTGCAGCGCAAGGCCGGCTCCATCGGCAAGGGGCTGGGCAAGACCTCCGGCTGGGTGCACCGCGCGGCCCTGAAGGCAAAGGGCGTCGAGCAGGTGACCGGGGTGGTCTCCTACGACCGGATCGACGACGAGGGCCTGCACGTCACCGTCGCAGCACGCCCGGAGAAGGACGCCGAGCCGGTCACCGAGCGGCGCACGTACGCCGTCGACACCGTCGTGGTGTGCGCCGGCCAGGAGTCGGTGCGCACGGTGGCCGACGCCCTGCAGGAGCGTGGGCTGGCCGTGCACGTCATCGGCGGTGCCGACGTCGCCGCCGAGCTCGACGCGAAGCACGCGATCCGGCAGGGCACCGAGGTCGCCGCCCGGATCTGACGCGAGGTCAGGCCTGCGGCCCCGCCGCGTCGTCGACCCGGGGGGAGGCCTGCCGCAGCTCGTCGATGAGCTGGGAGGCCTGCGCCTTGGTGACGTCCTGGGGCACCTCGCGCCCGCTGTCGTGCGCGAGCGTGGTCAGGTAGGACAGCTGCGCGGCGGTGGCGGGCTCGTCGCCGGTGGCCCAGTCCGAGGGGTCCTTGGCGGCGGGGCTGGTGTCGGGGGTGCTCATGCGCGTCAGGTACCCGCGGTGCGCCTCGTCACACCCGTGGTCACCGCCCGTCGTCGAGCCAGCCGCGGGCGAGGCCTCAGGCGGGTCCTCCGGCCCGACCTCAGGCCGGGGGCAGGACGTCGGTCTGTGCCGGCAGGTTCGCGACGCCGACGGGGCAGGTGAGCCCGTTGGGGCCGTGGTTGCAGTAGCCGCCGGGGTTCTTGTGCAGGTACTGCTGGTGGTAGTCCTCGGCGTAGTAGAACGGCCCGACCTCGCTGGCCGAGGCGAGCTGCGTGGTGATCTCGCCTCGACCGGCTCCGGTGAGCACGTCCTGGAAGGCCGACCGGGTGGTGCCCGCGGCGGCCTCCTGCGCGTCGGTGGTCCAGAAGATCGCCGAGCGGTAGGCGGTGCCGATGTCGTTGCCCTGCCGGTTGGCGGTGGTGGGGTCGTGGTTCTCCCAGAAGGCCTTGAGCAGCAGCTCGGGGGAGGTGACCGACGGGTCGTAGGCCACCAGCACGGTCTCGGCATGGCCGGTGCGCCCGGTGCAGGTCTCCTCGTAGGTCGGGTTGGGCGTGAGGCCGCCCATGTAGCCGGCCGCGGTGGTCACCACGCCGGGCAGCTTCCAGAAGATCCGCTCGACGCCCCAGAAGCAGCCCATCGCGACGTAGAGCACCTCGGTGCCGTCGGGCCACGGCCCCTCCAGGGGGGTGCCGAGCACCTCGTGGGTGGTGGGCACGACGTAGAGCCGGCGGTCGCGGCCGGGCAGGGCGTCGTGGGTGGTGGGCATGGTCGTCTTGGCGCGGGATCCGAAGAGCATGTCCGTGCCAACGCCCGGAGCCGGCCCGTTCATCCCCCCACCTCGACGGCCGGTGCCCCGGCATACGCTGTCGCCCATGACTCTCGAGAACCTCGGCTTCTCCTCGCGCGCCATCCATGCCGGGCAGGAGCCGGACCCCACGACCGGCGCCGTCATCACGCCCATCTACCAGGTGAGCACCTACAAGCAGGACGGCATCGGCGGCCTGCGCGGCGGCTACGAGTACTCCCGCTCCGCCAACCCCACCCGCACCGCGCTCGAGGAGTGCATCGCCGCCCTGGAGGGTGGTGAGCGCGGGTTCGCCTTCGCCAGCGGCCTCGCCGGTGAGGATGCCGTGCTGCGCGCGCTGCTCGGCCCCGGCGACCACGTCGTGGTCCCGTCCGACGCCTACGGCGGCACCTACCGCCTGTTCAACCAGGTGGTGCAGCCCTGGGGGGTGCAGCACTCGATCGCCGCGGTGGCCGACGTCGAGTCGGTGCGCGCGGCGATCCGGCCCGAGACCCGGATGGTCTGGGTCGAGACGCCCACCAACCCGTTGCTCGGCATCGCCGACATCGCCGCCATCGCCGAGGTCACCCACGCGGCCGGCGCGCTCCTCGTCGTCGACAACACCTTCGCCTCGGCCTACCTGCAGCAGCCCATCGCGCTCGGTGCCGACGTCGTGGTGCACTCCACGACGAAGTACGCGGGTGGCCACAGCGACGTCGTCGGCGGAGCGGTCGTCGTGGCCCCCGGCGCGACCACCCGCGACGGTGCCTCGGTCAGTGAGCGGGTCGCGTTCCACCAGAACGCGATGGGCGCCGTCGCCGGGCCCTTCGACGCGTGGCTCGTGCTGCGCGGCCTGAAGACCCTCGCGGTGCGCATGGAGCGGCACTGCGACAACGCCGAGGCGGTCGTCGCCTTCCTCCAGCGGCACGAGGGGGTGACGGCGGTGCACTACCCCGGCCTGCCCGACCACCCCAACCACGAGGTCGCCGCCCGCCAGATGAAGCGGTTCGGCGGCATGGTCGCGTTCCGGGTCAAGGGCGGCGAGGACGTCGCCACCAAGGTGTGCGCCGAGACCCGGCTGTGGACCCTCGGGGAGTCGCTCGGCGGGGTGGAGTCGCTCATCGAGCACCCCGCCCGGATGACGCACGCGTCCGTCGCCGGCACCGAGCTCGAGGTGCCCAGCGACCTGGTCCGCCTGTCCGTCGGCATCGAGGACGCCGAGGACCTCGTCGCCGACCTGGGCCAGGCCCTCGACCGGCTCAGCTGAGCGCCGTGCCCGCGGTCCTGTGCGTCGACGTCGGCTCGACGTTCACCAAGGCCGTGCTCGTCGACGTCGGCACCGGCGACGTCCTGGGCACCGCGAGCTCGCCCACCACGGTCGCCACCGACGTGATGGACGGCGTGGATGCCGTGCGCACCACCCTGGCCGCGCACGGCGAGCCCGACGAGGTGCTCGTCTGCTCCAGCGCCGGGGGCGGGCTGCGGCTGGCGGTCGTGGGGTACGAGCGTGAGGTGACGGCCGAGGCCGGGCACCGGGTGGGCCTGTCGGCCGGCGCGAAGGTGGTGCACGTCGCCTGTGGCGAGCTGTCGGGCGCCGACGTCGCCGCGCTGCGCGCGGCATCCCCCGACCTCGTGCTGCTCGTCGGCGGCACCGACGGCGGCAACGTCGACGTGCTGCTGCACAACGCCCAGCGCATCGCGAAGGCGCGGCTGTCCGCACCGGTGGTCGTCGCCGGCAACTCCGACGCCACCACCGAGGTGACCGGCATCCTCGCCGTCACGGGGCGCCGGTTCGTCGTCACGGCCAACGTGCTGCCCCGCATCGGGGTCGTGGCCCCCGAGGCGGCGCGCGCCGCCATCCGCGAGGCCTTCCTCACTCACGTCATCGGGGGCAAGGGGCTCTCGCGCGGTCGCGGGTTCGCCGAGCTGGTACGCGCCCCCACCCCGGATGCCGTGCTGCGCGGCGTCGAGGTGCTCGCCGAGGTCGCCGGGGGTGACGTTCTGGTGGTCGACGTCGGCGGGGCCACGACCGACGTCTACTCGGTGATCACCCCGCAGGGCGAGGACGCGACCATCCACCGCGAGGTCGTCGGCACCCTCTGGCACGCCCGCACGGTGGAGGCCGACCTGGGCATGCGGTGGACCGCGGCGGGGGTGGTCGAGGCCGCGGCGCGCGAGCGGCTCCCGCTCGACGACGCCACCGCGCGGTACGCCGCCGAGGTCGCCCACGAGACCGCCCACCTGGCCGGCACCGATGCGCAGTGGGCCGCCGAGGAGGCGATCGCCTCGACGGCGGCGGTGCTGGCCGTGCGCCGGCACGGGCGGCCCCCGCACCCGTCGCAGCGACCGCGCCCCCTCGCCGAGGTGACGCTGGTCGTCGGCTCCGGGGGAGTGCTGCGGCACGCGCCCGGTGACGTCGGCGACCGGGTGCTGGCGCGGGTCACCGGCGACCACGCCGGTGGGTGGCGGGTGCCCGAGCACGCGGCCCGGCGGGTGGATGCCGCCTACGTGCTGTTCGCGGTCGGCCTGCTCGCCGACGGCTACCCGGAGGCAGCGGCGGCCCTGGCCGCCCCCCTCGCGAGGGCGCGATGAGCGGCGCCTGGCCCTGGGCGGGCGAGTTCGAGCCCGACGGCACCTACCTCAACTCGGCCACGATGGGCCTGCCCCCACGGGTGACCCTCGCAGCACTGGCGGCGGCACAGGACGAGTGGCGCCGCGGCACCTCCCACGCCCCCGGCTACGACACCGACGTCGCCGCCGCCCGGGAGGCGTACGCCCGGCTGGTCGGCGTGCGCCCCGAGACCGTCGCCATCGGCAGCCAGGTGTCGCCACTGGTCGCCCTGGTGGCGGCAGCCGTGCCCGACGGTGCGACGGTGCTCGTGCCCGAGGGGGAGTTCACCAGCGTGACGTTCCCGTTCCTCGCGCAGGGGGCACGCGGCATCCGGGTGCGTGAGGTGCCGCTCGCGGAGGTGGCCGAGCACGTCGACGGCACGACCGGCCTGGTCGCGCTGTCGGCGGTGCAGTCCTCCGACGGAAGCCTGGCCGACCTGGCGGCCGTCGAGGCGGCCGCGGCGCGGCACGGGGTGGACGTGCTCGTCGACGTCACCCAGGCCGCCGGGTGGCTGCCGCTGGACGTGGGGCGGTTCGCCTACACCGTCTGCGCCGCCTACAAGTGGCTGCTCTCGCCCCGGGGCACGGCGTTCCTCACCGTGCGCCCGGACCGGTGGGAGCGGCTCGTGCCCGCGGCCGCCGGGTGGTACGCCGGGGAGCACCCCTGGTCGTCGATCTACGGCCTGCCGCTGCGGCTGGCGGCCGACGCCCGCCGGTTCGACGTCTCGCCGGGGTGGCACGCGTGGGTGGGGACGGCGTCGTCACTGGCCCTGCTCGAGCAGGTGGGGGTTGCGCAGCTGCACGCGCACGCGCTGGAGGTGGAGCACGCCTTCGCCGCCGCGGCCGGGCTGGAACCGGTGGGCCGGGCGGTGCGCGCACTGGCGGCCGACCGCGAGGTGCCGGCCCTGCTCGCCGACCACGGCATCGTGGCCGCGGAGCGGGCGGGTCGGCTGCGGGTGTCGTTCCACGTGAACAACACCGTCGAGGAGGGGGCCCTGACGGGGGCGGTGCTGCGCGGGCACGTGGAGGGCTGAGCCGCGGCCGGCGAAAATGCGCAGACCTGTGTCGGGGGTCACATCTAGGGTTGTCCGTCATGAGTGAGAACAGCGCTCCACCCACCAGACCCGTGCTCGACGTCGTCGCCATCGACTGCCCCGATGCCGCCGCTCTTGCTGCCTTCTACGCCGGCGTCCTCGGCTGGGAGGTGGACCTCGACGAAGACGACGACGACTGGGTGACCATCTCCCCGCCGGGCGCCGCGAACGACGCCACGCACCTGGCGTTCCAGCAGATCGACGACTACGTCGCGCCGACCTGGCCAGGCGGCGACCACCCCCAGCAGGTCCACCTCGACCTGCGCGTGGCCGACCTCGCCGAGGGCGAGGGGCAGGTGCTCGCGGCGGGGGCCACCCGCCACGAGCACCAGCCCTCCGGCGACGGCGGCTTCGTGGTCTACCTCGACCCGGCTGGGCACCCGTTCTGCCTGGTCTCATGAGTGCCCCGGCCATCGAGGCGGTCGACCTCGTCAAGCGGTTCGACGACTTCACGGCCGTCGACGGCGTCAGCTTCTCGGTGCCCTCCGGCACCGTGTTCTCGATGCTCGGCCCCAACGGCGCGGGCAAGACCACCACCGTGCGCATGATGACGACGCTGAGCATCCCCACCAGCGGCACCGCCCGGGTCGCCGGGTTCGACGTCGTCGCCGAGCCCGACGCCGTGCGCCACCGGATGGGCCTGACCGCCCAGGCGGCCACGGTCGACGAGCTGCTCACCGGCCGCGAGAACCTCCGGCTGATCGGCGACCTCTACGGCCTCGACCGGCGGCTGGTGAAGCGGTCGATCGAGGAGCTGCTCGAGCGGTTCTCGCTGTCCGAGGCCGGCAACAAGGTGGTCAAGGACTACTCCGGTGGCATGCGGCGCCGGCTCGACCTCGCGGCGAGCCTGATCGCCACACCTCCGGTGCTCTTCCTCGACGAGCCGACCACGGGCCTCGACCCGCGCAGCCGGGTCGAGCTGTGGGGCGTGCTGCGCGACCTGGTGCGCGACGGCACCACCTTGTTCCTCACCACCCAGTACCTCGACGAGGCCGACCAGCTCGCCGACACCATCGTGGTGGTCGACCACGGGCGGATCATCGCCCAGGGCACCCCGCTCGAGCTCAAGGACCAGTCCGGCGCGGCCAGCCTGGTCATCACGGTGAGCCGGCCCGGCGAGGTCGACCGAGCCGCCGAGCTGGTGCGATCCGAGGTCGGCGAGCTGCACGTCGACCGCGACGCGCGCCGCATCACCGCTCCTGCCGAGGGGGTCGCCGCGCTCACCCGCATCGCCGCCCGGCTCGACGAGGTCGGCATCGACCTCGACGACATCGGCCTGCAACGGCCCAGCCTCGACGACGTCTTCCTCAACCTCACCGGCCACCGGGCCGAGGTCGAGGAGGAGCCGTCCCACGACGAGCAGACGGCGGAGGCGGTCCGATGACCTCGACCACGGCGACGCACTTCCAGGCGACCCATCCCGACGAGCGCGGCGCCACCGGCACCCGCCAGATCGGGGCGCTGATCCGCCGCAACCTCACCCACATCAAGCGCCAGCCCGAGATGCTCACCGACGTCACCATCCAGCCGGTGATGTTCGTGCTGCTCTTCGCGTTCGTCTTCGGCGGCTCGATCAACATCCCCGGCGTCGACTACAAGGAGTGGCTGCTGCCCGGCATCATGGCGCAGACCATGGCCTTCAGCTCGTTCGTCGTGGCCATCGGGCTCAACAACGACCTCGGCAAGGGCATCGTCGACCGCTTCCGGTCGCTGCCGATCGGCCGGGGGGCGGTGGTCGTGGCCCGCAGCGTCTCCAGCCTCATCCACTCCAGCCTGGGCATCGTCGTGATGTCGGTGACCGGGCTCTTCGTCGGGTGGCGCATCAACGACGGGTGGGGCCGCGGGCTGGTGGGGTACGGGCTGCTCCTGCTGTTCGGGTTCATGATGATCTGGATCGGCATCCTGGTCGGGTCCTCCCTGCGCTCGGTCGAGGCGGTGCAGGGCGTCATGTTCGTGACCATCTTCCCGATCACCTTCTTGAGCAACGCGTTCGCCCGGCCCGAGGGCATGCCCCCGGTGCTGCGCTTCCTCGCCGAGTGGAACCCGATCAGTGCGCTGGTGCAGGCGCTGCGCGAGCTGTGGGGCAACGAGGGCTTCCCGCTGCCGCCCGATGCCGCGCTGCCGCTGCAGTACCCCGTCACGGCCACGCTGATCTGGACCATCGGGCTGTCCGCCGTCCTGGCACCGCTCGCCATCCGCGCCTACGTGCGCCGCACCACCGACTGACGGGGCCCGTTCCGGGGGTGGAATGGTGCCGCCGTAGGATCGGGTCATGATCGTCGGCGTCACCACCACTCCCGAGGGCACCGTCGGCGGCGGGCTGGGCCGGGCGCAGAGCATGGCCGTCGCCGACGTCAGCGACGGCGAGGTCACGAACTGGGTCGAGCACGACGTCCGGTGGGGCGACCTGCACGACACCGGGCCCGAGGGCACCCACCATGCGCGCATCGTCCGGTTCGTGCGCGAGCACGGCATCGAGTGCGTCGTCACGAGCGGCCTCGGCCAGGGCATGCGGGTCACCATGGGCAAGCTCGGGGTCGTCGTGCGCACCGACCTGCACGGTGACGCACGTACCGCGGCGCTCACCGCGGCCACGACGTTCGTGCTGTAGGTCAGCCCGGCCACCCGGCCCGCTGACCCCAACTACTGCGACCTCGACTGCTGCGACCTCCTCGCGGCGTCACGGGCACGTCCGCGGGAGCCGGACGGGCGTGGTTGCATGGGCGCATGCCTGCCGTGCGCTTCGTCGACGTCTTCTCCGAGAGCACCTGCCGCGGCAACGCCCTGGCGGTGTTCCACGACGCCGACGACCTGTCCGACGACGAGATGGCCGCGGTGGCGCGGTGGACCAACCTGTCCGAGACCGCCTTCTTGTGCCACCCAACCGACCCGGGCGCCGACTACCGGGTGCGCATCTTCACCACCGGTGGCGAGCTGCCCTTCGCGGGCCACCCCACCCTGGGCAGCGCGCACGCCTGGCTCGAGGCGGGAGGCGTGCCGGCGTCGCAGGACGTCGTCGTCCAGCAGTGCGCCGCGGGCCTGGTGCGGGTGCGCCGTGACGACCGGCTCCGCTTCGCCGCCCCGCCGTTGACCCGGTCCGGGCCGGTCGACCGGGCGGATGCCGTTCGGGTCACGGCCGCGCTGGGCCTGGACCCGGCCGACGTGCTCGAGCTCGCCTGGGTCGACAACGGTCCCGGGTGGGTCGGCATCCTGCTGCGCTCGCCCGACGCGGTGCTCTGCGCGGCGCCCGATCCGAGCGCCTGCGGGGGGGTCAAGGCCGGCCTCGTCGCGGTGTACCCACCCGGCGCACGAGACGACGGCGTCGCCGCCGAGGTGCGGGCGTTCTACTCCGATGGCCCCAGCTTCGCCGAGGACCCGGTCACCGGCAGCCTCAATGCGGGGCTCGCCCAGTGGCTGGTGCCGGCAGGCCACCTGCCGGCGCACTACGTGGCGGCGCAGGGCACCGCGATAGGCCGCTCCGGCCGGGTGCACGTCGACGTCGTCGCCGGCACCACCTGGGTCGGCGGCGTGACCCGCACGGTGGTCGCCGGCGAGCGCCCCACCCCCTGACACCCCCGACCTCTTGCGATTCCGTTCCCCCCGGGGGTGGGGGTGGGCGGTGCGGGTGGCTCAGCCGTCGTAGGGCGTGGTGGCGAGCACCTTGACCTCGATCTGCTTGCCGTTGGGGGCCTCGTAGGTGACGGTGTCACCGACCTTGGCCCCGTTCACGGCGGCGCCGATCGGGGACTTCTCGGAGAACACGTGCATCGAGTCGTCGGTGATCTCGCGCGACCCGAGCAGGAAGGTCTCCTCGTCGCCGAACATGTCGACGGTGACGACCATGCCGGGCTCGACGACGCCGTCGTCGGCCGGGGTCTCGCCGATGACGGCGGTCTCGAGCAGCTGGGTGAGCTGGCGGATGCGGGCCTCCATCTTGCCCTGCTCCTCCTTGGCCGCGTGGTACCCACCGTTCTCCTTGAGGTCGCCCTCCTCTCGGGCGGCCTCGATCTTCTTGGCGATCTCGGTGCGGCCCGGGCCGGAGAGCTCGTCGAGCTCGGCCTTGAGGCGGTCGAACGCCCCCTGGGTCAGGAAGCTCGCCTGGTTGGCGGTCTCGGTCACGTCACTCACTCCTGGATCATGGGCGGCGCCTGCCCACACGGGGCGGCACCTCGGTGCTACGGCAACGGGCCCGGGTTCCGAGGATGCCGTGCGGCACGCGTGTCGGACCCAGACCCGAGATGTGAAGCCATCAGTCTACCAAGCCGGCTCCCGATCGCCACCATGGCGAGCGCCGCGGCGGTCATGGCCCGGCGCGCGGGGGGCCGGCCGGGAGCGGGTGTCAGGGGGTGTCGAGCACCCGCACGCACGAGTCGACGACGCCGGTCACCGCACGCACGCTGGTGCGCAGCGACACCACCCGGTGCACCGAGCCGGGCCCCTGCGCGGGCACGCTGTCCTGCACCGTGCCGACCCGGTTGCGCCCGCCGTCGAGGGCGGTGATCGTGCAGTTCACCGCCACGCCGGCCGGCCGGTGCAGGTCGTACTCCACGACGATCGAGGTGTCGGACTCGACCCGGTAGGACGTGACCTCCGGACGCACGCTGCCGGCCGTGCTGACGATGCCCCACCACACGATGACGCCGACGGCGGCGAGGCAGCCGACGATGCCGACCACCCACCAGCGGGTGGTGCCGGGAGCGGGGCGGGGCAGCGGCATGCGGGTCCTCGGTCTGGGCTGGTGTGCGGTGGTCTCGGGGACGGCACCGGATGAGATGATGGACGGCGTCCATTCTCGGGTACGCCCCGGGAGCGCTGCAGGGAAGGGTGTCCATGTCCGACCGGCTCCGGCTCATGTGCGTGCACGCGCACCCGGACGACGAGTCCAGCAAGGGCGCGGCCTCGATGGCGCGCTACGTCGACGAGGGCCGCGAGGTGCTCGTGGTGTCGTGCACCGGGGGTGAGCGTGGTGACGTGCTCAACCCGAGGCTGAAGAACGACGTGCACATCCTGCGCGACCTCGCGCAGGTGCGCCGTGACGAGATGGCCGCGGCGCAGGCGATCCTCGGCGTGCAGCACACCTGGCTCGGCTTCGTCGACTCCGGCCTGCCCGAGGGCGACCCGCTGCCCCCGTTGCCCGAGGGCTGCTTCGCGCTCGAGCCGCTGTCGGTCACCGCCGAGGCACTGGTGCGCGAGATCCGCCGCTTCCGCCCGCACGTCGTCACCACCTACGACGAGAACGGCGGCTACCCGCACCCCGACCACATCATGTGCCACGACGTGTCGATGGCGGCCGTGGTCGCGGCCGGCGACCCCGACGCGTTTCCGCACGCCGGGCCGGCCTGGCAGCCGCTGAAGGTCTACTACAACCAGACTTTCAGCCGGGCGCGCATCGAGGCGTTCCACGAGGCGCTCACCGCGCTGGGTGAGGAGAGCCCGTATGCCGAGTGGCTCGAGAACTGGTCGCGCCCCGACCGCGCCGTGACCACCCGGGTCGAGTGCTCGGCCTGGTTCGAGCGCCGCGATGCCGCGCTGCTCGCCCACGCCACGCAGGTCGACCCCGACGGCACCTGGTTCCGGGTCTCGCGCGAGGTGCAGGCCCGGGTCTGGCCGACCGAGGACTACGAGGCGGCGCTGTCCTACATCCCGATCGCCGAGGGCGAGGACGACCTCTTCGCCGGCATCCCCACCGACGTCGCCGAGGCCGACGCCCTGGCGACCTCCGGCGACCTCCAGGTCGTCGTCGACACCCGCACGGAGCGTGAGGCATGAACGAGGCACCCACCGCCGACGGCGGGCCGGGCTTCCTGGCCTTCCTCGCCTTCTTCCTCCTGGCTGTCGCGCTGTGGTTCCTGATGCGGAACATGAACGCCCGGATGCGGCGGATGTCCTACCGCCAGCGGGCGGCCCACCGCGGCAAGGACGAGCCCCAGGCCGGACCCGGCGACCTCGGCACCGAGGCCGACGGCCCGGTGTCCGGCCCGACCGACGGCGGGGCGCACGACCACCGGGGCGACCCGGCATCCCCACCGGGTGGCGAGGCGAACGGCGCCGACGGGGGGAGCGGGGCCCCCGGCGCCGATGACCCCGACGACCCACCCGGTGCGCGCCCGGCCACCGGTCGGTGACCGCACCTGCCGCACCTGGCGTGCTGCGGTGCTCAGACGGTCGCGGGGCCGGTCAGGGCGATCGAGGCGGCGACGAAGTGGGCCGTGAAGGCCAGGATGGTCAGCGCGTGGAAGACCTCGTGGAAGCCGAACCAGCGCGGTGAGATGTCCGGGCGCTTGGTGCCGTAGACGACGGCGCCGAGGCTGTAGAGCGCCCCGCCGATGACGACCCAGGTCATCACGGCCGGCCCGGCGTGCTGCAGCAGCGGGCCGAAGTAGAAGACGGCGACCCAGCCGAGCATCAGGTAGGCGGGCACGTAGAGCCAGCGCGGGGCACCGGACCAGAACACCCGGAACAACACCCCGAGGAAGGCGCCGCTCCACACGATGATGAGCATCCGGCGGGCCTGCGCCGGGGGCAGCAGCAGCGCGAACGGTGTGTAGGTGCCGGCGATGATGAGGAAGATGTTGGAATGGTCGAACCGGCGCAGGAACCCTCCGACGCGGGGCGACCAGGTGCCCCGGTGGTAGACGGCCGAGGTGCCGAACAGCAGCACCGCGGTGCCCGCGAACACCGCCGCCGACACCTTCTCCTTCGTGCTGCCGGCGAGCACGATGAGGATGATGCCCGCGACGAGTGCCACGGGCGTCATGCCGGCGTGCAACCAGCCGCGCAGCTTCGGCTTGACGTGGTCGAGCGCGGTCTCGACGCGTTGCTCGAGGGCCTCGCGGCGGCTCGGCTCGGCGCCGGGCGTCGGCTCGGTCGTCGTCATTGACCGAGCGTAACCTACCCGAACGTAAGTTAGGGAGTTGTCCGGGTGCGACCCGGGCCCCGGGATGGCTCGCGACCATTGCGACGGCCGCCCGGACGTGCTGCTGACCACCCGCGTGCGGGAGTAGCGTTGGGCGCGCCGTCGCGACCACGCGACATGGCGGTTCGGACCACCGGCGGGAGGCCAGGCGCATGGGGCTCAGCGACGTCCTCTATGCCGCCTACGCCCGTCGCCTGACCCGGCAGCTCGACCCGGCGTCGGTGCCACGCCACGTGGGCGTGATGCTCGACGGCAACCGTCGGTGGGCCAAGGCCCGCGGCGCCGGTGCGAGCGAGGGCCACCAGGCCGGGGCCGACAACATCGCGAACCTCCTGCTGTGGTGCGACGAGGCGGGCGTCGAGGTGGTCACCCTGTGGCTGCTGTCGACCGACAACCTCAACCGCCCCGAGAAGGAGCTGCGGCCGCTGCTGGGCATCATCGAGAAGGCTGTCGACACCCTCGCGGCGACGCACCGCTGGCGCCTGCACCCGGTCGGGGCGCTCGACCTCCTGCCGGCTCCCACGGCGGCTCGGCTCAAGGCCGCGCAGGACGCCACCCGCGAGGTCGACGGCATGATCGTGAACGTGGCTGTCGGGTACGGCGGGCGCCGCGAGATCGCCGATGCCGTGCGCTCGCTGTTGCAGGAGCAGGCCAGCCGGGGCACCAGTCTCGAGGAGCTCGCCGAGGTGATCGACGTGGAGCACATCGCCGAGCATCTCTACACCAAGGGCCAGCCCGACCCCGACCTGGTCATCCGCACCTCCGGCGAGCAGCGGCTCGGCGGCTTCCTGCTCTGGCAGAGCGCCCACAGCGAGTTCTACTTCTGCGAGGCCTACTGGCCCGACTTCCGCAAGGTCGACTTCCTGCGCGCGCTGCGCGCCTTCGGCGAGCGCAACCGGCGCTTCGGCTCCTGAGCGGGGCGCGATCCGGCCGGCGGGCCGACCGGGGGGCGCGGCTTGGCCCCTCGCCATCAGGGGCCCCATTCGTCACACCAGCCCCAGCAGCCCCGTGGTCGGTCCGACACGCGGAGCCCGACCTGCGCGGGGCGGTCGGAGGTGGCACGTAGCGTCGTCACCACCGCCTTCCGCATCCCAGGAGCGACCATGGCCTCGAGCACGCGACCGGCACAGACCGCACGCCCCGGGAAGGAGCCGCGTCGCACCTACGTGCTCGACACGTCCGTCCTGCTGGCGGACCCCCGGGCGATCACCCGCTTCAAGGAGCACGAGGTCGTGCTCCCGGTGGTCGTGGTCACCGAGTTGGAGGCCAAGCGGCACCACCCCGAGCTGGGTTACTTCGCCCGCACCGCGCTGCGGATGCTCGACGACCTGCGCATCTCGGCCGGCCGGCTCGACGCCCCGGTGCCGATCGGCGACGACGGCGGCACCCTGCGCGTCGAGCTCAACCACACCGACCCCACCTCGCTGCCCGCCGGTTTCCGGCTGGGCGACAACGACACCCGCATCCTGGCGGTGGCGCGCAACCTGGCCAACGAGGGCCGGATGGTCACCATCGTCAGCAAGGACCTGCCGATGCGGGTCAAGGCCTCGGCCTGTGGTCTCGAGGCGGAGGAGTACCGCGCCGAGCTGGCCGTGGAGTCGGGCTGGACCGGCATGGCCGAGCTCGACGTCACCGTCGAGGAGATGGACCACCTCTACGAGTACGGCCGGCTCGAGAGCGTCGAGGGGGCCGAGCTGCCCTGCCACACCGGGCTGAAGCTGATCTCGCCCCGCGGCTCCGGGCTGGCCCGGGTGGGCCCCGACAAGCAGCTGCGCCTGGTGCGCGGTGACCGTGACGCCTTCGGCCTGCACGGCCGCAGCGCCGAGCAGCGCATCGCGCTCGACCTGCTCATGGACCCGGACATCGGCATCATCAGCCTCGGCGGTCGTGCCGGCACGGGCAAGTCGGCGCTCGCCCTGTGCGCCGGCATCGAGGCGGTCATGGAGCGTCGCCAGCAGCGCAAGGTCGTCGTCTTCCGCCCGCTCTACGCCGTGGGTGGCCAGGAGCTCGGCTACCTGCCGGGCGACGCGTCGGAGAAGATGAACCCCTGGGGCCAGGCGGTCTTCGACACCCTGTCCGCCCTGGTCTCCCGGGAGGTGGTCGAGGAGATCCTCGACCGGGGGATGCTCGAGGTGCTGCCCCTCACGCACATCCGGGGTCGGTCCCTGCACGACGCGTTCGTCATCGTCGACGAGGCGCAGAGCCTGGAGCGCAACGTGCTGCTCACCGTGCTGTCGCGGATCGGCCAGAACTCGCGGGTCGTGCTCACCCACGACGTCGCCCAGCGCGACAACCTGCGGGTGGGCCGCCACGACGGCGTGGTGGCGGTGGTCGAGGCGCTCAAGGGGCACCCGCTGTTCGCCCACGTCACGCTCACCCGCAGCGAGCGCAGCCCCATCGCGGCGCTGGTCACCGACCTGTTGGAGGGCATCGAGGTCTGACCGCGGCCCGGGTCGACTCGGGCGTGCTGGCGGACGGCGATTTCGTCTCCCGCCGCCGATCCCCTAAAGTTAGGTCTCGATTCGGTAACGCCCCGTGGGCCCCCCTGCGCCCCCGACCCCTGCTGCTCACCTGATTGGTCCCTGCCTGCCCATGCCCCGCTACACCGCGCTCCACGCCCCTCGTCATGCCGCCCCGTCCCGGCGGTCGAGTGCCGTCCACGCGACCCGAACCGCGCTCGGCCGGCCGGTGCTCGCCACTGGTCTGGCGGCGGCCGTGCTCTCGACCGGGGCGCTGGCCGCCTCGGTGTCCGGTGGCACCGCGAGCGCCGACACGCTCACCTTCGCGGTCGACCGGGTCACCTCGAGCACCTCCACGGAGCAGAGCAGGACCGAGAAGGCCGACGCCGCGCGGGTCGCCGCCGACCGCAGTGCCACCAACCGGCAGCGCTCCGTCGCGGCCGCCCGCAGCGCCCAACGCCAGAAGGTCAAGGCCGCCGCCCTGGCCAAGGCCCGCAAGGCCGCCGCCGAGAAGGCCGCCGCGGCCGCGCAGCGCAAGCGCGTCATCGCCAACGCACAGCGCAATCCCAAGGCCGCCGCGCGCCTGCTGATGCCCGACTACGGCTTCAGCTCGTCCCAGTGGCGCTGTCTCGAGCGCCTGTGGATCGGCGAGAGCGGCTGGAACTACAAGGCCGAGAACCGCTCATCGGGCGCCTACGGCATCCCCCAGTCCCTGCCCGGGCGCAAGATGGCCAGCGTGGCCGGTGACTGGCGCACCAACCCGGTCACCCAGATCAAGTGGGGCCTGAACTACATCAAGCTCTCGTACGGCACGCCGTGCAACGCCCTCAACCAGTGGAACGCCCGCTCGCCGCACTGGTACTGACCGGCATCAACCGCCGGGTCGCCACCGGCGGCCCCACCGCTCAGATCTTGCGCAGCCGGATGCCGGTGACGGCGTGGTCGGCCCCCTTGGTGAGCACCAGCGTCGCCCGGTCCCGCGTCGGCAGCACGTTCGCGACCAGGTTCGGCTCGTTGATCTGCTCCCAGATCGCCGAGGCCGTCGCGCGCGCCTCGTCGTCGCTCAGCCCGGCGTAGCGGTGGAAGTACGACTGCGGGTGGGCGAAGGCCGTCCGCCGCAGGCGGAGGAAGCGCTCGACGTACCACGACCGGATCTCCGCGACCGGTGCGTCGACGTACACCGAGAAGTCGAAGTAGTCCGAGATCGCCCCGGTGCTCGACCCGTCGGTGCGCACCGCGGGCGGCTGCAGCACGTTGAGCCCCTCGACGATGAGCACGTCGGGGCGGCTCACCCGGATCGTGTCGGGCAGCACGTCGTAGGTGAGGTGCGAGTACTGCGGCGCCTCGACGACCGGCATCCCCGACTTGACCGCGGCGATGAACCGGACCAGCGCACGGCGGTCGTAGGACTCCGGGAAACCCTTGCGCTGCAACAGGCCTCGTCGCTCGAGCTCGGCGTTGGAGTGCAGGAAGCCGTCGGTCGTGATGAGCTCGACCCGGGGGGTGTGCGGCCACCGGCTCATCAGCTCCTTGAGGATGCGCGAGGTCGTCGACTTGCCGACGGCCACCGAGCCGGCCACGCCCACGACGAACGGCACCCGGGTCGGGCGCTCCCCGAGGAACTCGCTCGTCGCGAGCCGCAGGCCGTGGGTGGCCTCGACGTAGAAGTGCAGCAGCCGTGACAGCGGGAGGTAGACCTCCTCCACCTCGTCGAGGTCGAGCCGGTCGCCCAGGCCACGCAGCCGGGCGAGGTCGCTCTGCTCCAGGCTCATCGGGTGGCTCTCGCGCAGCCGCGCCCACGCCCGTCGGTCGAGGTCGACGTAGGGCGTCGGCAGCGTGCGTCGCTCCTGCGTGGCGCTCATCCGCGCCATTGTTGCGCATGCCGCCACACCGCCACCGGTGCGCGCGCCGCCGACCGCCTCGGCGCACTCGGCGGTGCGGCGGCCACCGGGGTGCGGCATCCCAACTAGGCTGGCCGCATGTGCGGAATCGTGGGTTACGTCGGGACGAGCATGGACGACACGGCCCTCGAGGTCGTGATGGAGGGCCTGTCCCGGCTCGAGTACCGGGGCTACGACTCGGCCGGTGTCGCGCTGGTGACCGGTGACGGCATCACGAGCGAGAAGCGCGCCGGCAAGCTCGAGAACCTCCGCTCGGCGCTGGAGGCGCACCCGCTGGGCGCGTCGCGCACCGGCATCGGGCACACCCGGTGGGCGACCCACGGCGGGCCCACCGACGGCAACGCCCACCCGCACCGCGGCGGCGACGACGACCGGCTGGCCCTGATCCACAACGGCATCATCGAGAACTTCCACGCGCTCAAGAAGGAGCTCGTCGCCGAGGGCATCGCCTTCCAGTCCGAGACCGACACCGAGGTGGCCGCGAAGCTCGTGGGCCGCGAGTACGACCGGGTGGGTGACCTCACCGCCGCGATGCGCAACGTCGTGCAGCGGCTCGAGGGCGCGTTCACCCTGCTGGCGGTGCACGCCGACAGCCCCGGCGTGGTCGTCGGGGCCCGCCGCAACAGCCCGCTCGTCGTCGGCCTGGGCGACGGCGAGAACTTCCTGGGCAGCGACGTCGCGGCCTTCATCGGCCACACCCGCCACGCCCTCGAGCTGGGCCAGGACCAGATCGTCACGATCACCCCGCAGGGCTACTCGGTCATCGACTTCGACGGCACGCCGTCGGACGGCAAGGCGTACGAGGTCACCTGGGACGCCGCCGAGGCCGAGAAGGGGGGCTACCCCACCTTCATGGAGAAGGAGATCCACGACCAGCCGCACGCCGTGGCCGACACCCTGCTCGGACGCACCGACGAGACCGGCCGGCTCGTGCTCGACGAGGTGCGGATCAGCGAGGAGCAGCTGCGCGCGGTGCAGCGGATCACCATCGTCGCCTGCGGCACCGCCGCCTACGCCGGCATGGTCGCGAAGTACGCCATCGAGCACTGGACCCGCATCCCGGTCGAGGTCGCCCTGGCCCACGAGTTCCGCTACTGCGACCCGATCGTCGACGGCAGCACCCTCGTGGTGTCGATCAGCCAGTCCGGCGAGACGATGGACACCCTGATGGCGGTCAAGCACGCCGCCGAGCTCGGCGCGATGACGCTGGCCATCTGCAACACGCACGGCTCGACCATCCCGCGCGAGTCCGATGCGGTCCTCTACACCCACGCCGGCCCCGAGATCGCGGTCGCCTCGACCAAGGCGTTCCTCGCCCAGATCACCGCCTGCTACATCCTGGGCCTCTACCTGGCCCAGCTGCGGGGCGAGACCTACGCCACCGACGCCCAGGCCGTGATGGCCGAGCTGCAGGAGATCCCCGCGAAGATCGAGGACCTGCTGACCCGGATGGACCGCGTGGTCGAGATGGCGCAGTTCATGGCCGACACCCGCGCGGTGCTCTTCCTCGGCCGCAACGTCGGCTACCCGGTGGCCATGGAGGGCGCGCTCAAGCTCAAGGAGCTGGCCTACATCCACGCCGAGGGGTTCGCGGCGGGCGAGCTCAAGCACGGGCCGATCGCGCTCATCGACGCCGGCCAGCCGGTCTTCGTCATCGTCCCGGGCCCCGAGACGCCCCACGAGCTGCACAAGAAGGTGGTCTCCAACATCCAGGAGATCCGGGCCCGCGGCGCGCGCACCATCGTCATCGCCCACGACGGCGACGACGACGTCGAGCCCTATGCGAGCGAGGTCATCCGCATCCCACGGTGTTCGCCGATGCTCGCGCCCCTGCTCGCCGTGGTGCCGCTGCAGGTGTTCGCGCTGCACCTGTCCACGGCCAAGGGCCTCGACGTCGACCAGCCTCGTAACCTCGCCAAGTCGGTCACGGTCGAATGATCGTCGGCGTGGGCATCGACGTCGTCGACGTCGCGCGGTTCGGCGCCACCCTCGAGCGCACGCCGGCGCTGCGCGAGCGGCTCTTCACCACCGGCGAGCGCGACCTCCCGCTGAACTCGCTGGCCGCCCGGTTCGCCGCGAAGGAGGCCGTCGCCAAGGCCCTCGGAGCCCCCACCGGCATGCACTGGCACGACGCCGAGGTACACCGCGGTGCCGACGGCCGCCCCCACATGCAGGTGCGCGGCACGGTGCAGGCACAGCTCGACGAGCTCGGCATCACCTCCTTGCACCTGTCCCTGTCGCACGACGCCGGGATCGCCTCGGCCGTCGTCGTCGCCGAAGGAGACCCGCGATGATCGCGGCCTGGTCCACCGATGCCGTGTACGCCGCCGAGCGCGCGCTGATGGACACGCTCGACGAGGGCGAGCTGATGGCCCGGGCCGTCGAGGGGCTCGCCGGGGTCGCCGCCGCGCGGCTGGAGGAGGGCGGCGGCAAGGCCGTGGCGGCGCTGGTCGGGCCGGGCAACAACGGCGCCGACGCCCTGTATGCCGTGGCCCGCCTCGCCGAGGCCGGCTGGAACGCCGTCGCGGTGCACTCCGACACCGTGCACGAGGGGGCGCGCGCGGCCGCCGAGGCGGCCGGGGTGGTGCTCACCACCGACCCGAGCGGGTTGGGCGAGGCCGACGTCGTGCTCGACGGCATCCTCGGCATCGGGGCGCGCCCGGGGCTGCCGGCGTGGGCGGCCGGGTGGCTGGCCGACCTCGCCGACTCGGCCCACGTCATCGCCGTCGACCTGCCCTCGGGCCAGGACCCGATGGGTGGCGAGCTCGACCCCGACGGCGTGTTCGCCGACGAGACCGTGACCTTCTCGGTGGCCAAGCCGGTGCACCTGCTGCCACCCACCGAGCAGGCCTGCGGTCTGCTCACGGTGGTCGACATCGGCCTGTCCCTCGACGACGAGCCGGTGGTCCGCCGCCTCGACCACGACGACGTCGCCGCGCTGTGGCCGGTGCCCGTCGCCTCCGACGACAAGTACTCGCGCGGCGTGCTGGGGGTGGTGGCCGGTGGCGAGTCGTTCACCGGTGCCGCCGTGCTGAGCGTGACCGCCGCGGCCGAGGCCGGCTGCGGGATGGTGCGCTACGTCGGCACGCCCGCCCCGACCGCGCTGGTGCGGTCCGCCGTGCCCGAGGCCGTGCACGGAGCCGGCCGGGTGCAGGCCTGGGTGGTCGGCCCGGGGCTCGACGTCGCCTCGCGGGCGGCCGGCGCCACGGCCCAGCTCGACGTGGCCCGCGAGGCGCTCGCCGGTGCCGAGCCGGTGCTCGTCGACGCCGGCGGCCTCGACCTGCTCGACGCCGCGGTGCTCGAGAAGCGCTCGGATGCCGTCACCCTCCTCACGCCCCACGCAGGGGAGTGCGCTCGTCTCCTGACCCGGCTGGGCGGCGTCCCGGAATCGACCAATAGGTCGATCTCGGGACAGGGCGAGGTCACCCGCGAGCAGGTCGAGGCCCGGCCCCTTCAGCACGCCCGCGCGCTGGCCGACATCACCGGCGCCACGGTGCTGCTCAAGGGCGCGACCACCCTCGTCGTGCCGCCCGGCCCGGATGCCGTGGTGTGGTCGCAGTGCGACGCACCGTCGTGGCTGGCGACCGCCGGCGCCGGTGACGTGCTCGCCGGCCTGCTCGGCACCCTGCTCGCCGCCGGCCTTCGCGCGGACCTCGCCGGTGCCCTCGGCGCCCTGGTGCACGGTGTCGCCGCGGACCGCGCCAACCCCGGCGGCCCGGTGCGTGCGCTCGCGGTGGCGCACGGCATCCCGGCGGCGGTGGCCCACCTCCTGGGCCGCACGCGCCCCCCGGCGTCCTAGACTCGTCAGGCCCATGACGACTCCGCCCGCCCCCGCCCCGACCCCCGCGCCCGAGGGCGCCTCGGCGTGGGTGAGCGTCGACCTCGACGCCATCCGCGACAACGTGGCCGAGCTGGTGCGCCGCTCGGGGGCGGCGCAGGTGATGGCCGTCGTCAAGGGCGACGCCTACGGCCACGGCCTGGTGCCCTCGGCGCAGGCGGCGCTGGCCGGTGGGGCCACCTGGCTCGGCGTGGCGCAGCTCGCCGAGGCGCTCGACCTGCGCCGGGCGGGTGTCACCGCGCCGCTGCTCACCTGGCTGTTCCCGCCCGGCGCCGACGTGGGCGGTGCCATCGACGCCGGCATCGAGGTCACCGTCGGCAGCCCGTGGTCGCTGGATGCCGTGGTCGCGGCCGGGCGAGGGCGTGGCCGCCCGGCGCGCGTGCAGGTGAAGGTCGACACCGGTCTCGGGCGCGGGGGCATCCTCACCGACTGGATGGAGATGGTCGCCCGGCTGGCCGCCGCGCAGGCCGACGGCGCCATCGAGGTCACCGGGGTGTGGTCGCACTTCGCGTGGGCCGACGCGCCGCGCCACCCGACCGTGCAGGCCCAGCAGGTGCGCTTCGTCGAGGCCGCCGACGAGCTGGAGCGGGCCGGGGTGCACCCGGCACTGCGCCACCTCGCGAACTCGGCGGCGACGCTGACCAACCCGTCGGCGCACTTCGACATGGTGCGCCCCGGCCTGGCCGTCTACGGGCTGTCACCGGTGCCCGACCTCGGCGCGCCCGCCGACTTCGGCCTGCGCGAGGCGATGCGGGTCACGGCCCGGCTCACCCTGGTGAAGCGGGCCCGGGCCGGGCAGGGCGTCAGCTACGGCCACGAGTACGTCACCGACCGCGACACCGTGCTGGGCCTGGTGCCGATGGGGTACGCCGACGGCATCCCGAGGTCGGCGGGCACCCGTGGGCCGGTGCTGGTCGGCGGCCGGCGGCTGCCGGTCGCCGGACGGGTGTGCATGGACCAGTTCGTCGTCGACCTCGGCCCGCGGTTCACCGGCAGTGCCGGTGACGAGGTCGTGGTGCTCGGCCGCGCGGCCGACGGCGAGCCTTCGGCGCAGGACTGGGCACAGGCCGCGGGCACCATCAACTACGAGATCGTCACCCGGATCGGGCCCCGCCTGCCGCGGGTGCTGCTCGGAGGCCGGGGCTGATGGCGATGGGTCCCCTCGGCACCGCCGCCAGCGCGGTCGGTGAGCGCGTGACGCGGGCGCGCGCCGGCTACCGCTCGGTCGACGCCCCCGACGGGTGGGCGCACCTCCCCACCGAGTCGCTCTGGGTGACGGCCGACGACGGCGTCGCCCTGCACGTCGAGATCGACGCGCCGGACACCTCGAGCCTGAGCCGGCGCCACCTCGCCGGGAGGATGCCCACCGTCGTGCTCGTGCACGGCTTCAGCCTCAGCATGCAGTGCTGGGTGCTCCAGCGCCGGGCCCTGATCCACTCCGGCTTCCGCGTCGTCACCTACGACCAGCGCGGGCACGGCCGCTCCGGCCAGCCGGCCCTCGAGAGCTGCACCGTCGCCCAGCTCGGTCGCGACCTCGCCGCCGTGCTCGCCGCCACCTGCCCCAGCGGCCCGGTCGTGCTCGTCGGGCACTCGATGGGCGGCATGACGGTGATGTCGTACGCCGGGCAGCACCCCGACGTCGTGCGCGACCGGGTGCTCGCGGTGGCGCTCATCGCGACCAGCTCCGGTGGCGACGAGATGACCGAGTTCGGGCTCGGCACGACGGTGGGCAGGGTGGTCGGGTCGTTCGGCCCCGGGGTGCTCACCCGGATGTCGCGGCACGCCGGCCCGATCGGCGCGCTGCGCATGATGGGCCGGGGCGTGCAGGATGCCGTGGTGCAGCGCTGGGCGTTCGACTCGCCGGTGAGCACCGAGCTGGTGAAGCTGGTCGGCGACATGATCTTCTCCACCTCGTTCGACGTGATGGCGGCCTTCCTGCCCGACTTCGACTCGCTCGACATCAGCGCCGACCTCGCGCCGCTCGTCGGCATCGAGACCCTGGTGATGAACGGCGCCGGCGACCTCATCACGCCGCCGTCGCACAGCGAGGAGATCGTCCGTCGCATCCCGGGTGCCGAGCACGTGGTGGTCGAGGATGCCGGGCACATCGTCATGCTCGAGCACCCGCAGCTCGTCACCCAGCAGCTGCTCATGCTCATCGCGCGCGCCCAGCGGGCCGTCGCCGGGGGCGTGCCGGTGAGCAGCAAGCCGCGGGTGCGCCGCACCGTGCAGGACATCTCGAAGAAGCGCCGGGTGGCGCGGGCGCGGGCGGGCCGGGCCGGCCGGGGCGGGCGGGAGGCGGCCTCGTGAGCGGCCGTCGGGTCGTGCTGGCCGAGGTCGACGACACCCGGGCGCTCGGCCGGGTGCTGGGCTCGCTGCTGCGGGCCGGTGACCTCGTCGTGCTCACCGGCGGGCTCGGGGCCGGCAAGACCACGCTGACCCAGGGCATCGGCGAGGGTGTCGGGGTGCGCGGCCCGGTCACCTCGCCGACCTTCGTGATCGCGCGGGTGCACCCCTCCCTGGTGGGTGGCCCGCCGCTGGTGCACGTCGACGCCTACCGGCTCGGGGGCGTGCTCGAGCTCGACGACCTCGACCTCGACGCCTCGGTCGAGGACAGCGTCACCGTCGTGGAGTGGGGCCACGGGCTCGCGGAGGACCTCAGCGAGGACCGCCTCGAGGTGGTGCTCGACGTCGACACCGCCACGGAGGAGCGCACCGCGACCGTCACCGGCATCGGGGGCCGCTGGAACGGCGAGGCAGCGGATGCCGGGCTGGTCGCCCTCGGGGGTGTGCCGTGCTGATCCTCGCCCTGGACACGTCCACCTCGGCGATCGGCGTCGCCGTGCTGGCGCCCGGAGCAGACCCGGTGGTGGGGGTGGAGGTCGATCCTCGCGCCCACACCGAGAAGCTCGCCCCGCTGGTGCGTGACACGGTGGCCGCGGCCGGGGTCTCGCTCGCCGACGTCACCGGCATCGCCGTCGGCACCGGGCCGGGGCCGTTCACCGGCCTGCGCGTCGGCCTGGTCACTGCGGTGACGATGGGGCTCGCCCTCGGCGTGCCGGTGCACGGGGTGTGCAGCCTCGACGCCCTCGCCGAGCAGGCCCTGGTCGCGGTGGCCGACGGGGTGGACGAGGTGCTCGTCGCCACCGACGCCCGCCGCAAGGAGGTCTACTGGGCGCGCTACGCCCGCGGGGACTGCGGGGCGGTGGCTCGCACCGCACCGGCGGTCGACCGTCCCGCCGAGCTCGCGGAGACGGTGCGCGCGCTGCCGACGGCGGGGCGGGGGCCGCTGCTCTACCCCGACCTCTTCCCGAACGCCCTCGACGGTCCGCTCGACGTCGACCCGTGGTGGTTGGGTCAGGTCGCCCTGCGCCGCCTCGCCGCGGGCGACCCGATGCCGGTCGAGCCGCTCTACCTCCGCCGCCCCGACGCCCTCACCACGGCCGAGCGGAGGCCGTCGTGAGCGCCCTGGCACTCGTCCTGCGCGAGGCGCACTGGAGCGACATCCCGGCGCTGACGGCACTCGAGCGCGAGCTCTTCGCCCACGACGCCTGGAGCGAGCCGACCTGGTGGGCCGAGCTGGCCGGCCGGCCCCGGCGCGACTACGTGGTGCTCACCGGCGGCGACGGCGTGGTGGGGTATGCCGGGATCGACCACGGCGGTGACGTCGCCGACGTGATGACGGTCGGCGTGGCCCCCCGGGCGCAGGGCGGCGGGGTGGGTCGCCGGCTCGTCGACGAGCTGGAGCGACGTGCCCGGGCGGGTGGCGCGGCATCGCTGATGCTCGAGGTGCGCGCCGACAACGCCCCCGCTCGCGCACTCTACGAGCACAGCGGCTACGCGGTGCTGAGCACCCGCCGGCGCTACTACCAGCCCGGCGACGTCGACGCCCTGGTCATGCGAAAGCTGCTGTCGGACAGGGGTGGTGACGATGAGTGACCAACCCCTGGTGCTGGGGATCGAGACGTCGTGCGACGAGACCGGCGTGGGCATCGTGCGCGGCGAGACGCTGCTCGTCGACGCGGTCGCGAGCAGCGTCGACGAGCACGCCCGCTTCGGTGGAGTGGTTCCCGAGGTCGCCAGCCGCGCTCACCTGGAGGCGATGGTGCCGACCATCGAACGCGCCTGTGCCACAGCGGGAGTCACCCTTCGCGACCTGGATGCCGTTGCCGTCACGTCCGGCCCGGGGCTGGCTGGTGCCCTCATGGTGGGCGTGGCGTCGGCGAAGGCGCTCTCGCTGTCGCTGGGCATCCCGCTGTACGGGGTCAACCACCTCGCGAGCCACGTGGCCGTCGACATCGTCGAGCACGGTCCGCTGCCCGAGCCCGTGCTCGCGATGCTGGTCTCCGGCGGCCACTCCTCGCTGCTGCTCGTGCCCGACGTGACCCACGACGTGCGCAGCCTCGGGTCGACCATCGACGACGCGGCGGGGGAGGCGTTCGACAAGGTGGCGCGGGTGTTGGGGCTGCCCTTCCCCGGCGGCCCGCACATCGACCGTGCCGCGCGGGAGGGCTCGATCACCATCGACTTCCCCCGGGGGCTCACCACCGGGCGCGACATGGAGCGGCACCGCTTCGACTTCTCGTTCTCCGGCCTGAAGACCGCCGTGTCGCGATGGGTGCAGGCGCGCGAGGCGGCGGGGGAGCCGGTGCCCGTCGGCGACGTCGCGGCCAGCTTCCAGGAGGCCGTCACCGACGTGCTCACCCGCAAGGCCGTGTTGGCCTGCCGCGAGCACGGCGTCGAGCACCTGCAGATCGGCGGCGGCGTGGCCGCCAACACGCGGCTGCGCGCGATGGCGCGGGAGCGGTGCGACGCGGCCGGCATCCAGCTGCGGGTACCCCGCCCGGGGCTGTGCACCGACAACGGGGCGATGGTCGCGGCGCTCGGCGCCCAGCTGGTGCTCAAGGGGCGCTCGCCCTCCGACCTCGCCCTGCCGGCCGACTCCTCGATGCCGGTCACCGAGGTGCAGGCCTGACCCGATCAGCTGGTGGAGCAGGGGAGCAGGCCCATCCGCTCCTTGAGGGTGACCACCCGCGTGACCGCCGCGTCGACCTTGGCGGCGAACGCGGGGTCGTCGGCCGCCGTGGCCCGCACCGCCGCGATCATCGCAGGGGCGCTCGAGGCGCGGCCGGTGAGCACGATGTCGCCGCCGGCGTCGATGAACCGCACCGCGCGCTGGCTGGCCGGCGTGCTGCGCACGGCGGCGGCGTTGACGTCGTCGGTGATGACCACGCCGTCGTAGCCGAGGTCGCCACGCAGCAGGTCGGTGACGATGGGGGCGGAGAACATGGCCGGCACCCCGGGGTCGAGCTTGCTGTAGCGGGCCGATCCGACCATGACGAGCCCGGCGCCGGCCTTCACGCCCGCCGCGAACGGCTGCAGGAAGGGGTCGTTCGCGTCGGTGACCCGGTCGGTGATGCCGGTGCTGCTGAAGTCGGTGTTGTTCCGGATCCGGCCCAGGCCGGGGAAGTGCTTGACGGTGCCCTCGACGCCACCGGCCAGCATCCCGGTGAGGAAAGCCGCCGAGGCGCGCTGCACCGTCGCGGGGTCCGACCCGTACTGCCGCCCGTAGCGCCCGATCGGCTCGTTGGCGCGGCCGATGTCCTTGGGCACCGTGTCGGTCACCGGGGCCAGGTTGACGTTGACGCCGACAGCCTTCAGCTCACGGGCCCAGCGCGTCGCCGCCCTGGTGAGCGCGCCGGACGACATGGTCGCCTGCTGCTTCGCCGACGGCGGGCGGGTGAAGCCCCTGCCGCGCAGCTGGTGCACCTCACCGCCTTCCTGGTCGGCGGCGACGAGCAGCCCGACGTCACCGGTGCTCTTCGCCGACACCAGCCCCTGGAGGTGGTCGGAGGTGCGGGTGACCTTGGCGGCGCCGTCCCAGCCGCCGAGGTAGATGACGTTGCCGACGTGCGAGCTGCGCACGAGGTCGTCGAGCGAGCCGAGCGAGGCCTTGGCGTCGAAGCCGACCATGAACAGCTGGCCGAGCCGCTGCGAGGCCGTGAGGGACTCCACCGTCGAGGTGACACAGGCCGCTGCGGCGTCCTTCGAGGGCGAGGGCGAGGGCGGGGCCGGGCTCGGTGTCGCGCTCGGGGTCGCCGTCGCCGTCGCGCCGGCCGGCGAGGTGGGTGCGGAGGTCGACGGCCTCGGGGTGGTCGACGCGCCGGCCGTGCCGGGGCCGGCCGGGTCGGCCGGGTCTGCCGTGCACCCGCCGAGCACCAGGGCCAGCAGGGTGGAGGTGGCGACGGCCACCGACCGGCTGAGGCAGGGTCCAGGCGTGGCGGAGGGCACCCGACGACGGTACGGGACCGCGGCGGCGGTACTCCACTCGCGACGGGGGACGTGGTCCCGGCCGGTCAGGGCGCCGGGCTGGGTGCCAGCTGGCCGTCGAGCCAGGTGAGGCGCTGCTGCAGCCAGCCCTGCAGGTAGTCGACCTCGGCGGGCCAGCTGCCCTTCACGACCTGGCGGGCCCAGATCTGCTCGGTGACGTCCCAGGTGGCGAAGTTCGCCTCGGCCGACCGGGTGATGAGGGCGCGCTGCGCCGGGAGGTAGTCGTCGACCGTCGCGCGCAGCGCCGGCTCCACGACCGCCCACCGGGCCTCCACCGCCGCCACGAAGGTGGGGTCCTCCATCAGGCGGTTGTACCAGTTCACCTCGCTCTGACCGATGCCGGGGCCCAAGGAGTAGCGCAGCAACCAGGTGTCGGTGCGGACCTTGTCGCCGGCCGAGACGTAGTCGCCCATGCTGATGTCGTAGTCCCACATCGGTCCCATGAACAGCTTGCCCTGGTCGCCGGGGGCCGGGTCGGTGTCGCGTGTCTTGTACATGTTGACGCTGGTCCAGAACACGGCGTCGAGTGGCTTGGTCACCTCGTGCGCGATGTAGTAGTCGACTGCCGACGCCTCGTCGATGTACTGGCGCCACCCGGTGTCCGGGTCGGCGAAGCCGGGGCTGAACAGCACGTCGTCGACGGTGTCGAGGTAGTCGTCGATCCAGGAGACCTGCGCCGGGGTGATTCCCGAGCCGTCGGCCTCGTCCTCGGGCTCGCTGATGCCCACCCAGCCCCGGATGCCCCCCGGACCCACCTGCACGTTGTGGTCGGCGCTGCGCCGGAAGTCCCACTCCAGGAGGTAGCCGCCGGTCACCTGCGGTGGCGCGTCGTTGACGCCGCTCGGCGTGTTCTTCAGGGCGGTGATGTCGACGCGGTTGGTCGCGATGCCCACCCGCTCGATGAGGCTGTAGGACCCCTGGTAGCGCCCGTTGAGGTAGAAGTCGACCGGGACCTGCTTCGGGGTCCAGGCCAGGTTGGTCAGGTCGCGGCCGATGTCCATGGCGACCCCGGTGCGCAGCAACGACCTGTCGAAGTGGTTGGCCAGCAACGCCCACTTCTTGCTGGACCCCATCCCGCACAGGTCGGCCTTCTTGTCGAGGGTGAAGCTGTACGGCTTCTTCGCGAAGTTCCACGTCGAGTTGCCCCGGCCGCGGGCCTTCAGCAGGGCCTGGGTCACCGCGGCGGTCCCGCACGGCGCGCTCGAGTCACCGGGCACGATGGTCAGGCGACCCTCGAGGTAGGTCGTTCGCGACAGGATGGCCGAGCCCTCGTTCGTGTCGAGGTGGACGGTCGCGAGCCCGGTGCCCTTCGTCGGGCGGCTCGCGGCCGCGTGCTCGACCAGGTCGCTCAGGGTGAACGAGCTGCCGGAGCCGGTGACCGCGCGGTAGGCGTGGCTCACGGCGAGGGGGGCATCGTCGCGCAGGACTGCCACACCGCGGGCGTCGGCGACCGCCGTGCCGATCGCGTGCCACGACGCCTGGCGTACCTCGTCGGTCATCGAGGTGACGATGGACCGCACCTGGAAGGTGACCGTCGTCCCTGCTGCAGCCGCGCCGAAGTCGGCCGACCAGGTGGTCTGCTGTCCCACGTCGGCCAGCGCGAGCCGTCCGGCCACCGCGTTGGCGACGACGGTGCTCGGCGTGGTGCTGACGTTGCCGGCGGCATCCACCGTGAACACGCTGTACGAGTAGACCGTGCCGCCCGTCAGGCCGGAGTCCCTCACGGTGGTCGCGGTGGGGGTGGCCAGCGGCACCGACGTCCCGTCCGTCGAGGATGCCGGTGGCGTGCTGCCCTCGGCCCGGCGCACGACCACCCCGGCCAGGTCCGGGTCGACGGGGTTGGCCCAGCCCAGCTCGACGCTGGTGTCGGCCCGGTCCAGCAGGTCCAGCGCCGAGACCATCGCGGGCGGGTTGGTGTCGGGGACCCAGCCGAACACGTCGACGACGATGTCGGTGGCCGCCGTGGTGCGGATCGAGAGCCGACCGTCGGCGCCGAGCGTGGCCATGGCGGAGTTGGAGATGGGGCGCCCGTCGGGGTAGTTCACGCTCGAGGTACCCGGCCGGGTCGTCCCGGCGGGGAAGGCGGTGGCGTAGCCGGCCCCGGTGGCGTTGACCGTGGTGATGTTGACGAAGGCGGCATCGGCGTCGCCGGCCACCCCGTTGACACCACCGACCTGGATGGTGACGGTGCCGCCCGCAGCCACCGTGCCGGCCGGAGCGCCCTTGCCGGTGCGGGTGTCGAGCACCCGCGACGGCACGAGCGGGGCGAAGACCGAGCCCGTGGGGAAGTAGCCGGCGACGTCGACGACGAGGTCGGCCGTGGCCGTGCCGTAGAGCGAGACCTGGCCACCGGCGCCCACCCTGGCCACGACGAACCCGGCCCTGGTCTGCCCGGCGGAGTAGTTGACGTTCGACGCCAGCGGGGGCGTCCCGCCCGTCGGGTACACGGTGAGGTAACCGCGGACGCGTGGCGTGACGACCGTGACGTTCAGCAGCACGGCGCTGACGCCGGTCGCCGGCACGCCTCCGTGCCCGGCCACCTGCAGCGCGACCGGCCTGCGCCCGGTCACCGGTGCCCGCGCAGCGCCCAGGCCGGTCCGGGTGTCCATCACGCGGGCCGGGGTGGTCGCCACGAGGTCGGAACCGGTCGGGAACCAGCCGAGGACGTCGAGCACCACGTGGGTCGTCGCGTGGACGTAGACCGTCACCCGGCCGCCGCTGCCGACCCTGACGATGGTGGAGTTGGCGGTGACCTCCCCGGCGAGGAAGTTCAGGGTCGAGGTGCCGGGGCGGGTGCCACCGGGGTGGAGGGTGAGGTACCCGGCACTGGCCGGTGCGGTCACCGTGACGTTGAGGGCGACCGCTGCCACCCCGGACGACGGGATGCCGCCCCGCCCGGTCATCTGGACCGTGATGCTCCTCCGGGCCACGATCCGGCCGATGGGCGCGCCGACGCCGGCACGGGTGTCGAGCAGCCTCGTCGGGCTCGTGGGTGCGTACCCGCTGCCGGTGACAGCGGCCCGTGCGGTGGTCGAGGTGGCCACGACGGTGCCGGTGCCGAGCAGGAGGGCGAGGAGAGCAGCCAGAAGGGCACCGGAGCGAGTCCGCCAGAAGGTGATCACGGGTTCCGCGATTCGACTCGGCACCGATCCCCTGCGAACCGGTGATGAGGCCACGGTATGCCCGCGACGCGTCCCGGCGCAGCCACGGCCCGAGGCGTGGCCGACGTCACAGGTCACGGCATCCGACACAATCGTCCCCATGCCGAGCCTGCCCCTGGTCCTCGACGTCGACACCGGCGTCGACGACGCCTGCGCGATCCTCCTCGCGGCGCTGCACCCGCGGATCGACCTGCGGGCGGTCACCTGCGTCGGCGGCAACGCCCCGCTGGCCGACGTCGTGCGCAACACCCTGGTGGTGCTGGAGACGGCCGGGCGGGCCGACGTTCCGGTCGGCACCGGCGCGGCGCGGCCCATCCTCGAGGAGCCGGTCGACGCACGGCACGTGCACGGGAACGACGGGATGGCAGACCTCGGCATGCCGGCACCCACCCTGGCGCCCGACCCGCGCCCGGCCATCGACCTGCTGCGCGACACCATCGACGCGGCCGCCGCCTCGGGGGACCCGGTCACCGTGGTGCCGCTCGCCCCGATGACCAACCTCGCGCTGCTGGCCCGGGTGCACCCGCAGGCGTTCGCCCGGATCCACCGGGTCGTCTTCATGGGCGGCGGCGTCGAGATCAGCAACGCCACCGCCGCGGCCGAGTTCAACGTCTTCCACGACCCGGAGGCGGCCGCCATGGTGCTGGCCGCCTGCGCCGAACACGAGGTCCCGGTGACGATGTACGGCCTCGACGTCTTCTACGATCCGCTCGTCACCGACGTACAGGTCGCCGGCCTGAGCGAGCTCGACACCGGCGTCGCCCGGCTCGCCGCGGGGCTGATCTCCTTCCACCACCGCAGGTTCGCCAACGCGGGGGCGACGATCGGCGACGCGGGCGCGGTCGGCATCCTCGTCGAGCCGGACGCCGTGCGCACCCAGCGGCTGCCGGTGCGGGTGGAGCTGACCGGCACCTGGACCCGCGGCCGGACCGTGGTCGACCGGCGCGACTGGAGCGGCGACCTCGCCCACGACCCGCACGGCCTCGCGGCCACGATGGTCGACGTGGCCCTGACCGTCGACGGGCCACGCATCGCCGACCTCTGGGTGCGCACCGTGCGGGGGGAGGCGTCGTGAACGGCCGGGTGCTCGTGCTCGGGTCGCTCAACGTCGACCTCGTGACGCGCGTCGAGCGTCATCCCCGCCCTGGGGAGACCGTCCTGGGCGACGGCCTGGAACGGCTGGCCGGGGGCAAGGGGGCCAACCAGGCCGTCGCGGCGGCCTCCGCGGGTGCGAGGGTCGCCATGGTCGGGTGCGTCGGCGACGACGCCGGCGGCGCCGCCTACCGCACCCGGCTCGAGCGGCTCGGCATCGACGTGAGCGGCGTGCGCGTCGTCGAGGGTGCGCCGAGCGGGCACGCGCTCATCGCGGTGTCCGACGACGGCGAGAACTCGATCGTCGTCGTGCCCGGCGCCAACGACCTGCTCGACGAGCGCGAGGTCGCGGCGGTCGACGCCCTGGGCCCCGCAGACGTGCTCGTCGTGCAGCTCGAGGTGCCGCGTGCCGTCGTCTGCACCGCGGTGCGTCGGGCCGCCGGCCGCGGGGCCCGGGTGGTGCTCAACACCGCGCCGTACGCGGCGCTGCCACCCGACGTCGTCGGCCTGGCCGACCCGGTGGTCGCCAACGAGCACGAGATGGCGGCACTCGCCGAGGCCGGCGCCGAGCCGCGCTCGCTCCTGGTGACCTTCGGTGCGAACGGCGCGTCGTGGGACGGGGTCACCGCCCCGGCCCACGAGGTCGACGCGGCCCACGTGGTCGACACCACCGGGGCCGGGGACGCGTTCTGCGGCGCGCTCGCGGCATCCCTGGCTGCGGGACACGGGCGCGAAGCGGCCCTCGAGGAGGCGCTGGCGGCCGGCGCGGCCGCGGTGCGCCACCGCGGCGCCCAGCCCGACCCGCACCTGTGACCCCCCGGTGCCTCCCCGACTTTGCAGGGGAGCCGCCGCCTCGAACCGGGTTCCGCGGCGTGTTGCCCCGCTCCTGCCCTGCAAGGTCGGGGAGAGGTGGGCCGGTCAGGTGGGGGCGGGGTCGGGGTCGGGGTCCACCACGAGGACGACCTGCTGGCCCGCCACCCGGGTCAGGATGACGGTGGCCTGGGCACCGTCGCCGGCCTTGCGGCCGATCTTCAGCTCGCGGCGCAGCTCGTCGTCGTCGAGGCGCACCCCGCGCTTCTTGATCGTGAGCCCGGTGACACCGCGCTGGCGCAGCCAGGCCCGCAGCGACTTCACCCCGAACGGCATCACCTCACGCACGGCGTAGCGCCGGGCGAACGGCACGTCGACGCGCGCCTCGCTGACCACGTAGCCCAGCCCGGGGTCGACCTCGCTGCCCAGGGTGGCCGCGGTGACCGCGCCGAGCAGCCCGGCCTGGGTGACCGCCCGGTCGGGCTCGTAGAGCCACGGCCCGACCGCTGCCAGCGACCCGACCGTGGGGATCTCCGGCTCGGCCATCGTCTCGTCGACCTCGACCGGCGAGCGGTCCGGGCGCAGGATGCGGGCACTGCGCCCCGGCCGCTGGGCCAGCGGGCCCCACCACACCGTGCACTCGAGCACCTCGCCGGCGAACGAGGTCCACTGGGCCTCGGTGCCGAGCGGGATGGCGTCGTGCGGCATCGAGGGCGACAGCTTGGCCCCGGTGGCCGGCACCGCGGTGGCCACCTGGAGCACGAACTCCCACGTCGGCCGGATCTCGTCGAGCCGGAAGACCCGCTTGATCCGCCCGTGCCGCCCGGTGCGTCCCGGCACCCGGCGGGCCGGGTCGAGCCACACCCCCACCCGCGAGCGCAGCGGGTCGCGCGGCGCCTCGAACTCCTCGGCCAGCCCCACCCGCGCCCGCGAGTCCGGCCACGGGCGCAGGTTGATGTCGGCGACGGCTGCGGTGACCGGGTCGATGTCGACCCCCTGCACGGTGACGCCGAGCGCCGACATCGCCACGGCATCGGACCCGATGCCGCAGCCGAGGTCGTGCACCGTCGCCAGCGAGGCGTGGTGGAAGCGCCCGGCGTGGGTGGCCGCCACCTCGAGCCGGGAGGCCTGCTCGAGCCCGTCGGCGGTGTAGAGCAGGTCGTCGGCGAACTCGCCGAACTTGGCCACCGCTCGGGCCCGCAGCCGCTGCTGGGTCAGCAGGGCGGCGACGAAGCCTGGGTCGTGGCCCTCCCGGCGCAGCCGGTCCTGCAGGCGCATCACCTCGCGCTCGTCGTAGGCGGGCAGGCTGCGCAGGGTCGCCCGACCGTCGGGTGACCCCAGCGCTCGAACCGTGCCGACGTCCACGGCGGGCATCCTGCCAGTTCCGGCAGCAGCGGCATCCGGCAGGCGCACCAGGCGCACCGGGCCTCCCGGCGTCCGGTGACTGGCACTCGAGTTGACCGAGTGCTAACGCGCGACCTAGATTTGCCTCATTGGCACTCACCCCCGGTGAGTGCCAGCGCACCCCGGGTCTCGATCGACCCCCGCGACGGCGAGAGCGGCCCGGGAGCGCAGTCCCGTCCACTTCGACTCACCCCACAGGGGAGGAGCACACCGTGTCGGTTTCCATCAAGCCGCTCGAGGACCGCATCGTCATCAAGAGCCTCGAGGCCGAGCAGACGACCGCGTCCGGTCTCGTCATCCCGGACACCGCGAAGGAGAAGCCCCAGGAGGGCGAGGTCCTCGCAGTCGGCCCCGGTCGCATCGACGACAAGGGCAACCGCGTCCCGCTCGACGTCCAGGTCGGCGACCGCGTCATCTACAGCAAGTACGGCGGCACCGAGATCAAGCACGGCGGCGAGGAGTACCTCATCCTGTCCGCCCGTGACGTGCTCGCCGTCGTCGGCTGACGCACGACCCACGTATGCCGTGACCGCGCCCCGGTGCGCACCCGCCACCGGGTGTGACCGGGGCGCGTCCGGTACCGGTGCACCACAGACAACCCGCCACGGCGCGGCGCTCGCCCGCCGCCGGCATCCCGATCACGAAGGACAGCAATGGCCAAGGAACTGGAGTTCAACGACTCCGCCCGCAAGTCGCTCGAGCGCGGCGTCGACGCGCTCGCGAACGCCGTCAAGGTGACGCTCGGCCCGAAGGGTCGCAACGTCGTCATCGACAAGAAGTGGGGCGCGCCGACGATCACGAACGACGGCGTGACGATCGCCCGCGAGATCGAGCTCGAGGACTCCTACGAGAACCTCGGCGCCCAGCTCGCCAAGGAGGTCGCCACCAAGACCAACGACGTCGCCGGTGACGGCACGACCACCGCCACCGTGCTCGCCCAGGCCATGGTCCACGAGGGCCTGCGCAACGTCGCCGCCGGCGCCTCGCCGTCGGGCCTGAAGCGCGGCATGGACAAGGCCGTCGAGGCCGTGTCCGAGGAGCTGCTCAAGAACGCCCGCGAGATCGAGTCCAAGGACGAGATCGCCCAGGTCGCCTCGCTGTCCGCCCAGGACGAGGAGATCGGCTCGACCATCGCCGACGCGTTCGACAAGGTCGGCAAGGACGGCGTCATCACCGTCGAGGAGTCCTCGACCGCGAGCACCGAGCTCGAGTTCACCGAGGGCATGCAGTTCGACAAGGGCTACATCAGCCCCTACTTCGTCTCCGACCCCGAGCGCATGGAGTCCGTCGTCGAGGACGCCTACGTGCTCATCAACCAGGGCAAGATCTCGGCCATCGCCGACGTCCTGCCGATCCTGGAGAAGGTCGTCAAGGCCGGCAAGCCGCTGCTCGTCATCGCCGAGGACATCGACGGCGAGGCCCTGTCGACGCTGGTCGTGAACAAGATGCGTGGCACCTTCAACGTCGTCGCCGTCAAGGCGCCCGGCTTCGGTGACCGCCGCAAGGCCATGCTGCAGGACATCGCCACCCTCACCGGTGGCCAGGTCGTCGCCGAGGAGGTCGGGCTCAAGCTCGACCAGGTCGACCTCGACACCCTGGGCATGGCTCGTCGCGTCGTCGTGACCAAGGACTCCACGACGATCATCGACGGCGCCGGCGACCACGAGGAGGTCTCCGCGCGGGTCAACCAGATCAAGCAGGAGATCGACCGCACCGACTCCGACTGGGACCGCGAGAAGCTCCAGGAGCGCCTCGCCAAGCTCGCCGGTGGCGTCTGCGTCATCAAGGTCGGCGCGCACACCGAGGTCGAGCTCAAGGAGAAGAAGCACCGCATCGAGGACGCCATCTCGGCGACCCGCGCGGCCATCGAGGAGGGCATCGTCGCCGGCGGCGGCTCCGCGCTCATCCAGGCCGTCAAGGTCATCGGCACCCTCGACCTCGAGGGCGACGAGAAGGTCGGCGCGTCCATCGTGCGCAAGGCCGCGGCCGAGCCGCTGCGCTGGATCGCCGAGAACGCGGGCCTGCAGGGCTACGTCGCCGTCGCCCGGGTGCAGGACCTCGACCCGGGCCAGGGCCTCAACGCCGCCACCGGCGAGTACGAGGACCTGGTCAAGGCCGGCGTCATCGACCCGGTCAAGGTCACCCGCAGCGCGCTGCGCAACGCCGCGTCGATCGCGTCGATGGTGCTCACCACCGACACCCTCGTCGTGGAGAAGAAGGAGGAGGAGCCGGCCGGCGCCGGTGGCCAGGGCCACGGGCACGGTCACTGACGCTCGCTCCCGCGCCGGCTCGCCCGGCGCACCCTGTGCACGACACCGGATGCCGTCCGCTCACCGAGAGCGGGCGGCATCCGTCGCGTCCGCGGGCCGAGCGCTCGGCGGTCAGCGCTGCGCAGCGACCCGGATCGTCTCCGACCCGAAGGTCACGACGTCGCCCGGGCGCACCTGCCGACCACGGCGGGTGTCGACCTCGCCGTTGACGGCGACCACGCCGCGCTCGATGACCTCACGGGCCATCGCGCCGTCGTCGACGACTCCGGCCAGCTTGAGCAGCTGGCCCAGCCGGATGGACTCGTCGCGGATCGGGACGTCGAGGGGCGGGCTCACCGCGTCAGGTTACGCCGCGCTGCCCGCTCCTCGTCCGGACCGCAGGACGTCCCGGCCGGTGGATGACGTCGCTGTCACCCGTCGGTCGGGACGTCCCGCGACCCGAACTGCCTCTCGCCCCCGGGTCTGTGGGCGGTGACCGCGGCGGGCGGCCACCTGGTCACGATGCGATGTGCCGGGCGCGCGCGTAGACGCTCTCGCGCTCGTCCTCGGTGAGCCCGCCCCAGACGCCGTACGGCTCGCGCACCGACAACGCGTGGCTGCGGCACTGCTGCAGCACCGGGCAGGCCAGGCAGATCTCCTTGGCCGCGCTGGCGCGGGTGCGGCGCTTGCTGCCGCGTTCGCCCTCGGGGTGGAAGAACACCTCGGGGCCCACTCGACGACAGGCTCCTTCGAGCTGCCAGTCCCACAGGTCGGCCACGGGACCCGGGAGCCGGGTGATCTCGGCCATGTGTACCTCCACGTATCGCACTGCCACTTTCTGAGCGGCCAGAGCAACACGGTAAGTTCGGCTTGGTAGGGGGTGGGCAATCCTTTGGTAAAGGCTTGGTCAAGTGCCTCCTCGACCCCCCAAACCGGCGCTGACCATTGTCTTCACCACCTTCGGAATCCGAAGGCGGCGGCGCTCGCGCGATGCTGCGGGCCGGGCACCGCCGGGCCCGGCCCCGCCGGCGGGGGAGTGACGGCGGCCGGGGCCCGACCACGTAGAATCGGGCGATGAGCCTCGGACTCGACGAGACCAGCACCACCCGCGACGACGACCGGGCGGGAGCCGTGCCCGCACCTGCCGTGGTGGCGTCGACCGCCGAGCCGGCGCCGGCATCCCCGTTCGCCGAGCTGGGCCTCACCTACGACGACGTGCTGCTGCAGCCCGGCGAGACCGACGTCATCCCGAGCGAGGTCGACACCACCGCCCGGCTCACCCGCGAGATCTCGATCAAGGTGCCGCTCATCTCGGCCGCCATGGACACCGTCACCGAGGCCCGGATGGCGATCGCCATGGCACGTCACGGGGGCATCGGCATCCTGCACCGCAACCTGTCGATCGAGGACCAGGCCTACCAGGTCGACCTCGTCAAGCGCACTCAGACCGGCATGATCTCCAACCCGGTCACCATCGGCCCAGACGCCACCCTCGAGGACCTCGACGACATCTGCGGCCGCTACCGGGTGTCGGGGCTCCCGGTCGTCGACGAGGGCGACCACCTGCTCGGCATCGTCACCAACCGCGACCTGCGATTCACCCCGGTCGCCGAGTGGGGCCACACCCTGGTGCGCGACGTCATGACGCCGATGCCGCTCATCACCGGCCACGTCGGCATCGGCCACGACGAGGCCACCGTGCTGCTGCGCCAGCACAAGCGCGAGCGGCTGCCGATCATCGACGACGAGGGCCGGCTCAGCGGGCTGATCACCGTCAAGGACTTCGTGAAGTCCGAGCAGTTCCCCGACGCCAGCAAGGACGCCGACGGCCGCCTCCTCGTCGGCGCCGCGGTCGGCTACTTCGGCGAGGCCTGGCAGCGCGCCACCA
>CAVVFG010000005.1:0-292395 GCA_963747405.1 uncultured Actinomycetota bacterium
TGGAGGTGTTGGTGAGCATCACAGGGCCTGGCTGTCGGTGTCAACGCTGGCGCGCTGGTTGAGCCGGTTTCGTTGCCGGTAGGAGGGTCCTTCGATGATCAGGGTGTGCGCGCCGGAGGTGAGCCGGTCGATGGCGGACTGGGCGAGCAGCGCGTCGCTCATCATCGACATCCACTCGGCGGGTTCGCGGTTCGAGGTGACCACGGTGGCTGCTTTGTGGTGTCGCTCGACGATGAGCTCGTAGAAGTCGTTGGTCTCGGTCGCATCGAGCCTGCGCAGCGCGAAGTCGTCGAGGATGAGCAGGTCGACGCGGGCGAGTTTGCGGATCTCGGCCTGCAGGGTGTTGTCCAGGCGTGCGGCGCGCAGGCGGGTGAAGAGCTTGTCGGCGCGGGCGGCGTGCACGCTGAGCCGGCGGCGGATACCGATGTGGCCCAGCGCGGTCGCGAGATGGGTCTTGCCGACGCCGACGGGGCCCAGGATGAGGACGCCGTGGCCGGCCTCGGCGAACCTCATGCTGGTCAGGTCCGACAGCAGGGCCCGGTCGTAGGTGAGGTCGTCGGGTTCGTCCCAGGTGTCCAGGCGCATGGCCGGGTCCAGGCCCGCGGTGCGGGCTCGCAGCATCGCTGAGCGGGACTCGCGGCGGGTGACCTCGTCGTCGAGGAGCAGCTGCAGGAACGCGGCGTGGCCCATCTTGCGGGCTCGTGCCAGGGCGAGCCGCTCGGGCAGGGTGTCCTTGAGGCCGCCCAGCTTCAACGCCCGTAGGGTCGCCATCAGGTCGGCGCCGACCGGGTCCAGCGGCCGGCTGGTCGCAGTGGTGGTGCTCGTGGCGCTCGTTGCTGTGGTGGTCATGGGGTGGTCTCCAGTTCTGTGTCGGGCGCGTTCGCGCCGCCGGGGATCAGGGTCAGCTGGGTGCTGCGCGGTGGCGTACTCGGCCGGGTCGCGGGCGAACCGGCCGGTCGGTGCGCCGGCCGCGACGGGTAGTACTGGTTGCTCGCGTTCGGTCGCTTTGTCGAGCATCGAGGCGATCTTCGCCACCGATACGACGTCGAGGTCCAGCGAGCGTGAGCAGGCGGTCTCCACCGGTCCGGGTCCGTACCTGCGGACCAGGCCAAGGAGCCGGTAGACCGAGCGCATCCGGGTCCAGGGCAGCGGGTCGTCCAGGAGCCGCTCGGCGTAGATCCCGACGCACTGCCCGTGCCCGGCACACGCAGCGATCAGCGAGGTGAGGTCGCGCATCGCGTACCCGGCCCGCTCGGCGGGCAGGTCGGCACGGTCGGTCGACCGGCCGCCGGGACGCTGCCTGGGATGGGTCTTGACCAGCTGCCCGCGTGCGTAGAGCTTGACCAGCTCGCTGTCGGCGCGGGCGTCGAGGTACTGCCCGATCCACTGCGCCGGCAGCGAGTACAGAGCTCGTGCGACCTCGACGTGGAAGTCGCGATGGACCTTGACCCGGGTGAAGACCGGCAGGTCGTAGGGCTCGGGCACGGGCAGCAGACAGCAGGCCTCGACCTCGTTGAACATCTCGACCGGACGAGCAGCGGTGGTCCCGTGGATCCGCATCCCGGCCCGCTGCGCGCACCAGACCTCGACGTGGGCTTGGGCGTCGGCCAGGTCGGTGAAGTTCTCGCCGGCCCAGAAGTTGCCACGCACGTACTGGACCGCGCGTTCGACCCTCGGCTTGTCCTGAGGGGTCCGGACCCGCGCCGGGTCGGTGGCGAACCCGACGTGCTGGGCATAGTCCAACCAGCCGGTGCTCAACCGCGGGTTCACGGCGTCGGCGTCGGTGACCACCGCCTTGAGGTTGTCAGGAATCAGGACCTTGAAGACACCGCCGAAGAAGGTCCAGGCCGCCTCACAGCCGGCGATCATCGAGGCCAGTGTCTGGGAGTAGGTCAACCACACGAACATGTGCCGGCTGACCACGGCGGTGAAGATCAACGCGTGCACCCGGCGCTTCCGCCCGGTCTCCGAGTCGAGCAGGAACCCGAGTTGGGCGAAGTCGATCTGGCACTCCACACCGGGCTCGCCGTCGTTGACCCGCACGGTGGTGAACTTGACCCGGAAGCCGCACCGCTCGACCGCGAACCGGTGCAACGTGCGGTACGGGACCACACACCCTTGGCGGGCGAGTAGCTCCTCAATCTTCACCACCGACAAGGCGTCCTGGCCAGGACCACCCTTCACCCACGCCGCGATCTGGTCCTGGCGGGCCACCAGCAGCTCCCAGGCTGCGCCGTGCCCGTTCGGGCGGACCGGGCGGACCGCGGCGACCACCGCGCCGACCAGCTCATCACTCAACGCCTCGACACCTGCGTCGCGGACCAGGCCCGAAGCCTCGGCCGCCGCGACGTAGCGGCGGGCGGTCTTGCGGTCCACACCCGCCCGCTCGGCGACCTTGCGCAGCCCGGCCCCCTCGAGCCAACCGCGCAGCACCTCACGCACCTCAACCACACCGACCTCCCTGAATCCCACGCTTGATGACCTCCACGTCGACGAACAAGACGTGGCGAGTCAACGAGCAGACCGAGGAACCCTCGACGCGGCGCGCCGGGTGGTCCCACGACTGGCAACCCAGGTGGTCCCATGAAGCTGGCAGAAAACCGCTCAGAGCGGTCCCATGCTCATGGCAGGCGACATGCGCGTACCTGGTCGTGACCTCGGCCCGAGACTGCATCGACAACCCACTCTCCATGCCCCAACACGCTCACCGCTACGCGGGCATTCCTACGTGAGGCACGGACGGCGTTTCGCGGGCAGTCTTCGTGAGTCTCGTCGTGACCTTGTGTCTGACCCCTCTGAACTGCGAGAATGTCTCTGGACCGACTCCGTGGACACGGGGGGTCAGAGATGGACACCAGTAATCAGCGATATGGCACGCAGATGGCACGAGGCCGCCGCTCCGAGCGGGTGTCATGAGCGGTCGGAAGGGCCGACGGGGGTTCGGCCGGATCCGAAGGTTGCCGTCCGGGCGCTGGCAGGCGAGCTACGTGGCTCCCGACCTGCGCCGGACCAACGCGCCGATCACCTTCCTTAGCAAGGCCGATGCCGAGGGCTGGCTCGGTGTGGAGCGGCAGAAGATCGTCCACGGGGAGTTCGAGCGCCCCGAACCGCCGGCGCCTCCGACCGCCGTAGTGACGTTCACCGACTACGCGACAACCTGGGTCGCAACCCGGGAGATCAAGCCGAAGACGCGTGAGGGCTACGAGCACGTGCTCAACAAGTACCTCGTGCCGCGGTTCACCAGCCGGCCCATCGCCGACATCACGCCTGCTGACGTCCGCACGTGGTGGGCATCGATGAACCCAGACACCCCGACCGTCCGGGCGCGCTCCTACGCGCTCCTCAAGGCCGTGCTGAACACAGCAGCCGCAGATGACCTCATCGACGCGAACCCGTGCCGTATCCGCGGAGCCTCGAACTCGCCGCGGGCTCGTGACGTCCGGCCGGCGTCGGTCGAGGAGCTGTCCGCCATTGTCGAGGCAATGCCCGAGCAGTACCGAGCGCTGGTGCTGCTCGGCGCCTGGTGCGCCCTGCGCAGCGGGGAGCTGCTCGAGCTGCGTCGCCGGGACGTCGACGTCGTCCACGGCACCGTACGGGTCGAGCGCGCGGTCTCCTGGGTCAGGGGCAAGGCGGTCACCGGCACCCCGAAGTCGGCGGCTGGCACGCGCACGGTCGCGATCCCGCCGCATATCGTTCCAGCGGTGACCCAGCATCTCGAGGAGTTCACCGGATCTGCTGCCGACGCACTCCTCTTCCCTGGCGCCAACGGCGTCTCGAACCTCCAGCCGTCGACGCTGTACAAGTACTGGCAGCCGGCTCGGGTGTCGGCGGGTCGACCGGACCTCCGCCTTCACGACCTGCGCCACACCGGCGCGACGATGGCCGCGATGGCCGGCGCAACCTTGGCGGACCTCCAACAGCGACTTGGGCACAGCAGCGTCAACGCCGCCCTGCGCTTGGGCCCACATCCACCACCGCGCCGCTTGACAAAACAGAACCTGGGATGTCTGCCGCGGTGCGCTAGAGAGCTTGGTCGCCGAGGATGTCAGCGAGCAACCACCTGCCCCTGCCGTCCTGGACGAGGGACCAGACGTCATAGTTCCCGGGGTACATCGAGTCGCCGGAGGCGACCTCGTAGGTGACCCGCAGGCCCACTGATTGGGCGTACGCACCAGCGGGTCCGGACTGCGCGGGCGTGGCGTCTTCGTCCGCGAGGTGCCACGTCGTGATCCGCTGCGGGTGCTCGATCCAGCCGCCGGCGGCCTTCTGGTCCTGCACCAACCGGGGCGTCATGATCGCTTCGACACTGCCCACATCGCCAACGGCCAGACGACTCATGACCTGCTCCAGCGTGGCTTGGGCTGTGCCGGTGTTGTCGATCGGAACCACCGGCTGATGAGGCTGAGCACAGCCGCCAAGGACCCCGACCAAGGCGACGGAGACCCACAGGCCCCTCAGGCGTGCACGCACACCCACATCATCGGTCAGCCACTGCCCGCGACGACAGCATTCTGATGAGTTGCCGCGGTGTGGCGCGCGATTGACGGCGTTTACGGAGCCGCTGCTGGCCCGGGTGATGCGTCCAGCGGATATGCCACCGACCGCGCGGTGGGTGGCTAGTCTCGGCGCGTGAAGCGGATGGTTGTTGACGGGCAGCTCTTCGATGTCAGTGAGCGAGTCGCCGAGCCAGGCGTTTACGACTGTCAGTGGGTTTCCGGTCCGAACGAGGGCTACGGCTTCGCGACTGCAGCGTACGGGGATGGGCGCCTGACCGACGCTGAGCTCGAGGACGGCATTCGCAACTTCCTCAGCCAGATCGACCCCACCACGGGCTACCACGGGTAGGGCATCGGCTCACGCCGCGAAGTGCACTGTCATGCCGCATTCCGCGCGGTCCCTAATGGCGTCGCAACCCTCCGCGCCGGGGGAGTGTCCCTGTGCCGCCGGCTCGTCAGTCTCGTGGACGCTCGGGGATGAGTGCCTGCGCGTCGTACGTGACGTCCTCCAGCTTGGTCATCACCTCGAGTGCCTCCGCCCCGTATGCCTTGAGCGTCAGTTGGACCGCTTCCTCCGGGTCCACCTGCAGCACCGTTGCCAGGGTAGTGATGTCCGCGGCATCGCGTGCTCGGCCTGCCGCCAACTTCATTGCGAGCAACTGCTCGAGTGATGCCATCTGAACCCGCAGCCCTGGGGAGCTGGGTGGTGTGAGGGCGTCAGCGGGGATGGGTGGGAGGAATGGGCGGGCGGCTCCGTTGAGCCACCCCTCGGGCAGGCCGAGCTCGTCGGCCATCTGCGCAACCATGTGGGCGACCCGGTCATCGGTCGTGATGCCGTCGATGTCTTGAGTGCGGCGGTCCGTGTCGGGAAGGTGTAGCGAGATCGCCGCGCCTCCGACGACGTAGACAGTCGCCGCGATCCCGGCGGCGCCGAGGCGTTGGTCGAGTTCGTCCAGCAGCTGGCGGATCTGGGCCGCGTCGAGGTCGAAGCTCACGCCGTGATCAGCTCACGCTCGTTGATCTGGATGCCGAGCGCGGCGAGGCCTTCGTCCAATGGTCGGCCTCGCCTCACCGGCAACGGAGCCCAAGGCTCGCGCAGCGGCATGGGGGCAGCGAGCCACTGGGGGATCGGCCGCCCGTCGCGCGCGGTCTCGCGCAGGATGGTGTGCGCCAGCGTCTTCCACGGGCCAGTCAAAGCCAGTCGTGGGGAACCCGTGGCCCAGATCGCGCGACGGGCCGGCGTGCTCAGTGCGAGGGACTGGTCACGTCCTTGGAGCAGCATTCGCATGGCCCACACCGGATCTGAGTCGCAGTGGGTGGCGACTGCGTCGATGACATCCGAGGCCCGCATCCATGTGCGATTTGCTGCCTGCTCGGCTGCGTCTTCGAGGTCGAGCAGAACCAGTGCTGAGGGGACGGTGCGACCGGCCAGGTAGTCCCCCAGTCGCGAAGGCGTGCACCCGACCGCATGCGCCGCCTGGCTCTGGTTGAAACCGGCAGCCTCGATCAGCGTCGCGAGGCGCCTGCGCAGACGGTCCCTGGAACTCATGCAAGCAACTGTATACCCAAATGTGGGTATATTTGTCGGCCCCTCCGCAACCCCGGTCGACAAGCCGGCGCGAGATAGTGGCGGGCTACCTGCTGCCGACGCTGGGGCGGATGCCCATCGACACGATCACGCCGAGCGTGGTGCGCACCTGGTGGTCGCGGCTGCCGGCCGACAGGCCGACCGTGCGCGCTCGCAGCTGCGCGCTATTGAAGGCGGTGATGAACACCGCGGTTGCCGACGAGGTGATCGACAGCAGCCCCTGCCGAATCCGCGGGGCCGCCAACACGCCCCGAGCCCGTGAGATCCGCCCGGCGACGATCGAGGAGCTCGAAGTGCGCCGTCGGGACCGGCACACCGGGGCCACGATGGCGGCGTGGGCAGGGGCAACGCTGGCGGAGCTGCAGGAGCGACTCGGCCACAGCAGCGTCAACGCCGCACTGCGGTATCAGCATGCCGCGCGGGGGAGAGACCAAGAGATCGCGGCCGCCTTTTCCGCGATGGCGAGGGGTTCCAGTGCCTAGTCCGGGCTCGCTCGAACCCACATAATGCTGATGAGCGTGCGGCGCCAGGCCGTAGTAGGGCAAGGTATGGCCCGCAAGGAAGTGGTACGGGTCGACGCTGGCGCGCGAGGGTTGCGTCGTCATGGCAGTGGCCCTGCCCTTCACATCTCCGCTGAGAGGTACTGGAATGTCCAGTCAGGCTGTCCTGATCAACGGCTTCGGCGTGCTCTTCGTGATTTTGAACGCGTTCGGGTTAGGCCTCAGGCTGCCTGTCGGCAAGCTGTTGGGCCAGGTCGTCGCCCATCGAAGAATCGCGGTGTGGCTGCTGTTGATCAACTTCGTCGTCATCCCCATCGTCTTTGTTGGCTACTTGCTGACGATCGCCGCGTCTATTCCAGGAGAGATCAAGGTCGGGTTCTGCGTGGCAGCCCTGTGTGCAGGCATGCCGTTCGCCCCCGTCCTCGCCAAGCTGGCCAAAGCCGACGACGGCCTCGCCACCACCCTGCTGGTGATCTTGACTTGCGCGACCGTTATCGCACTTCCGCTCGGGTTGCCCCTCGCCATCGATGCGGTGGATGCGAACCTCAAGACCTCTGCCTGGGATATTGCTTGGCCGCTGCTGCTCTTTCTGCTCCTGCCGCTCGTTCTCGGGAGCGCCTTCAGGGTTTGGTGGCCGGACCTGACGCAGCCCCTGGCGCAATGGGTCACCCGAGTCGCGATTTTGTCTCTGCTCTTCAATCTCAATTTCACGTTGGTTGCGTACTGGAGTCTGTTCGTCCAGACCTGGGGAACCGCCAGCTACATCGCGGCTCTCGCTGGCCCATTCATCGGCTTGGGGTGTGGCTACCTTCTCGTCACTGGCCTTCGGGTCAAAGAGGTGGGAAGCAGGCATGCGACCGAGGTGACCACGGCGGTACGCAACGTCGCCCCCATGCTCCTGATGATGATCTTTCCCTTTGGGGCCGACCCGCTTGTCACCGTGTCCATCACCATCCTGAACACCGTCGGCGTCACGGTCATCGTGCTATTCGTTCTCATGTGGCGGCGGCGCGCACCAACAGGCAGCGGCGCGATGACCGACACGACGGTCCAAACTGCGACCTGAAACGTGCGCGCAGAAGCGCGCTACTCCCAGATCGTGTGCGCTGGGCACGCGCCCATGCCGCGTGTGGTGGCAAAGCAGACCGGTCGCCACGACCGAGTCACGAGTCGGGAAGGTAGGCGTACCAACCATGCGTCTCGGGTCTCTGATCCTCTAGGTGCGCTTCGTCCGGCAGAGGGCCGGACTGCAACGTCAGCCTCCAGCCGTGACCATCCCGGTCATGCTCAACCCACATACCGTCGTGCCAGCTGCGACCCCAGTCGCCCGCTCCGACACTGCTGTAGCGCAGCTGCCATACCCAGTCCGTGCGCTGGAAGTGATCGCAGTTGATGTCCGCGCCGTCCCCGTTAGCGTCAACGACGGCCGCTGCGCGGTCACCGAGCGTGCGGACCGCCCGCGAAGCCGTCATCCCAACCGCCGACGTCGATGACGGTCGCGTCGTCCAAGCCGCCCATTCAAAGATGATCGCAGCGCAGCTTTGAGTGCACGAGTACATATTCGCAAGGCACCGTCGACGTCGACACTCATCTCCCGCGGCGCGTGCGCTTTGGCTGTGAGTCAGGCGACCTTGTCGGCGTATCGCTGGCGGGCTGCTTCGCCGCTGGTGCCGACGAACGCCCCGATGGCCGACCAGGACATACCCGAGATACGGGCTGCCCGGATCGCGTCGATGACGTGCTGTTCGGCCGCGGAGCGCTCATGGATGGCGACACGCAATAGGGCCACAGCCTCGGCGTCCTGCTCGTCGCCTGGCGCAGGCCAGCGGATGGTTGGGGATGGGATGGTTGCCAACGAGGACTTGCGCGCGCTCGGCGCGAACAGCCCCGCGCCGGCGGCATGCGACGAGAGCAACGCTGGGATGTCGCTCGCTGGAGGGCCACACCTTCGACGAGGGAGCGGACGAAGTGGCCACGGGTGTGTGAGTGCCGTACGCCGAGCAAGGCGCCGATGAGAGTCGGGTCCCACAGCGGGCCACGCTCGGCGAGCAGGGACGGGAGCGGGATCAGGCCGTCACTTCCGGGGTGTACCGATGCCGCCAGCTCGAGCAGCTCGGCATCGGTGGTGCGCTCCCCCCGGTGTCCCGTCCGAACACCGACCCGGCCACCTCCATTCAACCGAGCACCTCGGTCGGGTCGGCGGGGAGCGGGCCCGACCCCCTGTACCCCCCGGGGGTGTGGTTTACGTCGCACTCTCCACTTCCGTGGCGACACAGGCGGAGACTGGGGAGACGTAAGGATCGTCTTGTCGCCCTCGCGGCAGTACGACGCGTGCCCCCCGCGGCAACCGCGCCAGTGTCCGAGGACGGACCAACTCGAGATGGACGGAGCCATGGACAGTCCCTCGGATACCCAGGGCCGCGCGTCGACGTCGACCGTCGCCAGCTCGGCCTTCCCCGTCGTCGCCCGCGAGGACATCTCCGAGGTGACCTTCCTGTTGGAGGTCAGCCATCCTCTGATGGCCCGAGCCGCCAGACCCGGTCAGTTCGTGATCGTCATGTCGCACGCCGAGGGCGAGCGGATCCCACTGACGATCGCCGACTTCGACCGCGAGCGTGGCACCGTCACGCTGGTCATCCAGGCGGTCGGTAAGAGCACCCTCGAGATGCAGCGCGACTGCCAGGTCGGCACCACGCTCTACGGCGTCGCCGGGCCGCTGGGCATCCCGACCCCGATCCGGGGCGAGGGCACGGTCGTCTGCGTCGGCGGTGGTCTGGGCGTGGCGCCGGTCTTCCCGCAGGCCAGGGCCTTCCACGAGGCGGGCGCCACGGTGGTGGGTGTGCTCGGCTTCCGCAACCGCGACCTGGTGTTCTGGGAGGACAAGTTCCGCTCGGTGTGCGACGAGCTCATCCTGTGCACCGACGACGGGTCGGCCGGCATCCGGGGCCTGGTCACCGAAGGCCTGAGCCAGGCCATCGAGCAACACTCCGACATCTCCGAGGTCGTCGCGATCGGGCCGCCGATCATGATGCGGGCCTGCGCGGAGACGACCCGCCCGCACCACATCCGCACCAGCGTCAGCCTCAACCCGATCATGGTCGACGGCACCGGGATGTGCGGTGGCTGCCGGGTGCGGGTCGGCGACCAGGTCCGGTTCGCCTGCGTCGACGGCCCCGACTTCGACGGCCACCTGGTCGACTTCGACGACCTGGCGAGCCGCCTCAAGCGCTACCGCGACGAGGAGGCCGAGGCCGTCGAGCGCTGGAACCACGTCTGTCGTCGCGCCGAGCACGCGTCGGCCGACACGGTGGTCTCCGGACTGCCGGCGGCCGGGACGAGGAGCTAGTCGTGGCGAAGCGGACCATCCGCAGCATCCCCCAGGAGCGGACACCGGTCCGCGAACAGCCCCCGCTGGAGCGGGCGACGAACTTCCTCGAGGTCAACCAGGGCTACGACGACGCCGAGGCACGGCGCGAGGCCAGCAGGTGCCTGGACTGCGCCGAACCGGTGTGCATGGACGGCTGTCCGGTTTCCATCGACATCCCGGGCTTCATCCGCCGGCTCTCCGACGGCGACCTGCGCGGTGCGTACGACACCATCGCCCGCACCAACCTGCTGCCCGCCGTCTGTGGCCGAGTCTGCCCCCAGGAGACCCAGTGTGAGGGCATCTGCACCGTCGCCGATACGCTCGAGCCGGTGGCCATCGGGCGGTTGGAGCGCTACATCGGCGACCTGGCGATCGAGAACGACTGGGCCAGGCGGCCCTACATCTCCCCGACGCCGTACCGCGTCGGCATCGTCGGCTCGGGTCCGGCGGGCATGGCCTGCGCCGCCGATCTGGCCAAGGCCGGTTGCCAGGTCACGGTGTTCGAGGCGTTGCACCTGCCCGGCGGCGTCCTGCGCTACGGCATCCCCGACTTCCGACTGCCCAACACGGTGATCGACGCCGAGATCGCGAACCTGGAGAAGCTCGGCGTCACGTTCCAGTGCAACACCGTCGTCGGCCGGCTGTTCACCATCGAGCAGATGCTCGGGGAGCTGGGCTTCGATGCGGTGTTCATCGGCACCGGCGCGGGCTATCCCTCGATGCTCGGTATCCCGGGCGACTCCCTCGGCGGAGTGCTCTCGGCCAACGAGCTGCTGACCCGGGCCAACCTCATGCAGGCCCGCGACTTCCCGGCCCACGACACTCCGATCCCGCTCGGCAGGCACGTCGCCGTCGTCGGTGCCGGCAACACCGCGATGGACGCGATGCGGGTCTGCCTGCGGCTGGGCGCCGAGGACGTCCACTGCATCTACCGCCGCTCCCGGGCCGAGGCACCGGCCCGTGCCGAAGAGGTGCACCACGCGGAGGAGGAGGGCGTGGAGTTCCACTGGCTCACCAATCCCGTGGAGATCCTCGAGGACGGCGAGGGCAACGTCCGGGCGATGCGCTGCGTGCACATGGAGCTCGGGGAACCCGACGGGTCCGGCCGGCGGCGGCCGGTGCCGGTGCCCGACAGCGCGTTCGAGTTCCCCTGCGACCAGGTGGTCTTCGCGATCGGCACCAACGCCAACCCGATCATCGGCCAGACCTCGGAGCTGGCCCTCGACAGGTGGGGCTACCTCGACACCGACGACGACCTCGCCACGTCGATGGCCGGTGTGTTCGCCGGCGGCGACATCGTCACCGGGGCAGCCACCGTCATCGAGGCCATGGGCGCCGGACGCAAGGCGGCGGCCGGCATCAAGCGGTTCCTCGGTATCCGCGACCCGCGGCTGGCCTACGACGCCGCGGGGGGCCCGGAGCAGAGGGTCTTCGGGATCGCGACGCATGAGCACAACTACGTCCGGGTCAGGCTCGCCCCCGGTGCGGCCGACCCTCATCAGAGAACGGCGGTTCCGGTGCGATGAGCACGATGTCCGACCTGAGGTCCGAGGGCCCAGAGACGCAGGGCAGTGCCGGGTCGTCCGCCGGGGCACGGGCGGTCGTCGAACTGGCCGAGCACGTGGTGGAGATCATCAGCGACTCCGGCGAGGGCGCCCAGCGCTGTGGCCAGTCCTTCGGAGCGATCGCGGCGCGGGCCGGCAACGGCGTGTGGACCGTCGAGATCATCCCCGCCGAGATCCAGCCCCCGGCCCGCAGCGTTGCCGGTGCGAGCGGCAACCGGGTCCGGCTCGGCTCGCAGCGGGTCACCAACGGCGGCGACGAGGCCGACCTCGTGATCGCCTTCAACGAGCAGGTGCTGCTCGGCCGGGTGCACATGAAGGAGCTCAAGCCCGGCTGCACGATCCTGATGGAGGACATGTGGCGCGACCACCGCGACCCCCGGATCGCCACGTCGTACGCCGAGACCCACGACGCCCTGGTGGCCGCCGGCTACCGCGTCATCGAGGTGCCGATGGAGCGCGAGTGCCGCAAGCTGGTCAAGGACCCCCGGCGCGGCAAGAACATGTTCGCCCTCGGCATGCTGTGCGCGATCTACCAGTTCGACGTCGGCCTGGCCCGGGACCAGGTGGGGCTGACCTTCCGCAAGAAGTCGGCCGCCCTGATCGCGTCCAACACCGCCCTTCTGGTCGCGGGCTACGAGTGGGCGCGCGCCAACCTCGAGCTGGCCTTCCGGGTGCCGGCCGTTCCCTCCGACCAGGAGCAGGTCGTCACCAACGGCAACACCGCCCTCGCGCTGGGCGTGGTCGCCTCCGGCATGGAGATCTGCGCGATGTACCCCATCACGCCGGCGACCTCCGCCTCCCACTACCTCAGCGAGCTCCTCCCGCGCGTCGGTGGCGTCGTCCACCAGGCCGAGGACGAGATCGCGGCCGCGGCGTTCGCCATCGGCGCGTCCTACGCCGGCAAGTGCGCGGTGACGATCACCTCCGGCCCGGGCTACTCCCTCAAGCAGGAGGCGCTCGGGCTGGCCGTGATGGGCGAGATCCCGCTGGTCGTGGTCAACGTCCAGCGTGGCGGGCCGAGCACCGGTCAGCCCACCAAGGTCGAACAGGGCGACCTGTTGACGACCATCTTCGGCAGCCATGGCGACGCCCCCAAGGTGGTGATCGCCCCGAGCTCGATCGAGGACTGCTTCTACTCCGTGATCGCGGCCCGGCGGATCGCCGAGACCTTCAACATGGTCGTCGTCGTGCTGTCCGACGCGAGCCTGGCCACGGCCCAGCAGCCCTTCCCGCGGCCGGAGTTCGACCCGTCCTGGCTTGCGCCGCCGGTCGACCAGAGCCAGGTGCCCGAGGGGCTGCAGCCCTACGCCTGGGACGCGAGCACCGGCCTGTCGCGGCGCTTCGTTCCCGGCCAGCCCGGCGGCATGTACACCCTCACCGGGCTCGCCCATGACATGGACGCGAGCGTCGCCTACGACGCCGACACCAACGAGCAGGGCATCCACGCCCGCAGCCTCAAGCTGGCCGCCCTGCAGCGCACCCTCAAGACACCTCCGGTGTACGGAGACGACAGCGGCGAGCTGCTCGTCATCGGCTGGGGCAGCACCCGTGGGGCCATCGAGGAGGCCGTCGACCGGGTACGCGCCGAGGGGCGCCGGGTCTCCTCCCTGCATCTGCGCTTCGTCAACCCGTTGCCCTCGGGGCTGAAGGAGATCATGCAGCGCTTCGACAAGGTGATCACCGTCGAGGGCAACTGGGGAGACCGGCCCGAGGACCCGCTCATCGACGAGAGCAACCGCCGCTACCCCGCCCTCGCGATGCTGCTGCGGTCGCGCTACCTGATCGACGTCGACTCCTGGAGCGAGGTCGGTGGGCAACCGACCAAGCCCGGGCGGGTACACCAGGCGATCTCGAGGAGGCTGGAACAGCGATGATCGACCTGAACCACATCGACTTCGGACACAGCAGCGCCCCCGAGTGCCTGTTACGGCTCTACGACCAGCGCGTCGAGATCGAGGGATTCCAGAAGGGCGTGCCTCGCTGGTGTGCCGGCTGCGGTGACAACGCCGTCCTGGCCGCCCTGCAGCGGTTGCTGCGCGACGAGCGGCTTCGCCCGGAGAAGACGGTGTTCGTCTCCGGCATCGGCTGCTCCAGCCGGCTCCCGCACTACATGAACACCTACGGCTTCCACGGCATCCACGGGCGAGCGCTCCCCGTCGCCGAGGGGATCCGGCTGGCCCGGCCGGACCTGAACGTCTTCGTCAACTCCGGTGACGGCGACTCCTTCAGCATCGGCGCCGCCCACTGGATCCATGCCATCCGCTACAACATGCGGATGGTCGTGATGGTCCACGACAACCAGATCTACGGCCTCACCAAGAAGCAGGCCTCTCCCACCTCGCCCCGCGGCACCAGGAGCAACACCACGCCGAGCGGCTCCTACCTGGAGGCGCTGAACCCGCTCACGGTGACCCTCGGCGTGCAGAACGTCTCCTTCGTCGCCCAGGCCGCCGACTGGATCCCCGAGACGCTTTACCAGATCATCCGGGCCGCCTTCCACCACGACGGGCTCTCCTTCATCAGGATCGTGCAGCGCTGCCCGGAGTGGATGCCCGACAACTTCGAACCCTGGCTGCACGATCCGTCGCGGGTGCAGCTCCTGCACCACCCGTCGTCGCTGGAGATCAGCCCCGGCCTGGCCCAGATCTACCCGAACCGGGTGGAGCACGATCCCACCAACATCCACCGGGCCCGCGAGATCGCTTCGCAACTGGACCCCATCCCGATCGGGATCCTCTACCACGACCCGAGTGTGCCGCGGTACGAGGAGACCGTCCGCTCCGATGCCTCGCACTCCACGACCGCCGTACGCCGCCTGCTCGACGAGGAGTTCGACAAGTTCGCCGTGAGCTCGGCCGGTGCCACCGGAGGTGGGCTCGGTGACTAACACCCTCGAGGGCGCGGGGGTCCACCCCGTCGTCGACGACGCCAACCGCCGCCACGTCGAGCAGGACCGCGCGTCGTTCTACCTGACCGGGCGCCGGATGGACACCCGGCTCGGCAACGTCGAGGGCCTCGGCCTGCGTTCGGCCCAGTTCGCGCCCTACCGGCGGCTCGACGAGCTGCGCTACGACTTCCCGCTGATCCTGGCCGACGGCGACGACGTCCACGCCACCCTGCTCTCGCTCTCCGGCGTCGTCGATGCGCTGCTGGAGACCGTCGCCGTCGACGAGGACGCCGACCGGATCCGGCACCACGCCATGCAGCTGGAGACGGAGATCCGGGGGCGCGCCGAGGCCGGGCCCGCCCGGCTCTCGGCGGCGTGGGACCGGGGCGTGCAGGCGCTGACCGGACCGGATGCCGACGGTCGCGACGCCGACGGGCTCATCGCCGACAGCCTGGCCCGGCTCACCGCAGCCCGGCAGGTCGACGGGGAGCTGGTCGCCTGCGGCCGGCAGACCCCTGGGCACGTGGTCGGACACCTGTGGCGGCTCGTGCAGCGGCAACGGATGCGCCACCTCGGCGACCGGATCGAGCACCTGCGCGGGGAGCTCCAGGACATCCTCGACGCCGAACTGGCCAACTCGCCGGCGGGGCTCTCCCCGGAGCGGCTCTCCGGCTCCTTCGGCGGTGTCTTCGGCGACGAGCTGGACGCGGCCGCGCTCTCCCGACTGCTCACCGACAACCGCCCCAGCTTCACCCTCTCCGACTCGCGCCGCGACCGGGTCCGCGGCCTCCTCGTGGTGCTGACGACCCAGCGGTTCGTGCCCTCCGAGGGCCGTGCGCTCGGCGAGCTCTACGACTTCGTCTACACCGACGTCAGCGAGGCGATCGACGCCTATCGCGAGCGGTTCGCCGAGACCACCGTGCTGGCCAAGACGCTCGTGATCGCGGAGATGGAGGCCGACGGTCGCTACCGCGAGGAGGCCCACGACGCGCTGTTCGAGAAGTGGAGCGTCGCCGACATCGACGCCGACACGCTGGAGCTCTTCCCGGAGTACCTCGTCCGGGTGGACGCCGAGCACCTGTCGGCCGCGGACAGCGTGGCACTGCTCGAAGCCCTCGCCGCGGGCACCCCGATCAAGGTGCTGGTCCAGGTCAACGACCTGCTGCACGGGTCGAGCTCCCTGGTCCGCAGGCAGGGCCAGGGCCTCTCGGCCGGCCGGCTGGCCAGCTCCGCGCTGGCGTCCGGAGAGTCGTTCGTGCTCCAGTGTGGAAGTTCCGCACTCTTCCACGCCCGGGACCGGATCATCGCCGGGGCGAGCGTGCCCGGCTCCGCGCTGTTCGTGGTCTACTCCGGCGAAGGCCAGTGGCTCGGTGACCTGCCGCACTATCTGGCCTCCGCGGCCGCGACCGAGTCCCGGGTCTTCCCGTCCTTCGCCTACGACCCCTCGGCCGGCGACACCTGGGCCGACCGGTTCACCCTCGCCTGCAACCCCCAGCCCGAGCTGGACTGGCCTGTGCACCGCGTGGCCTACCAGGATGAGGCACTCCAGGCCGTCGCGCTGGACGTCCCGTTCACGGCCGCGGACTTCTGGGCCTGTGACTCGCGACTGGTGCCGCACCTCGCGTTGGCCGGGGACGACGGCGAGGTCGTCCCGTTCGCCGAGCACCTGGCGGCCGGCACCGATGCCTGGGCCGACGAGCTGCCGTACCTGCTGATGGTCTCGGCCGACGACCACCTGCACCGAGTGCTGGTCGACCGGCCGCTGATCCACATGACCCGGCGCGCCCGTGAGCAGTGGCACCGCCTCCAGGAGCTGGGCGGCATCCACAACTCCCACGTGATGCGTGAGCTGGCCCTCAAGGAGGCAGAGTTCGCCGAGGAACGCGCGCGGCTCGAGCTCGCTGCGACCGCCGCCGCTGTCGCCGCGGCCGGCCCCGACGGCAGGGCGAGCGGGCCGGTGCCCGCGACGACCGCCTCGGAGCCGACCGGGGGTGGGGCCGCCGTCGAGGACGTCGACGACCTCGACGAGCCGCAGGCACACGACCCGTACCTGCCATGGATCGAGACCACGCGCTGCTCGACCTGCAACGAGTGCACCGCCATCAACGACCGGATGTTCGTCTACAACGAGAACCGTCAGGCCCTCATCGCCGATCCCGATGCCGGCAGCTACGCCGAGCTCGTGCTCGCCGCGGAGAACTGCCAGGTCGCGATCATCCACCCCGGCAAGCCTCGCAACCCGGCCGAGCCCGGTCTCGACGAGCTGATCAGGAGGGCAGAACCGTTCGCCTGACCTGTACCGGTTCGTCGTCGAGTGGCGTGGTGAGGCGCCCCCCGGGCCGGGTGCCCGGCGGCGCCGCCGAAACAGCCTCCCCGATCGGTGGGCCGGACTTACACTGGGCTAGTGGAAGCCCGGGCCGCGGACGTGGCGAGATGAGGCAGCCTTGGTTGCGGTAACGGGCAATTCTCTTGTCGTGACGGGCGAGTTCGGTCCCTTCGATGCCTTCGCGGATCGTGCCCACCAGCTGTACATGGGCGGCTTCTGTGAGCGCGCCGTTCTGGCGTGCCGTGCGGGTCTGGTCGTGACGAACGCCGCCGGCGACAAGATCACGTCACACTTCCTGCACTACATCGAGGGCATCTCCCTCCAGGAAGTGGGCCGGCACCGCGAGGCGGTGACGGTGGCAATGGACCTTCTGATCGACCTGGCGGAGGAGCCCGACCTGATGTGGCGGGCCAAAGCCCTGGCGCTTCTCGCAGAGTCCTCGACCCAGGTCAACGAGATCAGACGGACGATGGAGGCGTTGGCCGAGGGGACGTGGCTGATCGCGAACACCGAGCCCGGCCGTTACAGCCATCTCTCCGCCAGCATGGCCATCGCGCTGGCGCTGCGCTCGGTCTACCTCTTCGAGCAGGCCGACGAGCTGCTCTGCGGCATCCAGCTCAACGACGACCACTTCGTCGACCTCCTCGTGATGCAGGAGCGGGCCCTGATGAGCGCCTTCTGGGGCACGACCCTCTTGCTGGTGGGCCACACCAAGGACGCTGCGCCGCACTTCGTCGCGTGCGCCGAACGGGCACTTCGGATGGGCCGGATAGCCGCGCAGGCGGGCAACCGCGACATGTCCGTGCGTGCCGAGGTCATCGAGGCCTACGGGCTGAGCCGGCTCGGGTACACCGACCTCGCGGCTGCCCGGGTCACAGAGGTCACCCACCGCATCCCACTGCGCGACGAGCTCATCGAGGCCCACCTCGCCCAACTCGTCCTTGGCCAGGCAGCGGCGGAGGCGGGCAACTACGACGACGCGAGCAGACACTTCATCTCGGCGGCGACGAGCGCCGACAGCTCGAACCGGGACATGTGGGCGGTCGCGGCGCTGGAGGCGCTGGCCGACCTGCACGTTGCGGAGCATGGCCGGCACCCGGCGGTGGGATTGTGGAAGCGCCTGGCCCGCGAGGCCCTGCAGCGGATGTGGTCCGAGCGCGATGCGCGATTCACCGCGCTGCAGTCGCTCAACGAGGTGCGCTCGCTGACCACGGAGACGAATCGGATGGGCGCGGCCGCGCTGCTCGACCCCCTGACCGGGCTGGGCAACCGGCACATGATGACCAGCGAAGTCGACCGGGCAGGGGAGGACCTCGCAGCCGTCTTCGTCGATGTCGACGAGTTCAAACAGGTCAACGACCGCTACTCGCACGCCGTCGGCGACGAGGTGCTGCGCCGGATCGCCGCCATCATGCGCAGCCAGTCGCGTTCCAACGACGTGCCGGTGCGCTACGGCGGGGACGAGTTCGTCATCCTCGTCTACGGCGGGGGCGCGGCCGCCAAGGAGGTCGCGCAGCGGTTGCACGACGCCGTGCGCGCCGCAGCCTGGGGACAGGTCGCCGACGGCCTCGAGGTCACGGTCTCGGTCGGCGTGGGCCTCCCGCTCCCGGCTCACGGCGCGATCGCCGCCGCGGACGCCGCACTGTACGCAGCGAAACGCGCCGGTCGGGACCGCGTCGTGATGGTCTGAACCGGCGATGCTGGCCGCTCGATCGCCCGACGGCGCCAGGAAGTGGCCCACTCGCCGACGTGGCGGAAGCCCAAGAACATTGCGGCCCTGCTGTTTCGCGAGCCGGTTGTACAGAGATTGTGGTCCGGGACGAGCGGGCGGCAGGGTGGTTTTTCGGCGTCGGCGACCAAGCGGGACGGGCCGCGGGCAGAGGCGCAGGAGCCTTTGCGCACGTGTTGCGCCACCACCAGCGGTGCCGAGTTCGCCGTGGTGAGCGTGGCCGACAGCTCGTTCAGCCCGCGGACGCGGCTGTTGCCGGGAAGAGGTGGTGCCGGGGTAATGGCAGCCGCGAGTGCCGGTGCCCGTGGCAGCGCCGCTGACGTTCGACGCGCACTCCGCCCAGTGGTTGAGTGAGCTGCCCCACGATGTGTTGCTGCCCGTGCAGCGGGTGACTCCCGGGAGGGGCCTCGCCGGGGCTGTCGTCAGGCGCAGGTGTTCCGCAGGTGCAGGTGTTGCGTGGCGCTTTGCCGGCGAGACGGCCGTTGGTCCAGGTGATGAGGTCGGGCACGTGCAACGGATGCCTGCGCCGTTACTCCACGGGCGGCTGCGGTGTGCCGCCTGCCAGTGTCCCGACCCGGTTGCGGCCTGATCGCTTTGCCTCGTACAGGGCCCGGTCTGCCGTGACGTAGAGGCCCTGAAGATCCGCTGCGTCGGCGGGAACGTTCGCCAGGCCGGCGCTGACCGAGACCCGGATCTGCTCACCGCTGTGGAGCACGAAGGGGTGCGTCGCAACGTCGGCGACGATCTGCTCGGCGCGACGCTGAAGAGATGCCACCGAACACCCGGGCAGCAGCACCGCCATCTCGTCGCCTCCGAGCCGACTGACGACATCGTCGCGGCGCGCGGACCGCACGAGGTAGTCAGCCAGCTGGACCAGCACCTCGTCCCCGCCAGGGTGCCCGTAACGGTCGTTGACCGACTTGAACTCATCGACGTCCAACAGGATCAGGGACGTTCCTTGACTGCTGACCGCGCCGGAGATGGCCGATCTCGCGGCCTCGTCCAGCACTCGCCGGGTCGCCAGGCCGGTCAGCGCGTCGACCGCGGCCTGGCGCTTAAGCCTCGTCACCAGCTCGTCCTGCCGTTCGCCGGAACGGACCAGGAGCACCGCTGTGGTGATCAGTGCTGCCGAGACGTATCCGATGTCGGTGACGGCCGCGGCAAGGGGCAAGGAGCCCAGGACCACAATGCTCGCTGCGACGACAGACGCCGCCGTCATCACCACAGCACCCGCGCGTCGCAGCTGTGAGGCGCCGTACAGCGTGGGGAAGAAGAAGAAGACCTGCGCCGCAACAGAGACGTCGGAGGTCAAGAGGTCGAGCACGACGATCGCCACGACGGCCAGCAGTGGAACGACCGCCCACGCAACCAATGCCGGGATGCGACGGTACCGGGCTGCCCAGCACGCCATGATGACCACCGCGACCGAGCCGAGGAACAGGACAGCCGCGGTCGGCGTCAGATCCTGGCCGCCCGGCTGTAGCGGTAGGAAGACGATCGTCACCAAGACCGCAACGCTCGCGAGCATGACCAGGCTCTTCAGCGCTGCGGGATGACTGCGGGGTTGCATCCACAGGAGGACTCGCACCTGCATGACCTCCCCACCGAACTTCAGAGTTGCATGTGCATTCCCGCGGGCAAGATTAGCCTCGAGACCCTCTGCCTGCTTCCCGTGTTGAGAAAGGGTGCGACGCGCCACGCGAATGTTCGCGCCATGCGAATGCTTCAGACATGACGACCTGAAACGTGTCCGGACGAGTCGCCCCATCCGTTGTCCTCGCGGGGGCGGGCGGGCTGCCCACTGATGCCTCGAGCGCACCACGAGGTATCGACGGTCGGGGTCGCCCGAGACGCTGCAGAAGGATGGTCGAACTGGCCGTCCCCCGAGACGGTCCCCCCCGGGCGAGTCGCCCTCGCCCGGGGGCACCTGACGTCGGCGCCGCCTCAGCACCGACGTAGGTCAGCGATCCCCCTGCGGACCGCGGACCCGCTCAATGACCCGGCCATGGCGGCCACACTGGCCACGTGTCTCAGCCGCCGGCGCGTTGCCTACCCTCGGCGATGACAAGTGGCCGTCGAAGCTCGTGGTCGCGTCCTTGGCGGCGACGGCGACGACGCAGCTCACCGACGAGGAGCACCTGCCGGCGGACCGTTGACCGGTGCACGCCCTGGTCAGGGCGCTCGCGCAGCACGTTCTCGGTCGCGGCCAGCTCACATAGCAGCTCGCGCACCGACAGCGAGAGCAGATCGGGTCCATCGACCACGTGGGGGACGTCGCTGCCGGGAATGTTGTCGGCGGCTGCCATGGCTGCGGGGTTTGTGATGTGCACGGTGGGTAACCTCACCAACTGAGCGGCCGGAGGACCCCCGTCGTTGGAAGCGCCCACCCGGTCCACGATGTGTATATCTGATTGCGAAGGGTCTTGCCTAGCCCTGTGCGCTCATCGTTCGTTCCGGTCGCGCCCGGCCGAGGGCCCGAGATCTGCAGGCCGGCGCGCGCTCAAGCCGAACGGGCCGATGCCTTTGCCGCCGGCGCGGGCCGAGACTGGCGGCGAGAGGGCGCACCCTGTTCGGTGACCCCGTTCACTGGGCAGAGTCGTGTGCCGTCGGTGCCGTCAGGGGTGCGCGGGTCGCGCAGGCGTTGATGCTTGTCGTCGGTCTGGTCCGCCAGCTCCTGCCCCGGCCAGCGGCGGCCGGGCGGACACCTGTTGCCGACTCGATGCTCCCCCTGGCAGACGACCTGGCAGCGGGTCGCCCTGCCATGGGTGGACATGGGCGGTCACTCAGGTGACACGTGGGCGGCAGGGCCAGGGTCCCCTGCGCCCCATGCCCGTTTTCGTGCAGGGCAGAGCTTCGGGGCTGCGCGTGCCGGTGTGCTTGGGTAAGTGCCTGAGCCACAGGGCAACTGGATGACTGGATCTGGAATCCACTTTGTCGCAACGGGGGGACGCACCGTTGTCGATGTGTCGTCGCACAGGTGCGCAGTCGCAGATCCCCGGGGCGGGACGGCTCCGTCAGTCGCTCGTGTCGGGTGCTCTGTCGGGAAGTATGCGTAGGGCCTCGTCGCCGATGAGCCGTTCGTGGACCGCAGCGGCGAGGAAGCGGTAGGTCCATTCCTGGGCAAGGGCGCGGTTCTCCGCGAACACGACGGGGACGGAGGGCCAGCGGACCTGGCACTCGCCGACGAGGTCGGCGACCAGCGCGGGCCGGACGTGCTCGAGCTTGAAGACGGCTGAGTAGCGGTCCTCGACGACGACGGCCGCCCGCGGCGTCTCGGTGAGGGCGCCCATCCGGTACGCCATCCGGCCGCTGGTGAGTGAGCCGGCGAGGTCGGCGAGGGTCTTGCGCTCGACGACAGCGACGACCTCGTCGTCCACCAGCGCCGCGTAGTCGCCCACCGCGAGGGACCGCCGAGTTGTCGTGGCCTGTTGGTGGGTGAACTTCCACGGGTACCGCTCGCGGGTGTCGACGACGATCGCGAGCTGCTCGAGGCCGGCGGCTCTGGCGGTGGGGAGCGCGATGTTGGGCCGGGCGGTCTTGGCGACGCGTGCGGACTGCCAGAAGATCATCTCCCGCCCGCGGGCCCGGGTGATGACGAACTGGCTGCGGGCCTCACGGGTCCGGTCGGCGACGACGTCGATGGCTGCTCCCCGGCGTGAGACGGAGGTCAACGGCACCTCGTCGACGATCTCGGCGTCCTCAGGCCAGGGCTGGTCGTGGCGGTGGCAGTAGACCTTCGAGGTGCGTGGCCACGTCTCTCGGGTCCGCAGGACGATGCCCGACCCGAGCGGGATCAGCACGAGGTAGGGCAGGCTCGAGTCCGGGTCGGGGTTGCGGGCGATGAGGAGCGCCTGGGGCACGGGCCAACGGTACGCGGAACGTGCGTCCGAGCTCTCGTCCACGGCGGGTCCGCACCCATGTCGGTCATGAAGACGAACCCATCGTCAGTTCAGCCAAGGACGTTCTCCGGTGCTGTTGCCGCTGCGGCCCTCGCGCGCCCAGGGCGACATCGTCGCGTGCGTCGTGCTCCACCCGAAGGAGCAGCTCTCGCTGACGGAGATCGACCGAGCCGTCGGTGCGTTGGGGCCGACGGTCCTGCGAGGTCGACCGCTTGGCGCCAGCCGGCTTGGTGCGTGACGTACGGCACGAACCGGCGGCGGCAATGACCTCGACCGTCGATGTGGCTGCCCTGTCACGTGAGCCATCTCGACACCAACGGCGCCAACACTCCGCCAGCTCTTGGGTGAGGGCAGGCGGGTCTCGAGGCGGAGTCGCGAAGATTCCCATTCCCCCATCGAGCGTAGTTGAAGAACGGTAGCGTTCGAAGTGGTCCAACGTGGCCGCGATCTCACGCCGCAGCCCCTTCACCTACCTATTGCGAGGGCGGTGCTCATTCCCATTCGCACATCATCGCGTCCGTCATCTGTGCGATCACGGCGGGTCGCCAGCGGTGAATCGTGGGGACCACCTTCTGGCCTGGATCCTGGAGTGGAAGAACGCGCTCGGCCGGCTGCTGCCGGCTCGACAGCGGCGAGCCGGACACGGGAGAAGTGTGCCCCGGGTCGTCCGGAGGATTCCTTTCGGTCCAACCGAGCGGCTGACATTGGTTCAGCTCACTACGAGCGATCAACGTAGTGACGAGTCGATTTTGATCAACGATTCTCTGAAAGGAATGAAAATGCACTCCAAGCATCTGTCCTCGCGTACTACTCGGTGGGGGCTGGGGGCCGCTGCGGCGGCCACCGCGGCGGCAATGTGCGTTCCGGCCAGCTACGCGCACGTGGTCGCCGACGAAGATGCCTCGGCAGGGCCCGTCACCACGGCTGCCGGCGCGAGCAGCGGCTTCGCCGGTCGTCGGTGGGGTGACGCCTCGACCGACGCGGTCTCGAAGGACGACTACGGGAGGCACCAGGCTCGCAGGGACCCGGGTTCGCTGTTCACCGTGGGGAAGGCGATCGGTGCCCGCGACCTGTGGGCGAAGCAGGACGACTCCGGCCGTCCGCTGACCGGGCAAGGCGTCGGCGTCGCCGTGCTGGACTCGGGGGTCGCCCAAGTCCCGGGCTTGGACGGCGCCGGAAAGGTGGTCTATGGCCCGGACCTGTCGATCGAGGCCAACGGCGTGCTGACCCAGCAGGACACCTTCGGCCACGGCACCTTCATGGCCGGCCTCATCGCCGGCAGGGGAACCACGAACCCTTCCTCGGACCTGCCCAGCGCCCCGGCGAACGTGCAGCTGGGAGTCGCGCCGGACGCGAAGCTCCTCGCTGTGAAGCTGGCGACCACGGACGGCAGCGTCGACGTGTCCCAGGTGATCGCCGCACTCGACTGGGTGACCCAGCACCCCGTACTGCCCGACGGCACCCGCGTACGAGTCATCAACCTGTCCTACGGCACGAGCTCGGCGCAGGACTACCAGGCTGACCCGCTGTCGGCCGCTGCAGAGAACGCCTGGCAGCATGGCATCGTCGTGGTCACCTCCGCGGGCAACAACGGAGCGGACGACGGACTGTTGAGTGACCCCGCGATCGATCCCTATGTCATCGCGGTCGGCGCCACCGACAGCAACGACAGAACTGATGGCTGGCGAGGCGCTCGCGCCACGGTCGCCTCCTTCTCCGAGGTGGGTTCGGCCACCCGCCACGTCGATCTGGTCGCGCCGGGCACGTCGCTCGTGTCGGCCAGAGCCCCCGGGTCCTTCATCGACCTCAACTACCCGGATGGTCGGGTTGCCGGTGACGTCAGTGGGACACTGTTCCGCGGCAGCGGAACCAGTCAGGCGGCCGCAGTGGTCTCCGGCTCGGCCGCGCTGCTGCTCCAGGCGTACCCAGACCTCAGCCCCGACCAGGTCAAGTTCGCTCTGACCTCATCCGCAGACCGGCTCCAGAACGCCAGTGAGATCGCGGCCGGGGCTGGTTCGCTCGACCTGGAAGGGGCCCTGGATACCGCTCGTCTCCTGAGCGGGACGGACTCCCCCGCCGCAGAACTGCGGGCGGCCGCAGTTCAGGGCTTCCTCGCGTCGACCGGGCAGGGCTCGATCGACGCCGCCCGAGGCGGATCCGTTCTGGTCGACGCCGACGGAAACGAGCTGACCGGTGAGGTCGACGTTCAGGGCAACACCTGGAACCCCGCCGCCTGGTGGCAAGCCACCGCCAACCTGTCAGCCTGGTCGGGCGGTTCATGGCTCGGCAGCACCTGGACCGGTGACGACTGGGAGCCCGCCGCCAGCGGTCTGAGCTCGTCACGCTGGTCCTCCTCGCGGTGGTCCTCGTCACGGTGGAGCACCGCTGACTGGGACTCCTCGCGGTGGTCCTCGTCGCGGTGGTCCTCGTCGCGGTGGTCCTCGTCGCGGTGGTCCTCGCTCGCGGTGGTCCTCCTCGCGGTGGTCCTCCTTCGACTTCTCCTAGCAGATGCGTGGTGCTCTGAGCCCGACGCGGGTCACCTGGCTGCTCGCCGCCGTCCTGGCAGCCGGGGCGGTGGTGCTGACGACACGGGCGGGTGACGCGCCCATCGTGGCGCTGCCACTCCCGGTCGCCGTCGTCGCAGTCGGGCTCGGAGCAGCGTTCTTCCTTGCTGAGCAGCTCCTGTTGAATGTGGAGTTCCGGCGGCAGACGCACTCGTTCACCTTGGCCGGCATCCCGCTGCTCATCGGCGTCCTCCTGGTGTCCCCGCTGGTCTTCGTGCTGACCCGCGTGGTGGCATCGGTCCTGGCGTTCGTCTGGCAGCGGGTGTCGGCCGAGAAGATGGTCTACAACTCCGCGGCCTACGCCTTCGAGGCGGCAGCGGACACCATGCTCCTGCACCTCCTCCTGCGCCCCGACCAGGGCCTGGACCTGCCGGCCGCCGTCACCCTCATCGCCGTGCTGGCGGTGGTGGACCAGTTCATCAGTGTGCTGGTGCTGGTCATGATCCGGGTGCACGACGGGCCACTGAGCCGGGCGGATTCCCTCAACGTGCTCGTACCCGCCCTTGTCCTGAGCGTCACCTCGAGCATGTTCGCGTTCGGCCTCATCATCCTGTTCGAGCAGGGAGTCCTCGGTGCCGTGGTCGCCGCCATGCTGGTGGTCATCTTCGCGTCCGGCTACCGCGCGTATGCCGCCGCCCGAAATCGCCACCATTCCCTGGCGCTGATCCACGAGTTCGTCACCGGAGGCGTCGGAGCGCAGTCCCTGGAGACCCTCGCCAAGGAGCTGCTGTCCCGCATCCGCCGACTCCTGCGAGCCAGCAGCGTCCAGGTCATGATCAGCGAAAGCGACGACGGCCTCGACCTCAAGCCAGGGCTCGGTTCCGTGCTGACCCTGACCCTGGGCGAGCACGACATCCTGGACGTCGGCCACGACGGCTTCGACTCGAAGGACTGGGTCGTGGTGCGCGCGTTGGTCCAGCAGGAACCGCTGCTTGCCGCTCGAACCACCAAGGACCTCGCGGAGCGGCACTGGCTCGACGAGCACGGGTTCCGGGACGCGATGATCGTCCCGCTCCCGGAATCGAGCGGGCTGCGGGGGATGCTTCGGGTCGTCGACCGGCTGGGGGAGACGGCGACCTTCACGGCGGAGGACCTGACCCTGCTGCAGACCCTGACCAGCCACCTCGCGGTGGCACTGCGCAGCGCCCGCCTGGTGCAGAAGCTCGGGTACGACGCCACCCACGACGCGCTGACCGGCCTGACCAATCGTCGTGGGCTGTACACCCGTGGTCAGGCGCGGCTGGCCAAGGCTCCCGACCAGCGCCGGGCACTGCTGCTGCTGGACCTGGACAAGTTCAAGGAGGTCAACGACAGCCTGGGGCACCATGCCGGGGACCAGCTCCTGGTGGAGGTCGCGGCCCGGCTCCGCAGGCGACTGCGTGGCGGCGACCTGCTGGCGCGCCTGGGCGGTGACGAGTTCGCGCTCCTGCTCGAGGATGCCGGCCTCGACGAGGCCGCCAGCGTTGCCGAGGACCTGCGAGCGAGCCTGGCCGAGCCCTTCACCCCCCCGGCCGGGCCCGCCGCGCTGGGGAGCCTGACGTTGCACTCCACCGTCAGCATCGGCATCGCCCGGTTCCCCGACGACGGTCCTGACCTGCCCACCTTGCTGCGCAAGGCAGACATCGCCATGTACCAGGCAAAGATCTCCGCCGCCGGACACCACGTCTACAACGACATCGACAACGCCGACGGCGCGTCCAGGTTGCGCACGGTCGACGAGCTGCGGACCGCCATAGCCGACCGCCAGTTCGTCCTGCACTACCAGCCCAAGGTCGACCTGGCCACCGGCGAAGTGCACGCCGTCGAGGCGCTGATCCGCTGGGAACACCCCACCCGTGGCCTGGTCTTCCCCGACGCCTTCATCGACCTCGTAGAGGTGTCCGGGCTGATGGCCGCGATGACCCGGCTCGTGCTCGAGATGGCCCTCGATCAGGCAGCGAGGTGGCAGCGGCAGGGCCAGGACCTGACCATCGCGGTCAACCTCTCGGCCAGCTCACTGGTCGACGCACACCTCCCCGAGGAGGTCTTCGCCATGCTCGCCGCCCACGGGGTCGCGCCCGCCGCCTTGCAGTTGGAGATCACCGAGGACTTCCTCATGGCCGACCGCCAACGAGCCCGGAAGATCCTGACCCGGCTCCGAGGCGGCGGTGTCCAGATCTCCATCGACGACTACGGCACCGGCTACAGCTCGCTCAGCTACCTGCGCGACCTACCCGTCGACGAGCTCAAGCTCGACCAGTCCTTCGTCTTCCCCATGACCGACGACGCCCGCGCCGCCGCACTCGTGGCCTCCAGCATCGCCCTGGCGCACAGCCTGGGCCTACGCATGGTCGCCGAAGGCGTGGAGACCCACGCCGCCTACACCGCGTTGGCGCGCCTGGGCTGCGACCAAGCCCAGGGCTACTTCATCTGTAAGCCCGTCCCCGCCGCCCGACTCGACCATTGGCTGCAGCACCGGCCCGCCATCGACCAGCCCCCTCACCCGACAGCGCGACTCACCTCGGTCGCCAGCACCCGGGGGCCTGATGCCGAGGAACGGTCTATCTGACGCCTTCAGGCTTGGCGGTTCCCCGGGCCCCTTCGGCCGGCCCTCGACCTTCCGGCAGGTGAGCGGAGCCCTCGGCATCGCCTTCGTCGGCAGCTGTTTCCCGGTCCTCCACGATCGGTCACCTGCGGCCGCCGCGTTCACGGCCGCCGTGTGGATGGTCGTGGCGCTCAGCGCTCAGCGCTCCGCACGTCCGACGGATGGCGACCATTGCAGGACTGATCGGCGTCCCTCGAACCCCACGCTTGCTCATCGATCCTCTTCCTGGTGCCAGCATCCCGACGGTGGCTATGGTGAGAGGCCGCCAGCACAGGAGGCAGCCCACCCATGGTCAACGTGTCCAAGACCTACCTGTCGGAGGTTTACGGCAACCTGCGGTACCGGCCAACGTGGTTGCCTGGGACTCCACTGGAGCTGGGGGCTGTCGGCGTTCTCGACAATGGGGTCTTCCGGCAGGTCACGGACCTGGCCTCCTTGGATATCGCGTATGAGGTAGCCAACGATCCCGTGCCGGACGCCTCCTTGGACTTCACGAGCAGCAACGGCGTCTCCATCCAGCTCAAGGCCAAAGGGGAGCTGAACGAACGATTCAAGGTACTCGCGCAAGCCGATGCGGGGGCACTGGTCGAGTTCTCCCGGGCAGGCGCCGTCGTCCTCCAGTTGCGCGGTGTGGTCGCTGACCGCATCCGGGACCAGGCAAGGCTCGCGCGAGATCTCTTGCGGTCGGTGATCATCAACGATCCGTCCAAGCGCTGGTTGCGCGACTGGGTTGCGGTCACCGATGTCGTGCATGCGAAGTCGGCCTCGATCATGATCTCGAGTTCCGCCGGATCGCGCATCGAGCTGAAGGCAGCCGGCGCCCTTGCGCCGACCAATCTCGCTGACGCGAGCGCCGGCTTCTCGGTGGCGTCAGAGTCGGCCGTCAGCACGAAGATCATTGCAGAGGAGGGTTTGACCCCTCTCTATCGGGGAGCGAGGATCAAGCGCAAGTTCTTCTGGCTCTACGACGAAGTCCTGCCGGCGAGCGCGGAGGCGCCTGATCCCGAGGAGGTCTTTGGCGCTGCCGAACCCGAGGACGACATCTAGGATCTTCCACGCAGATCGGGAGCCCATTGAACTCAACCAGGACGCCCCGGGACGGCGTGGTCCTCGTCATCGAGCAGCTGACCGATGAGGTCAGGGCAGGTCTGCCTCACGAAGACCTTTTCCGTTTCAAGATGTTCCCCTTGGTTGCCGTTCGACCCCACCATCCTTGGGCGACGAACCCGCCGGCCGGGTCGCACCTGACGCCGGTATCACCGACGAGCTACCACCTGGCATGGGGGCTCAATCGTGCGTTGCTCGAGCTGTCACATCTCGCCCGCACGTGGGCGCCGAACGGCAATCGCTGGGCCATGGGCCGGTCGGACGCCCCGCCCTTCGTGATCCCCTCCGAGTCGGACCCCAACTCCTTGGACTGGATCCCGCTCGTTGCCGAAACCCAGATCGCCCATCCAGCGGGGTGTCACCTGAGCCTGCAGCTGCGCCAGGGCCAGCCCCTCGCCAGCGACTCCATTTTGAGCATCGCCACCCGAGTCATCGCGCACCACATGCCTCTACTTGTCGCCGCGGGGAACTGGGGGGAGTTCGGCGAGGGTACTCTCAGTCCCCTCGCAGCGTTGCCGTGGACGATAGCCGTCGGGGCGACTTCCGACGTTGACGGAACCTCGCGGTTGCCGGCATCGTCCATCGGACGGCCCGGGCAGTCGCCGGAATGCGGTGTCGCAGTCATGGCGTACGGCGAGAACGACTTCGTGCCGGGAACCTATGGAACGAGCTACGCGGCGCCCCGCGCCTTCGCCCAGGTGGCCTCGATGACGGCCTTCCTGCTGCAGCTGAGGAATGTTGGTCTGACTCGACGAACGGGCATTCTCCATGGAGTGCCACTCCTGGTGGGCATGACCGTCGACGCGGGATTCGTCGACTACGATCCGCGACCGTCGCTGCCGCTACCCATGCTGCCGATTCTCGGAGTCTCTCGCGAGGCAGTTCTGAGTGTCTTGGGGATACTTGAACGTGCAGGTTACGACCTGCGCATCGAAGCGCATCCGCGGGCGGTGACGTCGATGCTGCTGGAAAGTGCTCGCCCCATGGCTGCCTACCCGACATGGGAGGTCGGTGCCGGCTTTGTCTGTGATGAGACAACCCTGGCGTACTTGTCGAGGTTCTCTGGCGAGGACCTCGCGGACCTCATGTTGCCCGAGGCGGACCTTCGAAACGATGTCCGGGACGAGCTGCGCACCTTCACCCTGGCGGACCAGTCACAACTGAGCCGCTTGGTGCACGTGGCGAGACGTTCGATGTTGAGATACGCCGTGGACTACCACAACGGCCAGATAGTTGCGTCCATGCGCGACCCGGGTATGTCTCCCGGGGAGACCGGGTACCGGAAGGTACCCAGTCGCTACTCGTGGCCTCCTCCACTGGCAGGTGACTAGGCCTCAGCGCCGAACCGAAGGCGCCCTGTCCACCATGCTCTGTTGCGCACAATCAGATTGTCCAAACCCGGACTGGTATCGTCGACCCGTGAGGACGAAGGACCCCCTGGACCTCGACCGGCAGGTCTGCTTCCCGCTGTATGCCGCCACCCGGGCAGTGACCCGCCGCTACACCGAAGTGCTGGCCGACGTCGGCCTCACCTACCCGCAGTACCTCGTCATGCTGGCCCTGTGGACCGACGGCGCGCTGACGGTGGGCGAGCTGGGCGGGCGGCTCCGGCTCGACTCCGGCACCCTGACCCCGCTGCTCAAGCGGCTCGAGGCGTCCGGCCGGGTTGAGCGCCGGCGCGACGCACGCGACGAGCGCCGGGTCGTCGTGACGACCACCCCCGAGGGGGAGCACCTGCGGCACGCCGTCGCCGGGGTGCCCGGTGAGGTGGCGCGCTCGATCGGCTTCGGGGCCGAGGAGTTCGGCGCGCTGCGGCACCTGCTGCGTGGCCTGCTCGACAACCTCGATGCCGCGGGCCGGCCCGCATGACGGCGGGGCCGCGGTGGGTCGACACCGCCATCTGGTGGCACGCCTACCCCCTGGGATTCGTCGGAGCCGACACCACCGCCAACGCCCACGACGAGGTCTCCCACGAGCTGGGTCGGGTCACGGCGTGGCTCGACGACCTGCTCGACCTCGGCTGCAACGGGCTGCTCCTGGGCCCGATCTTCGACTCCGAGTCCCACGGCTACGACACGGTCGACCACCTCAGCATCGACCCGCGGCTCGGGGACGGCACGGATGCCGAAGCGCTGTTCAGAGCGTGCCGGGAACGCGGCATCCGGGTGCTGCTCGACGGGGTGTTCAACCACGTCGGCCGATCGCACCCCTGGTGGCAGGAGGCGGTGGCCGCCGGCCCGGGCTCGCCGGCGGCGGCACGGTTCGCGACCGGTGAGGGGGCACGCCCCGTCGACGGCCTGGAGGTGCAGGTGTTCGAGGGCCACGAGAACCTGGTGGTGCTCGACCACGAGCACTCCGAGGTGGTGTCGGCGGTCAGCGACGCCATGGCGCACTGGCTGGAGCGCGGCATCGACGGATGGCGCCTCGACGCTGCGTACGCCGTTCCACCCGCGTTCTGGCGAACCACGGTCGGGCCGCTGCGCGAGCGGTTCCCCGAGGCGTTCTTCGTGGGGGAGGTCATCCACGGCGACTACGTCGGGTACGTCGAGGAGTCCGGCCTGGACTCGGTCACCCAGTACGAGCTGTGGAAGGCGATCCGCAGCTCGATCGAGGAGCGGAACTGGTTCGAGCTGGCCTGGTCGCTGCAACGGCACGACGAGTTCGCCGAGGCGTTCCTCCCGCTGACGTTCGTCGGCAACCACGACGTGACCCGCCTGGCGTCAGCCATCACCGACCAGCGTCACGTGACCCACGCCGTGGCCGTGTTGTTCTTCGTCGCCGGGACGCCCACGGTCTACGCGGGCGACGAGCGCGGGCTCACCGGCACCAAGGAGGACCGGGCCGGCGGGGACGACGCGGTCCGCCCCGAGTTCCCCCGCTCGCCCCGTGACTGGCCACCCGACGAGGTCTACCACCGGCACCAGGAGGCGATCTCGTTCCGGCGCCGGAACCCGTGGCTGGCCCGAGCCCGCGTCGCCGCCTCGCAGCTGAGCAACGAGTCGGTGCTGCTCGTCGCAACCGGCCCGGACGGCGAGCACGCCGAGCTCGCCCTCAACCTCTCCGAGGAGCCGGTCGTGCTCGGCGGGGAGCCGGTGGCGGCCCACTCCTGGAGCCTGCGCGCCTGAGGATGCTGCGGGATGAGCGTCCGCGGCCACGGTGGGCGACGGCGACTCTCGGGGGCCGGTGGCGTCCGCCCCGACGTGCCCGCGCCCTGGTCGCGGTAGGTTGGGCTCCTGACCACCGTCGGGCGCGCCACAGGCGGCGCCACCCACGACGGCACCGATCTCGCACCGCCGCGACGCGCAACGGCATCCGGGCAGGATGCCGGCTCTCGCGCCCCGCGAGCACGGCCGAAGCCTTCCGACCGGCGTCCCTACCAACGGAGAAACGTGACCCACCCCCAGCGCACGACCCCGCCCCGTCCCAGCCCGCGCACCGTCCCCGCCTCGGGAGGCATGCGATGAGCCGCCGCGGGCCTCGCCGCAAGAGCAGCGACTCGCTGCCCGCCCTGGCGCGCAACGGGCTGCGCGTCGTGCCGCTGGGGGGCCTGGGCGAGATCGGCCGCAACATGACCGTCTTCGAGCACCAGGGACGGCTGCTCATCGTCGACTGCGGGGTGCTCTTCCCCGACGAGCACCAGCCGGGGGTCGACGTGATCATCCCCGACTTCACCTGGATCCGGGACCGCCTCGACAAGGTCGACGCCGTCGTGCTCACGCACGGCCACGAGGACCACATCGGCGGCGTGCCCTACCTGCTGCGCGAGCGGCCGGACATCCCCGTCGTGGGCTCGCGGCTCACGCTGGCCCTGATCGAGGCCAAGCTCGTCGAGCACAAGATCACGCCGCGCACGGTCGTGGTCGCGGAGGGTGACCGCCGCACCTTCGGCGCCTTCGACTGCGAGTTCGTCGCCGTCAACCACTCGATCCCCGACGGGCTCGCGGTCGCCATCCGCACCGCTGCGGGGCTGGTGCTGCACACCGGTGACTTCAAGATGGACCAGTTCCCGCTCGACGGCCGGGTCACCGACCTGCGTGCCTTCGCCCGCCTGGGCGAGGAGGGTGTCGACCTCTTCCTCGTCGACTCGACCAACGCCGAGGTGCCCGGCTTCACCGTCTCGGAGGAGGAGCTCGCCCCCGCCATCGACACCGTCTTCCGCACCACCAGCGGCCGGGTCATCGTCTCGAGCTTCGCCAGCCACGTGCACCGCATCCAGCAGATCCTGGATGCCGCCCAGCGGCACGGCCGCAAGGTCGCCTTCGTGGGGCGCTCCATGGTGCGCAACATGGGCATCGCCCGCGAGCTGGGCTACCTCAAGATCCCCGACGGGCTCGTGGTCAAGGACCTCAAGGCCCTGGACCGGCTGCGCCCCGAGCAGCAGACGATCATCGCCACCGGGTCGCAGGGCGAGCCGATGGCGGCCCTGGCCCGGATGGCCAACCGCGACCACCCAGTGAGCATCACCGCGGGCGACACCGTGCTGATGGCCAGCTCGCTGATCCCCGGCAACGAGAACGCCATCTACCGGGTCATCAACGAGCTCACCCGCTGGGGGGCGAACGTCGTGCACAAGGGCAACGCCAAGGTGCACGTCTCCGGCCACGCCAGTGCGGGCGAGCTCGCGTACTGCTTCAACATCATCCGACCCACCAACGTCCTGCCGGTGCACGGCGAGTGGCGGCACCTGCGCGCCAACGCCGACATCGCCATCCGCACCGGGGTCGACCCGAAGCGAGTGCTCATCGCCCAGGACGGCTCGGTCGTCGACCTGGTCGACGGCCGGGCGACCGTCACCGGAACGGTGCCGGCCGGGCTGGTCTACGTCGACGCGATGACCGTTGGAGGGGCGACCGAGGAGACCCTGCACGTGCGGCGCACCCTCGCGGAGGAGGGTGTGGTCACCATCGTGTGCATCGTCGACCCCGACACGGGCACGCTGCAGGAGGACCCCGACTACCTTGCCCACGGCTTCCCGCCCGAGGTGCTGGACTTCTCGGCGGCCACCCCCGCGGTGCAGGCCGCGCTGACCAAGGCTGCAAAGGACGGCATCGAGGACCTCGACCAGATCGAGGAGCTGGTGCGCCGGGCGGCATCCGCCTGGGCCCACCGCACCCACCGGCGCAGCCCGCTGGTCATCCCGGTCATCGTCGACGCCTGAGCCGGCGGCCGCGCCCTCGCGCGGCCGCTGCTCCGGGTCGACGACCACCGGCCCGATGGACCCGGTGAGCCGGCTCAGGCCCCGGTGTCCTCCGCCGGCCGGGCCGACTCCACCTGGGGGGCGCCACGGCCCTCGTCCTGCTTCACCTCGTCGATCTCGTCGACCAGCCGCTGCTGCTCCTGCTCGCCGACGTCGACCCCCGCCTCCTCCAGGCCCTTGTCGAGCGTGGACTCGATGGTGCCGGGCTCGGCGCTGTACTCCCACGACGTCACCTCGTCGACGACGTTCTGGGCCGCCTGGGTGGCGGCATCCTCGTTCTCCTGCTCGTTCGGCACGTAGGTCATCGGGTTCTCCCTCGTCGTGGCTCGTTCGCTTCCCCGCCGCCCTACCCGTTCCGGCTGCGGCTCACACCGACCTTCTTCCGGCTGCGGCTCACACCGACCTTCGACGACGGGGCTGCACCAGGTCAGGTCGTCGCCCGGGTGGCGCGCGTCGTGCCGAGCCCTGCGGCACACGGATGCCGGCCCCGGCAACGGGTAGGCCGGTCGCATGGACCACCACCTCACCCTGACCGAGGCCGTCAGCGACGACGTCCCCGAGGACTCGCTGCTGTTCATCGGCAACGCGACGATGCTGCTGCAGGTCGACGGCATCACGATCCTCACCGACCCGACGTTCGTCCACCGGCACGAGTCGGTGCCCATCGGTTACGGCATGCACACCACCCGGCTGACCGACCCGGCCGTCGAGATCGCCGACCTGCCCGAGGTCGACGTGGTGCTGCTGTCGCACTTCCACGGTGACCACTTCGACCAGGTCGCCCAGGAGCAGCTGCCCAGGTCGATCCCCGTCGTGACCACCCACCAGTCGGCTGCCCAGCTGCGCGAGCTCGGTTTCGACGCTGCGCTCGGGCTCGACACCTGGGACACCGTGACGCTGCGCAAGGGTGGGCGCACCATGCGGATCACGTCCTGCCCCGGGCAGCACGGGCCGGGGCTGGTCGACCTGGCGCTGCCCGACGTCATGGGCAGCGTCCTCGAGATCGGCGCCGGCGCCATGGAGCGGCGGGTCTACATCAGCGGCGACACCCTGATGATCGACGACCTCGCCGAGATCCCGCGCCGCTACCCGAGGCTCGACGTGGGCCTCTTCCACCTCGGCGGAACCAAGGTGATGGGGGTGCTGGTGACCATGGATGCCGACCAGGGCGTGGAGGCGGTCCGGCTGATGGACGCCGGTACCTCGATCCCGGTGCACTACGACGACTACGACGTGTTCACGTCCTCGCTCGAGGACTTCCTCGCCGCCGCCGAGGCAGCCGGGCTGCGCGAGCGGATCCACCCCCTGGGCCGCGGCGACACGTTCTCACTCGCCGGCCCACGACCCGGCGCTCGGCCCCGAGTCGACTGAGGCCGCGGGGCGCCGCACCCAGCAGCAGCACCTGCAGCACGGGGCGAGCGGGCGACGGTGCGGGGTGCCGGGTCGCGACCGTCAGGTCGCCCGGGCCCGCAGCCGGGTGGGCCGGTCGAGCAGCCCCGCCTCGCCGCGCTGCTGCTCACCGAGGTAGGCGTCGAGCACGAGGATGCCGGCTGTGGTGGCCGGGGTGGCCCACTGCAGCCAGCGCATCGAGCGGGCCAGCGAGCGAGCCCGCTTCGCGGACCTCGGGTCCTCGTCCGCACGTGCCCTCGCCTCGCCCAGGTCGGCACCGACCTGGTAGGCGGCAGCGCTCGCCGCGAGCGCGGCTCCGGTCAGCGCCGTCTTTGCGACGACGGCGATGCTCGTCGGCCGGTGGGTGACCACGCGGTGCCGGTTGTCGGCCAGGATCGCCACCCCGCTGAGCAGGTGGAGGCCGATGGCGCCGCCCTGCACGGGCCCCCAGGAGGTCCAGCCCTCGTCGGCGATGTCGGCCTGCTCGCGGGCGTCGTCACCCTCGCGGCTGGCAGGGTCGAGGGCCACCGCGCCCATCAGCGAGCCGCCGAACCAGGCCGCGTTCGTGACCAGGTGGGTGGCCCGAACCAGTGTGCTGTACGCGGACATTCGTCATCTCCCGGGTTGTTGGTGGCGTGCACCTACCCGATCCAGGCGCGGCCACGCCTCCCGCCCGTCGACGGCAGCGGCCAGACGTCGAGAGGTCGAGACGTGCGTGAGATCGAGCGTCGCCCTGGGCGGGTCGTCACCGCTCGACGGACTGCTCGCGTGCGGCGCGCAGCCGTAGGGATCGGGACCTCCCGGGAGGTTCAGTCGGTGAGACCGCCCAGCGCGAGCACGTCCTCGGGGCCGCCGAGGTCGGGGATGGCGAGGAAGACCGTCGAGACGCCCTGGCCCGCCAGCGCGGCGTGCCGCTGCCGGTGCTCGGCGACCGTGCCCGCGTGCGTTCGCGCCGCGAAGGCCGCGGCCCGGGTGCGGCCGCGCAGCCGCTCCACCCGTGCCCACACGTCGTCGCGGTCCCGGCCGACCACCGGCACGTCGAGCAGCGTCACGGCGACCTCGGCCGGGTCACGCCCCGCGTCGGCACAGTGCTGCCGCAGCACGGACACCTTGTGCCGCACGACCTCCGGCTCGGAGGTGGTCAGGTTGCACGCGTCGCCCAGCTCGGCCGCGATGCGCAGGGTCCGCCGCTCGCCGTTGCCCCCCACGACCACCTCGACGGGGGCTGGAGGGCGCGGGTAGCAGGTCGTCTCGGGCAGGAACACGCCGTCGGCGGCGTGCGCCTTGGTGCCAGGGGCCCACAGCGCCCGGATCACCCGGATCGAGTACTCCAGCTCGTCGAGCCGCTCCCCGGCGGGCGGAAACGGCATCGCGTAGGCCGCGTGCTCGCGTTCCCACCAGCCGGCGCCGATGCCGAGGAAGGCGCGGCCCCCGGTGAGGGCCGACAGCGTCGCGGCGGCCTTCGCGGTGATTGCGGGCTGCCGGAAGGTGACCGGGGTGACCAGCGTGCCCAGCCGCAGCCCGGTGCCCAGTCCGGCGACCGCGCCCAGCGCCACCCACGGCTCGGGGATCGGGTCCCACGCGCGCCCGACCTGCGGGACCTGGATCAGGTGGTCCATCACCGCCAGCCCGGCGAACCCGGCCTCGTCGGAGGCCAGGGCGACGCCGCGCAGCCAGGCCATCGGGTCCTCGCCCCACGGGAATCGCGAGACCTGCAGCACCACCTCGACCCCCGTGGATGCCGTGCGCTCGCCGCCCGCTCGCTCCGCGCCCGAGGTGCGGGTCGCGGGAGGAGGGGTGGCCGAGGTGTGCTCCGGCGCGACGGTGAGGACGACGTCCCACCCCTCCGCCGCCAGCTCGTCGGCCACCTCGCGCCGCCGCGCCAGCTGCCTCGCCAGCGCCAGCGCGGGCAGCGGCCGGTCGCGCTCGGCGTTGCGCCGGCGGCACACCTCGTCGGGAGTGTCGAGCAGCACGACCGCGGCCGGCATCCCCGCGGCGCGCGCGGCGGCCCCCCAGCGACCGCGACGCTCGGCATCCGTGCCCAGGGTGTCGACGACGGTGGTGAGCCCGCGTCCCAGCCGGGCCGACACGATGGCCTCGAGCACGGCGAACGCGTCGGCAGAGGCGTCGAGGTCCTGCGGGCCGCTGCCGACGACCCCGCGCAGGGCGTCGGAGGACACGACCTCCTCGGCGCGGTAGCGCTGCGCCGCCCAGGTCGACTTGCCCGACCCGGAGGCGCCCACCAGCACGACCAGCGCCGGGTCGGGGAGCGACATGCCGGCAGTCTGCCTGATGCTCCCCGCCCGGACCGCCCGGACCGCCCGGACCGCCCGGCCCCGGCATCCGGGGGCGGGCGGTCCGAGGAGAGGCCCCACGACGTGCCGACATCCGAGTGCGGGTCGATGGGTCGTGGGATGCCGACCGGCTAGTGGGTGCGCAGACCCCATCCGTAGCGGAACGCCGGACGGTAGTTGCGGTCACCGACGTTGATCGGCTCCTGCGCCACGCTGCGCGGCCAGGTGACGGGCAGCTTGCCGGTGAACCGCGCCCTGCCCAGCAGCACGTCGGCCACACCGCCGCCCTCGCTGCCCGGCAGCCACGAGGCGACCAGGGCGTCGATCCTCGAGAGCTGCGCCGGCGGGATGACGATCGGGCGGCCCGAGACGACGACCACGACGCACTTCACGGCGGCGGCGCACACGCGGTCGACGGCGGTGGAGTCGGCCGCGCTGAGCCGCATGGTCTTCTCCGGGCGCGGCTGGTTGTTGTCGCCCGGGTCGTAGGCCCACCGGGGGCCGCCCACGTCGCCGTAGCCCTCGGCGTACGGGGTCTCGCCGACCACCACGACGCCGACGGCACCACGGGGGACCCGCGCCGAGGCGTCCTCGCTGTAGGTGACCGAGCGGTGCTGCGCCCGGATGCCGTCGAGGATGGTCTGCCCGGGGATCACGTTGGTCGAGCCGCCCTGCCAGGTGAGGGTCCAGCCGCCGGCCTGGTTGCCGATGTTGTCGGCGTTGCTGCCGGCGACGTAGATCCGCCGGCCCTTCGAGATCGGCAGCGCGTGGCGGTCGTTCTTCAGCAGCACCTGCGACTTCTGCACCGCGGTGCGGGCCAGCGCCCGGTGGGCGGGTGAACCGATGTCGCGCAGGTGCGTGCGGTCGGTGTAGGGGTGCTCGAACAGGCCCAGGTCGAACTTCGCCGTCAGGATCCGCGACACGGCGTCGTCGATGCGGGAGATCCGCACGCTGCGGTTCGCGACCTGCGCCTTGAGGGTCGAGATGAAGGTGGCGAAGTCGTAGGGCTCCATGAACATGTCGATGCCCGCGCTGACGCCGAGGGTGACCTGCGTGGCGTACGAGGCGACCCCGGGCTGGATGTGGTGGATGCCCTCGTAGTCGGAGATCACCAGGCCGTCGAAGCCCTGCTGCTGCTTGAGCCAGCCGGTGATGAGCCGCTTGTTGCCGTGCATGTTGACCGGGTTGCCCAGGCCGTCGCCGGTCCAGTCGACGTCGGAGTACGAGGGCATGACCGAACCGACGTGGTGCTTGCGCACCGCCGGCACGTAGGGGGCGAGCGCAAGCCGCTCGAACGTCCTGCGGCTGACCTGGTCGACGCCCTGGTCGATCGGGTAGTCGCCGGTGCGCCCGTCGTTCGACCCGGTGCCGTAGGTGGTCAGGCCGTCACCGGCGAAGTGCTTGGCGGTCGCGAGCACCCGGTCGTTGTTCTTCAGCTGGCCGCGCCGTCCCTGCAGCCCGTCGATGGCCGTCTCCATCGACTCCACCAGCGCGGGGGTCTCGCCGAAGCTCTCGTAGGTGCGGCCCCACCGGTCGTCGCGCACCACGCAGACGCACGGCGCGAAGGCCCACTGCGGGCCGCTGGCCCGGGTCTCCTGCGCGGTCACGTGCGCCACGCGCTCGACCAGGCGCGGGTCCCGGGTGGCCCCGAGGCCGATGTTGTGCGGGAAGACGGTGGCGCCCAGGAGGTTCCCGTGGCCGTGCACGGAGTCGACCCCGTAGAGCAGCGGGATGCCCAGCCGGGTGGCCATCGCCGCGCGCTGGTAGCGGTCGACCATGTCGGCCCAGGCCTCGGGGGTGTTGGGGGTGGGCACCGACCCCCCGCCGGACAGCACGCTGCCCAGGCCCAGGGTGGTGATCTGGCTCGTGTCGGCGTCGATGCCGCCGCGCTCGGCCTGGGTCATCTGGCCGATCTTCTCGTCCAGCGTCATCCGGCCCAGGAGGTCGGCAACCCGCCGGGCCGTGGGCTGGCGGGCGTCGAGGTAGGCGGGGCGGTGCTCGGTGCCGGAGCCGGCGGTGCGCACCGGCCCTGCGGAGGCGGAGCCGGCGGTGGCCGTGGCGGCGGCCAGCCCGCTGGCCGTGAGGACGACGGCGGTGCCCAGTGCAACGAGCCGACGACGAGGTGGTGAGGCTGTGGATCGCATGGCTGTCCTTCCGGTCGTGGGACCGGTCGAGCAGCGCATGGCGCCCGGCCGCTTCCCCCGGGGGTGCATCGTCGCTCCCCCTGGCCACGCCACTCCCCGATCGGCGCCGGGGTCATGCGCACCTTGACCATGTTGGGGGCAAACCTTTGCCACCGCGAGAGACGGCCCCCGCGGATGCCCGTCGGCTGGGGGTGTGCCCGGGAACATGCAGGAGGGCCGCCACGGGCGGGGGGTGAGTGGGGGCCGGCCGTCACGGCGGCCCACTGCAGGTCAGCAGGAGCGGCCGACAGCGCACCCTCGGCTGCCAGCCCCGGTGTTGGCACCTGCTCGCAGTGATCCGCGCGGGTCAGCGCTTCTCGCAGGCGATGCCGTCCTTGTCGCGGTCCAGGCCCTTGTCGGCCTTCATCGCCTGGGCATACAGGCTGTCGCTGCGCTTGAAGGTCGTGACCGGCCTGCCGGACGTCCGGTCCTTGGCCCTGGCCTTGCCACCCCGTGCTTGTAGGTCTTGTTGACCACGGTGCAGTTCTTCCACTTGGCCGGCACCGCGGCGTTCGCTGGGGCGGCCGTGGCGGCCACGAGGGCCAACGCGACGGCGGCGGCGGTCGCGGCCGCGGATGCCGGGAGGCAGGCCGTCAGCCGGTGTCGGCGTCGAGGTCGTGCAGGTAGCCGGCGAACCCGTGCTCGACCCGGCTCTGGGACCGCCCCGAGGTCAGCACCCGGGTGGTGTCGGTGGCGACCCAACGGTCGGTGACGGCGCGCACCCGCGCGACGAGGTCGACGTCCTCGCCGACGCAGAGCCGGCCGAACCGGCCGACCGCGCGCCAGCGGTCGCACCGGATGCCGAGGTTGGCGCCGTGCACATGCGCATGACCCTCCACCAGCTGGTGCCGCGCGTGCCACGCGGCGAGCGCCTCGGCACGGTCGACGCCCACCGGTTCGGCGGTGCCGACGACGAGGTCGGCGCCCTGCTCGCCCCACATCACGTGCCGCAGCAGCCAGTGTGTCGGTACCACCGTGTCGGCCTCGGTGCAGGCCACCCACGTCGAGGCCTCGGCAGGGTGGCCCAGCGCTGCGAGCCCGCGCTCGATGGCGGCGTCGCGGGCGGCGCCCACCCCCCGCGCCGGGCAGGGTCACCGAGGGGACGTGCCACGCCGAGGCCACGTGGGCCGATCCGTCGGTGCACCCGTCGAGGGTCACCGCGACGGCCAGCCGGATGCCAGGACGCGCCTGACGCAGGATGCTCGCCGCCGCGGTCACCGACCGGAGGCAGGCCGGCCGCAGTGTCTGCTCGTCGCGGTCGGGGATCGCCACCACGACGTGGCGCAGCCGGTCGGCGTGGTTCACACGCGGCCCTCGCGCCGGGCCAGCGAGCCGCCGTCGCCCCAGACCTCGATGCGCACGTCCTCGTCGCGGTAGGTGGCCCGGCGGTCGAGGGCCATTGCCCTGGCGGCCTGCTCGTGCACCAGGGCTCCGTCGAGGGGCACCCGCTCGGTGGGGTGCTTCCAGTGGCACAGCACGAGCTCGCCGCCCGGCGTCAACGAGGCGGAACACCGGCGCAGGCTCGCGACCAGCTCGAGGGGGGTGAGGAAGTACCCGACCTCCGAGAGGAGCACCAGGTCGAAGGGGCCGGCCGGAAGGTCGTCCGGCGTGATGCCCTGCACGACGACGGCTCGGGGGGCGCGGGCCCGGGCCGCCGTCACCGCGCGGTGACTGGTGTCGAGGGCCACCACCTCGTCGCACCGCTCCAGCAGCGACTCGGTGAGCCGGCCGTCGGCGCACCCGATCTCGAGAGCGCGACCGTAGTGACGGCATCCGAGCAGGGCCAGCACGAGCGCGCGGCGACGCTCCTCGTAGAAGGACCCGTCGAAGGCCCACGGGTCGTCACCGTCGTCGTACATCCGGTCGAACTGCTGCGCGCGGGACGCGGAACGTCGCCGGAGACGGTCACTCGGGACGCGGGGAAGGGCCTGGGTCGGGTCGACGAGGGTCTCGACGAGGCGCCGGGCACGGTCGAGCATCGCCGGTCCGACGACCGGTGCCGGCCAGTCACCAGCGGATGCCGTGTCGCCCCAGGCGGTCGTCTGGGTCGGGAACTGCATGAGGGCGGCTCGCTTGCGCCAGGCGGCGGCCCGGGATCGCTCGCCACGACGTCCGCCCATGGCAGCGCCTCGGGCGATCCCCAGTGCCACAGCCAGATCGGGTAGCGGACGAGGTCGGCGCCGCTGCGCGAGACGGCGTCGGCCGCGGCGCTGCCGAGGGCATCGTGGTCGGCGTGCCCGTCGGCGAGCCACGGGGTGAGCACCAGGGTGTGGGGGTCGGTGCGGCGGCAGACCTCCTCGACGAGAGCCGCCTCGTGCTGGGCGAGCGCGCCATCGGGCAGTCCGAGGTGGGTGGTGGTGGCCGCCGGCGCCAGCACCTGCACCGCGCGGCGCAGCTCCCCTCGGCGACGCGCCGCCAGGGCGGCACGGGCCCGGGCGTGGAGCAGGGGGTGCGACCGCTCGCCGTCCGTGGCGACGAGGACGCTGACGGTGGCCCCCGCGTCGGCGAGGTCGGCGACCAGCCCACCGATGCCGAGCGTCTCGTCGTCGGGGTGTGCGGAGAGCACCAGCACCTGGGCGTAGCGCCGCACCACGGCCGGCAGGTCGAGTACGCCGACGCCGTCCCAGCGCTCTGACCCCAACCAGGTGCTCTCGGCGGTGCCGGGGTCGGTGTGCGTGAACGGCACCGGGACGTCGCTCACACCGAGGCCCCGGCGCCGGCGGCCCGGCCGTTCGGCTGGTCGTCGGCCGGGTCGGCGACGGGAGCCACGAGCCGGCCGAGCGCCGCGAGGTCGCGCTCGGCGTGGTGCTGGCGCACGTACGGGGTGAGGTCGGCCACGCGGGCCGCGTGCACGGCATCCATCGCGAGGGGTGCGGGGCCGAGGGCGTGACCCACCGTGGTGAGCACCAGCTCGGCGCACGCCGCCGCCTGCGCCCGCACCCGGCTCGCCAGGAGGCGGCCGGCCGCACCGTCGGCGCGCCCGGCCTCGATCGCCCCGGCCGCGTCGCGCAGGCCGAGGAGGGTGCCGTGAAGGGCGACGTCGCACGCCCCGAGGTGCATCAGGGCCACCTGGTCGGGCCGCCGGGTGCGGGCGGCGGCCCACAGCGCGCCGGCCAGGGCCGCGGCCCCGCCGAACCAGACCGCCGCCACCCCGATGCCGCCCCAGGCGAAGCCGGGCCGGTCGAGGTACCAGCCGGGCGGCCCCACCGGGCTCGCCGGCACCGCGTCGAAGGTCACCGTGCTGGTGGTGACGTCGCGCAGCCCCCGCGGCACCCACGCGCCCGGGTCGACCGACACCCCGGTGGCGTGCAGGTCGACGGCGAGCAGGCCGGCCGCGCCGTCGTCGAGGTCGGCGGTGACGAGGGCATGCGACACCCGGTCCGCCAGCGAGCACCAGGGCTTGGCGCCGGTCAGCCGCCAGCCACCTGCCGCCCGCCGGGCCGTGAGGCGGGTGCCCGGGGGAGCGGCGGCGTAGACGCCCCAGGTGGCGTCCTCGGGCGCGGTGGCGCGGGCCCGGTCGAGGATGGCCACGGCATCCCAGTGAGGTTCGACGGTGCGTGCCGTGGTGAGGTCGACGCTGCCCAGGGTGGCGAGGGAGGACAGCACCTGCCAGGAGTCACGGCCCATCGAGCGGGCAACCTGCTCACGGCTGCGGGCGAGCGCGAGTGACCCCTCGACCTCGCTGGCGACCGCCCGGGCCTCGTCGGCGGCGCCCTGCTCGCCCCACTCCGCGAAGCACCAGGGGATGGGGGGAGATGTCATCTACGCCGTTCTACCCGTCCGGTGCCGCTCCATCCCCGTCCGGTGGCCGCGAAACTGTGCTGTCGAAGGCCCCGGCGACCTGCCCCCCACGTAGGGTCGTCCGCAGCCATGGGGGGCGAGCGGAGGAGGCGTTGACATGGGCGACACAGGCCACCGGACGAGTGAGATGACCGTGCGCGTCGCCGAGCTCGTCATCGTGCGGCACGGCGAGAGCGTGGGCAACCTCGCCGCCGCGGCGGCCGCTGAGAAGGGGCTGGACCGGCTCGAGCTCGACTACCGCGACCCTGACACCCCGTTGTCCGACAACGGTGTCGCACAGGCGGATGCGTTGGGGCGCCACCTCGCCGGACTCCCGGACGAGGCGCGTCCGGAGGTGGTGCTGGGCTCGCCGTACGTGCGAGCCGCCAGCACGATGGAGCACGCCCTCCGAGGATGCCCGTCGGCCCCGCGTCCCGTGCTCGACGAGCGGCTGCGTGAGCGCGACCTCGGGCTCTTCGACGGCCTGACCGGGCAGGGCATCCGGGACGCCTACCCGGAGGAGGCGAAGCGCCGAACGGCGATGGGCAAGTTCTACCACCGGCCGCCTGGTGGCGAGAGCTGGACCGACGTGGTGCTGCGCGTGCGAGGGGTGCTCGGCGACCTCCACCAGACGCACGCCGGGCGGCGGGTGTGGGTCTTCACCCACCAGGCCGTGATCATGGCGTTCCGCTACCTGCTGGAGTCGCTCACCGAGCAGGAGCTGCTCGACATCGACGGCAACACCCCACTGGCCAACTGCTCGTTGACCCGGTACCGAGCGACGGATGCCGGTGGCCTGCGTCTGGTCGGCTACGGCGACGTCGACCACCTCGAGGCCTCGGATGCCGAGCCGACCCACGAGGAGCGCCCCGGGCCCGGCGAGGCCGCGACCTCGGGAGAGCGGTCATGCGCGAGGGCGCCGAGCCCGCGGTCGTGGTGACTCCCGCGCTGCTGCGCCGTCGGCCGCTGCCGTCGCCGGGCGGCGACAAGAACGAGAAGGGCCGGCTGCTCATCATCGGCGGCAGCCGCCAGACGCCGGGTGCCGTGCTCCTCGCCGCCGAGGCGGCGCTGCGCGTGGGTGCGGGGAAGGTGCGGGTGGCCACCACGGCATCCACGGCGACCCTGCTGGGGTCGCCCTGCCCGAGTGCTTCCTCGTCGGACTGCCCGAGGACGACGACGGCGGGCTGGGCCGCTCCGCCGCGGACCGGGTGCTCGAGCTGGCGGAGGCGGCCGACACGGTGCTGGCCGGACCCGGCATCGGCACGCCCGACGCCGCGCGCGAGCTGCTCGAGGTGGTGGTGCCGCAGCTCGAGTCGGCCCTGGTCGTCGACGCCCTCGGCACCGCCTTCCTCACCGCCCACCCCGAGGGCGTGCGCCACCTCTGCGGGGCGTGCCCTGCTGACCCCAACGCCGGCGAGCACGCCCGGGTGCTGCAGGAGGACGAGGAGGACGGGGAGGAGGTGGCGAGCGACGAGTTGGCCGGGCTGCTGGCGCGCGGGCTGTCCCCGGCCCGGGCTGCGGCCTGGGGGGCCTACGTGCACGGCCGCGCCGGCGAGCGGCTCACGGCGCAGGCCGCACCGGCTTCCTGGCCCGAGAGGTCGTGCTCGGGCTGCCTGCGGCCTGGGGAGGTCGACCTGGGCGTCACCGACGGCTGAGCCGGCTGAGGGTCGCCCCGGCCGAGGTCGGGCTCGGCGCTGCGCCGGCTGAAGGTCGCCCCGGCCGAGGTCGGGCTCGGCGTCGCCGGCGGCTGAGCGGGTGCCGTGCCTTTCGTCGATGGCCGCCCTCCTGGGCCGCCTCGATGTCGTCGTCCTCCCCTGGTCCGGCCGAGTCTCGTCCGGGACGCCACCAACACGGGGACCGAGCCGCGGGGGACGCGGGGCATGTGCCCCCACGCCCGAAAAGGATTCTGCTGCAGGCGAACACTCTCTCTCAAACACTTGTTCGATTCGCCTCCGGTCGGTAGGATCGTGTCACGGGGAAGGGGGAAACGTGATCACGTCACAGCAGCGCCATCAGCGGTCATCGCGTGTGCCCACCACCCCTTCCACTGGGGCGACGGGTGGCCCGGCCCAGGCCGTGTCCTTGGGTGCAGCGCGAGTCGCGGCCGCGATCACGCAGCCAGGTGCCACCCGGGGCCGCGACGAGTGGCTGGCGGTCGTGGCGCACTGCCAGTGGCTGATCAACACCGTCACCGCGGTGCAGGACGCAGCCCTGGCCGAGGCGGCCCGGCGCGAGAGCGTGTGGTGCGAGGACGGCACTCTCGGTGAGAGCGTGCACGCTGCGGGCTGCATCACGCTCGACGCCGCCGACCTCGCGGCTCCCCTGATCGGCGCGACGCACGCGCAGGCCCAACGGCGGCTCGAGCTCGCCGTGCGCCTGGCCGCCAACCGTGCACCGGTGCCGGCCGAGCAGCGCGACCGTCCCGAGCCCAGCGGCCTGACCGGCCTGCACACCGCGATGGCCCAGGGCAGGCTCGACGGGTACCGCGCCGGCGTGGTCGCGTTCGAGCTCGAGCTGGCACCGGCCGACGTCGCCGACGCGGTGGTCGCCGCCCTGGCCCCCCGGCCCGGCGATGACTCCACCACGCTGCGGCAGCGCACCCGCCGGCTCATCGGGCGCATCTCGCCCGACCTGCTGCGTCAGCGCGCCGAGCGGGCCCGCGCCGAGACCGGGCTGCGCCGGTGGGTGGCCGAGCCCGGGGTCGACGAGTGGCACGGCACCTTCCCCAGCGAGGACGCCGCCACCGCGTGGGCCGCGATCGACCGCCTCGCGCACGACCTCGTCGCCAACGGCACCTGCACCACCATCGAACAGGCCCGCGGCAAGGCACTGACCGACCTGGTCACCGGCAACGCCACCATCGACGTGCAGATCGTGCTCACTGTCCCCGCCGACACCCAGCCGATGTCCGAGGCTTGTGATGTCACCGCGGCCGAAGGTGCCGCGCACCGGACACACCCCCAACCGCACGCCGCTCCCTACGATGGCGGCCCTGCGACCAACCTGGGCCAGTCGCCGTCAACCCCGGTCGAAGCCAACCCGATTCACCTCGAGGCCGCCGCGGCAGCGAGCGACGACGAACTTGTGGCCAGCAACCACCCGCCGGAGCCTGCTGGGCCCGACCGTGGTTCGGCCGACGCCCAAGCACGCACGGCGGCGCGTGACGACAACATCGTGGGCGACATCCACCAGCCGGCGTCAGCTGGGCCCGACCGTGGCTGCGCCGACGCCGAGGCGACCACGGTCTTGCGCGACGAGATCCTGGCCGGCATCCAGCGGTCCGTGTCAGGTGAGACCTTCATCGGCGCGCCCAGTGCGCGGCCGACGGCCACGACAGGCAACGACGCCGGCATCGAGGGCGGGCGGGCTCGGGCGGATGCCGCGGCTGGCGGTGTGCCGGCCCACGCGCCGCCGGTGGCAGCCGAACGTGATGACGACCTGATCGAGGTGCAGGGAAGCCGACCGTCCGAGCCGCTGCTCGTACGCCGCTCCTGGCTGCGCGACCACCTGCACAAGCGACCACCGCAACCGCGGCGCGGCCGCCCGAAGACCGCACCCGCCGTCGTTGCCTGCGACCCGCTCACCGGGGCCCGGCTCGACCCAAACGACACCCTCGCCACCGGCACCTACCGGCCCAGCACCGAGCTCACCGCCCTGGTCAAGGCCCGCGACGGCCGCTGCCGATTCCCCGGCTGCGCCGTCGCCGCCCGCTTCTGCGACCTCGACCACGTCCGGCCCTGGCCGGCCGGACCCACCAACGACACCAACCTGCTCACCCTCTGCCGGCGACACCACCGCATCAAGCAAGCCCCCGGCTGGCGACTGCGCCTGGCCCCGGACGGCACCGCCACCTTCACCGACCCCACCGGACGAACCCGCACCACCACCGCACTCGATGCCCTGCACACCCCGGTCCTCGCGGCCGACCCGGCCGACCCGACAGACGTGGGTCTCGTGGCGACGCCTGCCGACCCAGATCACCCGGCGACTCCGGTCGCCCACGGACGTGAGCCCCTCCCAGCCACGGCGATCCCCACCCAGGGGCCGCCTGCCGCCCCGGCGACCGGGTCGCGATGGAGCGCCCTCGAGCACCACCTCACCTTCCGCCTCGAGCACCAGGTGCACCCGATGAACCTCATCCTGGGCACACCCCCCACCCACCGCCGCTGCACCAGCGCCGCCCAGCTGCGCGCCGGTCACGCCCGAACGACGCCCCGAGCCCCATGGCCGGATGAACCGCCCTTCTGACCCGACACCCGCCCACCACCCGAGGTGGTCATCTTCGGCACCCTCGGGGCAGCCGCTCAGCCCTGCTTCGCGCTCGTGGCGATGCCGTCGAGCACGTAGCGCTGGGTGAACGCGAAGATCACGATCATCGGGACCGTCGCGATGAGCGTGGCCGCCATGGCGATCTCCCAGTGGTACTCGCCGGAGAGCGCGAAGGCGTCGACGATCGACTTCAGGCCGCGCGGCATCGTGAAGTAGTCGGGCGTCTGCAGGTAGATCAACGGCTTCATCAGGTCCGACCAGCTGGCCTGCAGCTCGAACACGAACACGATGACGAGTGCCGGCCGGGCCAGCGGCAGCGCGATGGCGCGGAACATCCGCAGGTACGAGGCACCGTCGACCCGGGCGGCCTCGAAGAGCTCGCGCGGGATGCCGAGGAAGAACTGCCGCAGCAAGAAGATGTAGAAGGCCGAGCCGAAGAGGTTCTGGGCCCACAGCGGCACCTGGGTGTCGACCATTCCGACCGTGTTCCAGATCAGGTAGACGGGGATCATCGTCACCGCGCCGGGCAGCATCATCGTCGCGAGCACCAGGCCGAAGATCAGGTTGCGGTAGCGGAAGCGGAAGTAGGCGAAGCCGAAGGCGACCAGGGCGCTCGAGAGCGTGACCGCGGTGGCGGCCATCAGGCCCACCGTGACGGAGTTGAAGAGCCAGCGCAGCACCGGCCCGGCATCCCACACCTCGACGAAGTTCGACCACTGCACCGTCCTCGGGATGAGCTGGTTGTCGAACACCTGCTCCTTGGGCTTGAGCGACGCCGACACCAGCCACACGAGCGGGTAGACGAAGGCCAGCGTGGCGAGGAACAGCACCGCGAGGTAGAGGCCCTTCCAGAACCACGACCGCGCGGTGCCCCGGTCGCGCCGGCCGGCTGGTCCCTCGAGCGGGGCCACCCGGGCAGGCCCGCGGGCACTGGCGGGACCCTGCTCGCCGCCACCACCGACCGGTGGGTTCCCCTGGACGACAGGCGTGCTCATCGGGTATCCCCCTCGTAGTAGACGAACCGGTTCCCGACCTTCACCTGGATCACGGTGATGACCATGATGATCGCGAACAGCACCCAGGCCATGGCGGAGGCGAACCCCATCCGGAAGAACTGGAAGGCGTTCTGGAAGAGGTAGACCATGTAGACCAGCGAGGCGTCGGATGCCGTGGCCTTCTGCTGCGGGCCGTAGAACATGGTGTACGCCTGGTCGAACATCTGCAGCGCTGCGATGGTGTGGGTGATGACGCTGAAGAAGATTGCCCCGGAGATCATCGGCACGGTGACGCTGAACAGCCGGCGCACGGGCCCGGCGCCATCGAGCATGGCGGCCTCGTGGAGCTGCCGGGGGACGGCGTGCAGGGCTGCGAGGAAGATGACCACGCTGCCGCCCACCGCCCAGAGGCTGACGACCGCCAGCGACGGCTTGAGCCACGCCGGGTCGGTGGTCCAGTCCGGTCCACGGATGCCGAACCAGCCCAGCACCTGGTTCACCAGGCCGCGCCGCCCGTTGAGCAGGAGCAGGAACATCGCCCCCGCGGCGACGGCCGGCGTCATCACCGGCAGGTAGAACGCCGTGCGGAAGAAGCCGGCGGCCCGGCCGACCCGCTGCAGCAGCAGGGCCAGGCCGAGCGCGAAGGCCGTGCCGAGCGGCACGTAGAGGGCGGCGTAGCTGAAGGTGTTGGCCAGCGAGGTTCGCACCCGCGGGTCCGAGAGCAGCTCGGAGTAGTTGGCCGCGCCGACACTCTTCGAGCTGCCGACGAGCGAGTAGTCGGTGAAGGAGAGCACCAGGCTGGCGACCATCGGGCCGGCCGTGAAGACGAGGAAACCGATGATCCAGGGCGAGATGAAGCCGAAGGCGGCCCGGGTCTCGCGCCGCTGCAGCGTGCTTTGCCATCGGTCGACACCTTGTCGTAGGCCGTCTGTGCCTCCTTCTGCGCCTGTGCCAGAGCCTGACCCGGGTCCTGCCCCTCGAGGGCGCGCGACACCGCGCTCTTCCAGGCCGCGTCGATCTCGGCGCCGGCGGGGGACGGGTTCAGCGCCTCGGCGGTGTCGAGAGCGCCGTAGAAGTCGTCGATCGCCTTCTTGAAGCCCGGGTCGGGGACGTCCCCGAGGTACTTCTCCCTGATCTGCTCGTCGGCCACCTTGTTGGCGGTGAACAGGCCGGTGAAGAACGACTTGGCCTGGGCCACCTTCTGCGCCCGGGCCTCGGCGGCCTTCATCCAGGTGTCGGTGGACGTCATCGTCTTGGCCCAGGCACACGCGGCGACGGGGTTCTTGGCACCCTTGGGAATCGCCCAGGCAGAACCGCTGAGCAGGCTCATCTGCTGGCCCTGACGGTCGGTGAACGGCGTGGACTGCAGCTTCAGGCCGGAGGGGATGAAGTCACGCAGCAGGTTGACGTACCAGTTCTCCATCGGGAACGCGGCGATGGTGTGCGCGGTGAGCGGGTGTGTCGCCGAAGATGTCGTAGGCGTCGTGGAAGGACGTGAACCTGGTCCAGCCGCCCTGGCTGTTGACCAGGCCGACGGTGTACGTCAGGGCGTCGACGGCCTTGGGGTCGTCGAGGTGCGGCGCGCCGTCGTCGCCGATGATCGTCGCGCCGTTGGCCATCGCCCACTGCGGGAACGAGCTGGGCAGCTTGGGGTCGTAGCCCAGCCGCTTGATCTTCCCGCCGCTCTGCTGGAACAGCTTGCCGCTGGTAGCGGCGAGCGCGTCCCAGTCCTGGGTCTGGATCTGGTCGGGGGCGAGTCCGGCCGACTGCAGCGCCGTGGCGTCGATGAGGTTGGTCTGAACGACGTAGAACTCGGGGATGCCGTAGACCTTGTCGGCCAGGGTCACCGACCGCATCGCAGCGGGCCGGTACTGGCTGGTATCGATGCTCTGCCCGCTGATGCACTGCTCGAGCGGCTGGATGGCGCCCTTGGCCGCGTAGGTGCCGATTAGCTGGCGGCTCATGTAGACCAGGTCCGGCGGGTTGCCGCTCGCCAAGGCGGTGAGGAACTGCTGCGCGTCGAAGTCGCCCTTGTTGATGGTGACCTTGACGTCGGGTGCGGCGGCCTTGAAGGCAGCGATCCGCGACTGGCCGACCTCGTCCTCGCCGCCGAACCCCATCGTGGTGAGGGTGCCGCTCGGGGTGCCCGACCAGCTGGAGGAGCCCGAGCCGCCGGATCCCTCGGCGTTGCCGCCACCCCCGCCGTCGGACCCGCCGACCCCTGCGCACCCCGCCACCAGCGCCACGGGCAGCAGCACCGCCAACCCCCGGGTCCTCCTCATGGTCGCTCCCTCCGTCGGCCCCCGCCGGAGGTCTTCCGAGCAGTGGGCATGAGATCAGGTACCCGCCCGCACAGCGCGAAAACCCCCCGGTCCCAAGCGTTCCCCCGGCCGGTTCTGCGCCGGCCTCAGGCGGCCGAGTTGTGCACCCGGCGCTCGTCGTCGGCGAGCAGCTCGCAGCGCAGGCGCTCGACGATGCCGCGCAGGATGCGCGACACCTGCATCTGGCTGACTCCGATCTGCTCGCCGATCTCACCCTGGGTCAGCTCGTCGACGTAGCGCAGCCGCAGCACGAGGCGCTGTCGCTCGGTGAGACCGGCGATCGCGTGGCGCAGGGCGTCGCGCACCTCGATGGGGCCCGCGTGGCTGTTGGCGACCAGCAGGTGGTCGGCGAGGTTGGTGCCGGCCGCGGTGGGCGCGTCGAGGGAGACGGCGTGGTAGCCGGCAGAGACTCCGCGCGCCTCGTCGACCTCGTCGACCGAGACGCCGAGCACGCTGGCCAGCTCGGTGTCGTGGGGGTCGCGGTTCAGCGTGTGCCGCAGGCGCTCCTCCTCGACGACGAGGCCGGCGCGCAGCTCCTGGATGCGCCGGGGCGGGCGCACCGCCCAGCCGTGGTCGCGGAACCAGCGCTTGAGCTCACCGGAGATGGTGGGGTGTGCGAAGGCCGCGAGACCCGGCCCGGCGCCGGGCCGGTAGCGGTCGACCGCCTTGACGAGGGCGGTGCGCGCCACCTGGAGCAGGTCGTCGGTCTCGACGCCGCGCCCGCTGTAGCGCATCGCCAGGCCGTCGGCCAGGGGCAGCATCTGGATCACGATCCGCTCGACGAGCTGGGACCGGCGGGCGGGGTCGGTCTCGTCGGCCAGCTCTGCGGCGAGGGCGTCGACCTCGGTGTCGAGGTCGACCGCGGATGCCGGGTGGCGGTCGAGCGTGGGGGAGATGGTCGAGGGTGCCATGAAGCTCGTCCTTACTGGAGAGGGATGGCACCGCTGTTGGACCAAAGTGTCCCGAGGAAGACGACTGGTTGGATCAACCGGGAGGACTCGAACGTCTCACGGGTCCGGCTCCCGTAGGGGATTAGCACCACACGACTTCTTCGCCGGCACCCCCGCCGTGCTCGGCCTGGGGCGATCCGCCAGGTGGTGGCCGCCGTGTGGTCGAACTCTTCGGTGCGACCGTCGCCGGCGTCGGCGGTCGCGACCCGCGAGGGCTGCCAGGGCGGCGGCCGTCCCGGTCCTGCTGCGCTCCAGGGCTGCACAGAGCCGTTTCGGCAGCCGGGTGCAGGGTAGTCCCTGACTGGAGGCACATACCGAGGAACGGGAGCGTCCGCGCATGGTCATCGACGAGGGCCGGGCGCAGGAGCGTGGCCACGACGCCCGCACCCTGCGCGACGCGCTGGACCGGACGCCCTTTCCGGCCCAGCGGGACGACCTGCTGGTCGAGCTGGTGCACCACCACGTGCCGCCACCCCTCCTGGCGCGGATCCGGGGCCTGCCGCAGACCCGGAGCTACCACTCGATCGACGACCTCTGCGCCGAGATCGAGCGGTAGGTCCTGCCGGGCGACCGCCAGCCCTCACGTCGGTCCTGGCCACCGCGGGCGGCCCTGCGTCAGAAGACCGGCTTGCCGCCGGTGACCCCCAGCACGGTGCCCGAGACGTAGCTGGCCTCGTCGGAGGCCAGGAACACGTAGGCGGCGGCGACCTCCACGGGCTGGCCCGGCCGGCCCAGCGGGGTGGCGGAACCGAAGCCCTCGACCTGGTCCGGGGCCATGGTCGCCGGGATGAGCGGCGTCCAGATCGGCCCCGGCGCCACCGCGTTGACCCGGATGCCCTGTGGCCCGAGGTCCTGGGCCAGGTTGACGACGAGGTTGTTCAGGGCCGCCTTGGTGGCCGCGTAGTCGATCAGGTTGTCGGACGGCGAGTAGGCCTGGACCGACGTGGTGACGGTGACGGTGCCGCCGTCGGCCAGCTGCGGCGCGAGGGCCTGCACCAGCCAGAACGGGCCGAGCACGTTGGTGGCGAAGGTGCGCTCGAGCTGCTCCGGGGTGAAGTCGGCCAGCCCCTGCTGAGCCATCTGGAAGGCTGCGTTGCACACCAGCACATCGACGCCCCCGAGTTCGGCCACGGCCCGTTCCGCGAGCTCGCGGTTGGCCTGCGGGGTGCGCAGGTCGGCGGCGTGCAGCACGACCCGGGCGTTGCCGCCGGCGAGCTCGGCGGTGGCGCGCGCGTCGTCCTCCTCCTCGGGCAGGTGCGTGATGAGCACCTCGGCGCCCTCGCGCACGAAGGCGATCGCGACGGCTCGCCCGATGCCGGAGTCGCCGCCGGTGATCACGGCCCGCTTGCCGCGCAGCCGGTCGCGCCCGGTCCACGACTCGGCGCCGTGGTCGGCGGGTGGGGTGAGCGCGGCGTCGCTGCCCGGCCACTCCTGCTGCTGAGCGGGGACGTCGGCGGTGCGCTGGCTCATGGGGTTTCCTCTCGCTGACGGGATGGGTCGGGTCGGCTACGGCGCCGGGCGGTGCCGCTGCGCTGCCCAGGTGGTGGACGACTGGTGCCGCGGCGGCGGGTGGCGCCGCTGGTGCCCTACCCGGGTGGCGACGACGCCATGCGCGACGGCGTGGCGCCCACCGGGCCGTTGCAGAAGGACCGTTGCTCCGGCGTGCCGGAGCGTGGCGTCCGGGTGATACTCGGAGCCGCACGTGGGGGACGACCCCTCGCGTCGTTGTCGGAGGGGGAGGCCGAGTGCGAGCCGTGCAGGTCGACCGACGGGACACCCACGACGCCGTGCCGCTGCTGGTGCTCGCCGACGCGCTGCGCCCCCTGGCCGCGCGGGTGGGCGAGGGAGACGGGACACCGGCGCTCGAGGAGCTGGTGCAGATCGCCGTCGAGCACGTGCCCGGGGCGCGCAGCGCAGGCCTCACGCTGCGCCGGGGCACCCGGCTGACGACTCAGGCCGCCACCGACGAGACCCCCCGGCTGTCCGACCGGCTGCAGGGCCCGCCGGGCTCGGGCCCCGGCACGGATGCCGCGTTCCACGACCGGGCGTACGTCACCGGCGATGTCGGCGCCGACCCACGCTGGCCGCGGTGGGGACGCGCCGTGCGCCAGGAGCTCGGTGTGGCGAGCGTGCTGTGGCAGCGCTTCACCCTGCTCGGCGAGCCCGAGGTCATGGGGGCGCTGGCCCTCTACTCCGACCGGCACGACGCGTTCGGTGACCGAGCCGCCGGCATGGGCCGGGTGCTCGCGAGCCACGGGGCGCTGCTCGTCTCGGCCACCCTGGCCCGGGGCCGGGCGAGGAACCTGCTGCGGGGACTGGAGAGCAACCGCGAGATCGGGGTGGCCATCGGCATCCTCATGCAGGAGCGACAGATCACCCGCGACGCGGCGTTCGACGTTCTGCGCGCCGCGAGCCAGCACTCGAACCGCAAGCTGTCCGAGGTCGCGAGCGAGGTGGCCGACACCGGCATCCTGGCGGTGCACCAGCGCCGGGCGGTGCCCCGCAGGTCGGCACCCGCGATCTGACCTCCCGCTCGGCGCAAACCCTCGCCGGCACCACTTCCGCACTGCGGGAGAAGGTTTCGTCTAACCGGCTGCCGGGTACGCCCCCCTCACGCCGTCTACCGACGACGGCCTGACGAGAGGACGGGGTACTCATGGAGACCCAGACGACCACTCCGCAGACCCCCGCTGACCGAGCGGGCACCGTAGGACACGAGAGCAAGCAGGCAGCGGGGGACGTCGCGCAGACCGCAGGGCAGGAGGCCAAGCAGGTGACCAGCGAGGCGACCGACCAGGTGCGCCAGCTGTGGAGCCAGACCCGCCGCGACCTCACCGACCAGGCGGCCACCCAGCAGTCCCGCGTCGCCGACAGCCTGCGTGAGCTGGCCGACCAGCTCGGCGCGATGGCCGGCTCCGCGGACCAGGACGGCATGGCGCGTGGGCTGGTCGACGACGCCGCCCGCCGTGCGGGGGATGCCGCGAGCTGGCTCGACCAGCGTGACCCGGGCAGCCTGCTCGACGAGGCACGCCGCTTCGCCCGCCAGCGGCCCGGCACCTTCCTGGCCGTCGCCGCCGGGGTCGGCGTGCTCGCCGGCCGGCTGAGCCGCAGCCTGGTCGACGACGCCCGTGACTCCGACGACTCCTCCGGCACCGACCTGCGGCGATCGACGGGCGGGCAGTTCGCCGACACCGACAGCGGCTCCACCTACGGCAGCACCGGCTACGCCGCCGGAACCACCGGCGGCTACGGGGAGGGGGTCGACACCGTCGGGACCAACGGCGGAACCGGCGTGCCCGCCGCGACCGGCTCCACGGCATCCGCCACTGCGACGACCCCGATCACGCCGGGCGACACCCCGGCCACCGTCGCGGACGGCGGCGCGACCGTGCCCGGTGACGAGCTCCCCGACGCCGGTCGCACCAGCCAGCCCTTCACGCCCGACGGGGCTCCCACCCCGATCGACGACGAGGGCTACCTGACGGCCGCCGAGGGCGACAAGACGCTGCGGGGGAACCGATGACCGAGCAGCAGCGGCTGCGCACCCCCGGCGCCACCAACGGTGGCGACACCCGGGACGACCTGCCCGACCCCTCGCTGCGATCGGTGGGCGAGGTGCTCGGCGACATCACGACCGACCTGTCGACCCTGTTGCGCCAGGAGGTCGAGCTCGCGAAGGCGGAGGTGCGGGAGACCGCCGACCACGCCAAGGCGGCCGGCAGCATGTTCGCCGGAGCCGGCGTGGCGGCACACCTCGCCCTGATCTTCCTGTCGCTCGCCCTCTGGTGGGCCCTGGGCGACCTGTTCGACAGCCTGGGCTGGTCGGCGCTGGTCGTCGGCGTGCTCTGGGCCGTGGCGGCCGGCGTGATGGCCGCCGTGGGCCGTACCCGGATGAAGCAGGTCACCCCGCTGGCACCGCGCACCGTGGACACCAGCAAGGACATTCCCCAGGCACTGAAAGGACACGAGACCCGATGACCACCACCAATGACCCCGAGGCCATCCGCGCCGACATCGACCGCACCCGCGGCCGGCTGAGCGAGGACGTCGACGTGCTCACCGAGAGCGTGCGCCCGAGCAGCGTGGCCAAGCGCACCGCGCAGCGCGCGACGGGCCGGGCCGGCCGGCTCAGGGAGAGCGTCATGGGCACCGCCCATGACACGACCAGCGCCGGCTCCGACCGGGCCCACGACGTCGCGGACGGCGTGAAGAACGCCCCTGACCTGGCCCGTCGCCAGGCCCGCGGCAACCCGCTCGCGGCCGGTGCGGTGGCCCTGGCGGCCGGCTGGCTGGTCGGCTCCCTCCTTCCGGCCAGCACCAAGGAGCGCGAGCTCGCGACCACGGCCAAGGACAGGGCCGAGCCGCTCGTCGACGAGGCGAGGTCGGTGGCCCAGGAGACCGCGCAGAACCTCAAGGAGCCGGCCCAGCAGGCGGCGCAGTCGGTCAAGCAGACCGCCCAGCAGGGCGTCGACCACGTCAAGGACGACGGATCCTCCGCGGCCCGGTCTGTCAAGGAGACCGCCTCGAACGGCGGCTCCTCCTCGTCGTCCAACGGCGGGCCCTCCACCAGCGGCACCACCCCGGCCAGCGGCCCCGGCAGCACCCCGGCCACCTGACGGGAGGGCCGGCAGAGCCGCCCCCCGACGAACAGCCCGTCGACCCGGTCCTCTTGGGTCGGCGGGCTGTTCCGAGTCGTGCGGCGGGTTGGGCCCGGCGCCGCCAGGACGCCGCCGGACCTGCGGTCGGCTACCGCCTCGGAGGTGCACCGATCCCAACACCTACGAGGCGGTAGCTCACGCCGCGACTCTCGAGGAGTCGCGGCGTGAGGCACGACGAAGGGGCGATGCCGGTCGGTGGTCCCGACCCGGCATCCGCCCCTTCGTCTGTGTGCTCAGCGGCTGGGCGTGAACCGGTTCCAGGCGCGGTGCTCGGCCAGGCCCGCCACGAGTGCGGTGGCCACGGTGGCGGTGTCGCCCACGGTGACACCCGCCTCGTCGTCGGCGAGCCCCAGCGCCGCGGCCATCTGGGTGTCGCCCACGACGCCGATGCCCTTGCCGTGCCGGAACGCCTCGTCGACGAGCAGGGTGAGCCGCGGGTCGATGGCTGGGGTGGCCCCGGCGGCCGCCTTCGCGTCGCGGCTCTGGCGCGCGTCGGAGGCGGGCGGCACGAGCGCCGTCACCACGACGGCGTCGAACTCCACGGACCGCGCCGTCAGGAGCGTGCGGTGCGCCGGGAGGTCGCGGTCGGTCCAGACCGGGCCACCGGTCGGGGCCAGCAGCAACGGCACCAGGCTCTCGGCCCGCAGCTGCTCGGTGAGGGCCCGCACGGCATCCGCGTCGGAGGTCCCGTCCACGACCACGGCGACGGTGCGACCCTCGACCGGCCAGGTGCCGCCGACCTGGGACAGCGCCGGGCTGGGCGCGGCGTCCTCGGCGTCGACCGCCGGCTCGGGCGCCGGCATCCCCAGGCCTGCCGCGACGTCGGCGGCCAGCTCGCCGTCGATCCGGGCCAGCGCGAGCAGCTGGCGCCGCCGGATGGTGTCGTCGTAGCACTTGCCGAGCTCGAAGGTGTAGGCCTGCACGATGTGGTCCTGCTCGACGGGCGACATGCTCAGCCAGAACAGGCGGGCCTGGCTGAAGTGGTCGTCGAACGACGCGTCGAGCTCGCGCACCTTGCTCCCGGCGGCCACGGCCTGCGGCACGTCGACGAAGGCGCCGTCGGCGTCACCGGCGACGAACGGGCAGCCGCCGTCGAGGGAGTTCGGCCGGTAGGGAGCGACGCCGCCGTGCACGGCGGTCTGGTGCATGCCGTCGCGCAGCATGTCGTTGACCGGGGCGTGGGGGCGGTTGACCGGCAGCTGGTTGAAGTTCGGGCCGCCGAGCCGGGTCAGCTGGGTGTCGACGTAGGAGAACAGGCGCACCTGGAGCAGTGGGTCGTCGGTGACGTCGATGCCGGGCACGAGGTTTCCCACGTGGAAGGCGGCCTGCTCGGACTCGGCGAAGAAGTTGGTCGGCGTGCCCGACAGGGTCAGCAGGCCGAGCGGCTGCACGGGGGCGAGCTCCTCGGGCACCAGCTTGGTGGGGTCGAGCAGGTCGATGCCCTCGAAGGTCTGCTCGCCGTTGTCCTCGAAGGCCTGGATGCCGAGCTCCCACTGCGGGTAGGCGCCGGCCTCGATGGAGTCGTAGAGGTCGCGGCGGTGGAAGTCGGGGTCGGTGCCGCCGAGCAGCTGCGCCTCCTCCCAGGTGAGCGAGTGCACGCCCAGGCGCGGCTTCCAGTGGAACTTGACGAGCGTCGTCGCTCCGGCCGCGTTGACGAGCCGGAAGGTGTGCACCCCGAAGCCCTCCATGTGCCGGTAGGAGCGGGGAATGGCGCGGTCGGACATCGCCCAGATCGTGTGGTGCTGCGCCTCGGTGTGCAGCGACACGAAGTCCCAGAAGGTGTCGTGGGCGGTCTGGGCCTGCGGGATCTCCCGGTCGGGGTGCCACTTCGCGGCGTGGATGACGTCCGGGAACTTGATGCCGTCCTGGATGAAGAAGACCGGGATGTTGTTGCCGACCAGGTCGAAGTTGCCCTGCTCGGTGTAGAACTTCACCGCGAACCCGCGGGTGTCACGCACCGTGTCGGCCGAGCCTCGGGACCCGATGACGGTGGAGAAGCGCGCGAACACCGGTGTCTCGACGTCCTTCTCGAGGAACGCGGCCGTGGTGAGGTCGCCGGCGTTTCCGTAGCCCACGAAGATGCCGTGCGCTCCGGCCCCGCGGGCGTGCACCACCCGCTCGGGGATGCGCTCGTGGTCGAAGTGGGTGATCTTCTCGCGCAGGTGGTGGTCCTGGAGCAGGGCCGGGCCGCGCGGGCCCACTCGCAGCGAGTGGTCGGTGTCGCGCAGGCGGGCACCGGTGGACGTCGTGAGGAACGCGCCCTGCTGGCTCATGTCGGTGGGCTCGGCCTCGAGGTCGGCACCGGTCGGCGAGACCGTTGCGGGCGACTGCTGCTCGGGCTTGGGGGGCAACGGCTCGTGCGGGGTGGTGGGCTCCTCGAGGGGAGCCGATGCGAGGGTGGGCGCGCCCGGGGGCGGCGGTGGAACCTGGTCCTTCGAGGAGGTACTCATGCGGGGCGACTACCCCTCACCCGGGTCGGCCATGCGCGGTGTCCAAAGTTTGCCGGCGCCTCCGCGGGGGTAGGCCAGGAGTTCGGCACGAGCCGGCACGCGACGCGAGGGAAGGACGACCGGGTGAGCCCACCGACCGAGCAGGCCACGGGGGTCGTCATCACCGGCGCGTCGAGCGGCATCGGGCGTGCCACCGCGCTCCGGCTGGCCCGCGAAGGGCTGCACGTCGTGCTCACCGGCCGGGCCCCGGAGGTGCTCGAGCTGCTCGCCGAGGAGTGCCTGGAAGCCGGGGGCACGGCATCCGTCGAGGAGCTCGACGTCCGCGACGCCGAGGCGGTGCACCGCATCATCGCCGCGGCGGCCGACCGGTTCGGCCGCGGTCTGGCCGTCGTGCACTCCGCGGCCGTCGTCGCGTACGGCAACGCCGAGGAGGTGCCGGGCGAGGTGATGACCGAGGTGGTGAACACCAACGTGTTCGGCACCATCGCGGTCTGCCGCGCCGCCATGGACGCGTTCCGCCGCACCGGAGGGGGCCACCTCGTCGTCATCGGGTCCCTGCTCGGTGAGATCGCGACCCCGTACCTGGGCTCGTACGTGCTCTCGAAGTGGGCGGTGCACGGACTGGTGCGCACCCTGCAGATCGAGGCGCGCCACCGCGACGGCGTCGAGATCTCGCTCATCGTCCCGGGCGGCATCGACACTCCCGTCTACCAGCAGGCCGCGACGGTGCTCGGCCGTCACGGCAGCCCTCCTCCGCCCGTGCTGCAGCCCGAGGACGTCGCGCGGCGCGTGTGGTGGGTGCTGCGGCATCCCCGTCGGAGGAGCAACGTCGGGCCGGCCAACCTGATCACCATCGCCGGGTTCCGGCTGTTCCCGGGGGTCTTTGACGCCCTGGTGACGCCGCTGATGCGCACCTTCGGGCTCGACGCGTGGCGGGACCTGCCACCCACCGCGGGCAACGTCGACCGGCCGGTGCACCCGGCCCCCCGCCGCGACCCCTTCACCACCCAACCGTTCCAGGAGGACGAGATGACCGAGCAGCACACCGTGAGCCGCCCCCGAGCATCCCGCTCGGTGGCCGCACCCGCCGAGGCCGTGTGGGCCGTGCTCGCCGACGGCTGGTTCTATGGGACCTGGGTGGTCGGCGCGTCACGGGTGCGAGCGGTCGACGACTCCTGGCCCATGGCCGGCAGCCGGCTACAGCACAGCTTCGGGCCCTGGCCGGCGGCCATCTCCGACGCCACGGTCGTCGAGGAGGCGCAGGAGCCGCACCACCTCGTGCTGACCGCGAAGGGCTGGCCGATGGGGGAGGCCCGCGTGTCGGTCGACATCGTTCCCGATGGTCCGGGCAGCTGCACCGTGTCCATCGCCGAGGACGCCTCCAACGGGCCGGGGAGGGTGGTGCCGATGCCGGTGCGGCAGGCCATGATCCTGCCGCGCAACCGCGAGTCGCTGCGCCGGCTCGCCTACATCGCCGAGGGTCGCCACCGCCAGTGGCTCGCTGGCAGCGACGACTGACCCACGGCTACCGGTGCCCGGATGACCCCGGCTCGTAGGCGTGGACCCGGGTGCCGGAGCGACCACTTGCGCGCTCGCGCCAGTGGGTGTCAGTCGGTGGGGACGCGCAGGACACGGGACCAGGCCGTGCGCACCAGGGCACGGCGCACCGGGCCGAGCGGCCCCCGCTGGCGCAGGGCCGCGAGCGCGGCGTTCCAGCCGCAGGCACCGTGCACCCCACCGCCCGGGTGGGCCGACGCGCTCGCGAGGTAGAGGCCGGTCACCGGCGTCTCGGGCCGGCCCAGTCCCCTGGTCGGCCGCAGCACCAGCTGCTGGTGCAGGGCTGCCGTGCCGGCGTTCAGGGCTCCCCTGCTGAGGCTGCCGTCGGCGGTCTGGAGGTCCGCCGGCCGCTGCACCTGGCGCCCGATCACGGTCGACCCGAAACCGGGGGCCACCGCCTCGACGGCCTCGTGCATCCGCTCCACCTGGCGCTGCACCGCGCCCTCGTCACGGGCGAGGTGCCGCGGCAGGTGGGTGTAGGCCCACACCGACTCGGTGCCGGCGGGGGAGCGGGTGGGGTCGGCCGTCGTCATCTGCCCCAGCAGCAGGAACGGCGTGCGCGGCATCCGGCCGACCGACAGGTCCGCCGCGACGTCGACCAGCCCGTCGTCGTCAGTTCCGAGGTGCACGGTCCCGGCGCCCCGTGCCTGCGGTGCAGTCCACGGGATGGGTTCGCGCAGCGCCCAGTTCACCTTGAGGGTGGCGTCGTCCCAGTCGAAGTGGCCGAGGTCGTGCGCGAACCGGGTGGGCAGCCGCTCGGCGCCGACGAGATCCCGGTAGAGCATCGGCGCCGGCACGTCGGCCAGCACGGCGTGCCGCGCCCGCAGCCGCGTACCGTCGGCCAACCGCACGCCGTGCGCGCGGCCACCGGACACCACCACCTCGGTGACGGCGGTGCCGCACCGAACCTGCACCCCCAGCGACTCGGCGCGCCGGCGCAGGGCGGTGGCCAGCATGCCCGCGCCGCCCTCGGGCACGGGGAACCCGACGTCCTGGCCGAGCATGACGAGCAGCCAGCCGAAGAGCGCGCTTCCGGCGCTGTCGGGTGAGACGTCGCTGTGCATCGCGTTGCCGGTGAGCAGAACCCGCGCCTCCTCGCTGCCGAACTCCTCGTGGCCGAGGCGACGCACCGAGAGCAGCCCGAGCCGGGTGAGGTCCAAGGTGCCCGACACTCCCGAGCGCCGCAGCAGCCGCAGGCCGGACCGCACCGGAGGGAAGGGGGTGAACAGGGCGTCGAGCAGCGGGTCGCGGATGCGGTCCCAGCCCGCCACCAGGCGCAGCCAGGCGTCGCCGTCGCCGCGATGCGCGGCATCCAGCCCTGCCGCGGTGTCGGTGGGGGAGTGGCGCAGCACGGCAGCACGCCCGTCCGGCAGCGCGTGAGCCACCACGTCAGGGGCGTGGCACCAGACCAGCCCGTGGTCCTCGAGGTGCAGGTCGCGCACCACCGGGCTGGCGGCGGCCAGCGGGTAGAAGGCGCTGAACAGGTCGGTGACGAACCCCGGCTCGACGCTCTCGGCGCTGCGGACCGCTCCGCCCACCTCGTCCTGCGCCTCCACGAGCACGACGTCCCAGCCGGCATCCGCGAGCGCGTTGGCCGCGACCAGCCCGTTGGGCCCGGCACCCACCACCACGGCGTCACAGGTGCTCACCGGCATCGGTACTCCTTCGGTCGCGGGGGTGGCGCGGTGCGGCCCCGGGCGCGGAGCCACCTCTGCCTACCCACACCGTGGCACGACCACGCGCCTGTTTGCGTACCGGGGCGCCGGGTAGGTCGTCGACGACGCCACGGCCGGTGCGCCCTGCGCCCGCCGACCCCACCTACGAGGAGTCGACATGTCCCAGGACGCGATCGTGATGCTGAAGGACGACCACAAGGAGGTGCGCAAGCTCTTCCGCGAGTTCCAGAAGAGCTCGACCACCCCGGCCCGCAAGGGCAAGCTCGTCGAGAAGATCATCGAGCTGCTGACGGTGCACACCTACATCGAGAACGAGGTCATGTACCCGCGGGTGCGCGCGCTGCTGCCCGACCTCGAGGACGACGTGCTCGAGTCGTTCGAGGAGCACCACGTGGCCGACCTGCTCGTCATGGAGCTGCTGCCGATGAGCTACCAGGACGAGCACTTCATGGCGAAGGCGACCGTGCTGATCGAGAACGTCGACCACCACATCGAGGAGGAGGAGCAGGAGTGGTTCCCCAAGGTGCGCGAGGGGCTGAGCCGCACCCAGCTGCGTGAGATCGGCGACGAGCTGGCGAAGGCCAAGGAGGGGGCGCCGCGCCGCCCCGAGCAGCCCAGCGCCCTGAAGAAGACCCTCGACGCCGTGATCTCCTGAGCGCATGGCCACCGCCACGACCCGCGCCGTCACCGCCGTCCAGCGCCTGGAGCAGAACCCTTCGCTGGACCGCCTGCGCTCGTTCTACGGGGTCATCGCCGCGCCGCTCGACCGGTGGTCGGGCAGCGACCTGCTGCGCTCGGGGGTCATCGGGCACGCCCTGCACCCGGTCCTCACCGACCTCCCGCTCGGCTTCTGGACGGCCGCGACCGCCCTCGACCTCCGCGGGCGCCCCGAGGACCGCGCGGCGAGCCGGTGGCTCGTCGGCGCCGGGCTCGCGGCATCCGGCCCCACCGCGCTCACCGGGGTGGCCGAGTGGGCACCGCTCGGCCGTGAGACCCAGCGCGTGGGCGCGCTGCACGGCGTGCTCAACGGTGCAGCGGTCGGCCTCTACCTCGCCTCGTACGTCGCGCGGTCGCGCCGGCGGCACACCCTGGGCGTCGCGACGGCGCTCGCCGGGGCGGCCCTGACCGGTGCCTCGGGCTACCTCGGGGGGCACCTCGCCACCGCCCGCAAGGTCGGCAGCCGCAACCGGGCCTTCGCCCGCGATGCCGTCGGCCCGCCCGACCCCGGCGCCGAGCGACCGGCGCCACCTGTCGAGCCGGTCGTCGGCCCGGGCGCGCTCACGTGATCGACGTCGTCGAGCGCGCCGGGCTGGCCCTCGAGGTGCGCGACGAGGGGCCACGCGGGGGCGAGGTCGTGGTGCTCCTGCACGGCTTCCCGCAGGACTCGCGGTGCTGGTCGGAGGTGTCCCCCACGCTGCACCGCGCCGGCCTGCGCACCCTCGCACCGAACCAGCGCGGCTACTCGCCCGGGGCGAGCCCCGACGACGTGTCGGCCTACCGGGTCAGTGCGTTGGCGGCCGACGTGCTGGCGGTCCTGGATGCCGCCGGAGCCACCACGGCGCACGTCGTGGGACACGACTGGGGAGGCGCGGTCGCCTGGTTCCTCGGGGCGCACCACGCCGACCGGGTCGCCTCGCTGACCGTGCTGTCGACGCCGCACCCGGCCGCCATGGCGCACGCGATGACCCGCTCGCTGCAACCCCTGCGCAGCTGGTACGCGCTGGCGGTGCAGGTGCCGGTGCTGCCCGAGCTGCTGCTCGCGCGAACCCTCGCGCCGGCGCTGCGAGTGTCCGGGCTGCCGGCGCACCTCGCCCGCCGGTACGGGCGGCGGTTCGCGAGCCCGTCGGCGCTGCACGGCCCGCTCGCCTGGTACCGCGCGGCCGGTCGTCGTCCCCCGTGGCGGGTGCTCGACGGTGTCGGTGCCGGCAGCGGCACGGTGGGCGTGCCGACCACCTACGTGTGGGGTCGGCACGACCCGGCCCTGGGGCGCGCGGCGGCGACGGCCACCCGCGACCAGGTCAGCGGCGACTACCTGTTCGTCGAGCTCGACGCGGGCCACTGGCTTCCCGAGCTGCACCCCGACGAGGTCGCCGGTGCCGTGCTCGACCGGGTGCGCCACGCCGCGTGAACCGCGCCTGAGCCGCTGGGTGCTGCCCCCACGCACCCGGATGCCGGGGTGCGGGCCCCCGCCCCATACCCCGGCATCCTCGGCCGCCCGGTGTCCTCACTCCTGCGAGATGGACTCCACGAGCTGACCGGTCTGGTCGTCGGCCAGCGCCCGGGCGAGGTCGCCCTGGCTGATGATGCCGACGAGTCGGTGGTCGTCGATGACCGGGAGCCGTCGCACCTGGTGCTCCTCCACGGTGCGCCGGGTCTCCTCGAGCGGGTCGTCGGCGCCGATGGTCACGAGCTCGGTGCCCTCGGTCACCGTGGCGACCGTGACCTCCTGCGGATCCTGTCCCTGCGCCACGACCTTGATGACGAGGTCGCGGTCGGTCATCATCCCCTTGAGGCGGTCGTCCTCGCCACAGATCGGCAGGGCCCCCACGTCGAGGGATGCCATCTGCTGCGCAGCGGCTGCCACCGTGTCGTTCTCGGCCAGGCACTGGACGCCCTCGGTCATGACGTCACGTGCCGTGCTGGTCATCTCTCCTCCTGCGGTGGTGCGGATGTGAGACCAACACGTACCCCCTGCGCGCGCACCCATTCCTGCTGCCCGGGACCCTCGTCGGCACTGTCGGTGAGCGGTCGCGCGAAGGTCACCCTCGGGCCTGCCGCGGCGCCGGCGCGGCCTCCCAGTGCACCGCCTTGAGCACGACCATCTCGCGCAGCAGGTCGGGCCCGTAGCCGGCGCCGCGCCCGCTGTCGCGGCGCGGGTCGGCCGAGCCGCCGGGTGCCCCGCCGAAGACCGCGTTCACCTTGACCGTGCCCACTTCGAGGGACTCGATCGCGGCCAGGGCGTGGGCCGTGTCGGGCGTGAGCACCGTGGCCGCCAGCCCGTAGCGGCCACCGCAGGCCCGCTCCAGCGCCTCCTCCCACGAGTGGACGACGGCCACCGCCGCCACCGGTCCGAAGGTCTCCTCCGCCATCACGGGCATGTCGTCGGTGCAGCCGGCCAGCACCGTCGCGGCGTAGGCCGTGGGCCCGGCCGGCAGCACGCTGCCCCCGGTCAGCAGCCGCGCGCCCGCGCCCACGGCCTGCCGCACGTGACCGTCGACGGTGTCGAGGGCCCGCTCGTCGACCAGTGGCGCCATGGTGGTGGAGGGCTCGCGCGGGTCTCCCACGACCAGCGACTCGGCCAGGCGTACCAGCTCGGCGAGCACGGCATCCGCGACGTCGGCGTGCAGGTAGACCCGCTCCACCGACGTGCACAGCTGCCCGGCGTTGGTGAAGGCGCCCACCGCGATCTGCTCGGCGGCCCACACCGGGTCGACCCCGGCATCGACCAGCAGAGCGTCCTTGCCGCCGTTCTCGGTGACGGCCGCCGCGCCCCGGGCCGCGCAGGCGACCCGCACCGACGCGCCCGCGGCGCTGCTGCCGATGTGCGCGACCAGGTCGACGCCCGGGTGGGCGGCGAGCGCCGCGCCGGCCCCGGCATCCCCCTCGACCAGCCCGAGCACGCCGCCGGGCAGGCAGCCGGCCACCAGCTCGGTGAGCAGCGCCCCCGGGGCCGCGCTGCGCTCGGACGGCTTGTGCACCACCGTGTTACCGGTGACGAGAGCGGCCGCGACGAGCCCGGCCGCCGCGGGGTAGGGGTCGTTCCAGGGCGTGATGACGCCGACGACGCCCCGCGGCTCGGTGCGCACGACGTCGAGGGCGCCCGGGTTGCCGGCCAGCGCCCGGCCACCCACCAGGCCGGTGACGGCGGCCTCGTCGAGGAGGTCGGCGGCCACCCGGGCCGAGTCGCGGGCCTCGCCGAGCAGCCGGCCGGTGGTCGCGCAGAGCAGGTCGCCGAGCTCGTCGGATGCCGCCCGCACCGCCGAGGCTGCCGCCCGCAGGTGGCCGGCGCGCTCGCCGGGCGACGTGGCGCGCCATCCCGGCTGGGCCGCTCGGGCCCGCTCCACGGCATCCGCCACGGCGTCGGTCCGTGCGGCCTCCGGCTCGGCGCGGGTCGCGGACAGGGGGCGGCTCGTGGTCTGGGTCATGCACGAGACGTGCCCGTTCCGGCCGCCGACAAACCGCCCGCCGCCGCGCGGGCGGCCTGACCTTGTAGGTCAGCAGCCGCTCCGAACCGGGTCTTCGCGGCGTGTTGCCCGGCTTCCGACCTGCAAAGTCGGGGATGTCGGGGTGGGGGCGGGCCGGGTCGGAAGGGCCGTCGCGATCGGTCGAGGAGCTGCCGCGAGTGAGAAGCGGCCGCGAGTGAGAAGCGGCCGCGAGTGAGAAGCGCTTCTCCCGGGTAGTGGTCCCGCATGCGAGTTCTCGGAGTCAACGCGATCTTCCACGACCCGGCCGCCGCGCTCGTCGTCGACGGGCGGGTGGTCGCCGCCGCCGAGGAGGAGCGGTTCTCCCGGCGCAAGCACGGCAAGCGCCCGGTGCCCTTCTCGGCGTGGGAGCTGCCCGAGCAGGCCATGCGCTGGTGCCTCGCCGAGGCCGGGCTGCGCCCGCAGGACCTCGATGCCGTGGCCTACTCGTTCGACCCCGCGCTCGCCAAGCCGGCCGAGGACATGGGACTCGACGACCCGTGGGACTCGCTGCGCCGCACGTATGCCGAGTCGGCGCCCGGCTTCCTGGCCGCCGCCCTGCCCGGACTGCACCGCGAGCAGGTGCGCTTCGTGCCGCACCACGTGGCGCACGCCGCCTCCGCGGCCCTCGCCGCGCCGCTGCACACCCCCGGCCGCTCGTGCAGCGTTCTCGTGCTCGACGGGCGCGGTGAGCAGGCCAGCCACCTCGGCGGCCACTACGAGGGCGGCCGCCTCGAGGTGCTCGCGGCGCAGTCCCTGCCGCACTCCTTGGGGCTGCTCTACGAGTCGCTCACCGAGCACCTCGGCTTCCTGCGCTCGAGCGACGAGTACAAGGTGATGGCGCTGGCGTCGTACGGCAAGCCGGTGCACCTCGACGCCCTGCGCCAGACGATCCGCGTCACCGCCGAGGGCGGCTTCGAGGCGCCGGTCCCCGACTGGGAGCGCTTCGCGCCCCGCCGCTCGGGTGGAGAGCAGGACTGGCCGCCCCGCTACGCCGACCTCGCCTGCTCGGTGCAGGCCTGCGTCGAGGAGCTGCTCGTCGAGCTCGCGACCTGGCTGCACGACCGCACCGGCGACCGGGTGCTCACCATGGCCGGTGGCACGGCGCTGAACTGCGTTGCGAATACGCGGATCTGGCGCGAGACCGCGTTCGAGGAGGTGTGGGTGCAGCCCGCGGCCGGCGATGCGGGCACCGCCCTGGGTGCCGCGCTGCAGGTGCACGCCGACGGCGGAAGCCTCGCCGAGCCGATGGGCACCGCGGCGCTGGGCCGCCAGTGGCGCGACGACGAGCTCGCCGCGTGGCTGCGCCGGGCCGCGGTGCCGTTCACGACCCCCGACGACCTCGCCGGCGAGGTGGCCGACGTGCTCGCCGCCGACGGGGTGGTGGCCTGGTTCGACGGCCGCAGCGAGTACGGCCCGCGCGCGCTGGGCAACCGCTCGCTGCTGGCGCACCCCGGGCGGGCCGAGAACCTCGAGCGGCTCAACGACGTCAAGGGCCGCGAGCAGTTCCGCCCGGTGGCGCCGATGGTGCTGCTCGAACGCGCGGAGGAGATCTTCCTCGACGGGCCACTGCCGAGCCCCTACATGCTCTTCGTGCACCGGGTCGCGCCGGAATGGCGCGACCGCATCCCGGCCGTCGTGCACGTCGACGGCACCGCCCGCGTGCAGACCGTCGATGACGTGGCGACCCCGCACGTGGCCGCCCTGCTGCGCGCGTTCGAGGCGCGCACCGGGCTGCCGGTCGTCGTCAACACCAGCCTGAACACCGCGGGCCGCCCCATGGTCGACGACCCGCGCGACGCGCTCGAGCTGTTCGGGTCGGCCCCGGTCGACGCGCTGGTGCTCGGCCCGCACCTGGTGCGGCGTGGCGACCTCTTCGCCGCGGGAGCGCCGTCGTGACCGCCTCGACCCCTCGGTATGCCGTGGTCGTGCCGACGCTCGGCCGGCCCAGCCTCGCCGTGCTGCTCGACAGCCTCGCGGCCCAGCAGGGCCCGATGCCGCACGAGGTCGTCGTGGTCGACGACCGGCGCGAGCCCGGGCCGCTGCTGGCCGACGAGTCGTGGCCCTTCCCCCTGCGGGTCGTGCGCGGGTGGGGCCGGGGCCCGGCCGCCGCCCGCAACCTGGGCTGGCGGCTCACCTCCACGCCGTGGGTGGCCTTCCTCGACGACGACGTGGTGCTGCCCGCGGGGTGGGCGCGCACGCTCTCGGTGGACCTCGACCTGGCGGCGCCGGACGAGGCCGGGTCGCAGGGGCGGATCCGAGTGCCGCTGCCCGTCGACCGTCGCCCGACCGACTGGGAGCGCTCGACGGCCGGCCTGGAGTCGGCCCGCTGGGCGACCGCCGACATGGCGTACCGGCGCACGGCGCTGCTCGCCGTCGACGGCTTCGACGAGCGCTTCCCCCGCGCCTACCGCGAGGACGCCGACCTGGCCCTGCGGGTGCAGCGCGCCGGGTGGCGGCTCGGGATGGGGCTGCGCGAGGTGCATCACCCGGTGCGTCCGGCCGGCCCCGGCATCAGCGTGCGCGTGCAGCGGGGCAACGCCGACGACGCCCTGATGCGGCGCCTGCACGGGCCGCAGTGGCGCACGCAGGCCGAGACCGGGCGAGGGATGTTCCGGCGCCACCTGGCGGCGAGTGCCGGGCTGGCCATGGCCGCGCTCGCCGCGCCGGCCGGTGCCCGCTCCACCGCGGCCCGCGTGATCGCGGCCACGGGCGGCACGGCCTATCTGGTGCACGTCGCCGACCTGGTGCGGCGTCGGGTGGCGCCCGGCCCGCGCACACCGGCCGAGACGGTGACCATGACCTGGACCAGCGCGCTGCTGCCGGTGGTGGCGGTCTGGCACCGGGGCCGGGGGTGCTGGCGCCACCGCACCGCCGCTCACTGGCCGACCGCACCTCGGGCGGTGCTGCTCGACCGCGACGGAACCCTCGTGCACGACGTGCCCTACAACGGCGACCCGGCGGCCGTCGAGCCGGTGGCCGGCGCCCGCGAGGCGATCGACCGTCTGCGGGCCACGGGCCTGCTGGTCGGGGTGGTCACCAACCAGTCGGGCCTGGCCCGGGGCCTGCTCACCACCGACCAGGTCGAGGCCGTCAACGCCGAGGTCGAGGCGCAGCTCGGCCCGTTCGGCACCTGGCAGGTGTGTCCGCACGGACCCGACGAAGGATGCGCCTGCCGCAAGCCGAGGCCCGCCATGGTGCACGCCGCCGCCCGCCGTCTGGGGGTGCGCACGGAGGAGTGCGTCGTCATCGGCGACATCGGCGCCGACGCCGAGGCCGCCCGGGCGGCCGGGGCGCGCTCGGTGCTGGTGCCCACCCCGGTGACCCGCGCCGAGGAGGTCGCGGCCGCGCCGGTGGTCGCCACCGACCTCGCCGGCGCCGTCGACATCGTGCTCGGGTGGCACCGTGGCTGACCGGGGGCGTGGGGCGAAGGCGCTCGCCGTGCGCCTCGACAGCGAGGGCGACGTGCTGCTTGCCGGGCCTGCGCTGCGACAGCTGAAAGCCGACGTCGACGTGCTGCACCTGCTCGTCTCGCCCGGCGGGGCCGCGGCGGCCGCGCTGCTCCCCGGCATCGACGAGGTGCTCATCGCCGACGTGCCGTGGGTGCGCGAGGTGGCGCGGCCGCACGACCCGCAGGTGCTCGACGAGCTGCTCGCCCGGCTCCGCGCGCAGCAGTACGACGAGGTCGTCGTGCTCACCTCCTTCCACCAGAGCGCCTTGCCGATGGCGCTGATCGCGCGGTGGGCCGGCGTGCCGACCGTCGTGGGAACGAGCGACGCCTTCCCGGGTGCGCTGCTCGACGTGCGCCACCGGCGGATGCCGGACGGTGACGACCCAGGGTTCGGCGGGGGTCACGAGGTGGAGGCGATGCAGGCGGTCGTGGCCGCAGCCGGCCACCCCCGAATCCGCGATGATCGGCTCGCGGTGGCCCACCTCGGCCCACCGAGCAGGCTCGGCAGCGGCTACGTCGTGGTGCACCCGACGGCGTCCGTCCCCGCCCGCGGCATCGGCGCCGGGCGGGCGCGCGACTACGGCGACGCCCTCGCCGCCGAGGGCTGGCAGGTCGTCGTCACCGGTGGCCCCGACGACCGGGCCGTAGGCCGGGCCGTCACCCCGCCGGGCGGGGTCGACCTGACCGGCCGCACCTCACTGCGTGAGCTGGCCGGGGTGCTCTGCGGGGCGGCCGCCGTGGTCGTCGGCAACACCGGGCCCGCGCACCTCGCGGCCGCGGTGGGCACCCCGGTCGTCAGCCTCTTCGCCCCGGTCGTGCCGCTCGAGCGGTGGCGCCCGTGGGGTGTCCCCACCGTCGTGCTCGGCAACCAGCTCGCGGCCTGCGCTCTCACCCGGGCACGCCACTGCCCGGTGCCCGGCCACCCGTGCACCGACGTGCCCGCGTGCGAGGTGGTGGCCGCGGTGCGCGCCCTGGCCGGGTCGCCGGCGGCCGGGCACCGTGGCCGACCGGTGGCGGCGGGGGGTGCGTCATGAGGGTGCTCGCCTGGCACGTGCACGGCTCCTACCTCAACTCCTTCCTCCAGGGGTCGCACGACTACCTGCTTCCGGTGCTGCCCGACCGGGGACCCGACGGCCGCGGCCGCGCCCGCACCTGGCACTGGCCCGAGAGCGCCCGGGAGGTGACGCCCGAGCAGCTCGCCGACGAGGAGGTCGACGTCGTGGTGCTCCAGCGCCCGCACGAGGTCGACCTCGTCGAGCGGTGGACCGGTCGCCGGGTCGGCACCGACCTACCGGCCGTCTACCTCGAGCACAACGCACCCACCGAGCACGCGGTGCGCAGCGAGCACCCCGTCCTGGCCGACCCCCGGCTGCGCGACGTGCTCGTCGCCCACGTCACCACCTTCAACGCCATGGCCTGGGACTGCGGCCGCCACCCGACGACGGTGGTCGAGCACGGCATCCCCGACCCGGGGGCGCGCTACACGGGGGAGGACCCGTCGCTGGCCGTCAGCGTCAACGAGCCGGTGCGCCGGTGGCGGGTGGCCGGCAGCGACATCGTGCTCGGCATGGCACGCTGCCTGCCGGTGCACGTCTACGGCATGGCCAGTGACCGGCTCGGCGCGGTGGCGGAGCAGCAGGGCGCGCCCGGCCTCGACCGCAGCCGGTGCCACGACCTCTCGCAGGCCGAGCTGCACGACGCCCTGGCGCGACACCGGGTGTACCTCCACCCCTACCGCTGGACCAGCCTGGGCCTGTCGCTGATCGAGGCGATGCTGCTCGGGATGCCGGTGCTCGCCCTCTCGACGACCGAGGCGCCCGAGGCGGTGCCGCCGGAGGCCGGCCTGGTCAGCAACGACCTCCTCCGGCTGCGGGCCACCGCCCGCCACCTGCTCGCCGACCCCGACGACGCCCGCGCCCGCGGCCGGGCAGCGCGGGCCCATGCGCTCGACCGCTTCTCCCTCTCCCGGTTCCTCCTCGACTGGGACCGCATCCTCAAGGAGGTGTCACCGTGAAGATCGCGATGGTGTCCGAACACGCCAGCCCCCTCGCCGCCCTCGGCGAGGCGGACGCCGGTGGGCAGAACGTGCACGTGGCCGAGCTGGCCCTCGGCCTGGCCCGGCTGGGCCACGAGGTCGACGTCTACACCCGGCGCGACGACCCGCACCTGCCCGAGCGGGTGCCGGCCGGCACCGGCGTCACGGTCGTGCACGTGCCGGCCGGCCCGCCGCGGCGGCTGCCCAAGGACGAGCTGCTGCCGCACATGGACGACTTCGCCGACTGGATGGCGCGCGACTGGGCCCGCAGCGGCGACCCCCAGGTGGTGCACGCGCACTTCTGGATGTCGGGCCTGGCCGCGCTGCGCGCCGCCCGCCGCCGTGGGGTGCCGGTGGCGCAGACCTTCCACGCGCTGGGCAGCGTCAAGCGGCGCCACCAGCGCGAGGCCGACACCAGCCCCGCCGAGCGGCTCGCGCTCGAGCACCGGGTGGCGTCCGAGGCCGACGTGGTCGTCGCCACCTGCACCGACGAGGTGAGCGAGCTGGCCCGGATGGGCGTGCCGACCGACCACGTGCGCGTGGTGCCCTGCGGGGTCGACACCGCCCACTTCACGCCGTCCGGCCCAGGGCCGGACCTCCTGCCGCACACCGGGCGGCCCCGGCTGCTCGCCGTCGGCCGGCTGGTCGAGCGCAAGGGGTTCGACCTCGCCGTGCGCGCCCTCGTCGACCTCCCCGGCGTCGAGCTCGTCGTGGTCGGTGGCCCGCCGGCCGGGCAGCTCGCCGGGGACCCGGAGGCACGGCGCCTGCGCGCGCTGGCCGCCGAGCTGGGGGTCGACGACCGGCTGGTGCTCACCGGGCAGCTGCCGCACGACGACCTGCCCGCCTTCTACCGCTCCGCCGACGTCGTGCTCGCGGTGCCGTGGTACGAGCCGTTCGGCATCACCCCGCTCGAGGCCGCCGCGTGCGGCCGGCCCCTGGTGGGCACCGCCGTGGGCGGCCTGCTCGACTCCGTCGACGACGGTGGCACCGGCCGCCTCGTTCCTCCGCGCGACGTGCCCGCGCTCGTGGTGGCCGTGCGTGGCCTGCTCGACGACCCGGACGCGGCCGGGGCCATGGGACGGCGGGCCCGGGCCCGGGCGGTCGAGCGCTTCGACTGGTCCGTGGTGGCCGCCCAGACCGAAGGGGTGCTCGACGGCGTCGCCCGCGGTGTGGGCTTCCCGGCGTCCCCGTCCGCCTCCTGGCTCGACGAGCACGCGGCCGAGCTCGACGGCGGCCTGCGCTCGCTCGGCCGCCAGGGCGACCTCATCCGGGCCTGGGGCGAGCGGCTGGCCACCACCCTGGTCGGCGGCGGGCGGCTGCTCGCCGCGGGCAACGGCGGCAGCGCGGCCGAGGCCCAGCACCTCACCGCCGAGCTCGTCGGGCGCTGGTGCACCGACCGCCGGCCGCTCTCGGCCATCGCGCTGTGCGCCGAGACCTCGAGCCTGACCGCCATCCTCAACGACTACGGCCCCGACGAGGTGTTCGCCCGCCAGGTCGAGGCGCACGGCCGGGCCGGCGACGTGCTGGTACTGCTGTCGACCAGCGGCTCCAGCAGCAACGTGCTGCACGCCGCCAAGCGCGGGCTCGACGTCGGGATGCAGGTGTGGGCGATGACCGGCCCCGCACCCAACCCGCTGGCTGCCATCGCGGACGAGGCGCTGGTGGTCGACGCGCCCAGCACGGCCGCGATCCAGGAGGTGCAGCTCGTTGCCATCCACGCCGTGTGCGCCGCCCTCGACGCGGCGCTCGAGCGGCGTGGCCTGATGCAGGCCGGCCCGGTCTGCCGGCAGGCGTCGTGAGCCCCCGGCGCCACGTCGTGGTCGTCGGGGACTGCCTGCTCGACCGCGACGTGCACGGCCACGTCGACCGGGTCTGCCCCGACGCACCGGCACCGGTCGTCGACGTCGACACCGTCGCGGCCCGCCCCGGCGGCGCCGGGCTCACGGCCCTGCTGGCTGCCCGGGACGGCGTCGACGTCACGCTCGTCGCGCCGCTGGCCGACGACGACGAGGGCCGCGAGCTGCTGGCCCTGCTCACGGATGCCGGGGTGCGGGTGCTGGCGCTCGGCCACGAGGGCGGCACCCGGGTCAAGACCCGGGTGCGCGCCGGCGGGCAGTCGATCGCCCGCATCGACACCGGAGGCCCCGGTCGGCCACGCGACGGCCTCACCCCGGAGGCCGCCACCGCCATCGCCGACGCCGACGTGGTGCTGGTCTCCTGCTACGGCGGTGGCACGACCGCCGACCCCGGCATCCGCGAGGCGCTCACCGCCCGGGCCCGCCGGCGCCCGGTGGTCTGGGACCCGCACCCCCGGGGGGCGGACCCGGTGCAGGGCTGCGCGCTGGTCACCCCGAACCTCGACGAGGCCCGGACGAGGGCCCGGATGCCGGGTGCCGACGGTGACGTCGTCGCGACGGCTCTGCTGCGGCAGTGGGGCGCCCGGGCCGTCGCCGTGACCGGAGGCCACCGCGGGGCCTGGCTCGCGACCTCGGCGAGCGAGCCGCTCTTCGCCCCTGCGACGCCGGCCTCCGGCGACACCTGCGGTGCCGGCGACCGCTTCTCGGCAGCGGCGGCAGCATCCCTCGCCCGCGGCCGCACCACCAGCGAGGCCGTGGTGGATGCGGTGGCGCGCGCCGGCGAGTTCGTCGTCGGTGGCGGGGCGTCCGCCATCCGGCCGTCACGGCCCGCCGGCGCGCCGAGACCGGCCCGAGCAGAGGCGAATCCGAAGGCACCCGACGCCGACGGGCGACGCTCGGCAGGTGCGCCGACGGCCTCCTCGCTTCCCGTCGCGATCCGCGACCTGCACAGGCGCGGTGGCGTGCTCGTCGCCACCGGGGGCTGCTTCGACGTGCTGCACGCCGGGCACGTGGCGACGCTGGAGGCGGCCCGGTCGCTCGGCGACGGCCTCGTGGTGCTGCTGAACTCCGACGAGTCGGCCCGCCGGCTCAAGGGCCCGAGCCGGCCGGTGCACTCGCAGGAGGACCGCGCCCGGGTGCTGCTGGGCCTGTCCTGCGTCGACGCCGTCGTCGTCTTCGACGAGGACGACCCGCGCGAGGCACTGCGGTCGCTGCGGCCCCAGGTCTGGGCCAAGGGCGGCGACTACGAGGATGCCGACCTGCCCGAGGCGGACCTGGTGCGCTCGTGGGGCGGCCGGGTCGTGCTCCTCCCCTACCAGTCCGGGCGGTCGACGACCGCTGTCCTGCAGTCCATTTCACGAGGAGAGAACCTGTGACCAGCACCCCCGCACCGCTGCGCACCGACACCGAGGTCGGCACCGTCTACGTCACCGGCGGGTCGAGCGGTCTCGGCGCCGCCGTCGTCGCCGCCGTCACCAAGGCCGGTGGCACGCCGGTCGTCATCGACCTCAGCCCCCCCGACGACCCCGCGGTGGCCCACACCGTCGCCGACCTGAGCGACTCGGCCGCCGCGGCGGAAGCCGTGAGCAGGCTGGTCGAGCTGGTCGGGCCACCGGATGCCGTGGTGACCGCCGCGGGCACCGACGCCTGCGGTCCGCTGTCCGGTGTGTCGACGCAGGACTGGGAGCGCGTGGTGCGCGTGAACCTGTTCGGCACCGCGGCCGTCATCCGGGCTGCGCTGCCGCACCTCGAGGAACGCCACGGTCGAATCGTCACGGTGGCCTCCACCTTGGGGCTCAAGGCGGTCGGTGACGCCACCGCCTACTGCGCCTCGAAGTTCGGGGTGGTCGGGTTCACCCGGGCGCTGGCCACCGAGCTCGCCGGGCGGGTGGGCGTCACCCTGCTCGTGCCCGGCGGCATGCGGACGCGGTTCTTCGACGGTCGTACCGAGCAGTACCGCCCCGGCCCCGACGCACCGCTCAACGATCCCGACGACGTCGCCGCCAGCGTGCTGATGGCGCTGCAGCAGCCGCCCGGTTGCGAGGTGCGCGAGCTCGTGGTGGCGTCGTCCACCGAGCCGTCCTGGCCGTGACCGACGTGCTGGTCCTGCGGGCCCTCGGGCTGGGGGACCTGCTCGCGTCCGTGCCGGCCCTGCGCGGCCTGCGCCGGGCCTGGCCCGACGGCCGCCTCGTGCTCGCCGCGCCGGCCGCCCTGGGCGCCTGGTTGCGCTCGCTCGGCGTCGTCGACGACGTGGTCGAGGTGCGCAGCCTCGGCGACGCCGCCGGTCTGCTGGGCCGCGTGGGGTCGCCCGACGTGGCCGTCAACCTGCACGGGTGCGGCCCGGCCAGCCACCGGCTGGTGGAACGACTGCGACCCGGCCGGCTGGTCGGGTTCGCCTGTCCTGAGGTCGGGTTCGACGACGGACCGGTGTGGAACGACGACGAGCACGAGGTCGACCGTTGGATCCGCGTGCCGCAGTGGGTCGGTGGCGCGGTCGATGCCACCGACCTGCGGCTTCCCGCACGGGGTGAGAGGCGCGAGCACGTGGTGGTGCATCCCGGAGCGGCGTCCGGGTCACGCCGCTGGCCGGTGCAGCGGTGGGGCGAGGTCGCCGCCAGGCTCGCCGCCGAGGGCCGCCGGGTGGTGGTGACCGGCACCCCGGCTGAGGCCGACCTCTGCGCTCCGCTGGCTGCCGCCGCGCCCGGTATCGACGACCGGTGTGGTCGCCTCGACCTGGCCGGGCTCGGGCACCTGGTCGGCACGGCATCCCTGGTGCTGAGCGGCGACACCGGGGTGGCCCACGTCGCCACGGCCTTCGGCACGCCGTCGGTCACCCTGTTCGGGCCGGTCGCGCCCGCGCTGTGGGGGCCGCGCACCGACCTCCACCTGCACCGGCCGCTGTGGCACGGGGCCGGGACCGATGCGCGCCCCGGCGACCCGCACGGCGCCGAGCCGGACGAGCGGCTGCTCGCAATCGGTGTGCCGGAGGTCATGGATGCTGCCCACGACGCGCTGTTGCTCGGCGCACGCCCCTGACCCGGGCCGTGCCCGGCTCAGCACGCCCCTGACCCGGGCCGTGCCCGGCTCGCCGAGAGACCTCAGGCGGTCCGCGAGTCGGCCACGGCACCCAGTGCGTCGGCGTCCCAGGCGTCGAGCGGCACCTGCCGGAACCACTCCACGGTGCGCGCCAGCCCCTCGCCCCACGCCACCTGTGGCTGCCAGCCGAGCAGCTGCTCGGCGAGCGCCGTGTCGGGCCGGCGCACCTTGGGGTCGTCGACGGGCAGGCCGACGTGCTCGATCCCCGAACCCGATCCGACGGCGCGCAGCACGTCCTCGGCGATGCGCAGCACTGTCAGCTCCTCGGGGTTGCCGAGGTTCACCGGACCGGGGTGCTCCAGCGCTGCGAAGGCCAGGATGCCGCGCACCAGGTCGTCGACGTAGCAGACCGAGCGGGTCTGCCTCCCGTCGCCGGCGACGGTGAGCGGCTCACCCGCCAGGGCCTGGCGCACGAACGTCGGGATGGCGCGCCCGTCGTGGGGGCGCATCCGCGGGCCGTAGGTGTTGAAGATGCGCACGATGCCGGTGTCGACGCCGGCGTGCTCGCGGTACGCGGTGGTCATGGCCTCACCGAAGCGCTTGCCCTCGTCGTAGACGCCACGCGGGCCGATCGGGTTGACGTGCCCCCAGTACGTCTCCGGCTGGGGGTGCACCTGGGGGTCGCCGTAGACCTCGGAGGTCGAGGCCAGCACGAACCGGGCCCCCTTCTCCTTGGCCAGGCCCAGAGCGTGCCAGGTGCCCACCGAGCCCACCTTGAGCGTCTCGACCGGCATCCGCAGGTAGTCCAGCGGTGAGGCGGGCGAGGCGAAGTGCAGCACCAGGTCGACCCGGCCGGTCACGTGCACGAAGTCGGTGACGTCGCAGCGCACCAGCCGGAACCCGGGCTCGTGCATGAGGTGCGCGACGTTACCCGGTGACCCGGTGAGGAAGTTGTCGAGCGCGACCACCTCGGCCCCCTGCGCCACCAGGGCCGTGCACAGGTGGCTGCCGAGGAAACCGGCGCCACCGGTGACGACGACGCGGCGAGCGGTGCGCCCGGGCCGCTGGTGCCGGTGACGGGCGTGGACGGGGTCCGTGGCGTCATCCTGACGGTGCATGTTCTTCCCGTACCCGCTTCGCCGGGTGAGAACCGCCTCGGGAAGCGGTTCTCACTCATTCCAGGCCTACCAGGCCCGCCACCCCCGCCCGGACAGGTGTATGCGCGCCGAGCGGGGGTACGGGTCCTCGGCAGCCGTCACCACCGACCACGAGGGGACCTCGATGTCCAGCCACCGCACCGCGCACTCCACCGATGCGCTGTCCGCACCCCGGGCCGGTGCGGCGGTCGTCATGGGTGCCTCGCGCGGGCTGGGGCTGCTCGTGTGCCAGGAGCTGCTCGAGCGCGGCCACACCGTCTACGGCTGCGCCCGCGACGAGGACGAGCTGGTCGGCGCTGCGCGGATCCTTGCCGCTGCCGTGCCCGGTGGTCAGTTCCACACCCGGGTGTGCGACGTCCGGGACGAGGCAGCCGTCAGGGCCGTGGTCGACGAGGTCGCGAGCTCGCCCGAGCCCCTCGAGGTGGCCATCCACGTGGCCGGCGTGATCCAGGTGGGGCACACCGACGACGTCACTCTCGGCCACTTCCACGACGCCGTCGACACGATGCTCTGGGGGCCGGTCCACCTGGCCCTGGCGGTGCTCCCACACCTGCGCGAGGCCGGCCACGGCCGGATCGGCGTCGTGTCGTCCGTCGGCGGGTTGGTGGCGGTTCCTCGCCTCGTGCCGTACTCCGTCGCCAAGTTCGGCGCGGTCGGCCTGGCCGAAGGGCTGTATGCCGAGCTGGCGGGCACCGGCGTGACCGTCACGGCCGTGACGCCAGGCCTGATGCGCACCGGCGGGCACACCCACGCGAGGTTCGTCGACGACGCGGTCACCGACTACGCCTGGTTCGCCCCGCTGGCGTCCCTGCCGGGTCTCAGCATCTCCGCCGAGCGGGCCGCCCGGCGGATCGTGAGCGGCGTGCTGTCGGGCAGCCCCACGGTCGAGCTCACCCCGCTGACCATCCTCGGGCGCCGGGTGCACGGGCTGGCGCCCGCCACGACGATCCGGGCCATGGGCCTGGTCAGCCGGCTGCTGCCCGGGCCGGGCGATGAGGCCGCGGACCCGCTGTCGGGTGCCACGCCGGCGGTCGACGGCAGCACGGCGCGCGACCGGCTCGCCTCGCGCCTCGTCGACGGCCTGAGCGTTCTCGGCGACCGGGCCGCCCGGCGGAACAACGAGGTCGGTTGAGCACGTTGTACAGGGTGCGGCGTCCGACCCGTCGCGATGTTGCCGCTGGTTCCCCGCATGTGTAACAGTCACGGTGCGTCCAGGCGGTCGAACCAGCGGCCGACCAGGCACTGACGTTCTCGGGAGTTCCGTCGTGGCCGTCCACGAACCCCAGACCGGCCCTCAGTCACCGGGCCCGGACCACCGGCAGCCCGGCCGGCCGGCCCCCCGCACGGGCGAGGGCTCCTCCGGCGTGCCCGGCAGTGAGCTGCCGGCGCTGGTCGAGGCCAGCGACTGGGCGGCCGGCCCCCTGGGCGACCCGACGCAGTGGCCCCAGAGCCTGCGCACGGCGGTCGGCATCTGCCTGTCGTCGCGCTTCCCCATCCTCGTGTGGTGGGGGCCCGAGCTCGTGATGATCTACAACGACGCCTACCGGCCGATGCTCGGGCAGAGCAAGCATCCCCGGGCCCTGGGGGCGCCGGGCCGCGAGGTCTGGGGCGAGATCTGGGACGTCATCGGCCCGATGCTCGACCAGGTGATGGCCGGCGGCGGCGCCACCTGGTCGGCCGACCAATGCCTGGTGCTCGACCGCAACGGCTACCCGGAGGAGTGCTACTTCACCTACTCCTACAGCCCGATCACCGACGAGTCGGGCGGGGTCGGGGGCGTGTTCTGCGCGGGAACCGAGACCACCGAACGGGTTCTGGGCGAGCGCCGGCTGGCCACGTTGGCCGAGATGGTCGCCCTCGTCGGGGCTGGCGACCGCGCGCACGTCATGTCCACGGCAGCCGCCATCCTGCGCGACAACGGCGCGGACCACCCGGTGGTGGCCGTGCTCGACGCGCCACCGGAGGGCGACCGGCTCGCCCTCAGCGACCTCGTCGAGAAGCAGCTGCCGGACGTCGGTGCGGGCAGCAGGGCCCGGGTCGCCGACCTGGTGCGACAGGTGTCGGGAACCGGGCGCCGCACCACGGTGCCGGCCGACGACGAGGCGGGGGCCGCCGGCATCCGGGCCTGGCACGCCTACCCCGTCGCCGTCACGGCCGGCTCGGCTCGCGGGCGCGGCGCAGCGGTGATCGTGCTCGGCGAGTCGGTGCACCGGCAGTGGGACGCGCCGTTGGAGGCGTACGCGACGCTGTGCGCCGCGCACGTCGCCGCGGTGCTCAACGACGTCAGCCGGCTCGCCGACGAGCGCCGGCACCGGCAGGCCCTGGTCGAGCTCGACGCCGCCAAGAGCGCATTCTTCACCAACCTCAGCCACGAGCTGCGCACTCCGCTGACCCTCATCGCCGGCCCGGTGGCCGAGGCGCTCGGCGCGGCGCAGGACCCGCACCAGCACGAGCTCCTCGAGCTCGTCGAGCGCAACATCCACCGGCTGACCCGGATGCTCGACGCGATGCTCGACTTCGGCCGCATCGAGGCCGGTGGCCTCGCGCCACGGCTGCAGGTGGTCGACGTCTCGGCCCTTGGCGCCGGGCTGGCCGAGACGATCCGGCCGGCTCTCGAGCGGGCCGGCCTGGGGTTCCGGCACGACTGCGGCGCCGGCATCGAGGCGCGCCTCGACCCCGACCTGGTCGAGCGGATCGTGCTCAACCTCCTGACCAACGCGGTGAAGTACACCCCGCATGGTTCGGTCGGGCTGCGCGTGCGCCTGGTCGACGGCATCGTCGAGATCGAGGTCACCGACACCGGGGTCGGCATCCACCCCGAAGACGTCGACCGTGCCTTCGCGCGCTTCGAGCGCCTCCCGGCGCCGGACGGCGCGCGCTCCCACGAGGGGGCCGGCATCGGTCTGGCGATGGTGCAGCAGCTCACCGAGCTGATGGGGGGCGAGGTCACCGTCACCAGCGAGGTCGGGCAGGGCAGCACCTTCACGGTCCGGCTGCCGGCCGGCGCACCCGCGGCGCGGGCCGACGAAGCGGGCCCGTCGGTGATGCCGCCCCGGCACGTCGAGGACTTCCTGCGCGAGGTGCGCACCTGGCAGGGGGTGCCCGCCCCGGCCGGTGCGGGTGCGCCACGGGACGCGGAACCGTGGCACCCCGACCGGCCACGGCTCGTGGTGGCGGAGGACAACTCCGACCTGCGCGGCTACCTCGCCCGGGTGCTGGCCGACGACTACGACGTCGAGCTGGTGCCCGATGGGCTGGCGGCCCTGGCGGCCGCGCGCCGAGAGCCGCCCGATCTCGTGCTCACCGACGTCATGATGTCCGGGCTCGACGGCTACGGCCTGGTCGACGCGATCCGGCGCGACCCGGCCCTCGCCGGCATCCCGGTCGTGCTGCTGTCGGCGCGAGCCGGTGAGCGCGCCACCACAACGGGCCTGGGCGCCGGGGCCGACGACTACCTGGTCAAGCCCTTCTCGGTGCCCGAGCTGCGGGCCCGGGTGGCCAGCAACCTCGAGCGTGCCGCGGCGCGCAGCCAGGATGCCGCGTGGCGCCGGGCCCTCACCGACGGGCTGCACGACGCCCTGGTCGTGCTCGACCTGGACGGCACCGTGCTCGAGGTCAACGACCGCTTCACCCGGCTGCTCGGCTGGGATGCCGCCGACGGCCCCGTCGCCCGGCCCTACCCGTGGGACGCCGGGAGCGGTGGCCGCACCGCCGGTCTCGCCGAGGCCGTCGACCTCGCGACCGCGTCCGCCGACGGCACGGCGTCGCTCGAGGTCGAGCTGCGGCACCGTGACGGTGACCGGGTGGTCGGGTCGGTGCGGGTGAGCACGGTGCACGGCGGGCGGAGGCGGCCGACCCGGCTGCTGGCCACCGTGCACGACGTCACCGCCGAGCACGAGGCCCGGCAGCGCCGCGCCACGGCGGCCGCGCTGTCGGCCGAGCTGGGGTCCGCCGACGAGCTGACCGACGTCGTCTCCGCTGCCGTGGCCGGGCTGTCGGTGCTCTTCGGTGGTGACGCCACCGTGTACGTCGCCGAGGGCCGCAGCGAGCAGCTGTTCACCGTGTCCGGTCCGGTGACCGGCGACCTGCTCGACCCGTTGGTGGCCGAGCGGCTCCGCGGCACCGGAGGGGGGGAGGCCGCGACCCCGAGCGAGGACGGTGACGTCGACGGCATCCTGCTCACGCCCGGTGGCGACGCCCCACGGTGCCGCGTCTGGTTGTCGTTCCCGGCGTCGCGGTCGGTGACGACCGACCAGCGGATCGCCGGCGACCTGCTCGTGCAGTCCCTCGCCCTCGCGTGCGACAGGGTGCTCGCGGCTGCCTCCTTCGCCGAGCGCGAGCAGCACCTGCGGCGCGCGGTCGAGAGCCACGAGCAGATCGGGCAGGCCGTCGGCATCCTCGTCGAGCGGCACCGCTGCACCCCGGCCGCGGCGTTCGAGCGCCTCAAGCGCGCCTCGCAGGACCACAACACCAAGCTGCGCGAGGTGGCGCTGCGGGTCATCGAGAGCGGTGCCGACCCCGGCCAGCTCGGGTCATGACCGGGGTCGTGGGCCGCCCAGGGTGCCCTCGCGAGCCCGGGCCATCACCCGGCGAGCCGCGACGCCCAGGGTGATGCCCTCGTCGTCGGCGAGGTCCGCGAGCGCGTCGAACGCCCCGGCCATGTCGAGCGAGCGGGCGTAGGCCAACGCCCCCTTGGCCTGCTCGACGACCGAGCGGTCCTCGAGGACCGCGTGCAGGCTGGCGGCGAGGTGCTCGTGGTCGACGTGCGCGCTCACGATGAGCAGGGTGACGGCGTCCGCCAGCGCCCGGCAGTCGGGCTGCTGGCTCTCGAAGCCCTGCGGCTGGGTGCGGAACACGGCGAGGGCGCCGAAGGTGTGCCCGTGCCAGGTGAGCGGCAGGGCCTGCACCGACCGGTAACCGGAGTCGACGACGAACCGCCCGGCCGCCGGCCAGCGCCGAAGGATGGCCTCGGCGCCGACCTCGTGCACCTCGGTGCCGTGGCGCAGCGCGTCGAGGCAGGGGCCCTCGTCGGCCTGGGCCTGGTGCATCTCGAGGTCGAGGGCGCGGTGCGAGGTGGCGGCCAGCACCTCGAGCGTGCCGTCGACGTCGACGAGCACGGCCGCCGCCGCCGCAGGCAACGCGGCGGTCACGCCGGCCAGGAGCCGTGCCAGGGCTCCGGTGACGTCGAGGTCTGGCTGGACCATCGCCGCGTTGGCGCTGGCCAGCACCTTCCAGACGCTGGTGCTGCTCGTCATGTCGACTCGATCTCCTGATCCGGGTTGGCCGAGAAGGTGAGCTGGCGGTCGACGACCGCGTGCGCCGTCGTGGCGACGCTCTGGTCGTGCGAGAAGGCGTGCGCCCGCAGCAGGGCGAGGGCGTCGACTTCTGGGATGTCGAGCTGGGCCACGACCATGCCGGTGGCCTGGTGCACCTCGGCCCGCTCGGACCAGGGCCCCCGGGCGGCTCCCTGCATGCTGGTCCCGTCGGCCAGCAGCGCCGCGGCCACGACCCGGGCGACGATGAGCCCGCCGTCGAGGTCGATGTCGCGATCGGTGCCCCGCTGGTAGAGCGTCAGCACGCCGATGACGCGGTCCTCGCCCTCGCCCATGGGCAGTGCGTGCACGACCAGGGGCGCCAGGGCGGTGAGCGACTCCGACTCGAGAAGGGGCCAGCGCGGGTCGGGCCCGTCGACGTCGACGAGGTCGAAGCGGGCGTAGGCGCCAGCGGTGAACGCGTCCGGCCCGGGCCCCTGCCCGACGACGTCCTGGGTCTCCTCGAGCAGCTGGGCCGTGTCGTCGGTCACACTCAGGGTGACCCGCTCGAGCTGCGTGTAGGCGACCGTGATGGCGCCGCCGTCGCAGCCGAGGGTACCGGCAGCGGCGCGGCACAGCCGATCGGGCAGCGCGAGGCCACGGGCTGCCCCCCGGGCCAGCCCGTGAGCCAGGCGGGCGAGGAGGTCGTCGACTTCGGCCATGTCAGGTCCCTCTCGCCCTCGCTGGTGCAGGTTGCTGCACTCCCCCTCACGGTACTCCGTGCAGCAGGTGCCCTCCCGGCTCACCCGGCGGTCGTTGCGGTGGCTCCGGGGGAGAGCACGACCTTGACCATGCCGTTCTTCTTGGCCTGGAAGTCGGCATAGGCGCCCGGCGCCGCCTCGAGCGGCAGCCGGTGGGTCGCGAAGCCGTCGACGCCCAGGGGGTCGTCGTCGCCCAGCAGCGGGAGGATGTCGGGCACCCACCGCTTGACGTTGGCCTGTCCCATCCGCACCTGCAGCTGCTTGTCGAACAGGGTCATCATCGGCATCGGGGTGGCCATGCCGCCGTAGACCCCGCTCAACGAGACCGTACCGCCGCGGCGCACGGCGTCGATGGCCGTGTGCACCGCCGCGACGCGGTCGATGCCGACGGTGGTCATCAGCTTCTTGGCGACGGCGTCGGGCAGCGCCGCGACCATCTTCTGGCTGAACTCGACAACACCCGATCCGTGCGCCTCCATGCCCACGGCGTCGACCACGGCATCGGCGCCGCGGCCGCCGGTGAGCTCACGCACTGCCTCACCGACGTCGTCGACCTCGCGCTGGTCGATGGTGGTGACGCCACGACCGCGGGCGCGCTGGAGGCGCTCGTCGACCCGGTCGACACCGATGACCTGGCGCACCCCGCGGTGCAGGGCGATGCGGCAGGCCATGTCACCGATCGGCCCGAGGCCGAGCACCAGCAGGGTGCCGTCGGGCTCGGGGTCGGCGTAGGCGACGGCCTGCCACGCGGTCGGCAGCACGTCGGAGAGGTAGAGGAAGCGGTCGTCCTCCGGCCCGTGCGGCACCTTGACGTGCGTGTACTGGGCCTGGGGCACCCGGAGGAACTCAGCCTGACCGCCCGGCACCGAGCCGTAGAGCTCGGAGTAGCCGAACAGCGCCGCACCACTTCCCTGCTCACGCACCTGGGTAGTCTCGCACTGGCTCTGCAGCCCGTGCTCGCACATCCAGCAGTGCCCGCAGCACACCTGGAACGGGATGACGACGCGGTCGCCCGGCGCGATGGCCGTGACGTCGGAGCCGACCTCCTCGACGATGCCCATCGGCTCGTGGCCGAGGATGTCGCCCTCGTTCATGAACGCGCCGAGCACCTCGTACAGGTGCAGGTCCGACCCGCAGATGTTCGTGCTCGTCACCCGGATGATGGCGTCACCCGGGTCCTGGATCACCGGGTCCGGAACCTGGTCCACCCGCACGTCTCTCTTGCCGTGCCACACCACTGCGCGCATCGCTGCCTCCCGATCTCGTTGTGGCTGCTGACTACCCAGCCGGTCGGGTGCTACTCACGACGTTCGACACCTCACCCGCGCGGGCCGCGGTCAGGCGCCCTCGGCGGGCGGCGGGGCGTCGGGTGGCCCTGCCCCGTCGGCGCCCGGGTGCGGCTCGCGGGTGTCGTCGGGGTCGGCGACGGGATCGAGGTACCCGGGCGGCGGTGGCGGGTCCGGAGTCACGGGGGGCCAGGTCGTGCCGTCGGGGCGAAGATGCGATTGGTGGAAGTTCATGACCATCTCCTCGCCCTGTTCCTTCCCCGCCTGCTCGGGCCCGAAACCCGTGGGCAGCAGCCCGGTCACCCGTGCTTCGAGACCGTCGGCCGGGCCTTCGAGGGCGCGGTCGAGTCGGCTGACCTGGGCGGTCAGGACACCGCCACCGGTTGTCACGGCTCCATCCCGGGGCTACTGTCGCCGGGACGCGATCTGCAGCGGATCGCGCCCCCGGAAGCGGAATGCCGAGTCCTGCCACCGCTCCGGGTCCCATCGCACCACCGCTTGGCAGGAGCGGGGGACCCACTTGTGGGGCCGTTCTCGTTCGTGACGAGGACAGCCCCTTGGGGTGAAGCCGGAGCTCGACACCGTGTCGAGGGCCGGCCGGGCGACCTCAGCCCGAACCCGACAGCTCACCCCGTAGGCGCGAGAGGCCCCGCCATGACTGTTCTGTCCGCTCCCGGCCGCCGGCGTTCTGCCGAGCCGTTCAGCATCCGCTCCGAGCTCTCCTCCATCGTCGGGCACGCGTGCTTCTCCGGAGCGCGGCTGGCCGCGACGGTGGGGGTTGCCGGTGGCCTGATGGTTGCCGGTGGTGCGCTCCCGGCATCGGCCACGCCGGTGGCCTCGACGTCCGCGTTCGTCCCGGCCGCACCGCTGCCGGCCGCGGCCGCCGGGCTGCCGTCGGCGACCGTCCTGCTCCCGTCTGCCACGGCCCCGGCCTACCTGACCGTCACGCTGCGCAAGGGCAACCCGTACCGCAGCCAGAACAAGATCCTCCAGCGCCGGCTGAACGCCCTGGGCGCCTCGCTCGCGGTCGACGGCTCGTTCGGCCCCAAGACCCTGGCCGCGGTCAAGAAGTTCCAGAAGGCCAAGCGCCTGAAGGTCGACGGGGTGGTCGGTCCCATCACGCGAAAGGCGCTGGGCCTGAGCGCGCCGGTGGCGGCGAAGCCCGCCGCCACGCACCCCCTCGACCTGTCCCGCGCGGCGATGTGGGACCGGATCGCCCAGTGTGAGTCGAGCGGCCGCTGGAACATCAACACCGGCAACGGCTACTACGGCGGCCTACAGTTCGACGCGAGCACCTGGCTGAGCGTCAACGGCCAGGACTTCGCCCGGCGGGCCGACCTGGCGACGCGGGAGGAGCAGATCACGGTCGCGAACCGCCTCTATGCGCTGCGCGGTCTCCAGCCCTGGGCCTGCCGCGGCGCGGCGTAGGTTTCCCGCGGCGCCCGGACTGTCAGGCGGGCGCCGGTGGCACGGTGCCCGCGGGGCGGGGGGCCACGGTCGCCACGAGCTCGGCGAGCGCCCCCTCGATCGCGACGCAGAGCACGTCGATGTCGGGCACGGCGTCGTAGTCCCCCGTGACGCCGATCGTCAGGTGTCCGGCGTAGCTGAAGATGCCGATGCTGATGCGCACCGACTGGGCGACCGGGATGTACGGGAACAACTCGAGCATCCGGCGACCTACGAGGTAGAGCGGTTGCTGGGGGCCGGGGATGTTCGTGGTGACCGTGTTGACCACTCGCTGCCCGGCGCGGGCGTAGACCTTGGCACCGAGGGTCATCAGTGTCGCGGGCACGAAGTCCGCTGCGGCGAGCATCGACTCGACGCCGATCGACTGACCGCTGCCCTTGAGCTCGGTCATCTGGTGGGCCACGACGGCGAGCCGCTCGCGCGGGCCGTCCACACCGACCGGAAGCTCGGCGAACAGGGCGGCCACGTGGTTGCCCAGCTGTCCGCGGTGCTCCTCGGTACGCACGGACACGGGTACGAGCGAGCGGATCGTCGTGGTCTGCACGTCCTCGCCGCGCGCGAGCAGGTACTCCCGGAAGCCACCGGCCACGGCCGCCAGCACCACGTCGTTGACCGAGCACCCGGCAGCCGCCTTGACCCGCCTGACGTCGTCGAGCTCTGCCCGGGCCCAGCCCCACCGCCGGTAGGGGCCGAGCGGGCCGTTGAGCACGCTGGTGGGTGCCACCGCTCGTCGTCCCACGCTGGCCAGGCCGTAGGCCCGCACCACACCGGCCTTCGCGAGGGCCCCCGGTGACCCGATGGCACGCCGGGCCGCGCCGCCGACGGCCCGCGCCGTGTCGAGCGGCAGGCGCGCGATGCCCGCCACGCCGGATGCCGTGAGCGCCAGTCGCGACGGAGGAGCCGCCGGGTGCCACGCCTGCGCCGGCCGCGGGGTGCCGCCGGGGGTGGTGTCGAGCAGCACCTCCATCAGCTCGTTCCCGGCAAGCCCGTCGATCATCGCGTGGTGTGTCTTGGTGACCAGGGCCCACCGGCCGCCGGTCAGGCCCTCGACGAACCACAGCTCCCACAACGGCCTTTCCGGGTCGAGGCGCTGCGAGAGGACCCGACCGAACAGCGCCCGCAGCTGGGCGTCGCCGCCGGGTGCGGGAATCGCGGTGTGCCGCAAGTGGTACTCGAGCAGGAAGTGCGGGTCGTCGACCCACACCGGGCGGGCGAGGTCGAGCGGCATCCGCTGCACCCGCTGGCGGTGGCGCAGCAGGCTCCCGAGGCAGGACTGCACGTGCGCGGCGAGCTCGTCGTAGGTCGGGGCCGGACCCTCGAAGACGAGCAGGGAGCCGACGTGCATCTGCTGGTGGTCGTTCTCGAGCTGGAGGAAGCCCGCGTCGAGCGAGCTGAGCCGCTGCACGCTCACGCCCTCGGCCGCACGGACGTCTTGGCCTGCGAGGCGAGGTCGGCCACCACCGGGTGCTGCGCGAGCCAGCCGAGGATGGCGTCGATGGTCCACTGCGGGGCCTCGAGCTGGGGGACGTGCCCCACGCCGCGAGCGATCTTGAACTCCCAGTGCGGGTTCGCTGCGGCCGCAACGCGGGCCGAGGCGACGTTGATCAGCCGGTCCCGGTCGCCGTGCAGCAGCAACACGGGCACGTCTATGTCCTGCAGCATCGCGGCGTAGCGCTTGCGGTCGGCCATCACCCAGAGCAGCGACTGCGCTGCGGTGAGCATCTCGGAGTCGACGTCGGGGTACTCGAGGCGCTGGCCGGCGAGCTCGGCGTGCAGGTCGACGACCTCGGGGGGCACCCGTTCGGGGTCGGCGCAGCACAGCTCCATCAGGTCGCGGGCGGCCTGGAGCGCGGACTGCTCGTCGCGGGGACGGCGCACCATGCGTCGGCCGACCACCGGCACCATGAAGGCCGCGAACGTCGCGAAGACCTTGGGGTCGGGGCGGGCCCGCAGCGCGGGAGGGAGGGCCGGGTCGACGAGCACCAGGCCCGCCACCGTCTCGGCGCGGCGCGCGGCCTGGCGGATGGAGATCAGCCCGCCCATCGAGTTCCCGACCAGGATCGCCGGGGTGCCCGCCACCTCGACCAGGAAGCGGTGGAGGAGGCGGTTGTTCGCCTGCACCGACGTCGACCGTGATCCACCCAGGGTGTGCCCGAAACCGGCGAGGTCGATGGCCAGCACCCGACAGGTCTGCGCCAGGGTGGGGCCGACCGCGGCCCAGTTGACCGCGGAGCCGCCGAGCCCGTGCACGCACACCATCAGCGGACCGTCGGCCGGCCCGCCGAAGTCGAGGAAGTGGACCGGTCCGTCGAGGTCGGCCCACCGCGACTCGGGGCGCGCGAGGGGCTCGTCGGGAACTGCGCTCACCCTCGCGACTCTAGGCCCGTCCAGCGTGGTGGGAGGGCAGGGGTGGCTATTCCCACACGCCCCACGGGTCCGGTGTCCTCAGGGCGGACGGCGGGCAGCCGTCAGGGCACCCCGCTCGGGGCGTCACGAGCGGGAGAAGCGCCAGACCGTGCTGGCCCGGTACGCCTCGTCGGGGCGCAGGACCGCCGAGGGGAACGCCGGCTGGTTGGGGGCGTCGGGATAGGCCTGGCACTCCAGCGCGAGGCCGGACCTCGGCTCGAGCACCCGGCCGCTGCGGTCGACCAGCGAGCCGTCGAGCTGCTGCCCGGTGTAGACCTGCACCGAGGGCTGCGTGGTGGACACCTCCAGGCTGCGGCCGGTCGGCGGGTGCTCGAGCCGGGCCACCGGTCGCAGCCCGTCCCCGGAGGGCACGAAGGCGTGGTCGATGCCGCCGGCCAACCGCACCTGCGGGTGGTCAGCCGCGACCCGCTCTCCGACGACCGCCCCGCGGCGGAGGTCGAAGGGCGTGCCCTCGACCGGCTCGACGTGCCCCAGCGGGATGGAGCGCGCGTCGACCGGCAGGTAGCCGTCGGCGGCCACGGTGAGCCGGTGCTCGTCGACCGTGCCCTCGCCGGCGAGGTTGAGGTAGGCGTGGTTGGTGAGGCTGACGACGGTGGGGGCCGACGTCACGGCGACGTGCTCGATGGTGACGCTGTCGGCCGTCACCGAGTAGCGCACCCCGGCGGTCACCTCACCAGGAAAGCCCTGGTCGCCATCGGCGCTGACCAGCCGCAGCTCGAGCGAGGTGTCGTCGGAGGCCGCCAGCGACCACTGACGCGAGTGGAAACCGCCCGGGCCGCCGTGCAGGCAGGTCGTGCCCTCGTTGGCCGCGAGGTCGTGCCGGACGCCGTCGAGGGTGAAGGTGGCGTCGGCGATCCGGTTGGCGTAGCGGCCCACCGTCGCCCCGAGGTAGGGGTTGGTGGGGGCGGCGTAGTCGCGAGCGGTGGCCAGCCCGAGCACGACGTCGACGAAGTCGTTGTCCCGCAACGGCATCCGTAGCCTGGCGACCGTCGCGCCGAGGTCGAGCACGGTCAGCTCGATGCCACGCGCGTCGGCGGCCAGCGTGTACGCGGTGACCTCTGAGCCGTCGTCGAGGGAGCCGAAGGACGAGGGGACCATCATGTCGGCGACTCCTTGCGGTGGGGCTGATGACGGTGGCGACGTTACCGCCGCACCGGGCGTGGGAGGGCGAAGCGACCCGGCGACGGACCGGACGGGCGTCGTGACGGTGCAACCCCGTCAGGCGGGGGCGTCCAGGTGTGCGATCCGCACCCCGCACCCAGGATCCGCCCCATGACAGCCGCCTCCGGTGCGCCGACCATGGCGGACGTGGCCCAGCGCGCGGGCGTCTCGCACCAGACCGTCTCGCGGGTGCTCAACGACGCTGCGGCGGTGCGGCCGGAGACCCGTGACGCGGTGCTGCGAGCGATCGCCGACCTGGGCTACCGCCGCAACCAGGCGGCCCGCGCCCTGGTGACCCGGCGCAGTGGCCTGATCGGGGTGATCGCCGACGAGCTGTTGCTCTACGGCCCCGCCAGCACCGTGACGAGCGTGGCGCAGGCAGCCCGCGAGGCCGGCTACGGCATCACCCTCGACCTGCTCTGGGACGTCACCGGCTCGAGCGTCGCCGCCGCCCTGGAGCGCCAGCTCAGCCAGGCCGTCGAGGCGGTGGTGCTCGTGGCCGTGCACGGCGAGATGCCGGATGCCGCCGCCCTGCGTGGCCTGTCGGTGCCCGTCATCGCCCTGGACGGCTGGCTCGGCGAGGAGACCCCCACGGCGGGCGTCGACCACCACGCCGGCGGGGCGATGGCGACCCAGCACCTGCTCGACCTCGGTCACCGCAGGATCGCGCACGTCACCGGCCCGGCTGCCTGGACCCAGTCCGAGGCTCGTCAGGCGGGCTACCTCGTGCCCGAGGAGCCGTCCCGACAGGGATAGCCGGGCCCGCGCCGTGGCCGGGTTCGACTGGTCTCCTGCCTCGGCCACGGTGGCCCGTCCCCAGATCGACCAATAGGTCACAGTAGGGACGCCGGGTGGGGTCCGATGCCCGTCCTGAGATCGACCAATAGGTCACGAGAGGGACGCCGGGTGGGGTCCGATGCCCGTCCTGAGATCGACCAATAGGTCACGAGAGGGACGCCGGGTGGGGTCCCGGCCCGTCCTGGAATTGACCTATTGGTCACGGTGGGGACGCCGGGTGGCGTGGTGCGAGCTCGCGCCACCGCCCGTCCCGCTCACGGTACGCAGGGCGTGCCCGGGCACACCCCGCCGTCATCCGGTAAGGGTGACGCGGCCTGGCCCGGCAGGGGAGAACAGTGGGGGCCGGGACACCCGGGCGCACCCGGCGCCGGTGTCGCACGGAAGGACGGACCATGGCCAAGAAGGTCGACTCTCGGGGCAGGCCCACCCGCACGTACGACACCCACCGGCGGGTCGCGTCGACCTCGTTCGCCGCGGTGCTGCTCATCATCGTGGGTGTCTTCCACCTCCTGCAGGGGTTCGCGGCGATCTTCAGCGAGGGTGACTTCACCACCGCGAAGGGGTACGCCCTCGGCTCGGACGGCTCGAAGTGGGGCTGGGCGCACCTGGCGCTCGGCGTGGCTGCCATTGCCGCGGGCGTGGCCCTGCGGCAGCGGACCGACTGGGCGCGTGGCGTCGCGGTCATCGTGGCCACCATCAGCATGTTCGGGGCCTTCCTCTGGATCCCGTACCAGCCGGTGCCGGCGGTCGTCATCCTGGTGCTCGACTTCTTCGTCATGTGGGCGGCCTTCGCCGACCTCGACCGGAACGCGCCCTAGCCGAGCACCCTGCGGCGGCGGGTGATCCGCCACGATGGTCGCCATGGCGCCCTGGGTCCTGCACGTCGACATGGACCAGTTCATCGCCGCCGTCGAGGTGCTCCGTCACCCCGAGCTCGCCGGGCTGCCGGTCGTCGTCGGCGCCCGCGGCGACCCGACCGAGCGGGGTGTGGTCTCGACCGCGTCCTACGAGGCCCGTGCGTTCGGCGTGTGGTCGGGGATGCCGTTGCGCACCGCGGTGCGCCGCTGCCCCGATGCGGTGGTGCTGCCGGTCGACAAGCCGGCATACGACGCGGCATCCGCCGTCGTGATGGACACCCTGCGCGCGGTGCCGGGCGCGGTGGTGGAGGTGCTCGGCTGGGACGAGGCGTTCGTGGGGGTGGAGGTGGACGACCCCGAGGCGGTGGCGCGCCGCATCCAGGCCGACGTGCTGGCGACAACGCGGCTGCACTGCACGGTCGGCGTGGGCGACACCAAGGTGCGGGCCAAGATCGCCACCGAGTTCGGCAAGCCACGGGGGACCTACCGCCTCACCCAGGAGACCTGGTTCGAGGTGATGGGTGACAAGCCGACGGGCGACCTGTGGGGCGTCGGGTCGCGGATCTCGCAGCGGCTGGCCGGGCTGGGGGTGACGACGGTGCGCGAGCTGGCGGTGGCCGACGACGCCCTGCTGGCCGGTGAGTTCGGGCCACGCACGGGGCCGTGGCTGGGGGCGCTGGGTCGGGGCGAGGGCAGCTCGGCGGTCGACGACACCCCGTGGGTGGCGAGGGCGCACGGCCGTGAGACGACCTACCAGCGCGATCTCGAGCCGGCCGAGGTCGAGGCGGCGGTGCGCGAGCTCGCTGCACAGGTGGTGGACGACATCCGGGCCGAGGGCCGTCCGTGTGCACGGGTGCACCTCAAGGTGCGGTTCCGGCCGTTCTTCACCGTCAACCGGTCGCGAAAGCTGGCCGAACCGACCTGGGATGCCGGGGTCATCGCCGGGACGGCGTTGGCGCTCTACGGCGCGCTCGACGACGAGCGTGCCGTTCGGCTGCTCGGGGTGCGGGCCGAGATGGTGCCGCCCGAGGGCGGCTACGAGCCGCCGCGCACCCACGGGCGCCGTGGCGGCCCCTGACCGCCTCAGCGGCCCCGGTGCCGGCTACGGCGTGACGCGCAGGATGCCCCGGGCGCCGCGCTCGGCATCTGCCATGGCGTGGGTGACGAAGGCGTAGTGGCCGGGTGCGCGCGGCGTCAGCTCGACGAAGCCGCCCTGGGCCACGCCGAGGTCGAGCACCTGGCTGCCGCCCCGGCGGCCGCCCATCGGGCCGACGCCGTCGCGCAGGAGGTAGGCGCCCTCGGACCAGACGGTGTCGAACTGGGTGCCCACGACGTGGAAGCTCGACCCGCGGTTCGGCCCGGCGGCCAGCACCCAGAAGCGCACCCGGTCGCCCACCCGCGCCGACAGCGGCCGGGCGACGTACTGGTTGGCCTCGGCGTTGAACACCACGGCATCCGGCGTGTCCGCAGCGGCGGAGGCGGCGTCCACCTCGCGCACCGACGAGCGCCCGTCGCCGTCGAGGTGCACCTCCGACTGCACGAGCAGGTAGCTGCGGTCGACCGCGGGCAGCCCGTCGGGCTCGATGACGACGGCCCCGTGCATGCCGGCCGCGATGTGCGCGCTCATCGGCATCGTCGAGCAGTGGTACATCCACACCCCGGCCCGCGCGGCGGTGAAGCGATAGGTGAGCGAGCCGCCGGGCGCGATGGTGCGCATCACCTCGTCGGGGGCGGTCTCGCCGGCGTGGAAGTCGACCGAGTGGCCCATCGATGCATGGTTGACCAGGGTCACGACGAAGCTGTCGCCGACCCGGCCGTGCAGGGTGGGGCCGGGCACCGCCCCGTTGAACGTCCAGCGCTTCTGCCGCACGCCGGGCGCCACCTCGAGCTCGCGCTCCTGAACCGTCAGCGTCACCGCGTGGGTGCGCGAGGCACCCAGCGGCGGCAGCACCGCGGGCACGGCGCTGAACCCGGCATCCGCCGCTCGGGAGAGGTCGACGGGGGGCGTCACCGGGCTGGATGCCGGTGCCGCGCCGGATGCCCCCGCGCCACCACCGGCGGGCGTCGCCGGGGCGCCCGCCACGACGACGTCGAGGACCATGCCCATCTGCCGGTGCCCGATGATGCGGCACCACCCCTGCGCGTCGGCGCCGAGCACCCCGACCTCGAGCGTCGCCGAGCCACCCGGCATGACCCGGGCGGTCTGGACACCGTCGCCGAACGTGAGGTCGTGCGGCGAGCCGTCGTCGCGGTTGACCAGGTCGATGACCAGCCGGTCGCCGTACGGCACGGTGAGCCGGCTGGGCGAGTAGGACATGTCGTGGGCCTCGACCCGAGCGCGGGTGGTGTGACCCGTTGGCTCGACACCGGCCAGGGCCGCCGAGATACCGGTGGAGGCGTCGTGGCCGGGCGCCGCGACGGCCAGCCCCGCCGAGGCGGGGTCGGCGGCCACCCCGAGGGTGACGACGAGCGCCAGGCTCGCGACCGCGGTGAGCAGTTGGGCGCCCGAGGTGGCCTGGCGGGCGGGGGCCGGTGCTGGGGAGGGCCGCACCCCGGCCGCGTCGGCATCGGCGAGCGACACCAACAGCGCCCGGCGCGCGGCCACGGCCGCCCGGATCGCCCGCATCAGCAGGGGCAGGAACGCGGCGAGGGCGGCGAGCACGAGCACGGACACCGCCACCCGCACGGCGCTCGGCGAGGGCAGCAGGCAGACGAGCAGGCCGAGGTTGACGACGGTGACCCGCCACACCGCGCCGCGGTCGAGCCACGCCTGCCCCGCCCGCACCACCGACGGCCCGCCGCCGAGCACCGACGGGATGAGGTAGGACAGCGCACCGAAGAGCAGCTGCGCGGCGAAGCCGACGGCCACGACCGCCGCGACCACCCCGTAGCCGTCGGCCAGGGTCGCCCACGACGCGCTGGTCGCGAGGCGCCACCCCACGAGGGCGATGGCGACGACCCACCAGCCGAGGGCGGCGGTGACCGACCAGGTGGCGAACGCCTTGGGCGGTGCGGTGCGCGCCGGCGCCACCAGGGCCCGCCCCCACCAGGCGAGCCCTGCGGCGTACGTGGCCAGGCCGGCGAGGGCGGTCGGCCGCGAGCCGAGGGCGGCCCCGGTGGCGAGCACGGCGAGCCCGGCCAGCAGCACCGGGAGGGCCTGCCCGGCCAGGCGCTCGGCGCGGCCGTCCATCCTGGTGCGCAGCATGGTCGGCCACAGCGTGACCAGGGTGCCGGTGACCGTGAGCCCGATCCAGCCGAGCACCATGACCATCGAGTGGGCGACCAGTACCGCACCGTCGCGTTCGTCGTCGAGGCCGCGCGCCAGCCAGACCCCGAGCGCCGCGCCGACGGGCAGGCACGCGGCAGCGGCGAGGTAGTAGCGCACCGTGATGCGGAACCGACCCGGGAGGGCCCGCCGCAGCCGCCGCCAGAGCTGGATGCCGTGCCACAGCACCGCAGCGGACAGGGCCGTCGCGCCGGCGACGGTGAGCGGCCACCAGCCGCTCGGCACTCCGACGAGCACGAGGGCAGCCCCGGTGAGCAGCAGCCCGATCCGCCGGTTCTGCTGGGTGCGGTCGTCGATCTCGACCGGGGTCTTGAGCAGCGCCTGGGTGAAGTGGGTGCTCCACACCATCGCCGAGTGGGTGAGCGCGCCGAGCAGCACGAGGTGCACCATCAGCCACCCGCCGGCCGGCACGATCGGGTGCACCAGCGCGACGGCGAGGGCCAGGGCGAGCCAGACCAGCCCCGGGCGGTCGCGCAGCGCCCAGGTGCGACGTGGTGGGTGTGCGGCGGGGCGGTTCACGGCTGGCTCCGGGGGAGGGTCAGGACCGCACGAGCGGTCGTCGGGTGGCGGCGGTCCGGGAAGGGGCCGGTGCCGGGGCGGGCAGGGCGGCGCTGAGCGTGGCCGCGAGGGGCAGGAGCAGCAGGGCCGCCGCCGTGCCGTAGCCGCCGACCTCGGCGAGCACCGGCCGGCCGGACAGGTCACCGAGCACCCGGGCGGCCAGCACTGCCTGGAGCACGAGGAGCGGCGTCCAGAGCAGCGGGCGGTAGGGCACCGGCCGGCGCAGCACGGCGGGCAGGATCACAGGTGCGTGCGCCAGCACCATGCTCATCACGAAGCCCAGGAAGATCGTGTGCACCACGACGTCGTGGGTGGCCGGCGTGGTGGTGACCCCGGCGAGCGTCCAGGCAAGCCCGGCCACGGCCAGCCACGCGTAGCCGGCGAGCATCGCCGCGGCGCTGAAGCGGGCCTGGCCGCCGGCGTGGATGGTGTGCCGGGCGACGTCGCGCGGCGCCAGCCAGCCGACGAGCACGAGCAGCGACAGCCCGAAGGCGCGTGAGCCCGGGTCGGGGAGGAGCACCGCCGCGGTGGCCGCGGTCGCGACGAGGGCGGCGACCGCGACGAGGGTGCGCTCGGCCGATGCGGGCAGGTGGACGCGGGCCAGCTCGACGCGCTCGGCTGCGATGGTGAGCACCACGAACCCGGCGAGCAGGGGTACGACGACGGCGGCATCCACCCGTACCCAGAGCAGCGCGGCGAGCGCTGCGAGCACCGCGCCGAGCGCCTCGACGACCACGGGGTCGTCTCGCCGCCGCCGCCACAGGGCCACGAGCACGGCGGCGAGCGCGACCGCACCGTCGAGCAGCAACACCTGGCCGATGGTGCGCGGCAGGCCCGCAGCCAGTGCCAGCCCGCCGAGCCCGAGGAGGGCCGGGGCGGCGTAGCCGGCGGTGCGTCGCAGCGCGACCGCCCGCTCCAGGGCGATGAGGGTGCCGAGGAAGCCGAGCACCATCAGCGGGCCGTGCACGTCGCGAAGGTGTGCGGCACCGACGGGGGCGGGGACCTCGAGGAGGAGGAGGCCGGCGTCGAGGCCGGCGAGCAGGCTGAGCCCCGCCGGCAGCAACAGCCAGGCGCGCGACGGGGTGCGGCTCATCGGCTGACCGTGAGCACGGGTCCGGGGGTGAGGGCGGCCACCCGCTCCCACTGCGGGCCGGCGAGCGCGATGGCGGCGGCCGGGAAGAGGCCGTTCTCCTCGCGGTCGATGTGCGTGCGCAGCGCTCGCTCGAGGGTCGGCACGAGGTCGTGCTCCCCGGCATCCACCCGGTGCAGGAGGTCGGCGAGGGTGAGGTGCTCGGTGCACAGTCCGCGCACGTGCTCGGTGAACTCGCTGTCCTCGGCGAGCACGGCGAACAGGCCGGTCTCCTCGACCTCGGTGTGCGGGTCGAGCAGGCCGCGCAGGGCGGCGACAGCACCGCGCAGCTGGGCCTCGTCGCCCGTGCCGGCGGCGCGGCGCAGCCCGCCGGTGGCGTTGATGATGTCGACGTGCTCTCGCATCAGCCGACCGACGACGTCGATGCTCTCGCACCCGCAGTAGCCGCACACGGTGGTCCCCCGTCCGATCCGGGCTCAGGCCCGGGTGAGCTTCAGCCGCCAGGCGTCGGGGCCCTCGTCGAGGTAGGCCACGGTGAGCGGGCCGCGCTCGGCCAGCTGCGCGAGCAGCGGCTTGGGGTCGTGCGGGGCGACGATGACGAGTGAGCCGCCGCGGGGGATGGCCGACCAGGCCCCGAACACCGTGGCGTGGCGGATGGCGTGCGGGATGGCGCGGACGTCGAGCTCGGGGGCCTCGCCGGCCACCTCGCCGCAGCCGCAGGCCCCGGCGGACGCTGACGGCGGCGCCTGGGTGAGGGGGAGAGTGGGGTGCGTGTTCATGGTGCCTCCGGTTCGGTTATTTACTACAATGACGTTGTGAAAAAGATAGCACCGCTGGGCCCCGCACCGACACCGGTGGCCGCCGATGCACCGCCGGAAGTGACCGATCCCTCACGCCGGCGGCTGCTGCAGGCGCTCGCCCGACCCGCCGAGCAGCCGCCGACCGTCGCGGACCTCGTCGTCGCTGTCGGGGGGCACCCCAACACCACCCGCCACCACCTGCGGCTGCTCGTGCGGGCCGGGCTGGTGTCCGAGCAGTACCGCGCACCGGCCGGCGGACGGGGTCGTCCCGCCGTCGGGTATGCCGTGACGCGGGCCGGGCACGAGGCCCTCGAGGCCGGCGCCGGCGCCGGTGGGTCGGCAGCCCAGGAGTACGTCGCGCTCGCTGCCGCGTTCGCCGAACGCCTGGCCGAGCGGGAGGCGAGCCCCGGCGCGGACTCGCGAGCCATCGGCCGGGCCTGGGGCACCGGGCTGGCGGCACGGCACGCGGCCGAGGTGGGTGGGGGGGACGAGCGACCGGTCGGCCGGGTCGTCGACCTGCTCGACCGGCTCGGTTTCTCGCCGGAGCTCGAGCCGGCGGGTGTGCCCGAGCCGCCGCCCGACCCGGTGCCGAGAGCGGATGCCGCGGCCGGTTCGCCCTCGCCGGAGGTGGGTGGAGAGGCGATCCTGCTGCGCACCTGCCCGTTGCTCGACGCCGCCCGCCGCCACCCCGAGGTGGTCTGCCAGGTGCACCTCGGGCTCGTCGCCGGAGCCCTGGAGGCGTACGAGGAGCCGTCGGACGGGCTGCGGCTCGTGCCGTTCGCGCGCCCGGGGGCCTGCGTGCTCGAGCTGCCCCCCACACTGGTGCGATGAGCGCCGAGCCGAGCGGGTCATCGCCCCACGCCGGGTCGCGCGGGTCGAGGTCACCGGCATCCGGAGCCGGCGTGGCGGGTGGCGAACCGCTCGACGTCACGGTCGTCGTGCTGGCCGGCGGCACGTCACGGCGGTTCGGGTCCGACAAGCTCGCGGCCCCCCTCGGCGGCAGCACCGTGCTCGACTCCGTGCTGCGCTCGCTGCCCGACGGCTGGCCGGCGGTGCTCGTCGGGCCGCAGCGGGCCACCGTCGCACCTGAGGCCGTCTGGGCGCGCGAGGACCCTCCCGGCGGCGGCCCGCTGGCCGGGGTTGCCGCCGGGGTGGCCGAGGTGGCCACCGACGCGGTGGCCGTGATCGCCGGCGACATGCCGTATGCCGGTCTCGCGCTCGTCACATTGGTGGCCGCCCTGCGCACGGCACCGCCCGAGGTCGGGGCGGTGGTGGCGGTCGACGCTCACGGGGTGCCCAACCCGCTGCTCGCGGCCTACCGCACGGCATCGCTGAGGCGGGCGCTGCCGGTTCCGGCGGCGAACCGCCCCGCCAAGCTGCTGCTCGCGGTGCCCCACCTCGAGGTGGCCGTCACCGGCCGCGCCGGCCGCGACGTCGACACCCCCGCCGACCTCGACGACCTCGACGACCTCGAGAACCGTCCCGGTCCGGCCTGACGGGCGTGCCCGCCACAGTGCGCGGGAGGGGTCAGCCGGGCTTGGGCGCACCCGGGCGGGCGTAGCGCCACCAGGTGATGCCGACACAGAGCACGGCCCAGGCGATGCCGACGGCGTAGAACGCCACCGGGCCCAGGGTGGTCACACCGACACCGAAGAAGAACGGTCCGAAGGCCGCGATGGCCGCCGTCCAGCCGATGACGCCGCCGGCCTGACGGCGCTCGAAGATCATCGGCATCTGCTTGAAGGTCGAGGCGTTGCCGATGCCGGCGAACAGGAAGATCGCGAGCATCCCGTAGAGGAACTGGTTGAAGCCGGCGTCGAGCGCGGCCGCGGAGCTGGTGTCGGGGGTCAGCGCGGGGATCGTGTACGCGATCGAGGCGACGATGCCGATGCCGGAGACGAGGGTCCAGATCGCCCCTCCCATCCGGTCGGTGAGGGGGGAGAACACGACCCGGGCGGCGGCGCCGATGAGCGGGCCGAGGAAGACGAACTTCACGGCGTCGGGCACGGCGTAGCCCGCGACGAGCACGGTCGCCGTCGCCCCGGACCCCTGGACGATGTCGGTGTTGCCGCTGCCGTAGAGGTTGATCATCAGCAGGCCGAACTGCGCCGCGAGGCCGGAGAACGTCCCGAAGGTCATGATGTAGAGGATCGTCATCCACCAGGTGTCCTGGTTGCGGAAGATGTCGAACTGCTGGCGGATGTTCGCCTTGACCGGCACCGACTTCAGCATCGTCCAGGCGAGGACGGCTCCCACCACCATGAGCGGGATCCACACGAAGGCGGCGTTCTGGTACCACACGGTCGTGGGCGGCTTGCCCGACACGGTCATCTGCTGGCTGCCGCCGAAGACGGCCAGCGCGGAGACCGCGATGAGGTAGGGCGTGAGCAGCTGCACGAAGGAGACACCGAAGTTCCCGAGCCCGGCCTGCAGGCCCAGAGCGGTGCCCTGCTTGCGCTTGGGGAAGAAGTACGAGGTGCTCGGCATGAAGCCCGAGAACGCGCCGCCACCGATGCCGGCGAGGAAGGCCAGCACCATCAGCTCCCAGTAGGGGGCGGTCGGCGACTGCACCCGCACCCCCCAGCCGAGGGTCGAGGCGATGAGCAGCAGGCTGGTCAGCGACACCATCTTGCGGGTGCCCATGATCGGCGGCAGCGTCATCCACACCAGACGGAACAGGCCGGCCGCGAGGCCCGGCATCGCCGCCATCCAGTACAGCTGGTTCTTCGTGAAGTCGTAGCCGAGCGCGTTGAGCTTGGGGATGATCGCGCTGGGCAGGAACCATGCGACGAACGCCAGGGTGAGGCAGAACGTGGTGACCCACAGGGTCCGCCAGGCCAGTGAGCTGTCCCACGTCCGCTCGTCCTCGGGGTCCCAGGACTGCAGCCACTCACCCGTCGAGCGGGTGGTCCGTGTCGTGCTCATGGTGGTCTCTCCTTGGGGTGGGGCGGTGGGCGTCGGTGGTCAGCGGGCGGCCGCGACGGCGGCGGGGGGCTCGAGGTGGTGGGCGAGGTCGGGCGACTCCCGGTGGAGCATCCGCACGACGGTGAGGTGCATCCACAGGAAGCAGGTGGCGGTGAGCAGGAACAGCACGAAGAAGGTGGAGGTCGGGAAGCCGGACCAGACCTTGGTGTAGGCGAACAGCAGGGGGAGGACGAACCCGCCCAGCCCGCCGAACATGCCGACGAGGCCGCCGACCGAGCCGACGTTGTCGGGGAAGTACTCGGGGATGTGCTTGTAGACGGCGGCCTTCCCCACGCCCATCGCGCAGCCGAGCACGAAGATCAGCGCGACGAACGGGAGCAGCCCGAGCGAGTAGCCGAGGTGGGAGCTCTGCGAGCCGTCGGCCTGGGCGATGACCAGGTGGCCGTTGGGCATCATCAGGATGCCGGTGGTCAGCATCATCACGGCCAGGGTCCAGTACATGACCCGGCGGGCGCCCCAGCGGTCGGAGAACCAGCCGCCGACCGGGCGCAGCAGGGATGCCGGGAAGATGAACGACGCGCTGAGCAGCGCGGCCTCGGCCAGCGGGATGTCGAAGTTGTCGACGTAGTACTTCGGCAGCCAGGCCGCGAGGGCGACGTAGGCGCCGAAGACGGCGGCGTAGTAGAGGCTGAACCGCCACACCCGCGCGTGCTTGAGCGGGGCGAGCATCTCGCGCACCGGCTTGCCGGCGCCGGCGCGGCGGTCGTGCCGCGGCACGATGAGGAGGGTCAGCGCCGCGACGACCACGAGGGCCACGGTGTAGATGGCCGGGAAGATGCGCCAGCCGCCGGGGAAGACACCGAGGTAGGTGGCGCCGGCGGTGGCGGCGATGACCGTGGGGAGCAGCACGATGAGCAGCTTGGTCACCGAGGCGCCGATGTTGCCGGCGCCGAAGAGGCCGAGCGCGAAGCCCTGGCGGTCCTTGGGGAACCAGGCGGCGTTCCACGAGATGCCGACGCTGAACAGGTTTCCGGCGAACCCGACGAGGAACGCGAGCCCGAGCAGGGGAAGGTAGCTGGTCGCCCGGGTGATGAGGAAGCAGGGGATCGCCGTGAGCAGGAGCATCGCGATGGTGACCACCCGGCCGCCGACCCGGTCGGTGAGCATCCCCGCGGGCAGCCGCCACAGCGAGCCGTTGAGCACCGCCACGGCACTGATCCAGGCCAGCTGCGGGTCGGAGAGGCCGAGCTCCTTCTGGATCGGCACGCCGAGGATGCCGAACATCAGCCAGACCGCGAACATCAGGGTGAAGGCGATGGTCGACATCGTCAGGACCCGCCTGGCGCCGGCCGGGACGTGGCCGGCGCCGGTGTCGTCGTGGGCAGCGGCCTGCGGGGCAGCCGGCGCAGCCAGGAGCTGGGTCATCGTGGGCCCTCCATTTGGATGATCGCAATCCTTTTAATCAGCGCCCCGGACGCTACACCCCCTGTCCTGCGGTGACCATTCAGGTGTGCCTCACCTCTCAGAACCTCCTCAGTCGTACCGCTGGATCGGTTCGGCCGCAACCTGAACGGGATGATCCGAGGGGCTGGCGAGCACCTGTTACGGTGTGCTTCGATGGAGGAACACGTTCCTCTAATCCCGACGGGAGAGAGTCATGGCCACCGCACCGCTCGATGCCGCCGCGCTGCTCGCCTCCCCGGTGCGCCGCCGGCTGGTCGACGCGCTGGCGCACGCCGACGCGGGGGCCGAGACTCCCGGCTTCACCGCGGCCGAGCTCGCGACCGAGGTCGACCTGCACGTCACCACGGTGCGCTTCCACCTCGACCAGCTCGTCGCGGCGGGGCTCGTGGAGTCGGCCTTCCGCCACGGGGGTGGAGCCGGCCGGCCACGCAAGGTCTACTCGCTGGCGCCCGGGTCGCTCCACGACGTCGACGCGCGCGCGGAGGCCGACCACCTCCGCCTGCTGAGCGGGCTCCTGGCGTCCACCCTCACCGAGGGCGTCACCGGGCACGCGATGACGCCCGCCGAGGCCGGCCGGCGCTGGGCCCTCGAGCACGTCCCGTCCGACCCGGCATCGCTCCCCGCCGACACCCCCGGCCGCTGGCTGGGCAAGCTGGCGCAGATGATCGACGTGCTCCAGGAGTGGGGCTACACCCCCGAGCTGAGGACGTCCGACGGGGGCCGGGTCGCCGAGGTCACCCTGGCGCACTGCCCCTTCCTCGACCTGGCCCGGGCCAACCCGGCCGTCGTCTGCGGTATCCACCGCGGCCTGATTGCGGGATCGTTGGCCCAGCTGGGGGAGCCGACCACTCGAGTGAGTCTCGAGCCCTTCGTCGACGACACCACCTGCCTCGCGCAGGTCAGCACCACGACACCGTTCCGCACCACCGCATCGAAGGAGCCCGCATGAGCGCCGGTCTCGACGGACCACTGACCGACGCCCTGGTGGGCACCCGACGCTTCTTCACCCGCTCGGAGGTGTCCGCCGACCACCGCTCCATCCACGCCGAGGGCGGACGCAGCGGCGACGCGTTCTACCGCGACCGCTGGTCGCACGACAAGGTCGTGCGCAGCACCCACGGGGTCAACTGCACCGGATCGTGCTCGTGGAAGGTCTACGTCAAGGACGGCATCATCACCTGGGAGTCGCAGCAGACCGACTACCCCTCCACCGGCGCCGACCGCCCCGAGTACGAGCCCCGCGGCTGCCCGCGCGGTGCCGCCTTCAGCTGGTACACCTACTCGCCCACCCGAGTCCGCTACCCCTACGTGCGGGGCGTGCTCCTCGAGATGTACCGCGAGGCCAAGCGGGCCGTCGGCGGAGACCCGGTCGTCGCCTGGGCGTCGGTGGTGCAGGACCCCGACAAGGCCCGGCGCTACAAGTCGGCCCGCGGGAAGGGCGGACTGGTGCGCTCGTCGTGGGAGGAGGTCGTCGAGATCATCGCGGCGGCCCACGTCTACACCGTCAAGCGGTGGGGCCCCGACCGCATCGCCGGCTTCTCGCCCATCCCCGCGATGTCCCCGGTCTCCTACGCCTCCGGCGCCCGCTTCCTCGAGCTCATCGGCGCCCCGATGCTCTCGTTCTACGACTGGTACGCCGACCTGCCCAACGCCTCGCCGCAGATGTTCGGCGACCAGACCGACGTGCCCGAGAGCGGCGACTGGTGGGATGCCGGCTACCTCATCATGTGGGGCTCCAACGTCCCGATGACCCGAACCCCCGACGCGCACTGGATGACCGAGGCGCGCTACCGCGGCCAGAAGGTGGTCGCCGTCTCGCCCGACTACGCCGAGAACGTCAAGTTCGCCGACGAGTGGGTCGCGGCCGCGCCCGGCACCGACGGCGCGCTCGCGATGGCGATGGGGCACGTCGTGCTCAAGGAGTTCTTCGTCGACCAGCAGGTCGACTTCTTCACCGACTACAACCAGAAGTACACCGACCTGCCGTTCCTCGTGGCGCTCGAGCCCGACACCCCGGATGCCGGATCGGCACCCGACGCCGACGGCCCCGCCTACCGGCCGGGCAAGTACCTCGTCGCGGGCGACCTCGACATCGCCGAGGCGGGGTCGGAGAACGCGATGTGGAAGCCTGCGGTGCTCGACGGCCGCACCGGCGAGGTGGCCATCCCCCGTGGCTCGCTCGGGTTCCGCTACGGCGACGAGGGCGCGGGCCAGTGGAACCTCGACCTCGGCGACATCGACCCGGTGCTCACGCTGCACGGCACGACGACCGAGACCGTACGAGTCACGTTGCCCCGCTTCGACTCCTACGACGGCAAGGTGGCCCACGTCACCCGCGGCGTGCCGGTGCGCCGCATCGGCGGCCGCCTCGTCACCACCGTGCTCGACCTGATGCTGGCGCAGTACGGCGTCCACCGACCCGGGATGCCGGGCAGCTGGCCGGCCGACTACGACGACCCGACCACGCCCGCCACGCCGGCCTGGCAGGAGGAGATCACCTCGGTGCCGGCCGAGCAGGTGGTGCGGCTGGCCCGCGAGTGGGCGCAGAACGCCATCGACACCGGTGGCCGCGGCATGATCCTCATGGGCGCGGGCACCAACCACTGGTTCCACTCCGACCAGATCTACCGGGCGATGCTCGTGCTCACGACGATCACCGGCTGCCAGGGCCGCAACGGCGGCGGCTGGGCGCACTACGTGGGCCAGGAGAAGGTGCGCCCGATCATGGGCTTCCAGCACATGGCCTTCGCCCTCGACTGGCAGCGGCCGCCGCGGCACATGAACCAGACCGCGTACTGGTACGTCAACACCAGCCAGTACCGCTACGACACCTTCACCGCCGACGACGTCGACGCCGGCACCGGCGTCTTCGCCGGCAAGGGCGTCATGGACCTTCTCGCCCAGTCGGTGCGGCTGGGCTGGACCCCCAGCTACCCGACGTTCGACCGGAGCAGCCTCGACCTCGCCGACGAGGCGGAGGCGGCCGGCCGTTCGCCGGCCGAGCACATCGTCGACCAGCTGAGGTCGGGCGCGCTGAAGTTCGCCGTCGAGGACCCCGAGGCGGAGCAGAACCACCCACGCATCCTCAGCCTGTGGCGGGCCAACCTGCTCGGTTCGAGCGCCAAGGGCAACGAGTACTTCCTCAAGCACCTGCTCGGCACCGACAACGCCGTCAGCGCCGAGCAGGCCCCGCCGGAGAAGCGCCCCGAGGGCATCGCGTGGCCCGACGAGGTCAAGGAGGGCAAGCTCGACCTGCTGATGACCATCGACTTCCGGATGACCAGCTCGACGCTCTTCTCCGACGTCGTGCTGCCGGCTGCCACCTGGTACGAGAAGCACGACATCAACACCACCGACATGCACCCGTTCGTGCACTCGTTCAACCCGGCCATCTCGCCCCCCTGGCAGTCGAAGACCGACTGGGAGGCGTGGAAGGCGATCGCGAAGCGGTTCTCCGAGCTGGCGGTCGACCACCTCGGCACCCGGCGCGACGTGGTGGCGAAACCGCTGTGGCACGACACCCCCGAGGCGATGGCCACGGTGCACGGGGTCGTGCAGGACTGGCGCACGGGGGAGTGCGAGCCCGTGCCCGGCAGGACCATGCCGGTGCTCGCCGTCGTCGAGCGCGACTTCGCGAGCACCTACGAGAAGATGACGTCGATCGGCCCGTTGCTGGAGTCGGCCGGCATGCTCACCAAGGGTGTGCCCTACGACGTGAAGCGCGAGGTCGAGATCCTGCGGGGGCGCAACGGCGTCGCCCATGGCGGCGCCGGCGCCGGTCAGCCCCGGCTCGAGACCGACATCCACGTCGCCGACGCGATCCTGCACCTGTCCGGCACCACCAACGGGCACCTCGCCACCCACGGTTTCCGCAACGCCGAGAAGCGCACCGGCACGCGGTTGCACGACCTCTCGGCCGAGCACGAGGGCAAGCAGATCACCTTCGCCGACACCCAGGTCGCGCCGGTGCCGGTCATCACCTCGCCGGAGTGGTCGGGCTCGGAGTCGGGGGGGCGCCGCTACGCGCCGTTCACGATCAACATCGAGCGGCTCAAGCCGTTCCACACGCTCACCGGTCGCCAGCAGTTCTACCTCGACCACGACTGGATCCTCGGCATGGGCGAGGCCCTGCCGGTCTACCGGCCGCCGCTGAACATGACCGAGCTGTTCGGGGAGACGGCCCTGGGCGAGCAGAACGCGCTGGGCGTCTCGGTGCGCTACCTGACCCCGCACAACAAGTGGTCGATCCACAGCGAGTACCAGGACAACCTGTTCATGCTGAGCCTCTCCCGCGGCGGGCAGACGATCTGGCTCTCCGACCTCGACGCCGACAAGATCGGCGTGCGCGACAACGACTGGGTCGAGGCGGTCAACCGCAACGGCGTGGTCGCCGCCCGCGCGATCGTGTCGCACCGGATGCCGGAGGGCACCGTCTACATGCACCACGCCCAGGACCGGTTGATCGACGTGCCGCTCACCGAGACCAACGGCAGGAGGGGCGGCATCCACAACTCGCTCACCCGGATCATGATGAAGCCGAGCCACCTCATCGGCGGGTACGCCCAGCTCGCCTACTTCTTCAACTACATCGGGCCGACGGGCAACAACCGCGACGAGGTCACCATGATCCGCCGCCGCTCGAACCAGGAGGTGACGTACTGATGCGGGTCATGGCCCAGATGGCGATGGTGATGAACCTCGACAAGTGCATCGGCTGCCACACCTGCTCGGTCACCTGCAAGCAGGCGTGGACCAACCGGGCCGGCACCGAGTACGTGTGGTTCAACAACGTCGAGACCCGGCCCGGGCTCGGCTACCCCCGCGGCTACGAGGACCAGGCCGAGTGGCAGGGCGGCTGGGTGGTCAGGAACGGCCGGCTCGGCCTGCGTGCCGGCGGTCGGCTCAAGAAGCTGCTCACCATCTTCAGCAACCCGAAGATGCCCTCCATCCAGGACTACTACGAGCCCTGGACCTACGACTACGAGACCCTGCTCAACGCCCCGGCGCAGAAGAACTTCCCTGTCGCGCGGCCGCATTCGCTCATCTCGGGCAAGCCGGTCAACGTGTCGTGGAGCGCCAACTGGGACGACGACCTCGGCGGGTCCCAGGAGCACGCGGCCAAGGACGTCATGCTGCGCGGCATCGAGGACAAGGTCAAGCTCGAGTTCGAGCAGACCTTCATGTTCTACCTGCCCCGCATCTGCGAGCACTGCCTCAACCCGTCGTGCGCGGCATCGTGCCCCAGCGGCGCGATCTACAAGCGCGAGGAGGACGGCATCGTCCTGGTCGACCAGGACCGGTGCCGAGGCTGGCGGATGTGCATCACCGGCTGTCCCTACAAGAAGGTCTACTTCAACCACAAGACCGGCAAGGCCGAGAAGTGCACGTTCTGCTACCCGCGCATCGAGGTCGGCATCCCGACCGTGTGCTCGGAGACCTGCGTGGGGCGCCTGCGCTACATCGGCCTGGTGCTCTACGACGCCGACAAGGTGCTCGAGGCGGCGTCGGCACCTGACGACACCGACCTCTACGAGAGCCAGCTCGGGGTGTTCCTCGACCCCGAGGACCCCGAGGTACGCCGCGCGGCGGAGGCCACGGGCATCCCCGGCGACTGGGTCGAGGCCGCCAGGCGCAGCCCGGTCAAGAAGCTGATCCTCGACTACAAGGTGGCGCTGCCGCTGCACCCGGAGTACCGCACCATGCCGATGGTCTGGTACATCCCGCCGCTGTCACCGGTGGTCGACGTCATCAAGGACACCGGCCACGACGCCGAGGACGTCGACAACCTGTTCGGCGCCATCGACACGCTGCGCATCCCGGTCGAGTACCTCGCCAACCTGTTCACCGCGGGCGACGTGGCGCCGGTGAACGGCGTGCTCAAGAAGCTCGCCGCGATGCGGTCCTACATGCGTGACATCAACCTCGGCCGCGACCCCCGTGACGAGATCCCCGCCGCGGTGGGGATGGAGGGGGAGGCGATGTACGACATGTTCCGCCTCCTCGCCCTCGCGAAGTACGACGAGCGCTACGTCATCCCGACGGCCCACGCCGAGCAGGCCCACGCGCTCGAAGAGCTCGCCACCGACTGCGCGGTCTCCGACTACGACGGCGGGCAGCACGACGTGTTCGGTGAGGGGTCGGGCGTGCCCACCCCGGTGGCCGTCGAGAACTTCGCGATGCTGCAGGAGCGGCAGACGAGCGACTCGCTGGTCGCGGGCGGGACCAAGCGGGGCCGGGTCAACCTGCTCAACTGGGACGGCCGCGGGGTGCCCGAGGGGCTCTTCCCCTCCGGCGAGCGCACCAGCACCGCCGACGGCGCCGGCCGCGACGGGGGCGAGCGATGAGGTGGCGCCGACAGCGCGGCGCGCAGCCCGGCCTCACCGAGCGCGAGCTGGTCGACACCTGGCAGGTCGTATCGCTCCTGCTCGACTACCCGGATGCCGTGCTGGTGCAGCGGGTGCCCATGCTGCGGACCGTCTCGGCCACCCTCACCAGCGCCCAGCGCGAGCCGCTCGGCGAGGTGCTCGACACCCTCGAGCACACAGATCTCGGTGTGCTGCAACGCGACTACGTCGACACCTTCGACGTCACCCGCAAGTGCTCGCTGCACCTCACCTACTTCGCCCAGGGCGACACCCGGCGGCGTGGGGTCGCGCTCGTGGAGTTCAAGCAGGCCTACCGCAAGGCGGGCGTGGAGTTCGACACCGACGCCGAGCTGCCCGACCACCTCTGCGTGGTGCTCGAGTTCGGGGCGGTGCACGACTGGGCCACCGCCTGGCACCTGCTGAACCGGCACCGGGTGGGCATCGAGGTGCTCAGGGCCGGCCTGGCGCACCGTGGTTCACCATGGCTCGCGGCCGTCGACGCGCTGCGCTCGACCCTGCCCGAGCTCGACGGCGACGACCAGACCGCCCTGCTGCGGCTCGTCGCCGAGGGGCCACCCCAGGAGGAGGTCGGCCTCGAGCCCTACGCCATCGACCCGCGGCTCAACCCGCGCCCCGACCCCGTCGACACCACTGCGCTGCTGGGCACGACCATCCCCGTGGGAGCTCCCCGATGACCGTCTTCCTCTGGGTGATCGTGCCCTATGTGTGCCTCGCCGTCTTCGTCGTCGGCCACGTCTGGCGCTACCGCTACGACAAGTTCGGCTGGACCACCCGTTCGAGCCAGCTCTACGAGGACCGGCTGCTGCGCATCGGCAGCCCGCTGTTCCACTTCGGCATGCTGGGCGTCGTGGCCGGTCACGTCATCGGCCTGGTCGTCCCGCAGGTGTGGACCGACGCGCTGGGCCTCAGCCCGCACGCCTACCACGTCATCGCGCTCGCGGGTGGCATCCCGGCGGGCATCGCCGCCGTGGCCGGCCTGGCGATCCTGGTCTACCGGCGGCGCACCACCGGCCCGGTGTTCTCCGCGACGACGGTCAACGACAAGGCCATGTACGCCGTGCTCGGCACCGTGATCGTGCTGGGCATGTGGAACACCGTGGCGGGCAGCCTGTTGCAGTTCGGTGGCGAGTACAACTACCGCGAAGGCGTCTCGGTGTGGTTCCGCAGCATCCTCCTGCTCCAGCCGCAGCCCGAGCTGATGGCGCGGGCACCGCTCGGCTTCCAGCTGCACGCCCTGCTGGCCCTCCTGCTCTTCGCGATGTGGCCGTTCACCCGGCTGGTGCACGTCTTCTCGGCGCCGGTCGGCTACCTCACCCGCCCCTACCTCGTCTACCGGTCGAAGGACGCCCGGCCCGGCCGTGGCTCGGGGAACCGTGCGCCGCAGCGTGGTTGGGACAAGCCCGAGCTGACCAAGAAGTGAGCACCGACCAGCTCCAGCCGCTCGACATCCCACGGCCCGCTGGTGACGTCGCCCGAATGCCGGCGCGTCGCGGGACCTCGAGCTCGCTGCACCGTCCGAGGAGCCCTCGATGACCGACCTCACCAGTGCCGAGCAAGAGTGGCAGCCCTGGATCGACGACGCCTGCCGCGCACTCGGAGTCGACCCGCTCGCGGTCGACGTCACCGGCATCCACGACCTGACCAAGGAGATCGCCCACGGCTTCGCCCGGCCGATGGCGCCGGTCGGGTCCTACATCCTCGGGCTGGCCGTCGGGGCCCGGGCCGCGCGCGGCGAGGCGGTCGACCCCGAGGAGCTCAGCGCCGCCATCCGCGCCACCTTCCCCGCTCGAGGGTAGGAAGCACCCCGCGTGGTCGGGAGGGGACGCAGGGTGTTCCCCACGGGCGTCGGGCGCCCGGTCGTGGCCCGGAACGGCCGGTCCCGCCGTGTCGCGCCTCCGGCAGGCGATGCGGTCTCTAGTCTCGGCCGGGTGGGAAGGCACGGCGGCCGCACCCGGGCCAGGGGACACCCTGACCGGTCCCTGAACCCTGCCCACCGGCCGGGGAGAGCGCCGGCGGCGGCCACTACGGTGAGCGGGATGACTCCCGTCGTGCGCGCCGAGGGCCTCACCAAGGACTACGGACCGGTGCTGGCCCTGGACGCCCTGACCCTCGACGTCGGCGGCGGCACGACCGGCCTGGTGGGCGCGAACGGCGCCGGCAAGTCGACCCTGCTCAAACTGCTGCTCGGCCTCATCCCGCCGACGGGGGGCCGGGCCGAGGTGCTCGGCCACGACATCGCCACCGAGGGCGAGGCCATCCGCGCCGCCGTCGGCTACCTGCCCGAGCACGACTGCCTGCCGCCCGACGTCAGCGCCAGCGACTTCGTGGTGCACCTGGCGATGATGAGCGGTCTCCCGCGAGTGGCCGCCCGCGAGCGCGCCGCCGAGGTGCTGCGCCACGTGGGCCTGGCCGAGGAGCGCTACCGGCCGATGGGTGGCTACTCCACCGGCATGAAGCAGAAGGCCAAGCTCGCCCAGGCGCTCGCCCACGACCCCCGGCTGGTGCTGCTCGACGAGCCCACCAACGGGCTCGACCCGGCGGCCCGCGAGGAGATGCTCGGCCTGGTGCAGCGGATCGGCCACGACTTCGGCATCGCCGTCATCGTCACCTCGCACCTGCTCGGCGAGCTCGAGCGGGTCAGCGACAACGTGGTCGTGCTCGACGGGGGCCGCCTGCTGCGCGCCTCGCGCACCGACGAGTTCCTCGACGCCACCGGCGCGCTGCTCGTGGAGGTGCTCGGTGACGACGCGCAGGCCCGGATGGCGGCCGCCCTCACCAGCGCAGGCGTCGTCGCAGTCCCGCGCGGCGGCCTGCTCAGCGTCGACGCGGCCGAGCAGCCGGATGCCGTTCGCGACCTGGTCCGCGACACCGCGAGCGACCTCGGCCTGGGCCTGGTGCGCCTGCAGGTCGACCACCGTCGCATCGAGGACGTCTTCGCCGATGCCGCGCCGCAGCCGGGAGGGGGTGACCGGTGACCGACCCCTCCGCCCCCACACCCGCCGGCGGCACCGTCATCCACGACCTGGGCTACCGGCCCTACACCGGCACCCGGGTCGGCCCGGGCGCCATCGCGCGGGCGCTGACCCTCACCGGGTTCCGCAACGCGTTCGGGCTGGGCCGGTCGGGGAAGTCCAAGGTGCTGCCCTTCGTCCTGCTCGCTCTGAACCTGATGCCTGCGGTGATCGTCGGCGGCGTGCTCGCCTTCGCCGGCCTCGACGCCCTGCCCATCGACTACGCGCAGTACGCGTCGACCACCCAGGTGCTGCTCGGTATCTTCGTGGCCTCGCAGGCCCCCGTGCTGTTCTCGCGAGACCTGCGGCACGGCACCATCTCGCTCTACCTCGCCCGGCCGCTGCGGTCGAGCACCTATGCCCTCGCGCGCTGGGCGTCCCTGCTCGGCGCCACCCTGGTCTTCCTGCTGCTGCCGATCGTCATCCTCTACGTGGTGGCCCTGCTCGGCGAGCTCGGCGTCGGCGAGCAGACCCGGCAGGCGGGCATCGCGCTGGGACTGGCGGTGCTGCTCGCCCTGTCGCTGGCCGGCGTTGCGGGGCTGATCGCCTCGTGGTCGACCCGGCGCGGGTTCGCCGTGGCGGCCACGATCGCGCTGCTGGTGGTCGCCGACGGCATCGTCACCGCCATCCAGGGCATCTCCGACGAGGAGGGACGGCCGGAGATCGGTGAGGTGGCCGGGCTGTTCTCGCCGTACTCGCTCTACCGGGGCCTGATGGGCGCGTGGACCGACGTCGAGGTGCCGACCCCGCCGACGTCGACCGGCATGGTGGTGGCCTACCTGGCCGTCTTCGTGGGCCTGTCGGCGGCGTGCGTCACCGCCCTGCTGTGGCGCTACCGAAGGGTGGCCACGGCATGAGCGTGCTCGCCCTCGAGGCGACCTCGCGCTGGTACGGCAACGTCGTCGCGGTCAACGGCATCTCGATGACGGTCGGCCCCGGCGTCACCGGCCTGCTGGGCCCCAACGGCGCCGGCAAGACCACCATCATCGCGCTGATGTCGGGCTTCCTGGCCCCCTCGGCCGGCACGGTCACCCTCGACGGCACTGCGGTGTGGCGGCACACCGACGCCTACCGCGCCATCGGGCTGGTGCCCGAGCGCGAGCTGAGCTTCGGCTACCTCACCGGGCGCCAGTTCGTGCTCGCCAACGCCGAGCTGCACGGTCTGCCCGACCCGGGCGCCGCCACCGAGCGGGCGCTCGACGTCGTCGAGATGGGCGAGCCCGCCGCCCGCCGCATCGGCACCTACTCCAAGGGGATGCGCCAGCGGGTGAAGCTCGCCTCGGCCCTCGTGCACGACCCGTCGGTGCTGCTGCTCGACGAGCCGTTCAACGGCGTCGACCCGCGCCAGCGGCTGCACCTGATGACGCTGCTGCGCCGGATGGGCGGCGAGGGTCGCACCGTGCTCTTCAGCTCGCACATCCTCGAGGAGGTCGAGCAGGTCGCCCGGCAGATCGAGGTCGTCGTCTCGGGCCGGCACGCCGCCTCCGGCGACTTCGGCCGGATCCGCCGGCTGATGACCGACCGCCCGATCCAGTACGTCGTCGCGGCCGACGACGACCGCCGGCTCGCGGCATCCCTCATCGCCGAGCCCTCGGTGGTGGCCGTCGCCCTGCGGGCCGCCGGCGGGGTCGACGTGTCGGTCAGCGACTTCGGCGCGTTCGCGGTGCGGCTGCCGCGGGTGGCGCGCGAGCACGGCATCCGCATCCAGGAGCTCACGCCCACCGACGAGTCGCTCGAGAGCGTCTTCGCCTACCTGGTGGGGGGCTGAGCCATGAACCGCACCGTGCTGCGCCTGTCGATGCAGGCCCTGTTCGGCCGGCGCCGCGGGGTGGTGCTGCTGCTCATCGCGGGCGCTCTGGTCATGCTCGCCCTGCTGGTGCGCCTGCTCACCGGCGACGAGGTGGGTGTCGAGGTGGTGGTGGGGCTGGGCCTCACGCTGGCGATGCCCCTCGTCGCGCTGCTCGCGGCCACGGCCGTGCTCGGCCCGGAGATCGACGACGGCTCCGTGGTCTACCTGCTCGCGAAGCCGGTGAACCGGCACTCCATCGCGGGAAGCAAGTTCGTCGCCGCCTGGGGGGCCACCATGCTGCTGGGCGCTCTTCCGGTGGCCGTCGCGGCCCTCGTGCTCGACACCTCGCACCCGGGAAGGGCGGTCGCCCTCGCCGTGGGTGCGGCCGTGTCGGGCACGGTGTACACCGCGCTCTTCCTCGCCCTCGCGGCGCTCACCCGGCACGCCGTCGTCGTCGGGCTGCTCTTCGTGCTCGTCTGGGAGGGACTGCTCGGCTCGGTCTTCGCCGGTGTGCGCTGGCTGTCCGTGGGGGCCTGGGGCCGGGCGGTGGCGGGAGAGATCAGCCCCCGGGTCGAGGATGCCGCCACCACCGGCCTGGCCTACGCGCTCGTGGCCGCAGCGCTGGTCGCCGGCGGGTCGCTGTGGTTCACCGGCGACCGGCTCCGCTCGTTCACCCTGCGCGGCGACGAGTAGGCGTTGAACCGTGCACGCGGCCGGCGCGTAGTGCTCGGTGAGGAGGTCGGATGCCGGAGAGCGCCGTGGTGCTGATGCAGCAGCTGCATGACGAGCATGCCGCTGCGCTGTGGGGCTACTCCCTACGCCTGACCGGGCAGGACCGGGCGCGCGCCGAGGACGTCGTGCAGGAGACCCTGTTGCGGGCCTGGCGCAACCACGAGCGGCTCGACGAGTCACGTGGCTCCGTGCGGTCGTGGCTGTTCACCGTGGCACGAAACATCGTCATCGACGAGTGGCGCACCTCGCGCTCGCAGCACGAGCTGGCCGTCGCCGAGGTGCCCGAGGGCCGCGAGCAGATCGACCGCACCGACCAGCTGCTGACCTCCTGGCTGGTCACCGAGGCGATCACGTCGTTGTCGGCGGACCACCGCGCCGTGCTGCTCGAGTGCTTCTACCGGGGGTCCTCGGTGGCGCAGGCCGCGCACCGGCTCGGGGTGCCGGAGGGCACCGTGAAGTCGCGCACGCACTACGCGCTGCGAGCCCTGCGGCTCGCCCTGCAGGAGATGGGAGTGGGCGCATGAGCTGCCAGTTCGCCCACCTCGACGGCGCCTACGTGCTCGGGTCGCTGGCTCCCTCCGAGCGGTTGGACTTCGAGGCCCACCTGCCGGGGTGCGAGGAGTGCAGCCGCGGGGTCCGTGAGCTCGCCGGCCTGCCCGGTCTGCTGGCCCAGGTCGACGTGGCCGACCTCGAGGCGCGCACCCCCGACGCCCCGCTGCCCTCGACCCTGCTGCCCGCGCTGGTGCGCGAGGTGCGGGGCCAGCAGCGGCGACGCTCGGTGCTCACCGCCGCGGTGGCTGCCGCCGTCGCGGCACTGTTCGTCGGCGCGCTCGCAGTGGGCGGCGTCTTCGAGCGTTCCGGCTCTCCCGAGGCGGCCGCGTCGCCGGCAGCCACCCGCAGCGCCGCGCCGGCCGGCCGGGCGATGGTGCCGGTCGGCGAGGTGCCGGTGAAGGCCGCCGTGGCCCTGACCGGCGTTGCGTGGGGCACCAAGCTCGACCTGACCTGCTCGTACCCCACGGGCGACGGTGACGGCGACGAGTACGAAGGACCCCTCGCCCCGGCCTACGCGCTGGTCGTGCACACGCGCGAGGGTGGGGTCGAGCAGGTGGCCACCTGGAAGGGCCTGCCGGGGAAGACGATGCGGCTCACCGGGGCCACCGCGACCGGTCGCACCGACATCACCTCGGTGGACGTGCGCACCTCCGACGGGCGGGTCGTGCTGACCCTTCCGGTCTGACCCCGCTGCGCCCGCCCGCCTCATCGAGGCGGAGGCGCGCTTGCTGATCGAGGGGTCGAGACCTGCCCGGGGATCGTCGACCTTCACCGGCGATTCTCGACCGGTCCACTGGCGTCAGAGAAAGGTGAGTGCCTTCCCCCCAGCCACCCGGGCAGGGTGACGCAGGACGCTTCCGAGGGGCGTAGCAATGACTGCGGGTGGTGCGGCCACGGCCGGCGCCACCCGCGCCAATCGGGCGCCGCCGACGAAGGAGCACCGCCGTGACCCAGCACCTGGCAAACCTGCGCACGATCCAGGCATGGGAGCGCGAGGAGGGCGCCCCTGCGCCGCTCGGCGCCACCTGGGTGGAGTCGGAGCAGGCGTGGAACTTCGCCCTCTACTCGCGGGCCGCCACCAGCGTCACGCTCCTGGTCTACGGCGCGGATGACGTGACGACCCCGATCCTGGAGCTCGCCCACGACCCCTTGGTGCACAAGACCGGCCGGATCTGGCACTGCATGGTGACCGCCGCGCGGGTCCCGGGTGCGGCCTACTACGCCTACCGGGTCGACGGCCCCTCCGGCGGCCGCAACCACTTCGTTGCGGCCAAGGTGCTCTGCGACCCGTATGCGCACCGGCTGCACTTCCCGCCGGACTTCTCCCGCGAGGCCGCGTGTGGTGACGGGCCGAACGACGGTCGGGCCGTGCTCGGCCACCTGCCGCAGGCGAGCTGGGGGCGAGAGCCGGACCTCCCACCGGGGCCGCGGCACACCCATGACACGGTCGTCTACGAGGCGCACGTCAAGGGCTTCACCGCTCGCGTGAACAGCGGCGTCTCCGCGCAGCGGCGCGGGACCTTCAGCGGGCTGGTCGAGAAGATCCCCTACCTGGTCGAGCTCGGCATCACCGTGCTCGAGCTGCTCCCGGTGCAGCAGTTCGACCCCCAGGAGGGCAACTACTGGGGGTACATGACGCTGAACTTCTTCGCGCCGCACCACGCCTACGCTGCGTCCGACGAGCCGGTCGCGGAGTTCCGGGAGATGGTCGCCGCGATGCACGCGGCCGGCATCGAGGTGTGGCTCGACGTGGTCTACAACCACACCAGCGAGGGGGACCTGTCCGGGCCGACCTACCACCTGCGCGGCATCGACAACGACTCCTACTACCTCGTGGCCGAGGACGGCTCGTACATCGACGACTCCGGCTGCGGCAACACCACGCAGGGAGCCGACCTCGCGATGCGGGGCCTGGTGCTGCGCAGCCTGCGGCACTGGGCGGCCCAGGGCGTCGACGGGTTCCGGTTCGACCTCGCCTCCATCCTGGCCCGCGACGCCGACGGGGGGATCGACCCGCACGCTGCCCCGCCCCTGATCAACGAGATCGGAGCGCTCGCCGCCCAGCTGGACGTCACAGTGGTCGCCGAGGCCTGGGACATGGGCGCCTACCTGCTCGGGCGGTCGTTCCCCGGCATCATGTGGCGGCAGTGGAACGGCCGCTTCCGCGACGACGTGCGCGGGTTCGTCAAGGGTGACGACGGGCTGGTGCCGGCTCTGATGACCCGGGTCTACGGCAGCTGCGACCTGTTCCCCGACGGCCCCGGCGACGTCTACCGGCCCTACCAGAGCATCAACTTCATCACCGCCCACGACGGCTTCTGCCTGAACGACCTGGTGTCCTACGACGACCGCCACAACCTGGCCAACGGCCATGACGGCACCGACGGCTCCAGCGACAACCGCAGCTGGAACAGCGGGTGGGAGGGTGACGACGGCGTCCCCGACGAGGTCCGGGCCCTGCGGCTTCGGCAGCTGAAGAACTTCGTCGCCCTGATGATGCTGAGCAACGGCGTCCCGATGGTGGTGGCCGGTGACGAGTTCGCCAACACCCAGCACGGCAACAACAACCCGTACAACCAGGACAACGAGACCACCTGGCTCGACTGGGACCGGCTCGCGACCAACCGCGAGCTGTTCGACTTCGCGAAGGGCATGATCGCCCTGCGGAAGTCGCGGCGCAGCATCGCCCGCAGCCGGTTCTGGCGCGACGACGTGCAGTGGTTCGGCACCGCGGGCGCCCCCGACCTCTCGGAACAGTCCCACACGCTGGCCTGGCACCTGTCCGGAGCCGCCTACGGCGAGGACGACCTCTACGTGATGGTCAACGCCTGGTCGGGCCCCCTGGACTTCACCGTCCAGGTGCCCGGCTCGTGGCGAGTCCTCGCGGACACCAACGGCACTACGCCGCCCGACCTCACGCCCTCGGGGCCGCCCGTCTCCGACGCTCCGCTCACGGTGGGGGCCCGGTCCATCGTGGTGCTCACGGGTCGTCCCTCCTGACGGGCGACGCCCGCCGCGCGCCGACACCCCGCGACCCGGCATGCAGGGGCCGGGTCGCGGGGCGCCGGATGCCGGGTGGCCCGGTCAGCGGGTGGGTGACGTCGTCTGCCCGTCGGCGGACGCACCGACTGCTGCCTCGGCCCGGCGGCGGGGCCACGCCGCCCGCATCACCAGCAGCCCGCCGACGATGCACACCACCTCGGACACCGCGGCCGCCCACACCTCGAAACCGACCCACTGCTCCTTCACCCCGAACAGCCCGACGGTCGTCGACAGGATGAACGCCCCGAGGGTGCTCGCTCCGAACCCGGCCGCGAGGAACCCCGGGACCCAGTGCCGCCACGCCAGCAGCAGCACCGCGATGACCAGGCCGGCCACGGCGTTGAACAGGAACGCCGGTCCGATGATGTCGAGGCCGCTCATCCCGTCGAGCCACAGCTTGAGGTGCACGTATGCCGACACCAGCGCCGCCACCGCGGTCACGATCCGAGTCCCCATCACTGTCTCCGTCCGCCGCTCCGGTGCCGACCCACGCCACCGCGCAGGGGGCCTCACCCGTCATCACGGGACGCAGCCCCGCACGGTTCACCCGGGGCGCACCCGGCTCCCGACTTCCTGAACCGCCCGCGTGCTGGCACCGTGTGTACCGGTACCACCGTCCCCCGACGGCGACCTCGTCCAGCGCAGCCGTGAAGGGAGGACCGCGATGACGCCCCAGGCCCGCGCCTACTGGGTGCGAGAGCCGGGGCAGGGCGAGATCCGCCGAGCGTCCGTGCGCGCGCCCGGCCCCGGTGAGGTACTGGTCCGAACCCTGCACACCGGCATCAGCCGGGGCACCGAGACGCTCGTGCTGCGCGGGGGCGTGCCGCCCGACCAGCGCGAGGTGATGCGGGCGCCGCACCAGGAGGGCGACCTGCCCGGCCCGGTGAAGTACGGCTACCTCAACGTCGGAGTGGTGGAAGCCGGCCCGGCAGACCTCGTGGGCCGCACCGTGTTCTGCCTCTACCCCCATCAGACCCGCTACGTCGTGCCCGCCGAGGCCGTCGTGGTGGTGCCCGATGACGTGCCCCCTCCCCGCGCCGTGCTCGCCGGCACCGTCGAGACCGCCGTCAACGCCCTGTGGGATGCCGCGCCGCTCCTCGGCGACCGGGTCGCCGTGGTGGGGGCCGGGATGGTGGGCCTGTGCGCAGCCCGGCTGCTGGCCGGCATCCCCGGGGTGGAGGTGACCGTGGTGGATGTCGACCCCGGCCGGGCCGCCGTCGCCGCGGCGCTCGGCGTCGGCTTCGCCCTGCCCGACGACGCCCCCCGCCGCTGCGACCTGACCGTGCACGCGAGCGCGACCTCGGCGGGGCTGCAGCTGGCGCTCGACGCCCTCGCGCCCGAGGGCACGGTCGTCGACCTCAGCTGGTACGGCGACACCGAGGTGACCCTGCGGCTCGGTGGGTCGTTCCACTCCAGCCGGCTCGCGGTGCGGGCCAGCCAGGTCGGCACGGTGTCGCCCGCGCAGCGCGGACGTCGCACCCACCGCGACCGGCTGTCGCTGGCGCTGCGACTGCTGCGCGACCCCGCGTTCGACGTCCTGCTCACCGGTAGCTCGCCCTTCGACCAGCTGCCCGAGGTCATGGCCCGCCTGGCCGACGGAACGCTGCCCGCCCTGTGCCACACCATCGTCTACCCCGAGGAGCCCTCGTGTTCAGCGTGACCGTCCGCGACCACATGATGGTCGCCCACAGCCTGCGCGGCGAGGGGTTCGGGCCGGCCCAGCAGCTGCACGGCGCCACCTACGTCGTCGACGTCACGGTACGTGCCCAGACCCTGGACGCCGACGGGGTCGTGGTCGACATCGGCCGCGTTGCCCGGGTGCTCGGCGAGGTGGTCGGGGCGCTGAGCTACCGCAACCTCGACGACGACCCGTCACTGGCCGGCGTCAACACGACGACCGAGCGGCTGGCGCAGGTGGTCGCCGACCGCATCGCCGAGCGCGCCTCCGCCGGCGGGCTGGGTCGGGATGCCGGTGACCTGGCGGGGCTGCACGTCACCCTGGGTGAGTCGCACGTCGCCTGGGCCTCCTACGAGCGGGACCTGTGAGGCCGGTGCATGTGGTCGTGCCGGACGGGGTCGACGACCCGGCCCGGCCGAGCGGCGGCAACACCTACGACCGCCGGCTCTGCGCCGGCCTGGCCGCCCTGGGGTGTGCGGTGCGCGAGCACGCCGTGGCTGCTCAACAGCCTTGCGGGAGAGCCGAGTACCAGGCGCGCGCGTTGGCCGAGGTGCTCGGCGGGCTGCCGGCCGGCGGCGTGGTGCTGCTCGACGGGCTGGTCTCCACCGGCCACCCGGAGGTGCTGCGTGCCCAGGCACACCGGCTGCGGCTGGTCGTGCTGGTGCACCTGCCGCGCGGCGTCGGCGCGCCCCGGGGCGGCGGCGGGGTGCGGGACCGCGAGGAGACCGCGGTGCGCGGCGTCGCCCACGTCGTGACCACGAGCCGCTGGACCAGGCGCTGGTTGCTCGACGCCTACGGCCTGGACCCCTCGCGGGTCACCGTGGCGCCCCCGGGCGTCGAGCCCGCCGCGGTGGCGGCGGGCGAGCCGGCCGGGCGCCGGCTGCTGTGCGTCGGGGCGGTCATCCCCGCCAAGGGCCACGGCGTGCTGCTCGAGGCGCTCGCCCGGGTGGCCGCGCCCGGCTGGTCCTGCGAGCTCGTCGGCTCGCTCGAGCGGGACCCGGGGTTCGTCGAGCACCTGCGGGCCCGGGCGCTCGAGCTCGGGATCGCCGAGCGCGTCCGGTTCCGCGGCGCGCTGGTGGGCGCCGCACTGGACGCCGCCTACGCGCGCGCCGACCTCTTCGTCACCGCCTCGCACGGCGAGACCTACGGCATGGTCGTCACCGAGGCGCTGGCACACGGCATCCCGGTGGTCGCGACCCGGGTGGGGGGGCTGCCCGAGGCGCTCGGCCACGCCCCGGCCGGGCGGCGTCCCGGGATGCTGGTACCGGCCGACGACGCAGCCGCGCTCGCCGGGGCGGTCGAGCAGTGGTTGGGCGACCCGCGGCTGCGGCGGCGGCTGCGCCGGGCGGCCGCCGACCGTCGGCCCCTGCTGCCGTCGTGGTCCGCGACGAGCGCCGCGGTGGCCGGGGTGCTCGCCGACGTGGGGGCCTGACCTGAACCGGGGGGGCGCCGGCACCGTATGTCCGGGCGAACAGGTGGCCGGTTCCCGTCCGGGGGACGGCCCGGACGTGCAGGAGGCCGGGATCGACGCAGCGTGGTGGCGGGTGGCTCGTGCGCTGGGCGGCGTGCTGGTGCTCGGCGCGCTCGTCGTCGTGCTCGGCACCGGGCCGTTCCTCGCGGCGCTGCGCGCCACCGACGCCACGGTGCTCGCCACCGGGGCGGTCATCGCCCTGCTGACCACGCTGTGCGGGGCGTGGCGCTGGCGGCTCGTCGCGCGCCGGCTGGGCGCCGACCTCACCCTGACCGCGGCGCTCGCCTCCTGCTACCGGGCGCAGTTCCTCAACGCCACCCTGCCCGGCGGAGTGCTCGGTGACGTCGGCCGCGGGGTGCAGCACGGCCGGGTCGGCGGGGACGTGGGGCGCGGGCTGCGTGGTGTGGCGTGGGAGCGCACGGCCGGCCAGGTCGTGCTCGTCGCGCTGACCGCGGTGGTGCTGCTCGTCGCCCGGCCGTTCGACCTCCCCGACGTGTCGACGGCATCCGCTGCCGTGGTCGTCGGGCTCGCCCTGGCCGTTGGCGGCCTCGCCGCCGCGCTCGAACGGTGGCGCGGGCGCCGGGTCACCGGCTGGCTGCGGCTGGTGGCCACGGACCTGCGTGCGCTCGGCACCGGGCCCGCCTCGGTGGGCATCGTGCTGGCCTCGCTGCTGGCCGTGGCCGGCCACACCGCGACGTTCGTGCTCGCCGCCCGGGCGGTCGGGGTGGGGATCCCGGTGTCCGACCTGCTGCCGCTCGCCCTCCTCGTGCTGGTGCTCTCGGCGCTGCCGCTCAACCTCGCCGGCTGGGGGCCGCGCGAGGGAGCCGCGGCCTGGGTCTTCGCCGCCGCGGGGCTGGGGGCGGCGTCGGGGCTGGCAACGGCCGTGGCGTTCGGGGCCATCGCGCTGGTGGGCACCCTGCCGGGGGCCGTGCTGCTGCTCGCCGGGCGGGTGCGCCGGGGCCGGCCGGCGCTGCCCGCTTCCGCGCCGGCCACCCCGGCCAGCCCGGCCGCCGCGTCGGGTGGTCGCCGTGGCTGAGCGCCCCTACACCGTGCTCAGCTGCGCCGTCTCGCTCGACGGCTGCCTCGACGACACCACCGACCGGCGCCTGGTCCTGTCCAACGCGGCCGACCTCGACCGGGTCGACGCGGTGCGCGCCGGCTGCGACGCGATCCTCGTCGGAGCCGGCACCGTGCGCGCCGACGACCCCCGCCTCGCCGTGCGCGACCCCGGCCGGCGGGGCCGGCGGGTGGCGCTGGGCCGGTCGCCGACACCGCGCAAGGTGACGCTCACCCGGCATCCGAACCTCGAGCCGGGCGCGGCGATCTTCGCCGGAGGCGACGGCGACCCCGTGGTCTACTGCGCGACCCCGGCTGTCGCCGCCACCCGTGGGCGGCTGGGGGATGCCGCGACGGTGGTCGACGCCGGCGCCTCCCCGGGCGTGGGCTGGGTGAGCGAGGACCTCGCCGCGCGCGGCGTGCGCCGGCTGATGGTCGAGGGCGGCCAGGACGTGCTGACCCAGTTCCTTCAGGCCGGTGTCGCCGACGAGCTGCAGCTCGTCGTCGCGCCGGTGGTGGTGGGTGCCCCGAGCGCGCCGCGGCTGTCCGCCGACGTGCGGCTTCCCGGCGGCACCCGGGCGCGCGCGACCCTCGCCGAGGTGCGCCGCATCGACGACGTCGTGCTGCTGCGCTACGCGCTGTCGGTGCGGTTCGAGCAGGACGACCAGGGAGGGACCACCCCATGACGCACCCGCTGCAGCCCCCACCGGCCACGATCCGGACCGAGGTGATGGTGCCGCTGCGCTTCAGCGACGGGTTCGGCACCACCGCACGGGTGCTCACCTTCGACGGGCTCGTCGACGGCCGCGAGCACCTGGCCGTGGGGCTCGGCGACCGCACCAGCCGGCTCGCACCGGCCGACCGGCTCGACCACGCGCCGCTCGTGCGGCTACACAGCGAGTGCCTCACCGGTGACGTCTTCGGCAGCCAGCGCTGTGACTGCGGCCCGCAGCTGCGCGAGGCGGTCGAGCTGATCGCCCAGGTCGGCGGTTACCTGCTCTACCTGCGCCAGGAGGGGCGCGGCATCGGGCTGTACGGCAAGCTCGACGCCTACGGGTTGCAGGACGGCGGCCTCGACACCTACGAGGCCAATCTCGCCCTCGGCTTCAGCGCCGACGCGCGCGACTACACGGTGGCGGCCCAGATGGTGACGGCGCTCGGCATCGGGTCGCTGGCCCTGCTGAGCAACAACCCCGACAAGGCGGCCCAGCTGGCCCGGCTCGGGGTCGTCGTCACCGAGGTGGTGCCCACCGGCGTGCACGTCAACGACGCCAACGCCCGCTACCTGGAGACCAAGGCCTCGCGCGGGGCGCACACCTTCCGCCGCCGCGCCTGACCCGGCGCACGGCATCCGATCGGGCGCGGGCGGCCGCGCGGCATGGGACTTCGTGCGACTTGCACACGGTTCTTACCGCTGCCCGGGTGCGAGAACCGTGTGTAAATCGCACGAAGTCGGTGATGGACAGGGAAGTCCCCCCGGGCCGGGCCCGGGGGGACTTCCGTGCGAGGGGTGCTCAGCGGTGCAGGTCGAAGCGGTCGAGCTCCATCACCTTGACCCACGCAGCCACGAAGTCGCGGGCGAACTTCTCGGCCGCGTCGTCGCTGGCGTAGACCTCGGCCAGCGCCCGCAGCTGCGCGTGCGAGCCGAAGACCAGGTCGACGGCGGTGGCCGACCAGCGCTCTTCGCCGGTCGCCTGGTCGGTGCCGGTGTACACGTTCTCCTGGGTGAGCGAGGACCTCCACTGCGTGCCCGGGGCGAGCAGGGTGCGGAAGAAGTCGTTGGTCAGCTGGCCGCGTCGCTGGGTGAACACGCCGAGGTCGGAGTCGCCGACGTTGGCGCCCAGCACCCGCATGCCGCCGACGAGCACGGTCATCTCGGGCGCGGTGAGGTTGAGCAGGTTGGCCCGGTCGAGCAGCAGCGTCTCGGCCGACAGCTTCTCGCCGTGCGGCAAGTAGCTGCGGAAGCCGTCGGCGCGGGGCTCCAGCACCTTGAACGCGTCGGTGTCGGTCTGCTCCTGGCTGGCGTCGGTACGCCCCGGGTGGAACGGCACGGTGACGTCGTGACCGGCATCCCTGGCCGCCTTCTCCACGGCGGCGGACCCGCCGAGCACGATCAGGTCGGCCAGCGACACCGTCGTGCCGCCCTTGCCGTCGAAGTCGGACTTGACCTGCTCCAGGGCCGAGACGACGGCGTCGATCTCGGCGCTGTCGTTGGACTCCCAGCTGCGCTGGGGCTCCAGGCGGATGCGGGCGCCGTTGGCCCCGCCCCGCTTGTCGGTGCCGCGGAAGCTGGATGCCGAGGCCCAGGCGGTGCGCACCAGCTGCGGCACGGTGAGTCCGGTGGCCAGAATGGCCTCCTTGAGGGCCGCCACGTCGGTGTCGGACACCAGTTCGCCCTCGACCGGCGGCACGGGGTCCTGCCACAGCTGCGGCTCGGGCACCCACGGGCCGAGGAACCGCTCGACCGGGCCCATGTCCCGGTGCAGCAGCTTGTACCAGGCCTTCGCGAACGCCAGCGCGAACTCGTCGGGGTTCTCGAGGAAGCGGCGCGAGATCTTCTCGTACTCCGGGTCCATCCGCAGCGCCAGGTCGGTGGTGAGCATGGTGGGCGGGCGGGTGAGCGAGCCGTCCTCGGGGTCGGGCACCGTGTTGGCGCCGCCGCCGTCCTCGGGCTGCCACTGGTAGGCCCCGGCCGGGCTCTTGGTGAGCTCCCACTCGAAGCCGAAGAGGTTCTCGAAGAACTTGTTGCTCCACTTCGTCGGGGTCTGGGTCCAGGTGACCTCGAGCCCGCTGGTGATGGCGTCGCGGCCCTTGCCGGTGCCGTACTGGCTCTTCCAGCCGATGCCCTGGTGCTCGACCGGGCAGCCCTCGGGCTCCGGGCCGACCAGGTCGGGGTCGCCGGCGCCGTGGGTCTTCCCGAACGAGTGGCCGCCGGCGATCAGCGCGACGGTCTCCTCGTCGTTCATCGCCATCCGGGCGAAGGTGTCACGGATGTCGCGCGCGGCCTTGACCGGGTCGGGCACGCCGCCCGGGCCCTCAGGGTTGACGTAGATCAGGCCCATCTGCACCGCGCCGAGCGGGTTGGCGAGCTCGCGGTCGCCGCTGTAGCGCTCGTCGCCGAGCCAGGCGTCCTCCGAGCCCCAGAAGATCTCCTCGGGCTCCCACACGTCCTCGCGGCCGAAGGCGAACCCGAACGTCTCGAAGCCCATGTCCTCGAGCGCGACGTTGCCGGCGAGCACGAGCAGGTCGGCCCACGACAGGCTCTGCCCGTACTTCTGCTTGACCGGCCACAGGATGCGCCGGGCCTTGTCGAGGTTGGCGTTGTCGGGCCAGCTGTTGAGCGGGGCGAACCGCTGCTGGCCGTCGCCGGCGCCGCCACGCCCGTCCCAGATGCGGTAGGTGCCGGCGGAGTGCCAGCTCATCCGGATGAACAGCGGTCCGTAGTGGCCGAAGTCGGCCGGCCAGAAGTCCTGAGAGGTCTTCATCACCTCGACGATGTCGCGCTTGAGCGCGTCGGCGTCGAGGGTGGCGACCTGCGCGGCGTAGTCGAACCCGGCATCCAGGGGGTTCGTGGCCGGTGAGTGCTTGTGCAGCACCGACAGGTCGAGCTGGTCGGGCCACCAGTCCTGGTTGGTGCGGGGCCGGCCCTTCTTCGGGGTCGGCATGTCGATCGCCGGGTTCTCGCTCTCGCTGCCCTGGTCGGTCACGCCGTCGGTTGCCTGGTCGGTCACGTCCGTCTCCTGTTCGTGGTGCGGTTCTCGGATCGGTGGTGGTCTGGTCTCAGGTGCCCGTGCCCGCCGCCCGGGCCGTGCACTGCGGGCAGGTGCCCCAGTAGACGACCTCGGCCTCGTCGATGACGTAGCCGTGGTCGTCGGATGCCGTGAGGCACGGGGTCGCGTCGACCGCGCAGTCGACGTCGGCGATGGCTCCGCACGAGCGGCACACCACATGGTGGTGGTTGTCGCCCACCCGTGACTCGTACCGGGCGACGGAGCCGGAGGGCTGGATGCGGCGCAGCAGGCCGGCGCCGGTGAGCGCCCGCAGCACGTCGTACACCGCCTGGTGCGAGACCTCGCCGAGGTCCTCGCGCACGACCTCGATGATCGTGTCGGTGCTCGCGTGCGGCCGCTCCTGCACGGCCGCGAGCACCGCGACGCGGGGGCGGGTCACCCGCAGCGAGGCACCGCGCAGCTGCTGCTCGACGTCGGGCGGGGTGGTCACGCTGGCAGTCTCGCCCGTTTTCTGGAACGAGTCAAGAGTTTCTCGGTGCCGAACCCCGGCGTGGTGCAGCTGCCGCTGCCGCTTCTCCGGTCGTGGTGCCGGGTCACGAGCCGGGCGGTGTGCTCGGCTCGCTCGTGGTGGCGATCCACTCGCGGGCGTGCTCGACGGCCTCGCCCACCGACAGCCCCACCCGGGCCTGCGCCATGAAGACGGCGTCGTCGCCGAGCAGCGCGACCAGGCCGGTGTCCTCGACCTGGCGGCGTACTCCGGGGGTGAGCCCAGCCAGCATCAGCCGCGACCCGCTGGCGCCCAGCTGCTCGGCGTACGTGATGAGCACCTTGACGATGGTGCTACCGAGCTCATCCTTGGCCCGCAGCCGCAGCACGACCACGCCGCGGGTGCCGGGGGCCGGCGGCCGCGGCAGCTGGGCGGCGAACGCCGGGGCCGAGGCGAAGAACAGGCTGCCGTAGGTCGCGAGCACGACGACCTCGCCAGGGGGCACCTGTGCGGGCGGGTCGGCCTCGGTCGGGAACCCGTGGGGCTCGTCGAACACCCAGTGCTTGACGACGACCCGGTTCGACTGGCGCGCCACGTGCAGCAGCACCGCCAGGCCGACACCGACGAGCACGGCGTACTGCAGCGGGATGAGCAGGGTCAGCACGAAGGTGATCGCCATCGTCGTCGCCGGCACCGGCCCGGTGCGCCAGGTGAGCAGCAGCTGGTCGACCTTGAGGCTGCGCCAGCCGATGAGTACGAGGAGGCCGCCGAGCGCGGGCATCGCGATGTAGCCCACGGCGTCGGAGAGCAGCAGCATCGAGGCACCGATGACGACTCCCGCGAACAGGTTGGCCGTCGCCGTGCGGCCGCCGGCCGCCTTGACGAGGTTGGTCGATGACATCGAGCCGGCCACCGGCATCCCCTGCAGCACCCCGGTGGCGAGGTTGGCCACGCCCTGCCCCCGAAAGTCGCCAGAGGCGTCGTTGGGCGACCCGTCGGGGTTGGCCACCGTGCCGCCGATGGCGGCGCCCTGCACGAGGCCGACGAAGACGAGGGACAGCGCGGGGACGGCCATGGCCACCACCAGGCCGACGGAGGGAAGCTGGAGCTGCGGCAGGCTGCGGGGCACGGTGACGACGTCCGACAGCACCGGCACGGCGAGGACCGTGGTGCCCAGGGCCTCGAGCACGACCGGTACCGCTGACCCCAGGGCGATCGCGGCGACCATGCCCAGCGCCCCGAGCCGGGTGCGCTCGAGCAGCACGATGAGCCCCACGGTCAGCGCCGCTACGAGCACACCTGCCCAGTGGATCTGCCCCGGGTGGACCAGCGTGTCCACGGTCTTGAGCACCCGGTTGGCGGCATCGCTGGTGTAGCCGGTGATCTCGTCGACCTGCGACAGCATGATGTTGATCGCCACGGCGTTGACGAAGCCGACGAGCACCGAGCTCGGCACGAAGCGCACCAGGGAGCCCAGGCGCGCCACGCCCAGCGCCAGCATGCCCAGACCGGTGAGGACGGCGAGCACCGCCAACGCCTCCTGCGCGCGGGCGTCGCCCGTCTGGGTCTGCGGCACGTCGGAGATGATCACCGCCATGGCGCCCGTCGCCTGCACGGACATCAGCACGGTGCTGGTGCTGACCGCCCCCACCAGCGTGCCGACCAGGTACCCGTTCAGGGCGAGGACCGGGTTGACGCCGGCCAGCAGGCCGTTGGCCAGGCCGTCGGGCACCGACTCCAGCCCGAGCACGGCGCCGGCGCGCAGGTCGTCGGCGACGGTGGCGCGGTTGCCGAAGCGGCCTGAGGCCCAACCGCGGGCGCGCCGGGTCAGGGATGCCGGGGACGGCCGGCCGCCGGAGTCGCCCACGCCGGAGTCGCCCACGCCGGCGTCAGTCCGGGAGCCGTCGCATCTCGATGACGGACAGCCCGAGGTCGGAGAACCTCGCCAGCAGGCTCGAGACGTCCGACTCGTCCTGCACCGGGCCGAAGAGGACGGTGCCGCCGGTGGGGTACGGCGTGGCGGACAGCTCGGGCAGGGACCCCAGGACGTCCTCGCTCACCGAGCCACGAATGATGAACTCGTATCGCATCGACGGCCTCTCTCGCTCGGTCGCAGCCGTGCTGCGGTGGTCTGACCTTGGCACCGGTGTCAGGGCCACGCCTCACGCGTGACGGGTGACCGCACTCGCAGGCCGGCGCTGCCCGCGCCGGCGCCCTGGGTCAGAGCAGCCCGAGCCCGCGCGCGATGCCGATGGCCTCACGCCGGGTACCGGCCCCGAGCTTGGCGTAGATCGAGCGCACGTGCGTCTTGACCGTGTTGAGGCTGATCCCCTGGGCGGCGGCGACCTCGCCGAGCGTCATCATCGAGGGCAGGTCGCGCAGTACCACGAGCTCTCGCTCGGTCAGCCACCCACCGCTCGGCGCGGTCGTCGACCCGGGTGGCAGCGCGCTGCCGGTGCTGGCGGCCGCGCTCTGCCACTCCAGCAGGTTGGCGATGCCGGTGAGCACCGAGTCGAGGACCGGCTCGAGGTGGCCGGCCCGCCCGCGCAGCTGGAGCAGCAGCGTGTGCACCTCGGCGCCGGCGTCGAAGAACGGGCGGGTGGCCCCGGTGGGCGCGCAGACCTCCAGCGCCGCGAGCAGTGCCTCGGTGGCCGCGGGGCGGCGGTCCGACCGCTCGGCGAGCAGGGCCTCGAGCAGCCACGCGGTGGTGCCCGCGGTGGTGCGGAGGGGGGACAGGTCACCGGCGAGCACCGGGCGCAGCAGGCGCTTGGCGTCGGCCGGTCGGCCCCGGGCGGAGGCGAACTGTGCCTGCAGCACGGCGACGTCACCGGTGGCGCCGAGCCGCATCGCGGCTCGCTCGACGGCCTGCTCCGCGCGGTGCCACTCGCCCAGGCCGAGGCACATCCGCAGCTCGTGCGGAGCGGCGAGGGCGATGAGCACCGGCGACGCGCCCCGGTCGGTGAGCCATGCCGTGGTGCGCTGCAGGCGGTCGAGCGCGGAGCGTCGCTGCGGCGGCTCGTCGAAGGCGATGATGGCCTCACCGGTGCGGGCCGCGCCCTCCACCTCGACGTCGATGGTGGTGTCGATGACGTCGAGCGACATGGCCGCCCAGGTGGCCGCCTCCTCGGGGTGCAGCAGCTGGAACGCCGTCCAGCCGGCGAGCATGTAGGAGTAGGCCAGGCTCGCCGAGCGGTCCCAGCCGCGCGCCGTGGCGAAGGCGATGGCCTTCTCCGCGCAGGTCCTCGCCTGCCCCAAGTCGTTCTCCGCCGCGTAGGTTCCGGCCACGAGGTTCTTGCAGTAGAGCTGGATGGAGTGCAGGCCGGCCGCCTGGGCGAGGTCGATCGCCTGGAGCAGGTCCCGCCGCGCGCGCTGGTGGTCACCCTCGAAGAGGCGTAGGGCGCCGCGGTCGGCCAGCACGAGCAGCCGCACGTCCGGGTCGAGGTCGACCGGCAGGTTCGAGGGCCCGACGTCCGCGACGAGGTCGCTCGAGCGCGCCACCGCCAGGTCGGCGGCCAGCCGGGCACGGTGCAGCACGGCCGCCTTGCGCAGCGACGTCAACCGAGGGCTGGCGCCGTCGTCGGGCACCGCGGCCAACGCGGCCAGTGCCTCGTCGGCGGCCGAGACGTCACCTTCGTCGACCGCGAGCAGGGCGCGGTGCACCAGTACCGCGGGGGTGGTGTCCTGCCGCACGGGCAGCAGCGCGATGGCGCGCCGCACCGCCTGCCCCGCGCCGCTGAGCACGAGGCTCAGCCCGTCGGCCAGCAGGATCTGCTCGACGAGCTCGCCGTCGCCCCCATCCGACGCGAGCTCGAGGGCCTGGGCAGGATCGCGCTGCTCGAGGAACCAGGTGGCGGCGACCACCCGCAGGGCGGCCATCTCGCCGGGGTCACGCCGCCGCAGGGCCGCGACGAGGTAGGTGCGCAGCAGTGCGTGGTAGCGGAACCAGGTGCCCGTGCGGTCGAGGGGGACGACGAGCGCGTTGCGCTGGGCCAGGTCGTCGAGCATCGCGGCCGCGTCGTCACGCCCGGAGAGCCGGGCCGCCAGCTCGACCGAGAGGTTCTCCACCACGCAGGTGCGCAGCAGGAAGTCGACGACGTCGTCCGGCAGGCGCACCAGCACCTCGCCGGCGAGGTAGTCGGCCACCGGCCGGTCGGCCCCGCTGAACTCGGCGACGAAGGTGGCGGGGTCGCCGTGCTCGAGCGACAGCGCCGCCATCCGCATGCCGGCCGGCCATCCCTCGGTCAGGGTGAAGAGCACCGCCCGGGAGTCGTCGTCGAGGGCGATGTCGTGCCGGTCCCAGAAGTCGTCCGCCTCCTGCGCGGTGAAGGCCAGCTGCGCGGCGCGCACCTCGTGCAGGCGGCCGGTGAGCCGCAGCCGGTGCAGGCCGACCGGTGGCTCGAAGCGGCACCCCAGGGCCACGCGCACCCGCCCGTCGGCCCACTCGACCAGGTGCTGGAGACCGTCGAGCACCTCCCGCGCACGTACCTCGTGCACGTCGTCGAGCACGAGGATGATGCCGGGGACCTCGTCGCCGAGCACCCCGACCAGGTTGGCGACGAAGCTCGCATCCGCCGCACCGGTGGGGGCGTCCAGGCCGGCCAGCACCGTCGCGGACTCGGGGGCGGCCTCGGTGGCCGCGAGGATCACCGCACCCCAGAACGCCGTGCCGTCGTCGTCGCGGTCGCACGTCACCCAGGCGACCGGCACCCCGGCGGCCCGCTGCTCGTCGGTGAAGTCGGCCAGCATGGTGGTCTTGCCGTAGCCTGCCGGCGCGCACGCCAGGAGCACCTCGGGGCCACCGCCGCGGGCCGGCGTGAAGCCACCACCGCCACTACCGAGGTCGCGCAGCAGGCGCGGCCGCTCCACGGCCCGGTCGATCCGGCGCGGGACCGAGACCTTCGGTCGCGGCACGGCGAGCGCACTGCGCAGGTCTGCCACGACAGTGAGCCTAGCCAGCAGTGCTGGGAGCCGCTGACCGGACCGCGGCGACGGCGTGGTGTGGGCACCGGCATCGCGGGCCACGGCCACCCCCGGCAGGGGAGGCGACGGTCCCGGCATCCGTGCTTGATTGGCACTTTCGCCCTCGAGGAGGCCCTGATGAGCACGCCGTCCGTCACCGAGACCGTCGTCCGGCGCAACGCCGCCCTGCAGGCACGGCTGCCCTTCCTCGACGCCCAGGACTTCGCGGATGCCGAGCGCGGCCGGATCGGCGGGCTGGACCCCGCCGTGGTGACCGCAGTCGACGGCCGGGTCGTGTGGGACAACGCCGCCTACTCCTTCCTGGCCGGGGAGGCCCCGTCGTGCGTCAACCCCAGCCTGTGGCGGCAGGGGACCCTCGTCGCGATGCACGGCCTCTACGAGGTCGTCGAGGGCATCTACCAGGTGCGCGGGCTCGACCTGTCGAACGTCACCTTCGTCGAGGGCGAGCAGGGTGTGGTCGTCATCGATCCCCTCATCAGCGTCGAGACGGCCGCGGCGGCGCTGGCGCTGTACCGCGAGCACCGCGGCGACCGGCCGGTCACCGGTGTCATCTACACCCACTCGCACGCCGACCACTTCGGCGGGGTCAAGGGGGTGACCACCCAGGCCGACGTCGACGCTGGGCGCTGCGTCGTCATCGCGCCCGCGGGCTTCCTCTCCGAGGCGGTGGCCGAGAACGTCTATGCGGGCGCTGCGATGTCGCGGCGGGCGGGCTACATGTACGGCGCCGCGCTGCCCAAGGGGCCGTTCGCACAGGTCGGCGCCGGGCTCGGCATGACGACGAGCACGGGCACGGTGACCCTGATCCGCCCGACGCTCGACATCACCCACACCGGGCAGCGGGAGGTCGTCGACGGCGTGCCCATCGTGTTCCAGATGACCCCGGGCACCGAGGCCCCCGCGGAGATGAACTTCGCCTTCCCCGACCACCGGGCCGTCTGCCTGGCTGAGAACACCTCGCACACCCTGCACAACCTGCTGACCCTGCGGGGCGCCCTGGTGCGCGACCCGCACGTGTGGTCGGGCTACCTCACCGAGACTCTGGACCTGCTGGCCGACGACCTCGAGGTCGCCTTCGCCTCGCACCACTGGCCGACGTGGGGCCGCGAGCGCGTCGTGGAGTTCCTGTCGCTCCAGCGCGACCTCTACGGCTACCTGCACGACCAGACGCTGCGGATGATGAACCAGGGCTACGTCGGGGCCGAGATCGCCGAGCTGATCGAGCTGCCCCCGGCGCTGGAGGCCGCGTGGCACACGACCGGCTACTACGGCTCGGTGAGCCACAACGTCAAGGCGATCTACCAGCGCTACCTGGGCTGGTTCGACGGCAACCCCGCCCACCTGTGGGAGCACCCGCCGGTCGAGCTGGCCGTGCGCTACGTCGAGTTCATGGGCGGCGCGGATGCCGTGCTGGCCAGGGCCGAGGAGTCGTTCGCCGCCGGGGACTTCCGCTGGGTGGCCACCGTGGTCAACCACGTGGTGTTCGCGGACCCCACCAACCCCGCCGCCCGCGAGCTGCAGGCGCGCACCCTCGAGCAGCTCGGCTTCGGCGCCGAGAACGGCACCTGGCGCAACTTCTTCCTCACCGGGGCGCACGAGCTGCGCCACGGCAACGTCGGCACCCCCGCGTCGTCGGCATCCGCCGACCTGGTCGCCGTGCTCACCGTCGACCAGCTGTTCGACTCGGTGAAGATCCGGGTCAACGGCCCGCGCTCGTGGCACGAGCACGTGGTGATCGACTGGGTGCTCACCGACGTCGACGAGCGCCTGCGCATGGAGCTGCGCAACGGGGTGCTCGTGCACCGCGAGGTGCCCGCGAGCATCGACGGCGCGCAGCTCGAGCTCACCCTCACCACCGGAGGGCTACGCCGGCTGCTCACCGGGCAGGCCACTCCCGAGGCACTGCTGGGCGCCGGTGAGCTCACCCTGACCGGTGACCTGTCACGGCTCGCCCTGCTCATGTCGTTCCTCGACGCGCCCGACCCCGGCTTCGAGATCGTGCTGCCCTGACCACCGGCCCGGCGGGGTCTCAGATGCCGGTGACGGCCTCGATCCGGCCGTCCGCGACGGCGGCAGCCAGGGCCGCGTGGTCCTGCTCGGTGCGGTCGGCGTAGCGCTCGGCGAAGGTCGCCAGAGCCCGGTCGAACGTGTCGGACTTGCCCAGGTAGCCCGCGATGGCGAACCGGTCGCCCGAGCGGGCGTGGGCCCGGGCCAGGGTCCACCCGCAGATCTCGGCGTAGGCGACCAGGCCCGGCAGCAGCATCTGCTCGATCGCCGCCGAGAACTTCATGTCGCGCAGCTGGCGCACGTAGAAGTCCCGCGAGCTGCCGTCGAGGCCGCCGTCGACGTGCTGCCAGCCCAGGAAGATGTCGCTCGCCGCCTGCATCAGGTGCTGCCCGGCCACCACGCGCTGGCCCTCGTTGCGGTACCGGCTGGCACCGCAGTAGTCGGCCAGCACGGACTTCTGGGCCTCCTTGGCCTGTAGGAAGAGCGGTTCGCGGCCGTCGTCGGCCTCGAGCAGCAGGATCCAGGCCCGGGTGCCCACGCTGCCCACGCCGACGACCTTGCGAGCGACGTGGGCGAGGCGGAACTGGCCGATGAGGTGGCGGCGGTCCGCGCTGAGCGTGCGCCGGTACTGGCTGAGGATGGTGCGCATCTGCTGGACGATCTGGTCGGCGGTCCAGCCGTCGGCGAGCTCCTCGATCGGCACCACGAGCGGTGGGCTGCTGACGATCCGCCGCTGGCCGTCGACCACCGCCGTGAGCTTCTTGAGCACCTGCATGCTGTCGCGCTTGCGCGCCTTGGCCAGTGACTTGCGGGTGCGGGTCAGCGCCTGCGTGCTGACCTTGGCCGCCACCGTGTCGAGCACGTCCTCGATGTCCAGGCGCTGGTACCAGACCTCGAGCAGCTTCTTCCCGGCGAAGTCGGTCATGCTCCGCCGGTAGGCCCCGACCCCGTGCATCACCAGGGTGCGGCGGTCGGCGGCGTCGAGCCCGTTGTCGCGGGCCGCGACGGCCAGGCTGGCGGCGAAGCGCTTGACGTCCCACTCGAACGGCCCCGGCAGGGTCTCGTCGAAGTCGTTGAGGTCGAACACGAGCCGCCGGTCGGGGGCGGCGAAGACGCCGAAGTTCGACAGGTGCGCGTCGCCGCAGAGTTGCACCCGGATGCCGGAGGACGGCACCGTGGCCAGGTCGGCTGCCATCGGCAGCGCGGCGCCGCGGTAGAACGTGAACGGCGAGACCAGCATCCGGCCGTGCCGGATCGGCACCAGCTCGGGGACGCGCGTCGCGCCCTGCCCGACGACGAGTCCAACCGGGTCGCGCCCGGCATCCGGGCCGATGTCGGCGTGCGACCCGAGCGGCGCCGTGGCACGTGCCGCCTTGCCCTGGGACTTGCGCTCCGCGGTCGTCAGCTCGGTCATGGCCGGCCTCCACCTCTCGTCGTGGCCCCCGCCCGGTGCCGGGTCGGTGGACCGTTGCCGGGTCCGTGCCGGCTCAGGCCGGCACGGTGCTACCCGGCGCGCCGTTGGGCGCCGGAGGGTCGGGCGGGTCCTGGGCCAGGCGCCCCGACAGGATGGGGAGAACCCAGTGCGTCGTGGGGTCAGCCTCGACGAGCACGGCCCGCATGAAGAGGCTGAACGGCACGGCCAGCAGCGCCCCGAGCGCCCCGAGCGCCCAGGCCCAGAAGATGAGCGAGAGCAGGGTGATCGTGGGCGACAGCCCCACGGCGTCGCCCACGTAGCGCGGCTGGATGATCGACTGGATGACCACGTTGATGACCGAGTAGACGACGATGACGCCGATCATCAGGCCGGGGCCGCCCTCGAGCAGGCCGATGACGGCCGGCGGGATGACGCCGATGACGAAGCCGATGTTCGGGATGAAGTTGGTGACGAACGCCAGCACGGCCCAGATGAAGGCTCCGGGCACCCCCATGACATACAGCGCGATGCCGTCGATGACCGCGACGATGAAGCCGAAGCCGGCCGCCACCCCCATGTAGACCCGGGTGCCATGGGCGAAGCTGGTCAACGCGTCGACGAGGTGCGGCCGGGTGCGGCGCACCACGCCCATCACCCGCTCGACGCCGCCGGTGTCGAAGGCCATCATCAGCGCGACGACGACGACGAAGAAGAAGTTGGAAAGCACCCCGAGCACCGCCGTGAAGGCGTCGCCGATGACCCCGACCACGCTGCTCGGGTCGATCGACTGAGCCGCGGAGGTGGCCTGGTCCTTGCTGACGCCGAGCGATGCCAGCCAGCTGCTGATGTCGGCCGTGTACTTCGTGAACTCGTCCTGGTACTGGGGGAGCAGGGCCGCGAGCCGGCCCGCCGAGATGACCAGGGAGACCGACACCGCGAAGAGCAGGAAGTAGACCGACAGCACCACGGCGACGGCCACGACCCACTCGGGGACGTTGCGCCGCACGAGGGCACGGCGCAGCGGGTGCACGGTGATCGTGAGCACCAGTGCGAGGAAGGCCGGGCCGATGATGCCCGCGGTGGCTCGCGCGCCGGCCAGCACCAGCACGAGCGAGCCGCCGACGATGGCCACCATCGCCAGCCGTGGCAGACCGGGCAGGCGGGGGACGTCCGGCACCGGGTCGGCGGATGACGGGGGTCCGGCGCCCTCGTGCGCGACGGCATCCGCGGAGGTCAGTTCTGCGACGGCCCCCGGAGCACAGACGGCCCCCTGCACCACGGCATCCGTGGTGCCCGGGGGCTCGTCGCCGCTGACCGCGGCGTGGGCGGCGGGCTCGGTGCTCGCGCTCGTGGCCGCGGGCCTGCCGGCATCAGCCAAGGAGCTTGGCCTTCTGGGCCGCGAACTCTTCCTCGGTCAGGACACCGGCGTCGCGCAGCTCGCCTAGCTGCTTGAGCTGGCTGATCATGTCGGCCTGCGAGACCGCGGCGGGCGGCTCGGGTGCGGGCGCGTACTGCTGCTGCGGGGGTGCGGCGTACTGCGGCTGCGGCGGCGGGGCGTACTGCGGCTGCTGCGCTGCCATCTCCTGCTCGTAGGCGGCGGAGCGCTCGGCCGCGGCGTGCGCGTCGCGGTCGGCGTACTTGTCGGCCTGGCGGCGCTGCACGCGTCCGCTCACGGCGGTCGCGGTGCCGGCGACGACGGCGGTACGGGCCACCCCACGGAGTAGTCCTGGCATCGGGTTACCTCACTCTTCTTCGGACTCGAGCGCGTCGAGGGCGTCCATGACGTCCGACGCAGGGATGCGCATGCTGGCGATGACCTCGCCACCGTTCTTGCGGGCCGCGGCCACGAAGGGTGCCGCCCAGGCGTTCTCGAACACGATGAGCGCCGCAGTCGTGCCCGGGGCCATCGCCACCCCGGCCTGCTGCACGTCGTCGTCGCCGATCAGGCCCGAGCGCGCCCCGGCGAACTGCACGAAGGCGGTGACATCGCCCAGGCCGTCGATCTCGATCACCTCGACCGTGCCGTCGTCCTCCTTGCGGGCGAGCACGAGGTCGAGCAGGCGGATCGTGCCCGCGTCGATGAGCTCGGCAAGTGCGTCGGCGGCGGCGCCGTCTGTCTTCTCGTTGGGGAACTCGATCAGCAGGAAGTCGATCGGCCCCATCGCATCGGTGGTGGTGGTCATTGAGCTGACCCCCCTCTCGGTTCGGGTGATCCCATTGGTATGCCGCGTGGCTCGACCGCGCCTCACCCCACCGGGGTGACTCCTGTCGCGTGCCGGGCGGGCGCCCCGAGCCGCCGAGTGGGGCGTCACCCGTGCCAGATGAGGCGACCACCCAGGCGGCGTCCGCACACTGGGTCCAGCGGACCAGAGGAGAACGGATGCGGCTGCCCGACATGCTCGACGAGGAGTGGTTCCCGCGTCGGTGCCTGCGCCGCTTCTTCGCCGTCCAGGGCTTCGACCGGGCCATGGTGATCGCCTCCCAGGCGTTCACCGCGCTGATCCCGCTCGTCATCCTCACCTCGGCCCTGCTGCCCAGAGAGAACCACGGCTCGATCGCCGACGCCATCGTGCGCAAGTTCGCGCTCACCGGTGACTCCGCGAATGCCGTGCAGACGGTGTTCGCACCCTCGAGCGAGGCGAGCATCGGCGTGCTCAGCCTGGTGCTGCTGCTGCTGTCCGGCATCAGCCTCTCGCGTCGCATCCAGCGGATGTACCTCGAGGCGTGGGAGCTGCCGCGTGCGCCGAGCATGCGTGCCTCCCTCTACGCCGCCGTCGCGCTCGGGGCGCTGATGCTCGAGCTGGCGCTGCTGTCGTTCATCCGCACGCTGCTGAGCGAGATCCCCTTCGACTGGGCCGCGGGCGTGACCGGCTCGCTGTTCTCGAGCGTCGTGGTGTGGACCTCCATCCCCTGGCTGCTGCTCAACCGGCGCGTGGCGTGGCAGCGGCTGCTGCCGGCCGGTCTCCTCGCCGGCGGCCTGAGCACCCTGTGGGGGTACGCGACGACCGTGTACATGCCACGCCTGATGGCGTCCTACAGCGATCGGTACGGCTTGTTCGGCGTCACCGTGGCGCTGGTCGGGTGGTTGTTGTGCATCGCCTTCATCATCGTGGCGACCACCGCGGTCGCCGCCGAGTTCGACCGCGCGCCCGAGCCGTGGGCGACCCGGCTGCGCTACCCGTGGACCGAGCGCCAGCTGCGCCCCGACCGCGCGCCGGACCGGGGCGACCCCGGGGTGGGCACCACCGCCGCGGGCGCCCCCTCCGCGCAGGACCCGTGAGCGGGTGGGGGAGCGACACCTGAGGTTCTCTCAGGTGTCCGGCGCGGTGACGAACCTAGACTCCAGCCATGTCCCCGCGGCTCGGCCTGCGCAGCCGCATCCTCGCACTGACGATGCCGATCGTCGTCCTGGTCAGCGCCGCCGCGGCCGGCATCATCTACTTCTCGACCGGCCAGGTCCTCGAGGCGTCGGCTCGCGACATCGCCGCCGCCGAGGCCGTCGAGCTGCGCGCCCAGCTCGCCTCCGGCCGGGTCGACGAGCTCGCCGACGCGACGGGGGCCGATGCCGGGATCCGGGTCTCGCAGGTCGTCGACGACACGGGCTCCGTGGTCATGACGACCGACGGGTCGGTGGGCACACCGATGGTCGACCCGCGGGTCGCGCCCGGGGGGCTGCAGGTCACGACCGTCGACTCCGTGCCGGGGCTGGACGAGCAGGGGTTCGCCGTGGCTGCCGCCGACGCCGTGCGCCCCGACGGGCGCCGCTACACCGTGCTCGTCGCGGTGGGCACCCGGGCCGGGGACGCCGCGCTCAGACGGGCGGCGGAGTTCGCGCTCATCGGCGCCATCGGCCTGGTCGCACTGCTCGGCGCGGTGACGACCTTCGCCATCGGGCAGGCGCTGCGACCGGTCGAGCGGATGCGCGACCAGGTCGAGAGCATCGCCGGCTCCCGGCCGGCGCCGGTGCTCGAGGTGCCCCCGGGCGGGGACGAGCTGGCCAGGCTGGCCGAGACCCTCAACCGGGTGCTCGACCGGCTGCGGCGGGCCGACGTCTCGCGTCGCGCCTTCGTCTCCGATGCCGGGCACGAGCTGCGCAGCCCGCTCGCGACGATCCGGGTGCTGCTCGACCGCCTCGCCGACGACCGCCCCCTCGAGGAGCGAGCGCAGGTGGCCGAGCGGGCCTCCGCGGAGGTGGACCGTCTCTCGCTGCTCGTCGACGACCTGCTCACCCTGGCGTCCGCCGACGAGCGGGCGTTGATCATCGGCGACGCCGAGGTCGACCTCGACGACGTGGTGGCCACCGAGGCCGCGGTGGTGCGAGCGCGCGGGCTGCCGATCGCGGTGCACCTCGAGCCGGCGCGGGTGCGCGGGGATGCCGGCCGGCTGGCCCGCGTGGTGCGCAACCTGCTGGAGAACGCCGAGCGGCACCGGCACGAGCAGGTGCGCCTGCGGCTGTCCCGGGTGGGCGACCAGGCGCTGCTCGAGATCGACAACGACGGGCCGCTGGTGCCGGTCGAGGACCGCACCCGCATCTTCGCCCGGTTCGTGCGCCTGGACGACTCTCGCACCCGCGACACCGGCGGGGCCGGGCTCGGGCTGGCGATCGTCGCCGAGATCGTCGCGGCGCACGGGGGTGCCGTGGAGGCCGACGAGAGCCCCGACGGCTGGTGCCGCTTCGCCGTCAGGCTTCCGCTGGACCTGTGACCGGGTTGAGCCGGTACCCCAGGCCACGCACCGTCTCGAGCAGCTTGACGTCGAAGGGTGCGTCGATCTTGCGCCGGAGGTAGCCGACGTAGACCTCCACGACGTTGTCGGCGCCGGGGTAGTCGGAGTCCCAGACGTTCTCGAGGATCTCGCTCTTGCTCTGCACCTGCCCGGCCTTGCGCATCAGGTGGTGCAGCAGGGCGTACTCGCGGGGGGTCAGTTGGATCTCGTGCCCCTCACGGGTGACCCGGCGGGTGGTGGGGTCGAGGCGCAGGCCGCCGACCGTGAGGGCCACCGGGCGTTCGGGGGCGCCGCGGCGGGACAGGGCCTGCAGCCGGGCAAGCAGCACCGGAGTGCTGAACGGCTTGGTGACGTAGTCGTCGGCGCCGAGCTCGAAGGCGTCGGTCTGGTCGTAGTCGCCGTCCTTGGCCGTGAGCATGAGCACCGGCGACCACACCTTCTTGGCCCGCATGTACTTCAGCACGTCGTAGCCGTTCATCAGCGGCAGCATGATGTCGAGGACGACGACGTCGTAGTTGCCGAGCACCGCCATCCGCAGGCCCTCGCGCCCGTTGTCGGCGACGTCGACGACCCAGCCCTCCTCACGCAGGGCGTCGTCGAGGGCCGCCGCGAGCGGGCGTTCGTCCTCGACCAGCAGAAGTCTCACGAGCCCCCCTGTCCTCAGTGGCCTCTCACAGTCACTGGACAGGGTATACGCGCGACCCCGTTCACCTCCTGTTTTCCCGATTCATCGGCCGGCGGGAGGGACGAGCCGGGCGATCCGTCGGCGTACGGGCGTGGTCTGCCGGGTCGGGCACTGTGCCCTGGCGGCCGCGGGCGGCGGATGCCTACCGGCCCAGCGAGTCGACGAAGCGCAGGCTCGCCTCGCTGATGAGGGTGCGGGCCTGCTCGTCGGAGATGGTCGGGATGCCGTCGCCGGGCTGGGCCCCGTAGGCCCCGAACTGCGCGTGCGAGGCCCCGTCGATGACGGTGAACGTCGCGTCGGTGGGCAGGTCCGCGCGAGACGCCGCGATCTTCGCGGGGGTGGCCAGGCCGTCCTTCGTGCCCGAGACCGACTCGACCGCCGTGGTGAGCGAGCCGCGAACGTCGCCTGCGGGGTACGACGCGTAGAGGAGGAGGCCGACCGCGGGAGCGGACCGGTCGGCATCCGCGGCGTCGGCCGAGATCGTGGCCACCGTGCCGCCGAGCGAGTGGCCACCCACCACCCAGCGCTGTACCTCCGGCTGTGCGGACCGGGCGGCGTCGAAGGCCGGGAGCGCGAGGAAGGCGATGCCGAGGGGCTGCTTCGCGATGACCACCGGGTGCCCGGCCTCGGCGAGCGGGCGCAGCACGGCGGCGTAGGCGCGGGCGTCGACCCGTGCGCCGGGCTGGAAGAAGACCCCCACCTCGCTCGCCGGGCCGCTGGCCGGGGCCAGCACGATGCGCGTGGCCGACTCCGTCACCGCGACCGACGCGTCGGAGCGCATCGCCGCCAGCGCCGGCTGCTCGGCGCCGAACGGGCGCAGCCAGACCATGGCGGCGACCCAGGCGGCGGCCAGCACCACCAGCAGGCCACGGCCGACCAGCCGCCAGGTGCCCGGGCGGGCGCGGGGACGACGGGCCCGCCAGAGGGCGACGAGGGCGCCGATCGCGGTGAGGGCGAGCAGCACGGGGTAGGCCGGGTGCCCGTGCACCACCGGCGCCCACGCCGTGAGGCAGACCCAGGCCACGGCCCCGAGCGCGAGGAGCGCGACGCCGCGCACCACCCACTGCCAGCGGGTCGCCGCGCTGCTGTCCGGTTCCGTTCTCGAGGTCGCCTCCATCGTCCGAATCCTAGGGGAGGGTGACGGCATGCCGCGGATTCCGCAGTATCGACAGGTCTGGTCGACGGATATGATCGGCCCATGATCGAGCAGAAGCGGATTCTCGCGACGACCATCCCGGGGCCCGCCTCCCAGGCGCTGCAGGCCCGCAAGACGGCTGCGGTAGCTGCCGGGGTGAGCACGGGGCTTCCGGTGTACGTCACCGAGGGGGCGGGCGGCATCGTGCGCGACGCCGACGGCAACCAGCTCATCGACTTCGGCTCGGGCATCGCCGTCACCACCGTGGGCAACGGCAACCAACGGGTCGTCGACGCCGTCACCGAGCAGATCGCGGCGTTCACGCACACCTGCTTCATGGTCACGCCCTACGACAAGTACGTGCAGGTCTGCGAGAAGCTCAACGCGCTGACCCCCGGCGACGGCGAGAAGCGCTCGGCGCTGTTCAACTCCGGCGCCGAGGCCGTCGAGAACGCCGTGAAGATCGCGCGGCACGCCACCGGTCGCCCGGCGGTCGTCGCCTTCGACCACGCCTACCACGGCCGCACCAACCTCACGATGGGCCTCACCGCCAAGAACATGCCCTACAAGCACCGGTTCGGGCCGTTCGCCAACGAGCTCTACCGGGTGCCGATGGCCTACCCCTACCGCTGGCCGGGTGGTGCCGAGCACTGCGCCGACGAGGCGCTGGCCACCGTCACGAGCCAGATCCACGCCCAGGTGGGCGAGGACAACACCGCGGCCGTCATCATCGAGCCGATCCAGGGCGAGGGCGGCTTCATCGTGCCGCCGCCCGGCTTCCTGCCCGCGCTGGCCGACTGGTGCCGCGAGCACGACATCCTGCTCATCGCCGACGAGGTGCAGAGCGGCTTCTGCCGCACCGGCGACTGGTTCGCCTGCGACCACGAAGGCGTCGTGCCCGACCTCCTCACCGCCGCCAAGGGCATCGCGGGCGGCATGCCGCTGGCTGCCGTCACCGGCCGCGCCGACCTGATGGATGCCGTGCACCCGGGCGGCCTCGGCGGCACCTACGGCGGCAACCCGGTCGCGTGCGCCGCGGCGCTGGCCGCCATCGAGTCGATGGAGGAGGACGACCTGGCCGCCCGGGCACGCGAGATCGGCGACATCCTCACCGACCGCCTGGGCCGGCTCAGCGAGAAGTATGACGAGGTCGGCGAGGTGCGCGGCCGCGGGGCGATGGTCGCCATGGAGCTCGTCACCGACCCCGACACCAAGGAGCCTGCGGCCGCCCTCACCGCGGCGGTCAACAAGGGCTGCCACGAGCGCGGGCTGATCACCCTCACCTGCGGCACCTACGGCAACGTCTTCCGCCTCCTGCCGCCGCTGTCCATCTCGGACGACCTGCTGCACGAGGGTATGGACGTGCTCGAGGAGTCGTTCACCGCCGCCGTCGGCTGACGGTGGCTCCCTCGCTGCCGGCCGCCTTCGACCTGTCCGGTCGTACCGCGCTGGTCACCGGCGCCGGGTCGCCGACCGGCATCGGGTTCGCCTGCGCGCGCCTGCTGGCACAGTGCGGCGCACGTGTCGTGGTCGCTGCGACCACCGACCGGGTGCACGAGCGGGCCGCGGAGCTGGTGGATGCCGGTGCCCTCGCCGCCGGCGTGGTCGCCGACCTCACCGCCGCGTCGGGGGCTTCGGCCGCGGTGGCTGCGGCGCTGGCGCTGGGGGGTGGGGTCGACGTGCTCGTCAACAACGCCGGGATGGTGTCGACGGCATCGGGTGGGGACCATCTCGAGGGGGACCTGCTCGGCACCCCACCGGAGCGCTGGGCGGCATCGCTGGCGCGCAACCTCGACACGGCCTACCTCACGACCCGGGCCGCCCTGCCCTCGCTGCGGGCGAGCGGGCGCGGGCGGGTCGTCATGGTCACCTCGGTCACCGGCGCCGCGATGGCGATGCGCGGCGAGGTCGGGTACGCCGCCGCGAAGGCCGCTCTGGTGGGGCTCACCCGGGCGCTGGCCGTCGACGAGGCCCGGCACGGCATCACCGTCAACGCGGTGGCCCCGGGCTGGGTCTCGACCGGCTCGCAGACCGTGGCCGAGGCGCGCGAGGGCATGGTGACGCCGGCCGGCCGGTCGGGGACGGCCGACGAGGTGGCCGCGGCGGTGGTGTTCCTCGCCGGCCCCGGTGCCGCCTACGTCACCGGCCAGGTGCTGGTCGTCGACGGCGGCAACACGGTGGCCGAGCAGCGCGCCACCGCACACTGAGCGGCGCCGCTCCAGCCCGGGCGCTCGCCCGGGCACCCTGCCGCTCCAGCCTGCCGCCCCTTGCGGGCATCTCGCGGCTCCTAGACTCGGGCGGTGACCCGTCCCGTGCTGCGCCAGGTGCACAACATCGGCAGGCGGCGCGCCTGGGTCATCTGGATGGTGGGGCTCTCGGTCTACGTGCTGGCCGTGTTCCACCGCACCTCGCTCGGCGTTGCCGGGCTGCTCGCCGCCGAGCGGTTCCAGATCAGCGCCGCCCAGCTCGCGACGTTCACCGTCGTGCAGCTCGCCGTCTACGCCGGGATGCAGATCCCGGTCGGGGTGCTGCTCGACCGGTTCGGCTCCAAGCGGCTGATGTTCACCGGCCTCACCCTGATGACGGTCGGGCAGTTCTGGTTCGCGTTCGCCGGGTCGTTTCCGGTGGGCATCGCGGCCCGCGTGCTGCTCGGCGCCGGGGACGCGATGGTGTTCACCTCCCTGCTGCGGCTGGTCGCGGTGTGGTTCCGGGTCAAACAGGCGCCGTTCGTCACCCAGCTGACCGGCATGGTCGGGCAGGTCGGGGCGATCGCGGCGGCAGCGCCGCTGGCGGCGGCCCTGGCCACCTGGGGCTGGACGAGGTCGTTCGCCACGGCCGCCTCGGTCGGCGTCGTGCTCGGGGTGCTGCTCCTGCTGCTCGTCAAGGACTCGCCCTACCGCGGCGAGGCGGTCGAGAAGATCAAGGTCCGGGCGCTGGCGCGGACGCTGGGGGAGGTGTGGGGCAACCCCGGCACCCAGCTCGGCCTGTGGGTGCACTTCACCGCGCAGTTCGGCGCCACCGTGTTCACGATGCTGTGGGGCTATCCCTTCCTGGTGAGCGGCGAGGGGCTGTCGCCGCAGGCGGCGTCCTGGCTGCTGGTCGTCATGACGCTGACCGCGATGGCGGCCGGCCCGCTCGTGGCCGCCTTCACCGCCCGGGTGCCCTACCGACGCTCGCAGCTGGTCCTCGGCATCGTGCTCACGATCGTCACGGTGTGGGCGGTCGTGCTGCTCTGGCCGGGGCCAGCGCCCCTGTGGCTGCTCGTGCTCCTCGTCGTGGTCACGGCCATGGGTGGGCCGGGCTCCATGGTGGGCTTCGACCTGGCCCGCACCTTCCACCCGTCCGACCGGCTGGGCCGCGCGACCGGGGTGGTCAACATCGGCGGCTTCACGGCATCCCTGGTCACCATCGCGCTGATCGGGGTGGTGCTCGACCGGCTGGCGCCCGGCGGCCAGCAGGACTACACGCTGGCCGACTTCCGCATCGCGATGTCGGTGCAGTTCCTCTTCTGGGGCGTCGGAATCGTGCAGCTGGTGCGCTACCGGCGCAAGAGCCTGCGGCACATCGAGGGGGTGCACCCAGACGCCCTGGAGGCGCTGCGCCGCGGTGACACCCTGCTGCCCGGCATCTCGCGCGACCTCGAGCCCTGAGCGCCTGAGGGTCCGGGCACGTCCGCGTCGCCCGTCGTTCCTTCGACGTTCTCGCAGATGTCGCGTGTCGCTCGCCCCGCGCACGGGCCGTCTCCCCGAGAATCGGGGTGACCGGGCCAGGTATGAGTTGGCCCGGTCCTCTCCTGTGCGGGGCGAGCGTCCCCGCCGACGTCAGTCGGCGACGGTGTAGGCCGCGCTGGGTGCGGCGCAGTAGCCGAAGGCGCCGCCGGTGCGCGCGTGGTACTGGTCCAGCCCCGTGCCCACCCGCAGCACGAGCAGCTCGCCGGGCACCAGCGCCTGGGTGTAGGCCATGCCGTCCTGCGGGCAGCCGAGCGAGCCGTCGATCCACGTCACCGGGGTCCACGCCGCGATGACGACCGCGGCAGGGTCCACGCCTCGTCGGGTGGCGGCGTCGGCGATGGCCGCGGCCACGGCGGGGCGGCTGCGCAGGTCGTCGGGCAGGGCCGCGCCACCGCCGGAGGGTGAGGGGGATGCCGTGCCGCTTCCACCCGGGCTCGGCGCCGCCGGGGTCGACGCGGTGGCGGAGGCACTCGAGGCGCTCGAGGCACCCGAGGCGTCGTCGCCGGGCCGGCCGCACGCCGTCGAGGCCAGCAGCAGCGCGGTGAGGGTGACCAGGCCGGCGGCCCGCATCGTCAGCACCGTCAGCGGAACACGTGGCGGCTGATGACGAGCCGCTGGATCTGGTTGGTGCCCTCGAAGATCTGGGTCACCTTCGCCTCGCGCATGAACCGCTCGGCCGGGAAGTCCTGGGTGTACCCGGCCCCGCCGAGCACCTGCACGGCATCGGTCGTCACCTTCATGGCCGCGTCGGTGGCGACCAGCTTGGCCACCGCGGCCTCCTTCGCGAACACCCGGCCGGCGTCCTTGAGCCGAGCCGCGTGGAGGTAGGTGGCGCGGGCGCTCGTCACGGCCGCCTCCATGTCGGCGACGAGGAACGCGAGCCCCTGGTTGGCCGCGATCGGCCGCCCGAACTGTTCGCGGTCCTTGGCGTAGGACGTGGCGAGGTCGAGTGCCGACTGCGCCAGCCCGGTTGCCGCAGCAGCGATCCCGAGCCGTCCGGCGTCGAGGGCGGACAGGGCGATCGCCATCCCCTGGCCCTCGGCGCCGATCCGCCGGCTCGCCTCGACCGGCACCCCCTCGTAGATCACCTCGCGCACGGTGTCGCAGTGCAGGCCCATCTTCCGCTCCGGCGCACCGAACGACAGCCCGCTCGCGTCGGCGGGCACGACGAAGCAGGACAGCCCGCGGGCGCCCTCGTCCGAGGTGCGCGCGAAGGTCGTGTAGTAGTCGGCGTGCCCCGCATGGCTGATCCAGGCCTTGCGGCCGCGCAGCCGGTATGCCGTGGGCTCGCCGTCGCTGCCACCCTCACCGACGGCACGGGTCGTCATGGAGCCGACGTCGGAGCCGGACTGCGGCTCGGACAGGCAGTATGCCCCTAGCTGCTCGCCCGAGAGCATGCCGGGCAGCAGGTCGGCCTGCTGCTCCGGCGTGCCGAACGTGGTGACCGGGTAGGCCGTCAGCGAATGCACCGACACCCCCACGGCCACGCTCATCCAGGCCGACGCGATCTCCTCGACCACCTGCAGGTACACCTCGTAGGGCTGGCCGTAGCCACCGAACTCCTCGGGGTGCGGCAGCGAGAGCAGCCCCGCGGCCCCCAGGGTTCGGAACACCTGCGTGGGGAAGGACTCGTCGGTCGCGGCCGCGCGCTCGGCGTCATCCACCCGGGGGCGGAGCTCCTTGTCGCAGATCTCGCGGGTCAGGTCGATGAGGTCTTGGCCCTCGTCGGTCGGCATCAGCCTCGTTGCTGGCATGGGGTCGAGCGTAGGAGACGCCCGAGCGTGCGACCAACCGGTGCACGTGCAGGGGTGCGGGTGCGGGGTCCTAGTACCTCCGGACCTCGCGCCCGGCCAGAGGGACACTGGGCACGCGCCTGGGATCTCCATACCGTTCAGTCATGCCTCGCGACTCGAGCACCAGGAGTGCCGTGGGCCTGGCCCCACGGCACACCGTGCGGGTCGAGCACCGGCCCTTCTGCGACGTGGTCGTCAGGGGCTATCCGGGCACCTCGGGCCTGGCCGTGCACGCCGCGCTCACCAGCCTGTGGGCCTCCCCGCTGGGGCGCGGTCGGCGCGGGCGGCCCGGCATCCCCGAGCCGCTCGCCTTCGACGTGCGCACCGGTGAGCTCACGATGGCGTGGGTGCCGGGCACGGCGCTGGCCGACGCGCGCACCACGGGGGGCCCCAGCTCCCGCTCCGTGGAGGTCGGCACCCTGCTGGCCGACCTCCACGGCAGCGGGGTCGTCGTCGACCGGGTGCGCGACCGGCCCACCCTGGCCCGGATGGTGCGCCGTCAGGTCGCCGACGTCGCCGCCGACCCCGGCACCTTGGGTCCGGTGCTCGACGCGTTCGTCGAGGCGTCGCGCGCGATCGATCGGGCGTGGCTGCACGACGAGACCCCCCGTCGCCAGGTCATCAGCCACGGCAACCTCTCGCCCCGCACCGTGCTGGCTACCCATCGCGGCCTGGTGCTGCTCGACGTCGACCACCTCCAGATGGCCGAGCTGGAGCGGGACCTGGCGCTCTGGGCCGCCTGGGTGTGGGTCGACGCGGGCGCCCGGGACCTGCCCGACCCCGCCGAGCTGCTCGGTGGTCTCGTCAGCGGGTATGCCGCGACCGCCCGGAGGGTGCCCGCCGACCGGGCGGCCCTGGAGGTGCACCTCGCGGTGGCTCTCGTGGGCGTGGCCCACGGCTGGCCGAGCCTGCGGGGTGACCACTTCGGCCGCATCCGCACGCTGCGTGCCGCCACCGCGCTGGCCGAGCGACAGCTGGAGCGCGGGGCGTCAAGGACCCTGTGACCGCGACCGCGGTACAGCGCTCAGCCCTCGGGCAGCGCCTGGTGCTCGGGTGTCGCCTCGGGGTCGCGGAAGTGCTCGAGCCTCGGCCGCTTGGGTGACACCGTGTCACCCGACGAGCGGCCCTGCAGCCGCCGCTGCACCCACGGCCCGGCGTACGTGCGGGCCCACACGGCGTGGCCGCGCAGCTCCGCGGCACGCGTTCCGCGGTCGGCCGGCGGCAGGGGGGTGGTCCAGTCGGCCAGGTCGGTGCGGTGCCCGAGCGCGGTGAGCGCCGCGAGCGCCACCCGGCGGTGGCCCTCGGTGGTGAGGTGGATCCGGTCCTCGGCCCACATCCGCCAGTCGCGCAGGGCGGCCATCCCCCACAGGTTGAGCACGAAGCAGCCGTGCCGCTGGGCGATGGTGAACAGGTTGGCCGTGTGCACGGCGTGCCGGCCGCGCAGCGGCTTGAACAGCCCGGCGTCACGAGTGTCGGTCGGAGTGGCGAGCAGCACGTCGGCACCGCTGTGCCGCAGGCGGATCACGGCCTCCTCGAGCCGCTCGGCGAGGCCGTCGAGGTCGACCTGCGGGCGCAGCAGGTCGTTGCCGCCACCGACCATCGAGACGAGGTCGGGCTGCATCCCCAGCGCCGTCTCGAGCTGGGGCCCGACCACGTCGTGCAGCTTGCGGCCGCGCACCGCGAGGTTCGCGTAGCCGAAGGGGAGGTGCTCACTGTCGGCGATGGCGTCGAGGTGGTGGGCGAGGCGGTCGGCCCAGCCGACGTAGCCGTCCGGGCGGGTGGGGTCCGGGTCGGACATCCCCTCGGTGAAGCTGTCACCGATCGCGACGTAGCGGGTCCACACCCGGCGGGACGCGGCGACGGGCGTCATCACGCAAGCCTCCAGTCGACGGGTGCGCCGCCCTGGCCGGCCAGCAGCTCGTTGGCGCGGCTGAACGGCCGCGACCCGAAGAAGCCGGCGTGCGCCGACAGCGGGCTCGGGTGCGGGGACTCGATGCAGGCGACGCCGGGCAGGTGCGGCACCAGGCTGCGCGCGTCCCGCCCCCAGAGGATGGCGACCAGCGGCCCCCCGCGCTCGACGAGGGCCTCGATGGCGCGCGCAGTGACGTGCTCCCAGCCGCGGCCCCGGTGGCTGGCCGGCTTGCCGGGGCTGACGGTGAGCACCCGGTTGAGCAGCAGCACGCCCTGGTCGGCCCACGGCGTCAGGTCACCGGTGCTCGGCGTCGGCAGGCCGAGGTCGGTCTCCAGCTCGCGGTAGATGTTGACCAGGCTCTTCGGCACCGGCCGTACGTCGGGTGCCACCGAGAAGGACAGGCCGACCGCGTGCCCGGGCGTCGGGTAGGGGTCCTGCCCGACGATCAGCACGCGCACGGCATCCAAGGGTCGCTCGAACGCGCGCAGCACGTGGGCGCCGCCGGGCAGGTAGCCGCGCCCGGCCGCCACCTCGGCGCGCAGGAAGGCACCGAGATCGGCGATGACCGGCTCGACCGGGGCCAGCGCCTGCGCCCACGACGGGTGGACGAGCTTTCGCAGGGGCCGTGCCGGGGTCGTCGTGCTCATCCCCCCAACCGTATCTGCACGACTTCGTGCGACTTACACACGGGTCTTACCGGCTTCGGGCTGCGAGAACCGCGTGTAAATCGCACGAAGTCGAAGGTGAGGAGGCGGTCAGCGGAAGATGGCGGTGACGTCGTCGAGCCGGCTCGGGACCAGGCGGAACCACGCCCAGGTGCCGCGCTTCTCGCGCTCGAGCAGCCCGGCCTCGACGAGCACCTTGAGGTGGTGGGACACGGTGGGCTGGGAGAGCCCGACCAGCGGGGTCAGGTCGCACACGCACGCCTCCCCGGCATCCGTGGCCCTGATGGCGCTGAGCAGCTGCAGGCGCACCGGGTCGGCGACCGCCTTGAGCAGCGCCGCACTGGTCTGGGCGGCATCCCGGCTGAGCCCGCCGTCGGCACCGATGCCGCAGCAGGCGGAGGTGGCCAGGGGGAGGGAGATGGTCGACACGGCGGCTCCTCGGGGATGGTGACCTGCCTACATTGACGGATGTCGATGGGCGTGGTCCACTAGGCGCAAGACATTGATGATAGTCGATATCTCTGGAGGATGCCGTGACCACGACGACCAGCCCCACGTCCGCTCCCGCCGCCACCCCGGTGGCGCCGCCGCCCGGCACCGGTCGGGTCCAGCTCGCGCTCAACGTCAGCGACCTCGAGGCGTCGGTGGCCTTCTACTCGGCGATGTTCGGGGTCGAGCCGCACAAGCGCCGCCCCGGCTACGCCAACTTCGCCATCGCCGAGCCTCCGCTCAAGCTCGTGCTCATCGAGACCAGCGAGTCGACCCGGGGCACCGGCACTGCCGGCGCCCTCAACCACCTCGGCGTCGAGGTGCCGTCCACCGACGCGGTCACCGGGGCCCGTGCCCGCTTCGTCGAGGCGGGCCTGGCCGCGTTCGACGAGAACGACACCACCTGCTGCTACGCCCTGCAGGACAAGGTCTGGGTGCACGACCCCGCCGGCACGCCGTGGGAGGTCTACACCGTCAAGGACGAGGACCCCGCGGGCGCCCGGCCGGCCACCGCGAGTCTGGAGATCCTCGGCGACGGCGCCTGCTGCACGTCGGCGACGTCCGCCACCGCGGCACCTGCCGGCACGGCATCCGCAGCGGTCGCCGACGTGGCCCCGAAGGCGCAGGCCTGCTGCTCGTGAGCGCGACCCCCGACGCCCCGGCGCCGCCGGGCGACCAGGTCGCCGCCCGCCTGTCGACCCTCGACCGGTTCCTGCCGGTCTGGATCGGCCTGGCCATGGCGGCCGGCCTGGTGCTGGGCCGGCTCGTGCCGGGGCTCGGTGGCGCGCTGTCGGCGGTCGAGGTGCGCGGCATCTCGCTGCCCATCGCCCTGGGCCTGCTCGTCATGATGTACCCGGTGCTCGCCAAGGTGCGCTACGACCGGCTCGACAGCGTCACCGGCGACCGCCCGATGCTGGTCTCGAGCCTGGTGCTCAACTGGGTGGTCGGCCCAGCCCTGATGTTCGCCCTCGCCTGGGTGTTCCTCTACGACCTGCCCGAGTACCGCACCGGCCTGATCATCGTCGGGCTCGCCCGCTGCATCGCGATGGTCATCATCTGGAACGACCTCGCCTGCGGTGACCGCGAGGCCGCGGCCGTGCTCGTCGCGCTCAACTCGGTCTTCCAGGTGTTCGCGTTCGGCGCCCTGGGCTGGTTCTACCTGTCGGTGCTGCCCGGGTGGCTCGGGCTGCCGCAGGAGACGCTCGACGTCTCGCCCTGGCAGATCGCCGGCTCCGTGCTCGTGTTCCTCGGCATCCCGCTCCTGCTGGGCTACCTATCGCGCCGGCTGGGCGAGAAGCGTTGGGGGAGAACGGCCTACGAGCGCTCCTTCCTGCCCCGCGTCGGGCCATGGGCGCTCTACGGGCTGCTCTTCACCATCGTCGTGCTCTTCGCGCTGCAGGGCGACGCCATCACCGGCAACCCGCTCGACGTCGCTCGCATCGCCCTGCCCCTGCTGGCCTACTTCGCCCTGATGTGGGGTGGCGGGTTCCTCCTCGGCCGTTCCCTACGGATGCCGTACCAGCGCACCGCCACGCTCGCGTTCACCGCGGCGGGCAACAACTTCGAGCTCGCCATCGCCGTGGCGATCGCCACGTTCGGCGTCACCTCCGGGCAGGCGCTCGCCGGGGTGGTCGGGCCGCTGATCGAGGTGCCCGTGCTCGTCGCCCTCGTCTACGTCTCGCTCGCTCTCCGGAAGAGGTACCCCCATGGCTGACCGCCCCTCCGTCCTGTTCGTCTGCGTGCACAACGCCGGTCGCTCGCAGATGGCCGCGGGCTGGCTGACCCGCCTCTCCGGCGGCGCGGTCGAGGTGCGCTCGGCCGGCAGTGCACCCGCCGACACGGTCAACCCGGCGGCCGTCGCGGCCATGCTCGAGGTGGGCATCGACCTCGCCGCCGAGGTGCCCAAGGTGCTCACCGCGGATGCCGTGCGCGCGTCCGACGTCGTCATCACCATGGGCTGCGGCGACAGCTGCCCGATCTTCCCCGGCACGCGCTACGAGGACTGGGAGCTCGACGACCCGGCCGGGCAGGGGGTGGATGCCGTGCGCCCGATCCGCGACGAGATCCGGGCGCGCGTCGTGGGACTTCTGGCGAGCCTCGGCATCCAGCCCGCCGCGTCCGCCTGACCCGTCTCCCCGGGCGGGGAGTGCCGGCTCCTACACCTCGAGTGGGTGCCGACGGGGCTGCTGGGGGCGACCAAGCCGAGCACCGAGCAAGCCGGATGGCGGCCGGGGGTTGTGCCGCGACATATCGCGATATATCGTGAGTTTCGAACACGACATATCGCGAAAGGGAGTGCCATGGCACACGAGTCCTGGGTCGTCTCCGGCCCACAGGTCATCGACGTCGAGGAGGTGCGCTCGCTGCGGGTGCAGCTGGTCGCCGGGCGCGTCGACGTCGTCACGCACGACGAGCCGGGCGTCCGCATCGAGGTGCACTCGGTGGACGGCCGCCCGCTCGAGGTGTCGCTCAGCGGTGGAGAGCTGCGGGTGGGCTACCAGTTCACCCTCGACGGGTGGGAGGGGTTCCTGGAGAAGTTCCGCAACTTCCGCGACAAGGACCGCGCCGACGTCAGCATCGCCGTGCCCCGCACGCTGCCCACCAAGGTCGGCACGGTGAGCGCCGAGGGGCTCGTGGCCGGCATCCAGGCGCCCGCCTCGGTCTCGACGGTCTCCGGCTCGATCGTGGTCGACGGCACCGGCGGCTCGCTGAAGGCGCACAGCGTCTCGGGCGAGGTCGTCGTGCGCGACCACGCGGGTGAGCTGGCGCTGCACACGGTCTCCGGGGAACTGGCGGCGTCGGGCGCACTCAGCCGGGTGCAGGCCAACTCGGTCTCCGGTGAGCTCGCGCTCGACGTCACCTCCGGCAGCACGGTGGTCGAGGCCACCTCGGTGTCCGGCGACGTCACCGTGCGCCTGCCCCAGGGGGAACCGGTGAACGTGACCGCCAACGCCGTCTCCGGGCGGCTCGTCGTCGACGGCGAGGACCACGGCGGCACCATGCCCGGCCGCAAGGTCGTGCTGCGCACCGACGGTGCCCGCAGCACCGTGACGGCCACCACCGTCTCGGGCAACGTCACCGTGCTGCGGGGCGCGCCCGGCCTCCAGGACACCCGCGAGCCCCAGGACGTGCAGGACGTGCAGGACGTGCAGGACACCCCCCGCACCACCGGTGGCCACGGCGCAGACGGGATGCTCTGAGATGCCGCCCGTCTTCGCCCACGGCCAGCTGCGCCTGTACCTGCTGGCCCTCCTCGAGCAGCGGCCGATGCACGGCTACGAGGTCATCACCGCGCTGTCCGACCGGTTCGGGGGCACCTACCGCCCCAGCGCCGGCACCATCTACCCGCGGCTGGCCCAGCTCGAGGAGGACGGCCTCGTGCAGCGCACCGACGTCGAGCGGCGCAGCACCTACGAGCTGACCGGTGCCGGCCAAACCGAGCTGGAGGCGCGGCGAGGCGAGCTGGCGGCGCTCGAGCAGGGCATCGCCGAGACCGTGCGCGACCGGGCCGCCCGGGTGCGGGACGACGTGCGCGGCACGATGAAGGGGCTGCGGGCCGAGCTCGCCGCCGCCGCGCAGGAGGCCCGGGCGGGCGCCCCGCCGCGCACCGGCCCCCGGCGCGACGCCCGCTCGACCTCGCACGTGCGGTTCACCGAGGCCGACGCCCTGCTGCGCCGCTTCCGCGACGAGGTGCGGGCCGAGCTGCGCCGGGCCGACACCGCGGGCCGGCTGGAGGACCTCACCGTCGAGACGCTGCGCACGGTGCTCGACTCGGCCCTGTCGGCGGTGCGCCAGACCGTTCGCTGAGCGTGCCCGGCGGCCCGGCAACGACGTCGCCGGCCGGCAGCTCCAGCCGTGCGAGCGGGCAGGGCGGTTCCGCCACCACCGCAGGTGGTGGGCAGACTGGCCCGGTGACCTCCCCGGCATCCGGCCAACAGCCCCGCTTCGCGACCGTGCTCTTCGACCTCGACGGCACGCTGGCCGACACCATCCCGCTCATCGTCGCCTCCTACCAGCACGCCTTCCGCACCGTGCTCGCCGAGGAGGTCACCGAGGCGCGGGCCCGGGCCTGGATCGGGCGGCCGCTGCTGCCGGCGCTGCTCGAGGAGAGCCCCGAGCACGGCGTCGAGCTCGACCGCGTCTACCGGGAGTGGAACCTCGCCAACACCGCACGGCGGATCCGTCGCTACGACGGGGTGCCCGAGCTGCTCGAGCAGCTCGCCGCCGAGGGCGTCACGATCGCCGTCGCGACCTCCAAGCGGCGCGAGACCGCCCGGATCGCGCTGGTGGCCGTCGGCATCGACCACCTGGTCGACGTCGTCGCGGCCCTCGAGGACACCACTGCGCACAAGCCCGCCCCAGACCCGTTGCTGCATGCCGCCGCCTCCCTGGGCGTCGACCCGGCAGCCTGCGCCTACGTCGGTGACGCGACGGTCGACGTACTCGCGGCCCGGGCGGCCGGGATGTCCGCTGTGGCCGTCACCTGGGGCGCGGGGGAGCGAGACGCCCTGGCGGCCACCGGCCCGGATGCCCTCGCCGACACGGTCCCCGACCTCGCGGCATACCTCCTCGGCCGCGCCGACGGCTAGAGTCGCCGCCGTGCACGGGAAGAGGTACGAGGAGAACAAGCACACCGAGCTCGCGGCGCTCGGGGATGCCGTCATGGCCTACGCCGAGGAGCGCGTGCGGATCTCGCCGCCCCTCGACCAGCCGATGAGCCAGGACGAGCTCGACCGACGCGTGGGGCAGACCATCACGCCGGAGGGCTTCGGCGGCATCGCCACCATGCGGATGTTCGCCGAGGACCTCGCCCCCACCTGCCTGTCAACCGACCACCCGCGCTACCTGTCCTTCATCCCCTGCGCGCCCAGCGACGCTGCGGTGATGTTCGACCTGGTCGTCGGCGCCTCGTCCATCTATGCCGGGTCCTGGCTCGAGGGGTCCGGTGCCGTCTACGCGGAGAACCAGGCGCTGCGCTGGATCGCCGACCTGGCCGGGATGCCGGCGGGTGCCGGCGGCGTGTTCACCCCCGGCGGCACGATCGGCAACCTGTCCGCCCTGGTCTCGGCCCGCCACACGGCCCGGCGCACGGCAGCCGCCGGCATCCGGCCCAACCGCGTCGCGGCCACGGCGGGTGCGCACTCCTCGATCGCGTCGGCGTGCGACGTCATGGACGCCGAGCTGGTCGGCGTGCCGGTCGACGGCCGGTGGCGGCTCACCGGCCCCGCGCTGCGCGAGGTGCTGGAGGCCCACGGCCCGGAGACCTTCTTCGCGGTCGTGGCCACCTGCGGCACCACCAACTTCGGCATCATCGACGACCTCGCCTCGGTGGCCGAGGTGTGCCGCGAGTTCGGGCTCTGGTTCCACGTCGACGGTGCCTACGGCGGGGCAGGTCTGGCCGCACCCTCGGTGCGCGACCTCTACGCCGGCGTCGAGCACTGCGACTCGTTCATCGTCGACCCGCACAAGTGGCTCTTCGCCCCGTTCGACTGCTGCGCCCTGCTCTACCGCGAGCCGGCCGAGGCCCGCGCCGCCCACACCCAGCGGGCCGGCTACCTCGACGTGCTCACCGAGGCCGACGAGTGGAACCCCACCGACTACGCCGTCGGCCTGACCCGCCGGGCCCGCGGCCTGCCCTTCTGGTTCTCCCTGGCCGTCAACGGCACCGACGCCTACCAGGCGGCGATCGAGCACACCCTCGACGTCGCGCGGTTCGCCGAGGCCGAGGTCGCCCGGCGGCCCTACCTCGAGCTGGTGCGTGACCGCGACCTGTCGGTGGTGGTCTTCCGGCGGCTGGGCTGGTCGGCAGCGGACTACCAGCAGTGGTCGGACCGGATGCTGGCCGAGGAGTTCGCGTTCGTCGTGCCGACCACGCACGCCGGCGAGACGCTGGCCCGCTTCGCGATCGTCAACCCGGAGACCAGCGACGACGACATCACGGCGATCCTCGACACCATGACCTGAGCGGCCGCCGGGGTCGGTGGGACTGCCGTGGCAGTTGGTCCGCCGCCCGACACGCGCAGGCGCGGCCACGTCGAATGACATGGGTGTCATTCGCCCGTTAGAGTGGGCGCTCAGCAACTACGGACGAAGGGTCGAGGACACACACGTGAGCGCCGCCTCCGAACCGGTCAGCACGGCCGCCCCCACCGAGGGGCTCTGCGAGCGGGACCGCGAGATCATCGCCTTCGAGCGGCAGTGGTGGAAGTACGCCGGCTCGAAGGAGACGGCGATCAAGGAGCTCTTCGACATGAGCTCGACGCGCTACTACCAGGTGCTCAACGCGCTGATCGACCACCCGGCCGCCCTCGAGCACGACCCGATGCTGATCAAGCGCCTTCGCCGGCTGCGCGCCAGCCGCCAGCGCGCCCGTTCGGCCCGCCGCCTCGGACTGGAGCCCTGAGCCGCGGCCCCACCAACCAGTGACGCCCGTCCGTGAGGGAAGCCGGACGGGCGTTGCTGTGTGCCACCGGCGAAGTGGTCGGTGGTTCGGAGAGAGCGCACCCGGCATCCGTACTGGTCTTCGCCGACCTTGTAGGCGAGCGGCCGCTCCCCACTGGTTATCACGGCGTGTCGCCCGCGTTTCACCTGCACGGTCGGGGAGGGGCGGGCAGCGCGGGGGGCCGTCCGGGACGGACGAGACCAGCGAGATGAACGAAATGAACGAAATGAACGAGGCGTATCAGTCCAGGTCGGGGTCGGGGAACTCCACCGGCCAGCCCTTCTTGGCCAGCTGGTCGCGCACCCGCCGCAGGTCGTTCTCGCTCGGCTCGGTGTGTGTGTACTCGGTGATGGCGGCGGCGATGTCGGAGGGCCCGGCCGGGGAGACGTCGGCCCGGCGCAGCGCCTTGGCGATCTTCTTCACCTCCGAGCGGGTGAGGCGGCGCTCGAGCAGGGCGATCAGGGGCATGTAGTCGTGCTCGGGCACGCCGCCGGGGTAGCCCTCGCGCAGCCAGGACACGATCCGGGCCAGTGCGCTGCCCTCCTTCGGCGGCGCGTCGTCGTCCTCCTCGTCACCGGCCAGCGGCCAGCCGCCCAGCACCAGCTTGGCGGCCACCCGCCGCATCTGGCTCTCCTCGGGCAGCAGCGCCGTGGCCGCGGTGTCGGAGATGACCCCGTCCTTGTGCAGGCGGCGCAGCACGTCGAGGGCCCGGTCGCCGCCGATGCGCTCCTGCAGCACGGCCAGCAGGGCGGCGCTCTCCTCGTCGGGCACTCCCTCCGGGTAGCCCTCGCGGATCCACTGCAGGACCGGTCCGGACAGCTGGTTCATGAAGGGTGGTCTCCTACGACTTGTCGACGATGGTCGGGTAGAGGTGCTCGAAGCTGACTTCCTTGCCGAAGCCGGTCGCCACGATGATCATCATGCCGACGACGATGCCGGCGATGACCACGGCGATGAGCAGGCCGGCGAACAGCCGGCTCGAGATCCGGGGGGTGCTGTGGATCTCGCCGGTGGCGTCGGCGTACGACGTCGAGCCGATGGTCAGCACCCGCAGGGCGAGGGCGTAGACGAACGGCAGGCCGGCGCCGAAGACCAGGCCGGCGATGAAGACCTTGCTCGCGCCCTGGAACAGCAGGTTGAGGGTGTTCACGGCATCCGTCCTCAGTGGGTCTTGGTCTCGGTGGGCTCGACGGTCTCGCGGGCCTCACCGTCGGGGTCGGAGGGCGCCGTCCCGGAGTGGGTGACCGGGGCGTGCTCGTAGGCCGGTGAGGTGATCTCGGCCGCGCGCTCCCACTGGTCGTTCACGTTGTCCGCGCTGACGTGCTCACGCCGAGAGCTGCGGAAGATCCACGTCGAGAACCCGACGAGGATGAGGAACACGATGATGGCGCCGGCGGCCCCGCCGAGGAGGTCGCCGATCCACCACATCAGCGCGCCGACGAGGGCGGCGATGGGGAAGGTGGTCGCCCAGGCGGTCACCATCCGGCCCGCCGTCGACCAGCGCACCGGCGTGCCGCGGCCGAGGCCGCCACCGAGCACCGAGCCGGTGGCTACGTGGGTGGTGGACAGCGCGAAGCCCAGGTGGCTGGCCGAGAGCAGCACGGCCGCCGTGGCCCCGTCGCTCGACATGCCCTGTCGGGGCGTGATGTCGACCAGGCCCTTGCCGAGCGTGCGGATGATGCGCCAGCCCCCCAGGTAGGTGCCCGCGGCGATGGCGGTCGCGGCGCTGACCTTGACCCAGACCGGGATGGAGGTCGTGCTGGTCCAGTGGCCGCTCGCGATCAGGGCGAGCGTCATCACGCCCATCGTCTTCTGCGCGTCGTTGGTGCCGTGCGCGATGGAGACGAGCGAGGCGCTGCCCACCTGGCCGTAGCGGAAGTAGCGCTCCTCCAGCCGGTGCATGACGCTCTGGGTCACCTTGTGCACCAGCCAGCAGCCGGTGAAGGCGACGACGATGGCAATGACCGGGGAGATCAGCGAGGGCAGCAGGATCTTGCCCACGACACCGTCGAGCTTGGTGCCGTCACCGGTCCACTTGACGCCGGCCAGGCCCAGGCCTGCGGCGCCGGCGCCGGTGAGGCCACCCAGCAGGGCGTGCGAGGAGCTCGAGGGCAGGCCGAGCAGCCAGGTGAACAGGTTCCACAGGATGCCGCCCGCCAGGCCGGCCAGGATGATGAGCAGCACCGCCTCACCGCCGTCGGCGAGCAGCTCGGCCGTGGGTGCGCCGTCCTTGTTCTGCAGGTTGATCACCGCGTTGGTGACGGTGAGGGCGACCTGTACGGACAGGAAGGCCCCGACGAGGTTGAGGACCGCGGAGAGCCCCACCGCGATCTTGGGCTTCAGCGCCCCGGTCGAGATCGACGCAGCCATGGCGTTGGCGGTGTCGTGAAACCCGTTCGTGAAGTCGAAGGCCAGTGCGGTCACGATGACGAGCACGAGCGTGATATTTGCTGCGTCCACGATTCACCAGTGTGGGGGCGTCGACTCGACTTCACCAAGGCGAGTGGCTCTGTTCACCCGCTGTTCACCTGACCCGGGCCAGGGCGGGTCTGCCGACCCTGTCAGGATGCGGCGATGAGCGACCTCGACTGGAGCACTCCCGACGGCCTCGACGCCATCCGTGAGCACCTCGCCGCCCGCATCGACGGGTGGTGCCAGCCGGTGGCGCATGCCGTGGCGCTCAGCCCCGCGTCGTCGTCGCCGGAGTGGCAGTTCGCCCACGTCAACGGCCCCGGCGGGCGGCACGGGCTGCCCGCGGTGGTGCTGGCGACGGTGCTCGGGCACGACGGGTCGACGGCCACCCTGCCGGTGTCCAGGGCCCAGCTCGCAGCGGCCGTGGAGTCGCTCGCTCCGGCCGAGGCCTGCACGGACCTCGACCACCCGAACCTCGCGGCCTGGCGCGAGGTCCTGTCCGAGCTCGAGGGCAACCCGGCGCGCGAGGCGCAGGCCGTGTTCGTCGCCGACCTCGACGACCCGGTCAGCTCGGACGCCGACGGCTCGATGCGGGCGACCTTCGAGGGCCATTCACCCCAGCTCTGAGCTCCGCGGCCCATCCGCACGTGCGCGCTAGTGGCGGTCGGCTCGCGGATCTGACAGCAACGGCCCCCACGTGCGGGGTCGGGCGGGCGGGGCACGTTCGCGAACCCCCGGGCGTTGGGACGTGCGGTCACGTGCCGTGGCCGGCCCACGCCCATCCCGGAGGACCACGCCAGTGCTCGACGCGTTGACGGGGCTGCTCGAGGCGGGTGCGGCGGCACCCTGGGTGCTCGCCGTCGTGCTGCTCGTCGCCGTCGGGGACGCCCTGTTCCCGCCGGTGCCGAGCGAGGGAGTCGTCGTCGCCCTCGCTGCGGTGGCCGTGGCGGGAGACGGCCCCCACCTGGTGCTGCTCGGGCTGGCCGCTGCCCTGGGGGCCTTCGTCGGCGACGGGCTCACCTTCGTCTTCGGCCGCCGGTACGGCCCGCAACGGCTGGAGCGGGTCAGCCGGCCTCGGGCCCGCAGCCTCCTCCAGCGCTCGACCGCCACCCTCGAGCGGCGTGGCGCCCTGGTGGTGCTCACCGCCCGCTACGTGCCCCTGGGTCGGGTCGCCGTCAACCTCACCGCCGGTGCCACCGGCTTCCCGGCGCGGCGGTTCCTGGCACTCGCCGCGCTGGCCGCCGCCACCTGGGCCACCTGGTCGGTCGCCGTCGGTGCGCTGGCCGGGCGCTGGCTCGACGGCAACCCGCTGCTCGGGTCGGCGCTCGGCGTCGCCCTGGCCCTGGGCCTGGGCTTCGCCGTCGACCGGGTCGCCCGCCGCCTCACCGGTTGGGGACGGATGCCGGCGCGCCCGGCATCCGCCGTCGTGCCCGACCCGGTCAGCTGACCGGCCGACGCCGGGGGCCGCTGCCGGGCCCACGCGCTGAGGTTCTCCGGTTGCCCACCGCACACCGGGGCGTTTGCACTCTCACCTGGAGAGTGCCAATAATGGCGTTAGCACTCTCCAGGTGAGAGTGACAATCCTGACCGGTCCGGTGAGGGTCGGGTGCCCCGGCGACAGAAGCCGACGGCATCCGGCTCGTCCGTCGCGGGCACCGCCCGGTCTCACCTTCGATTCGCGTGGGAGGAACCACCCGAATGGCCAAGATCATCGCTTTCGATGAAGAGGCTCGCCGCGGTCTCGAGCGGGGCATGAACGTGCTCGCCGATGCCGTGCGCGTCACCCTCGGTCCCAAGGGCCGCAACGTCGTGCTGGAGAAGAAGTGGGGTGCCCCCACCATCACCAACGACGGCGTCTCGATCGCCAAGGAGATCGAGCTCGACGACCCGTACGAGAAGATCGGCGCCGAGCTCGTCAAGGAGGTCGCCAAGAAGACCGACGACGTCGCCGGCGACGGCACCACCACGGCCACCGTGCTCGCCCAGGCACTGGTCCGCGAGGGCCTGCGCAACGTGGCGGCCGGTGCCAACCCGATGGCGCTCAAGCGCGGCATCGAGAAGGCCGTCGACGCCGTCTCCGCCGAGCTGCTCGCCTCCGCCAAGGACGTCGAGACCAAGGAGCAGATCGCCGCGACCGCGTCGATCAGCGCCGCTGACCCCCAGATCGGCGAGATGATCGCCGAGGCCATGGACAAGGTCGGCAAGGAAGGCGTCATCACCGTCGAGGAGAGCAACACCTTCGGCCTCGAGCTCGAGCTCACCGAGGGCATGCGCTTCGACAAGGGCTACATCAGCCACTACTTCGTCACCGACACCGAGCGGATGGAGGCCGTGCTCGAGGACCCCTACGTCCTCATCGCGAACTCCAAGATCGGCTCGATCAAGGACCTGCTCCCGCTGCTCGAGAAGGTCATGCAGTCGGGCAAGCCGCTGCTGATCATCTCCGAGGACGTCGAGGGCGAGGCCCTGTCGACCCTGGTGGTCAACAAGATCCGGGGCACCTTCAAGTCGGTCGCCGTCAAGGCTCCCGGCTTCGGTGACCGCCGCAAGGCCATGCTCGGCGACATCGCCATCCTCACCGGTGGCCAGGTCATCTCCGAGGAGGTCGGGCTCAAGCTCGACACCGCCGACCTCGACCTGCTGGGCCGGGCCCGCAAGGTCGTCGTCACCAAGGACGAGACCACCATCGTCGAGGGGGCGGGCGACCAGGACCAGATCACCGGTCGGGTCAACCAGATCCGCGCCGAGATCGAGAAGTCGGACTCCGACTACGACCGCGAGAAGCTCCAGGAGCGCCTCGCCAAGCTCGCCGGCGGCGTCGCCGTCATCAAGGCGGGCGCGGCCACCGAGGTCGAGCTCAAGGAGCGCAAGCACCGCATCGAGGACGCCGTGCGCAACGCCAAGGCGGCCGTCGAGGAGGGCATCGTCGCCGGTGGCGGCGTCGCGCTCATCCAGGCCGGCAAGGCCGCGTTCGCCAAGCTCGAGCTCACGGGTGAGGAGGCGACCGGCGCGAACATCGTGCGCGTCGCCATCGAGGCCCCGCTCAAGCAGATCGCGATCAACGCCGGCCTCGAGGGTGGCGTCGTCGCGGAGAAGGTCGGGCACCTCGAGTCGGGCTGGGGCCTCAACGCCGCGACCGGCGAGTACGTCGACCTCATCGCGGCCGGCATCATCGACCCGGCCAAGGTGACCCGCTCGGCGCTGCAGAACGCCGCGTCCATCGCCGCGCTGTTCCTCACCACCGAGGCCGTCATCGCCGACAAGCCGGAGAAGGCCGCTGCGGCCATGGCCGGTGGCGGCGGCGACGACATGGGCGGTATGGGGTTCTGAGCGACAGCTCCTGACCCGGCCACCCGGCTGGCCCACACGAGGGCGGTCTCCCGACAGGGGGGCCGCCCTCGCGGTGTCCCCCGAGGGGGATGCCGTCAGCGCATCCGCAGGCCGACGCCCTGCTCGCGTGGCGACTGCGCCCGCACCAGCAGTCGGGCGGCCGCCGCCACCCACCCGGCCACGAGCAGCACCGACACGACCAGGCTCATCGAGGTGGGCAGCTCGTCGCGCCCGAGCAGGATGAACGGCACGCCCAACACACCGAACGCGAGCACGGCGAGCGCCTTGTCGCCCGCGCTCCACCGGCGCGAGAGCAGCACGAGCAGGGTTCCCACGAACCACGGCACCGGCGCGAACGCCTCGACCGCCGGCACCAACGCGAACGCCACGGACGCCGCCAGCAGGGCCACGGTCGCGGCCTCCAGCCACGGCGGCCCGGGCGGGGCGTCGGCGACGGCCCCCACACCGAGCGGCTCGACCGGTGCCACCGGGTAGCCGCCCGCCTCGGCGACCAGCGCCTCGGGCGACCCGAGGTCGGCCAGGGCACGCTCGGCGGCCAGGGCGCCGTCCGGCCCGGCGGCGCGCGAGACGTCGGCGAGGTAGTCCTCGACGCTGGAGCGCAGCTCGGTGCGGCGGTCCTCGGGCAGCCCCGCGGACTCGGTGTCGAGGCGTGCCAGCCAGGCGCGGACCGCCGGCTGGTCCCACCCGTGAGTGCCGTAGTCGCCGGGTGCCATGCGCGCCACGGTAGCGCCCGGTGCCGCAGCCGGCCGGGCACCGCGCTCGGAGCGCGCCGGGTGCCGGGTGCCGGCGTGCTCGACCCGCACCGATGGCCGGCCCACCGGGGCAGGATGAGCCCATGTCCATCACCGCGGTCGACGAGCCGCTCGTCCTCGGTCCGATGCTGCGCTACGTCGACGAGACCTCGGCGACGGTGTGGGTGCGCACGGCGGCGGCTGCCCGGGTCACGGTGGAGCGTGCTGGTCGCAGCTGGAGCGCCTCCACCGTGGCGGTGCACGGCTCGCACTACGCCCTGGTCGTGCTCGACGGCCTCCTCCCGGGCAGCGACGACACCTATACGGTGCGCGTCGACGACGCGCTCGTGTGGCCGGCACCCGGGATGCCGCCCAGCCGCATCCGCACGCTCGACCCCGGCCGCTTGCCCTACTTCGCGTTCGGCACCTGCCGCACCACCGGCTCGCACGACGCGGACGGGAACAAGGCGCACGGTGTCGACGCGCTGCGCACCCTCGCGCTCGCCCTGCGCGACGACCCGCAGATGCGCTCGCCCGACGTGCTGCTGCTGCTCGGTGACCAGGTCTACGCCGACACCACCCCCCGCCCCGAGCTCGAGGAGTTCATGGCCGCCCGGCGCAGCCTCGACGAGCCGCCGGGCCTGGAGATCAAGGACTTCGTCGAGTACGCGGAGCTCTACCGGCTGGCCTGGAGCGAGGAGGTGATCCGCTGGGTGCTCTCGACGGTGCCCTCGGCGATGATCTTCGACGACCACGACATCCGCGACGACTGGAACACCTCGTGGTCGTGGCGCCGCGAGATCCGCACGACGACCTGGTGGCAGGAGCGGATCGTGTCCGGGCTGGGGTCGTACTGGGTGCACCAGCACCTGGGCAACCTCTCGCCCGCCGAGCTGGCTCGGGAGGAGCTCTGGCGGCGGGTCGTCGAGCACGAGGAGTCCGGCGCCACCGACGAGCTCGACCTCACCGCCGAGGTCGACGCGCTCGCGGCCAGGGCCGACGCGGAGCCGACGTCGTACCGCTGGAGCTACACCCGCGCCCTGGGCGAGAGCGCGCTGGTCGTCATCGACTCGCGCGCCGCCCGCGACCTGCGGCCCGACGGCCGGTCGATGCTCGACGCCGGGGAGCTGCGCTGGGTCGACGGCGTGCTGCGCGGCGGCGCGCAGCATCTGTTCATCGGCACGTCGCTGCCCTTCCTGCTGCCCCCGGGGCTGCACGACTTCGAGGCGATGGACGAGGCGCTGGCGCAGGGTGCCTACGGCCGCACGGTCGCGAGGGCCGCGGAGAAGCTGCGCCGCAGCATCGACCTCGAGCACTGGGCGGCGTTCAACGAGGGCTTCGACGAGCTGTTCGACCTGGTGATGGAGGTGGCTCGCGGTGAGCGCGGCCCGGCGCCGCAGACCGTCACCTTCCTCTCCGGCGACGTGCACAACTCCTACCTCGCCGAGGTGACCGACCCGCTGCGGCTGGGCGCCCAGTCGCGGGTGGTGCAGGCGGTGTGCTCGCCGATCCGCAACCCGATGCCGCACGGTGTGCGGGCGTTCATGTCGCTGTTCGCCAAGTCGCTCGTACGCCCGATGCGGTTCCTCGCGTCGCGCTCGCCAGAGATGCCCGACCCGGCCTACCCCTGGACGGTCACCGACGGGCCGTGGTTCGACAACAACATCGCCCTGGTCACGGTGAGGGAGGACGAGCTCGCCCTCACCTGGGTCACCGGAGTCGTGGACGACGAGTCCCACCCGCGGCTGCAGCAGGTGTACGCCGCGCGCCTCGACCCGCTGCCGGCGACGTCCCGCTCCGGGTCGGGGGCCGTTCAGGGTTGACCCCGGCAGCGGAACACCGGGGCCCTCGCCTAGCGTTGGTGGGGCAGAAGGCGGTGTGCGCACCTGCGCACCGGCTGGCCCACCCCGCCGCACCGCGGCCCGCACCGAAGGACACCCATGACCCTCGCCAACGCGCCCGCCAGCCAGCTCGGTGAGCGCCTGGCCGCCGCCCGGGTCGAGGGGCTGACCAAGGTCTACGGGTCCGGCGACACCCGGGTGGTCGCGCTCGACGACGTCACCCTCGAGCTGTATGCCGGCGAGTTCACCGCGATCATGGGCAAGTCCGGCTCGGGCAAGTCGACGTTGATGCACTGCGCCGCCGGGCTCGACGACGCGACCACCGGGCACGTCTGGGTGGGGGGCATCGACCTGACCACGCTCAAGGAGAAGCACCTCACCGAGCTGCGCCGCGACCGCATCGGGTTCGTCTTCCAGGCCTTCAACCTGGTGCCCACGCTGACCGCTCAGGAGAACATCCTGCTGCCGTCGGCCATCGCCGGGCGCCGGCCCGACCCGGCCTGGTTCGACGAGGTGGTCGACACCGTGGGGCTGCGCGACCGGCTGGGGCACCGTCCCAGCGAGCTCTCGGGCGGCCAGCAGCAGCGCGTCGCCTGCGCCCGGGCCCTCGTGGGCCGGCCCGACATCGTCTTCGCCGACGAGCCCACCGGCAACCTCGACTCGACGTCGGGGGCCGAGGTGCTCGGCTTCCTGCGCCGGGTCGTCGACACCCACGGCCAGACGGTCGTCATGGTCAGCCACGACCCGGGCGCGGCCAGCTGGACCGACCGGGTGGTCTTCCTCGCCGATGGTCAGGTCGTCGACGAGCTGCGTGCGCCGACTCCTGAGCGGGTGCTCGAGAAGATGGCTGCGCTCGACCACCTCGTCGTCGGGGGCTGAGCGTGCTCCGCGCCACCTGGCGCAGCCTGTTCGCCCGCAAGCTGCGCCTGCTGCTCAGTGCCTTCGCCGTCGTGCTCGGGGTGGCCTTCGTCTCGGGGTCGTACGTCTTCACCGACACCCTCGACCGCGCCTTCACCGGGCTCACCAGCGGCGCGGTGGGCGACGTCATCGTGCGCCCGGGCTCGTCGGCTGACAGCGGTGGGGGCTTCGGCGGCGGCACCTCCGGGGCCCGCAGCGTGCCGGCCGCGCTCGTCGGGAAGCTGGCCGCCGTTCCCGGTGCCGCCCGGGCCGACGGCCGGATCACCAACTTCGGCACCTTCGTCGTCGGCAAGGACGGCAAGCTGATCGGCGGCTCGGGCCCACCCGGCATCGCGGTCAACTACTCCTCCGGGCCGGCGGCCAACGGCGTGCCCGTGGCAACCCTCGAGCGGGGACGGTGGCCGGCGGCCGAGGGCGAGATCGTGCTCGACGACGCGACCGCCGAGAAGTCCGGCTACCTCGTGGGCGACTCCGTGCCCCTGGTCACCGCCACCGAGCGGCCGCGCCTGACGGCCCGTCTCGTGGGCACCGCCACGTTCGGCGGGTCGACCCTCGTCGGGTCCAGTGTCGTCATGTTCGACACCAGGCAGGCCCAGGCGCTGTTCCTGGGGGGCAAGGACGCCTTTTCGCAGATCTGGGTGACGGCGGCTCCGGGCACCAGCCAGGACCAGCTGCGTGATTCCGTCACCACGGCGCTACCGGCCGACACCCAGGCCGCGACCGGCGACGCCACGGCGGCCCGAGCGGCCAGCCGGATCGACGACGCGCTGTCTTTCGTCACGACCTTCCTGCTCGTCTTCGCGGGCATCGCCTTGACCGTGGGCGCCTTCCTCATCGTCAACACCTTCTCGATCCTGGTGGCGCAGCGCAGCCGTGAGCTGGCCCTGCTGCGCGCCATCGGCGCCAGTCGCCGCCAGGTGGCCAGGTCCGTGCTCGCCGAGGCGGTGGTGGTCGGCTTCGTCGGGTCCGCCCTCGGCGTCGGGCTCGGCGTGCTGCTCGCCGTCGGCATCAAGGCGGTCTTCGGGCGGATCGGCCTCGACCTCAGCGACACCCCGCTGGTGCTCGAGCCGCGCACGGTGGTCGTCAGCCTCGTGGTCGGAGTGCTCGTCACCGTCACCGCCGCCTACCTCCCCGCGCGGCGGGCGGGCAGCGTCCCGCCGGTCGCGGCGATGCGTGACGACGTGGCCCTCGCCGAGAGCGGGCTGCGGTGGCGCATCACGGTCGGTGCGGTGCTCCTCGCCGCGGGCATCGCCGGCATGGCCGCGGGCCTGCTGGGCGTCGGGTCGGAGCCCACCTACGTGCTGGGAGCCGGCGCCTTCGGGGTGCTCGTGGGCACCGCACTGCTCAGCCCGGTGGTGGGGCGGCCCGTGCTGGCCGGACTCGGCTGGGCCTACCGGCGCGGCTTCGGCGCGGTGGGGCTGATGGCCGAGCAGAACACCCGCCGCAACCCTCGGCGCACTGCCGCCACCGCCTCGGCGCTGATGATCGGCGTCTCGCTCGTGACGATGATGGCCGTGCTGGGAGCGTCGGCCAAAGCGAGCCTCGACAAGACCCTGGCCGAGGACATCATCGCCGACTACGTGGTGACCAACCCCGTGGGTCAACCGTTCTCGAGCTCCGTGGCGCGCGAGGTGGCCCAGGTGCCCGGGGTCGCTCAGGTCGCCCAGGTGCGTGCCGCCGTGCTCCAGGTCGACGGCGACCGCGACTTCGCCACCGCCGTCGACCCGGTGGCCATCACGGCCGTGGCTCGGCCCGAGGTCTCCACCGGCTCCCTGGCCGACCTCGACGCGACGTCGGTGGCGCTCTCGACCACGTTCGCCCGCGACCAGGGACTGGCGGTGGGGTCGAAGGTCACCATCGGCTACGCCGGTGACGAGAGCCCCGCCACGGTCGTGGCGACCTACGTCGCCGACAGCGTGCTGCAGTCGGACGTCACGATGTCGCTCGACGGCTTCGACGCCATCGGGGTGCCACCGACCGACCGCACCGTCTACGTCCTGGCGCAGCCCGGCACCGACCGGACCACGCTCGGAACGGCCCTCAAGGCCGTCGTGGCCGACCTCCCCACGGTGAACGTCAACGACCAGGCGCAGTTCGCGGCCGAGCAGCGCACCCCGATCGACCGGCTGCTCTTCATCGTCTACGCGTTGCTCGGCCTCGCGGTCGTGATCGCGGTGCTCGGCATCGTCAACACCCTCGCCCTGTCGGTCACCGAGCGGATCCGCGAGATCGGCCTGCTGCGCGCCGTCGGGCTCAGCCGACGCCAGCTGCGCACCATGCTGCGCCTGGAGGCGGTGGCGATCGCCCTGCTCGGCGCCGTGCTCGGCGTGGTGGTGGGGCTGGCCTTCGCGCTGGCCCTGCAGCGCTCACTGGCCGACGACGGGCTCGACGTGCTCGCGGTGCCCGGAGGCCAGCTGGTGGGCTTCGTGGCGGTTGCGGGCCTCGTCGGCGTGCTGGCGGCGCTGTGGCCGGGCCGTCGCGCCGCGCGACTCGACGTCCTGCGCGCCATCGCGACCGACTGACCGTGCGCGGGCCCGGATCACCCCCGCCGCCCGGCTACGAGAACATCCGGGTGGCGCTGGCCTCCGCGTCGGCGTACTGCGTGCCGGCGGCGCCGAGCACCTGGCCGATCGAGTCGAGCGAGGCGCGCACCTGCTGCTGGGTGCCACGCCACTGCGCGACCACCCCCTGGAACTGGACCGACGCCGTGCCGGTCCACGCGTCCTGAAGGCCGGTGAGCCGGGCGAGCATGGCCCCCACCTGGCCCTCGATCTCGGCCGAGATGCGTGCGACGTCACCGGCCGCCGCGGCGATGCGGTCGGTGTCGACCTGGAACTGTGCGCTCATGTCGGCGCTTCCCCCTTCGTCGTGGGCGCCCCACACCGGTGCACCCTCCTGCCGAGAGCGTAGGTCGACGTGCCGGCCCCCTCGGAGGTTATCCACAGGCACTCTCCCGCCTACGCTGCACGGGTGGCCATCCTCATCGACCCGCCCCGCGCGGAGGCGCACGGCCGACGCTGGTCGCACCTGGTCAGCGACACCGACCTCGCCGAGCTGCACGCGTTCGCGCGGGCGATCGGCATCCCCGAGCGTGGTTTCGAGGGCGACCACTACGACATCCCCGAGGAGCGCTACGCGTCGGTCGTCGCGGCCGGCGCCACGCCGACGAGCGCCCGCGACCTCCTGCGTGCGCTGCAGGCCAGCGGCCTGCGGATGCAGAAGCGGCGCGGTGACACGGGCGTCGCCCGCGTGCGCGGCATCCGGTTCGTCGACGGCACCAGCGCCGACGTCGACCTGATCAGGAGCGACCGCGAGGCCGACCAGGCCCGGGTCTTCGCGGCGATGGCCTTCGTGAAGGACGACGCCGGCGACTTCGCGGTCGTGCACTCGGTGCGACGGGCGCAGTGGGGGGCTCCGGGGGGCTGGCGCGAACCCGGGGAGTCGGTGCGCGACAACGCAGTTCGTGAGGTGCGCGAGGAGACCGGTCTGGTTGTCGCGCCGCACGCCCTCAGGCCCCTGGGCTACGAGCGTTTCCACGGCCGCACCGGCAAGGGCCTGTGGCAGGAGGGCCGCGACCTGCTCCAGGTGTTCGAGGTGCGGGTGCCCGGCAGCCGACCCGCCCTCGTCGCCGAGCTCGACGACACCTCGGACCGGCGGTGGATGACGTGGTCGGAGTTCCGTCGCGCGTGCTCTGACCAGTTCTGGTGGCCGTTGGCCGTGGCGGTGCTCAGCCCGCGAGCCGGGTGAGCTCGCGCGCGAGGTTCTCGCGCGCGGCCGGCTCCCACTCCGAGCGGGCGTGGCGGGTGCGGTAGACGTGGTCGCGCACCAGGAAGGGGCGCAGCACTGCGGAACGGGCGGTCGCATAGACCGCTACGGGAACGTGCGCGAACTCCTCGCGCACCTGTGCGCAGTACTCGTCGAACCGCCCCACCGGAGCCGCCAGCACCCACAGGTCGGCGTCGTGCACCACCACCCGGGCGGGGTCGGCCGCCGCCTGCGGCGTCAGGTCGTGGGATGCCGTGTCGAGCACGACCGCGACCACCCGCGCGGTGAGCTCGGGGTCGACGGGCAGCCGTCCCAGCTGGCGCGCGGCGAGGGAGGCGCTCGCGGCCTCGTTGGCGTTGTCGGCGTCGACCGCGTAGACCGCGTCGTGGAACCAGGCGGCCAGCGTCGCCACCGAGCGGCTCGTGCCGTTGACCCCACCGGCCGCACACAGCACGTCGACGGCCGCCAGCACCTCGGTCAGGTGGGTCGTCGCGTGGTAGCGGCGGTGCGGCTCGTGCCACCGCCGCAGCAGGTCGGTGCCGACGTCGTCGATGGTGCCCGTGGCGGCCCCGCCGGCCACCGGGGTGCAGTCCGCCCGCCAGCGCACCCGCAATGCGTCCATCCGGCCACTGTGCCAGTCCGCGGGGCGCGCGTCACGCGGTCAGCCGGCGACGCTCATAGGCCCTGGCGTAGCGGCTGCCGGTGGCCAGGAGGAGCAGCCCCATGGCGATGAACGCGAGCGACCGCACCAGGCCGCTGAGGGCGGCCAGGTCGTAGAGGAACAGCTTGGCAACGGCGATGCCGGCCAGCACCAGACCGGTGCGCAAGGTGAGGTCGGTGTCGCGCGAGCGTTCCAGGCCCCGCAGCAGCAGCCAGGCGGCGGCCAGCATCCAGGTCACCGTCGCGACCGCGTGGCCGATGGTGAACCCGAGCGCGGCGTCACCGGCCCGGGCCCCGAGCAGGGTGCCCACCCCGACGAGCGCCGTGGTGGAGGCGCCCACCCCCAGCACCCAGGCGACGACCGTCGCGGCGAGGCGCAGCCGGCGGCCGAGCCCGCGCTGCGCACCGAGGGCCCACAGCCCAGCCGCGACGACGGCGGCGACCAGCACGCTGTCGACCACCGCGACGACCAGGTCGTGCTCGACGGCCGCGGTCGCGGAGACGGCGGACAGCGGGTGCTGGACCCAGCCCAGCACCCCCACCACGGTGACTCCTGCCGCGAGGGCAAGCGAGGTGTGCGACCGGCTCGCCCCGGACGCCGCGAGCCCGGCCACGGCGAGCAGCAGCAGGGCGGTGGTGACCCACCGCTCCGGGGCGCCGGACAGCACGGCGAGCACGGCGAGCACGGCCCCTGCCGTGCCCACGGTGGCGACGAGGTGGCTCGCGAGCGGACCGACCGGTCGGCGGGCCAGGCTGGTGGCGACGACGAGCAGCAGGGCTGCGGCGGCCGCCAGGACCAGGGTGCGCGGTGGCTCGGCCAGGCCCACCGAGGTGGCGAGCAGCCCGGTGGCGAGGAGGGCGACGGCGGCCGAGGCCGACACGTCGTGGGGGTCGCGCCGCACCGCCACCGCGGAGGTGACCAACGTCGCGGCGAGCACCGCCACGGCCACGGCCAGCAGGCCTGCGGCGTCGGCCCCGCCCTGCGGCGCCTCGACCGCACCGGCGACCAGCGCCAGGGACACCGGCAGCGTTCGGGCGATGGTGAGCAGCGGGCGGGTCCGGTGGCCGCCGGCCCACCAGCCGGCGACGCTGAGAACGCCCAGGAAGGCCGCGACCACCCAGCCCCCGCTTTGCGCGACCACGGGTGCGAGCACGGCCGCACCCACGACGAGGAGCACCGCGAGCAGCTCGCTGCCCCACCGGCGGGCGAGGTGCAGGCCGCCGAGCGCGACCAGGCCGGCCAGGACGAGCCCGGGCGCCGGCGCCAGCCAGCCGTAGCCGCTGGTGACGGCCACGACGTCGAGGTAGGCGGCGGCAGCACCGGTGGCGACCAGGGCGACGGGCGCGCTGCCGACGCCGTGCCCCGCCCGCCGGTCGGACTCGCCCCCGCGCACGCCGAGCCAGGCCAGCGCCGCCGCGAGGGCGGCACCGGCACCGACCCGGGACGCCGGCCCGAACCAGCCCCGCTGCGCCGCCAGTACGAGGAACATCGCCACCCCGGCCATGGTGATCCCCGCACCGGCGACAGCGAGCACCCGGGTGACGGCGCCCTCCCGGCGGTACCACGCGACCAGCGGCTCGGGCCGCCCGGCGCGGGGCGGGGGAGGCGTTGCGAGCCCCGTCGAGGACCAGCCCGGCGTGGCCGGTGCGACGGACGGTGGGGTCACCGGGCCGGGCGGCGCTGCGGCGGTCGGCGTGGGAGCCGGGCTGGGGCCGGCAGCTGCGGGGTGCTGGGGGGCGGCCGGCCGGGTGACGGACCCGCCAGTGCTCGCCACGGCCTCGGTGCGGTCGAGCTCGGCGCGCAACCTGGCCAGGCCGTTGCCGACGGCGTACAGGCGGGTCATGGCCTCGGCGAACTCGGACTCGAGCTGGACGACGGCGGTGCGGTGGGTCATGGGGCCAGCATCGTGCGGCGGTGCCGACCGGCGCCTGAGCACGCCGACTCAACCCGGTGCCCAGGTGCGAGGGGGGGCGGATGCCGAAGCGCCCGACCACGCTGTGCAGGCAGCGTGGTCGGGCGCCCGGGGGTGGCGCTGCCGGCTCAGCCGTTGTTGGTGGTCGGCCGGGCCGCCAGGGTGGCCTTGACCTGGATGCTCTTGCCGTCGCGGAGCACGGTGAGCGTCACCTCGTCACCGGTGGTCTTCTCGCGGATGTGCCCGACGAGGGAGTCGGCCGAGTCGACCGGCTTGCCGTCGACGGCCACGATGACGTCGCCGGCCCTCAGGCCCGCCTTCGCCGCCGGGGTGCCGTCGCCGACCGAGGTGACCTCGGCGCCGGCCCGGGTGGCCGAGCCGTCGCTGGCCCGGCCGTTCTGCGGGGTGACGCCGAGGTAGGCGTGCGCCGCCACGCCGCTGTCGATGAGCTGCTTGGCGATCGAGGTCGCTTCGTTGACCGGGATCGCGAAGCCGATGCCGATGCTGCCCGACTGGCCACCCGAGGAGGCACCGAGCGAGGCGATCGCCGAGTTGATGCCGATGAGCTGGCCGCCGGCGTTGACCAGGGCGCCACCGCTGTTGCCGGGGTTGATCGCCGCGGAGGTCTGGATGGCGTTGGTCACGACGGTCTCGCCGCCGGACGGCTGGAGCTGGCCGCTGGGGTCGAGCGGGTTGCCCTGGCTCGGTGCGGGGCTCTCCGCCTGGGTGGTGACCGGGCGGTTGAGGGCGCTCACGATGCCGGTGGTGACGGTGCCGGCCAGGCCGAGGGGGTTGCCCACGGCCATGACCGGGTCACCGACGGCGATCTCGTCGGAGTTGCCGATGGTGATCGGGGTGAGGTCGCTGGGAGCGTTCGTGACGGTGATGACCGCCAGGTCGGTCGACGGGTCGGTGCCACGTACCTCGGCGTCGTACGTGCGGCCATCGGCGAGGGTCACGGTGAGCTTCTGCGCGCCCGCGACGACGTGGTTGTTGGTGAGCACGTGGGTCTTGTCGATCACCACGCCCGAACCCTGGGCGCCACCCTGCGCCAGGCTGGCGGTGATGCTCACGACGCTCGGCGAGACGACGGATGCCGTGGCGGTCCAGTCGGGGGCGGACGCGCTGCCCTGCTTGACCGGGGCGGAGGCGTTGCTGCCGAGCTGGGTGGCGGAGGAGCTGGTCGTGGCGGCCGAGGTCTCGTTGTCCAGGTACTGGGTCGCGGCGACCGTGCCACCGGAGGCCAGCACGGCGGCGAGCACCGCGACGGCGGTGAGCTGGCCGGCGCCGCGCTTGGCCGGCTTGGGGGCGGGAGCCGGGATGGCCGGCTGGCCCAGCGGCCCGAGCGGGCCCGCCGGCGGCGGAGTCGCACCGTAGCCGGTGGGGATCTGGGAGGTCGGCGCACCGGCACCCTCGTGCCTCGGCGCCGTCGTGGTGCCGCCACTCGGGGTGTACCACTGGGGGGTGGGGTGCTGCTCGCTCATGGGGGTGCTCCTTGGTCTGGGTGGGTCTGACCCCCAGTCAATCCGGTGCAGGTGCAAGCGCCCTGATCAGTGGCTGGGAGTCCCCTGTGGAAGCCGCACCACGAAGGTGGCACCGCCGCCGGGGGTCTGGGCCACACCCACCCGGCCGTGGTGCTGCGACACGATGGCCGCGACGATCGCCAGGCCCAGGCCGCTGCCCCCGCCGCCGGTACGTCCGCGCGCGGGGTCGGCTCGGTAGAAGCGCTCGAACACCTTGGTCGCGACCTCCTCGGGCACGCCGGGCCCGTGGTCTCGCACCTCGAGAGCGACGCCGAAGTCGTCCGGACCGACCGCCACCTCGACCGGTGTCCCCTCGGGGGTGTGCAGCAGGGCGTTGGCGACGAGGTTGGTGACCACCTGGCGCAGCTGGGACTCGGTGCCGCTCACCGGGGTCGGCGCGACCGGTCCGTCGATCCCGAGCAGCGAGATGCGGCGCTCGGGGGCACGCACGCGGGCGTCGGCGACGGCATCCGCGGCGAGCACGGTGAGGTCGATCGACGTGGTCTCCACGGACGGGACGTCGTCGATGCGGGCCAGCGTCAGCAGGTCCTCGACCAGCCCGCTCATCCGGGTCGACTCGGACTCGATGCGCTCCATCGCCGAGCCGACGGCTGCGGGGTCGCTCACGGCTCCCTGGCGGTAGAGCTCGGCGTAGCCGCGCACGGTGGCGAGGGGGGTGCGCAGCTCGTGCGAGGCGTCGGCGACGAACTGGCGCATCCGCTCCTCGCTGGCCTCGCGGACGGCGAACGAGGACTCGATGCGGGTCAGCATCACGTTGAGGCTGCGCGAGAGCGAGGTCACCTCGTCGTCGGCCTGGCGCACGGGGATCCGCTGGGTGAGGTCACCCGTGGCGATCGCCGAGGCGGTGTCCTCGATGCGCGACAGCGGGCGGAACGCGCGCCGCACGGCGAACCAGGCGAGCACGATCGACCCGATCAGTGCTAGGGAGCCGATGGCCCCAGTGGTCACCAGAAGCCTTGCGACAGTGTGGTTCACGGTGGTCAGCGGGATGCCGACGGCGAAGGTCGCGTCCGCGCCCGACACCCGTCCGGCGATGAACCGCCACTTGAGCGGACCGGTGAGGGAGCCCACCGTGAACGGGTCGTTGCTGATGACGCGCGGGTCGGTAATGGGCAGGTCGGGCACGTCCGGGTAGTCGGTGAACCCTGTGGGCCGTGTGGTGACGGCCCCGCCCCGGCTCTGCAGCTGAAACGCGTAGTTCGACGGGAAAGCCGAGTTCGCCCTGATGAGGTCGGCGAGGGCCTGGTTCGCGACCGGACGGGCCACCGACCGCAGCTCCTTGTCGACGCCGTCCATCAGGTCGGAGCGCATCAGCAGCGCGGTCGCGAGACTGGTGAGGATGAGGGCCGCGCCCACGAGGGTGCCCACGATCGCCACGAGGCGGGTCCGCAACGGAACCGCCTCGAGCCGGCGCACGAGCGGGGCCACGGGCCCGTTCTCGGTGCGCGGCGTGGGCGTCGGGAGCATCAGCCCTGAGGAGGCAGGCGCAGGACGTAGCCGACCCCGCGCTTGGTGTGGATGAGCGGCGGCAGGCCCTCGGTGTCGATCTTGCGGCGCAGGTAGGAGATGTAGGACTCGACGATGCCGGACTCACCGCGGAAGTCGTAGTCCCAGACGTGGTCGAGGATCTGCGCCTTTGACAGCACCCGGTTGGGGTTGAGCATGAGGTAGCGCAGCAGCTTGAACTCCGTGGGGCTGGTCTCGATGACCCGGCCGGCCCGGCGCACCTCGTGCGAGTCCTCGTCGAGCTCGAGGTCCTCGAACGCGATGACCTGACGGTCCTCGTCGGCCTCGCCGCGGGTGCGGCGTAGCACGGCGCGGATGCGGGCCACGACCTCCTCGAGGCTGAACGGCTTGGTGACGTAGTCGTCGCCGCCGACGGTCAGGCCCTTGATCTTGTCGTCGACCGAGTCTCGGGCCGTGACGAAGACGATGGGCAGCTGCCGGCCCTGCTCGCGCAACCGACGGGTGACGGTGAACCCGTCCATGTCGGGCAGCATCACGTCGAGCACGCACAGGTCGGGCATGTGGTCGCCGGCGACCCGCAGGGCCTCGGTGCCGCTGGAGGCGGTGGCGACGTCGAAGCCGGCGTAGCGCAGGGACGTCGCGAGCAGCTCGCGGATGTTGGGTTCGTCCTCGACGACGAGGAGGCGGGCCTCGGGGGTCTGGATGGTCACGGGACCAGTCTGGCGGGCGAACCTGTGAGTTGGCTGGACGTCTGCTGGAACCACCGTGGGGGTGGACGTGGGCGAGGGCGTTGGTTGGGCGTCGGCCTGGCGGCGGGCGCGGGTCAGCTGCCCTGGTAGTCGTACGAGCCGCTGTCGAAGGCGCCGGCCGCAGCACCCAGCCCGATGAACGTCACACCGACGACGACGGCGACCACCGCCATGATGCCGAGGACGATCCAGCCCCAGCGGGTGAGCCTGGCCGCGCCGTGGGGGTCGGTGGCCTGCTTCGACAGCGCGACGATGCCGATGATGAGCGAGGGCAGGCAGAACAGGCAGCACAGCAGGGTGGCGATCGCCGAGACGATCGTCAGGGCCAGGGCGGTGTTGGCCGGCGGGGGAGCGCCGTACGGCGAGGGGGGCGCAGGGTAGGGAGGCAGGCCGTAGGGGGTCGAGCCGTAGGGCTGCTGCGGGTAACCGGGCTGGCCGTAGGGAGGGGAGCCGTAGGGGCTGGAGTCGTGCGGGCTGCTGCCCTGGGGCTGTTGCGGGTAGGGCGGCTGGTCGACCGGCGCCCACGGGTCCGGCGCGCGCCCGGCATCCGGCGCTGGGTACGGCGATGGCGGGGTGACCGGTGGGCCGGAGGGGAGCGGCTGGGTGGGCGGTGCCGGGGGCGGGCTGGCCCAGGCCGGTGCCGTCGGGTCATCGAAACCGTCGCCGGAGCGTGCCGGGTCGGTGCTGTCGTTCATACTCGCCCGTCCTCGCCCTGTGCCCACCGTTCCGGTCGGCGCCCGCGGACGAGGCTAGCGGCCGGCGCCTGCGCCGCGGGCCGATTTGGAGGCTCCGCGGTCGTTGCAGCGCGGCGCTCGTGTCAGGATCGGGGCGTGAGACTTCCGCTGCCGCAGGTCGAGCCCGATGCGACCCTGCCCGGGTCGGTGACCGTCTACGAGGTGGGCCCGCGCGATGGCCTGCAGAACGAGTCGACCGTCGTGCCCGCCACGGTCAAGGCCGAGTTCGTGCGGCGCCTCGCCGGCGCAGGGCTGCCCACGGTCGAGACGACGTCGTTCGTCGACCCGCGCTGGGTGCCCCAGCTCGCCGACGCCGAGGAGGTGCTCGGCCTGCTCGGCGACGAGGGGCTCGGGCCCCGGCGACCGGTGCTGGTGCCCAACGAGCGTGGCCTGGACCGGGCGCTGGCCACCGGGGTGGGCGCAGTGGCGGTGTTCGGGAGCGCGACCGAGACCTTCGCCCGCAAGAACCTCAACCGCACCGTGGCCGAGTCGGTGGAGATGTTCCGGCCGGTCGTCGATCGGTCGCGGGCCGAGGGGCTGTGGGTGCGGGCCTACGTGTCGATGTGCTTCGGCGACCCGTGGGAGGGACCGGTGCCGGTCGCCCAGGTCGTCGACGTGTGCCGTCGCCTGATGGACCTCGGCTGCGACCAGCTCTCGATCGGCGACACCATCGGGGTCGGCACCGTGGGGCACGTGCACCGCCTGCTGGGAGCGCTCGACGCCGCCGGCATCGGTCCCGACCGGGTGGGGGTGCACTTCCACGACACCTACGGACAGGCCCTGGCCAACACGATGGCCGCCCTGCACGACGGGGTGCGCGTCGTCGACGCCTCGACGGGTGGTCTGGGCGGCTGCCCCTACGCCAGGTCGGCGACCGGCAACCTCGCCACTGAGGACCTCGTCTGGGCGCTGCAGGGTGCCGGGGTGCAGACCGGCATCGACCTCGACGCCCTCGTCGAGACCAGCGTCTGGATGGCCGCGCAGCTCGGCCGGCCGTCCCCGTCGAGCGTCGTGCGTGCACTGTCGGGGGGCTGAGCCGGCGACCACGCCGCGCGCGAGGGTGCCTGCTGGGCACTTGTCACTCCATGTGAGTTCGATGTGAGTTCCCTGCGGCGTGGGGTCATGGCCCACGGCGCGGCGGATCATGGCCCCATGAGCGACCAGAGCACCTCCGGGCCCGTCCCGTCCCACCCCGAGCAGCCCGCGGCCGACACCGCTGCTCTTCCACCGCAGCAGCCCGCGCCGGGGCAGCCGGCCGGGCCGGTGTGGAGCTCGTCGCCGGCGGCCGGTGCGCCGGCGCCACCCGGCTGGGTGCCCCCGGGCGGCCCGGGAGGCCCGCCCTCCGGACCGCGGCGCTGGTGGGCGGAGGCGACCTCCACCGGCGGTGGGCGCGCCGCCCTCGTCCTGGCGGCGGTGCTCGCCGCCCTCGTGGTCGTGGTCGGTATCGGACTGACCGCGGCCCTGGTCGTGTCGCACGACGGCGGTGGCGAGCGTGGCCTCATGATGGACGGGCGCGACGGGCGCGGCGATGTCGACCGGCAGGGCCCCGGGGCGGGCCGGGGCAACGGGATGGGCCCGAACGGCAACCTGGGCCGAGGGAACGGCAACAGGGTCCCGGCGCTGCCCGGGCAGGGTGGCCCGGGTGCGCCCGGAGCTCCGGGTGGGCAACGTCAGGGCATGGGTCTGGGCGCCGCCGGCGCCCTGGGCGCCGTGCTGCACGGCGAGTTCACCACCTCGGTGACCGGGACGCCCACGGTCATGGTCGTGCAGACCGGCCAGGTGACCGCCTACACGGCCGGGAAGTCGATGGCCGTGAAGAGCACCGACGGCTTCACCGCCACCTACACGCTCGACGGCACCGCACCGATCATCGGCAACGCGGCGACCCCGGTGGCCGTGGGCACCACGGTACGGGTCGTGGCGGCCAAGGAGGGGATGAAGGTCACGGCGGTGGTCGTCGGCTGAGCGCGGCGCCCGGCGAGGTCAGCGGGTCACCGGTGCGCTCGCGACGCCCGGTGCGGTTGCGACCGCCGGTGCGGGTGCGACGCCCGGGTCGACGACGATGCCGTTGGCCTCGGGCGTGATCTGGCGCTCGAGCGCCAGCGCGAGCACCGCGACCCCGGCCAGACCGGCCACGATGACGCCGATGAACACCCCGCCGAGCTGGCGGTTGAGCAGCCACCCCGCGACGACCGGCGCGGTGATCGCGCCCATCTGGAACGCCCCCGCGGACACGGCGTTGAACCGGCCGCGGTCGCGGTCGCTGGCGAGGTCGTTGACGATGGCGGGCACCGTGGGCTGCAGCATGGTCTCGCCTAGGCCGAACAGCACGTGGAAGGCGATGACGCCGGCCGCGGCCGCCACCGTGCCGGCCGCCAGCCCGGTGGCTCCGAGCAGCAGCCAGGCGGCCGCCCACAGCCCCACCAGCACGAGGAAGACCCGGGTGCGCCGGCGCCCGTCGATGAACCGCAGCACCAGGAACTGCATGCCGACGATGACCGCGGTGTTGGCGGCGAAGGCGAAGCCGATGGTGCGGGTCGAGACCTCGCTGACCTGCCGGGCGAACGCGGGGAACCCGGCCTCCATCTGCCCGTAGCCGACGAAGCTCGACAGGAAGGTGAGCGCCGTGATCCACACGACGGCCGGGTTGCGCAGGATGGTCAGGTAGCCGGCGCCGGCCTCGTCGGGCGCCCCGGCCGGGGGCTGCCCCGGCCGGCCGGCCACGTGCCGCAGCGGCCCGAGCAGCAGCCCGATGGGCACCAGCACGCACGCCGCGTCGACGAGGAAGATCGCCGTGAACGTACCCGGCCGGTCGACGTCGGTGAGGAAGCCGCTGACGATGCCGCCGACGCCGATGCCGAGGTTGACCAGCGCGAAGTTGATGCCGAAGAACTGCGTGCGCAGCGGCCCGGAGACCAGGCTGGCCGTCAGGGCGTTGAACCCCGGCCAGCCCACACCGAAGCTGACGCCGATCAGCGTGAACGCCAGCACGAACGCGGGCACCGAGGTGGCGAACGCCAGGATGACCGTGCCGACCAGCTGGGCCGTGTTGCCGCCCACCAGCACCGCCCGCGAGCCGACCCGGTCGATCAGGGCCCCCACCGGGGCGGTGACGAGCAAAGCCACGACGGCGATCAGGCCCATGAGGAGGCCCGCCACGTCGAGGGAGACTCCGCGCACCTCGTGCACGTAGATGACGGTGAAGGGCAGCGTCATCCCACGGCCCAGGGTCGAGACGGCCGTCGTGGACAGCAGCCACCGGCCCGGGGTGGGCAGCGCGCGCCAGAAGCCGCGCAGGGTGAACCGGTCGTGCTGCGCGGCCGCAGTGGTGTCGGGGCTCGCCTGCCCCGGCCCGCCCGGGGAGTCGGTGGTCTCGGCCATCGTCCCACCGTCCCACGGGGCGCCGACACCGATCGACCGGTTTTCCCGGCACCGGCCCGGAGGCGACCTGGGGCGCCGGGACCGGCCCGCATCCACAACCCGCACGCACGCCGCACCCCGGAGCGGATAGCCTTGGCGCTGGTGCCCGTCCGGGTTCCGAACCGCAGACGCGACAAAGAGGTGGACCGTGCCGACTGGCAAGGTGAAGTTCTTCGACTCGGAGAAGGGCTTCGGGTTCGTGTCCGGCGACGCCGGCGAAGGCGACGTCTTCGTGCCGGCCAGTGCCCTGCCCGAAGGAGTGGCCGGGCTCAAGGGCGGCCAGCGGATCGAGTTCAGCATCGCCGAGGGCCGCCGCGGCGCCCAGGCCCTGTCGGTGCGCCTCCTCGACCCCGCGCCCTCGGTGGCCACCAACCGCCGGGTGGCCAACCGCAAGCCGGCCGAGGAGATGGTGGTGATCGTCGAGGACGTCATCAAGCTGCTCGACTCGGTGTCCGAGTCGCTGCGCCGGGGCCACTACCCCGACAAGGCGCACGGCAACAAGGTCGCCCAGGTGCTGCACGCGGTGGCCGGCGACCTCGAGCTGTGACCGCCGCCCTGAAGACCGACGCCGCCCTGCGTGGGGCGGTCGAGGTCGCCCACGAGGCGGCCGTCGCGATCGCCGAGGCCGGTGCGGTCGGCGAGCACCTCGGGATGGACATGGTGCACGACCGCCTCGCCACCCACTACTTCGCCTGCATCACCCGGGGCTATCCCGGCTGGCGGTGGGCGGTGTCGGTGGCCCGAGTGCCGCGGTCGAAGACGGTCACCGTCTGCGAGGCCAACCTGGTTCCCGGCGAGGGTGCCCTGCTCTCGCCCGACTGGGTGCCCTACGCGGAGCGGCTGGCGCCCGGTGACGTGGGCCCCGGCGACGTCACCCCGCTGGTGCCCGACGACCCGAACCTCGAGCCCGGCTTCGAGGCCACCGGCGACGAGGACGTCGACCGGGTCGCGCTCTGGGAGCTCGGCCTCGGACGCCCGCGGGTGCTGTCGGCAGAGGGCCGCGAGGCCGCCGCCCAGCGCTGGTACGACGGCGAGTCCGGCCCGGTCGCACCGGTGGCGGTCAAGGCCCCGGCTCCCTGCTCCACCTGCGGCTTCTTCGTGCCGATGGCCGGCGCACTGCGCGCGGTGTTCGGCGTGTGCGCCAACGAGTGGTCACCCTCCGACGCCCGCGTCGTCAGCCTCGACCACGGGTGCGGCGCCCACTCCGAGGTCGACGTCGACCTGCACACCGCCGAGCCTGTGGCACCGCCCATCCTCGACGACTTCCAGCTCGACCCGGCCTGACGGCATCCGGCGGTCGCCGCGCTGCCCGAGCGGGGAGCGGGGTTCAGGCGCTGGCGGCGTCGTCGTGCCCGCGGCCCACGTACCACCAGGCGACGGCCCCGAGGGCGATGCCGGTGACGCAGGTCCACGGCCACCACGAGCGGCTGCCGGTGTGCAGCGCGGGCACCACGAGCGTCACCACCAGGGCCACCGCCCACAGCGCCGTGCCCACCGCCACGATCGGGCGGGTCGGCACGGCGAGCGGCTCGACCGGCGCCGGCGCCCCCAGGGCCGCGAGGTGCTGCTCGGGGGAGGGCTCCTGGCTCGTCACGAGGCCAGCGTACGGGGCGCCGTGACCACGCCGTGCGCACGTCATGCGGCCGTGACGCGCTCCCGCTAGGGTCCGGGCCATGCCCGACGCAACGCAAGACACCACGCCCGAGACGGCGGCCCCCTCCGCGTCCACGGCCAGCCCGCCACCGGCCGGTGTCCTCGAACGCCTCTTCCAGATCTCGCACCGCGGATCATCGGTCGGCAGGGAGGTGCGAGGCGGCTTCGCCACGTTCTTCACCATGGCCTACATCGTCGTGCTCAACCCGCTCATCCTCGGCTTCGTCAAGGACGCCGACGGCAACTACCTCGGCGGCGGTGCCACCCCGAACCTGGCGGCGATCGCGGCGGGCACGGCCCTGGTGGCCGGCGTGCTGACCATCCTGATGGGGGTCTTCGCCAACTACCCCCTCGCCCTCGCGACGGGTCTGGGGCTCAACGCCTTCGTCGCGTTCTCGATCGCCAGCCAGATGACCTGGGCCGACGCCATGGGTGTCATCGTGCTCGAGGGGCTGGTGATCCTGGTGCTCGTGCTGACCGGGTTCCGCACGGCGGTCTTCCACGCCGTGCCGAGCCAGCTCAAGGTGGCCATCTCGGTCGGCATCGGCCTGTTCATCGCGCTCATCGGGCTGGTCGACGCCGGGTTCGTGCGGCGCACCGGCGCCGGGCCGGTGCCTGTGGAGCTGGGCATCGGCGGCCAGCTCAACGGCTGGCCCACGGTGGTATTCGCCGTCGGGCTGGGCCTGCTCATCACCTTGTGGGTGCGCAACGTCAAGGGCGCGATCATCATCTCGATCCTGGTGATGACCCTGGTCGCGTTCGTGGTCGAGGCCATCGCCAAGGTCGGCCCCACGGTCACCGGCGTCGACGCCGCCGGCAACAACATCGTCAACCCGCTCGGGTGGAACCTCAACGTGCCGGCCTGGCCGGCGCAGATCGACCCGATCAACTTCGGCACCCTCGGCGAGTTCAACCTGCTCGGCTCGTTCGAGCGGGTCGGCATCGTCGCCACCGTCCTGCTCGTCTTCACGCTGATGCTCGCCGACTTCTTCGACACCATGGGCACGATGACCGCCATCGGCGCCGAGGCGGGACTGCTCGACGAGGACGGCCTGCCCCCGCACACCGAGCGCATCCTCGTCGTCGACTCCCTCGCCGCCGCCGCGGGTGGCGCCGCGGGCGTGTCGTCGAACACGTCCTACATCGAGTCCGCGGCCGGCGTGGGGGAGGGCGCGCGCACCGGACTGGCGTCGGTCGTCACCGGCGTGCTGTTCCTCGCGTCGATCCTGGTGACACCGCTGGTGCGCATCATCCCCAACGAGGCCGCCGTGCCCGCCCTCGTCCTCGTCGGCTTCCTGATGATGCAGCAGGTGCAGAACATCGAGTGGAACGACGTCGAGATCGCGATCCCGGCCTTCCTCACGATCATCCTGATGCCGTTCACCTACTCGATCACCGTCGGCATCGGGGCCGGGTTCGTGTCGTACGTGCTCATCAAGGTCGTGCTGGGCAAGTGGCGCACGGTGCACCCGATGATGTGGCTCACCTCGGGGCTGTTCGCCATCTACTTCCTCATCGCCCCGCTCACCGAGCTGGTCACCTGACCTCCGGGGGAGGCACGGCATCCGCGTGTCGTCCCCGACTGACTGCGGATCTCTCCCCGTCCCGGACCGGGTCACCCCCGCCGATTGCGGATCTGCCACGCCCCGGCCGGGTGGAAGTCCGCAATGAGTCGAGGAAGGGGGCAGCGGAATAGTTAGCACAGGTAATGAGTTGTGCTAACCATCTGCGATCCCGAGGAGACGACCATGGCCCCCACCACCACGCCGGTGCGACCCTCGACCTCGTCCACGGCACCGACCTCGACCGGCGCGTCCACCGCGACGCCCGCCCCGGCCCAGGCCGTGATGACGCGGGCAGAGCGCGACCGGCTGACCAGCGACCTCCGGATGGCGTGCATGCGCATCTCGCGCCGGGTGCGCTTCGAGAGCACCGCGTCGGTCGCGCCGCACCAGTTCTCGGTGCTCGCCCGCCTCGAGAAGGCGCCCCGCCCCCCCAAGGAGCTCGCGGCCTTCGAGAAGGTCAGCGCCCCGAGCATGACCCGCACCGTGGCCGGCCTCGTCGACGCCGGCCTCGTCGCGCGCGCCGACGACCCGTCCGACGGTCGCTCGGTGATCCTGTCGCTGACGCCCGAGGGGCGCCGCACCATCCGCGACATCCGGCGCCGGCGCGACCAGTGGTTCGCGGCACGGCTCGAGAAGCTCAGCGACGACGAGCGGGCGGTGCTGGCGCAGGCCACGGTGCTGCTGGAACGGGTGGCCGCCGAGTGAGTCCCACCTTCTCCTCGCTGCAGGTCCGCAACTACCGCCTGTGGGCGTCCGGCGCCCTGGTGTCGAACGTCGGCACCTGGATGGGCCGGGTCGGCCAGGACTGGCTGGTGCTCACGGTGCTCACCGATGGGTCCGCCACCGCGCTCGGCATCGTCACCGGTCTGCAGTTCCTCCCCTTCCTGCTGCTCGCACCGTGGGCCGGCCTGATCGCCGACAAGTTCCGCAAGCGCCGCATCCTGCTGCTCACCCAGACCCTGCTGGCCGCGTCGAGTCTGCTGCTCGGCGTCCTCGCCGTCGAGGGGCTGGCCCAGCTGTGGCAGGTCTACGCGATCGCGCTGTTCCAGGGAGTCGTCACCGCGATCGACAACCCGGCCCGCCAGGCGTTCGTGGCCGAGATGGTGCCCGACGACAAGCTCACCAACGCCGTCTCGCTCAACTCCGCGTCGTTCAACCTGGGCCGGCTCATCGGCCCGGGGCTGGCCGGCATCGTCATCGCCTTGTGGGGGGTAGGCCCCGCCCTGTTGCTCAACACGGTGACCTTCCTCTTCGTCATCGTCGCCCTGCTGCGGCTGCGCAGCAACGAGCTGCGCCCCGCGCCGCGGGCGAAGGGGCGCGGCGGCATCCGCGAGGGGTTCCGCTACGTACGGGTGCGGCGCGACATCCAGCTGGTGATGCTGCTGGTCTTCGTGCTCGGCACGTTCGGGATGAACTTCCAGATCACCATGGCGCTGATGGCGACCAAGGTGTTCGACAAGGGCGCGGGCGAGTTCGGCCTTCTCGGCTCGATCATGGCGGTCGGCTCGCTCACCGCCGCCCTGCTGTCGGCGCGCCGAAAGGTGCCCCGCCTGCGGGTGCTGCTGCTCTCCCTCGCCGGGTTCACCGTGGCCGCCGCGCTCGCCGCGATGGCGCCGACCTACTGGCTGTTCGCGCTGGCGCTGGTCCCGGTCGGGCTCACCGCCCTGACGGCGCTGACCACCGCCAACGCCATGGTGCAGACCCGCGTCGCGCCAGAGATGCGCGGTCGCGTGATGGCCCTGTACATGGCGATCTTCATGGGCGGTACCCCCGCAGGGGCCCCGCTGATCGGGTGGATCTCGGAGCAGTTCGGGCCGCGCTGGACCATCGGCATCGGCGCGGTCGCGGTGGGCCTGGCGCTGGTCGCCGTGTCGCTGTGGCTGGCGAGGTCGGAGAATGTCCGGGTGAGCTACGAGTCGCAGCGCCGGCCGCGGGTGCGGGTCACCTCGGTGCCGATGGTGTCCGAGCGCCCGACGGTGTCGGTGCCGGAGCCGGCCCGGTGACCCCGCTCTTCCGGCGTCGGATGACGCTGGGCGTGCTCGCGGTGCTGGTGGGCCTCGCCCTGGTCTACGCGCTCACGCGCTGAGCCGCCCGGCCTGGGCTGGCGGCCCGGCCACGAGCGCCGCGACCCCTCGGGCACGGCCCCAGCCGGCACCGACGGGAACGTGTCGTCCGCTCCTCGGCACGGCCCCTCTCGACGCGGAGCAGGGGTCCGTCCCGTGCGTCAGCCCGACGAGGGGGCGTCGGCCGCCAGCGCGTGGGTGAGCGCGGGGGCGATGTCGGGCACGAGGGTGCGCGCGAACGTGGTCGTGAGGTGTCCGTGGTCGAAATAGGCGATGAGGCCCCCGATGACGACGTGACAGCGCCCGTCGCGGCAGAACCGGTCGGTGAGGTCGAGACCCGACACCAGGCCCGACGTGTCGGCCTTCGCCGCGGCGAACAGGGGGTCGGGCTCGACCGCCCGGGTCTGCGCGTTGGTGCAGGCCGAGACGTCGTCGGCGTGCGCCGCGACGCAGTCGGGGGCTGACTTCACGGCTGAGGGGACGTCGCGCAGCACGAGCACCCTGGTGCCGCCGGCCGTGATGGTGCGCAGCGTGTCGGCGTAAGCGCGCTGTGCGGCGGACGCCTTCTGGCGGCGGGGGACCCCGATGACCTGCTGGAACGTGCGGTCACTCATGACGACGAGGTCGTAGTCACCGGTGCTCACCGCCCCCACGGCCCACGCGTTCCAGGCGCGGCAGTTCCTGGTGGCCGCGGCCGACCCGAACTCCAGGTCGAGGTCGACGGTGTAGCACTGCGACACCAGGTAGGTGTCGAGCCGCCAGCCGCGCCCGTCCGCGACCTGTGCCAGCGCGGGCTCCCAGTGGCCCGCGTGGGAGTTGCCGAGCAGCGCGACGCTGACCTTGCCGTTGGGGTCGCCGTAGGTGCACACGTTGTGGTCGGTGAACGGGCGGTTCGACCAGCAGCCGTCGTCGTAGACCTCCGACTTGTCGGTGCGGGCGACCGCGGGGCTCGACAGCAGCTCGTCACCGCTGACGGAGCTGCAGGCGGGGTCGCGCGTGGCCTGCGCCCCGACGCAGTCGGAGCTGTCGAGCTTGGCGGCCAGAGCCTGCTGCTCGGCGGCCACCGCTGCGTCCGAGCGCTGGATGACGGCCAGTCCGGCGCTGCCGAGCACGAGGACGCTGGCCGCGAGGATGGCGAAGCTGCGGGGGAGGCTGGCCGCGAGCACCTTCGAGCGCCGCACCGGGTCCTCGACGAAGCGCTTGGTGAGCGCGGCCACGGCGAGCACGACGGCGACGGCCCCCAGCTTCTCCACGAGCGTGAGTTCGCGGGCCAGGGCGTAGGGGAGGATGACCACCGCCGGCCAGTGCCAGAGGTAGACCGAGTACGAGATGTCGCCCAGCACCTGCGAGGGGCGGGCCCGCAGCAGGCCGCGCGGCGACCAGGGCGCCGAGTCGCTGTCAGCCGCGATGACCAGCACCGCCCCCAGGGTGGGCAGCAGTGCTGCGGTGCCGGGGAACGGCGTCGAGGAGTCGAAGCGCACCGCGGCCCACGCGATCATCGCGAGCCCCACCCAGGCGACCGCCGAGCGCACCAGCGGCGAGCGCAGCCGCCAGCCGTGGTGCACCGCGAGGGCGAGCACCGATCCGAGCCCGAGCTCCCAGACCCGGGTCGGCGTGACGAAGTAGGCCGCCTGCGGGTCGGACGAGGTGAGCAGCACCGACGTGGTGAGCGAGGCGGCCGTCACCCCGACCAGGCCGACGGCCCACCACACCTGCGGCCGCCGGTTGCGCCCGAGGAACGCAAGGGCGGCGATGAGCAGCGGCCACAGGACGTAGAACTGCTCCTCGACCGACAGCGACCAGTAGTGCTGCACCGGGCTGGGGGCGTTCTCGGCGGAGAGGTAGTCGATGGCCGAGGCGGCCAGCGCCCAGTTCTCGACCGACAGCGCCGACGCGACCGTCTCGCGCGCGACCGTCGGAAGCATGGTCGACGGCAGCCACACGATCGAGGCCACCAGGGTGACCCCCAGCACGAGGGATGCCGCGGGCAGCAGTCGCCGCACCCGCCGGGCCCAGAACCGCCCGAGCAGGCGGGGGGTGGTCGGCGGCGAGCGCATCAGGTGGCTGGAGATGAGGAAGCCGGAGATGACGAAGAAGACGTCGACCCCGACATACCCGCCGGTCAGGGCACGGGGCCAGAAGTGGAAGAGCAGGACGACGAGCACGGCGAGGGCGCGCAGGCCCTGGATGTCGCCGCGCACCGGCTCGCCCACCTGCCGGGTGGCCCCGGCGTCGGCCCGGGTGGCGGACGGGCCGGGTGCGGCCGGCGTTCCAGCCGTCGGCAGCACGCCCACCGGGCCGTCGGCCGCGGGGGCCGACGAGGGTGTGACCTGCTCCACCGGTTCTCCTGCGCATGGTCGTCTCGGGTGCCGCTGATGTCCAGGGGCCGGCCGCGACCGGACCAATGCTATGGGGAAGGGCAGCCATCCCTGAATCCCGCAGAGCCGGATGTCCCCGTGGCGGTCGACCGACCCCGCCGCGTGCTGCCGCGGCCCAGCGCCTACCGTGGAGCCGTGGGACCGACCACGACGCGGAGGCTGGACCGGGCCAGGCCCGAGGACCTGCTGCAGCTCGCGGTCGACAGGGGTGGCCGGGTCCCGATGGCCATCGGGGCCCTCCTGGTGCTCGACCCCGAGGGCGGCATCGGAGTCGACGAGGTCTCGGCTGCTGTGCAGAGCCGGTCGGCAGCCGTGCCGAGGTTGCAGCAGCGGCTTTGCCCCACACCGCTGTTCGGCGGCCGGGCGGTCTGGCTGGATGCCGGCAGCGCGGCGGTCGCACGGTGCGTGGACTCGGTCGTGGTCGCCCGTTCACGGACGCCCGCGGGCGCGTCGGATGCCGTGCCGCCACCGGGCGCCGCTCGGGTGGACCGGGCGCTGCTCGACGCCACCGCCGACCTCGTGCTGACCAGGCTGCCGACCGACGGCCCGCTCTGGCGGGCCCGGGCGCTGCTGCGACCGGACGGCACCGTCGCGGCGCTCGCCGTCGTCGCCCACCACGTGCTCGCCGACGGGATGGGCGGGCTCGCCGTCCTGGGAGCGCTCGCCGACGGCCCCGCGAGGGACCCGGCGCAGGAGGTGGGCGTCGGTGCCGAGCCGCACAGCCGCCCGGCGGACGGCGTCGGTGCGGTCACGGCATCCGGCCCGCTCGGTGCGCGGGCCGCCCGGGCCCGGCCGCCCCTGCCCGAGCTGGCCCGGGACGCGTGGACGCAGCGACGGTCGGCGCTGCGGCGCGCGGGCCGCGGTGCCGGGCGCGTGGCCGGCGGCATCGGCGAGCTGGGGCTGCGTCGCCCCCACCTGGCCGAGCGCTGCAGCCTGCTGGGCGCGACGGGCGACCGCCGGCGCCTCGAGGTGGCCGGGGCCGACCTCGCCGCGGTGCTCCACCACGCGCACGCCCACGGTGCGACCGTCAACGACGTCGTGGTCACCGCCGTGACCGGTGCGCTCGTCGAGCTGCTCGCGCGGCGCGGGGAGCGAGTGGCCGAGCTCGTCGTGTCGGTGCCCGTGTCGCGGCGGCGGCAGGGGGATGCCGGTGCGCTGGGCAACGAGACCGGCGTGGTGCCGATCCGGGTGCCGGCGGTGCCGGACCTGGCCGTGCGCCTGGCCACCCTGGTGGCCCAGCGGGCCCGGGTCGGGGCCCCGGGTCGTGGCGGGTCGGCCGCGGTGCTCACCCCGGCCTTCCGGGCGCTGGCGGCGGTGGGTGCCTTCCAGCCGTTCATCGACCACCAGCGACTCGTGCACACCTTCGTGACGAACGTCCGCGGCCCGGCACAGCGCCTCCGGCTGGCCGGGGTCGACGTGACGGCCCTGGTTCCCGTCGCCGTCAACCCCGGCAACGTCGCCGTGTCGTTCGACGTGCTCTCCTACGCGGGCACCCTCGGGGTGACCTTGGTGTGCGACCCGGCGCTGGTGCCCGAGTCGGCGTGGCTGGCCGACCGCGTGACGGCCGGCCTCAGCGCGGTCGACTGACCGGCATCCGCACCCGGCGGTCGCGACGTGGTCGGGAGGGGCCGGTCAGCCGAGGCGCTCGACGACGTACTCGATGCTGCCGATCAGCTTGCTGACGTCGTCGGGGTCGACGGCCGGGAAGCAGGCCACCCGCAGCTGGTTGCGGCCGAGCTTGCGGTAGGGCTCGACATCGACGACACCGTTGGCGCGCAACGTCTTCGCGACGGCCGAGGCGTCGATCGCGTCGTCGAAGTCGATCGTCGCCACGACCTGCGAGCGGTTGGCGGGGTCGGTGACGTACGGGGTGGCGACGTCGCTCGCCTCGGCCCAGTCGTAGAGCCGGCCGGAGGAGTCCTTGGTGCGCGCGGTCGCCCAGTCGAGACCGCCCTGCCCGTTGAGCCACTCGACCTGGTTGGCGAGCATGGCCAGGGTCGCGATGGCCGGCGTGTTGTAGGTCTGGTCGAGCCGGCTGTTGCTGATGGCGGTGGGCAGGCTGAAGAAGTCGGGCACCCAGCGGCCGGATGCCGTGATCTCCTCGACCCGCGCCAGGGCGGCCGGAGAGAACAGCGCCAGCCAGAGACCGCCGTCGGAGGCGAACGACTTCTGGGGCGCGAAGTAGTAGACGTCGGCCTGGCTGACGTCGACGGGCAGCCCGCCCGCACCCGAGGTGGCGTCGACGAGCACGAGTGCGTCGGCATCCGCGCCCTCGACCCTCCGCACGGGGGCCATCACGCCGGTGCTGGTCTCGTTGTGCGCCCACGCGTAGACGTCGACGCCGGCCTCGGCGCGTGGGTCGGGCCGGCTGCCGGGCTCGCTGGAGATGATGGTCGGCTCGCCGAGGAACGGCGCGTTCTTGGTGACCGCGGCGAACTTGCTCGAGAACTCGCCGAAGGTGAGGTGCTGTGCCCGGTCGCGGACCAGGCCGAAGGCGGCGACGTCCCAGAACGCCGTCGCCCCGCCGTTGCCGAGCACGACCTCGTAGCCCTCGGGGACGTCGAAGTAGGTGGCCAGGCCCGAGCGGACGGCCTTGACGATGTTCCGCACCGGCGCCTGGCGGTGCGAGGTGCCCATCACCGTGCGGCCGATCGCGGTGAGCGCCTCGACCTGCTCGGGCCGCACCTTCGACGGGCCGGACCCGAACCGGCCGTCGGCGGGGAGCAGCTCGGCGGGGATGGTCATGGGGGCGGTGTCGCTCACGGGGGTCTCCGGTGTTCGTGGGTCGGGGTGCGGTTCGGGAGTCGGCCGTCGGGCGGCCCGGCGGTGTGGTCACCGGGGGCGGTCCGGTCGCCGCGGGTGACGTCGTCGGGACTCCACGGCGGGTCCCATCCTCACCGATCGTGCCCGGATGCCGGACGTGAGGTCCAGCACGTGGATCCGGCCGCCGGCCCGGTCGGAACGCGGTGACCGGTCAGCGCCGACGGCGACCGGTGCGGATCTCCCCGACTTTTCATGCGAGCAGCCGGGCATTGCGCCGCTCCCGCGGCGTGTTGCCGGCTGCTCGCCTACGACGTCGGGGAGGTGCTTAGGGGTCAGTGGGCGCGGAAGCCCTTGACGTCCTCGATCGGGCGCGGTCCGTGCCCGATGTAGCGGGCGCTGGGCCGGATCAGTCGGCCGGTGCGCTTCTGCTCGAGGATGTGCGCCGACCAGCCGGCGGTGCGGGCCGAGGCGAACAGCGGCGTCATCATGTTGCCGGGGACCTCGGCGAAGTCGAGCAGCACCGCGGCCCAGTAGTCGACGTTGGTCTCCATCCGGCGCTCGGGGTAGCGCTCGGCGAGCTCGGCGCTGGCGGCCTTCTCGAGCTCGATGGCGACCTCGTAGCGCGGGGTGCCGAGCCGCTTGCAGGTGTCGCGCAGCACCGTGGCGCGCGGGTCGTAGGCGCGGTAGACCCGGTGCCCGAAGCCCATGAGGCGCTCCTTGCGGTTGAGCACCTCCTTGACGTAGCGCCGGGCGTCGCCCATCCGCTCCACGCCCTCGATCATGTGCTGGGCCCGGCTCGGGGCCCCACCGTGCAGTGGCCCGGACAGGGCCCCGATCGCCCCCGACAGGCAGGCGGCGACGTCGGCGCCGGTGGAGGCGATGACGCGCGCGGTGAAGGTCGAGGCGTTCATGCCGTGCTCGGCGGCGGAGATGAAGTAGGCGTCGATCGCCTCGACGTGCCTGGGGTCGGGCTCGCCGCGCCACCGGATCATGAACCGCTCCGCGATGGTGCGGCCCTTGTCGACCTCGCTCTGCGGCACCATCGGCGTGCCCTGGCCGTGGGCGGCCTGGCCGATGAACGACATCGCCATGACCGACGCGCGGGCCAGGTTGTCGCGCACCTCGTCGTCGTCGATGTCGAGCAGCGGCTTGAAGCCCCACACCGGGGCGAGCTGGGCCAGCGCGGACTGCACGTCGACCCGGATGTCACCGGTGTGCACCGGCAGCGGGAACGGCTCCGCGGGCGGCAGACCCGGGTCGAACTCGTCGTCGACGAGCAGCCCCCACACCTGGCCGAAGGAGACCCGCCCGACGAGGTCGTTGATGTCGACCCCGCGGTAGCGCAGCGCGCCACCCTCCTTGTCGGGCTCGGCGATCTCGGACTCGAAGGCGACCACGCCCTCCAGGCCCGGCCGGAAGTTCGGGTCGCTGTCCGGGTGGGCCGTCCCGGTCGGTGCTGCCGTGCTCATGGGGTCTCCAATCGTCGCTCGTCGCCTTTGTCGGGCGGCCCCATTGTGCACGCCACCGTCAGGCGTCGGCACCGCCCGTCCCGTTCGTGGACGTCCCGGCGGCCCCGCGACGGTCACGAACCGCCATGTTCGAGCCGCCCGTGTCGCGGATGTCGAACAGGTCGGTCGCCTCGAGCAGCTTGCTCAGCTTCGCGTAGCCGTAGTTGCGCGGGTCGAACGAGGACTGGTTCGAGATGTGGTTGCCGACCGTGCCGACGCGGGCCCACCCCGAGTCGTCGGCCGCGCCCTCGACGGCCCGGCGCAACAGCGCCACCAGCTTGCCGTCACCCCGTAGCTGGGCCCGGGTGGCGCGGGCCGGCGTGGAGCCGGCCGTCGGGGCGTCGGCGCTGGCGGCTGCCGCCTTGGTGGCGGCTCTGGCGCTGGCCTTCTTCGCGGATGCCGTGGCCTTGGCCGCCGCCGTGTCGGTGGCCTTGCTCGTCGCCTTGGCCGTGGCCCGGCGACGGGCGGGCGCCGCCGGCGCGTTCTCCGTGGCCGGTGACGACACGGCATCCGGTGCGGCGGCGTCGGGACCGGACTCGACGGCATCCGCCTGGCCGCTGGGCGAGGAGAGCCGGTTGAGCACGAGGAAGCGCGTGCAGGCGCTCTGGAAGGGCTGCGGGGTCTTGGCGTCGCCGAACCCGTAGACGTGTGCGCCGTGCTCGCGCAGGTGCATGACCAGCGGGGTGAAGTCGGCGTCGGACGAGACCAGGGCGAACGCGTCCGGGCGCTGGGTGTGCAGGATGTCTACGGCGTCGACGGCGAGCGCGATGTCACTGGCGTTCTTGCCCTTGCTCGGGTCGAACTGCTGGACGGGACGGATCGCGTTCTCGTGCAACACCTCTTGCCACGACTTCAGGCCGGTCTTGGTCCAGTTGCCGTAGGCGCGGCGGATGTTGGTCTCCCCGAGGCGGGACAGCTCGCCGAGGATCACGTCGATCCGCGAGGCCGTCGCGTTGTCGGCGTCGATGAGCAGGGCGATCTGCGCCGGCTTGTCCATGGTCGGACCCTATGCCCGCGGGCGTGCGGCCCGGCCGGGTGGCGCCCTCGTGCATGATCGGCGGGTGCTGAGCTCCCACCTGCCGGACCTCGCGCCGCTGCGGGAGAACCCGGCATACCGGCGGCTGTACGCCGGTTTCACGCTGTCCAACGTGGGCTCGCAGATGGCTGTGGTCGCGATCGGCCTGCAGGTCTACGCGATCACCGGGTCGACGGCATCCGTCGGGCTCGTGGGGCTCTTCGCGCTGGTGCCGCTGGTGGCGTTCGGCCTCTACGGCGGCTCGCTGTCCGACCACCACGACCGCAGGCTGGTCGCGCTCGCGGCCAACCTCGTCGCGTGGGGGACGTCGATCGCCTGCGCGCTGCAGGCCTGGCTCGGCAACCACAACGTGTGGGTGCTGTACCTGCTCGTGGCGCTGTGGAACGGTGCCTTCGGGGTCAGCTCGCCGGCCCGGCAGAGCATCTACCCGCGCATCCTGCCGCGGGAGCAGCTGCCCGCCGCGAACGCCCTGGGCGTCTTCGCGATGTCCACGGCGATGATGGTCGGCCCGCTGATGGCCGGGCTGCTGGTCGACTGGGGCGGGTTCGCCACGGCCTACAGCGCCGACGCCCTCGTCACCCTGGCTGCGCTGTGGGGACTCTGGCGGCTGCAGCCCCTGCCACCGGAGCCGCACGAGGCGGGTGGGGCGACCCGGGCCGGGCTGGCGTCGGTGCTCGACGGCTTCCGGTTCCTGCGCGGCGCCCCCAACGTGCGGATGACCTTCGTCGCCGACATCGCCGCGATGCTGCTGGCCCAGCCACGGGTGCTCTTCCCGGCCGCCGGTGCGGTGATCCTGGGGGGCGGGGCACGCACCGTGGGCTACCTCTACGCGGCGGCCGCGGTCGGTGCGGTGCTGGCCACCCTGACCTCCGGGCGGCTGGGGTCGGTGCGCCGGCAGGGGCTGGCGATCATGGTGAGCATCGTCGGGTGGGGCGTCGGCATCATCGGTCTCGGGGTTGCCCTGCTCGGTGCCGGCGGGTGGCTCACCCCGACCCAGGCGCTGTGGGGGGCGGTGCTCGCGATGGCGTTCGCGGGGGCGGCGGACGCAGTGAGCGCGGTGTTCCGCACGACCATCCTCCAGTCGGCCGCACCCGACCGGATGCGCGGCCGCCTGCAGGGCGTGTTCATCGTGGTCGTGGCGGGTGGTCCGCGGGTGGGGGAGCTGCTCGGCGGTGCCGTGGCCGAGCGGATCGGCGAGGGCGCCACGGCCGTGTGGGGCGGCATGGCCTGCATCCTCGCCATCGGGCTGCTGTCGCTGCGCCAGCCGGGGTTCCTGCGCTACGACGCCCGGCATCCGACCCCGTAGCGGCGTTCTGACACGAAGATTCCCTTGAGTGGGCAGCGACTGGGGTTCAGACGGCGCGGTCGAGGGTGACGGCGTAGCCCATTGCTTGGAGTTGGTGGAGAGCCCGGTTCTTGGCGCGTTCGGGGTGGAGCCGGCTGAAGTAGTCGGGGCCGGGGTCGTCGTAGAGGGCGCCGGTGGTTGCCATGTGCCAGATGATGGTGAGCATCTTGTGCTGGATGGCGACGTTGGCCTTCATCGGCCCGCGTCGTGAGGCGATGCGACGGTATCGGGCGCCGAGGTAGGTGTTCGGATTCTTGGCAACTGACATCGCCGCGGCGCCCAGGGCCCCTTGCAGGTAGGGGTTGCCGGGGCGGGTCTTGGTCGACTTCACTCGCCCGGCGGACTCGTTGCTGCCCGGGGTGGTGCCGGCCCACGAGGCCAAGTGGCCGGCTGTGGGGAAGCGGGTCATGTCCGCGCCTGTCTCGGCGATGATCACATCAGCGGTCAGGGTTGCGATGCCGGGGATGGTGGTGATCAGGTCCCGGAAGCCCTGAAAGGGTTCGATCACCACCTCGATCCGGGCGGTGATCTCCTGGATCGCCGCTGTGTGCTGGTCGATGAGGTCGAGGTGGACCTGGGCCAAGAACGCGTGGTGCTCGTTGAACCGGCCGGTCAATGCTTCGGTCAGGGCCGGGATCTTCGAACGCAGCCGACGTTTGGCCAGGTCCGCCAACACGCTGGGGTCGCCTTCGCCCTCGATCAGCGCCGCCAGCATCAGCCTGCCCGAGACACCGGTGATGTCTGAGGCCACCGCGGACAGCTTGATCCCGGCGTCCTCGAGCAGCTTCTCCAAGCGCTGGACCTCGCGGCCGCGTTCGCGGATGATCGCGGTCCGGGCCCGGGTCAGGTCTCGCAACACCCGGATCGGCTCCGGTGGCACGAACGATGCCCGAACCAGACCGTGCGCGCCGAGCTGGGCCAGCCACGTGGCATCGGCCACATCGGTCTTGCGGCCCGGGAGGTTCTTCACGTGCCGGGCGTTGACCAGCATCACCTCGACTCCGGGCAGGTCCTCGAGCAGGTAGTAAAAGGGCTTCCAGTAGTCACTGGTGGCCTCCATCACCACGCAGGTGACCTGCTCGGCGACCAAATGCTCGCGCAACGCCAGAACCTGCTTGGTCATCGCCGACCAGGTCGTCACCGTCTCGGTCGTCTTGCGGCGGCCCGCCCCGGCGATCCGGACACAGACCTTGGCGTCCTGCTTGGAGATGTCGAGCCCAGCACAACGCACGTGCACAACTTCCATGACTTCCTCCTCACACCAGGGACCAGCACTGGTGTCCGTCGTGGGGAGGGCAGGGAGGAATGAAAGTCTGACACTCGTGCTCAAAGGCAACAATCCACGGTTCCCGTGGAGCCCTCCACCACCTTGCTGACCTACAGGCTCACAGGCACCACAGAAGGTTCGGGGTCGACCACGACGAACACCACCAGTCTCACCCCGGTCGATCCCTCGTGACCACAGCAGGACGCGACACCCACCAGAATCTTCGCGCGCCCTGGTGCGCCAAGGAACGAAGGCGCCGCGTTGCTGACCTGCAAGGACGGGGAGAAGGGGGACCACATACGATCCGGGGATGAGCCAGCACAGCGACGACAGACGGATACCCCAGCGAGTGTCGGCCCCGCGGGTGGACTACGACGGTGACGGCCTCACCGAGGAGGCGCTGCTCGAGACGCCCTACGCGCAGGCCCGGGCCTGGGTCGACGATGCCGTTGCGCGGGCGGAGCTGAGCCGCGACGTCTTCGAGCCGATGGCGATCTCGGTGGCGACCGTCGACGGCCGCGGGCGTCCGAACGTGCGCACCGTGCTGATGCGCTTCTTCGACGAGCGCGGCCTGGGCTTCGTCACGGCCCTGACGTCGATCAAGGGGCGCGAGCTCACCAGGAACTCGGGGGTGGCGGCATCCCTCACGTGGCCGGCGATGTACCGGGCGATCCGCTTCCGCGGGACGGCGGTCGAGGTGGAGCGCGAGGAGGTGGAGCAGTACTTCGACTCACGGCCCTGGGCCTCGCGCATCTCGGCGTGGGCGTCGCGGCAGTCCGAGCCGATCGGCTCCCGGCATGAGCTCGAGGCGCAGTACGCGGCCCGGGCGGCGGCCTTCCCCGACCGGGGCGGGGACGACGACGTGCCGGTGCCCGACTTCTGGGGCGGCTTCCGCATCGTGCCCGACGAGGTCGAGTTCTGGGCCGGCCGGCGCAACCGGCTGCACGACCGCCTGGTCTTCACCCGCACCGGCGAGGGCGACCTCGGCGACGCGGCCTCGTGGGAGGTCTCCCGCCGCCAGCCCTGACCCCCGACCCCCCGACGTCTTGCGGTGTGTGCCCACCCGAGAAGACCCCGGTCCGGGGGATGGTCGGGAGAGATTCGCAAGACGTCGGGGATGCCGGGCAGGACCGCACAGAGCGGGGGAGCGGCGGTGGCTGCCGAGGGGCGGCTAGGGCTCGCGGTGCACCTTGTGGGGTGCGGCCTGCACCCGCGGCTTGACCACCAGTAGGTCGACGTTGACGTGGGCCGGTCGGGTCGCCATCCAGACGATGGCGTCGGCGACGTCGTCGGCGACCAGGGGCTGCGGCACCCCGGCGTACACGGCATCCGCCCGTTCCTGGTCGCCGGCGAACCGGGTCAGCGAGAACTCCTGGGTGCGCACCATCCCGGGCGCGACCAATGTGATGCGCACCGGCTGGTCGACCAGCTCCAGGCGCAGCGTCTCGGTCATCACGTGCACTCCGTGCTTGGCCACCGTATAGCCGCCGCCGCCCTCGTAGGCGAGGAACCCGGCGATCGAGCCGACGTTGACCACGACTCCCTCGCCGTCGGCCGCGACCAGTGCCGGCAGCAGGGCCTTGGTGACCCGCACGGTGCCGAGCACGTTGGTGTCGTACATCTGCTGCCACAGCTCGAGGTCGGCCTGCGCCACCGGCTCCAGGCCGAGCGCGCCACCGGCGTTGTTGACCAGCACGTGCACCCGCTCGCCGGCCGTGGCCACGAGCCGGGCGACGTCGTCGTCGCGGGTCACGTCGCACGCGACGGCGACCCCGCCGATCTCGGCGGCCAGCGCCTCGACCCGGTCGGCCCGCCGCGCCGCGCACACCACCCGGAACCCCTGTGCCGCCAGCAGCCGCGCGCTCGCGGCGCCGATGCCGCTGCTCGCGCCGGTGACGACGGCCACCCGGGCGTCGGGGTCGGCCGTGCCTGCGGGCTCAGTGGTGGAGGTCATGGCCGGTCCTTGGGTCGGATGGTGGTGGGGTCGACGGCGATCCAGGTCGCCTCGGCGCGGGCCAGCAGCTCGCCACCGGGCGAGAACAGCGCCGAGCCGGAGTGGTGCTTGCGCCCCTCGGCGCCGCGCTGCCAGGCGAGGACGACGTGCGGCTCGCCCACCTGGGGCAGGGCGTTGACCCGGGCGGTCATCGTGCCGAGCACCATCGGGCGCCCCGCGATGCCGGCCGACCAGCCGCCGGGGCAGTCGAGCGCGGCCCAGACCAGCGGCCCGGCGACCTCCCGCGGCACCCACGCGGCTGCGTACCGGCCGGTGCCGTCGGCGAGTGGCCCGGGCCGCAGGCACAGCCCGTCGCCGGGGTCGCGGCCGGTGCCGCAGACGAAGCAGGTGGGGAACGGGTGGTCGGTCAGGCCCTCGAAGCGCTCCTCGGCGGCCCGGGCCTGCTCGAAGGTCACCTGCGGCGGCACGTCCTCCGCGAGGTCGGCGGATGCCGTGCCGCTCGCGACGAGGTGCCCGCGGTCGAGCGGGCGCAGCACCATGAGGCCGTCGGCCGGCTCGGCCTCGAGCGTCATCGGCCGGTCGAGCGGCGGCGGGCTGGCGAGCCGCACGGTGACGGCCGGGCGCGCGGCGGTGGTCGGCACGTGTGCCGCGACGGTGCCGCAGACCCAGCCGCCGTTGCCCGACTCGGGGGGGCCGCAGTAGCGGTGGGGGATGGTGATCTCCACGTCGCCAACCTACCCACGGCACGGCCGCGGGGGTTATCTTGACGTCAAGAGTTCGGAGGTGGGTGTGGGGCAGGTGGGGGCGGAGCCGTTCTCGCTGCGCCGCATCGCCGTGCCGGCGTTCGGGCCCTCGGTGCTCTGGTCGGTCGGGGCCGGTGCCGTGCTCCCGGTGGTGGCGCTGAGCGCCCGGGGGCTCGGTGCCTCGGTCGGCCTCGCCGCGCTGTTCGTGGGCATCACGACGGTCTCGGAGTTCGCCGCGGCGGTGCCCGCCGGCGTGCTCGTCGAGCGGATCGGCGAGCGCCGCGCGCTGGTGGGCGCCGGGGCGCTGGATGCCGTCGCCTGTGCGCTCGCGCTCGTCGCGCCGTCGCTGTGGGTGCTCGGCGTCGCGGTGTGCCTGATGGGGCCCAGCGGCGCGATCTTCCTCCTGGCCCGGCAGAGCTACCTGACCGCCGCCGCGCCCGTGGCGGTGCGGGCCCGGGCCATGTCGACCCTGGGCGGCGTCACCCGGATCGGCCTGTTCGTCGGCCCGCTCATCGGCGCCCCCCTCGTCGCACGGTGGGGGCCGCAGGCGGCGTTCGCCGTGGCGGTCGTGGCCGGCCTGCTCGCCGCGGCCCTCGCCCTGCTGACCCCCGACCTCGGCGCGCACCACGAGCGCCTCGTAGGCGGCCAGCAGCGGGTGCCGGTGACGCAGGTGGTGCGAGAGAACCGCCGCGTGCTGCTCACCGTCGGCCTGGGTGTGCTCGCCATCGGCCTGGCGCGGTCCTCGCGGGTGGTCGTCGTGCCGCTGTGGGCCGAGCACGTGGGCCTGACCGCCGCGCAGACCTCGCTCGTCTTCGCGGCGGCCGCGCTCGTCGAGGTGGTGCTGTTCTACCCGGCCGGCACCGTCATGGACCGCAAGGGGCGCGTCTGGGTGGCCGTGCCCGTCACGCTGTTGCTGGGCCTGGGGCTGCTCGTCCTCCCGCTCACGAGCACGCTCGCCGGCGTGGGAGCACTGGCGCTCGTGATGGGTGTGGGCAACGGCCTCGGCTCGGGCATCGTGATGACCCTCGGGGCGGATGCCGCGCCCAGCGCCGGGCGGGCGCCGTTCCTCGGGGTGTGGCGTCTCCTCTCGCTCGTGGGGCACAACGGGGCGTCGATCGTCGTCGCCGCCGTGGCCGTGGTCGCCGGCATCGGGGTCGCCAGCGTGGCGGTGGGCCTGCTCACCCTGGTCGGCGGCGCCTGGCTGGCCCGGTGGGTGCCCGAGTACGACCCGCGCCGGCGGGCGCTCGGGCCGGACGCAGGACCGCAGCACGCCGTGCCCTGAGCGGAACGGCATCGCGTGCGCGCCGGGAAACGTAGGCTTGCCTGTGTGACGGACCTCATCGACACCACGGAGATGTACCTCCGCACCATCTTCGAGCTCGAGGAGGAGGGCATCACGCCGCTGCGCGCTCGCATCGCCGAGCGCCTCGGCCACTCCGGGCCCACCGTCTCGCAGACGGTGGCACGCATGGAACGCGACGGCCTGCTGCACGTCGCCGGCGACCGGCACCTCGAGCTCAGCGAGCAGGGCCGCACGCTCGCGACCCGGGTCATGCGCAAGCACCGCATCGCCGAGCGGCTGCTGCGCGACGTCATCGGGCTCGAGTGGGAGTTCGTGCACGACGAGGCGTGCCGGTGGGAGCACGTGATGTCTGAGCGGGTCGAGCGCAAGATCCTGGCGATGCTGCCCGACCACGCCGAGTCGCCCTACGGCAACCCGATCCCCGGCCTGGACGAGCTGGGCGACCTCACCGAGCTGGCCGACTTCCGGGGCGGCCTGACCACCCTCGACGTCATCGCCGCCACCGAGCCCACCACCGTCGTCGTCCGCCGCATCGGCGAGCCGGTGCAGGTCGACTCCGAGGCGCTGAGCCTGCTCACGGCCGCCGGCCTGCTGCCGGGCCAGCCGGCGCGGGTGCGCCGCGACGGGGTGCGCGTCATCGCCTGCCGCGACGGCGCCGAGGAGTCCTCGGGGGTCTCGCTGCCCGACGACATCGCCTCGCACGTCTTCGTCCAGGCCAGCTGACCCGCGCGCCGCCAGTCGGCGGACGGAGCGCGGCGGCGGGGCCGGATGGGTCCGTCTCGGCGTGACCCGCGTCTCATCCGGGCCGGGGGTGAGAGGCCCACGGGCGGGTGACGTCCGCGCTGGTCAGGCGCGCTGTCGCGGGTGCCTGGGGGGTGAACTCCGCACCCACCTGCCGTTACCGGAATGTGACTTTCGTCGGCCAAGACGGTTACGGTGTCGGGGATCCCTACCCGCTCCGGAAGGCTCCACCTCCTCGTGTCACGTCCTCAGACCCCTGGTCGACGCCGCGCTCCTGGCCCCATACGTCGTCTCCCGGACGGCTTCTCCCGGCTCGGCGCGACGTGGGCCGCCAAGGCCGTCGCCGCCGTCGGCGTCCTCGGCGGCGCTGCCATCGCGCTCGCGCTGCCCGTCGATGCCAGCCCGTCCTCCCTCGCCCTCGCCGTGCCCGCCGCCACCACCTCCATGGCACGATCGGACTCCCCGGCGGCGTCGCGCTCGTACGTGCGCAGCGCCGCCCCGGCGGTCTCCGCTCCCGAGGGTGCCGCCCCGATCCCCCCCGAGCAGGTCGGCGTCTCCGGCGTCAAGGCCGTCGCCAAGCCCAAGCCGAAGCCGAAGCCGAAGCCGAAGCCGAAGCCGAAGCCCAAGGCGGCCGCGCACTCCACGAAGTCGTCGAAGTCGGGCGGGTCGGCCGCCGCTGCCCCCAAGAAGTCCTACAGCACGCGCATCTCCGGCCGCTGCGCCAAGATCGGCGTGAACAACAACGGCGAGCGGCTCTGCTCGGCCGTCGACTCGATCTTCCACCTGGGCACCATCGGTGGCTACCGGGCCAACGCCGGGGAGCACAGCAGCGGCCAGGCCATCGACTTCATGATCTCCAGCAAGTCGCAGGGCGACGGCATCGCCGCCTGGGTGCAGGCGCACGTCGGCCAGTTCGACGTCAAGTACCTCATCTGGCGCCAGCGCTACTGGGAGCCGGGCCGCGGCTGGAAGCTGATGGAGGACCGCGGGTCACCCACCGCGAACCACTTCGACCACGTGCACGTCACCGTCAACCCCTGACCTGACCGGCCTCTCGAGGGTCGTCCCGAGGGCCGCTCACCGCACGGTGGGCGGCCCTCAGCATGTCTCCGTGACCGTTTTGTGACTTTCCCAGTTCGTCGTGTTAGGTTCGTCGGGCTCGCCTCCCCTGGGCGGGTCCTCCTGGTGGACGCCGAGTCCTGCCACCACCGCAGAGGTCGACGCGCACCACCGCCTGGCAGGAGCGGGGGAACCACATCCGGAGCCCAGCACCACCGGTCTCCTTGGGGTCAAGTCGACGCCGGTCTCTCGACCGTCGCCGGCCGGGCAACCTCAGCCCGAACCCGACAGCTCACCCCGTAGGCACTGAGAGGTTTCCCCTGTGGTCAATGACACCCGCTGCGGGCGGCATCGCAACGCTGCCCGTTACAACCCCGTGGCCGAGCTCTCGACGATCGTCAAGAGTGCCGGCGAGACCAGCGTCAAGGCCTCCGCGGTCCTGGCCGCCTCCGGCGGCCTCGTCGCCGCCTTCGCGCTCCCTGCACAGGCCGCCCCCGTGCACCGCGCCTCCACCAAGACCACCACGACGACGGTCGCCGCGGCGCCCGGCGCGGAGGTGAGCACCGCAATCGCAACCCCGTCCGCACTCGCGTTCGCCCCGGCCGTCGTCGCACCGGCGGCGGCCGCCCCGATCGCCGTCGAGCAGGTCGGCGTCGAGGGTGTCACGGCCGTCGCCAAGCCCAAGCCCAAGCCGAAGCCCAAGCCCAAGGCGCTGCCGAAGCCCAAGGCGCAGCAGGCGACCCCCCGGGTCGCCAAGGCCATCTCGAGCCGCACCAGCTCCAGCTCGAGCAAGTCCACCGCGTCGGCCAGCCGCAGCACCAAGCGCTACAGCAACCCGGCGCAGTCGGCGAGCGGCGTCGTCAACATCGCCCGCGGCCTGCTCGGCATCCCGTACGTCTACGGGGGGACCACCACGGCCGGTTTCGACTGCTCGGGCTTCACCCAGTACGTCTTCCGCAAGGCCGGCATCTCGATCCCGCGCACGGCCTCGGCGCAGAAGCGCGCGGCCACCCCGGTCAGCAACCCCAAGCCCGGTGACCTCGTCTTCTTCGGCTCCCCGGTCTACCACGTCGGCATCTACACCGGTCCCGGCATGATGATCGACTCCCCGCGCAAGGGGAAGTCGACCTCCGAGCGCCCGATCTTCTCCGGCGTCAGCGGCTACGGCCGGTTCTGATCCACCGCGCACCTCGCGACCGGGCACGGGTCGGTCGTCGCGCCCTGAGCAACGCGCGCACCCTGCCCCTCGGCGCCCCGACCCTGGCTGGTCCGGGGCGCCGATGCGTGTCGGGACCCAGCGGACCTCGATCGGCGGGAGCCCCGTTGGTGGATCCACGTCCTGCGGCGAGTCGCGCATGCAGGTGCCCGGGTTGCCGTCGTGGACCAGCGACGGTGCGAGCCCTGCCTGGCGCTGGGCCCTTGTCGTCAGTTGCGTCGGGGACACTGGGGTGACACCGACCGTCGCTTCGACAAGGAGTCAGCCGTGACCGAGGGAACCGTCCGCTGGTTCGATGCGGACCGGGGGTTCGGTTTCATCGCCCTCGGGCAGGAGGCCCAGGACCTGTACGTGCATGCGTCCGAGATCGTCAGCGACGACGCGATGAAGCTGCTCCGGGAGGGGCAGGTGGTCGAGTTCGACATCGGCGAGGGGGACCGAGGCCCGCAGGCACGCAGCGTCCGGGTCACGGCCGACCGGGCCGCCGGTACACCGCTGGGCGTGCTCGGCACCGTCTCCTGGTACGAGCCTGCCAAGGGGTACGGCTTCATCACGCCCGACGGCGGTGGTGCCGAGGTCTTCGTGCACAGCTCGGCCATCGTGGGGGGCGGCGTGGTCTCGCAGGGGCAGCGGGTGGCGTTCCTCGTCGCCGACGGGGAGAAGGGACCGCAGGCTGACCATCTGCTCCCCTTGGGAGCCCAGGCCGCCCAGCCGGTCGTGGCTTCCGACGGGGCGGACGGCACCGTGTCCTGGTACGACGGGGACAAGGGCTTCGGCTTCATCACCCCCGAGTCTGCCGGCCCGGATGTCTTCGTCCACGTCCGGGCGCTGGCCGACGGGCTCCCCGGGCTGGGCGAGGGGGACCGGGTGACGTACGACGTCGTCGTGGGCGAGAAGGGCCCGCAGGCTCGCGACGTGCGCCTCGCACGCGGCGCGACACCGCGGGGCGCACCCGCAACGCCCACGACCCGCGCTCGGTCGGGACACCGGGAGGCGCCCAGCCGTCCGGCGCGCGGCGGCGAGGGAGTGGTCGCGCGCTACGACGCGGAGCGGGGGTTCGGCTTCATCGCCCCGGACGCGGGAGGCGCGGACCTGTTCGTGCACGTGTCAGTCCTTCGCGGTGCCGACGCGCTGCAGCAGGGCGATCGGGTCCGGTACAAGGTGCGACAGAGCGATCGAGGACCACAGGCCGACCGCGTCGAACTGGTGTGATCGACACGGTGGTCCGGGCGGACCTGGTGCTCAGGCGTGTCCCGATCTCGCTGCACGCACGAGCCGCGCGTGGCGTGCCCTCCCAGGGCTGAGCGGGCCGGTGCGACTCTCGTCGGACGCGGCGTTGGCGGCGCGGCTCGTCCGTCCTCTGGTGCGGCTGCGGAACAGCAAAGCCGACTAGAATCACCACGGTTCGAGTGACGAGTGGCCCGCCAGAACCGTCTCGTGGCGAACACGATGGCGGGAGGACAGTGCTGGCGGAACGGTCGCCACGCCAACGGACGACGCTGAGCCCGCGGCAAGAGACCAGACCGAAGGAGACGCATGTCGAGTATCGCGATCATCGGCGGCCATGGGAAGGTCGCCCTGCACCTGGCCCGGATCCTCACCGGCAGCTCCCACTCGGTCAGCTCCCTGATCCGCGACCCACAGCAGCGCGCAGACATCACGGCGGTCGGTGCCACCCCGGTCATCGCTGATGTCGAGCACCTGACGGCCGAGCAGCTCGCGGCGCTGCTCGGCGGGTACGACGCCGTCGTGTGGTCGGCGGGTGCGGGCGGAGGCAGCACCGAGCGCACCTATGCCGTGGATCGTGATGCCGCGATCCGCTCCATGGACGCCGCCAGGCTGGCCGGGGTGTCCCGCTACGTGATGGTCTCCTTCAAGGGCTCGCGCGTCGACCACGGAGTCTCACCGGACGACGGGATGTTCGCCTACTACGAGGCCAAGGCCGCCGCCGACGAGTACCTGCGCGGGACGGACCTGTCCTGGACGATCCTCGGTCCCAGCACGCTCACCCAGGAGGTCGGGTCCGGTCGGATCGACGTCGGCGCCGATCTCCCGCCCGGTGAAGTCTCCCGGGAGAACGTCGCCCGGGTCCTCGCGGCCGTCCTCGCCAAGCCCGCCACCATCGGCAGGTTCATCGAGTTCAACGACGGGCAGACGCCCATCGACGACGCCGTCGACACGGTCGCCTGACGCGTGGGCCGTCGGGTGCCCGATCAGCGTCAGCGCCGGTCGCTGAGCGCGGCCCGGAAGGCAGCCAGGGCCCGCTCGCTGAACAGCACGAACCGCACCAGGTCGATGCCGTCGTGCGCAGCGCACTCCTCGCGCACGGTGTGCACGGCGATGCCGGCGACCTCCCCGACGTCCCACCCGTAGACACCCGCGCTGACCGCCGGGAACGCCACCGTGCGCGCCCCCACCTCGCGCGCCACCGCCAGGCTGCGCGCGAAGCACGACACCAGCAGCTCCGGGTCGCTCTGGCCGGCGTGCCGGTTCGGACCCACCGTGTGCACGACGAAGCGGCAGGGCAGGTCACCCGCCCCGGTGGCCACGGCATCCCCGACGTCGAGGCCGCCGGGCAACCGGGTGCGCCGCAGCTCGCGGCACTGGCGCAGCAGGGCAGGCCCGGCGGCGGCGTGGATGGCCCCGTCGACCCCGCCACCGCCCAGCAGTGCGGAGTTCGCGGCGTTGACGATCGCGTCGACGCGCTCGGTCGTGAGGTCGCCGCGCACGGCCTCGATGGTGGTCATGCCAAGCCGGCGACGATGGTGGCGACCCGCCGCACGCGGGTCTCGGGCTTCTTGGCGGCGAGCACCGCCTCGACGTGCTGGCGCTGGCGGCTGTACGTGAGCGCGGACCAGGCGGCTGCTGCCCCGGAGGATGCCGCGAGAGCCGCGGCGAGGTCGCCGGGCACCTCGACGCTGCGTGGCGCGCTGTCGACCTCGACGGTGACGAGATACGTCTCGCCGGCGCTCAGGCCGGCGGCCTCGCGGACCGCTGCGCTGGCGCCGAGCAGGTAGCGCCCGCCCATCGAGGCGATGCTCGTGCGCCAGGTGTGGCCCTGCACGGTGACGACGACCTTGGGCCGGCGCCCGGCCCCGAGCGTCTCCACCACCTCGACGGGGACCACGAACCCGGTCGTGGTGCCGCCGGTCGCCTCGAGCTCGGTACGGAAGTCCATCGCAGCAGTATGCCGCCCAGCCCGCATGCGCCCAGTCCACGGCGGGTCCGGCATCCGCGTGCCGTGGCGACGTCTCATGCCGCAGATACGTCTGATTGCCTTCCGCTGAGCCGTATCTGCGGCTAGCATCCGGTGGTGGCCACGTTCCGTGTCAAGGAAGCCGCTGACCTGCTCGGGGTCAGCGCCGACACGGTGCGCCGGTGGGCCGACGCGGGCCGGATCGAGACCACCACCGACGCCTCCGGCCGGCTGGGGGTCGAGGGGGTGGTGCTGGCCCGGTTCGCGGAGGAGATCGCCCACGAGGCGTCGCACCTCGAGACCGGCGACGTGGCGGCCGCCTCGGTGCGCAACCGGTTCAGCGGCCTGGTCACCCGGGTCGTCAAGGACACCGTGATGGCCCAGGTCGAGATCCAGGCCGGGCCACACCGCTTCGTCTCGCTGCTGAGCCGCGAGGCCGTCGACGAGCTCGGCCTGGAGCCCGGGGTGCTCGCCATCGCGGCGGTCAAGGCGACCAACGTCTCGGTCGAGATCCCCCGCCTGCACTGACCCCCGCCACTGCCCGAGGAGTCCGACCATGCGCCGCACCGTGCTCACCCTGGTGGCCGCCCTGGTTGTCGCCGGCCTGGCCGGCTGTGGGTCAGCCGGCTCCGGCCCCGCGTCCGGCGCCACCGGCGGCGGCACGGCATCCGCCGCGTCCTCCGGCTCGCTCGGCGGTGAGCTCACGGTGCTCGCCGCCGCGTCGCTCACCGAGTCGTTCACCACGATCGGGAGGCGGTTCGAGGCGGCGAACCCCGGCGTCAAGGTCGTCCTCGGCTTCGCGGCCAGCTCGGCGCTGGCCGCCCAGATCACCTCCGGGGCGCCGGCCGACGTCTTCGCCTCGGCGAGCACGACGACCATGGATGCCGTGGTGGCCGCCGGCGCCGCCACCGACCCGAAACCGTTCGCTCGCAACGCCATGGAGATCGCGGTGCCACCGTCGAACCCCGGCAGGGTCACCGGTGTCGGCTCGCTCGCCAGTGCGGGCATGAAGACAGCCCTGTGCCAGCCGCAGGTGCCGTGCGGCGCGACCGCCCAGCAGGTCTTCGCCAACGCGAGGCTCACCGTCGACCCGGTGACCCTCGAGCCCGACGTCAAGTCGGTGCTGAGCAAGGTGCAGCTGGGCGAGGTCGACGCCGGGGTCGTCTACGTGACCGACGTGCTGGCCGCTGGCGACAAGGTCGAGGGTGTCGAGATCCCGGCCGGCCTCAACGCCGCCACCAGCTACCCGATCGCCGCGCTGACCCGGAGCGGCAACGCGGCCTCGGCCGCTGCGTTCGTCGACTACGTGCTGTCCTCCGCAGGTGCCGGCGTGCTGGCGGCGGCCGGCTTCGAACGACCGTGACGAGCGTGCGGTGAGCGACACCGGGACTCGGCACACGGCATCCACGACGTTGAGTGGTGGGGAACGCCGGCGGCGAGCCGCGACGGGGGCCGGCGCCCGCTCGGCGCCGTGGCCGCTCCTCGTGCCGGCCCTCGTCGCGGTCGCCTTCCTCGTCGTCCCGCTCGCCGGCCTGCTGGTCCGGGCGCCGTGGGGGAACGCGTGGCAGATCCTGCACGGGTCGCAGGTCGGCGAGGCGCTGCGGCTGTCACTGTGGACGTCGACGCTCGCCACGGTGATCTCCGTGGTGGTCGGCGTGCCGCTGGCCTGGGTGCTCGCGCGCACCGCGGTCCCGGGGCTTCGGGTGGTGCGTGCACTGGTCACCCTGCCGCTCGTGCTGCCACCGGTGGTGGGGGGTGTGGCACTGCTGCTGGCGTTCGGGCGCAACGGCCTGGTCGGTCAGTACCTCGACCAGTGGTTCGGCATCACGATCCCGTTCAGCCCCGCCGCGGTGGTGATGGCCGAGACGTTCGTCGCGATGCCCTTCCTGGTGGTCGCCGTCGAGGGGGCCTTGCGCTCCACGGACCGGGGCTACGAGGAGGCGGCGGCGACGCTGGGTGCCCGGCGGATGACGGTGTTCCGGCGCGTCACGCTGCCGCTCGTGGCGCCCTCGCTGGTGGCCGGAGCCGTGCTGTGCTGGGCGCGCGCGCTGGGGGAGTTCGGAGCCACCATCACCTTCGCCGGCAGCTTCCCGGGGCGCACCCAGACGATGCCGATCGCGGTCTACTACGCGCTCGAGACCGACCCCCAGGCGGCCATCCTGCTCAGCCTGGTGCTGTTGCTGGTGTCCGTCGTGGTCCTGGTGGCGTTGCGGGACAGGTGGCTTCGCGGCGGGGGTACCCCGTGAGCGGTGTGCCGAGCGGTCTTACGGCGGATGCCGTGGTGAGCCGCGGCGGGTTCACCCTGCGAGCCGCGCTCGGCGCCGCGCCGGGCGAGGTGCTGGCGGTGCTGGGGCCGAACGGCTCGGGCAAGTCGACGCTGTTGTCGGCGGTCGCGGGGCTCCTGCCGCTGTCGGGGGGACGGATCAGCCTCGACGGGGTCACGCTCGACGACGCCGAGACCGGTGCCTTCGTCGAGGCGGCCCACCGCCCGGTCGGTGTCGTCTTCCAGGACTACCGGCTCTTCCCGCACCTCAGCGTGCTCGACAACGTGGCCTTCTCGCCGCGCGCTCGCGGCCGCGGCCGCGCGTCGTCCCGTGCCGTCGCGGCCGGGTGGCTGGACCGGCTGGGCCTGTCCGAGCTCGCCCGCCGCCGGCCGGCAGACCTGTCCGGCGGGCAGGCCCAGCGGGTGGCGGTAGCGCGCGCACTGGCGGGTGACCCGGCCCTGTTGCTGCTCGACGAGCCCCTGTCGGCACTCGACGCGCGCACCCGGCTCGACGTGCAGGCCGAGCTCAAGCGCCACCTCGCCGACTTCGAAGGGCCGTGCCTCCTGGTGACGCACGACCCGCTGGAGGCGCTCGTGCTCGCCGACCGGCTGCTGGTGATCGAGCACGGGCGGGTCGTGCAGGAGGGGTCACCGGCCGAGGTCGCCCGACGACCGGCCACCGACTACGTCGCGCGGCTGGTCGGTCTCAATCTGTACGCCGGCGTGGCCGACGGGGCGACCGTCGCGCTGGCCGGCGGCGGCTCGTTCGTCGTGCCCGACCACCACGAGCACGGCGACGTGCTCGTGGCCCTGCGCCCGTCGGCAGTGGTGGTCGGCACCACGCCGCCCGACGCGTCGAGCGTGCGCAACACCTGGCCGGCGACGCTCACCGGGATGACCCTGCTCACCGACCGGGTGCGCCTCGACCTGGCCGGCGAGCCGTCGGCGCTGGTCGACGTCACGCCGGCCGCCGTGGCCGAGCTCGGGCTGGAGGCCGGCCAGCGAGTGTGGTTGTCCGCCAAGGCGACCGAGCTCGAGGTCTACGGTCACACCGACGTCGTCGAGCCGTCGGGGCGCTGACCCAGACGTCGTACCGGGCGTCGCCGGGCGCGGCATTGCCGATCCCAGCAGGTGGGCCGCAGGGCCGGCTGGCGGCGAGGTCGTGGTGAGTGAACGGATGGCGCCTGCGCCCCGTAGGACAGGCATCGGCAGCCACCTGTGAGGTGGCTCACACCGCACCACGAGAGGGACGCACCATGCTCACGACGCGCACCACCACCCGCATCTTCACGACCGCCGCCGCAGCTGTGACCCTGCTGGCCACGACGACGGCCCCAGCCCTGGCAGACGGGGGTGGCGGGCACTCGATCGTGCGGGCCGAGCTCGTAGGCAGCATGCCGGCGCCGGCGAGCCCGGCCATCGCCGGGGTCAACCCCGGTGGCGCCCCGTGGGTGAACGGCCCCAGCAGCGTGCGGGTGCGCGAGGACGGGCGGATCACGGTCAGCATCACCGGGCTGGTCATCCCGCCCCCGCGAGGCACCGGCGCCAACCCGATCGCCGCGGTGGTCGCCACCCTGGTGTGTGACGGCGCCGTCCGCTCGTCCACGGAGCCGTTCGCGCTCAGCGCCGCTGGCGACGGATCGACCCGCACGAGAATCGCCGGTAGCCGCCACTGCGACGACGCTGCCGTGCTGATCCAGCCGGCGGCGAACCGGGCGATCTACATCGCCTCCAGCCAGGGCGAGCACGACGACGACTGACAACGCAGGCCGAACCGCACCACGGCGGCGGGCTCGCATCGCCGGCGGCCATGCCCTCGACGCGACGGTTCCGAACCGCTGGCGCGTGCCGGGTAGGGTCGCGCCCGTGGGGAGCAGCGGCGAGACCATCCGGGTCAAGGCGATGCTCATCGCCCCGGATGCCGCGCGCGCGGCGCACGCCGTCAGCGCCTGCCCGCCCACCGCCGAGAACCCCTTCGGGTACCACCGGCTCGTCGGCGGCAGCGTCGAGCTGGGCGAGACCCACCGCCAGGCCGTCATCCGGGAGGTGCGCGAGGAGCTCGGCGCCTCGATCCGCGGCCTCACGTACCTCGCGGTCGTCGAGAACATCTTCACGGTCGACGGTCGCGCCGGGCACGAGATCGTCTTCGTGTACACCGGCCGGCTCGAGCCGGAGCCACCTCGTCGGGGCGCGGTGCTCACGGAGACCGATGGGACCGTGCTGCCCGTGGTGTGGCGGCCACTGCACGACGCCGACGAGCCGCTGCCCCTCTACCCGGAAGCGGCGGCCGCGTTGACCGGGCGACTCGGCTGAGCCGGCCCGGACGGCTAGGCGGCGGTTCCGCCGGTGCTACCCGCCTCGTAGCGGGCCCAGCTGCGGGCCACCACGCCCAGGTCCTCGCGAGTGAGCGGCTCACCGGAAGTGTCGATGCCCTCGACGTAGTAGAGCGCCGGTACCCCGAGCAGGCCCTGCACCGCGGTGTACGCGAGCCACTGCTGCCTGCTCGGCATCGGCCACTGGTCGGTGTCGACCAGGTGGCCGGGCAACGCAGCACGTGCCACGCCGGCCCGGAAGCGCAGCTGCTCGACGACGTCGACGCGGGAGCCGTCCGAAGCCCGCTCGAGCACGTCGTTGAGCCGCACCATGTCGCACACGTCGGCGAAGCCGGGGTGCGGTGTCTGGGTGACGAGTAGCGCGTCGGGCTTGGCGGCCTTGGCCGCGCGGTGCAGGGCACCGAGCAGCGCGTGCAGGCCGGCGATCCCCCACGGGCCCGGCCTGGCGCGCAGCGACTCCCCGGACGGCGCCCGCTGCGTGAAGTCGACCTTGAAGCCATCGGCGTCGAAGCCGTCCGCGCTGAGCAGCAGCCCGACCGTCGACTCCAGGCGTGCGAGGTACGCGGGGCAGTTCACGTCCACCGCCACCGGCCGCCCGGCCGGGTCGGTCACGCACTCGGACGCGGGCAGGCCCTCGGGGTCCCACGCCTTCCACCACAGCAGCACCCGCCGGCCGGCACGGTGCTGCACCGCGATCCAGCGGCGCAGGTCCGGCCACTTGGTGTCGTCGACGGTGGCGGTGCCGTACTGCGCCTGCCACCGGTCGTCGATGACGATCGTGCCCGGGTCGACGCCGCCGTCGGCCAGCGTCGCCAGCAGCTCGTCGTAGACGTCCTGCCGGGCTAGGTCGGCCGCCCGCGTGACGGTCGCGGTCAGCTCTCCCGCGTCGCCGCGGCTGCGCGGCGTGGGCGCCGCTGCGCGGGCGCACTGCGCACCCCACCCGCAGAAGATCGGGCGGCTCCACCATGCGGGCTGGTGCTGCGCGCGTGCCGATGCGGGAGCCCAGCCGCGCGCCTGCAGGGCCTCGCGGTAGCGCTCGACGGCCTGCGTCGGGGATGCCGCCGGGCGCAGCACGAGCAACGGGGAGGTGAACTTGCCGACCACCTGGGTGTGGCCCTCGTAGTCGAGCCGGAGCAGGAAGCCGCCGTCCAGCGGTTCGTAGGCCGCGGTGGTGAAGGTCAGCTGATCGACCGGTGCCTCGAGCGACATCCCCAGCCACGGGCCGGGCGGCACCTCGACAGCGGAGGTGGGAAGAGTGCGGCCCAGCACCCAGCACAGCGGCGGTGGTGAGAACACGGCATTGAGCCGGCCGGGGCTGGCGTCGCCGACCACGCCGAGGGTGGCGGGCACACCCGCCGGCCGGACCACCTGCACCGGCTCGGTCGGGGTGGGGTTGAAGTAGGCCGCGAAGCGTGCCGCGGAGCGGAAGGTCCCGCAGGCGCCGGAGCCGAGCACGGCGCGGCCACCCAGCAGGGTCACCTCGGCCAGCGCGGCCGGCATGGCACCGGCGGGCAGGGTCACGTGCACCGAGAGCTCGACCCGGTCGCGGTGGCAGGCCAGCCGCACCGACTTCGACCCCCAGACGGGTGAGGTGGCGCCGACGGTGACCTCCAGCCCACGGGGATGCCGTCGCAGCCGAGGCCGCTGCACGGCATAGCTCTCGTCCCGTCCGCCGCTGCGGTGCGCGTCACCGAGCAGGGCCAGGTCCAGCCACGGGATGCCGTCGGTGTCGCTGAGCACGGCGCTGGCCAGGTCCCGGCTCACCAGGAGCCGGTAGGCGTCAGCGGTGACGGCCACACCGTGCGCTCGGCTGCGCCAGACCACACCCGATGACTCGCCGCGCGCCGGTGCGCAGGGCGACGCCGCCGGCAAGACCTCACTGCTCCGGCCGAAGCCCATGCCGTGCCCTTCACCGGGCCGTGCTGCCGCCTCCATGGTGAGAACCATGCTGCCTCGGTGGGCGGCATCCGGTGGCCGAACGCCGCTTCTCTCAGGTCACCCTCAGTGCGCCACGGCGCGCCCCTGCGGGCGGCACCGGCAGCGGCTGGGCGTGCCGGCGTCGGGCCGGGGACGGCCCGTCCCGGTTTCACAAGGATTTCCAAAGGGTCGCCGGAGAGCATTGCCGCGAGCAGCAGGTCAACCACAAGCAACCACAGCAGTGTCAACCACCCACCCAGCACGTGATCGAGGCTTCGCATGAGGCGTTTTGTCGTCCAGCTCACCGTCTGGGCCGTGGCGTTGGCCGGCGCCGTGAGTGTGCTGGTGCCGAGCGCGGCCTCCGCAGCGACCCCGCCCCCTGGCGCCTACGTGTCGCTGACGCCGACTCGGGTGTTGGACACGCGGTCGGGTAACGGTGCGCCGGCGGCGAAGGTGGCTGCTAGGGGCACGGTGACGGTGCAGGTGACCGGTCGGGGTGGGGTCCCGGCCTCGGGGGTCTCGGCGGTGGTGCTGAACGTGACGGCGGTGGCGCCCACTGGTGGGGGATACATCACGGCCTACGGGTCGGGGACCCGGCCGACGGTGTCGAACCTGAACTTCGTCGCGGGTCAGACGGTGCCCAACCTGGTGGTCGTGCCGGTGACGGCCGGTGGGGCGGTGAAGCTGTTCAACGGTTCCGGGGGCACCACGCACCTGCTGGCCGACGTGGCCGGCTACTACCGCTCCGGCGCACCGACCACTGCGGGCGCTTTCGGCTCGTTGGTGCCGACTCGGGTGTTGGACACGCGGTCGGGTAACGGTGCGCCGGCGGCGAAGGTGGCTGCTAGGGGCACGGTGACGGTGCAGGTGACCGGTCGGGGTGGGGTCCCGGCCTCGGGGGTCTCGGCGGTGGTGCTGAACGTGACGGCGGTGGCGCCCACTGGTGGGGGATACATCACGGCCTACGGGTCGGGGACCCGGCCGACGGTGTCGAACCTGAACTTCGTCGCGGGTCAGACGGTGCCCAACCTGGTGGTCGTGCCGGTGACGGCCGGTGGGGCGGTGAAGCTGTTCAACGGTTCCGGGGGCACCACGCACCTGCTGGCCGACGTGGCCGGCTACTACCGCTCCGGCGCACCGACCACTGCGGGCGCGTTCGGCTCGTTGGTGCCGACTCGGGTGTTGGACACGCGGTCGGGTAACGGTGCGCCGGCGGCGAAGGTGGCTGCTAGGGGCACGGTGACGGTGCAGGTGACCGGTCGGGGTGGGGTCCCGGCCTCGGGGGTCTCGGCGGTGGTGCTGAACGTGACGGCGGTGGCGCCCACTGGTGGGGGATACATCACGGCCTACGGGTCGGGGACCCGGCCGACGGTGTCGAACCTGAACTTCGTCGCGGGTCAGACGGTGCCCAACCTGGTGGTCGTGCCGGTGACGGCCGGTGGGGCGGTGAAGCTGTTCAACGGTTCCGGGGGCACCACGCACCTGCTGGCCGACGTGGCCGGCTACTACCGCTCCGACACGACGCCGGCGCCGGTCACCGAGTTCCAGACCACCGCGGTCACCGCCACCACGGTCGCGCTGAGCTGGGTCATCCCGGCCGGTGCCGACGTCGCCGGGGTGCTCATCCGCCGCGCCGCGGGGCCGGTCGCGCCCGCGACCCGGGCCGACGGCGTACAGGTGGTCGACGCGGCCAGCGACGTCAGCACCCACACCGACACCGGCCTCACCGGCGCGACGACGTACTCCTACGCCGCGTTCGCCCACGACGGCGCGGGCAACGACGCCCCGGCCGCCACGCTGTCGGTGACCACCACCGGCGCCCCGGTCACCGCGGTGCTGTCGGTCAACGACTCCACCGACGGCACGGCAAGGACCAGCGTGGGCGGCTTCGACCCCGTCTTCGTGGTGAGCGGCTCCACCGCCGGCACAGGGGAGACCCTCGTGTCCGGGAAGCTGGACTATGGCGACGGCACGGTGCAGGACCTCACCGGGCCGGCGACGGACTGGGACCCCAACCACGTCTACGCCGCGCCCGGCACCAGGACCGCCACCCTCGAGGTCACCGACTCCGCGGGGGGCAAGGACACCGACGCCGTCACCGTCACCGTGTTCGCCTCGCCGACCGTCGCCGTCAGCTCGGCCGGCGGTGACGCGGGCTCGACGATCGAGGTCACGCTGGCCACGGTCACCCCTCCCAGCACCGTGATCACCGACTACGAGGTGGACTACGGCGACGGAACCGGCCTGGTCTTCGGGACGGGTACTGCCCCCACGACGGTCACCCACACCTACGGCACAGCGGGCACGTACCCCGTCACCTTCCGCGGGTTCAACGACGCCGACGGCATCGCCACGGCCACCACCAACATGGTCGTGCTCCAGCCTCCGGTCACCGCTCTCAGCGTCACGGCCGTCGCCCTCACCAGCATCACGCTGGGGTGGACCAACCCGACCAACGCCGGGTTCACCGGGGTCACGATCCGCCGCAGCATCGGCGCCGTTCCGCCCGCTGACCCCACCGCCGGCACGGCGGTCCCCGTCCCCCTCTCGAAGACTGCGGTGTCCTTCACCGACACGGGTCTGACCTCCGCAACGCAGTACTCCTACACGGTCTTCGCCCGCGACCCGGTGCCGCACTTCTCCATCCCCAAGCACGTGACTCGGACGACGGACACCCCCCCGGGGGTGCCGCCGGTCGCGGTGCTGTCCGTCAACAACTCCAGCGGTGCCACGGCGAAGGCGAGCCTGAACGGCTTCCTGGCCCGCGTCGACCTCACCGGGACGCACCCCAGCCCCGGGAACTCCTTCACGCTGGTGCGGCTGGACTACGGCGACGGCACCACGACCGACTTCCCCGGTGACGACCCCAGCGCGTGGGACGCCGACCACGAGTACCTCAGCACGGGCGCGAAGACCGCCACGCTGACGGTCACCGACTCCGGTGGCGGCACGGCGAGCTCCGTGGTCACCGTGACGGTCTTCCCGCAGCCGACGGCGTCGGTCAGCGGTCCCGCGACCTCCTCGGTCAACGCGCTCGTCACCTTCGACCTGGCGGCGGCGACGCCGACGGGCACCTCCTTCACCGGCTGGGACCTCAGCGTCGACGGCCTCGAGATCGCGCTCTCGGGTGCGGGAGCGCCGCCGCCCACCCTCGGCTGGACGTTCGACGCGGCCGGCACGTACGCGGTCACGCTCAGCGTCTTCAACGACGCCGACGGTGACGCCACCTCCATCCCCATCACGGTGGTCGTCGGCTAGCCGCGGGCGCGCCGGCCACACGGCATCCCCACGGCATCCACACGGGCGTCCAGACGTCGGATGAGCCACGTGACAGCGGTTGCAGGCAGACCGCACCGAAGTACCCGAGGCACCTGCTTCGGTCCAGCTGAAACGAGAGGTAGGGCATGCAGATGAACGTCACATTGAGGCGGTGGGGTGTAGGGGCCGTGGCAGCAGCTGTCGTGACGGTGCCGGCGCTGTCGGCGCTCGCCGTCGAGGTGGTGCCACCCACCCCTCGCGCCGGATCGCTGGTCGAGGTCGGGCCGGTCGGGCCCTACGGGTTCCCGACGTGGTACCGGGACAAGAACGCCGACGGCGCCACCTCGCGCCTCGAGCTGTGCCTGCCCCAGGGCGACGTGGCCGACCCGTACTGCGCCCCGCCCGCGAACGACCTGCCGCTGTCCTACCCGGACAACTTCCCCGACGAGAGCTTCTACCAGCTGGCGACCGCGGCCATCGCGCAGCCGGGCGTCGACCTCCTGGTCGAGATGAACCTCGAAGCGGCCTACGGCACCGGACCGGTCATCGCAGGGGATGAGATGGTCTTCGGTCGGATCCGCATCCGTGACCGGGCCCAGCCGGACGGCGTGACCTGGCGGATCACCCACCCCTACGGCATCGACGAGGTCACGTCGGACGGCGGCAAGGGCATCAACATGACCCAGGACGTGGGCACGACCCCGGGCGCGTTCGGCGGCGCACTGGGCAGCCGGATCGGCCCGTTCCTCAAGTGGGACGACTCGGCGCCTGCCGCACCGGCCGGCTACACGGGCGACCCGGCCGTCCTGCACAAGGTGGTCGGCAGTCCCTACGACACCAACTTCGTCAAGGTCGAGCGCAAGAACACCGACGGCACCTACACCCTGGTCGCGCAGACCGACCTGTTCTCGGTGCAGGGGCGCTACGCCACCAACAGCGGCGTCGACGTGGCGCGAGCCACCTACTCGCTGCAGGGTGACGGCAACGGCACCATCGACGTGTTCGCGTCCTCCGAGAGCGACCAGACGATCCAGGTGAGCGCCAGCCCCCTCGGATTCGCCAACACCTCGCTGGTCGGTGACCAGGGTCGCTACTTCGGCCGCCTCGCCCTCACCGCCGCACATCCCGTTGCCGCCGGCTCGACCATCGAGGTGGTCAACGCCGGTGACCGGCCGGTCGCCACCAAGACCGTGCCGTTGACGGATGCCGTGACGATCGCCTCCGCCGTCTTCACCGCCGGTGCCGCGGGTGCTCCGGCTCCGGCCAACACGCTCACCGTCACGGCCACGTCGAGCGACGCGCTCAACGACCCGACGCTCACGGTGGGCGGCTTCGACGTGCCGCTGGTCGGTGGCACGGTCACCATCCCCACCACCGCTCCGCCGCCGTCGGTCACCGTCAAGTCCGCACGTGGCGGGTCGGCGACCATCGCGACGTCGGTCGCCGGAGTCGGGCTGGAAGCCACCACCCCGGTGGCCTCGTTCACCGCGCCCCTCACGGTCGCGGCCGGTGAGCCGGTCACCCTGGACGGCACGGCGAGTTCGCCCGCGCCGCTGACATACGCCTGGACCCAGCTGGCAGGCAGCCCCACGGTCACCCTGACCGGTGCGGCCACGGCGACGGCGACCTTCACCCCGACCGTCGCGGGCTCGTACACGATGCAGCTCGTCGTCACGGGCCCCACCGGCATCGACAGCGTCCCGGTCACCCGCACGATCACCGTGACCCCGCCGGCGTCGACCTTCGTGCCGAATGCCGGACCGGACCAGACGGTGCAGCGCGGAAAGGTCGTCACCCTCGACGCGAGCGGCACCCTCGGCGCCCAGTCCCTCGCCTGGACCCAGACCGGAGGGCCGACGATGGTCCTGTCGTCGACTACCGCGGCCAAGCCGACGTTCACCTACGCCGTCATGCCGCTGCCCAGGTCGTTGACGGGCATCGACAACCCGCTGTACGCGCCGGACAACGCGCCGTTGACCTTCCGGCTGACCGCCACCCCGGTCGGCGGCGGCACCGTGGCGACGGACACGGTGGTCATCAGCCCGCAGGCCGAGACGTTCAGCAACGTGGTGGCGCGGTACCGCACCGGTCGCGGCGAGTGGAGGGTCACCGGCAACACGTCGATCCTCGCGGGTCAGCGGGTGACCATCGTGCTGGGCCCGAATGCCCAGGGCAAGACGATCGGGAGCGCGACGGTGGACGCCGCCGGAGCGTTCTCGGTGCGGGCTGGGAACCTGCCCGACCCCCGGACGCCGGCCCAGACCCTGGTCACGGTGATCAGTGCCACGGGCGGGGTCGCGTCGTTCCCGCTGAACATCACGCGGTGATGGTGGCCGGCGGCCGATGAGCCGCAGGACGTCCCAAGGGCCCGCACCGACCGGTGCGGGCCCTTGGCCACGCCACCGGCCTGCAGGCGCGCCGGTGGCATCACCTCGGCCGGGCGTCGCTCACTCCCGGGTGGTCGAGGGCCGGGCGGCGAGCACCTCCAGGAGTGTACCGAGGGGGGTGCTCTGCTCGAGGTCGTGCCGCAGGAGCCGCTCCGTGCACACGGTGTAGACGTTGCGACGCCCCTGCCGATGACGTGCCAGGTAGCCTCCCTCGACGAGGTCGCGCACGATCCGCTGGACGGCTCGCTCGGTGATCTCGACGCGGTCGGCGACCTCCTTCATCCTCATCTCAGGGTCTCGGGTGAGGCACACCAGCACGTGCGTGTGGTTGGACAGGAACGTCCAGTCGCCAGTTGACATACGACGAGTATTTCACTAATTTCGTGTCGTACAAGGGGAGTATCCCGCAAGCGACGCGTCGTCATCCCGGTCGATCCGTTTCGACCCGGCGCCTCGACCACAGGTCGTGCACCTGCGGTGGGAAAGACCTTCGACTGCCGCGTCGGAGGTGGCCCCGTTGGTCGAGGCATTTCGTCGTCCCCTGGTGGGTCACGCCCTGGGCGGCCCCGACCGCGACCATGCGGTCCGTCGACCGGGTCGCCGTGGCGGCGCGGACCCGGTCCTCGCCGTCGACCACGTCGCCGCCGAGCCGGCCGCCACCACCACCACGTTCACCCTCGGCGTGATCGTGCGCAGGCCGGCCGTCCGCATCGCGACCAGTCCCCGGAGCGCCCGCGGCATCCGCGGCATCCGGGGCACCCGCTGCATCCGTGGCCACCGCCCCGAGCAGCCGCCTGCCACCCCCGACCCGTCCCGGTAGCACCCAACCCCACCAAGGAGTCCAGATGACCGTCACAGCGCTGCAGGCCCCCGGCCGCCGACCCGCGCCCCTGCCGCTGCCCACCGCTGCCGAGGTGCTCGCCCTGCAGTCGGTCCACGAGTACCCCGCCATCTCGATCCTGTGCTCCACGCAGGCCGCCCCCACCATGCCCGCCGTCACGGTGATCCGTCTCGAGCAGCTCGTCGACGACGCCACCCGCCGGCTACGACTCGAGCTCGGCGCCTCCGTCGCGGCATCCCTGCGCGACGACCTCATGCATCTGGTCGACGACGCCAAGGAGCGACCGACCCGTGCGGCGGTGGCCCTGTACGTCAGCAGCCGGCACCTGTCGGCGTGGAGCCTGCCCCAACCGGTCAAGGACCGGGCTGTCGTCGACCCGACCTTCGCCACCCGCGACCTGGTCCGGTCCCTGCACCGCACCCCCAGGCACGTCGTGCTCGTCCTCACCGAGCACGAGGCGCGACTCTTCGACGGGTCCGGTGACACCCTGCTGCCGCCGTTCGGCGGCCCGTTTCCCCTCGTCGACCGCGCACCCCGCAGGCACACCCGCACCGGGGGCGGGCCGGTCAAGGGTGGCGACACCGACCGTCGCGCCGACACCTTCTTCCGGACCGTCGACCGGGCCCTGGGCGCCTACCTGAGCCTGCATCCCGCCCCGCTCGTCCTGGTCGGCGCCGGCCGCACCCTGGCCCGCTTCACCGGCATCTCGCGCAACCTCGGACGGCTCGCCGGCACCGTGCAGGGCAGCCACGCCCGCACCCCGCTGCCGACGCTTGCCCGGCTCATCCGACCGGTGATCGAGGAGTACCTGCGCTCCCGGGAGCGGGAGGCCCTGGAGCTGCTGGCCAAGCGCAGCAAGGCGGGAACGGTGGCGACGGGGATGCCGGCGGTGTGGCTCGCCGCCCGCGCCGAACGACCCGAGATGCTCGCCGTCGAGGAGGGCTTGTTCTACCCGGCCCGGGTGAGCCGCGACGGCGACCTGCTCCAGCCCGCCGACGACCCCGAGCACCCCGACGTCATCGACGACATCGTCGACGAGGTCATCGAGACCGTCCTGCGGCGCGGCGGCTGGGTCGCCCTCGTCGAGGACGGCGCCCTGGCCGACAGCGAGCGGATCGCTCTCAGCCTGCGCCGGTGACGGCCGCCCCACCCGTGCGTGCCCCGGCAGGTTTCGAACCGTGCGACACCACGTGCGGAAGGCACCGGGCTGGGAGCCTGGCGGCGGCCTGAGCGGGGAGCGATCTGGCGTGGGCGTTGTCCCGCTTCTGACGCGCGCACCCGAGCCCGCCGATCTCGCGGGGTGCCATCCCCCTGACCGTGTCGACTCGAAACGAGTCCAGGCGGCAGCTCGTGTCTGGCCCCACTCGCCGACAATGCGTCAGCCGTCGTCTGGACGGGCTGGACGGGCTGGACGGAATGCCACCATGGGTAAGGACGCCATCAGGTCCACCGGGTCGGAGAACTCGCCCCGCTCGGCCGCGCCCATGGCGATGAACACCCGGATGGCCAAGTGGGCCTCGAGGCGATGCCTGCGAGCGAATTCTTCGGCAACCGCGCGTGCCTCCCCAGCGTCGAGGAACCGCTGGTGTGGGACGAACTCTGCCCGTCCGACCCGAATGCGATGCGAGGGAGTGGCCCGGATGTTGCGGTACCAGTCCGCCTTGGCTCCGAAGGCCGAGGCGACGATCGCCTCTTGGGTCTGGTGGTGATGGCAGGCGACCTCGAGGATCGACTGCCTTTCGATTCCCGACGTGCGACCCACGTGAGAGAGCGCCAGGAACCGCTGACCCATCAGCCAGCCCAACCGGTGGTCGTAGAACCACCGGGGCGCGTCGAGGAGCGCCTTCACCATGGGCGAGGGCCGGCGGCGGCCGGGCTGCGTCATGAGTGGACGCTACTCGCGCACCCTTCGCCCCGAGGCCTTTGGGCGCGAAGGCCAACGCCGAGGACTCCCACCAACACTGACGCTTGCTCCCGCCGGGTACTGCGAACGGGGCGGGCCAGCGCCGCCGCCTTGCATCCGCCCACGATGTGGCGGACTGTCCGCAATCGCCACTGTCGCCAGATGGGGCCTCTGATCTGCGCGGCTACCGCTTCGCTCCTTGCGGTGCTCCGGCCGGCCGCGGGGCTGCCCGTGCCGCGCCCCAGGAGCCGCTGCGCCACCTCACCGCCGAGCAGGTGCAGCAGCTGATCGGGGAGCACGGTCTGTACGAGCTGGACGATGCCGTCGTGACCGGCGACGGCGCTGACCGTCCGTGGGTCGCGGTGCTTGGACAGCGGGAACGCTCAGGTCGGCAGGAAGTCGAGCACCAGGTCAGCGAACATCTCCGGGTCGGTCTGGTCCGCCACGTGCTGGTGACCCTCGAGCGCTACAACGCGGCAGTCAGGGACCGCTCGGCCACGATCCGGACAGCGTTCTGGATGAAGTCAGGGCTGTCCCCGCCTCTGATCAACAGGGTCGGTGCCTTCACCGCGGCGGTCTCCCAGTGGGCGAGCTCCAGGGCGACGCTCTCCTCACGGGGCAGGGTCGGGGCGGTGGCCACCCTGGCCGGCGAGCTGGGTTGCTCCCGAAGCGCTCGGATCTCGACCTCCGGCATGTGCAACACATCGCGCATCATCGGCTCCACCACGTCCTCGTACCGGCCGGCGTCGACAGCGGCCTGCATCGATGCCACCAGCTCGGCCGGCTGAGCGGACTCGATGATCGCCGGCTCGTACAGCACCAGCCGCGTCCGACATCGACCCGTGCACCAGCAGCACTGGCGGCCCGGCGCCGGTCCAGACAGCGATGCTCGTCCCGTCCTGCGACTGAACATGCCAGGACGCCATCAGTTCTTCGCAGGCCATTCCTTCAACCTGCGGGTGCGAGTCGAACCACCGATTCGGTCCGGACTCGACCCCGAGCAGCCCTCAGGTTGTCGGGTAGACGGGCTTCTCGGGCTCGCACGGCGCGTAGGGCGGGTTGCCCGGGTAGTGGAGGGTGATCTCCTTGGAGTCGAACGTCTCCATGTACCGGCGCAGCTCCAGGGCGAAGTCGCCGTCCTGACCAAGCGGCACGCTGATGGTGTTCGCTTCGGTCTCCGCGGGGCCGCGGAAGGTCACGAGCACGTGCCCGCTGACTCCCTTGCCGGTCGAGAGGGTGACGATCCGGCCGCGCACGACCTCCTCGGGCTGGACCTCCACGAACTCGAACTGCGTCCCATAGGCCGAGCCGACCCGGAGCTGCGCCCCGCCCAAGATCACTGGGTGGTTGGGCGCTTCCGGGGGGATGCCGTAGCCGACGAGCGACACGTCTGCCGGGGTGCGCAGCAACTTCTCGATCACCTGGTCCATCTCCGGGGCGTACCGCGGGTCGCCGAGCAGGGACTCGACCATGACGTCGACGCGGCGGGTCTCGCCTGGGTCGAGCGTCAGGGCCTGGTGCTCGAGGTAGAGCCGGTAGTAGCGGGCCATCCCACCGGTCAGTTGCGGCATCACGTACATCAGCGCCCGCTCGGGGAAGGGATTGTGCAGGGCGACGGTGCTGCGGACCCGCCGAGCCGGCGATGCGGATGCCGAGATGTACCGGCTGTAGTTCGACTGCGCCATGTTGTTGGCGTCGCTCATCTCCACCAAGGTCGGCGTCACCGACGTGTCGAGGAAGAGCGGGGTGCGCGCGACGACGCACCGGTGCCCCTGAGACCCGGGGAGCCACTCGGTCGTGAACTCCACAGTCGGGGTTGTTGACTCCGGCGGCACGTCCTTGGTGTCCCGACCGAGCCAGACCTCCGCGGGGTTGCTGACGGTGAAGTCCTTGATGTAGAAGTCCACCGTGACGTTCCGGCAGGTGACCGGTCCGCGGTTGCGGTAGGTCGCGACGACGGTGTTGGTGTGCCCCTCCCACGGGACATTCGCCCACTGGGCGGGGTCGGCGGTCGAGCGGGCGTTGCGGACCTCGATGTCCGGGCTCTGCCAGTCGTTGCCGCCGGGCCAAGGCCGGATGACGAGGTCAGGCCGCCCGTTGGTGCCGTACTCGATTCGCACCTGGGCGGTGTCACCCGACGTCGACAGGACCGTCATCGCGAAGTCTGCGACGGCCATCGAGGACGTGTCGGTCTCGGTGTAGTCCTCCCCGGCGTCGAAGAAGGACTTCTCCCCGTCGGCGTCCGGACGCAGCCGGATGATCTGCGGCCGCTTGATGGGGAAGGAGAAGTCCAGGGACCCGACGTCGGTGCCGACGACGACGCCGTCGCCGGTCGAGGAGTCGCTCCCAAGTTGTTGGTCGGCGATTTGTCCGGCCTGGGTTCGGCGGTACTCGAAGTAGTAGTTCCACCCGTCGGCGATCCGGACCTCGATGCCCGCCAGTTCTCCGGCCGGCGGGGCACCGTCCTCGACAGCGTGCAGGGTCACCGTCTGCGACAGCGGAATCGTTGAGGTGGAGAAGTCGAAGGTCCGGACCCAGGCCGGGCGCACCCAACCGGACTCCATCCGCTGGGCGATCGTCATGGCTGGCAGCTGCTGCTCGGTGCTCATCAGGTCCAGGTTGGTCACGTCCCGGCTCTGGACGTCGGCGGAATAGTTCCACGACGCGACGTTGGTGTACAGGTCGGGGTAGCCGAGGTTGTGCCCCAGCTCGTGGGACAGCGTCTCGGTCCGGGTCCGGGTGTCGCGCACCTCTTGCCAGTCATCCGGCATCCCGAGGACGTTGAGGTTGACCGACCCGCCGGGGATCGTGAAGTTGCCGCCCCAGGCCTGCGGCCAGAAGAAGTCGTCGGACGCCGAGGTGCCCTCGGAGCGGATGACGAGGATCAGGCTCCCGACGCCGCTGAAGTCGATCAGCGGGTTGCCGGCCCCGTCGGTCTGCGCTGCCGCGTTCGAGACGCACGCCTGGGCGAACGCCAGCTTGTTCGCCGGCTTGAACGAGTTGCTGGGCCACGGCGAGCTCATCGTGGTGAACGATGTCGACCAGGAGGCAGCGAGGTTGACCAGGAGGGGCTCGGCGCTGGCCAGCGCCAGAGAGAAGTTGCCGTATGAGACCTCCTCGAAGAACAGCCGTGCGCTGTCGGTGCCGCCGACCGTGCTGTCGCGCCAGCCGTCCCGCGTCGTCGTGTACGCGGCGCCGGTCGGGTAGCGGGTGTCGGAGACGTCGACCATGAGGATGGCGACCTGACGGGTCCCCGACTGGGGGAGGACGTCGACGTTCTGCGGGGTCGACGGCCCTCCGCCCCACGTGTAGCCGGTCTGGAAGGTGCCCACCGGGCCCGCGCACCAGTGCGCAGGGCTTTCGCCGGGGGTGGGCCACTCGTCCACGACGGTGAACTCGAGGACCGCTGCCTCGGTGCCGGTCGGCGAGTGGGTGGCGACCAGCTTGTGCGGTCCGGGTTCGTACCCGACCAGGAGCATGACCTCGTTCGCGCCGGACAGGTCGTCCCGACACAGGGAGACAGCGCCAGCCGCGTCGCCGTCGGGCAGGGTGAACTCGAGGTCGTCGAACGAGTACCCCGTCGTCCCCAGGTCGATACCGACCCGCTCGTAGGACCCTATGAAGGGCTTCTCGTTGTCGACGGTCAAGGTCACCGGGGTCACGGGCGTGACCGGGACCCGGGGATCCCACCACACGATGCCTCTCCGGTGTGCGGTGACGAGGCGGGTGGCGGAGAGGTGCCACGCGGCAAACGGTTTCTGATTGGCGCCGAGGTCGCTCACCCGCGACGCCGATGAGTTGGAAGCCAGGAGGTCGACATACCCGCGATCCCCGGATCCGTCGTCCGCGTGGCCGGCGACAAGGAACGCCCCCGACCGTTGCGAAGGCGTGAGGTTTCCGGCTCCCTTGGCGACGCTGCCCTCGTGGGTGAACCCAGACTCGCCGGGCGCGATCGACAGCCACCGACCGCTATCGGACTCCACGACGTGAATTCTCTTGCCGTGGTCGTCGAAGGCAACGCCACCGACCGTCCCCAGTCCGGACCCGAGGGTCCGGGTCACCCGGGTTCGTACGTCGACGGTCGTCAGCTGCCCGGAACGGTTGTCGACGAACGCCAAGGTGTTGCCGTGCGCTGCGAGCTGCCCCGGGCTGCCGACCCCGGCATGGACCGATCGTCGCTGGGTGGGCCGCGCGATGGAGACGGCGGTGATGACGAAGCGACGCCCGACCAGGTCGACGACGTAGGCAACCTTGGCGTTCTCGTCCACCGCAACGGCGGTGGGACTGCTGAAACCGCCGGCGATGGTCGTGCTCGAGCCCGTGCCGAGGTCGATAGCGACGAGTTCCGTACCGCTCGTCGCCAAAAGCCTGATGGGCTGGAACCGACCGCGACGGAACCGGGGGATGCGCTCCGGCGTGCCCACCGCCGCGACCCCCTGGATGGGGAGTTTGATGCGCTTGATCGAGGTCGCCATCGGGCCTGCTCCTTCATTCGGGCGGCGGAACCGTTCGAAGCGTTGCCCGCTTCGACGCCTACGCCGGGGGTTTAGAAGGTGAGGAGCGGCCAAACCCTTCCGGTGATACGTCCCGCATCCGACCTGCATCGTCGTATGGCAGCGCGCGGGTCCTGACCTGATCCGACTGACGCCCTGCTGGGTTGCCGAAGGACCGATCAGGGGGGCCCTTCGACATGGCACGTCGCCGGCCACTGGGGGACTGGGCGAACGGGCGATGTCGCTGCTCAGACACCATGAGCGAGCTGATCCTCGTCGTCTCACCGACCCTCAACCTGCTGGTGCTGGTGCTCGTCACCGCCCGCCTTCTGCACCAGTCGGTCGGGCAACCGGGCGTTCGGGCCACCGCAGGCGGCACGTGGCAATTTGACCCAGCCAGGCCCGGCCCGCTCACCCCATTCGTTCAGGGGTACGGTCCGGTCAGGTCGCGTCGATCACGCCGGCGCCGTTGTGGCGGCGCCCGCCCCCGGCCGGCAGTGGCGGCCCTGAACCGCCACCGGCGGAACGGGAAAACCTACAGCTGGGTTCACCCTCGAGCGCCCCACCCGGACGGACCTGGCTCGGCCCTGGTCCGACAGCGGCCGTGCCTGGGTTCGGAGCACGCTGGAGGCGCGCTGTCTCGGAGTGGATGGCGGCTCGCAGGACGCGATGATGGCCCGATCCTCGGTGGCCCACTCGCCAGGAACCGGTCCCGCCGGCCGTATCAGGACAGACCCCCCGCACTCCTTAGGATCGGGTCCATCCGGCCCCGGCCGAGAGGTTCAGACATGACCGGTTCTCCCACCGACGAGCTCGTCCAGGCCCAGCTCGCGCAACTAATGGGCTCACTCGACGTCTGCGCCGCCGAGTGGGATGACGCCACCCTGTTCCGGTTCATCCGGGCCCAGGCCGAACACAGCCTGGAGACCATCGAGGCCGATGCCGACGAGTACCTGGACTTCATGAGCGAGTGCGCCATCTTGGCCGCCGACAACATGCAGGATGCCCGGATCTCCTTCTTGGAGCGGCAGTTCGCGCGGGCGCAGAATCCCGGCTTTGATCTCACCGACGCGCTCTGGGCCGCCGCCCTGGTCCTGGTCGGCGAGCTGGTCATCGCCGGCAGCGCCGGCTGGGCCGCCCCTGCCGTCGTGGCTCTCTCCTTCCGGCTGGGCCTGATCCGCCGGGCCCGGAACGTGTCCACGCTACGGGCCATGGACGCCGAACGCGTTCTGCTGGAGCAGTCCGCCGCCCACCGGCAGCAGGCGCAAGATCTGATCCGGGCTCACAGCAACAAGATCGGGACCGACACCTTCGCTGCTCCCGCAGGGGACATCCAGTCTGCGATCCGGGCCTCGGTCACCGCCTTGGAGCAGGCCCGAGTAGCCGCCGCCGCCGCGGCGACATCCCCGAACCTGTACGACCGGGTCCTGCAGGCCGGGCCGCCCACCCTGACCGGACCGGCTGACCCGCGCCTGGTCCCGCTCTGGAAGGGGTTGCGGGACACAGCGATCGGGCGGGCGGCCGAGACCACGGGCGAGGGCCTGCGAGACCTTGTGGGGCAGGGACTCCCAGCCGGACCGGCAGGCCCGGCCGCCCCGTTCAAGACCTCGGGTCAGGTCGGGGAGCTGCTGTCCGTGATCGCGGCCGAGCGCCAGGCCGCCCGGCGGGAGTGGCGGGATCAGCGGTTGCATCTGCGCGCCATCCCGGATGCGTCGCTTGGCACCAGCTTCCGCGTCATGGACCTGATGGTGCTGTCCGCGCTCAGCCAGTCCGAACCCTCCACTCCGAGCACACTCACCAAGGAACAGCGCGACCTGTTCGTCCTCGGGTTCGAGCTGTTGCTCTGGCACCTGTGGGTGGCCGAGGCCGGCATGCGCGGCTCCCTCGGGTTCATCATCCACGATGCCGGCCTGTCCTGGCTGGGGGCGGAGCCTGGCAAGGTCTACGGACACCAGCTCGTACTCCACGTGGACGAGAACCCGGATCCAGACCCGTACGCCGAACGACGCGGGCACCTGGACAGCCTGAGCCTTCCCCCGCCGCCCCGCAGGACCGTGATTCTGGGGCTGCAGTGGCCAGGTGCACTCGAGCTCTCCGACGAGCAGGCGAAGTACCTGTTCAACAGCTTCGCCCGGGCCCACTTCCTGCGCTCACCTCAGTACAGCCCCTTCAACAGCCAGGACCTGCCCGAGCAGGCCCGCCGCCCCTTCGAGGCCAGTCGTTACGACGAGATCTGGCGGATGGCCGAGAAGAACGCAATCGGTTGGCCGGACGGCGAACGCAAGACCCGCCTGGACGAACTGAAGATCCTGGTGATCGACTACTTCTCCCGGGACGACCTCCCGGAGATGTCCGGGGCGATCGGCTCGAAGGAGGCCAAGCAGATCCGGGACGCCATCCGCGGTTCCCTGAGTCTCCGGCCGCAGCAGAACCCGCTGCAGGACCTGCTCCGCCAGATCCATGAGATGCCGGGCGCGGCCTCCACCGACGGCCCGGTCCCGCTCAGCGGCGACCCGGGCGCGGCGGCCGGCCTGGCCGAGCTCGGTCAGGCGCTGGCTGCGTCCGGCATGCAACAGACCTGGCGGGCGGACGCCGCGCCGACCCGGCTGGCGGCCGCCGTAACTGACCTCGACCTGCAGATCACCCGGTACGAGGCTGCCGCTGCCGTCGGGTACGGCGCGGACGCCACCCCCCACGACCCGGCCCCAGACCTGGACGGGATCACCGCCCTGCAGGCTCAGGTCCAGGCCGAGTACGACACTCTGCTCACTCTGGCCGCCACCGATCCGCCCAGCATCGATCCGCAGATCGTCACGGTCGTCCAAGCCGAGTTTGCCGAGCGGGTCGGCACCCTCACCGGGTGGTCAGCTCCGGTTCCGCCATCCCTCCCGACCGTGGCCTGGCGCTGGTACGGCGATCCGCCGGAGGACTCGTCCCGCCCCACCTCGACCACCCGCTGAGAGGTCGGCCGGGAGACAACCCGTTGATCAGCCACACCCACTGCCGGACGGGCAGCCGCACGGAGGGCTTCGGCGCCGATCACCTGGACCGATTCGGCCCGGACACCGGTCCTAGCCGTAACCGTCAAGCAGCCGCGAGGCACCTTCAGCGGACAGGGGCCAGTTCTGGTGCGAGGGCCAGGGTGCCTCCCTGTTGCCCTTCGGCACCCCAGCGTCCGAGGGCAGTAATCGCCTCGCGCGCAGTGCGAGGCCTCGATCAGTCAGTGCACAAGCGCGGGTGTCCTGGCGAAGGGGTAGTCGGGTCAGCACGCCAGCGGCTTCCAGCTCGCGCAGACGGGTCGCAAGCATGTTTGTGGCGTTCCGATGTCCATGTCCTCGGGCCGGTGCGGTTGGTCCATGAGGACGGCTCGTGCGGGCACAGCCCAGCCGGAGCGCAGCACCTTCGCCGGTACGCCATCCTTGCCATGAGGCCCCCAGGGCCAGCGGCGGTCGCATTCCTCAGCCGCCCGGTCAAGCGACGAGAGCGAACGGTGGCAACCACCGCAGAAGAGGAGGTGGACCGTGAAGGTGCTGATCTCGGCCGACATGGAGGGCATCACCGGGGTGACGTGCCCGGATGACTGCGAGCCCGGGCACTCCCGCTGGGAGCACTGTCGTCGGCTGCTCACCGGCGACGTGAATGCCGCCGTCACCGGCTTCGTCGAGGCCGGCGCGGACGAGGTCGTCGTCAACGAGGCGCATGCCGACATGCGCAACCTGCTGATCGACGAGCTCGACCCACGGGCCACCCTGCTGATCGGAACGCACAAGCCGCTGGGGATGATGGAGGGCATCGACCGCTCGCCCGACCTGGTCGCCTTCGTCGGGTACCACACCGGGGCAGGCGAGCCGGGTGTGCTGGCACACACGTACCTTCCGAACTCGATCACCTCGGTTCGCGTCAACGGGGCAACGGCATCCGAGGGTCGGATGAACGCGCTGCTCGCCGCGGAGTACGGCGTGCCCATCGCGCTCGTGACCGGGGACGACCTGACCTGCGTTGACGCTGCCACCTATGCTCCCAGCGCGGTGGGGGTGGCCGTGAAGACCTGCATCGACCGGTACTCCGCCATCTGCCTGCCCCCGACGGTGAGCGCCCAGCGGATCACCGTGGGTGCCCGCAGCGCCGTCGGCCGGTCACACTCGCCGGCACGCACCGACGCCCCGTACACCTACGACATCACGTTCGACGCGACCCACCTCGCCGCGTTGGCCACCTACGTCCCCGGCGTCGAACCCGTCGACCAGCGCACGGTCCGCTTCACCCTCCCCACGATGTACGACGCGATTCGCTGCTTCCGCGCGGTCACCCGGGTCGTCGGTTCCGGCATCGAGCCCCTGTACGGGTGACAACGGTGCGTTCCCATGCCGCCAGTCGGCGTCCCGACGCTGATGTCCCTGGATTGTTCGACCGTTCGGATCGCGACGCCCTCCGGACGATGACCGAGCTCCGACGGGCGCCGCCCACCGTGTTCCCGGATCGGCGCACGCCGACGGAAGGTCACACCTGCGTCAAGTCGCTGATCCCTGGCCGGAGCCGGGCCGGGAGCCGAGGTCATCCTTCCGGTGCGTGCGCCTGCGCGTGTTGGGCTCGGCGCGCCAGGTCGACCCGGTTGGCGCTCCCCGTCTTGCGCAGGATGTTCGACACGTGCGAGCTGACCGTCTTCTCGCTGAGGTACAGGGTGCGGGCGATCTCGCCGTAGGTGCGGCCGGCGACGATGTGGCCGAGCACCTCCCGTTCCCGCTTCGTGAGGCCGGGCAGGAGCCCGGCGGCTGTATCGGGTGCCGCGTCCACCGTGTCGAGCGAGATACGGGCCGTGGCGGCGAGTGCGGTGACGTCGTGGAGAACCGGATCGGCCCCGAGCACCGTGGCCAAGGTGACCGCTCGGCGCAGCAGCGTGGTGGCCTCGTCGCGCGTACCGCCCCTGTGGATCAGGACCGCTTCACCGGCGCGGTACGCCGCATACGCCGCATCCCAAGGGTGCACGCCGTCGAGGGCCTCTGCTGCACGTCGCCAGCGGGCCACCTCTGACGGGTCGCCGCGGGCGCGGGCCACCTCCGCCGCGTACAGCGAATCCAGCGCGTCGACCTGGCACCGGTACACGGGGTCACTCATCGGGCCATCCGGCACCACGTGCGGAAAGCGCCCGACGAGGTCGTCGAGCAGCTGCAGGTGTTCCCCGGGGTCGGCATCGAGCTCCTTCGCGTCGGCAACGAGGTCGGCGAGCGCCCGGGCGGCCAATGGACACAGCCACTCGCACAGTGTCGGCGGCACCCCGGCCGAGAGCAGCCCCGTCATGGCGGCCTCGTAGGCCCCCCGTGCATCGCCGGCACCGGTCCGCACCAGGACCCTGGTCGCGTCGAACTGCCAGGCCAGGAAGGCGGTCGTGTCGGCCGACAGCTCCTCTGCCCGGGCGAGGTGGTCCTCGGCCTCGTGCTGCCGCCCCTGGGCGGCGGCCAGCCCGGCAGCCACGAGCCGGGCCTGCACATCGCCCGACGTACCCGGGTCGGAGCCGAGCGCCACCCGGAGCAGCTCCGTCGCCTCCTTCCAGTCTCCGCACCTGGCGAGGGCGAAGGCCTCGTTGACGGACAGCCACGCCACGTAGGGGTGTGGCCCTCCCAGCACGGCCAGCTGCTCCCGGCGCGCCCGGATGAGGCGGGCCCAGCCTCGTCCCACGCTGTTCGCCGTGGTGTTGGCCTCCCACAGTGCGGCGTGGACGAAGCCCCACCAGTCGCGCGCCTCCACGGCAGCTTCCACCCCACAGGCTGCCAGCGCCGGGCCGCCCGGCCGGGCGGTGTACACCGAGGCCATCGCGGCGGCTGCGAAGGCGTAGGCCGTCACGCGCGGGTGGTCGATGACCCGGGCCGCCGCGACGGCCGCCGCGACCGCGTCCTGGGCGTCGGGGGTGTCTGCCCAGAGGGAGGCGTGGGCGATCTCGGCACGTGCGAAGCCGTGCTGCCACGAGCCCGGCCACCGCCTCGACAGCATGGCGGCGCGTCGCAGTGGGTCGACCCGCAGGAAGCCACGAGCGGTCGAGAAACGCAGGTGCTCGCGGCGCACCAGCAGCTCACAGACCAGCAAGGGCTGATCCGTCTCGTCGGTGGTCGTGAGCAGCGCCTCCACCGCAGTGTGCTCCACCTCGAACTCGCCGAGCCGCGCTGCAGCGCCCTTGAGGCGCATCAGGAGGTCGCCGAGAGACTCCGTGGCGTCGTGGACGCGCGGATGCAGGCCGACCGCCTGCTGGAGGAGTGTCAGCGAGGCCTGCTGGTCAGCCAGCCGCTCGGCGACCCCCAGTGCCCGCATGGTCCAGGCGTAGGCATCGTCGAGATCGCCTGCCAGGGAATGGTGCGCTGCCACCGCGGCGAGCTGCGCCACCTCTCCGGTGCTGACATCACCGGCATCCTGCGCCAAGCCGGCCCCGCACGCTCGCGCCAAGCCGGACCACCTTCGGGGCGCTGGCCCTCGGCAACATCGCGGCACTGCTCGCGGCCGTCGCGGTACCGGCGTCGGCCGCGGGCGCCGCGGCCCGGGTCGAGGTCGTCACGACGCTACCCGGGGGCGCCACCGGGACCGCCCTCGGGCCCGGCGGGGATCTCTACGTCGCCCCTCCCAGGCACGGCACGATCTACCGCATCGATCGCCACACCCACGAGGCGACGACCTTCCACGAGGGCTTGCCCGCTCAGGTGCCCCCGCTGGGTGGCGTCATGGACGTCGCCTTCCAGGGCCGCACGGCCTACGCCCTGGTGACCCTCGTCGGACCCGACGTCGGCGGCGACGCCGTCGTGGGGCTCTACCGGCTGGACGGGCCGACGTCCACCACGCTCGTGGCCGCCCTGGGGCGGTGGTCGACCGAGCACCCACCGTCGACCGACTACTTCGTACCCAGCGGCGTGCAGTACGCGCTGCAGCCTTTCCGAGGTGGCTTCCTGGTCACCGACGGGCACCACAACCGGGTGCTGCGGGTCGGGACCGACGGGTCGATCGAGGAGTTCTTGACCCTGGGCAACGTCGTCCCGACGGGCCTGGATCGGCGCGGCAACACGATCCTGCTGGCCGAGGCCGGACCGGTACCCCATGTCCCCGCGACCGGTCGTGTCGTCGCGGTCGACGCCTCATCTGCCACCGTGACCGGCGTCGTCGCGTCCGGTGGTCGCCTTCTGGTCGACGTCGAACGGGGTAGGGGGACGTCTCTCTACGCCCTGGCCCAGGGCATCTTCCCCCTTGGAGGGGAACCCGGCGCTCCGGCCCTGCCCGACACCGGCTCACTGCTTCGAGCCGACTGCGACGGTTCGTTCACGACCATCGCCACCGGACTTGACCGGCCCACGTCCATGGAGATCTCCGGGCTGACGGCGTGGGTCGTCGGACTCGATGGCGAGGTCGTCACGGTCTCCTTGCCCCGGTCCTGATCGTGCCGAGGTCCGCGCCCGGACCGCAGGGCGCGGACCCGCCGTCCCCGGAATCCAGCTCGACGGGCGAGGGCGTGTCAGTGAACACCCGCTCCGGGGCGTGAGGGCCTCTGCCTGCTAATGCCGGGCCGCCGCCTTCCTGCAGTACATGTCGGCATCGGCGCCAGAGGCGAGGTCTTCCAGGCGCGTGACCTCACCGGCTGGGGCGAACGCGCTGCCGACGGTCATCCGCACCACGCGCCCGCCGATGTGGGCGACGGCGCGTTCGCGGACCCGGCACACGATCTCCTCCAGGGCTGCCGGGTCGGCGACGCCCTCACAGAGCACGACGAACTCGTCGCCGCCCCATCGGATGGCCAGGTCATTCGGGCGCACCGCCTGTCGAAGCGCCTCCGCGAGGTCGACCAGCACCCGGTCGCCGACATCGTGACTGTTGCCGTCGTTGATGTCCTTGAACTCGTTGACGTCGGCGAACAGCAGCCCGACCCCGCCGTGGTCACCGATCGCCGCGCGATCGAGCAGCGCCTGGCCGTGCTCGACCAGCAGGGCGCGGTTGCCCAGGCCGGTCAGCAGATCGCGCATCGCCGCACGAGTCAGCGCCTCCTTGGCGTGCGCGAGCTCCTCCTCGCGGCGGCGGTGCTCGGTGACGTCGACACAGCTGCCGATGTAGCCGGCGAACTGCCCGTCGACGGACTCCCGAGGTGCGCCCCGGTCCAAGATCCAGCGATAGGCCCGGTCCGCGCGTTGGAGTCGGTACTCCATCTCGAAGGGCTCACGGCGGGCGAACGCCTCCAGGTAGGTCGACATGCAACGTTCACTGTCGTCCGGGTGCACCCCCGTGAGCCATCCCAGCCCGAGCTCCTCCTCCAACGACCGACCCCGGAACAGCAGCCACGACCGGTTGAACTCGGTGCACGTGCCCGTGGTGTCGGAGGACCACAGCAGCGCTGGGTGAGAGTCCGCCATGGCCCGAAAAGCATCGACCTGCGCCTGCAGGCGAGAGACCTCGTCCACCATGGAGCCGTCCTGAGCGAGATCTGTCGTCATTCTCGTCGTCCTCTCACGGGGCGGGCCCCCCATGGATGTGGCCGAATTCTCGCACTCGGCTCGCACGGGCGCGTGACCCTTCGAGGACGTGTGTTCCTTCCCACCTCTCAACGCCACGAACCCGGAGGTCGGGAATGCGGTTCCCTACCGCGCTGCACGTGCCCGAAGAGACGAACCGACGCAGTGGCAACTGCGCGCACTCGCCAGAAGGCCCCGGAACGTGTGGTCAATACGGGCCGGCCCTAGAGGTCCGAGGTCGCCGCGTAGGCGCCACCACCACCAATCACCGAAGGACTCTTGCAAGGAGACAACGATGTACAGGAAGCGGAGGCACGAGATCCGCCGCACGCTGCACCAGCGACGCGGCCACGAGGCGCAGCGCAAGGTGCTGGCCGCCGAGCAGCGCGAGCAGATCCGGGCGAAGTCCACGCCATCGTCCCATGAGTCCCGCTCTCGACGGCCGCACCGCCGCCGACCCCGCGCCGGCGGCGGCGTCGTTCCACAGCAACCCCACGGCGATGCCGGCCCTGTCTCCGTTGAGCCGCCTGCCAGGGCCCGCAGACCCAACCCTGCGATGACCCCCACGAGCGCGCCTTCTTCGGCCGCCGGGGGAATTGCCAATGGCGAAGTGGGGCGCAAACGTGGAGCCATCAGCGCAGCTTCGCCCTGCGTCTCTGCGGCGCGAGTCAGCGTGGTGCTTCTGTGTCGCGCTCAATGAAGTGGCCAGCCTGACGATCGACGCGCCGCCTCCGCCGGGTGCTCGGCCTTCAGGTCAGTTGTGAGATCTCGAAGAGGTGACCGTCCGGGTCACGGAAGAACGCCCGGATCTCACCACCACGATCGACAGGTGCGGTCAGGAACTGGGGGCCCCGTTCGCTGAGCAGCTCGTGGGTCCGTCGACAGTCATCGACCCGGAAGATGACCTGACCGCTGACCCGATCGGGATCATCGGGCACGGCTAACGTGACGCTCGGCTTGTCCTGGCTCGGTCCGCCCCCGGTCACCAGCAGCAGCCAGTTCCCCAGCAGATCCAGCACCACCGATGTCCCCCCGTACTCGCCATCGACCGAGGCATCCAGCACATCGACGTACCAGTCACGGCTGACTGCCGCATCGGCCACGACCAGCATGTGGGTCATCGCCCGCGCTTCGAAGCGGTCCATGCCTGGCAGAGTATCCGCGCCCAGCTCCCAGTGATCGCGACTCCGTCCTGGGAGATCTTCCTGATCTGTCACCTGTGGTCCGAGTCTCGATCGGTTCGCTGGCCGGCTGAGCCTGCCGACGTGCGTCCCTTTCGCAGCGTGCAGGTGCCTCGAAGCGCGTGGGACGTGCTGGGATGGGACGGTGGGGAGTTTGGTGACGTGGTCGCGGTACCGGGAGTCGATCGGGGACCGCTCCGGCCTGTTCTGCGCGATCGCCGACGCATGGCCGGTCGAGCGGGCGTTGTACCCCGGCAGCTACGTCGACCTGTCGCCCTCGACCGCCTTCCCGTCGGTGGTGTACGTCGACTCCGACGCTCGCGCCGCGCGGTACTTCGCCGACCGAGAGGCGGTAGGTTCCGAGCTGGCCGGCCGCACTCGCTCCGGCGCGGGCAATGAGGTGCGGTTCCTCGGCACGGACTACACCCACCGGCTCAATCTGCCGGACGCCAGTGCGGACCTGCTGATCTCCCTGTACGCCGGGCCGGTGTGGGAGCACTGCCGCCGGTACCTGCGGCCGAGGGGATGGCTGCTGGCCAACGCCAGTCACGGCGACGCCAGCCTGGCCGCCCTCGACCCGAGCCTGCGGCTCGTCGCGGCCGCGCACCACCGAGCCGGACGCTATCGACTGGCTACCGACCGGCTCGACCGGTACCTGGTGCCGAAGCACCCCGAGGCCGCGCACGCCGACCAGATCCGCGCAAGCGGCCGCGGCCTCGCTTACACGAACACCGCGTTCGCCTACCTGTTCCAGGGCCTCAGCCCGGCCACCGAACTCTCCGGTGAGTCATAGCCGCGTCTGCCCGAGGGACGTCCGCTGCACATCGATGCAGGGGAGCTCGACGTTGAGCACTCGCCATTCCGGGGCCGCCTCCACCTCCTCGGGAGCTATCCCGCCGGCGAGCGGCCGGATCGGCGTGGGCCGCGAGAACTGCACCATCAAGAGCGTGGCGGCCGGATTGGCCAGCGCGGTGATGCCACGACCGGCGGCAGCCCAGGTCGAGGGCACGCCCGTCGGGTGTCGCCCGTTCCGCGCCCTCGCGGTCCAACCGTTGCGCGATGCTCGACGTAGCGCTCCCACGGTGTGTAGCCAAGGCGGCACATCGAGGAGTAGATCCCCACCACGCCAGGAAAGCACCCCTCTCGCGCGGGGCGCCAGACCAGAGAAACCGGAGGCACCTCGTCGGGGTTGTCGTACTGGTCGCCGTGGGGTGCGTCGGCGCAGACCGGAAGGAGATGCGCTGCTCTGCGAAGCGGGTGACTGGCAGCAATGCACCTGCCGGAGCGAACTCCCAGGTCTCGGGTTTGGGCCGCCTGAAGAAGGTGCGGCTCCGCGCCGGGATACGGGCTGACCCCCGCGCGTCGGGGATGCCGGGCGAGCGGGATGGGTCGAACCGAAGTCGAATGGGGGCGCTCGCAGTCGCCTTCGAACCCCTGCGTGAGCAGTCAGGGCCTAGGGTTTCGGGTGTGGGACGCACCTACGCCGACGCAGAGCAGCTCCGAGCGGTCTTCTCGGAGATGTTCGCCGACGTCGCCGACGACGATGGGATGGACGGGCTCGTCGCGCAGCAGATGGTGATCAACTTCCGCCTGCACGACCCCTTGGTCGACATCTGGGTGGACGGCAGGACACGGCCTGTCGCCACGACCTTTGAGCCCATCGGGGTCGATGCGACGCTCACCGCCGATCTGAGCGCCGACTCGATGCACGACCTGCTGCTGGGCACGCTGCCGCTCGGCAAGGCGCTGCTCTTCCGAAAGCTGAAGGTGTCGGGCTCGAGGTCAGGAGCACTTCGGCTCGAGCCACTCCTGCACGCTTGCCAAGCCGTCTACCCCCGGATCGTCGACAGACGCCTGTGAGGAGCGGCCTTTGGGCCGGTGAGAGCGACCGCACCGGTTGTGCTCCCAGGCCGGCCCGTGAGCCCTTCTGCCGCCGGTTGAGTTCGCTGGATCGCCTTTGCCGGGGCGCCGCGGTCGCCGTTCCCTCTCGCCAACGCGACGACTCCACTTCGCTGGCGGGCGGAAGGGACGGCACCCGACGCCTGCATCGAGGGTGCGCTCGAGCCGGAATCTCGGCGGTAGCCTTCGGCGGGTGCTGATCGTAGTTTCGGGGACCCACGCGAGCGGCAAGAGCACTGTCGTGTCCGACTTCGCGCTGGCGCACCGGCGCTTTCAGGTCCTGACCGACCCATTCGACCTCGTTGACGCGTTTGACCCCAGGTCTGCGGCCTCGTTCCACGAGCAGCTCATCGTGTCCGCGGAACGGCTCACGGTCCTGCCACGGGGTGCGGCCGTGATCGCCGAACGCGGCCCGCTGGACTTCCTTGCCTATCTTGAAGCACTCGAGGCGCTGGGACGGGCGACCGTCTCCGGGCCGGCCCTCCAGGAGCTGCGAGTGATCACCGCCGAAGCGTTGGGGAATGTGGACGTCTTGGCGGTTCTGCCGCTCTCCGGCCTGGAGGGGGTGTGGGTCCCCGACGACGAGGATCTGCAGCTTCGCAGCACGATGGATGAACGCCTGCTCGACCTGTGCGACGACGACGAGCTGGTAGGGCAGATCGGCCGCATCGTGGAGCTCACGGGGACGCCCGAGGAGCGGCTCACCTGCCTGACCACGCACCTCGGTAGGAACTGACCACTGGGCAGACCAGGGGCCTACCTGCAGTCAGGCCTTCCGCTGCCAGCGGGCCGGCCGGGGCTTGGCACAGCTGCCCGCCGAGGCAGTCGCCGAGATCGGCAAGTACGGGGGGTATCAGAAATGCGCTGGCGCACAAGGCTCCACGACCACCCAGCCCGTCCTATCGTCGTAATGACGGGGAGGCTCCCCGGGAAGGAGGACAAGGCATGATCATCCTTGGCGTCATTCTCGCGCTGATCGGCTGGATCGCCAGCATCTCGATCCTGCTGTGGATCGGCGTGATCCTCGTCATCGTCGGGCTCGTACTCAACTTCGTTCCCATCGGCGGTTCCACCCGCCGCTGGTACTAGCGCGCGTCCGTAGCCGACGGGTCGGGTCGGGCAGGCCCTGGCTGGTGGCACGCCGGAACCGCCTTCCTCGGCCACGGCCGAGAAGGGAGGACCTCGAGCGAGTCGACTCGATGATGTTGCCCCGCTGGGGGAGCGCCCAACGACCTTCACCTGGGGTCGGCTCCACAGCCTGACCGAAACGGATACCTCGGCGTGCGCCGTTGGTGAGGTGGCTCAGACGGTGCGGTGGCGACGGACGCGAGGAGCGCGGTGGCTACGTCCAGTGCCTGCTGGAATGCCTCGGCGAACTGCCAAGAAGTAGTCCGCCTCCGGTCCCCAGGTGCGAAACGGCGACCACCGGCGGGCCACCAACGCGTGGTGCTGGTTCTGCGGCTCCGCCATCGTCGGCCCCGTACCCGGTTCCGGCTCCACGTGGATTCTCGAGGTCCCCGCCGAGACACGGCTGCACCGCTTGGTCGAGCTGCGTTCACCATCACCGCTGCCGGCGCCACCTCGAGCCAGCGCGCCGGCGCCGAGTTCCAGCTCCTCGGCTGACCCGGTGCACTTGGCCATGTTCTCGTCTCGCTGCTCTCGACGTATCAGCCGTGCCTGCGCCGACTCCTCTGGTCATCGGACGGCTCGTCGGCAGAGACCTGCCGAGCCACGCCGACCCCCCGACGGGAGCGACAGCAGGTGCAGGAACCATGACAACGTCGAGGCGCGAGCTAGGGAGTGCCACAGGGGCCCTGGGGGTGGTGGCTGCGTTGATCGGCCTTGTTACGGCGATCCTCGGTCTCGTGCCCTCCCTGCGCCCCTGGCAGGCCGACGTGGGCAGTACGTCCGCGAGCCCGCTCTCCGACAACCTCCCGACCACCCGCCCGGTGATCGCCAGACGCCTGCCTCGGTCTACCTGAGTAAGGAGAGCGGACCTGGGGGAGCGTCGGTAAGGTGAGCGGGGAGAACTACGCTCCGAGCGAGGACGTCGAGATCCGCTTCGGTGGGGAGGTCGTCGGGCGCCCCACGACGAACAAGCAGGGCAAGTTCTCGAATGTCGCCGTGGAGGTGCCGACCTCGCTCAGCCCGTTCGCGCCTTTCCAGGTCGAGGTCGTGCCAACGGGCAAGACCAGCATCAAGTGGGCGACGGCTCCGTTCAAGGTCACTGGCTGAAGCTCGCGACTCAGACGTAGCTTGTCGCCAGCCGGGCCAAGTGCCCGCGGTCGGTCTGCGCACGCAATGGGTCCCTCGCCCTTCCCGCGCCACCGGGAAGGCGCTCCAAGCGTCGACGACCCCCTTGTCCGTGCAAGCCGGCCGCCGCGGCGACATCCATACCTCGATGGTCGTACGGATGCCACAACCAGGTGAGGGTCAACCGTTCTGCTGCGGGACCCGGCCACCGCGGCCACCTCGGTGACGACGTCGTCGAAGAGTCGTCCTCGCCGAGCTGGGCGACCTGGCGGCTCTGTTCGCCCCCGCTGGAGCGGCCGCCGACGCGTTGACGTTCATGCACCTGGATCACGGCGGCATCTCCGGCTGGCCGGGATCCTCGGTACCGCGGATCCGGCCCATCCCGCCGCGTGGCGCGCGCACTCGCTCGTCCGTCAGGTGATGGCATGATTGTGGCATGAGTCGCACACGCTTGAGCACCACGGTGGACGCCGTCCTTCTGGAACGCGCCCGGACGGTGTCCGGCAAGCGGGACTCCATGCTCGTCGATGAAGCCCTTGCGGCCCTGCTCGCGCGGCACCGCGCAGCGGAAGTGGACGCCACCTATCGTGCCTACGATGCTCACCCGCTCGAGGAGCCCGACGAGTGGGGAGACCTGGCGTCGTTCCGGCGTGCGGCCGCGGGCTCGTGACCGACCTGCCCGCCCGCGGGGAGGTGTGGTGGTGCGAGATGGCCGAGATCGGCCGCCGGCCCGTCGTCGTCCTGTCGCGTGACGTCGTGATCCCGCGGCATCGGCGAGCACTGATCGCTCCGTGCACGACCACCATCCGGCACCTGCCGAGCGAGGTCCTCCTCGAACCCGGCGAGGACCCTGTGCCGCTTCGCTCGGCGGTCAACCTGGACTCGGTCGAGTCAGTCTCGATCGCGATCCTCGTCGAACGCCTCGGCCGGCTGGCCGAGGACCGGATGCGACAGGTCTGCGCTGCACTGGCTGTCGCAGTCGACTGCTCGGAGTGAGCGCAGCGGCGCTCGGGAGCCACGCTCCGACGGTAGTCGTCACCGGACCGCTGCTCTGGTGCTGGAGAGTACGTCTTCGGGCCGCCTATCGCCGCCCAGATGGAGACAGGTCAGGTCGTCAGGACGCTGCTGACCCGGCGCCCGGTTGGTCCGTCGGCCGCGCGTGGTTCCGCGTCGCCTGATCAGGAACGAGTCCCCGTCCTGCGATGGCGAACACGTCAGTTCCTTTCGACGTGGACGGCGGTGCCATCCTGCGCCGTGACGGTGTAGCTCGAATCGCAGACGATGGTGTGCGTCGGGTTGGCGTGGCGCTGGCTGCCCCCCTCGACCGGGAAGGACGCGACGATGGATCCGTCGACCTCGAAGCACACGGTTCCGCCGAACCACAGCGGCTGCAGGACGACGTTGCTGCCCGGTACCAGCATCGCCGGGCGCAGCCTCCGGGCTACGCTTCGCAACCGTCGTGGTGCCCATCAGCACGCCGTGGGCGTAGTGCGGCCCCTGGATGAGCAGCTCCCCGTGTTCCCGCACGTCGCCACCACGGGCACACCTGGCAGGTCACCCTGGTTGCGTGGACCGTTACAGGGGCCATCGCGGTCCTGCTCCTCGTGGCACCCTGGCAGACGAGCCTTGGTGGCACGTTCGCCACCGACCGCCGATCGGGTCCCGCTGAATGGCACCGACTGTGCAGCGCCGGCCGGGGAGCCCGAGACAAGAGCACCGCTGGTGCCTTCCGCGGCGGCGCCCGTTCGCGTTCTGGCCCCCTGCCTCGGGGCGCCGGTATCGATCGACCGCTCATCCGAGGCCTGGACCCGCAGGGCCCTGGTCGGCGCGATGGGCGGCAGGCGGAGCCCACCACCGACGTGGTTGCCGTAACGTCGCCGACCGTATACCGGTGACGAAGCACCATACCGGTGACGAAGCACTGCACCCAGTTGACGACGGAGCCCCCGAGGGCAGAGGCGAAAGGGGATGCCATGCCAGCTTCACCTCTGACGATGCATGCTCCGACGGACGTGGAGCGTGGCACCGACGTGCTGACCGCGCAGGCCCTGACGTTCCTGGCCGAGCTACAGCGCAGGTTCGGACCGCGGCGAGACGAGCTGCTGGTCGCCCGTGAGCGGCGTCGCCAGGAGGTATCGCGGACCGGCCGTCTCGACTTCCTCGGCGAGACACGGGAGGTGCGCGAGGGCCGGTGGCGGGTGGCCGAGGCGCCGGCGGATCTACGCGACCGCCGGGTGGAGATCACCGGACCCACCGAGCGCAAGATGGCCGTCAACGCGCTGAACTCGGGAGCGAAGGTGTGGCTCGCCGACCTCGAGGACGCCAACACACCGCACTGGCACAACGTCGTCGGCGGGCAGGTCAACCTCCTCGACGCCGTGCGGGGCACCATCGAGCTGACTACGCCCGAGGGCAAGCGCTACGCGATCGAGGACCCCCGGCACGCGCCGGTTATCGTGCCACGCCCTCGCGGCTGGCACCTCGACGAGGAGCACCTGCGGCTCGAGGGCCGGCCGTTGGCGGGGGCGCTGGTCGACTTCGGGCTCTATTTCTTCCACAACGCGGCCGAGCTCCTGCGCCGCGGCAGCGGCCCCTACTTCTACCTCCCCAAGCTCGAGTCCCACCTCGAGGCGCGGCTGTGGAACGACGTGTTCACGTTCGCGCAGGAGGCGGTGGGGGTCCCACACGGGTCAGTGCGGGCCACCGTGCTCATCGAGACCATCCCCGCGGCGTTCGAGATGGACGAGATCCTCTGGGAGCTGCGCGACCACGCGGCCGGGCTCAACGCCGGACGGTGGGACTACCTGTTCTCCATCATCAAGTACTTCAGGGATGCCGGGCCGTCGTTCACCCTGCCCGACCGGGCCGCGGTGACGATGGACGCGCCGATGATGAAGGCGTACTCGGACCTGCTCGTGCAGACCTGCCACCAGCGGGGGGCGTTCGCCATCGGCGGGATGGCGGCGTTCATACCCAGCCGTGACGCGGAGGTCAACCAGACCGCCTTCGCGAAGGTGCGGGCCGACAAGCAGCGCGAGGCGAACGCCGGCTTCGACGGCTCGTGGGTCGCACACCCCGGGATGGTCGACCTGTGCGCCGAGGTCTTCAGCGGCGTGCTCGGCAAGCGGGCGAACCAGCTCGACGTGCTGCGCCCTGACGTGGCGGTCACCGCGGACGAGCTGCTCGACGCGGCAGCCACCCCGGGCGAGCGCACCCTCGACGGCCTGCGAACCAACGTCGCGGTCGGCATCGCCTACCTACAGGCCTGGCTGCGCGGCAACGGTGCCGTCGGCATCCACAACCTCATGGAGGACGCCGCGACTGCCGAGATCTCCCGCAGCCAGATCTGGCAGTGGCTGAACGCCGGCGCCACCCTTGCCTCCGGCGAGACCGTCACCCGCGAGCTCGTCTTGGACGTGGTGGAGCGCGAGTACGGCACGCTGCTGGACGCCGCGGGCGACGACCAGCAAGCGCTCGACGCCTGGGGTGCCGCCCGCCGGCTGTTCGTCGAGTGCGCGCTCGACCCCGAGTTCCCCGCCTTCCTGACGCTCCCGGCGTACCAGGAGATCCTTGCCCGGGAGGGAGCTGTGGCTCGCCACGACGCCTGATGCCGGCGGGGCGGCCGTACCGGGCGACCAGGTCCACCCCGCAGAGATCACGGCGGCCAACCGGGCGGGCGCGCCCCGGTTAGCGTGGCAGACATGCCCCCGCTCTCCGCCGCCCGCCGCACCCGATGAGTTCCCGGCGACCGGATGCCGTCGTGGGCGGCGGCCCCGCGGCCGGCGCGGCGGCGCGCGCCCTGGCGTCCGCCGGCCGAGACGTCATTCTGCTCACCGCGGAGGACCGGGCCCCCTACGACCGCACGGTGCTGTCCAAGGACGTCCTGCTGCGACCGGGCGCGGACGTGCCCGAGGTGTGGCCCGCGGGGGCGCCGTGGCGCGAGCGCATCGAGGTGCGTACCGGTGCGAAGGTCACCAGCCTCGACCCCGGCGCGAGGCGGCTCGTCACTGACTCAGGTTGGGAGGTCGGCTTCGATTCGGTGATCCTCGCCACGGGAGCGGAGCCCCGGCGGCTCGCCGTCCCCGGGGCCGACGGCGCCGGTGTGCACTACCTGCGCGACACCACGGACTCGGTGGCGCTCTCCCTGGCGCTGGAGCACGCCAGGGCCCTGGTCGTCGTCGGCGGTGGCGTCATCGGCCTCGAGGTGGCGGCCGCCGCCGCCACCCGCGGGGTGGACGTCGTGGTGCTCGAGGCCGCCGACCGGGTGCTCTCGCGAGGCGTCCCGGAAGCGGTGAGCGCGTGGCTGCATGCTCTACACGAGGCGCACGGGGTGGTGGTGCGCACCGGCGCGGCGCCGGACGCCGTGCTGCGCTCGCTGGACGGCGCCGTCAACGGCGTCCGGCTGGCCGACGGCACCGTCGTGCCGACCGACGCGGTGGTGGCCGGCGTCGGCATTCTCCCGCGTGACGGGCTGGCCCGGGCCGCCGGGCTGGCGGTCGACGACGGCATCCTCATCGACCCGTCGGGGCGCACGTCGCATCCCCGGGTGTTCGCCGCCGGTGACGCGGTGTGCACGCGGCACCCGGGTGAGACACACGGCATCCGACTCGAGTCGTTCACGGCGGCCGGGCGCCAGGGTGAGGTCGCCGCCCACACCGTGCTCGGCCAGGACGACGCCTTCACCGACGTGCCGTGGTGGTGGTCCGACCAGTACGACGCGACCATGCAGGCCATGGGTGCCGCCCCGGCCGGCGCTCGCGAGGTGGTGCTGGACGTGCCGGGCGGCCTCGTCGTGCTCTCCATGGTCGGTGACCAGCTCGTGGCGGCGTGCGGTGCCACCCACGGGCCGAGCGTCGCCCGGGCGGTGCGGGCTGCCGGGCCGGCAATCGCGGCCGGAGCCCGGCTCGACCTCGCTGCGGCTCACGCCGCGGTCGCGGACCTCGCGGCGCTGACGGGGGTGCTGCGCGCCGCCGCCCGTCCCCACTGAAGAACGACCGGCGCGGGTCGCCGTCGTTTCGCTGCGGGCGGTTGGCAGCTCGACTCGACAAGGGGGCGGCTGCTCGTCCGCCTCGCCGTGGCGTCCGCCAAGTGCGGCGCTGTGCCTGCGTTACTCATGACCTGAGCCACCCTCTGCCGTCGCAGAGGTGCTGGTCGACCGCGCCGCCATACCGATGCTGGGACGGTGGGCGGCTCGTGGCCCGGGCTGTCAGAATCCACAGATGCACCCCAGATCCTTGTTGATCCTGGCCACCGTCGACGGCCCGGTGGCCCTGCCGGCAATCACCTGGCAGGCGCTGGTCTGGGGGCTGGCCATCCTGGTCGGCGGCTACCTGCTGAGCCGGGCGCTCGGCTGGTTCACCCGCAGGTTCCTGCTCTGGAGGGGGCGCTCCCCAAGCGCGAGCGCCATCTTCGCCGCCCTCACCCGGACGCTCACCCAGCTGCTCTCCTTCGTGGCCGCGGTGACCGTGGTGTTCCCCAGCGTGCGGCCGGTCAACGCGCTCGGTGGGATCGGAGTGATCACCATCGCTGCCGGCATCGCCTTCCAGACCGTGCTGGGCAACATGTTCGCGGGGATGGTGATCCTTGCCAGGGACAAGTTTCGCGTGGATGACCAGATCGCTGTGCGCGATGTCGCCGGAACCGTGACGGCTGTGTCGTTGACCAGCACGGCGGTGCGGACGTTCGACGGCCGGCTCGTGCTGATCCCCAACTCGCTCGTGAACTCCGAGATCGTGACCGTCCAGACAGGGTTCGAGCAGGTGCGCTCGACGGTGACCATCGATGTCGACGACAGCAGCGACCTGGATGTCGCGCTCGCAGCGGCCCAGTCGGCCATGGGGTCGGTCGGTGCCGTGCTCGCGGAGCCGGCCCCGCAGGCGCTGCTTCAGGAGGTGGGATCGGCGACGGTTCGGCTCGACCTGCGCTTCTGGTCCGGCGCTCGACAGATGGAGACCAGGCTTGCTCAGCACGAGGTGATTCGCGCGGTGCTTCGCGGGCTGCAGGAGGCCGGTGTCAAGACGGGGTCCGATGTCGTCGTCGTCGAGGGCGGCCCACGGCTGTTGGATGCCGTCAACCGCCGAGAGCCGGGCTGACACTCTCGCTTCGGTGTCAGGAGCCGTGAGGTTCGGCGCGGACCACCACGGCGTAGGACCCGACTCCGATGAGGCGGTCGGCCGCGACGTCCGGGGCGCCGTCGAGGAGGAATGCTGTCAGGACTCCCGTCGCGGGGTCGAAGTCGACGTCCTTGACGGTGCCGAGCTCGTCGCCAGCGCTGGTCAGGATGCGCTTCTTCACCAGCTCTTGGGCCTTCCCTGCGAGGGCGTCCAGCTCGGCGTCGCTGTCGGTGACCACGCCGTCCCCGGGGACGGTGACGGCCTCGCTCCCGAAGGCGGTGATGTCGCGCCACCGGATCACCTCGCCCGACCTGGTCTTCTTGACCCGCAGGGCGACGATCGAGTGGGTGGAGGGTTCGACGAGGAGCCCGCTCACGGTGCCCAAGGTGTCGGCGCTGCTGGTGTCGACGACCTTGTGCCCGTTGGCGGCCGAGAACATCATGTCGTGGACTCCTCTAGGTGCGCACGGAACATGTCCACTGCCGCGCCGAAGCCGGCCAGATCGTGACCGACGAAGTCCTTCACGCTGCTGGGGACCATGAGGTGCTCGCCCGAGGCGGCCAACGTGTCGGGCAACGGGATGAGCACCATCTGGCCCTGGGTGCCGAGCCCCTCGGACGCCTCGACCTCGTAGCCGACGACGTCGCACTGCTCGCCACCGGTGATGTCGACGGACACGACGACGTCGTGCACGGTGCCGAGGCCGATACCTTCCTCGGTCAGCACCTGGGAGCCCAGGATGTCGCCGGCGGACCCGGCATCGCCTCGGGACCCCTCGACGATCGACTGGGCCGACGTCAACACGCTCTCGTCGCGCACCATCACCGCGTCCGCGCCGAGGGCGGCGACCCCCTCCCACGGCAGGCCCTCCTTCAGTGGCCCGGCGAACAGACCACGCCCGGCCAGTGTGAACCCCCTGACCGAGCCGCCGTCGGCGGCATACACGAGGTCCTTGATCTGGGCGATGTCCTCACCCGCCATCGTGACCACGGGACGCTGGCTGATCTCGGAGGCCCGCATCAGCCTCATCGTCGCTCACCGCCGTCAGGAGTCTTGGGCGCGATTATCACGCCGCCCCGGCGTCGACGGGCTTGGATCGCCAGCACGGCCACGACGAGCACCACCAGCAGCGCCACCACGAGGATCAGCCATCCCCACCAGTCCATCACGGCCTCCTCGCCGTACGAGCGTGCTCGACCTTACCCCGCCAGATGTGCCCCTGTGGGCGTATCCAGGCGTCGGGAACTCACTGTCGAGCCTGTGGCCATCCGGTCTGGCGAGCTCAAGACCTCCGAGGATCGCGGTGGCGGCTTCGCAGTCAACCCTGCAGGAACTGGCCGTTGCGAGGCGGCCAGCGTCGACTACGGCGAGGCCCCCCGTCGAGGGACTGGTGTGTTCAGGGTCTGGCAACGTCAACCTTTGCTGTAGAAGGCGTTGGTCTGCGAGCGGGCAGGAGCGGTCACTGTTGGGTCGAGAGCGGCGAACGTGAAGAGGACCTCGTCGGACTTGTGGGTCGCGGGGTTGTAGCAGAGGTAGTCCCTCGGCCGGTTCACCCCCAACCTCTGCGTGCAACCCATCTTCGTGATGTACAGGTCGTCCAGCTTGGCCTTGACGACGCTCACCTGGTCGGTAGACCTCACCACTGCCGTGGTCGAGCTTTGCGAGAGCACCGTGCCCGGGTTGGTGGGAAGCGGGAAGGCAGCCGGCCACCCAGCGGAGGACCCGCCTCCGCTGGCCGATGCCGCGCCGGGATTGAGGACGAGGACCGCAACGGTGGCGGTGAATAGGGCAACCGCGGCGAACTTGTTCATGAGCTCTCCTGGTGAACCAGAATCGGAAGGTGTCCTGCTCCCCGGTGGGACGATCCCAGCGTCCGCTTGCCGCGGTACCAGTAGCAATCGAACGTTGGTGTTAGTACCCGTGCCCGCGGCCCACCAACCGTCCCGTGATCGAAGGCTGCGAGGTCAGCTGACACAGATCCAAGGAGGAGCTGGACAGGGTGGCCCGCACGATGAATCTCCTCGATGGTGAATGGTTTGCCGGTCCGGGCATCGTTGTGGCAGAAGGGTTCTCCTGACGTCCGCGCCCCAGCGTCGCTCCTTCGATTGACTCCTGGGCCAAGGACTCTTCGCCCAGGAGGACGCGGACCACCGTGGCCCCAGACGGTCGATGCATCGGCGGGCAGGAGGTGTCTGGGGATCAGTCCGGGCCGGTTCTTCCGGTGTAGGCGACCCCAAGCCTGAACACGGCCCACAGCACCCCGGTGACAGCGGTGGCGATGAGAGCCGACCCGAAGTCGGGAGCGAACAGTCGTATCGTGCTGATCGGTGCGCCCCCCACGGCCGGCACCAGAATGAAGATGGCCCAGGCCGCGACCAGCGTGGTGAGCAGTGGGAACCACAGGCTGAAGCGGCCGGAGAGGCCCGATCGCGACTTGGCGCGGATCGCGGCGCGGTGTCGCCACGCCCAGATCGTGGCGAGCAGGTAGATGATCGGCAGGGCCACGAGGGAGATGAACAGGACCTTCTGCCAGATGCGCGAGCCCTCGCCGTCGTAGTCCAGGCCCAGCGCCCGGGCGGTGACGCCATTGAGCAGCTGGGCCGTCTCCCCGAAGCCCAGCCCACTGCCGCCGTTGACCAGCACCACGACCGCCTTCTTCTGGGCGGGGACCATCGTCGCGAGCGTTTCCACGCCGGGGCTCGATCCGGAGTGCCAGACGGTCTGGTTGCCTGAGTCGACGAACCAGCCCAGGCCGTAGAAGGGTGATGCCGCACTCGCCGGGCGCATCATCTGGGCCTTGCCTTCGGAGCTGAGCACGTCGTCCTGGCCGTTCATCATCATCTGCAGGTAGCGGCCCAGGTCGCTGGCGCTGGCGATGATGCCGCCTTGCGGAGCTGTTGCGCGGTCGGTGGTGTTCTCGGGCAGCGGTCGTTTGGTGCCGAACCACGGCCGGTGCCCGGTGGCCATGTCTTCATGGACGTCGCCGTCGGCGACGAAGCTGTGCTCCATGCCGACCGGGTCCAGGATGTTGGTGGTCACGTAGGTCTGATAGTCCTGGCCGCTGACGGCCTCGATCAGCCGGCCGAGGATCTGGTAGTTGGTGTTCGAGTACTCCCACCGCTCGTCGGGTTCGTAGTCAGGAGTCACGTCTGCGAGCCCGTCCACCGTGCGCGCAAGCGCATCCTCGCCGCCAGCTGTGTCCGTATGTGAGGTGTTGCCCTGAAGGGTGGAAAAGCCGCTCGTGTGGCTGAGCAGCTGCCGGATCGTGACAGCGCCGGCAGGTTTGCCCGAGAAGCCGTCCAGGTACTGCGAGACCTCGGTGTCCAGGTCGACCTTGCCCGCCTCGACCAGCTGCATCACGGCCAGCGCCGTGAAGCTCTTCGAGATCGAGCCGACCACGAAAGGCGTGTCCGGCGTGACCGCCGTGTCGCCCCCACGCCTGAGCACCCCCCGGGCGCCGGCCGTCGTGATCTCACCATCGGCCACGACGGCGTAGGCCAGACCGGGTACACCCGACGCAGGCATCGCGCTGTCGATGAAGGCGTCGATCGATCCCTCCGGCCCACTCGCGGGAAGGACGGCAGCGACACCAAGTGCGAGGACCGCCACAAGTGTCCGCACCGAATCATCTCCAGGATCGTGTTGCTGTCACGGACAGGGGGTTGATCTCGCCCGTTCAGCCCGAGCGCCACCGTCGCGGCGCCCCGGACCTGTTCAACGACGCCCAGCCAGACTCTCCCAGGACATTCAACGTGGTCAAGCGACTGCTGGGGCGCACGACGGCCAGCAGCACGTGGCGGTGTGTCAAGCAGCCGCGAGCCGTCCTCGGTGCGGCCGGTCGGGGTGGGGCGTGACTGGCGTACGGCACGGTAGCCATGCGATGCAGGCCAGCGCAGGGGCGGACGCTCGGAAGGCTCCTGCCGCGACCATCTGGCGCGCCTGGCTCAGGCGGGCACAAGGCCGTGGCGCGCGCGGCGAAGCAATACCTCATGCAGTCCGGTGGTCAGTACCCACACCACCAGCAACCAAGCCAGTGCCTGGCCGCCGAGGTCGAAGCGCCTGTCCACGAGCAACACCGCGCCGGTGAAGATCGCGGTGATGAGCAGGTAGGTGCCCACGGCCATGCGCTCTCGGCGTTTCCTGACCAGGGAGTTCTTGCCGAACTCCGCACTGAGGTCGGTGGGCGCCCCGAAGGATCCCAGCGCCGATGCGAAGGCGTCGTCTATGGCGGCACCGTCGTCGATGCGGTCCTGTGCACTCGAGCGCACGTGGTCCGCGAGCTCGCCAACGTGGGGGGCGAGCTCGGGGTGAGTGGCGCGCAGCTGGTCGGTCCACTGGCTGATGAGTGCGTCAAGCGACGGCATGGGTTCCTCCTGGGTTCGGGCCGCGCAGGGCGGCGAGGGTTGTCGAGATCAGGTCGAAGTCACGCGACTGGGCGTCGAGGTGGTCGCCTCCCGCGGTCAGCAGGCGGTAGTACTTTCTGGCTCGACCGGCGTCCGACGTTGCGTGGTAGCTCTCGATGAACCCTCGGGACTCGAGACGGTGCAACAGCGGGTACAGCATCCCCTCGGTCCACTCGAGCCGTCCGCCCGAGGCCGCCTGGATGTCCTGCAGGATGGCGTAGCCGTAACTGTCCCCCCTGCGGAGAACGGCGAGCACGAGTGGCGTGGCAGAGGCGGCCACGAGGTCCTTGCCAAGTTTCACTTGATCTCACCTTGTCGACGGAAGGATACCTAGAACTGGCAGGTACTATACCCAACAGTGCGAGGTATGCAAAGCCTTTGCGATGAGGGGCGCCCATGGTGGGGCGAGGTCGCGCTCGGACATCGGCAGCGTCGGGCCGCTCGCACCCCGCGTCACACCGGCCGCCTCTGCCGCTATGCGCCTTCGCCCGCATCGGCCGGCTGCTTGCCCTCCAAGGCCTTGCGGCAGGCTCGTAATACCCCGCTAGACGCATCGGCGAAAAGCGCAGCGAAGGCCATCGCGATGACAGCACCACCAGCAACCACCAGTTCGAGCAGGGCGACGGTCGCGCCAGTTTCATCCTTGAGCATCTGTTGTAGAGGGGGTCGTATAGGTTCAAGCACCTCCCCGCGAGCACGACGGCGGACACGAATAGCGCCACCACGGACCCCGCCAGATTCCAGAAGGCGCTCGCTCCGGAGTTGCCCTGTGCACGAACGCTGTGCGCGAGCGCGACGAAGGACAGAAGGGCCGCGGCGGCGACGGCCGGGGTCGACGGTGTACTCACCCCAGGCATCCATCCCCGATTTGCGACCCACCCGCGCAATGCCGCCTGATCCTCCAGACCGTCCACCAAACCCGGGGCGGTTCACACCGCCTTGACAACAGCCATGATCACCGAGGTCACGGGCCCTACCGCGTCACCACGCAGTGCCCGCGTGCCGGTCAGGTTCGAAGGAGCCGAACGGATCGACGACTACATCCGGGGAGTCCAGGGGCTCGGCTGGGACTGGGAGGCGCAGTACCGCACGAACCGCCAGTTCGCGTGGGCGGCGCCTTCGCCGCATTCTGCTCCGGTGCGTCGGGCCTTCGCGCAGACGTCCGCAGGGAGCACCTGGCCTCGACGTTCCGCCTGCACACGTGGGCGAAGGGCACTGCCCGGCTCCGCGCCATCGCGGACGCCCGCCGGGGTGACATCGTCATCGTCGGACCTGCCGCAGGCAAGCGCTCGGGCGCTCACATCACGCTCTGCGACGACGTCGATCTCGCCTCCGTTCCGCTGACCACCATCGATGGTCACGCCCGCGATGTGGGCCCGGACGGGAGTCGCTACGAAAGGTGTGATCCGCAACGAGCGGCCGCTCGCGCGAGAGGGCCTCGTGCCCGACACCTAACGGGTCATGAACGTCATCCGCCCGTTGTCGGAGGATGCGAATAAGGTTCTGGCGCAGGCGTGCCGGAACTTTCGTGGATGTGCCCGCGCCAGGCGCGCAGGGGAGGTGCACGTGCTCCGACCTTGACGGCCCCCCGCGACCGGAGGACGCTGGTTGACCGGGATGCATTCTGCCTCGGAGGGAGACATCATGGCTCTGCTGGAACCGAGCGTCCTTGCCAACACCATCATGGGCAAGCTCTACAACGTGCTGACCAACGGTGACGACACGGTGCCCAAGTCGGACGACAACTTCTTCAGTTGGTGCACCCCGGGAATTCCGATCGAGCCCAGCGACCTGGAGTATCTGACCCAGGGTCTGACCGGAGTGGTCAAGCAGTCGGCGGTCGATGCGATGCAACCCAGCGCCGCTGCTGCGACCGCGGGCGAGGGCGAGGCGCCACCGCCTGCCTCGCCTCAGTTGACACCCGAGCAGCTGACCGAGCTGATGGCGAAGGACACGATGCGCCTGTACATGCAGGCCGAGAGCATGGCGCGCCTCCTCGACTTCGTGCCGGATGTCGCCGCCGGCACCAACGAGCAGTTCGCGAGGATGGCCGTCCAGAACAACGACGGAACGCTGTCTGACGTCTACGACTATGCCCTGCGGATGAGCCAGGTGATGAAGGTCGAGCTTCCGGCGGACACGGTCGCCCAGATGGAGCGCCTCAACGGCCTGCTCCAGAAGACGGTCACGACGAAGGACATCATCACCGAGGAGGAGACGGAGACGACGGTCCCGAGCGACCTGGTGAATGCCTACTTCGCCAAGATGGCGGCCTACGACGATGCGGCCCTGGAGTACAACGCGCGCCGCATCGACGCGCTGACCGCGACGGACTCTCGCGCGGTCCACGACTGGGCGATCAACGGGAACATCTATCGCAACAAGGTCCGCGCGGCGATGGCCGACTGGGAGACAGCGGGGCACAAGCTCGACTACGAGAAGATCGCTGCCTTCTTCGAACAGATCGGTCGACGCGACATGTCGCTGTTGAAGCAGCAGTATGTCGAGGACCTGGAGAAGGCGCGGCTGACCTCGCCGGTCTCGGGTAGCGACTTCTTCTTCACCTCGCTCGTGCCCGGCAGCTTCGCCACCTCGAACGGCTGGACTCGTTTCGGCTTCTCGGCCGGCGACTACGAGAGCCATTCGAGCTCCAGCTACCGGTGGTCGCAGTCCAGCGGCGGGGGAGGGTTCGGCTTCATGGGATTCGGTGCGCGGGCCTCGCACTCCGAGTCGAGCCAGCACAGCGAATACCACGGCAGTTTCGACAGCAGCCGGGTCTCGATGAGCTTCGAGATCGCCCAGATCCCGATCGCGCGGCCCTGGTTCCGAACAGCCTTCCTCACGAGCCACTACTGGCGCTTCGACCAGAACAACGCGGTGGTGAAGGGCGACATGCTCTCCGACGGCGGTTCGCCCCCCAAGGGCAAGCTGCCTGCCTTCCCGACCAGCGCGATTTTCGTTCGCGACCTTTCGCTGAGCTTCGGTGAGAGCCATGGTCTCTCGGACTTCGTGAACAACGCCAAGTCTCAGTCGACGAGCGGGGGCGGCTTCTTCGCCTTCGGGCCGTTCTTCGGAGGCGGCAGCGGCGCGCATCGTTCCGGCTCTGGTGACACGACGCGCGACTACGGCTTCAAGTTCGAGAACAACACGATGCGGGTGGAGGGGATGCAGCTCATCGGCTTCAAGTGCCATGTGATGCCCAAGAGCCCGGAACCTTCCTCGGAGATCGCCGCCGACGCCTGGATCTGATCCGCCCGGAGGGAGAGGCGCGCCGTGGATGCATTTGTGCAGCTGGCGCTCATCGAGAAGGCGAAGCGAGTCTTCGCCGCCGACGGGTCGGTCATGCTGAGTTTTCCGCTGCTGGAACCCATCGGGTTCACCGCGGACGAGCTCGAGGCGTGCACCGAACCGGAGTCCGCCGACGACTACGCCGTCGCTGCCGACTTCTCTCGGGTCGTGAACCTGGTGGTCAGCGACATGGTGGCGTCGACGACGGAACGGAAGCTGTGGGACGTGTACCGAGACGTTCTCGATCGCGCACAGGTCGGTGACGTCAGCACGGAGGGCGACGAGGACCATTCGGCCGCCGACATCCTGTACGCCGACGGACCCGATGGCACCCGCGTCGAGAGCGAAGCGCTCAAACGCTACCGGCAGTACCGGGACGCCTGGTTCGTGGCACGGGAGGACTACGCCGCGCACAAGCTGAGCGGCGAGCTCAGCGAGGATCCGGCAGAACACCAGCAGTGGACGGATACCGACGAGCCTGCGCTGCGCGCCGCAATCGATGCCGCCACGAGCGCCTGGGACACACTCGGGCAACGCGCCGAGATCGAGAAGGCGCTCGAGGAAGAGCGCAACACGGCCTTCCGTGACCCGCGGCGCCGGTGGGCCGAATGGAGCAACGCCTTCAACCCCGACATCGACATGGCCACCGCGGGTGACGGCGGCCGGTACGCACCCACCGGCTTCTCGCCACGCAACTTCGCCGAGCGGGACGGGTGGCTTACCTTCGACATGTCGGCGGCCGAGATGCGCGCCCTGGTGGAGCAGGCCCCCGACGGGCTCAAGCGGGTGCTCGACGACGACCGTGGCTCCAGCATCGAGCATGTGTCGTTCGAGTATCGCTCGGTGGCGCTGGTCCGACCCTGGTTCCACCCCGAGGCGCTGACCTCGCGGATCTGGCGCAGCAGCGACCCGGAGCTGACACTGAGCGACGGCCAGGATCCGCCGACGGGCGCATGTCCGGCGTATGCCTCAGCGTGCGTCTTCGTGCGCAACGTCGAGGTGACGACGCGGGGCTCGGCGGCCGGACCAGCATCCCCCGAGTTCGCCCTGACGCTGGATCCGAAGCTCTTGACGGTGCGTCGCGACCTCCGCGCCGAGCCGCGCCTTAGAGGGCGCCCGACGGTGCGAGACCACCGCTCCGGGGTGAGGGACCACCGCTCCGCGACGCCAGCTTCACTGCCCGCCGCCGCGGCCCGCCCCATCGCGTTCCAAATGCTCAAGTTCAACACCTTCGCCAAGGTGTCCGTGCCTCTGAGCGCTGCGCCGGCCGTCGCGCCGGTCGCCGCAGGCAACCGACTCCGGCTCGACACCGTCAGGGCCAGCGAGCGGGTGCGCGCCCGGGCACCTGTCACCGACACCCCAGCTCCTGCCCCGCCGACGCCGCCGCCGACACCGGATCGCGAGGAGATCTCGATCCTCGCGTTCGTCTGCAAGCGACTCCCCAAAGCGCCCGACCCAGCGCCCGAGCTGGACTGGGGTGACGGCACGGAGCGGGCCCAGAGCTACGTCGTCGTGACCGGCGACACCCTCGGGAAGATCGCGGCAAAGGTCTACGGCGACTCCGCCCAGTGGAAGAAGATCTACCAGGCCAACCGCGCCATGATCGGGCCGAACCCGGACAAGATCAAGGTCGGACAGGAGTTCACCCTGCCCTAGGGAGGCGTCGCTACCGACACCGAGGAGGCGACCATGCATCACCGACGTGAGTACAACTGCCTCGCTCGAGCCGCGGCGAGCAGGCCGACGGCCGCGGTGACCACGAGCAGGACGCCTGCCCAGGCGACTCCCCAGGCGAGCAACCCGTTGGATGCGACGGTGCCGATGAGGTCCCCGTCGAACAAGCCGGCCAGGACGCTGATCAGGCAGACAGCGCTGAGGACCACCGCTGCCGCCAGCCCGACCGGGGGTCGCACGTTGCGTACTGCCAACCAAGCCAGGATGAGCTGCGCCACCGCCATGGGCAGCGGCACCGTGGATCGGGTGTCGAAGCTCCACGCTGTGCCCCACGTCTCGGCACCGGAGGCGACCCCGACGAAGCCGCCGATGACATCGCAGACGAGCAACCCGAGCATGGATACCAGGAGCGCCCGCCCAGAGGCCACCCAAGGCGTGCTCTGGATCCGGGCGAGGGCCCGAGACGTCTCCTGCCCCGGCTGATCAGCCATGGACCAAGGATGGCACCAGCCCGCCCACTCGACCATCAGTGCCAGCCTCGGCGTCAGCTGCGATCGAGCCAATCGAGGGCTGCCTGGCGCTCCCCGCCGGGGAAGACGCGGACCTCACCGGGCACTGCCCAGGCGAACAGGTTCAGGCCGTCGTGTAGCCAGGCGTGGTCGGTGACCACGGCGATGCGCTCCCACTCGCTCCACTCACGCAGGCCGGTCCGCATGTCCTGCCACATGGCGCCGGGTTCCATGCCGTGGAAGTCGCCGCCGAAGTCCAGCAGCACCCGGATCTTGTGACCGTCGGCTCCTGCAGCGGCGAGTGCCGGCTCGAGCACCGTGGTGTAGTCCTCTGCGGTGAGCTTGCCACTCGCCTCGAAGCCCAGCACACCGTCCGGCATCCCGGTCAGGACCGTGATCATGGCGACTCCCTTCGTGCCGACCGCCAAGGGCACGCAGGCGCCGCGCCTGGGCACGGATGCAACCGTAGTGCGCCCCGGTGAGTTTTCGCTCCCCACGTGACGATCAGACGTCCACCCACGACGCGCCAAGGAGCAGAACGCCCAAGCGGGCCCAAGCCAAGGCGGCTGGCACGACCTGGATGGAAGCGCGAAGTCGACCTTGCGTTTCGGCACGGTCACGACTGTTGGCGACCGCTCATGGGGTGAGGTTCAGGTGCAGCTCGCGGTCGAGGAGGTCGCTCAGGCGGGCCGCTTCCTGTTCGATGGCGGCGTCGGGGCGCCGTCGCTCGTCGAGCCAGGACACCGTCAGCTGGTCACCTCTTCTGGTCCACGTTCCGCAGACGACCCCCCCGACGATGACCGGGTTGGCCTTGCGCGTCATCAGCTCACGTCGCGTCGACGGAGTGACGTGGACGTCCTTGGTGCCGGGCCCGATCACCCACTGGTCGTGCCCGGGAAGGAAACGAACCGCCTGGGAGGGACGCGACGCCTCGAGGGCGTCGACGTCCTCGCGCACGACGTAGGCCGTGGTGCCCTCGACGTCCACCGCGACCAGCCGCTCGCGCAGTTCACCGAACCAGGCCTCCAGGCGCCGACGTCCCGCACTCAGGCCGTCGACGAGCCAGTAGTGCAGGTGCTCCAGCGTCGCTGGCCCGTAGGTTCTCAGGTACGCGGTGACAGCGGCCGGGCCGGCGTCGTCCAGGTCGGGGATGCCGTGCCACCGCGAGTTGCGGTCCAGGCGCTGGAACGTGTGCTGCCCGTCTCGGGGCTGGCCGAACCCCAGGTCCCCCTGCCAGGTCAGCGGCTTGATCAGCGTTCCGGCGCCCTCGTCGAAGACCGGCTTGAGATGCCGGTACGCGCGGTGCGTGGCCAGCACCTCACCGAGCTCGACAGCGGTCAACGGCCCCCCGCGGAGAGCCTCGCGCACGGTAGCCCTGAAGTCGGGCCAGTCGGATGGCGCGAGCCGGTAGTGCTCCACCCAGCTCGCCCGCTCCCACTGCCGGCCGGCACACCGCAGGGCCAGGTAGATCCCGCCTTCCTCCGGCGACAGGTAGTGCATCGACCCGCGGAAGGCGAACACCTTGACCACCTCCCCCCGGACCAGGGCCGCGCGGAGCTCGCCCGGGCGCGATGCCGAACGCCGCGTCCGCACTGCGAGCTCGGCCAGCGACTCGTCCATCGAGAGCACCGCGCCGAGCCGACGGACGACACCTGCGACCGACTCAGACCCGACAGGGTCGAGCAACTGGCGCTCCATCCGCCACGACAGCGACTGCGCCCAGGTCACAGAGGACTCGATCAACGTTCCCACCCCGGCAACGTTGCCCCATCCTCGCGCCAAAGTCGTCCGATGAAGGAGCCTTGCAGTCACCGAGTCCGGGCACGACTGCGACGACGCGGGTGATCACGAGCGCCATTACCCCGCCCGGCGGGCTTGCCCGGGTACGCCGACCACAGAAGGCATGCGTGGCGGCCTCCCATGGTGCGTGGGAGTGGACGGCAACCAGCACCATCCCCACCCCGAAGCACCCGTGCAGGGAGGTCGCCAGCGACCTCCAGGATCGGTGACGCAGCACGCAGACGCCCGGAACCGCCAGCCCGAAGAGAACGAATCCGGCCCGAGCGAGTGCCAGGCGCCATCGTCGATCGGCGAACGCCGCCACTCGACGCAGCACTGCCCCGCGGGCGACGCATCGACACGGAGTTCACTTCACCGCGGAAGGCCCGGCTGGGTGGGTGACAAGGGTTGCTGTGCGTCTCCTTCGTTGGCGGCGGGGTCGCTGCATCTGTCCGCGAGGAGGACGCGCAGTACCGGGTATCAGCGGCCATCCCCCCGCTCCTTGCGGGCAACAGGGTGGGCGACCTGCCCAGCCGAGGTCGGAGGTCGTCATGTCTGACGCGAGGCGCAACCAGTCCGCAGCTGTGGCCGTCTGCACGGTCGAGGCGGCGCATCGACGCGACCACCATCATGGAGAAGGCGTGGCCTGCCGTCCTCACCTCGTCGAGGTCGTCCACCTGGGCCGACGAGCCGTGGCAGTCTGCCACGACTGTCGCCGGGACTCGGGCTTCCTTCCTGAGCGCGAGGCCGACCGTCTCGCGTACGCCCACCGCCAAGAAACCGACGGCTACGAATGCGGCAGCTGCTCTTCCTGGGTGGCGTAGGCCGACGGCGCGCCACTGCGACCAGCCACATCGGGCGCAGGCCGACCGAGCCGGCGCGCTGCGGCTGTTCAGCGCATCCTGGCTGATCCCCACTTCGGCGAGGACTTGTCCGGCGGGTAAGTGGTGTCACTGGCGGGGTTCGGAGACGGAGAGTCGCTCGAGGTGTCGAGGTTGCCAGGCGGATCACCCAGATCGAGACCGTGCGACCTTTGACGGTAGATCTTCAACGCGGCGGCCTGCCGTTCGACGTGTTCACTGAGGTCCGTGAGGTGTCGCTCGCGGTCCGCGACTGCGGTGTCCAGCATCGTCTGCCGAGCCAGGTAGCTGGTCTGGATCAGCTTCGCGACCTGAGGAACGACCGCGGCCAGGGCGCCGCGCTGCTGGGTCACATCGGCGTAGTCCTGGATGCTGGCGAGGTCGGCATCCACCGCCGCGGCGTTGACCTTGAGCTCGTCAACGAGCGCCCGAGCGTCGGCGATGAACAACCGGCCGTTCTTGGCGCGAGACAGCATCACGTCGGCGGCCTCGACCTCCGTGCGCAGGTCACGACGCAACCGGGCGATGTCACGTCCCGGTCCGGGCATCAGCGACCGCGAGTGGACCACGGCGGCACCCCGGTGCCATCCCCGCCAGCGGCGGACGCGCCGGTAGACCCGCCACACGATCAGCATTGCGGTCAGCACCAGCACCAGGAGCACCAGCAGCACCAGCGTCAGGCCCATCATCAGCGGCCCACTCAACGAGGACAGGCCGCCGTCATCGGCGAACGCTCTCATCATGACCTCCCGCTACCCAGCGGCTGCCCGCCGACATCCCTGAATATATCGAGCGCGGCCCCTCGGTGTCCGCAGTGCGGGGCGGCCCCGATCCGGTGGGGCCGGGCCGACAGCCTCGAACAGCGAACAGCGAACAGCGATCACGAAGCTCCGGCCGCCGCCGTTGGCCGGCGGCACGCCGAGTCTCCCGCTGGTCGGCGGCGCCGATGTCTACGCTGTCGCCATGGCGGTCGACCGGAGCCGTCGTGCGCGCGTGGCGCGGCGGCGCCAGCGGCGGATGGCTGGTGTGGAGCACGACCTCACCGACGAGCAGTGGGCTGCGCTGAAGGCGGCCTGGGGTGGATGCGCCTACTGCGGCGCGACCGAGCGACCGGTGCAGCGCGACTGCGTGCTCCCGATCTCGCGCGGTGGGCGCTACACGCTCGACAACGTCGCGCCGGCCTGCGGGTCGTGCAATGCGAGCAAGTGCAACGACGAGGTGACGTCCTGGATGCGGCGCAAGCGCTTGGACGAACGCGCCTTCCTCGTGCGCCACGCCGAGATCAGCGCCAGCCTGCTTCGCTGAGCGGTCCCGGACACTGGACGCGCCCGCCGGCGGGCACCGCGCGGTCGCTCCTCAGCCACTGGCGTGTGCGACGCTGCGCCGGCTGAAGCCCGGTGCGCTCATGGCACGCGACCTCGCGGCAGAGCCACCGAGGAGCAGAGTGCCTGGCCGGTTGACGCCGTCGACTCAACCTCCGCATGCCCACCGGTGGGAAGGCCGACCCACCCGCCCTGCCATCGTCGTGACAGCCGCCCGGACTCGCGGGGGCGGGAGCCATTGCGACACGACCCTCTGGGGGCGCCGGTTGCTGCGTTCGGCGACCTCAGCGCCCCACGTCCACGTGAACGGGCCATCACAGCGCAGTGGGTCGGTCGCCACGCGGACCCGGCCCGGGCATCTGCAACCGGACGACGATCTCCCCGTCCACGACGTCGCCGGTCTCGAGGAAGCCGTACTTCCGATAGAACGGGGCGGGTGTTCCAGGCCCTGGCACCCAGCTGGTGACCAAGGTGGTACACCCTTCGGCGCGCAGCTGGTCGCACAACAGGTCGAGGGCGCGTCGGCCCACGCCACGGCGCTGGTGACGCCGGTCGACGAGCAAGCGCCACAGGTACGGCTCCGGATGCGCCGGGGTCACCTCGGCGATCATAACGAAGGCGGCCGGCTCGCCGTCGGCCTCGACCCCGTACAGCCGCGGGACCACCGGGGCGCCGTCGATCACTTCGGGGAAGAGCGCGTCGGCGAACGACCAGGACATCGGCGCGACGAAGCGCTCTTGGGAGTGGTGGGTGCGCAGCGCGTAGTAGCCCCGGTGGTTCTTCAGGTCCAACGGCGCGAGACGGACCTGGTCCGGCGGGTCACGAGGCCGGTCGGCCCAGTCCGCGCACTCCTGGGCGGTGGCGCCGTAGGTCGCGCTGTCGGCCCACTGCCCACGCCAGAGCAACGACTTCTTGGTCGTCGCCTCGTAGACCAGACCGATGTTCTCCAGCACCCGTTGCGAGGCGATGTTCTCCGGGTCCAGCTCGGCTTGTACCCGCCCGACTCCCACCCGCTCGACGAGGTCGTGAACCAGCGCCTGGGTTGCCTGCGTGGCGTAGCCCTGACCGTGACCGGAGCGCGCCAGGGTGAAGCCGATCTCAGCCACGGCGCAGGTGTCGTCGAGGTACGCGCACACATCACCGATCAGCCTGCCGTCCCGTTCGACCGCGAACTGGGTCCACCGACCTGGGGTGAGGTCGTCCTGGTCGCCCTGCTCGGACAGCAGCGAGAGGGCGTCCTGCTCAGTGAATGGAAGGTTCCACGACTGGTACCTGGCCACCTCGGGGTCGTTGCGGTAAGCCACGAACGGTGCCACATCAATGGTGCGCATGATTCGCAGGACCAGCCGTTCGGTGCGCAGTGGATATGGCGAGGACACGCTTCGAGGGTAGTAGCCAGCCCACGGGCAGTCCCTCGGTTGGCCCTCCTGGCCAGCCGGTGCTCGCCGACCGGATCCCGAGGTGTTGCGCCAACCGGTGCCCAGCCGATTCTCGCGACGGGTGACGGGGCGGGACCGGACAGGTGCGTTGGCAAGGGCCTCGCCCATGGGGTGCTGCGGTAAGGATGAGTGGACCACCGTCGACACCGAGGAGTTCGTCATGCCCCTTCGCGCCCTGGCCCTGAACTGCACACTGTCCCCCAGCCCGGCGGCATCGAGCACGGACAGGTTGGCGCAGGAGGTGCTGGACGCACTTGCGGAGCACGGCGTCGAGGGGTCGATGCTGCGCGTCGTCGACCATGACGTGAAGCCGGGGGTGCAGCTCGACATGGGCGAGGGTGATGCCTGGCCTGCCATCCGAGAGCAGGTCATGGCGGCCGACATCCTCGTTCTGGCTACGCCCACGTGGCTCGGACAGCACAGCAGCGTCGCTCAGCGGGTCTTCGAGCGACTCGACGCGGAACTTTCCGAGACCGACGACGAGGGCCGGTTGAAGACCTACGGGAAGGTGGCCGTGGCCGCCGTCGTCGGGAACGAGGACGGGGCGCACCACATCACGGCGGTCGTCTACCAGGCGCTGGGAGACGTCGGGTTCACGGTGCCGGCCGCAGGCGTCACGTACTGGAACGGCGAGGCGATGCACACCACCGACTACAAGGACCTCGGCAGCGCACCCGAGGAGACTCGCCAGGCAACCAAGCAGCTGGCCTCCAACGCCGCCCACCTGGCCGGCCTGCTGACGCGTGCCCCGTACCCACCGCTCTGACGTGGCGGGTCCAGCTCCGACCTTCGGGCTGCTAGCACCGCTGACGCCGCTGCGGGGCCCTGACGCCCGCGTGGCGGGCGAGACGGACGCGGACCGGCTCGACGAGGTCATCCGGTCGGGAACCGTGGGCGCTCTCTGGATGCGTGACCTGCCGGTCACTCCGTCCGACGACGACGACACCGGGCAGGGGACCGACCCGTTCGTCCACCTCGCACACCTTGCGGGAGGCGGCAGCCTGCCACCGGTCGTGGGCACCGCTTCGGTGATCCTCGGGACCCGCCATCCCTACGTCTTGGCCCGTGCGGCGCTGACCCTGCAGGCACAGACCGAAGGCCGGTTCATCCTGGGGCTGGGCACCGGCGGCAAACCCGCCATGAACACCGCGCTCAGCATCGCGAACCAGCCGCTGACCGCCTTCGCCGAGGAGTGGTGGACGGTACGCAGGGCACTGGCCGGTGAGGTGGTGCAAGGGGTCGACCTCACGGTGCCGTGGTCCGACGGCCCGCCCCCGATGTACCTAGCCACCACCGACACCCAACGATGGCGGGCCGTCGACGGCGACCCTGACGGCTGGCTCGCCTTCGCTGGGTCGCACAGCGCGTTCTGCGCCCAGCTGGACCAGCTCAACCGCATCTCGGGGCGAGAGGTGCAGGTGGCGGTTCGCCTCGACGCGACGGTGGTCGCGCCGGAGGACGGCCCGCTCGTTGCGACCCCCGAGCGGGGCAGGGTGGCAGGAACCATCGGTCAGCTCGCCGACGTGGTGACCTCGTGGCGTCGGATGCCGATCACTCACCTGATGGTCAACGTCCGAAGCGCCGACCCTCTCGGCGACCTCGAGCGGCTCGCCCAAGCGTGAACCGGTCGACGACGGGCGGGACACACACCGCCCAGCAGCCGAGGGACCTCGTTGGAGAGGTGCCCCTCATCGCCGGCACTCGCTGACGACGTCGAGGCGGACGAGACACGCAGAGCACCGCCCCGGCCGTTGGGAGCCGGGGCGGTGCTTGCAGTCGGTCGAGCCGGGCTGGCTCAGCTGCCCGAGATGATCTGCGGCAGCGCTGCGTCGAAGAGCGCGACGAAGGTCGCCGGGGGAAGGATGTAGCTGCGCGGCTTGGCGGCGGCGGCCAGGTCGGCGCCCCAGTCGGCAGCACGCTCGCGCTGCAGCGGCGTTCCGTGGTGGCCGGGGCTGGCGAACTGGCAGTCCCCGACGGTGTAGAAGCTCAGCAACGCGTCAGCGACCCGCTTCTTGTTGAGGGCCAGGCCCTTCTTGTGGGTGCCGAAGTAGGCGGCCATGGCGTCAGCCATGAGCTCGGTACGGCGGGTGGCCTCGGCGGGGTCCGTCGGCCCAGTGCCGAACACGTCGAGCTCGTACTGGACGTGGTGCCCGAACTCGTGGGCCATGATCACGCGGATCCCCACATCACCCAGACCGATGGCGTCATAGGCCTCGATGATGCCGTCGCCCATGATGAGCTTGTCCGGCAAGGCCGCGATGAACGGGTCGGTCTCCCCCTCGGCGGAGAAGGCGAAGGCGTTGAGCGTCCAGAGCGGGTTGTCGTAGAAGTCGCCCTGGGTCTGCATGAAGTCGGCCACGGTCGCGGCTTCCGCCTGGATCTCGGCCGACGTCATCGGGGCGATCTGACCGGTCGCGACCATCGCGCTGAGGGTCCTTGCGATGCGCTCGGCGTCGAGCAGCACGTCGCCGTGCATCGCCATCAGCTGGATGTCGCTGGACTCGATGTCCCAGAAACGGCGTAGGTCGCGGAAGGTGTGCTTGATCTGCTGCTCGTGGGGCTCAAGGGCGTAGTCGGGGTCGTCGGGAGTGCCGAAGAACAAAGCGTCATACGTCGGCACGTTGAACAAGACCTCCTGGTGGGCGACCAGGAAGGCGAACTGCTCGTCGGTCATGTCGGCGAAGAGCTGGTCGACGTAGGTGTCGAGCAGGGTGCCGGTGCACTCGCTGGGCGCCACAGCCCGCGCCAAGGCTGCCTGAGCCGGGTTCTCGACGAGATGGCTTCGGGACGGGGCAGGTGCCGGGCTGGCTGTGGCGGAAGCCGTCGCGGCGGTGCTCAACCCTCCAAGGGTCAGCAGTACCGCCGCCCCGAGAGCCACCACTGAGCGGATTGTTCTGGACACACGAATCTCCTTGCTAGGGCCCCGGCCGCTCCTCCCGCGGCTCAGGTGGGACTGTCACCGTAGGCGGCTCGACGTCCAGAAACCCCTTCAGGTGAGCACCTCGTTCAACCGCTCACGCGGCGTGGCCCCGCCCCAAGCCACCGCCGCAGCTGCTTGGTCCGCCTGCCCCTCCAGCACGCACGACGGGACGGATCGGGCGCGTCCGGGCGCCGTCCGGAGGCCCAGGCGGTACCGTGCCGCGGGCGGTCACCAGGTGAGCTCGATCTCGATCTCCCGCTCCTCGTCACCGATCTCGATCTCGAGCTTGAAGTCCACCTCGTCGGGCACGTGCACCGTGAAGCGGAGGTCGCCGCGCTCGAACTCCACCTCGTTGTTGCTGGCGAGGGCGTCGGCCAGAGCGTGCAGGCGAGCAGCGGCCTCCTCCCGGCGCAGCCGTCGCTTCTCCTCGAGCTCGAGCAGGTTCATCGTTGGTCTCCTTCGTTGGGTTTCCACTCGTGGCGTCGAGGCGCTCTCTGGATCCACGACCACCGCGACACAGCGACACCGCACCACATGATCACCCCAGTCGGCTAGGGCGCATCACCCGACCAGGGGGAGTGGTCGACGAACGACGACGTGGCAGCGCTTCGAAGGGCCGATCTGTGGCTGGGGCGTCTCCACTCGGGCGGGCAGCAGCACAGTGAGCGTCTGTGGAGCAGCAGAGTGAGTGGTCCCGCCGGGCACCGGGACCGAGCCTGGCCCGCAGGCCGGTCCGAAGCCACCTACGTGCCACAAGGACCTGCCGCTCAGTGGCGCACGACGCAGCGGAAGCCGATGTGCGTGGTCGCCGAGTCGACGGACTGGGGTGTTCGGGCCGGTGGTCGGTACCGCAAGCAGTACTCCGGGGCACAGAGGTGCGACCCGCCCTTGAGCACCCGGCGAGGCTGGTTCTCCCCGGGCGCCCGTGACGCCCGTTGGAGCGCGGCATCGTCGGGCACGAGCGCCTCTCCTCGCTGTGGTGAGCAGCAGCCGTGCTTCGGCCCGGGCTCGTTCCCGGCCCCGGTGCCTGGGTGCTGGGCGAGGGTGTCGGCGCGCTCCCGGGCGGCGCTGGTGGCGTAGTACGTCGTCGTCCACTCCCAGACATTTCCGATCATGTCGACCAGTCCGTAGCCGTTGGGGGGGAAGGTTCCGACGGGGGAGGTCCCGAGCCACCCGTCGGCACCTTCGTTGAGGTACGGGAACCGTCCCTGCCAGGTGTTGGCCATCAGGCGGCCACCCGGCGACGGCTCCTCACCCCACGCGTAGGTGGTGCTGGGTGCCCCTCCGCGGGAGGCGTACTCGAACTCCACCTCGGTCGGCAGGTCGCGGCCCGCCCAGCGGGCGTACGCGGACGCGTCGTGGAAGGAGACGAGGACGACAGGATGGTCCCGTCGACCCCCAAGGTCCGTCCCGGGGCCGCCGGGACGTCGCCACGAGGCGCCTGGCTGCCAGCGCCACCACCGACTCCAGTCCGTGAGTGACACCGGTCCGGGGGTGGGAGTGAACACCAGCCCTCCGGGCACGAGCTGTGCCGGGTCGGCACCCGGGAAGTCGCGGGGGTCCGGTGGTTGTTCGGCGACCGTGACGTACCCGGTGGCCTCGACGAACGCGGCCCACTGCCGGTTGGTCACGGGATGGCGCTCGAGCCGGAACCCGGCCACCTCCGTCTCGCGAACAGGGCCCTCATCGGGGTAGAAGCCGTCCGACCCCATGAGGAATGCACCGGCGGGGACGTCGACGAGTTCCGACAGGTCCATCTCGGACGCGAGTGACGACACCGGCCCACCGTACGCAACGCACCCCGGAGAACGTCAGCGGGTGAGCTCGGACTCGTTGTGGAGTCGGGTGAGCTTGTGCGGGTTGCGAATGGCGAACATCCGCGTGATCCGCCCGGCCTCGATGTCGACGCTGACGACCGTGGTGCCTTCTGCCTCGTCCTCGGTCGGACGCCCAGTGCCCCGCTGAGCATGATGATCGCAATCTCGGGGTCGAGCACCAACGCCGCAAACGGGCGCAGCAGGTTCACCACCTTTCGGGCACCGACCACGGGCACCCACACCGCTTGCGCGACCTCCCTCCGTCAGCGAGGAGGACCACATCCGGAGCGGAGCACGTCCATCAGACCCTGCACGTCACCAGCGGTCACCGCGGCGACGACCCGTTCCACCACGAGCCGCTGTTCGCTCCGATCGACCCGAACAGGTGGCCGGCGGGCAGCCACGTGCCGGCGGGCACGAAGGCCGACCTTGCGCACCGCCGCCGGCAGCTCGTCCACGGCGGCGGCGACCTCTTTGTAGGGCACCTCGAGGACTTCGTGCAGCACGACGACTGCGCGCTCGTGGGTGTCAGTCTCTCGAGGACCGTGAGCATCGCGATCGAGACGCTCTTGGCCAGCTCGAGGTCCGTGTCGACGTCGCCCCGGTCAGGAGAGGCTCGGGGAGCCATTCGCCGACATAGTCCTCGTGCCGGCACGATCAACGACGGCGACACCGGCCGCAGCGACAAGGCGGTGCGCCCCATCACCCCCGTTCGGGCCGGCCTCCCGGCATCACCGTCCACCTGTGCGACCGTCCACGCGAAGTGGTTGGCCGGAGGCCGTGCCACGGCCGGCCCTGCCGCTGTCAGCTCGGGGACACCTCACCCGCTTGCTTTCGAGCAGCAGGGCGCCTGCCCGGACGTGTCTCGGTTGCCTCGTGGAGGTAGCGTGGCGCGTCGTGGGTGCGGATCCCTCTGCTGTCCTCGACGGGCTCGTTGCCGACGGCCAGGAGCCGGGTGGTGCGGTGGCGGTCGCCCGCGACGGGGTCGTCGAGGTCGAGCACTACGCGGGGACCCGGGACGGGTCAGCACCGTGGACCTCGGACACGTTGGTGATGACCTTCTCGGTCGCCAAGCCCTTCGCTGCGCTGGCGTTTCTGGATGCCGTGGCCGAGGGCTGTTTCCGCCTGGACCAGTCGGTCGCCTCCGTCTGGCCGGCGTACGGGCAGGCCGGCAAGGAGAGCACGACGATGCGCCACCTGCTCGCCCACCAGGCCGGGCTCCCGGCGTTTCCCGAGGAGGCGTTGTGCGTCGATTACGCCGATCGTGGGGCGTTGATCGACCTCCTCGCCGCGGCTGCCCCGGTTCACGCGCCGGGTGCTGGGGTCGCCGAGCATGCGCTGACCTATGGCCACCTGCTCGACGAGGTGGTGCGCCGAACCGCTGGTGAGCCCTTGGTCGAGCGGTTCGCCAGAATCACAGCGGCTGGGGGCTGGGACCTTCACCTGCGCGTCGGGCCCTGCGACCTCGAGCGGGTGGCGACCCTGGTGGAGCCGAGCGGTCGGTGGGCGGCAGGTTATCTTGAGGACCCACGCTGGGGCCCCGCCCTGGGCCGACCCCACGGGATGCTCGAACCAGAGGTGCTGAACTCGGATCGCTTCCGTGCCACCCCGTTCCCGGCTGTGGCCCTGCACGCCACCGCGTTGTCCTTGGCGTCCTTCTACGACGACGTGATCAGACCCGGGGGTCAGATCGCCGGCCGCCTCGGTCACGACCTGTGGCGCGCGTACGTCGAACCCGCCGCGACCGGTCACGACCTGGTGCTGGACCGAGCCGTCACCTGGACACTCGGCTTCCAGGTGGACGAGGACGACGGGCGGCTCACGCTCGGGATGGGCGGCGCAGGGGGCTGCTCGGCCTGGGCCGAACCGGCCACGGGCTACGGTGCCGCCTACCTGACCCGGGGACTGGATGGTCACGACCGGGCCGAGCTGATGTGGGACGCCGTCAGTGCTGGCTTCGAACCGCCCACTGCGTAACCCGACGTCGCTGCTGCACGCAGGATCAGGTGGCGGTGGCCACCTTGCCGCGCACCGTTCCGGACGGGTGCTGGCGCCGTCGTTCGTTGCGACCCGCCACGCCGGCCGGCTGTCCGCCGTCATCGACTTCGGCACCTGCGGTACCGGAGACCTGCGTGCGACCTCGTGCTTGCGTGGACCTTCCTTCGAGGGGGCGGGGAGCCACGTGCGTTCGCTGACTCCGTCGCGCTCGACCCTGACACCTGGCGTCGGGCCCGCGGCTGGGCCCTGTGGAAGGCGCTCGTCACCATTTCAGACCCAGAGCCACGGCCCTGGCTGGACATCCGATGCGCGGCACTCGAGCAGGTCCTCGCCAGCTGGGAGTGAACGTCGGTGTGACATCGAGCGTCGGTACCCTCGGACCTCGGATTCCGCATCCATCGCGTCGCCGGTGCCCGCACATGCCACAGGTGGAGTGCTTGCAGAGTGCTATCATGAGGCATGACCACGCTATACATCCGAGATGTCTCTGACGAGGTCGCCGAGACGCTCAAGGAGCGTGCTGCAGCGGAAGGCAAGTCGTTGTCGGCCTACGTGGGCGCGGAGTTGACCAAGATCGCGACGCGGCCCACGAACGCCCAGGTCGTGGCAAGGCTGCGCGACCGTGACCGATCTCAGGGCCCCACTGCCGACCAGATCGTAGAAGCGGTCCAGGCTGGCCGACGGTGATTGTGGTTGATGCCTCGGCGATGGTCGAGGTGCTTGTCGGCCGAGACGCCGAGCCAGACCTTCTCGATGCTTTTGCCGGCGACCTTGACGCCCCGCACCTGCTTGACGTCGAGGTCATGTCGGTTCTTCGTGGCCTTGAGCTCGGCCGGAAGCTCGGTCCTGCCGTGGTCGAAGAGGCTCGGCACGACCACTTCGCCTTCACCATCACCCGGCACGACCTCGAGCCCTTCGCTGAACGCATCTGGCAGCTGCGCCACCAGTTCACGTCCTACGACGCGTCCTACATTGCGCTGGCCGAGGCGCTACGGGCACCGCTGTACACCTGCGACACCAAGCTGGCCAGCAGGGGCCACGCCGCAGAGGTAAGGGTCGTCCCACGCTCTGAGATCGGGCGCTGAGGGGGTCACCCCATTTGCCGCTTTCGGCGCGGTGGCGTCCGACCATTGATGAGTGGCGTGGCCGGCATTCCGTGGCATGGGACGCATTGAGGGCCGCGGCAGGCGGGGGCCTCCGACCATCGGTTGGTGCATTCACGAGCTTCGTTCGTCTCTACGATGACCGTGACGAGGAGGCCACATGGAACCTGTGAACTTCGGAGTGATGGGCGCTTCGAGCTTCGCCCTTGCCCAGACTGCCCGGGCTATCCACGAGGCGCGCGGTGCCAGGTTCGCAGCGCTGGCTACGTCGTCCGCGGCCAAGGCGGAGCCGTTCAGGGCCTTCGCGCCCGATCTCGTCGTGCACCCCGAATACGACGCGATGCTGGCCGATCCCACGATCGAGGCGATCTACATCCCGCTGCCCAACCACCTGCACGTCGAGTGGACCCTGAAGGCACTAGAGGCGGGCAAGCACGTACTGACAGAGAAGCCGATCGCAATGACCGCGCCGGAGATCGACGCGCTGATCGCTGCCCGTGACCGGACCGGTTTGTTCGCGTCTGAGGCGTACATGGTCGTGCACCACCCGCAGTGGCAGCGCGTTCGAACCCTGATAGACGAGGGCGCCATCGGCAGGCTCCGGCACGTGGATGCGGTGTTCAGCTTCGACCTGCCGGACGTGGGCAACATCCGCAACCGGAGCGAGACCGGTGGCGGGTCGATCCCGGATATCGGCGTGTACGCCTACGGCTCGGCACGGTTCGCTGCGCGTGCCGAACCGGTGGAGCTCACCTCGCGGATCCGCAGGGAGCACGGCGTCGACGTGTGGGCCCAGGTCACCGGGACCATGGCCGGGCCGGCCGGTGAGTTCAGCTACTGCGCGCTCACCTCGACCCGTCTGTACCCGCGCCAGGAGGTCACGTTCCAGGGCGAGAAGGGACTGATCCGGGTGACCGCGCCGTTCAACGCTGGGCTCGTGGGCGAGGCGCAGGTACACATCGACCAGGGCGAGACGACGCGCGTCGACCGGTTCCCGGGGGTGCGTCAGTACGTGCTGCAGTTCGAGAACCTCGTCGCGACCCTGCGGACCGGTGCCGAGTTCCCGTGGACCCTCGAGGACGCTCGCGGCACGCAGGCGATGATTGATCTGGTGCGGGCCAACGAGGTCTAACACCCCGCAGGTCATTCCTTCCTCGTGGACCATGCGGCGAGCGGCATTGTTTTGGGTCCTGGCCCAGAGGACCAACTCAGCGCGGGTGCCGTTGTATCAGCCCAACCGATCGCGGCGCCGCCACTCCCGGTGCCACTCGTCGGTGTCGAGCCACCACACCCGCACCCTCGTCGCCACCCACCTCCAGCACCGTCACCACGGTGAGCCTTCGAGCGGTCAGCCTGCGGCACACCGCCGCGGCCGCGGCAGCACTTGGACCGCTGGGGGCTACGTCCCTGCGCCCACATGGAGGCGACATCGATCCCTCGGCTGTGGTCACTGCGCGCCAACGTTGCCCGCCGCCGCTTTGGTGCCGATGTGACTTTTCGGGGCCCCAGGGCACCACGCCCTTTGGGCGCTGCTCGAACCGCCGCTTCCGCGTCCGCCGAGGCGGGGAAGGGCGCGGATCGTGTAGAACGGCTGGATGACAGCCCGCCGTCGCCCTCGGTGGTCCGAGCTGGAGGAGGTCCTGCATCTTGCGCGGGTCCCGCTGCACGCCACGGACCGGCGGCTGGCCTGGGCGGCCTCCATCGCAGACCTGCGTCGGCTGGCCCGGCGCAGCGCCCCGCGCGCGGTCTTCGACTACACCGACGGTGCCGCCGCTGGGGAGTGAGCCTGTCGCGCTCTCGGGAGGCTTAGAGATCGCGCGGATAGGCGGCGCGGTGGACCCGATGGAGCTCGGTGTTGCGCATGTGGTGCGTGTTGCTAACGGGGTACAGGCACGGACGCGAGTAGGAGAGGTGGTGTCTAGTCAGCCGTCTCCAGGAGGCGTCCGTGCCTGCGTTGCCATCCTCGCTGATCGAACCCTTGTGGGACCAGTTCGCTGCCCTTCTTCCCGAACGCACCGTGGTTCACCCGCTGGGGTGTCACCGCCCTCGCATCGCGGACCGGGTCGTGTTCGACAAGCTGCTCGTAGTGCTGGTGCTGGGTGCCAGCTACGCCAAGGCCAGCGACAGCACCTGCTCGGCGACCACGATCCGGACCCGGCGAGATGAGTGGATCGGCGCCGGCGTGTTCGAACAGCTCGAGCAGCTCTGCCTGGACGCCTACGACCGGATCGTGGGGCTCGACCTGTCGAACGTGACCGTCGACGGGTGCATCGTCAAGGCCCCGTGCGGAGGAGAGGTTGCCGGCAAATCGCCCGTGGACAGAGGCAAGCTCGGCACGAAACGGTCCGTGTTGACCGACGCCGCCGGGATCCCGCTCGGGTGTGTGATCGCCCCGGCGAACCGGCACGACTCCCCGCTGTTACGTCCGACCCTGGCCAAGCTGGCCCGCTTCGACCAGGGCCTGGGCTCGACCCTTCCCGAGCAGATCACCGTGCATCTGGACGCCGGCTACGACAGCACCAAGACCCGCGACCTCCTTCACGAGCTCGGCTGCCACGGCGTGATCAGCCTCAAAGGCTTTCCCCTGCAAGCCGGCGCCCGATGGGTGGTGGAACGAACCAACTCATGGCACAACCGCGGCTTCAAGAAGCTGGCCATCTGCACCGAACGACATGCCCGGGTCATCGACGCCTTCATCGCACTGGCCAACGCCGTGATCATCACCCGACGACTGACCCGCATCGCCTGGACCACCCACCGCTGGGACACCCGACCCAACCGACAACCCTGACCTATCCGCGCGATCTCTTACTCGCGTATCGAGTTCTCACGACGGCGTCGCCCAAGGACTGCGTCTCAACGCCGCCTGTAGGCGCTCTGTAGCGGCCTCGACGAGCGAGCTGGTGCGTTCCTCTCGGATGATGGTGGGATGTCCGGGTCACAAGCTGTGTGTTCGCGCGCTGGCCCCGGGCGACTGTCGCCGGGTACGGACCAGCCTGGTGCGGAACTGGAGTTCCACCACGGTGGCGCGACGCGGTGAGCTGATCGATGCCATGCGGTTGCGCGGTTTCGTGGCTTTGGTGGGCCGAGAGCGCGCCGGCCTGGCGTTGGTCGATGTCGGGGACGGGGGCTACGAGGTCGTCGCCATCAACACGAGCCGACGGAGGCGCGGCATCGGGCGGGCCCTGATGCAGCAGTCCGTCGGCGACGCGCGCGCATCGGGCTGCAGCAGGGTGTGGCTCCTGACGACGAACAACAACGTCGGCGCCATTGCGTTCTACGAGCGACTCGGCATGAAGCTGTCCGCCGTCCACGGGGGGCCGTCAGTGAGGCCCGTGCACTCAAGTCGTCGATCCCGCTGCTGGACGGGCACGGTGTCCCTATAACCGACGAACTCGAATTCGAGCTGACCCTCAGAGCTGAGTCGCGTCGAAACGTGCGCCATATCGCCGCCTCTGCGCTGGCCGCCAACCGGTTCCCAGCCGCGCACGGGCTGGGAACCGGCTTGTGGCGTACCGCCGGGGGAGGTGGGCCGTTCCCGGGTCGTCGGTCAGCGTGCTCAGGGGTTGAAGGGTCGGACTGCGCGGAAGGTATTCAGGTAGTTCTGCCAGTCCCAGTGGGAGAGGAAGCGTGTGGCTGCCGCCTCGCCGTTGTTGAACAGGGTCGTTGCCTGGGCGCGGGAGAGCCCGAAGTCGACCGGGTTGATGCCGGCGGTGTCGACCTGCATGGTCCGCACCTTCACCCAGGGCTTGGCCAGGTGCGCTTGGTCGCGCCCCACGATGGTGGTCATTGCCAGGTCTGCGGCGAACGCCACCGGGCCGTGCTTGAACAGGCCGGCGATGGGCAGCAGCTTGGCGGCGTCCTGGGGCAGCAGGGGGAGCAGCTTGACCCCGAATGTGGGCCAGCGCGGTGGGCGCCCGTCGGTGCGGTCGAAGATGTCGATGGGGAAGTTGGACAGGACACCGCCGTCGACCAGCGTTGATGGTGTGCCGTCCGAGGCGACCAGAGTGGTGGGCTCGTAGAAGAACGGGATCGAGGTGGAGGCCCGCACGGCGTCGACCACGAGCTGCCGGTCCGGTTCGAGGCCGTAGGTGCCCTGGTAGTGCCACGGGAGGTACACCAGTTCACCTCGGGTGGTGTCGGTGGCCGTGACGACGAGCCGGTAGCGGGCCTCGGGTGGGAGGGAGGAGCCGGGGTCGTCGTCGATAGCCAGGTCGCCGAACGTCTCGACGCCGCATTCGTCGACCAGCAGGTTGCCCAGCCACTCGCGCAGGTGGTCGCCTTCGAAGACACCATTCTCGGTGAGCAGCGACATCAGCGGGCCTGCGACGGGGACCCGGTCCAACAGTGACCTATCGGTGAACCCGCGGTAGTCCACTGTCGTCATGATCTGCGTGATCCGCGACGCCGGCATCCCCGCGGCAACCAGGGCGCCAACAATGGATCCGGCGGACGTGCCCGCCACCCGCGCAAAGGAGTAGCCGGCGTCCTCGAGCACGGAGATGGCTCCGACATGGCCGATGCCCAGGACCCCGCCACCTTCAAGGACTAGGTCCGCGGTGAGCGTCGACGACTGCGTCATCTTCTCCACTCCCAACAGCCGCGGGCACGCACCCGGTGTCGGGCCTGCCGCGACGGTAATGCGCCTGGTTCGCTGTCGCAACGCGGGCAACGGCCTTCCCTCACCCACCCAGTCCGAGGTGCGAGCCGCGGCGGCGCCCGGTGCACTCGACCACCCAAGGGATCTGGGAGCGCAATCCAGTCAATATCGACTAGAACCGTGTTGCATGGGTTTGGCTCGGCTCATCCGGTTTGAGGATCAGCGCGATCCGCTTGACTGACGGCTAGACGGCTTGGGCAGTCATTGTTGTGACGGATGGGTCAAGTTCTGGTCGGGTTATGCAGCGAGGCCTCCTGTGGTGAGCAGTGCGTTGACGGCGTCGGTGTAGGCGCGATCGACGGCGCGGAGTTTGGTGGTGAATTCGGTTGGTGTGTGGGCGATCTGGGCGAGCCCGTCACGCAGGATCCGGTCGTGCGCGCGGGTGAGGAACAGGGCCTGTGAGTGGCCGGTGTCGGTGACGCGGTAGCGGTGGCTGCCCGGGATGCGTTCGATGAAGCCGTGATGACGCAGTCGGCGCAGGTCGTAGGTGGCTTGGCCTGGGGTGAGGGTGCCTGGTGGCTGCCCGAGCAGGGGCGCGAGCAGGTCCCGCAGGTCTCGGTTGGTGAATCCGTTGGGCAGGAGCCGGAAGATGCACAGGGTGGACAGCAGCGCCTGGGCGCGAGGGTCGGTGAACCGGATCCCGGGGACGCGACCACCTGTGGTGGTGAAGACGGGGCTGGTGACCGCAGCGAGAGTCGCTGCGCCGTCGGCAGGGCTGTGGCTGAGTCGTTGGACGCCGAGGAGGCGTCGGTTGGCTGAGAAGCCGATCTGCCGCAGGGCGGGCAGGTTGGTCAGCCGCCTACCGACGTTGAAGTCGTAGGTGTCGTTGATCGTGGTCTCGGTCCGAAGGGCTCGTCCTTCCTTGTGGTACTGCTTGATCGTGGTGTGCTTGTAGTCCACGTACAGGCTCGGGGTCACGTGCTGAGTGATCACCCGGGTGCGGAACCGGCCCGGGGTCGGGCGCTTCCTGCCGCGCTGGATCTGCCGGGCGAAGATCAGCTGGACCCGGTCCGGGCGGCCCAGGTCGAGGTTGTCGTGGATGACTTGCTCGAAGAACACGCGGCCGCTGACCGGGGTGTCGAGCATCTGGGTCAGGGAGAACTCGGCCTGCAAGACCGAGATGTCGTACCGGTACCCGGCCGCCCGGTCCGCGGCGCTGTAGGGGTGCGGCAGGCGGGCCAGCCACTTGCGCAGGAGCGCGTCGATGCGCTCCGCGCTCAGATCGTCACAGATCCGCTGCAGCGTCGTGACGTCGTCGAGGTCGTCCAACGCCGCGAACCCGTTGTCCAGGGCGGTGAAGCCGATCCCGGCCTTGGTCGCCTGCCGTTTGGCGTACTCGTTCCCGTTGATGCAGAGCCGGGCGGTGTACGGGAAGTAGGAGCAGAACTTCAGGAAGAACGGGCCGAAGTCGTCGTCCACGGCGTACACGTAGTAGTGGTTGACCACCGCGGTCGTGGACACGATCCACGGGTAGGGCGCGCCGGTGACCGGGTTGTGCCGCCGCTCGGTACGGAACACGTGGGCCTTCTCCTGCGCCACCCCGATGAAGACGACCTCGTCGGTGCCGGTGAACCCGCGCAAGTGGGCCTGCATCACATCATCCTTGCGCTGCCCCTTCGCGAAGCGCACGATCGGCACGTCACAGGTCGCGGCGTACCGGTACAGCCCGTCGACGAAAGCCCGCGACATCGGTGCGACCAGAGCGGTGGAGGCGATCGGGAAGCCGTGATCGCGCCTCAGGAACCCGGCGACCTGGCCGGCCCTTTGCAGCTGCGGCACATACACGTTCAGGTACATCCGGTCGATCGACTCGACCTCGAACACTACGTGCTCGGTAAGGACCTCGGCCACCGTCCGCGCGAGTGTCATGGCAACCTCCGATCGTCGGGCCGGCCCCGGTTACGGGGTCAACCACCGCCACCAGCCGGATCACGACGAGCACCTCAGCGCGGGGACCTCGACAGACCCAACCAGCGGAGCCTACGACTCCAGAACCGCAGCGCACCAGACACACCGCGTCCGCGGGCTGGGGCGGAGCCGCGTTAGGCCCTGTTACGAAAGTCGTTTGAGCCAGTGGTCGATGCTGGCGATGTGCACGCTGGCGGCGTATCGGACGGCGAGCTTGTCGTAGCGGGTAGCGAACCCTCGGTGGTGTTTGAGGTGGTTGAAGCCGCACTCCACGGCGTGACGGTCCTTGTACTTCTGGGGGTCGAACGCCGGTGGCCGGCCACCGGAAGAGCCACGCCTGGTGAGCCACACCCGAACCCGGGTGGGCAGCCGCATGGGGAGCTTCCCGCCGATCACCTGGACCGAGTCTGGCCGACACCGGTCCTGCGTAAGTGCTCCAGTAGCCGCCAGTCGCCCACCCCTGGAGCGACTGCGGGGGTTACCGGAAGGAACTGGCCAGGGTCCAGTGTCGGTTTGTTCGGGTGCCGGGCCCCGATGGCGGCGGTCTCCATCCTGGCCCGCTACTCCGCCCGGACTCACCACCTGTACGCCTTCCGACTGCACGAGTGGTTCGCCTGGTGCGAACGCCAGGGGCTCGACCCCCTGGTCAGTGTCCAGCTCCAGGCCCGTTGGGCGGCCCATCGGCGAGCCTGGAGGTATGCGCCGCGCCCGCACGGTGACGCCCCACACAACGGCACAACCGACCTCGCCAAGGCCCGAGGCGATGCCACACTCGGGACAGGGCCCATGTCCCCACCCCCCCCGGGTGCGTGGGCCCAGCGTCCCGGGTCGAGGCCCTCGCGGCCTCCCCGGGGCGCGCCTGTCTGCTCTGTTTCCGTCCTCGCCGAACCGGCTCGATGCAGCCAAGGCGACGCTGACCGCAGCGGCTGACCGCAGCGGCACAGCCGCCTCCGAAGACGCTCCGAACGCCTGCGTCTCATCGCCGGTGCGCCGTGAGGCGCTTGTTGATCGAGTGGAGGTGAGAGACCTGCACTGTGGTTCTGTCGCAGCAGGACTGCGAAGCTGAGGGCAGCCCGTCTCGGGAGGTGCCGGGATTGGGTGGCAAGCGGCCCTGACAAAGCCATGACGTGTCGGTACTGCCAGACGGCGCGGGTGTGGCGAGCATGGCGGAAAGGCATACGCGAGAAACCGACGTTTACGCCTCTTCAAGACGCACCGGCTCGAACCTGGCGGATCTGGGCCGGACGCGACGCGCACCCGTCTCCCTCATTACGGAGGCGGGGAACTCCCCAACATGTCGGCGTGACTGCGGGGAGGCCGTGGTGACGTGCTGCGGGGTAGCCACGGCGATGTCGCAGGGGTCGAGTCGGGTGCCTCCTTCGCCGAGCGATCAACAAGTGAACACGGGAACCGTCCCAGGCCTGCCCCTTGCCCGCGTCTCCAGCGTGGTCGTGGGGCTGGGTCCACCGTCTGCCGACCGGCTTGGGATGGGGCGGAGCCGCCGTAGTAGTCCGAGGCCGGGAGAGCCGGTCACATGGCGAAGGGCGGCAGTGGTTCCGCGAAGTCCTCGACCAACAGGAAGAGGGAGTTGGATGCTGTCATGCCGAAAGGATGCGCCACCGAATGGTGGCGCCCCGGTCACCGGGGTATCGGAGAGGCAGGCCACACTTCACCGCTGGGCATATGTTGAACGGCCCACGGCAGGAACCATGGAGAGCCCGGTGCGGTGAGAGCCGCACGCCGGGTTCGGTGAGCGGCTCGGGGAAACGGACCGGGAGCAATCCCGGCACCGCGCCCCAGGCCGACTCCACCGTAATCGACCCTTCTTGACCGCGGCTATGCAGGGACTCCGCGTAGGTCCACAGCGTTCTGGAGCCGTGCGCGGAGTTTCCGTGCAGCGTCAGCTCGACCGGCCGATGCCTAGGGCGTGTACACGCCCTAGGGTTGGCCGCATCGGTCCGAGAACACTGTGGGGTGTCGCGATGGGTTTCCTCAGGGACGTCGCCACTGCCGGACGTCGGGGCGTGGCTCACGCCTCGGTTGCGGTCACCCGCGCGACCGCCGCCCTGAGCGGACACCGCGCCTTGAGTCGGGTCGACCCGCCAAGGGATCAGCCCGTCTCCATCGCGCAGGTCATCGAGGAGATGCGTCTACTGGGTGCCGCGATGCCCGCCAATGACGGCGTCGCGGACTTCCACCGCATGTATCTGCGCGTCACCGAGCTCGTCGGAGCGGCGGCGGCAGCACGCTCCTTCCAGGACACGGCCTTCATGGAACGCCTCGACTGCGTCTTCGCCGGCGTCTACCTCGACGCCTGCCGCGCGACCGACCAGAGCCGCAGCAGTGCCTGGCAGCCACTGTTCGCCCTGCGACGGCAGCCGGGGACCGCGAGCCTGCAGTACGCCCTGGCGGGTATGAACGCCCACATCAACTTTGATCTCGGCTTGGCGCTGGTGCGCACCTGCCGACAGCTCGGACGGACGCTGGACTCACCAGGGGTGCGTGCCGACTTCCTTGCGGTTAACGAGATTCTCACCGCCGCAGTTCAGGAGGTGCGTGAGTCCTACCTCGCCGGGGTTGCCCTCGACGTAGACCGTGCCGCCTCGCCGGTGCTGAATGTCGTCGGCGGCTGGAGCATCGAGGCTGCCCGCGACGCCGCCTGGGTCAGTGCCACAGTCCAGTGGTCCCTGCAGGGTCAGGCGGACGCGTATGCGGAGTACCTGAGCTCCCGCGCATCGATCGTCGGCCTCGTCACCCGTCAGCTGCTCACACCGGTGACCTTTACCGAACTGGGGCCGGCGCCGGGCAACGGCGCGTGACTACTGACGGATCGACGATCTCGGTGACCACTGCTCGAGCGAGATGAGGTGTCGCTCGTCCGCGAGCCAGGCTTGGGCGTCGCCTTTGGTGTGGAACTGTCGGACCTGCGTAGACGAGGGCGTCGGGTCCGCTGTACCGCGCCTGCCAGCGCCCTGGGGGCAGTTTTCGAGTGTTGCCGAAGCCGCATCGACCCGCCATCTCCACCTCCGCGGCACGGGTAGGTGCCATTTCGGCGTGCCAGATCCGGCCAGACAAGTGCCAATCTGTGTCCACGCGTGCCGCATGACTCTCTGGTTCAGAAAGGGGAAAAGCGCTGCTCAGAGCAGGTTTCGTGCGTGCCCCCGGCAGGATTCGAACCTGCGACACTTTCTTTAGGAGGTATCGGCCTAGATGCGTCGCTTGTGCCCTCTGGCCTGCAAATATTCACAGATCTCTATGGGGCAGATTGCCCCGCGTGCCACATACGTGCCACAAGGATCTGACAGCGGACACGGGAAACTGCCCGGAGGCGGCCATGTAGCTGCCCGGTAGCGGTCACGAAAGTTGCCCGCTGGCGGTCATGGGATCTGCCCGACACGAGTTCTCTGCCTCGCCGCGTCCGGCGGTTGAGGCTCCTCCTGGGGTGCGGTGGCGGTGCTGAAGCGCCTACCGCCCCCAGGAGGGACCACTGTGAAGTCTGCCGAGGAGATCATGAACATGTTGGAAGCGTTCGATTTGACGGGGTCGTTGCGTGATGCCGGTGAGCTGGCTGGGGTCTCGCACCACACCGTGGGCCGGTACGTCGCGGCGCGTGAGGCCGGGGCTTTGAGCGACCGGCCGGCGTCACGGGCCCAGCTCATCGATGAGCACTTGCCGAAGCTGGAGGAGTGGATCGAGCGCTCCAAGGGTCGGCTGCGCGCGGACGTCGCGCACGACAAGCTGGTCGCGCTCGGCTACGCCGGCTCGCAGCGCACGACCCGCCGGGCGGTGGCGGCGGTGAAGAAGAACTACCGCCTGGGCCGGGTGCGGGTGCACCGCCCATGGGTGGTCGAGCCGGGGATGTGGCTGCAGTACGACTTCGGCGACGGCCCGGTGATCGACGGGGTGAGGACGACGCTGTTCGTGGCGTGGTTGGCGTGGAGCAGGTTCCGGGTGGTGCTGGCGATCCGGGACAAGACCGCCCCGAGCGTGATGGCCGCCTTGGATGTGACCTTGCGCCGCTTGGGTGGGGCTCCGACGTACGTGCTGACCGATAACGAGAAGACGGTGACCACCGAGCACGTCGCCGGCGTGCCGGTGCGTAACCGGGCCATGGTGGCCTGCTCACGGCATTACGGCTTCACCGTCCACACCTGTGTCCCGGCCGACCCGGCGTCCAAGGGTGGGTCGGAGTCGAGCGTGAAGATCGCCAAGGCCGACCTGGTCCCCAAGGACACCAACCTCCTGCCGGCATACGAGAGCTTCGCGGCGCTTGAGGCGGCGTGTGAGGCGTTCTGCGAGCAGGTCAACACCCGCACGCATCGGGTCACCCGCCGGCCTCCGAACGAGATGCTGGCGCAGGAGCGGGCTGCGCTGCACCCGATCCCGGCGGTCCCGCACACCGTCGCGTTCGGGGTGACCCGGGTGGTGCCGGGCAACACCCCGATGGTCGCGTTCGAGGGCGGGCAGTACTCGGTGCCGCACACCCTGCTCGAGGGCACGGTGTGGGTGCGGGTGCACGGTCACGGCGCTGACGAGCAGGTGGTCGTGGTCCACGTAGGCCCTGACGGTCCGGTCGAGGTCGCCCGCCATGCCCGCGCCACACCGGGCTCCCCGCGGATCGACGACGCCCACTTCCCACCCGCACCCGCCGGGGTGCTGGGACGGAAACCGTTGGCCCGCAACCCTGCCGAGGCGGAGTTCCTCGCGATCGGGGACGGTGCCCGGTTGTGGTTGACCGAGGCCGCCGCCGCCGGTACCACCAAGATCCGGGTCAAGATGGCTGAGGCTGTCACCCTGGCGAAGCTGTTCAACTCCAAGGACGTGGACTGGGCGCTGGGCCATGCCGCGGTCCACGCCCGCTTCGGCCACAGTGACCTCGCCTCGATCCTGGACCACCACCACACCGCTGCCACGAACGGTTCGGCCAGCCGGGCCGGTGAGGACGGGTCGCTGACCCAGGGCACCGCGTCCTGGGCCGCGCTGGGCGCCGCGACCGCAGCGACGCCGGCCACCAGGGCCGTCGACGGCGCGGACGCGACGGAGCAGCCTCGATGAGCGCGTCCGCTGTCAGCAAGGACCGTGGCGTCCCGGTCGCCGGGGTCCCGGTCGCCCCGCCACTACCGCAGGACCTGGAGGCGCTGCTGCGCCGGTTGCGGCTGCCGCACATCCGCGCCCTCGCCCCCGAGGTGATCGCGACCGCCCGCGCGCAACGGTGGGAACCGGTGGAGGTCCTCAAGGTCCTGTTCGCCGCCGAGGCCGCCGGGCGTGAACGGTCCGCGCTGGCCACCCGCCGTGCTGCCGCGGGGTTCCCCACCGGCAAGACCTTCCACGCCTGGGACTCGGGGGCGTCCTCGATCCCGGCCCCGACCCAGCAAGCGCTGCGCACCCTGGAGTGGGTCAGCCGGCGGGAGAACCTGGTGGTGTGCGGGCCGTCGGGGACCGGCAAGACGTTCCTGCTCGAGGCACTGGGCCAACAGGCCGTCGAGGAAGGCCTCAAGGTTGCCTGGTTCACCCTCGAAGACCTCGGCGTCCTGCTGCGCCGCCACCGCGCCGACGACACCGTCACCAAAGCCATCGCGAGGGTCCTGCGAGCAGATCTGGTCGTCGTCGATCTATGCCGACACCGCGACTATGCCGAGGCGCGCTTTGGTGGGCTGCGGACTGCGTGGCGGCGCTGGGGTCCTCGTCGTTGGGGTCCGCTGCTGCTTCCGTGGGTTGTTGAGCGGGTCTGAGAACTGAACACGCCGTTCCCCGTCTAGGTTTCTGAGCTGTCTAGGGACAGGAACCAGTGAACGGAGAACGGCGTGCGGAACGCCACTGTATGGCGCGCGCTGCTCGGGGTCGAGAACGCGGTCATCGAGGACGTCGAGTTCGATGAGGACGAGCAGTTGCTGGTGGCTTGTGTTCGTCCTTCGAAACGGGCGCAGGGCCGGTGCGGTCGGTGCCAGCGCCGGTCGCCGTGGTACGACCGGGGCGAGGGTCGGCGGCGCTGGCGGGCGCTGGATCTGGGCACGGTCCAGGCCGTCCTGGAAGCTGAGGCGCCCCGGGTGAACTGTCGCGAGCATGGGCCGACGGTGGCGGCGGTGCCCTGGGCGCGGCACGCTGCCGGGCACACCTACGCCTTCGACGAGCAGGTCGCCTGGTTGGCCACGCAGTGCTCCAAGAGCGCGGTGACCGAGCTGATGCGGATCGCGTGGCGCACGGTCGGGGCGATCATCACCCGGGTGTGGGCCGACGTCGAGCACCTGCATGACCGGTTCGCCGGGCTGACCCGGTTGGGGATCGACGAGATCTCCTACAAGCGCGGGCACCGGTACCTCACTGTCGTGGTCGATCACGACAGTGGTCGGCTGGTGTGGGCCGCGCCCGGCCGGGACAAGGCCACCCTGGCCTTGTTCTTCGACGCCCTGGGTGAGGGCCGCTGCGCCCGGATCACCCACGTATCGGCCGATGGGGCGGACTGGATCAGCGCCGTGGTCGCCCAGCGGTGTCCCAACGCGGTGCGCTGCGCCGACCCGTTCCACATAGTGCGCTGGGCCACCGACGCCCTCGACGAGGTCCGACGCCAGGCCTGGAACCAGGCCCGCGGGGCGGTGCATCAGCGCCGCGCCGGGCGAGCCACCGGCCACGCCAAGGCGCTCAAGCACGCCCGGTACGCGTTGTGGAAGAACCCCGAGAACCTCACCGTCCGGCAGCAGGCGAAGCTGGCCTGGGTCGCCAAGACCGACCCGCGCCTGCACCGCGCCTACCTGCTCAAGGAAGGCCTGAGGCTGATCTTCCAGCTCGACTACCACGAAGCCGTCCAAGCGCTACAGGTCTGGATCGGCTGGGCCCGCCGCTGCCGGATCCCCGCGTTCGTGGACCTACAAAGGCGGATCGTGAAGCACCAGGCCTCCATCCTCGCCGCGATCGAACACGGCCTGTCCAACGGCCGCATCGAGTCGGTCAACACCAAGATCCGTCTCATCACCCGAATCGCCTTCGGCTTCCGCTCACCCCAAGCCCTCATCGCCCTGGCCATGCTCAACCTCGGAGGCCACAAACCCGTCCTCCCCGGCCGGCGATGACCCACGGATCAGTCAGAAGAGCCTCTTTGTCGGCATAGTTTCGGGCTGCGAGGAGCCTCGGTCGTGGGAGGGCACCGTGCTCTCGCGAGGAGGCGAAGGTCATGTCCGGAACGAGGCGGAAGGCTGGTCAGCTTGGGTCGCATGTTGAGGGCTACCGGGTGTGGCTGTCCGGTGCGGGCTACACACCGGAGACGATCCGGAACATGCTCAAGGATCTGGGCCAGCTCGGCTTGTGGCTGTCGTCGGCAGGGCTGAGGCCGGACCAGCTCGACGATGAGCGGATCGGGGAGTTCTTGGCTGCCCGGCATGCGGCTGGTCGCCGCAGGGTTCCGGGGACCCGGGCGATGGCACCGCTGATGACCTACCTGCGGGCGACCGGTACCGCTGCTGAGCCCCAGCCGCCGGTGATGACACCGTTGGCCGCGCTTGTGGCGCAGTACCGGGGCTGGATGGTCACCGAGCGGGGCTTGGCCCCGACCACCGTGCTGCGGTATGAGAACGCTGCACGCCGTTTCCTTCAGGGACAGGCGTTCCCAGCTGAGGTCTTCGACCCCGCCTCGCTGAGCGGGGCCGACATCAACGCGTTCCTGCTGCGGGAGTGCGCTCGGGTCTCGGCCGGGTCGGCGAAGGGCCGCGTGGCCGAGCTGCGTTCGGTCCTGCGGTTCTTGTACCTGCAGGGCATCACCCCGCTGCGGCTGGGCACGGCGGTGCCCCCGGTTGGTGGGTGGCGGTTGTCCACTCTGCCTCCGGACGCGGTCAGCGACGCGGACCTTCAAAGGTTGCTGGACAGTTGCGATCGCAGCACCGCCGTTGGGCTGCGGGACTTCGCGATGATCACCGTGGTCGCGCGGCTGGGTTTGCGCTCGATCGAGGTCGCTCGGCTGGAGCTGGCGGACGTGGACTGGCGCGCGGGCGAGCTCGTGGTCCGTGGCAAGGGCGGTCGCCATGACCGGCTGCCGTTGCCGACGCAGGTGGGTGAAGCCTTGGTCGCCTACCTGAGCGCGGGTCGTAACCCTGCGCGAGCCCGACACCTGTTCCTGACGGTTCGAGCCCCGCGAGGGCCGATCCGCGCCGATCTCGTCGGCGATGTCGTCGAGCGGGCCTGCCGGCGTGCTGGCCTGCCAAAGGTGGGCCCCCACCGGCTGCGGCACGCCCTCGCCGGGGACCTGCTACGTAAAGGCGCCGGGCTTGTCGCGATCAGCCAGGTTCTTCGTCATCAGGACCTGGCCACCACCGCCCTGTACGCGAAGGTCGACCTCGCCTCGCTACGTCAAGTCGCCCAGCCGTGGCCGGGAACAGCCTGATGAGCGCCCTGGAGAAGGACCTGGCGGACTACCTGCAGCTTCGACGTTCGCTCGGACACGAACTGGCCGAGGCGGGCTGGCTGCTCCCGGGCTTGGTGACCTACCTGGACGCCCGAGGCGCCCCAACGGTGACGATCGAGTCAGCGCTGGGCTGGGCCCAGCAACCGGTGCCCGGCCCAGTGACGAGCATGGGTCCGCGGCGGATGACCGCCGCGCGGGGCTTCGCGCGCTACCTGGCCGGTATCCACCCCGACACCGAGGTTCCACCCGTGGGCCTGATGCCCCACCGGCAGGTACGGCGGCCCCCGTTCATCTACTCCCCGGCCGACATCACCGCGGTCATGGACCACGCCCGCCGCTCGATCACCCCACCACTACGGGCCGCGACCTACGACACCCTGATCGGGCTGCTGGCCGTGAGCGGCCTGAGGATCGGCGAGGCCATCAAGCTCGACCGAAGCGACGTGGACTGGGCCCAGGGGGTGCTGTTGATCCGCGAGTCCAAGTTCGGCAAGACCCGCCTGGTGCCGATGCAGGCCAGCAGCATGCAGGCCCTGCGCGACTACGCCGGCGTGCGCGATGGGCTGCAACCACGGCCCAAGGAACCCAGCTTCTTCGTGTCCCGAACCCGCAACCGCCTCTGCTACGCCGTCGTCTCGCAGACGTTCCGGCAGCTCATCAACGCCACCCATGTCGGCGCGGACGCGCCCTCGCCGCCCAGGCTGCACGACCTGCGTCACACCTTCACCGTCCGAACCCTCCTCGGCTGGTACCGCACCGGGGCGGACGTGCAGGCCAAGATCCCCTGGTTGTCGACCTACCTCGGACACCGGGAACCGTCCTCCACGTACTGGTACCTCTCCGCCGCACCAGAACTGCTGGCCCTGGCCGCTGCCCGACAGGGATCTGCCCGGTCGGCGGCCCGGCCATGACACTGATCGCCCCGACGCTGCAGGCCTTCTTCACCGACCGGCTCACCCAGCAACGCCAAGCCAGCCCACGCACCATCATCGCCTACCGCGACACCCTGCGGCTGCTCCTGGGGTTCGTCCACCAGCACAACGGCACGACACCCGCCAGCCTGGACTGGGAGGACCTGGACGCGACGATGATCTCCGCGTTCCTGAACCACCTGGAAACCGAGCGGCACAACAGCATCAGGACCCGCAACGTTCGGCTGACCGCGATCCGCTCCCTGTTCTCCTACGCGGCCCTACGCCATCCCGAGCACGCCCTGCTGATCCAGCGCGTCCTGGCCATCCCACCCAAGCGCTTCGACCAGCGGATCGTGACGTTCCTGACCCCGCCCGAAATCGACGCCCTCGTCGCAGCACCCGACCAGTCACGCTGGGAAGGGCGACGGGACCGCACGCTGATCCTGCTCGCCGTCCAAACCGGGCTGCGGGTCTCCGAACTCACCGGCCTGAACTGCGCCGACATCACCCTCGGCGCCGGCGCCAACGTCCGCTGCGAAGGCAAAGGACGAAAGCAACGCGCCGTCCCGCTCACCGAACCCGTCGAAGCGTTGCTGCGGGCCTGGCTCGCCGAACGAACCGGACGCCCAGTCGACCCCCTCTTCCCCACCCGCAGCGGGCGGCGGCTCAGCCGCGACGCCGTCGCCCTGCGGGTCAGCACCCACACCACGACCGCCGCCCAACGATGCCCATCCCTGCTGGGCAAACGCATCCACCCACACGTGCTGCGTCACACCTGCGCCATGTCCCTGCTCCAAGCCGGAGTCGACACATCAGTGATCGCGCTCTGGCTCGGCCACGCCGGCGTCCGGTCCACCGACGCCTACATCCACGCCGACATCACCATCAAGGAGAAGGCCCTCGCGCTGACGACACCCACATCCGCACGGCCCGGCCGCTACCACCCACCCGACAAGATCCTCGCGTTCCTCGAGAGCCTGTAACTATGCAGAGCGCTCAACCCCAACAACCCCCACATCCACGCAGTCGTCGGCTCCACCTCGGCATAGTCGCGGTGTCGGCATAGATCGACCTATGCGGATATCCGCATAGGTCGATGACGTCGGCCTGCTCCCGGTGGCACAGGACGCCGCCGAGGGCCTGTACCGCCTGGTCGACGCCGCGTACGAGAAACGCTCCATCGCGATCTCGAGCAACCTGCACCCGGCAGCGTTCGACGAGCTGATGCCCAAGACCCTGGCCACCGCGACCGTGGACCGGCTCCTGCACCACGCCCACGTCTGCCAGACCACCGGCGAGAGCGTGCGCCTGTCCCAGGCCCTAGCCGGTCAAGGGGTGAGCCCGTTGAGCTGAGCAACGAGCCGGTGGTGGCCAGCAGCTGGGCAGATCCCATGGCCACCACCGGGCAGTTCTCGTGACCGTCACCGGGCAGGTTTCACGACCGCCCCTGGGCAGAAACCAATGGCCCTTGCAGTTCGAACGTGCGGAGGGTATCTCGGTCGGGCTCGGGGCGTGGGACAATCGAGGCATGGGAGTTGGCATGCGGTGACGATCATGATCCTCGGTCAGGTCTTGGCGCGGCGTTGGTACGTCGTAGTGATCGGCCTCTTGGTCACCACCACGGGGGTGGCGTTTGTCAACGGTCGCACTGGCGTGTACTGGGCTCAAACGGACGTGGTCTTCTTGGCTCCGAAGAGCGACCGTTACCCCAACTCGATCAACCAGACGTCGGGCAGTGTCATCGCCATGGCTGGCCTCGTCGCGAATCAGCTGGACGGCAACGACGAGCGCTCAGCGACTTCCTCGGCCGGGGCGACGTTGGCTGGGTCTGGCGTCCGCGAGGGCATTCAGGTGCGAGTGCCAAATTCGGGTGGCAATCGGCGCGGAATTTCGATCGACCCGTCCTCGACGTGCAGGTGATCGGTCCGGACGAGGCGCAGGTCAGAGCACACTCGGGAGTGTCGTCGCGGATATCAACTCCACGTTGACGGAGATGAGGTTCGGGACGGTATGCGCGAGAGCGACTTCATGACGACCACGTCGGCTCCCTCGTCGGCCCAGGTCTTGTACATGAAGGTGGCCGAGCCGTGCGGCGGCGGTGACCGCTCTGCTGGGCTTGGTCTTGACAGCGATCCTAGCTGTTGCCTGGGATGAGTTTGCCCGCCGCCGACGGCGCACGAGTATTGAAAACACGAGGCCACATGTCGGGCCGCACGGGTCCTCCACAACTGCCCTGGAGGGTGCGATGTCCTCAGGGTGATGTCGGGCTGAAGGCCGGCTGCTTCTGCGCCTCGCGCTCGGAGTCCCGCTTGTCGTCCTCGGGGGGTGTCAGCCCAACTGTGGACGGCCCGCTCGCCAGCGCCGCATGGCGACGGGACTGGCGGCGCAGCCTGGCCCGCCTGCGTCGCGAGTCCATCTGCGCCGGGCCCGCCAGCGCCGCATCGACGGACTCGCGGCGCAGGCGGGCCCGCGCAGAAGGACGCTGTCGACTTCCGCGATGCCGAGGAAGAGAACTGCCGCCAATCCCAGCCCCGACGCGACACCGGCCCTGAGCTGCGTCTTGTAGACGCGGGTGGGTGACTCCTCGCGAGTCAGGTCCAACGACGCTATTCGGGAGTCGCCCGAGATGCCTAGGTCCTTTTGTAACTGGTTCAACGTGATGAGGACTTGGTCGAGGGCCGCGCCAAGATCCGCGAGGTCGCTGCAGGGTCGTGACCTTGGGCGGTGATCACGATGATCGGTGCGCTCGTGGCGTAGTCGTAGGCCACCGAGAAGTCGCCGTTGGATTCGGTCTCCCTCACGACCGCGTGCGTTTCGTCGCTGCCCAAGGCCCGGATGACCACGCCCATCGCCTGACCGAGGCTACTCAGGCTCAAGAAAGCGATTTGCCTCCGGATCTGTCGGGCTCTTGGGAGGAATCAGGACGACGCTTCCCTGTTGTTCGTAGTCGGGAGGGACCGCTGAAAAGGCAGCAGCAGAGCCGACGGCGGAGAAAACGAGCGCGACGGCCACGAGGTACCAGCGTCTGCGGAACATCAGCAGCAGTTCGCGGAGGTACACGTGTGAGTCCTTTCTTACGGATCGCGCTCTGCCAGTCTACGTCCTACCCATGCGCCGTCCTCGGGAGTTGGCGAAGGACGCCTGGGCCGACGGTGCGCGCGGAACCCTTCCTGTCGCGATCGTGAGCGCTTTTGTTGCGCGCTAGGCTCGGCTTCGTTTCCGTTGCGGTTCCGATCGAGGCGAGGAGGCTCCTGATCACTCGTGTCACGGTCCTCAGCATGCAAGACCTGAACCGATGGGGTTTGCGCTCCACCGGCGCGCAACTGCCGGGTGGCGCCCTTCCCTACGGTATGCAGCGGCTCCGGGAGCACGTCGTGCTTGAGTGGCACGACAGCGCTCACCATCCACCGTGGAGTTGGAGCCTGGTCGCCGACGCTCGCGGAGGAGTGAGAAGAGTGTTCCTGGCCTCCAAGGCAGCGCAACGTTGGCTGCGAGCATAGGCGGGCTCGCAGGGAGCGACTCGGTGCTGTCGGTCTTCGAGAATGTCGGGCTCGCCTACGCCAGGGTTCGTTCGCTAGGCCTGCCGGGACCTCCGCACACGATGCTCACATGCTGGCTGGCGGAGGACATCCAGCAGATGCGGCCACAGCAGCTGAGGTCGATCCGTCGGTCCCTCAGATCGGAAACGCGGTTGGCCGTATTCTCGCGCAACCAGGTTGCACTCCTCTCGGATCGGCTGGACATCCCTGTCTGACAGGCTGTCCGTCGTGCCGTTCGGTGTGGACACCAGCTACTACGACTCATCACTTGTGGAGGGAGAACCTCGGGGGCGGCGGTGTGGTAGCGGTGGGCAGTGACTCACGGCGTGACTATCTCGTGCTGGCGGAGGCCGCCAGGATCGGACGGATCCCGATAACGTTGGTGTGCCAGCCGCGCAACCTCGTCGGAGTGCCGCTGCCGGAGAACGTCAAAGTCCTTCATGGCGTTTTCGACGAGGCCTACCGCAAGCTTCTCCATTCTGCGGACCTCGTGGTGACACCCACCACGGCACCTGCATACCCCAGTGGTCAGAGCGTGGTCCTTGAAGCGATGGCAATGGGCAGGGCGGCACTCACAACGGACTCCCCGGCAATGCGCGATTACGTCCGCGATGGTGAGGATGGCGCCCTCGTACCCCCACGCGACGCGCGGGCCCTGGCGGATGCGATCGTGGGCCTAGTGCAGGACTCACGAACGCGACAAAGGTTGGGGACGTCTGCGCAGCAGGCGGTGCGAGCGCGATTCACGAGCGACCACATGTGGGACGCCGTGGCTCAACTTGTTCGAGATCCGTCGGCTTGAGGCCAAGCGTTTCAGGCGATGGCCCGCGCGGCGTCGTGAGTCGTCACCTGCTCCAAGCGCGCCAAGCGCCACGCACACCCCGCCAGGCCAAGGAGCAGGAACAGTGCAGCCCCGGCCGTGGGAAAGCCCAAGCCGTCGTAGAAGGCGAGACCAGCGCTTCCAGAGATGACGGCGGCGGCCAATGCCTGGCCCATCTGCTGCGTGAGAACGTCGTCTGAGATCGACCTCGACATCCGCGCAGAGATGATGGCGGTGATGAGAAGCGCCAGAAATGCCGCTAGCCCGACTGCGCCGATCTCAATGAGGAGTCCGAGGTACTGGTTGTCTAGAATCCGGTACCGGGGCAGGAATGTTGAGTATCCCCGCCCGAACCACGGTGATCGACTGATGAAGTCGGTTGCGAGGGAGTACGAGTCGACCCGCGAGAGCGTGCTGCCATCGTCGGCGATGCCCGTGAACATGCCAACGATGGTTCCCAGCATGCCGGGCACGGTGACGAAGATGGCCGCACCGAAGAGCACACCGACGGCGGCGGCTACGCGGCGGACGACGGTCTCCAGGCAATGGCAACCCCAAGAACGGATATGGCCGCGCAAATGAGTGCTGACTTGGAGATCGATGTTGTGACAGCGAAGGCGATCGCAGCAACGGGGTACCACCGCCGAAGAGCAGAGCGCGGCCTCCGATCGTGGAGGGCAAGGTTGAGCGCGAGCGGCAGGATCATCGTGATGATGGCGCCGAACTCTATCGCGTGCAGTGCGGTGCCCGGTGGTCGATTGAATCCTCCGCGGGACGTGAACCCGCCGAGCGCCTGGTTGTATGTGAGCAGCGGCGCCAAGGAGATCCTATCCACCCAGATCTGGCCGGTGAGGAACTGGATGACCCCCAGAGTGCCGAGCACTCCTCCCGCGAAGACGAGCCTACGGATGAGTGTCTCGAACCCCTCCCGGCTGACGACCCCGTCGTTGGCGACCAGCAGCGCTCCACTCCACGCGGTGATGATGGTCAGGCCCAACTGTGCGGTGCTCGCCTCCTCAGGGTCTATCGCCCGGGTCATGGCGAATACATAACTGACGGCCATGCAGCCGAGGAAGATGAAAGGGCTGTGCGCACGGGCTGGCGGCCGTTGGCGGTTGGTTCAGTTCTGCGCACTTGCTCGAACAGCCACCATCCGAACCCAATGAGGCCGAGGATCGTGGCCGGCGAACCGGCCCCGCCGAGAGGCCCGACGGTGAGCCGCGACGGGAGGAACAGGAGTAGCGCGATGTATGCACTGAGGAAGTACACCGCGTCCACTCGGTTTCGCCGTCGCGGCACGGCGACTCCGCAGAGTCCCTCGCCGTCGCTCTCATCGCCCGAAGTCTCGCACTTGGCCTCGATTCCAATCGGCTGATCCGATATGGCCGGCGCCCAGCCACCCGGGCTGTGGGTAGCACTTTACGAACTCGCGTCCCCCGAGACTTCCGCGATCAGTTCACCGAAACTCGGGAGCGATTCCCATGTTCCGCTTGATTCGACGTGTTGGCGGGCGGCCAGCCCATGGACCGGCGTAGCTCAGGATTGCTGGCGAGCTGCTCGATCGCGTTCGCGAGCCTCTCGGCATACACCTCGGGGTCGGTCGGTTCGACCAGCAGGGCGCAGGCCGGCGTCACCGACGCTGGACCGCCGCGGTCGGCAGCACGAGGGGGAGCCCGTGTCCCATCGCCTCGAACTGGACGTTTCCTCCTGGCTCGCGGTAGCTGGGGAAGACGAAGACATCCGCAGCAGCGTAGAACTCGTCGACGAGCTCGCGGCCTAGGGTTCCGTGGAACTGGACCCTGTCGGTGAGGTGCAGGTCCCGGGTCAGTTGCTCGCATGGCTGCCGGTCGAAGCCGTCTTCCACGATGTCGAGACGGACGGATACATGCCGCAGGTGAGCCATCGCCCTGATGGCATCCCTGGCACCCTTGGTGCGGATCAGACGGCCGACGTACAGCAGGCGGACCTCCCGTGACCCAAGACGTGCCTGCCGGAAGGCGGTAGCTGGGCCAATGCGGTCTCGCTCATGACGCGCACATCGTCTAGCGGGAGGTACTGCCGGAGCGCCTTCTCGGCGTACGGCGCGATGACCAGCACAACCCGTGCACGCAAGTAGGAACGCCGTAGCCATCGGTCCCAGCGCAACCGTGCCGCGTCCATAGCGCGCAAGTCGACGTACCACGGAGCGGTGTCCTCGCCGACGAATCCTGGCGGGCTTTCGAGGCCTCCGCCCACCGGGCCCAGGACGTAGGGAATACCCGTCCTCCGCAGTGGCGATGGGTAGCGCATCGCCACCGGTGTGGGTTGAAACCCGACATCAGACCTTCTCCCCGCGCGAAGGGCAGCCTCGATCCAGGACCGAGAACGCCGCGCGAAGTCCGGTACCACGGCTTGAGAAGGGAGTTGAAGCGTTCGGCACGCCCGATGAGGGGTGGCCCAGCCACTCGACCACTTCGATACCGTGCTCGTCCCAGAATACGGCCGCGCTCTCGCTTGCGGTAGGTGAGCAACGTGACCGAGTGATGTCGAGCCAAGTGCATCGCCCATTGACCCCCCACCCACGCCTCGCCGACGTCCGTCGGGTCCGCTCCGGGGGCGACAAGAAGAACGTGGGCCACGGCTCCACGATAGAGAGGATGCCCCGAACTGGAGGCCCGTCCGTGGCGATTCCTGCCGTTCCTCACGGTTGAGCGTGTTGACTGAGCGGGCCGCCCCCATGACGATGGGGGGTCGACGCGCATGTGCCGCGCCCATCGCAAGGTGTGCCGCCGCCCCTGGTCAAGCCGCTGGAGTAGGCGCGCGCGGGTGCCCCCTTGCCAGGAGGGCACGGCGGTGCCGAGGAAGTCCGCCGCAATGGAGCCGCGCCGAAGAGCAACAACCACGTCCGCCTCGTCACAGCGTCTGGAAACGCTGAGGGTGGTGCTGAGCGGGAAGAGTTGTCTCCCTGCGTGGAAGTCCAAGGACGCAAAGCCGGGCAAGCCCAAGTCGTCGGGCAGCGCCGAACCGTGAGGTGAGGGTAGCCATCCGTCGTATTTGCGATTCCAGACCTCCACCCCGCACAGGTGGCCGGCCCAGGCCGGGTCGACCTGACGCCATGCCGAGTGGCGTGAGGGGTGCGCCAAGATCGCTGCTCCGCCAAGCCCCTCGACGCGCTCCAAGAGCGTGGCGATGTCAAGGTGGTCGCCGAGGTGCGGGAGATCGCCCCACGTCGGCACGTGAATCAGGTTCTGGGCATCCCGGTACTCGATGCCCGGGACCACGAGGAAGCGGTCTGACGAGAGCTGACCGCACAACTGCCGGTACTCCGCCCAGCTCTCTAAGTCCAGGCTTTGGCAGTGCTCGGCCGTGAGCAGCCGCCGAAACCAAGGCGCCGCAGCCGGCGGGCTATGAGCTCTATGGGCCACTTGCCGTCGAAGGACCAGTTCGAGTGGATGTGGACGGCGAACCTGACGCTGATCGGCGGCCGCCCGCGCCTCGTCCGGCGGCAACGACCGTTCGGACGGTGTCGGAAGCCCAGGCCGCAGTAGTCCGCGGTGCAGGTTGTAGAGTCGGTCTCCAGGCTGCCACGCAAGGACATCTCGCGCGGCGCGGCTGAACGTTGGGTAGGCGGCGAGGTCCGGGGGCGGCGGGTGGCCGAGGCTGCGCTCGCGTGCCAGCCGACGCCGCCCCCGGGCTACGAACGCCAGATGGAGAAGCTCGCGTCCGGCGTGACGAGCGCGCACCCTGTCCAGACGTTCGGGCTCGGGAGGGAGGGCGCGTCCTAGCGCCAGGTCTGCGGCCCAAGCCGCGGGTCATGCAGACCGCGCGCGGTCGCGAGCGCGAGGGAACCCCACGCCCTAGGGTTGAGCTCGACGAAGTACGGCACGCCACCGACGCTCAGGAGCTCCACCATGAACAGCCCTCTCCAGTGGGCTAGCTCCACGAAAGTCTCGACGGCCTCTCGCACGGACAGTTCCACCTCTGCGCTGGTGCAGGCACTGGACCCGGACCCGCTGGGGTTCATCATCCGGACCCGCTCGTGTGCGCTGAGGTAGCGCGCACGACCGTTGTCCCCGAGGCCGAAGACGCCTCTGCCGACGCCGTGAAGCCAAGGCTGGACCATTACGGTGTGGGTGCACCCACCGACCGTGCGGCGAAGGTCCCCCTCCGTCGAGACGGTCAACGTGGGATGCTTGACCAGGCGGTCGTCCACGATGTCCAGCGCTCGCGTGGGGCGGATGATCCACGGTCCCGGTGACGGCGTGCCCCACGCTCGGTGAGCCAGGGACGACGATTCGAGTGGGAGGTGTGGTCAAGCTCGGTGTTTCGCGCCATATCCAACTGTCTGGCCTTGTCCAGACCTAGG
>CAVVFG010000006.1:0-225327 GCA_963747405.1 uncultured Actinomycetota bacterium
CACCTAGTACTACAGCCGCACTTATTGGTGATCGGGCGGCGTGTCGCGCGTGTCAGACTGGAGGCTTGAGCCATGTTGCTTGTGTGACCAGTGAGGTTTGTGTGGCGGAGGTGCAGGCTTGGGCGGCTGGGTTGGATCGGGTTCATGCCCGGATCGCGCCTCGGTTCGCGCGCTCGGAGCCGCGAGAGCGAGTGATCGAGTACGTGCGGGGGTTGCTTGCGCCGGTGGAGCGGAAGAACTCGTGGACGCTGTCGGAGCGGGCCGGGGAGAGCAGCCCGGACGGGATGCAGCGGTTGATTGCGTCGGCGGGCTGGGACGCGGACCTGGTGCGCGATGACGTGCGTGCGTACGTGGTCGAGCACTTGGGCGACGAGGCTGGGGTGCTGGTGGTCGATGAGACGGGCTTTTTGAAGAAGGGCACCAAGTCGGCCGGTGTGGCACGGCAGTACTCGGGTACCGCGGGGCGGATCGAGAACTGCCAGATCGGGGTGTTCCTGGCGTACGCGACCAGCGCCGGTCGCACGTTCTTGGACCGTGAGCTGTACCTGCCGAAGGGATGGACTGAGGACCGGGACCGCTGCCGGGAGGCGGGAATTGGCGACGAGGTGGCTTTCGCGACCAAGCCGGAGCTGGCATCCACGATGATCACCCGGGCCCTGGATGCGGGGGTGCCGGCCGGGTGGGTCACCGGGGACGAGGTGTACGGGCAGCACGCCGGGCTGCGACGCACTTTGGAGGAGCGGCAGATGCCGTACGTGATGGCCGTCCCAGTGAACCAGCGCGTCATCGCTGAGGTGGACGGGCGGGTCGCCGAGTTGCGCGCGGACGCCCTGGGGAAGACGCTGACGCCGCAGGCGTTCAAGAAGATCTCGGCCGGGGCCGGGGCCAAAGGCCCCCGCCTGTACCAGTGGGCCCGCGCCGCGATTCGGCCGCTGGAACCCTCCCGTGGCTACTGGCTCTTGGTGCGCTGCTCCCTGACGGACCCGAGCGATCTGGCGTACTACCTGTGCCACGGCCCCGAGGCCACCCCGCTGCGTGAGCTGGTCCGGGTCGCCGGGGCCCGCTGGGCCATCGAGGAGACCTTCCAGAGCGCCAAGGGCCAAGTCGGCCTGGACCAGTACCAGGTCCGCCGCTACGACTCCTGGTACCGCCACATCACCCTGGTCATGCTCGCCCACGCGTTCCTGACCATCACCACCGCGGCTCAAAAGGGGGGCCTGCCGCCAGCCCTTCAGACCTGATCCCGCTGACCGTGCCCGAGGTCAAACGCCTCATGGCGCAGCTGATCTGGAGCCAGACGCCCGACCCCACCGAGGTCCTGCACTGGTCATCGTGGCGTCGCCGTCACCAAGCCCGAGCCCGTCGATGCCACTACACGCGGCGAGGCGCATCACCATAAGTGCGGCTGTAGTACTAGAGGATCAGAGACCCGAGACGCATGGTTGGTACGCCTACCTTCCCGACTCGTGACTCGGTCGTGGCGACCGGTCTGCTTTGCCACCACACGCGGCATGGGCGCGTGCCCAGCGCACACGATCTGGGAGTAGCGCGCTTCTGCGCGCACGTTTCAGGTCGCAGTTTGGACCGTCGTGTCGGTCATCGCGCCGCTGCCTGTTGGTGCGCGCCGCCGCCACATGAGAACGAATAGCACGATGACCGTGACGCCGACGGTGTTCAGGATGGTGATGGACACGGTGACAAGCGGGTCGGCCCCAAAGGGAAAGATCATCATCAGGAGCATGGGGGCGACGTTGCGTACCGCCGTGGTCACCTCGGTCGCATGCCTGCTTCCCACCTCTTTGACCCGAAGGCCAGTGACGAGAAGGTAGCCACACCCCAAGCCGATGAATGGGCCAGCGAGAGCCGCGATGTAGCTGGCGGTTCCCCAGGTCTGGACGAACAGACTCCAGTACGCAACCAACGTGAAATTGAGATTGAAGAGCAGAGACAAAATCGCGACTCGGGTGACCCATTGCGCCAGGGGCTGCGTCAGGTCCGGCCACCAAACCCTGAAGGCGCTCCCGAGAACGAGCGGCAGGAGCAGAAAGAGCAGCAGCGGCCAAGCAATATCCCAGGCAGAGGTCTTGAGGTTCGCATCCACCGCATCGATGGCGAGGGGCAACCCGAGCGGAAGTGCGATAACGGTCGCGCAAGTCAAGATCACCAGCAGGGTGGTGGCGAGGCCGTCGTCGGCTTTGGCCAGCTTGGCGAGGACGGGGGCGAACGGCATGCCTGCACACAGGGCTGCCACGCAGAACCCGACCTTGATCTCTCCTGGAATAGACGCGGCGATCGTCAGCAAGTAGCCAACAAAGACGATGGGGATGACGACGAAGTTGATCAACAGCAGCCACACCGCGATTCTTCGATGGGCGACGACCTGGCCCAACAGCTTGCCGACAGGCAGCCTGAGGCCTAACCCGAACGCGTTCAAAATCACGAAGAGCACGCCGAAGCCGTTGATCAGGACAGCCTGACTGGACATTCCAGTACCTCTCAGCGGAGATGTGAAGGGCAGGGCCACTGCCATGACGACGCAACCCTCGCGCGCCAGCGTCGACCCGTACCACTTCCTTGCGGGCCATACCTTGCCCTACTACGGCCTGGCGCCGCACGCTCATCAGCATTATGTGGGTTCGAGCGAGCCCGGACTAGGCACTGGAACCCCTCGCCATCGCGGAAAAGGCGGCCGCGATCTCTTGGTCTCTCCCCCGCGCGGCATGCTGATACCGCAGTGCGGCGTTGACGCTGCTGTGGCCGAGTCGCTCCTGCAGCTCCGCCAGCGTTGCCCCTGCCCACGCCGCCATCGTGGCCCCGGTGTGCCGGTCCCGACGGCGCACTTCGAGCTCCTCGATCGTCGCCGGGCGGATCTCACGGGCTCGGGGCGTGTTGGCGGCCCCGCGGATTCGGCAGGGGCTGCTGTCGATCACCTCGTCGGCAACCGCGGTGTTCATCACCGCCTTCAATAGCGCGCAGCTGCGAGCGCGCACGGTCGGCCTGTCGGCCGGCAGCCGCGACCACCAGGTGCGCACCACGCTCGGCGTGATCGTGTCGATGGGCATCCGCCCCAGCGTCGGCAGCAGGTAGCCCGCCACTATCTCGCGCCGGCTTGTCGACCGGGGTTGCGGAGGGGCCGACAAATATACCCACATTTGGGTATACAGTTGCTTGCATGAGTTCCAGGGACCGTCTGCGCAGGCGCCTCGCGACGCTGATCGAGGCTGCCGGTTTCAACCAGAGCCAGGCGGCGCATGCGGTCGGGTGCACGCCTTCGCGACTGGGGGACTACCTGGCCGGTCGCACCGTCCCCTCAGCACTGGTTCTGCTCGACCTCGAAGACGCAGCCGAGCAGGCAGCAAATCGCACATGGATGCGGGCCTCGGATGTCATCGACGCAGTCGCCACCCACTGCGACTCAGATCCGGTGTGGGCCATGCGAATGCTGCTCCAAGGACGTGACCAGTCCCTCGCACTGAGCACGCCGGCCCGTCGCGCGATCTGGGCCACGGGTTCCCCACGACTGGCTTTGACTGGCCCGTGGAAGACGCTGGCGCACACCATCCTGCGCGAGACCGCGCGCGACGGGCGGCCGATCCCCCAGTGGCTCGCTGCCCCCATGCCGCTGCGCGAGCCTTGGGCTCCGTTGCCGGTGAGGCGAGGCCGACCATTGGACGAAGGCCTCGCCGCGCTCGGCATCCAGATCAACGAGCGTGAGCTGATCACGGCGTGAGCTTCGACCTCGACGCGGCCCAGATCCGCCAGCTGCTGGACGAACTCGACCAACGCCTCGGCGCCGCCGGGATCGCGGCGACTGTCTACGTCGTCGGAGGCGCGGCGATCTCGCTACACCTTCCCGACACGGACCGCCGCACTCAAGACATCGACGGCATCACGACCGATGACCGGGTCGCCCACATGGTTGCGCAGATGGCCGACGAGCTCGGCCTGCCCGAGGGGTGGCTCAACGGAGCCGCCCGCCCATTCCTCCCACCCATCCCCGCTGACGCCCTCACACCACCCAGCTCCCCAGGGCTGCGGGTTCAGATGGCATCACTCGAGCAGTTGCTCGCAATGAAGTTGGCGGCAGGCCGAGCACGCGATGCCGCGGACATCACTACCCTGGCAACGGTGCTGCAGGTGGACCCGGAGGAAGCGGTCCAACTGACGCTCAAGGCATACGGGGCGGAGGCACTCGAGGTGATGACCAAGCTGGAGGACGTCACGTACGACGCGCAGGCACTCATCCCCGAGCGTCCACGAGACTGACGAGCCGGCGGCACAGGGACACTCCCCCGGCGCGGAGGGTTGCGACGCCATTAGGGACCGCGCGGAATGCGGCATTATGTAGGTATCGGTTGTCAAGAGGCTTCGGTGGTGTCGAGGCCGGTGATGAGTTCGTCGTAGATCTGGGCGCGTCTGACTTGGCCTTTGTTGCAGGCGTCTTGGCGTTGGGCGAGCAGGGTGGGGCGGAACTCGATGGTGGTTTCGAAGAAGGTGCAGGACTCGCAGATGGTCTCGTACTGGCAGTCCATGACTTTGGGGCGGGCGCAGTAGCCGTTGCCGAGCATGCGGGAGTGTTCTTGGTTGAGCCGTGCCATGTTCGGGCCGAGGGCGTCGGCGGGGAGCTGGGCGGGGTTGGCGTACAGGGCGTCGACTTTCGCGGCGACGGTGAAGTACTCCTGGGCGACGGTGCGGTTGGCGATCTTGGCGTAGACCAAGGTCATGTCCATCGACTTGTGGCCGAGCATGGCGGCGATCGCCTCCAGGCTCATGCCGCGGTTGATGGCTTGGGTCGCCAGGGTGTGCCGCAGCTGGTGGGGGTGGATGTGGGCCAGCCCGGCCGCGGCGCCGGCGCGGTTGATCATCCTGGTCACGCCGTGCCGGTCCTGTGTTTTGCCGTTCTCGCGTGGCAGCAGCAGCGGGTGCCCGGGTGGGACGTGCGCGGTGCGGTAGGTGGTGACCAGCTCGACCAGGCGCGGGTGCAGCGGCAGGTAGCGGTCCTCGTGGAGCTTGCCGACCGGGACGTGCAGCCAGTGGGTGTCACCGATGAAGACGATGGCGTCGGCGGTCAGGGCGGTGTACTCCCCGACGCGTAGCCCGGTGCGCAGCAGGAACTCCACGGTGACCCCGACGAGCATCCGCCGGTCGGCCTGGGCGGCTTTGAGCAGGGCGGACGCGGCGTGGTCGTCGAGCGCCTTGGGCAGGGCGTGGCGCTGCTTGGGCACGTCGCCGGGGAACATCGGCACCCGTGGTGGTGCGTCGGCCCAGGCCCACTCCTCGATGCGCAGGAAGAACATCCGCAGCGTCCCGAGCCGGTGGGCGATGGTCGCCGGTGTGGCTGCGGGCTTGTTCTGTCCGGGTCGGGCGGCCAGCCACGGCTTGTACCCCTCGATGTGGGCCCGGGCGATGTCGCGCACGCAGGTCACCTCGGGGTGGTGGCCCAGCAGGTAGGTGCAGAACGAGCGAAGGCACAGATCGGCGTTGTCCACGCTGCCCGGGCGCAGCACGACGGCGACCTGGTCAAGGTAGGCGCGCATCGTGGCTGCCACGGCCGGCTGGTCCACCTCGATTTGGGCCCAGGTCGCCATCGCCGCCGCGCCGCCGCGCTGGTGCTGGTCGGGGGAGAACCGCTGCGGCAGTGCGGTACTCATCGCAACCTGCGGAAGCCGGGGATGGCGACCGGGTCGGGGTCGTGGACCAGCGGCGGGGACTCGCCGGCGCCGGCGTAGACCTGGGCGTCGATGACCTCCGCGGCCCGGCGGTACTGCGCGGCGAGCCAGTCATCGGCCAGGTGCAGGTAGATCCGGGTCGACTCGATCGAGGCGTGCCCGGCCTGGGCCTGGACCGCCTCCAGCGCCATCCCCGCCCCCCGCAGACGGGTCAGGCAGGTGTGGCGCAGCTCGTGGCAGCTGCCGTGAGCGAGCCCGGCCCTTTCCCGCGCTGAGGCCAGCACCTGCTCCAGACCCTTGGCTGACAGCGGGCGTCCCCGGTTGGGACGCTTGAGCACCAGGAACACCTGGTCGGTGTCGGCATCCGCTGGGCGTTCGGTGTCCAGGTAGGCGCCCAGATGCTCGAAGAACCTCGGCGAGACCGGCACCAGCCGCTGGTGGCCGCCCTTGCCGTCGGCGATGAACAGCTGCCGCTCACCGGCGTTGACGTCGCCCAGCCTCAGCCCGAGGACCTCGCAGCGCCGCAACCCGCCCAGCAGCATCGCCGAGACCATGGTGCGGTCGCGGTGCGTGCGCAGCGCCGCGGTCAGTGCGTCGACCTCGGCAGGGGCCAGGATCCGTGGCAGCGTCCTGGACGCTCGAACCAACGGCACCCCCTGGGACGGGCGCGACCTCTCCCGGCGGGTCGGCAGTCCACGCGGGACCGGGTTGGTAGCCACGTCGCCGCGCACCGTCAAGAACGCGTACAGCCCGCCGATCGTGGACAGCCGCCGACGGATCGTCCGCAGTGAGACCCCCGCTCCTTGCACGGGTGCACCAGCTGGCACCAGCTGCGGATCGGGCAGGCCAGACAGCCCTGCCCGCTGGGCGGTGATGAAGCCCAACACGTCAAGCGGTCTCACCTCGCCCACCGGCTTACCCACCACGGCGAAGAAGACCTTCAAGTCGAACCACGTCGCCAGCACCGTGTTCGGACGCGAGCGTGCCTCCACGAACTCGAGATACGCATCGAGCAACGGATCACCCAACCGGCCCGCCGGCACCCTCGGCTCAAAGACATCGGACGAGATCAAACACGGCAAGATACGAGTCACCAGGGGTCCTTCTCAACGGATCGACGACGCCCACCATGCTGCGCCGGTGACCGAGAAGATCACCTACATATCAAGCATGACAGTGCACTTCGCGGCGTGAGCCGATGCCCTACCCGTGGTAGCCCGTGGTGGGGTCGATCTGGCTGAGGAAGTTGCGAATGCCGTCCTCGAGCTCAGCGTCGGTCAGGCGCCCATCCCCGTACGCTGCAGTCGCGAAGCCGTAGCCCTCGTTCGGACCGGAAACCCACTGACAGTCGTAAACGCCTGGCTCGGCGACTCGCTCACTGACATCGAAGAGCTGCCCGTCAACAACCATCCGCTTCACGCGCCGAGACTAGCCACCCACCGCGCGGTCGGTGGCATATCCGCTGGACGCATCACCCGGGCCAGCAGCGGCTCCGTAAACGCCGTCAATCGCGCGCCACACCGCGGCAACTCATCAGAATGCTGTCGTCGCGGGCAGTGGCTGACCGATGATGTGGGTGTGCGTGCACGCCTGAGGGGCCTGTGGGTCTCCGTCGCCTTGGTCGGGGTCCTTGGCGGCTGTGCTCAGCCTCATCAGCCGGTGGTTCCGATCGACAACACCGGCACAGCCCAAGCCACGCTGGAGCAGGTCATGAGTCGTCTGGCCGTTGGCGATGTGGGCAGTGTCGAAGCGATCATGACGCCCCGGTTGGTGCAGGACCAGAAGGCCGCCGGCGGCTGGATCGAGCACCCGCAGCGGATCACGACGTGGCACCTCGCGGACGAAGACGCCACGCCCGCGCAGTCCGGACCCGCTGGTGCGTACGCCCAATCAGTGGGCCTGCGGGTCACCTACGAGGTCGCCTCCGGCGACTCGATGTACCCCGGGAACTATGACGTCTGGTCCCTCGTCCAGGACGGCAGGGGCAGGTGGTTGCTCGCTGACATCCTCGGCGACCAAGCTCTCTAGCGCACCGCGGCAGACATCCCAGGTTCTGTTTTGTCAAGCGGCGCGGTGGTGGATGTGGGCCCAAGCGCAGGGCGGCGTTGACGCTGCTGTGCCCAAGTCGCTGTTGGAGGTCCGCCAAGGTTGCGCCGGCCATCGCGGCCATCGTCGCGCCGGTGTGGCGCAGGTCGTGAAGGCGGAGGTCCGGTCGACCCGCCGACACCCGAGCCGGCTGCCAGTACTTGTACAGCGTCGACGGCTGGAGGTTCGAGACGCCGTTGGCGCCAGGGAAGAGGAGTGCGTCGGCAGCAGATCCGGTGAACTCCTCGAGATGCTGGGTCACCGCTGGAACGATATGCGGCGGGATCGCGACCGTGCGCGTGCCAGCCGCCGACTTCGGGGTGCCGGTGACCGCCTTGCCCCTGACCCAGGAGACCGCGCGCTCGACCCGTACGGTGCCGTGGACGACGTCGACGTCCCGGCGACGCAGCTCGAGCAGCTCCCCGCTGCGCAGGGCGCACCAGGCGCCGAGCAGCACCAGCGCTCGGTACTGCTCGGGCATTGCCTCGACAATGGCGGACAGCTCCTCGACCGACGCCGGCCGGACGTCACGAGCCCGCGGCGAGTTCGAGGCTCCGCGGATACGGCACGGGTTCGCGTCGATGAGGTCATCTGCGGCTGCTGTGTTCAGCACGGCCTTGAGGAGCGCGTAGGAGCGCGCCCGGACGGTCGGGGTGTCTGGGTTCATCGATGCCCACCACGTGCGGACGTCAGCAGGCGTGATGTCGGCGATGGGCCGGCTGGTGAACCGCGGCACGAGGTACTTGTTGAGCACGTGCTCGTAGCCCTCACGCGTCTTCGGCTTGATCTCCCGGGTTGCGACCCAGGTTGTCGCGTAGTCGGTGAACGTCACTACGGCGGTCGGAGGCGCCGGCGGTTCGGGGCGCTCGAACTCCCCGTGGACGATCTTCTGCCGCTCCACACCGAGCCAGCCCTCGGCATCGGCCTTGCTAAGGAAGGTGATCGGCGCGTTGGTCCGGCGCAGGTCGGGAGCCACGTAGCTCGCCTGCCAGCGCCCGGACGGCAACCTTCGGATCCGGCCGAACCCCCGTCGGCCCTTCCGACCGCTCATGACACCCGCTCGGAGCGGCGGCCTCGTGCCATCTGCGTGCCATATCGCTGATTACTGGTGTCCATCTCTGACCCCCCGTGTCCACGGAGTCGGTCCAGAGACATTCTCGCAGTTCAGAGGGGTCAGACACAAGGTCAGTGCGAGAGCTGGCGAAGGGACTCGAACCCTCAACCCCCTGTTTACAAGACAGGTGCGCTACCGATTGCGCCACGCCAGCGGGCCCACGCCCGAGGGGCGTTGACAGCCCCGGAGTCTACGCGGATGCCGGCACCTGGCCCGGCCGCCGCCAGCTCCCGAGGGCGCCCTGACCTTCAGGCCCGCCGCAGGTCGCCACCGTCGTCCCGCCCCTCGCGACCCTCGCGCCCCTCGGGCCGGGAGCCGCGCACCGACCGGTCCCACGGCGATGCGAGGATCTCGCCGAACACCGTGCCGGTCGCAATGGCGACCAGGACCGCACCCGCCCCCAACAAGGTGGTGAGCCCCGACTGGATGGTCAGCGAGCCGGGGGCGTCGCCGCTGGCGGCCACGAGCTCGTAGAGCCCGCGGAAGATGGTGAGGCCCGGTAGCAGGGCGAAGCTGGCCGGTACCACGAGCACCATCGACGGCGCATCGAGCCGCGCCGCCACCAGTCGCCCGGCCGCCCCGAGCGCCACGGCCGCGACCCCGGTGGCCGCGATCGGGCCGATGCCGACCCCTCGGCCGAGGACGGCCGCCACGACGGCGGTGCCCACCGACAGCAGCCCGGTCGGCACGATCAGGCGGCGCAGGCTCTGCACCGTGACCGCACCGCTCAGCCCGACCACCAGCGCGCCGAGCAGAGCCGCGAGCACCGACGACTGGTTGACCCTCAGGTTGAGAACCGACGGAGACACGAAGTCCGACCCGAACACCTGGGTGAGCGACAGCATCACGCTCAGCCCGCCGGCGATTCCGATGATCAGCCCGGTGAGCGCCACCACCACCGACAGCAGGCGCCCGGCGCCGGTGAGCGGGAACCCGAAGAGCACGTCCTCGATGGCGGAGGCCATCGAGCGGCCTGGCAGCATCGCGACGATCCCGCCGGCCACGATGAACGCGAAGTCCTGCTCCTGCATCGGCCGCCCCACCGCGACCGACGCGGCGTACACCGCACCGGCGAGCAGGGTCGCCACCATGGCGTTGATCGCGTTGGCGTAGAACTCGGGCAGAGCGGTTTGCGCGTAGAGCCGGTTGACAGCAGTGACGGAGAGCACCACGAGCACGGTGGCCAGAGCCGCGAGCGCGCTCGCGCCGATCATCACGGCCACGGCCGAGGCGAGCAGGGCGCTGGCGAGGGACACCGCCCATACCGGGAAGGTGCGCCGGCTGCGCTTGATCCGCCGCAGCCGCCGGTCGGCCTCGCGGGAGTCGATCTCGCCGCCCGCGAGCGCCTCCACCAGCTCGTGCACGGCGACCAGCCGGGCGTAGTCGTGCCGGGTGCGCCGCACGACGCGCAGCAGGGTGTGCGGCCGGCCGGGAGCACTCGACGCCTGGATGAGCAGCGACTGCAGGGTGACGTCGACCTCCACCACGTCGACCCCGGATGCCGCCGCCACAGCCGCCACGCTGCCGACCACCTGTGGTGCACCGGCTCCGCACCGCAGCATCAGCTCACCGACCCGAGCGGCGAGGTCGAGCGCCCACCGAACCTGCGTGTCCTCGGGCGCTTCGCCGGGAATCCGCATGTTGCGGTATGGAGTTCGCCGCAGCAGGTCGGCCATCGGCATGGGTTCGGTCGGCGACTCGCCCTGGAAGATCCGTCCCTGGCGGTCGTGCGGGGGCTTGCTCACAGGCTCGGCACCACCTGCGACGCCCACCCGGGCGCCGTCGTGCGGGGCCACCAGGTGGGGCCGCTGCCGGTGAGGGTCACCGCGAGCACGACCACCGCGACGACCAGCAGGATGCCGGCAGCCACCTGGCCCGCCGCCTCACCGGGCGTCAGACCCCGCACGATGCTGCGGCTGCCCCGCCGCAGGCTGGCACCGCCCGGGCCCCACCACGCGGTCAGCCCGGCGAAGACACCGGCCACGAGCAGCGGCAGCACGTCGTCGGTGCTCACGTCGGTGCCCCGCGCGGCAGTGAGCACCAGGGCGCTGGCGTACATCGCGCACACCCCCACGAACAGCGGCAGCACGAGCGAGGCAACGGCACCCACCAGGCCGAGCACGAGGTGCCATGGGCTGGTCGCCACCGCGACGGCGACGTCGCTGCCCCGCGCGCCGCGCTCGTGCCGGCGCATGACCAAGGCGGTGACCGAGCGGTCTGCGGTGCGGGCCAGCGTGACCCAGGCCAGCAGCCCCAGCACCGCCACCACGGGAGCCCGGGCCGCGACCGCCGCCAGCACTGCGAGCAGCGCCAGCAGCGTGCCCGAGCGGCTCGGGCGGCCGATCCGGGGGTCGCCGTACGGGCCGTGCCCGAGGCGGGCGGCATCCCAGTCCGACTCCGAGTCGGGCACCGGCGCACCCGGCTGCAAAGGCAGCGCGCCCGGGCCCGGCTGCAGCGGGCCCGGCACCGGTCGCGCCGGAGGAGGTTGCGCCACCTGGCGGTTCACCGGCTGGGCCTGCTCCCAGCCGGGCGGGCCGGTTGGGCGCCCGGTCGTCACCATCGGTGCCGGCAGGGGCGGCGGCGGCGACAGCGGCCGCGGCGACGGCTGAGCCACGCGCGCCGCGACGGGAGGAGCCGGTGCCGGCGGGCCGGTGTGCTCGCTCGAACCCGCGGCCGGGCCGGCGCCGGCAGGGGCAGCCCCGATCACCGGCGCCACCGGCGGACGCGAGGGCGACGCAGTCAGCGGCAGCGCGGTGGTGGGCGGCACGGACAGGCGCTGGGTCGGCGGGCGCACCCGGCGCACCATGATCGCCTCGGTGACGGGCGCGCCGTGGGCGTAGCGTTCGAGCGCCGCGACGACCTCGCCGTGGTGGGGGCGCTCGCTCGGGTCCGGCGACAGGGCCGCGTAGAGCAGGGGCTCGATGCGCGGGTCGACCGCCTCGAGGTCGGGGTCACCGGCGCTGACCCGAGCCAGCACGGCAGCCATCGGGCCGGTGCCGAACGGCGGGGCGCCACTGGCGGCGAAGGCGGTCGTCGCCGCCCACCCCCACCAGTCGGTGGCCGCCGTGACGTCCTCACCGCCGACGACCTCGGGTGCCAGGTAGCCCGGTGTGCCCATGACCAGACCGGTCATGGTGAGCCGGATGTCGTCGGCGACGTGCGCGATACCGAAGTCGATGAGCACCGGGTCACCGTCGACCAGCAGCACGTTGCCCGGCTTCACGTCACGGTGCACGACCCCGGCCGAGTGGATGGCGTCGAGCGCCTCGGCCAGGCCGGAGGCGACCCGGTGCAGCTCGGCCGGCGGCAGGAGGCCGCACTGGGTCACGTGGTCGTCGAGCGAGGGGCCGGGCACGTACCGGGTCACGATGTAGGGGGTGGGGCCGTCGACGTCGGCGTCGATGATCGGGGCCACCCTCGGGCTCGTGATCCGGCTCAGGCTGCTGACCTCGCGGGTCAGGCGGGCTCGGGCGTCTGGGTCGTGCGCGATGTGCTGGCGCAGCACCTTGATGGCCACGGCCCGGCCGTGCCGGTCGAGCGCGAGGTGCACCACGCCCATCCCGCCCTCGCCGAGCCGCTGGACGAGGCGGTACTCCCCCAGCCGCGCGTGCTCACGCGGCTGCAGGGTCTCGTCGTCCTCCGGCTGGGGGCCGTCGGCGATGGCGTCGGCGGTCATGCCCTCCACGGTAAGCCGTCTTGCTGGGTTCCTGCTGCACGCGACCGCCGGCCACCGCCGCGATCGGTGGCGGGACACCCACCTCAGGGGTGCCTAGGAGGGCAGCCGGAGGTGCTCAGGTCGCACGACGTCGGGGAGCGGCAGCGGTCAGGACTGGATGTAGGTGCGCAGCTGGTCGCGCTCGGCCTGCAGGTCGTCGATGCGGTTCTTCACGACGTCGCCGATGCTCATGATCGCGACGAGCTTGCCGTCGACGACCACGGGCACGTGCCGGAAGCGCCGCTCGGTCATCATCGCCTCGAGGTCGTCGAGGCTGTCGTCGGGGCTGGCCGTGTGCACCTCGGAGGTCATGATCTGCCCGACGGGCGCGTCGAGCAGCTGGGCTCCGTGGGTGTGCAGATGCCGCACGATGTCGCGCTCACTGACGATGCCGTGCACGCTCTCGCCGTCGTCGCTCACCACGACGGCACCGATCCGGTGTTCCGAGAGGAGGGACAGCAGCTCGCTCACCGATGCGTCGGTGCGCACGGTGATGACGGTCCCGCCCTTGCGCCTGATCACGTCCGAGATCCTCATGCCCCGAACCATAGGGGTGCCTCCCGCGACGCGCCAGAGGAACAGCGGTGACAGGGCGCTGATGCCGGCCACGCGGCATCCCGGCCCGGCCAGCGGTCACGCGCGGTGCGGCACCGCACCGGTCGAGCCGCGCACCACGAGCTCGGGGCGGAAGACGTACTCCGCCCGCGGCGGCCCCTCCCCGCCGATCTCGTCGAGCAGCGCGCGCACGGCGGCGTCCCCCATCGCCTCCACGGCCTGGCGGATCGTGGTGAGCGGTGGGTCGGTGAACCCCATGATCGTGGAGTCGTCGTAGCCGACCACCGAGACGTCGCGCGGCACGCTCAGGCCCATCGAGCGGGCCTGGCGGATCGCGCCCAGCGCCATCAGGTCCGACCCGCAGATCACCGCGGTGGCCCCGCGCGAGATGAGCCGGCCCGCCGCCGCCGCACCGCCTTCGAGGCTGAACACCGTGTGCGTGACCAGCCGTTCGAGGTGGGCCGGCTCGACCCCCAGGTGCTCGCGCATGGCCACCCGGAAGCCCTGCACCTTGCGGATGACGGGCGTGTAGCGCTCTGGACCCAGGGCCAGCCCGATCTCGGTGTGGCCCAGCTGTGCCAGGTGGTTGACGGCCAGGCCCATCGACGCGACGTCATCGTTCGACACGAAGGGGGCGTCGACCCCGCTGAGCCAGCCGTTGACCAGCACGATCGGCAGGCCGCGGTCACGCAGGCCCTGGTAGCGGGCCGGGTCGGACGTCGCGTCGGCGTGCTGGCCGCTGAGGAAGATGATCCCGGAGACCCCGCGGTCGAGCAGCATCTGCACGTAGTCGTCCTCGTGCACCCCGCCCGGGGTCTGGGTGCAGAGCACCGGGGTGAAGCCCTCGGCGGCCAGGGCCGTTTCGATGACCTGGGCGAACGCCGGGAAGATGGGGTTCACCAGCTCGGGCATCACCAGGCCCACGAGCAGGGCCGACTTGGGCTTGAGCCGGGTGGGGCGGTCGTAGCCGAGCACGTCGATGGCCGTGAGTACCGCCTGCCGGGTCGCGTCGGAGACGCCCGGGCGGTCGTTCAGCACCCGGCTGACCGTCGCCTCGCTGACGTCGGCCTGCGCCGCGATGTCGGCCAGGCGGGCTGACCGCGACTCGTTCACGGGCCGCAATCTAACAACCCCGGCGGATGCCGTGCGCCATTCTCCCGAGACCGGGGTACCACAGCCCCGCCCCGACACGGCATACTGGCGAAACCGCTTACACCGATGTGGCGGGAGCTCCACCACCTTTACAACGGATCGTCCGGCACGTTCCTGCCGGTGAAGGAAGGCAATGACGCCATGGCAACTGTCAAGTTCGACCAAGCCACCCGCATCTATCCGGGCAACGACTCGCCCTCGGTCGATCGGCTCGACATCGACGTAGCCGACGGGGAGTTCCTCGTCCTCGTCGGGCCCTCGGGGTGTGGCAAGTCCACCTCCCTGCGCATGCTCGCCGGCCTCGAAGAGGTCAACGGCGGCAAGATCTGGATCGGCGACCGCGACGTCACAGACCTGTCGCCCAAGGACCGCGACGTCGCGATGGTCTTCCAGAACTACGCGCTGTACCCGCACATGAGCGTTGCCGACAACATGGGCTTCGCCCTGAAGATCGCCGGGGTCGACAAGAGCGAGATCAAGAAGCGAGTGGCCGAGGCCGCCCAGATTCTCGACCTGGGCGACTACCTCGAGCGCAAGCCGAAGGCCCTCTCGGGTGGCCAGCGCCAGCGCGTGGCCATGGGCCGCGCCATCGTCCGCAGCCCACAGGTGTTCCTCATGGACGAGCCGCTGTCGAACCTCGACGCCAAGCTGCGTGTCCAGACCCGCACCCAGATCGCCTCCCTCCAGCGCCGGCTGGGCGTCACCACGGTCTACGTCACCCACGACCAGATCGAGGCCATGACGATGGGCGACCGCATCGCCCTGCTCAAGGACGGCATCCTGCAGCAGTGCGCCACCCCCCGTGAGATGTACGACGAGCCGAGCAACGTCTTCGTCGCCGGCTTCATCGGCTCCCCCGCCATGAACCTGGTCTCGGTCCCCGTCACCGAGCAGGGCGTGCAGTTCGGCAGCCACCGGCTGCCGGTCGACCGCTCGCTGCTCGGCAACGTCGGCAACCAGGTCATCGTCGGCATGCGCCCCGAGGACGTCGAGGTGACGACCAACGAAGACGGTCTCGAGCTCATCGTCGACGTCGTCGAGGAGCTCGGCGCCGACGCCTACGTCTACGCCACCCCCGCGAACGACCACGTCAAGCTCGAAGGCGGCGACGACGGCCTCGACAAGCCGTTCATCGCCCGCGTCGACGGCCGCAACGTGCCCACCAAGGGAGCGAAGATCTACGTCTACCCCAACCCCGAGCACATGCACGTGTTCGACCCCGCGAGCGGGGGCCGCCTCGGCTGACGCACACCCTCGCCGCACGAGAGGGCCCCGGACGGTGTTGCGTCCGGGGCCTTCTCGCTTCGCTTTGGTGACCGGCCGGTGACGGCCCGTACCACCCGCCCGCCGAGTGCGAGAGGCTGGGGCCATGGCACTCGAGATCTCGGCCGCCCGCCCCGACCCCGCCCTGCTCGACCTGCCCTGGCGGGTCTCCCTCGAAGAGTGGCCCGAGCACCTGCTCGCCGCCCTGCCACGCGGCATCTCTCGGCACGTCGTGCGCTTCGTGCGGCTGTCGGGGCGCGTCCTGGCCGTCAAGGAGATCAAGGCCGACCTGGCTCGGCGCGAGTACGACCTGCTGCGCAGCCTGAACCGGCTGGACATGCCGTGCGTGGAGCCGTTCGCCGTGATCAGTGGCCGGGTCGGCCTCGAGGGCGAGCCGCTGGACGCGTGCCTGATCACCCGACACCTGCAGTTCTCGTTGCCGTACCGCGCGCTGTACAGCCAGAACCTGCGCAAGGGCACAGCGGTGCGCCTCATCGACGCCCTGGCGGTGTTGCTCGTGCGCCTGCACCTGGCCGGGTTCTGGTGGGGTGACGTCTCGCTGTCGAACACGCTGTTCCGGCGCGATGCCGGGGCGTTCGCCGCCTACCTCGTCGACGCCGAGACCGGCGAGCTGCGCGAGCGGCTCAGCGACGGCCAGCGCGAGCACGACCTCGAGATCGCCCGGGTCAACATCGCCGGCGAGCTGATGGACCTCGAGGCCGGCGGACTGCTCCAGGAGGACCGCGACCCGGTGGCCGTCAGCGAACGGATCGTGCTGCGCTACCGCGAGCTGTGGGATGCCCTCACCGGACGCGAGCAGATCGACGACACCGAGCGCTGGCGGGTCGACGACCGGATCCGGCGGCTCAACGCCCTCGGGTTCGACGTCGACGAGCTGGCGATCACCACCGACATCGACGGCACGTCGATCCAGATCCAGCCCAAGGTCGTGGATGCCGGCCACCACTCCCGCCGGCTGCTGCGGCTCACCGGCCTCGACGTGCGCGAGAACCAGGCCCGCCGACTGCTCAACGACCTCGACACCTACACGGCGTCGACCGGGCGCCAGGGGGACGACGAGGAGATGGTCGCTCACGACTGGCTGGCGAACATCTACGAACCGGTCACCCGCCGGGTGCCGCGAGCGCTGGTGGCCAAGCTGGAACCGGCCGAGGTCTTCCACGAGGTGCTCGAGCACCGTTGGTACCTGGCCGAGCGTGCGCGGCACGACATCCCCATCGAGGTGGCGATCGACGACTACGTCAGGTCGGTGCTCCCCTCGAAGCCCGACGAGCGGGCGGTTCTCGGGGTCGACACGAGTGAGCTACCCGTCATCGCCACTTCCCAGGAGCGAGCCTAGGATCGAAGGGCACCCACCCGATGCACCCCAAGGGGTAGTCATGACCGACCTTCCGCAGGATCCCGCCGAGCCGACCCGCGACGAGCCGCAGACACCGCCGGCTCCCGCTCCGTCGACGGAGGGCGCTCCGGCCCCGGAGGCCGCCGCAGCGCCTGGGTCGCCCTCGCCGTCGCAAGCACCTCCTCCGCCACCTGTCGGGCCCGCTGTACCCCCGACCGCGCCCGAGTACCCGCCCGTCGGCTCCTACGGGCAGCCGAGTCCCGGTGCAGCACAACCTGTCTACCCACAGCCCGGTTATCAACAGCCAGGGTACCAACAGCCACCGGCCAACCCCTACGGGGGTTACTCCCAGGCACCGGTCTACGCCGGCGGTGGGCCCACGTATCCCGGCAGCCTCGCCTACGTCGAGCAGAACTTCGGCAAGGTGGCCGGCTTCGGGCAACGCGCCCTGGCCTACCTCGTCGACATGGCCATCACCCTCGTCGGCCTGATCCCGGTCATCCTCGGCATCATCCTGATCGCGGTCGCGGTGCCGAGCGACACCAGCACCCAGCTCGGCACCGACCAGTTCGGCAACCCCACCTTCACCTCGGGTGACGCCAACGTCGGGCTCGTGGTGGCCGGCGGCCTCCTTATCGCCCTCGGCGCGCTGGTCTCCATCGGCATCACCATCTGGAACCGCATCTTCAAGATGGGCCGCACCGGGCAGAGCGTCGGCAAGAAGGTCATCGGGCTCTACCTGCTCGACGACAAGACCGGCCAACCGGTCGGCGCCGGCATGACCTTCCTGCGCGAGATCGTCAACAGCCTGGTCAACCAGGTCATCTACATCGGCTGGCTCTGGATGCTCTGGGACGCCGACAAGCAGACCCTGGGCGACAAGGCCGTGCACTCCAGCGTGGTGGTCGTGCCGAAGCGCTGACCCGCCGACTCATTGCGGGAATTCACCGGCATGGGCGTGCGAGAGACCCCTGCCCGCGGTGGTTTCCGCAAGAAGTCGGGGTGAAGCCCAAGAAGTCGGGGTCAAGCCGGTGAGAGCCAGGTCCAGCCGGGCACGTTGCGTGCCACCGTGTAGGCCACGAACGCCACGGCGAGCGCGGCCGGCAGCCACCGCGGCGGATCCCACCGCAGCTGCTCACCGCGCCACCGGGCGACCATCCAGCGGGTGTACAGCAGGGCGAGACCCAGGTACACCGGCACCGCCAGGGGGTTGCGGGCGAAGGCCCCGACCACGTCGAGGTGCGCGAGGTCGTGGGTCGCGCGCAGCATCCCGCAGCCCGGGCAGTAGACCCCGGCGAGCGCGTACGTCGGGCACAGGGGATAGTGGCCCGGCGCGTTGGGGTCGACGGCGGCGACGTAGGCGGTGCCGAGCGCCGCGGCGGCGGCGACCCCCACGGGGAGCGCGAGGCGGCGCACCCGGTCCTTGGTGCGGGGACCGGGTGGCGCCGTCTCGCGGACGAGCGTCATCGCGTCAGTTCGAGCCCGAGATGGCCGCGAGGCCACCGAACGCGAGCAGCCACAGGATCGACAGGGCGAGGAAGACCATGCCGATGATGCCGAGGATGCGGCCGATCTGCACGATCTGCCGGTTGGCGTAGCGGCCTGGCTGGGCGTCGATCTCCTTCAGGGCGTTGTTGCCCATGACGAACGCGGCGATGCCCAGGGGCGAGCAGCAGACCAGCGACAGGATGCCCAGGACGAGGATCGTCATCCCCTTGGGGTGGTCGACCGGGCCGCCCGGCCCGTCCATCGGCGGCGGGGGGGCGCCGTAGCCGCCGTAGTCGCCGCCACCGGGAGGCGGCGGCGGGTAGCCGCCCTCACCCGAACCGGGCGGCGGCGGGGGCGGCGGGGGCGTGCCTTGGTCGGACATGGGTTCCCTCTCTGCGTCGCGACAATGGGGGTCCTCAGGCCCCCGGGGCCGAAGTGCTCCGGCGGCGCCGATCCTCGCACAGACCTCCCCGACACACCGAGCATTTCCGGTGTTTCACGGCGGGTACGCGGACCGGCGTCAGCGACGTCGGCGGCGGCGCGCGACCTCGTAGAGCGTGACCCCGGTGGCGATGCCGGCGTTGAGCGACTCCACCGCCGAGCTCATCGGCACCGACACGATCTGGTCGCAGTGCTCGCGCACCAGCCGCGACAGGCCCTTGCCCTCGGACCCCACGACCACGACCAGCGGCTCCGACGCCAGCTCGAGGTCGGGCAGCTCCACGTCGCCGTCCATGTCGAGACCGATGACGAAGAAGCCGGCCTTGCGGTAGTCCTCGAGCGCCCTGTTGAGGTTGGTGGCCTGGGCCACCGGGATCCGCGCCGCCGCACCGGCCGACGACTTCCACGCGGATGCCGTCATGCCCGCGGAACGGCGGCTCGGCACGACCACGCCGTGGCCGCCGAACGCCGCCACGGAGCGCACGATGGCGCCCAGGTTGCGCGGGTCGGTGATGCCGTCGAGCGCCACGACCAAGGGGATGCCGGGCGCCTCGGGGTCGATCAGGTCGTTGGGGTGGGCGTAGTCGTAGGGCGGTACCTGCAGGGCAAGGCCCTGGTGCACGGCCCCGTCGGTGAGCCGGTCGAGCTCGCCGCGGGGGGTCTCGAGCACCGGGATGCCGCGCTCGGTGGCGGTCTTGAGCGCCTCACGGACCCGGTCGTCGGAGTCGATGCGCCCCGCGACGTACATGGTGGTGACGGGCACGTCGGCGCGCAGCGCCTCGAGCACCGAGTTGCGGCCGGCGACCATCTCGCTGCTCGCCTTGTTCTTGCGGGTGCTCGTGCGCCCCGCGTGCCCACCGCCACGGCGTTCGGCGCTCTTGGCCGCCTTGTGCGCCTTGTGGTTCGGGCGGTCGGCGGCCTTGGGCGTGGGGCCCTTGCCCTCGAGCCCTCGGCGGCGCTGGCCACCGGACCCGACCTGCGGGCCCTTCTTGTTGCCGGTGCGCACCGCACCGCGGCGTTGGGAGTTGCCGGCCATCGTCATTCGCTCCGTCCCCGCGCGAGGGACCAACGGGCCCCTGCGGCGGTGTCCTCGAGCGCGATGCCGGCGGCAGCGAGCTCGTCGCGGATGGCGTCCGCGGTGTCGTAGTCACGGGCCGACCGGGCATGGGCCCGAGCGGCAATACGTTCCTTGACGAGGGCGTCGAGGGTCGCGAGGGCGTCGGTGGCGCCCGAGTCGCCCGCCGACCAGATCGGGTCGAGCGGGTTCACGCCCAGCACGTCGGTCATCGCGATGACGACGCGTGCGATCGCCGCGGCATCCTCGGCATCACCGTCGTCGAGGGCGATGTTGCCGGCGCGCACCGCCTCGTGCACCTCGGCGAGCGCACCGGAGACGCCGAGGTCGTCGTCCATGGCCTCGCGGAAGTCGTCGGGCAGCACCTCGTCACCGGCGGGGGTGGCCGTGGTGACGCCGGGCAGCGCCAGGCGGAGGAAGCGCTCGATGCGCTCGACCGCGGTGGCCGACTCCTCGATGGAGCCGGGGTGGAACTCGATCATCGAGCGGTAGTGGGCCGCCGTGAGGTAGTAGCGCACGGCGAGCGGCCGGTGCTCCTTGACCACCTCGCTCACCCGCAGCGAGTTGCCGAGCGACTTGCTCATCTTCTCGCCGCCCATGGTGACCCAGGCGTTGTGCAGCCAGTAGTTCGCGAAACCGAGGCCGGCCGCGCGTGACTGCGCCATCTCGTTCTCGTGGTGCGGGAAGCGAAGGTCGACGCCGCCGCCGTGCACGTCGAAGCCGTCGCCGAGGTACTTGCGGGCCATCGCCGAGCACTCGAGATGCCAGCCGGGGCGGCCCTCGCCGAAGGGTGTCGGCCACGAGGCGGTCGCGGGCTCGGTGGGTTTGTGGCCCTTCCACAGGGCGAAGTCGCGGGCGTCGCGCTTGCCGCGCGGGTCGGCATCCTCGGCGTCGACCATGTCGTCGACCTTCTGCCGGGTGAGCTCGCCGTAGGCCGGCCAGCTGCGCACGTCGAAGTAGACGTCGCCGCTGCCGTCGCCGGCCTCGTAGGCGTGCCCCTTGGCGATGAGGGTCTCCATCAGGGTGACCATCTCGGGCACGTGGCCGGTGGCGCGCGGCTCGTAGGTGGGCGGCAGCACGCCGAGCGACTCCAGCGCTGCCGAGGTCTCGACCTCGTTGCGGTATGAGATGGCGTACCAGGGCTCGCCGCTGTCGGCCGACGTGGCGAGGATCTTGTCGTCGATGTCGGTGACGTTGCGGATGAGCGTGACGTCGAGGCCGTGCCCGCGCGACATCCAGCGGCGCAGCACGTCGAACGCTACGGCGAAGCGCACGTGGCCGATGTGCGGGGGGGCCTGCGTGGTGAGCCCACAGATGTAGATCCCCGCCTTGCCGGGCACGACGGGGACGAAGTTCCGCAGCTCGCGCGTGAGGGAGTCGAACAGCCTGAGGGTCACCCGCGCAAGGGTACCGGCGCGGGCGCCACGCCCTTGAATCCGCAGGCCCGCGACCTCAGGCCCGCGCCACCCCCACTGCCGAGAACGTGGGTGACAACCGTCGTCCGGGCGACGGTTGTCACCCACGTTCAGGGGTCGGAGCCGGTCAGGAGCCGCGGGCGATCCACTCCTGCAGATGCGGGGCCTCGGCACCGATGGTGGTCGGGTCACCGTGGCCGGTCAGCACCACGGTGTCGGCCGGGAGGTCGAGCAGGCGGGTGCGGATCGAGTCGATGATGGTGGGGAAGTCGGAGTACGACCGCCCGGTGGCGCCCGGACCGCCGTTGAAGAGCGTGTCGCCCGAGAAGATCGCGCCCAGGGCGGGGGCGTGCAGGCAGCAGGCCCCCGGAGCGTGGCCGGGGGTGTGCAGCACGGTGAGCTCGACGTCGCCGACCGCGAGCACCTGACCGTCGGCGAGCTCGGCTCCGGGCGGCTCGGCCTGGCTCTGGTCCCACAGCACCCGGTCGTCGGAGTGCAGGGATGCCGTGGTACCGGTCGCGGCGACCACCTCCGGCACCGCATTGACGTGGTCGTTGTGGCCGTGCGTGCAGACCAGCGCCACGACCCGCCTGTCGCCGACGGCGTCGAGGATGGCGCCGGCGTCGTGCGCCGCGTCGACGACGAGCACCTCCTCGTCGTTCCCGACCAGCCAGACGTTGTTCTCGACCTCCCACGAGCCGCCGTCGAGTTCGAACACCCCGGAGGTGACCACCCGCTCGACCCGCACCCCACCCGGTGAGGTGCGCACCGGCATCCCGATGTCGGCCGTCACGCGGGACCCTCCATCACCACGACCGAACGCAGCACCTCGCCGCGGTGCATCTTGTCGAAGGCCTCCTCGACATCGCCGATACCGATCCGCTCGCTGACGAAGGCATCGAGGTCGAATCGGCCCTGCCGGTAGAGGTCGACGAGCATCGGGAAGTCACGCGAGGGCAGGCAGTCGCCGTACCAGCTCGACTTCAGGGCGCCACCACGGCCGAAGACGTCGAGGAGCGGCAGGGTGACCTCCTGGTCGGGCGTGGGGACGCCGACGAGCACCACGGTGCCGGCGAGGTCTCGCGCGTAGAAGGCCTGCTCGTAGGTCTCGGGCCGGCCGACCGCCTCGACCACGACATCGGCGCCGTGGCCGCCGGTGAGGGCGCGGATCGCCTCGATGGGGTCCTCGGCGGAGGCGTTGACCGTGTGCGTGGCGCCGAAGCGCCGGGCGGCCTCGAGCTTCCGGTCGTCGACGTCGACCGCGATGATCGTCGTGGCGCCGACCACGCTGGCACCCGCGACGGCAGCGTTGCCGACCCCGCCGCATCCGATCACGGCGACGGAGTCACCCCGCTGCACACCGCCGGTGTTGACGGCTGCGCCGAAGCCGGCCATCACGCCGCAGCCGAGCAGGCCCACGGCGGCGGCATCCGCATCCCGGTCGACCTTCGTGCACTGGCCGGACGCCACCAAAGTCTTCTCGATGAAAGCCCCGATGCCCAGCGCCGGCGTGAGCTCGGTGCCGTCGGTGAGCGTCATCTTCTGGGTGGCGTTGTGGGTGGCGAAGCAGTACCACGGCTTGCCCCTCAGGCAGGCCCGGCAATGACCGCACACGGCCCGCCAGTTGAGGATGACGAAGTCCCCGGGCGCGACGTCGCTGACGCCCGGGCCCACCGCCTCGACGGTACCGGCCGCCTCGTGGCCGAGCAGGAACGGGAAGTCGTCGTTGATGCCGCCCTCGCGGTAGTGCAGGTCGGTGTGGCACACGCCGCACGCCTCGACGCGCACGACGGCCTCTCCCGGGCCCGGGTCCGGGACGACGACGTCGACGAGCTCGACCTCGGCCCCCCTGGCGCGGGCGATGACTCCCTGGACGGTCTGCGGCACGGGTGCTCCTCGGGTCGGACGTCGGTGACCTGCCTGGCCACGCTAGCCGGGGGCCACGGGCACCGGGAAGTGTCAGTACTCGTCGAAGGTTCGCAGTTCGATTGCGGCACAGCGGGCGAACGCCTTTCCGCGCAGGAAAGGGAATCGTATGCTTCGCCCATGCCATACCCGGTGTTCGACGAGGTGATCCACGAGCCGCACCGGCTGCGCATCTGCGCGATGCTCGTGCCGTCGGCCGGCACCGACTTCCGCACGGTGCGCGACGAGATGGGGCTGTCCGACTCGGCGCTGTCCAAGCACCTCAAGGCCCTGACGGCGCACGGCTACACGCGGCTCGACCGCTCGGTGCGCAACGGCCGCCACGTGACCACCGTGGTGCTCACTCCCGACGGCCGCGAGGCGCTGTGCGGTCACGTGGCCGAGCTGCAGCGGATGGCGCGCATCGTCGGCAACGACCGGCGCGGTGACCTGCGCTCGCGCTGAGTCGCTCTCCGGCGCAGCCCCCCGCGGTCCGGGCGTCCCTCCTGTGACCTATTGGTCGATCCCAGGACAGCAGGACCGGGCGGCCGGCGTCCCTCCTGTGACCTATTGGTCGATCTCGGGACGGGGACAGACCAGGGCGGTCGCGATGGCGGCGACACCCTCACCCCGGCCGGTCAGGCCCAGCCCGTCGGTCGTGGTGCCGCTGACCGACACGGGTGCGCCCACGGCATCCGAGAGGGCGGCCTGCGCCTCGGCGCGACGGGAGCCGACCTTGGGGGCGTTGCCGACCACCTGAACCGCCACGTTGCCGATGTCGAACCCCGCGGCGCGCACCAGCCGGGCCGCCTCGGCCAGCAACGTCACCCCGGACGCCCCGGCCAGCTCGGGCCGGGCAGTGCCGAAGTGCGCCCCGAGATCGCCGATGCCGGCCGCCGAGAACAGCGCGTCGCAGGCGGCATGAGCGGCGACGTCGGCATCGGAGTGGCCGTCGAGCCCACGCTGGCCCGGCCAGTGCAACCCCGCCACCCACAGCTCGCGCCCCGAACCCTCGGCGGCGAGCGCGTGCACATCGACCCCGATGCCGACCCTGGGCGGTGCGCTCATGAGGTCAGTCTCGCAGCCCTGCCGCACCGGCCACGGCCCGCTGGGTGAGCACCCGCTCGGCGCGCTCGAGGTCGTCGGGCGTGGTCACCTTGAACGCCGACGGGTCGCCCTCGACCACGATCACGTGGTGCCCGGCCTGCTCGACCAACGCTGCGTCGTCGGTGGCGGTGAGACCGCTGCGGTAGGCCGCGACGAGCACCTCCCGCCCGAACCCCTGCGGGGTCTGCACTGCCCGAAGCGACGCACGGTCGGGGGTGCCGGTGATGACGCCCGCGGCGTCGACGGACTTGACCGTGTCGACCAGCGGGATGCCGGGCACGGCACCGGCCGCTCCACCCCGCACCGCCTCGACCACCCGCTCGAAGACAGCCGGCGGGGTGAGGCAGCGGGCGGCGTCGTGCACCAGCACGACGTCGACGGCACCCACCGCCGCCAGGCCGACGGCCACCGACCCGGTGCGCGAGGCGCCGCCGACCACCACGACCGCGCCGGGGGGCAGGTCGACGCCGCCCCACGCCGGTGCGGCCGGGTCCGCGTGCTCGGCCGGCACCACGACCACGAGCGCACTCAGCCCGCGAACGCCCGCGACGGTGTCGACGGCGTACCCGAGCAGTGGCCGGCCGAGCAGCGGCACGAAGGCCTTGGGCCGGCCGGCCCCGAGGCGGGTGCCCGACCCGGCCGCCACGACGACGACGCCGACGCTGCACGGGGCAGCGTCGGCGTCGGTCACGTCAGTGGTGGGCGCGAGCCCGGCGTCAGGACGCGAGAACCTCGTCGAGGATGACTTCGGCCTTCTCCTCGTCGGTCTTCTCGGCGAGCGCGAGCTCGGAGACCAGGATCTGGCGGGCCTTGGCCAGCATGCGCTTCTCGCCGGCGGACAGGCCGCGGTCCTTGTCGCGGCGCCACAGGTCGCGCACGACCTCGGCGACCTTGATGACGTCGCCGGAGGCGAGCTTCTCGAGGTTGGCCTTGAAGCGGCGCGACCAGTTGGTCGGCTCCTCGGCGAAGGGGGTGCGAAGCACCTCGAAGACCTTGTCCAGGCCTTCCTTCGAGACCACGTCGCGTACTCCGACGAGGTCGCAGTTCTCGGCAGGAACCTCGATCACGAGATCGCCTTGCGCGACCTTCAGCTTGAGGTAGAGCTTCTCCTCTCCGCGGATCGTGCGGGTCTTGATCTCTTCGATACGCGCGGCCCCGTGGTGGGGGTACACGACCGTCTCGCCGACCTTGAAAACCATGTGTTGTTGTCCCCTTTCGCGGTACTCAGGATACCACGCACCGGCGTGTCGCAATAATCCGGCCCGTCGGCGTTTGCGCAGGTCAGAGCCGCGAAGGAGGCTGCGAGAGACGTCGATCGGGTCTTGACAGAACAGACCCGTCCATGCTTCGCGCGCGGGCCCGCGGAGACTGCGGACACCTGCGCGAGCCCCTCGTGCGGCCACATGGGAGGGCACCCCCGAGGGCCACCGGCTCCCCCGCGACGCGCGCGCGCGGGCGCCCTGGGCGGCGTGGGGTCGGGCATGGCTATCCTTGGCCGCGTGACGAACCGTGCCGCCTCCGCCCTGCGAGCCACCGCCCTGGCAGGCACCATCCTGCTCGCCTCCGGGTGCGCGACGTTCTCGCCGGTCCAGACCGACTACGACTACGACCCCGCCGACGGTGTGCCCCTCACCATCAAGGGCCTGGACCTGCGCAACCTGGCCGTGGTGGTCCCCGCCAAGGGCGGCACCGGCATCGTGGTGGGCCAGGCGGTCAACCGCACCACCAGCGCGGTCGACGTCACCTTCGCCGTCGCCGGCGCGCCCTCGCCGGCCATGGTCGCCGTGCCGGCCAGCTCGGGCAAGACGCTCTCGGATGCCGCAACGGGGATCGAGATCCCCGGCATCCCCGCGGCGCCCGGGGAGATGGTCGAGATGACGGTCACCACCCAAGAGGCCGGGGCCAACATCGTCACGGTGCCCGTGCTGCCGAACACCGGCTACTACAAGGACCTCACCGCCTCGTCCTCCTGAGCCCGCTCGAGAGTGGAGAACACGCCGTCCGCGCCCCGTCGCAGGCGGCGTGTTCTCTACTTTCGTCGGGCAGGGTGCGCGGCCAACGGCCCCCGACGGGGTCAGACCTCGAACTTGTAGCCCAGCCCCCGCACGGTGAGGATGTGCGTCGGGTTGGCCGGGTCCGACTCCACCTTGGCCCGCAGGCGCTTGATGTGCACGTCGAGTGTCTTGGTGTCGCCGACGTAGTCGCTGCCCCAGACCCGGTCGATGAGCTGCACGCGGGTGAGCACCCGGCCGGCGTTGCGCAACAGCATCTCGAGCAGCTCGAACTCCTTGAGGGGGAACGACACGTGCGTGCCGCGCACCGCCACCACGTGCCGCTCGACGTCCATCCGGACCGGTCCCGCCTCGAGCGTGGTCGGCAGCATCTCCTCCGGCTCGGCGAGCCGGCGCAGCACCGCCTTGATCCGCGCGAGCAGCTCGCGCGAGGAGTAGGGCTTGGTGACGTAGTCGTCGGCCCCGAGCTCGAGCCCCACCACCTTGTCGATCTCGCTGTCCTTGGCGGTCAGCATGATGACCGGCACGTTGGAGCGCTGGCGCAGGGCTCGGCACACGTCGACCCCCGACAGGCCGGGCAGCATGAGGTCGAGCAGCACGAGGTCGGCGCCGTTCGCGTCGAAGGCCGAGAGCGCGTCATGGCCGTTCTCGGCGACCGACACCTCGTAGCCCTCCTTGCTGAGCAGGTAGGACAGTGGGTCCGAGAACGACACCTCGTCCTCAACGATCAGGATGCGCGTCATGCAGGGCTCTCTCCTCGTTCGGCTCGGACCGGGGACTGCCGTCGTCGTGGTCGACCGCGACGGGCCGGTCGGCCGCCGCGGGAAGGGTCATGGTGAAGGTCGAGCCGCGCCCTTCCTGGCTCCAGACGCTCACCCGGCCCCCATGGTTGGCACAGACGTGCTTGACGATGGCAAGCCCGAGGCCCGTGCCGCCAGTGGCGCGCGAACGGGCGGCGTCGACCCGGTAGAAGCGCTCGAAGATGCGCTCCTGCTCGGCCGCCGGGATGCCCTGGCCCTGGTCGGTCACCGTCACCTCGACGGCGTCCTCGACCCGGCGGGCGCCGATGCCGACCCGCGTGCCCGACTCGCTGTAGTTGACGGCGTTGGTCACCAGGTTGGCGACTGCGGTGGTGAGCAGCTCGGCATCCCCGAACACCCGCAGGCCGGCGTCGCTGACCAGGGTCAGCTCGATGTGGTGGGCCTCGGCCGCCACCCGCACCCGGTCGACCGCCTCGGACACCACGGCCCCCACGTCGACCAGCTCGGGCTCGTGGAGGGTGTCGGCCACCTGCAGCCGGGACAGGTCGACGATCTCCTGCACCAGCCGGGTGAGCCGCGAGGACTCGACGAGGATGCGCTGGGCGAACCGCTCGACCGCCTCCGGATCGTCCTTGGCGCCCAGCACGGCCTCGGCGAGCAGCGAGATGCCACCGACCGGCGTCTTCAGCTCGTGGCTGACGTTCGCCACGAAGTCGCGGCGGATCTCCTCGACCCGCCGGGCGTGCGTGTGGTCCTCGGCGAGGATCAGCACGTGCGAGACGGCGATGGGCGCGACCCGCACCCGCATCACGACCGAGGCCGTGGTGTTCGGCCCGCGGGTGAGGTCGAGCTCGGCCTCGCGGATCATGCCGTCGCGGCGCACCTGTCGGGCGAGGTGGCGCAGCTCGTGGTGGACCAGCTCGCCGTGGCGCACCAGCCCGTAGCTGACCGCCGAGGCCGACGTGTTGACCACGGCGTCGCTGGCGTCGACGACGACCGCGATCGAGCGCAGCACCGAGAGCACGTCGCCGACCCCGCGGGGCAGCGGCGGCTCCTCCGGCTGGGCCGCGGCGCTGCTGCGTTCCGACCACCGCGTGGCGGCGACGGCCACGGCCCCGATGACCAGGCCGACCGCCCCGCCGAGCATCGCCGCGAGCGTGGGGTCCACGAGGTCAGGGTACGGGGCGCGCCGAGGCGGTCCTGCCCACCCGCCGACGTCGGCGCCGGCGCTGCCTGAAGTTCACCTCGGGGGCGTCTGCGGTTCATCCCGGGGTGCGACAGTGCCGTGGGCGGCAGGCCGCCCTGCCCCCGCCACACCCGACCCCGGAGGACATCCCGTGATGCGCAAGGCCTTCCACGAGGAGCTCGACCGCGTCGCCGAGACGCTCGTCGAGATGACGCACCTCGCGTCGTCGGCGATGAACCGCGCCACGACGGCCCTGCTCGACGCCGACATCCACCTCGCCGACTCGGTGATCGCCGCCGACGCGGAGATCGACGCGCGGCGGGCCGAGCTCGACCTGATGTCGTTCGACCTGCTGGCCCGCCAGCAACCGGTGGCCACCGACCTGCGCGTCATCGTCACGAGCATGCGGATGAGCAGCGACATCGAGCGGATGGGCGACCTGGCCCGGCACGTGGCGAAGGTGGCGCGGCTGCGCTACCCGGAGTCGGCCGTTCCGGCCGAGCTGCGCTCCACGATCCTGCAGATGGGCCAGGTGGCCGAGCGGATCGTCGAGAAGGCGGGTTCGGTGATCGCCGCCCGCGACGTCGAGGCCGCCCACCAGATCGAGCGCGACGACGACGCGATGGACGACCTGCACCGCGAGCTGTTCGCCCGGGTGACCGACAGCAGCTGGCAGCACGGCACCGAGGCCGCCGTCGACATCACCCTGCTCGGCCGCTACTACGAGCGCTTCGCCGACCACGCGGTGAGCGTCGCGCACCGGGTCATCTGGCTGGTCACCGGCGAGTTCGACCCGGAGAGCGAGCGCAGCCACGAGGACGTCGAGGACGGCGCGGCAGCCCTGCGTTGACCCTGCACAGACCTGTTCGCACCGCTTCCCCGGTGTGAGACTGGGACGGTGACCCTCACCGTCGAGGACGACTTCCGCGACTTCGTGGCCGCGCGCTGGCCCGACCTCGAGGGCGTCGCGTTCCTGGTCACGCTCGACGCCGCCACGGCGCGCCGGGTCACCACCGACTCCCTGGCGACACTGCACCAGCAGTGGCGCGAGGCCCTCGACGAGGGTCGCCCGGTGGCGATGGCGCGCCGCTCGGTGCTGAGCGCCGCCGTCTCGTCGACGGCCCGGCGCCCGGTCCAGCGGCCTGCCGTCGCGGCCCCCGCGCAGCGGGGCCCGGTCGGCGCACCGCAACCGCCGGATGCCGGGGTGCCGCCCGGCGCGCCGCCGGACCCGTGGGAGCAGCTCGACGACGAGGACCCGGTGCTCCTCGCCCTCGAAGCCGTCGTGCGCGACGCCACCCCCCTCGAGCGGGCCATCGTGGCCGCCGGGTCGGTCTGGGGCGCGGGACCGGACGAGGTGGCCGACCTGCTCGGGATGCCGGCCGGCGAGGTCCGCGACCGGGCCGCCGGTCTGCGTGCCCGGCTCACCGGGGCCCACGACACCGCCCGCGCCTCGGAGGGTCTGGAGCCGGCCGACTGGGCCCTCGACGTCGACCTCGACGCCGTGGTCGAGCGACTGCTCGACGGACAGGGTGACCCACCCGACCCCGCGGCCCTGGTCGAGGACCGGCGCAGGGCGGTGCGGCGCCGCTCCGTCGTCACCGGCGGTGCGGCCGTCGTCGCGGCCGGCGCCCTGGGGTGGTGGGTGGTCGCCCGCCGGCCGGCCGACGCCGGAGTCGCCGCCGCGCGCGGTGCCGTCCCCACCGGGACACCCGGGCCGACCGACCCGAGCTGGCGGAGCGTCTCGCGGTGGTCCCCGCGCGGCCGGCTCGCCTCCGACCCACGGGTGCAAGGGCTGGTCGTCGCCCGCTCCGAGGGCGTCGCGCGCCTGCTGTTCGCCGACGACGTCGCCGGCCGGCGGCTGGTGGTCTCGGGCGTCCTCAACGCCGGCACCGAGGACCTCATCCTCCGGGCCTGGCAGGGTCCTCCCGGGCAGGACCCGGCATCCCTCACGGAGGTGCCGTTCCAGAGCCCCTTCGTCGCCAGCGCCGCGGACGGCGTGGCCCTGGCCTTCCCCACCGCCCCCGGCACCCTCCTGCTCGTGCTCGCGCGGCCGTCGGTCACCGAGGCCGCCTACTCGCCCACGGTCGCCCCCACCGTGGAGGGCACCGTGCACCGGGACTGGAGCGGCGTGCCGGTGCAGGGCGGCGTCGGGGCCACCCGCTGGGACCAGGACCCGGGCCCGGCCCTGCGCGCCCGGGTCGGGGCCTTCGACGGGCCGGTGGTCGGCACCACCCGGACCTGGGTCGGGAGCAGCGGCGCAGACGCCCTCGCGGGGTTCGCGCACGAGACCACCCGGTTCGTCGCGGCGGCCGTCGACGAACCGCTCGACTCGGTCAGCACGGAGCTGATCAGCGACGTCACCGTCGGCGGCAGCGTCATCGACCCGACCGCCATGTCGGCCTCCGGCGGCGACGGCCGGGTGCGGGTGCTGCGCACCACCACCCGCGGTGGCGCCGTCATCCGCTCGGTGCGCGTCGTCGACGACGGCCGCAGCAGGATGAGCTGGCTCGACCTCGAGCCGCCCTCCGTGCTGCCCGCCGACACCCCGCCCGACGAGCCGGTGGTGCTGCGCCTCGAGGACTCCCGGCCCGAGGTCGGGCGCTTCCTCGTCGTCGCACCGGGTGCGGCCCGGGTACAGCTGCTGTCGACCTCGCCGAACGCCTACCCCGTCTCGAAGGTGACGAGGACCCGCCGCGGTGGTGCCGCGATCGTCGAGGTCGTGAACGCCGACGACGCCGCCGCCTTCCGGCTCGTGCGGCGCGACGCCGCGGGGCGCCGGCTCGGCAGCGGTGTGCCCCGCACCAGCCGCGGCCTGCTCGACCTGTGGCCGGCCTACCTCAGGATGGTCGGATCATGACGGTGACCGCCGAGGAGGACTTCCGCGACTTCGTGGTCGCGCGCTGGGGCGAGCTCGAGCCGGTGGCGCGCCTGGTCACCCTCGACGCGCGCGCCGCCCGACGGGTCACCACCGACGCCCTGGCCGACCTGCACGGGCAGTGGGGTGCCGTGCTCGACGAGGGGGTGCCGGGCGCCACCGCACGCCGGCAGGTGCTGACCTCGGCCCTCGCGGCGGCCCGGCGCCGCGCCACTGCCCCGACCGGCGACGACGCCGGCCCGGACCCGAGGAACCCCGACCCGGCCCACCCGGCCCACCCGGCCCACCCGGCCCACCCGGCCGATCCGGCCGACGCCGTGCTGGCGGCCCTGCTGGCGGTCGTGCGAGGTGCCACCCCGCTGGAGCGGGCGACGCTCGCGACCGACACGGTCTGGGGGGTCGACCCGGGCCGCGTCGCCGACCTGCTCGGGATGCCGTCAGCCGCCGTCGTCGATGCCGACCGGGCCGTGCGCGCTCGGCTGCTCGAGGCGCACAGCGCGGCTCGCGCCGCCGCCGGCCGGGAGCCGGCGGAGTGGGCCCTGGGCCGCGACCTGGAGGACGCCCTCGACCAGCTGCTCGCCGACCACACCGACCCGCCCGACGCGGTGGCGCTCGTGGGTGAGCGCCACCGGCAGGTGCGCCGCCGCTCGGTCGTGCTGGGCAGCGGTGCCGCGCTGGCCTCGGCCGCCGTCGGGGCCTGGTTGGTCGAGGGGGTCACGAGGGGTACGGCATCCACGGCAGCCCCCGGGCCGACGGGCCCCGGCGACCCGGTGTGGGTGTCGACGAGCACCTGGCCCGCCAGGGGTGGGCTCGCGACGGATGCCGGTGTCGCGGCCCTGGTGGCCGGTGCCTCACCCCGGGCACACCTGCTCTGGGCCGACGACCTGGCCGGTCGGCGGGTCGTCGTGGCGGCGTCGGCCGACGCGAGCGGGACCGGGGGCACCCTGGTGCGCATGTGGGCGGGCGCCGCCGGTGCCGACCCGAGGTCGCTCGCCGAGGTCGACCTGGTGCGCGACCGGGTGCCGTTCCGCGACGACGTCGTGCCGATCGCCCTGGAGGCCGGCAGGGGCGCGGCCACCGACATGCGGTACGGGGACCAGGGCGACGACGACGGCGCGGTGCTCCTGCTGGCCCGGCCGACCGTGCTGGAGGCGTCGTACTCACCGGCCGTGGAGTACGGCGGCAACGGCGGCGTGGGCCGCGCGTGGACGCAGGTGCCGCTGCGCGACGGCGTCGCGACGGTCGCCCTGCGCGGGCCCCTGCCCCCGGCCTTCCGGGTGCGCCTCGACGGCTACGACGCCGGCCCGCTCGGCGCCACGCCGCTCGGGCTCCCCGCGCCGAGCCCGTCGGCGCCGCTGGCCGAGTCGCTGCTCGCGGCGCTCGGGCCGTTCGTCGCGGCCTGCACCGGGCTCCCGTCCTCCGTGGCGCGCAGCCGCATCACGCTCGAGGCGGCCGTACCCGGTGACGTGCTGGTGCAGGCGGCGCGCGGTCACTCACCCGGCCCGGGGCGGGTGGTCGTGGCCCACACCGAGCTGCCCGGTGGCGCCGTGCTGCGCACCGTGCGGGTCGCCGGCGACGGTCGCGGAGAGGCCGGGCCGCTCGACGTCGAGACGACCCGAGTGCTCGACGACGCCGACCCGGCCACCCCCTTCGGCACGCGCCTGCCGGCGTTCCGCGCCGACGTCAGCCGCTTCCTCGTCGTCGCCCCCGGGGCAGCGCGAGCCCAGCTGGTGGCCACGTGGTCGAACCCCTACCCGGCCTCGAAGGTGACCGCGCTGCGCGGCGGCACCGGCGTGCTCGAGGTCGCGGACTCCCGGCGCGCGGCGATCTACACGCTGGTCACCTGGGACCGCCGGAGCCGGCGGCTCGGTGAGGTCGGCGCACTGTTCCGCCGACGTGACCCACGCGACCTGTGGCCACGTGTGCGGTGAGCCGCCCGGTCAGCGGCCCTGGTTGGCGACGGCGGCGGCGGCGGCCGCGGCGGCCTCCGGGTCGAGGTACTCGCCCGGGCCGGTCGGCATGAAGTCGTCGCCGAGCTTGTAGACCAACGGCATGCCGGTGGGGATGTTGAGCCCGGCGATGTCGGCGTCGCTGATGCCGTCGAGGTGCTTGACCAGGGCCCGCAGCGAGTTGCCGTGGGCCGTGACGAGCACGGTGTGCCCGGCGCTGAGGTCTGCCTGGATCTCGTTCTGCCAGTACGGCATCATCCGCGGGATGACGTCGGCGAGGCACTCGGTGAGCGGCACCTCGACCCCGTCGTAGCGTGGGTCACCGCTCTGGTCGAACTCGGTGCCGACCTCGATGGGGGGCGGCGGGGTGTCGAAGCTGCGGCGCCAGAGCATGAACTGCTCGTCGCCGTACTTGTCGCGGGTCGCGGCCTTGTCGAGCCCCTGCAGGGCACCGTAGTGCCGCTCGTTGAGCCGCCAGCTGCGGCGCACGGGGATCCAGTGCCGGTCGGCCTCGTCGAGCGCGAGGTTGGCGGTGGTGATGGCGCGGCGCAGCACCGAGGTGTGCACGACGTCGGGGAGCAGCCCGGCGTCGGCCATCAGCCGGCCACCGCGCACCGCCTCGGCACGGCCCTTCTCGGTGAGGTCGACGTCGACCCACCCGGTGAACAGGTTCTTCTGGTTCCAGTCGGACTCGCCGTGACGCAGCAGGATGAGCGTGTGTGCCGTCATGCCGCCAGCCTAGCCACCCTGCTCGGGCGTGGTCAGGCGGGCTGTTCCGGGGCGCCGGGGTCGCCCGGCCGGGCCAGGATGGCGCGGAACGCCTCGAGGTTGCGCAGACCCTCGCCCCGCGACACGCGCCACTCCCACTCCTTGCGCATCGAGCTGAGGAAGCCCATGACGAGCAGCTCGTTGAACGGCTCGTCGGCAGCGGTGAGCACCACCCCGAACAGCTGGTCGAGCACGTCGGCGTCGACCCCGGCAGCGGGGAGGCGGCCGGTGACGTAGACGTCGCCGGCCTTGTCGACGGCGTAGGCGAGACCGGGCAGCCGCAGGTTGCGGCGCAGCAGGAAGCGGTAGACCTCGTCGTGGTTCTCGTCGGGGTTGCGGATGACGAACGCGGACACCGACAGGGTGGTGTCGGACACCACGACGGAGGCCACCGTCTTGAGCTTCTTCTCGCCCGGCAGCGAGACGACGTACTCGCCCTCGCGCGTTCCCCGCTCCCAGTCGTGGCCGGCGTCGATGAGGTAGGCCTCGAGGGTCGTGGCGAGGGTGTCGCGGCCGGTCACGGGATCACCGCCTGCGGGATGCCGGTGAGGGTCTCGGCGGCGTTGATCGACGCCTCGCGCGGCCGGGCCTTCGCGTCGGCGTACACCTCCGCGAGCCGCTCGGCGGTGCGCGCCCAGCCGAAGCCGGCGGCGTGCTCGGCCGAGGCACGGGACAGCCCGGCCCGCCGGTCGGGATCGAGCACCACCCCGGCGATGGCAGTGGCCCAGTCGGCGGTGTCGTGGCCGTCGACGAGGATGCCGGCGTCGCCCACGGCGGTGGGCAGCCCCCCGACGTTGGCCGCCACGACTGGGGTGCCGCAGGCCTGCGCCTCCACCGCCACCAGCCCGAACGACTCGTTGTGCGAGGGCACGGCCAGCACGTCGGCGGCGCGGTACCACTGGGCCAGGGTCGGCCGGTCGACCGGCGGCACGAACCGCACCAGGTCACCGATGCCGCGCTGCTCGGCGAGCTCGGTCAGGCCCATCGGGTTGCGCACCCCCGACCCGCTCGCCCCGCCCAGGATGCCGACGACCAGGCGCGAGCGCAGGTCGGGACGACGACGCACCAGCTCGGCCGCGGCCTTGACGAGCACGTCGGGGGCCTTGAGCGGCTGGATGCGGCCGACGAACAGGAGGAGGACGGCATCCGAGGGGATGCCCACGGCGGAGCGAGCCTCGAGCCGGGAGCCGGGGCGGAAGACCGCGAGGTCGACGCCGGGCTCGGCCACGACCACCCGCTCGGGGTCGGCGTCGTAGAGGTCGACGAGCTCGGCGGCCTCGCGCCCGGTGTTGGCCACGAGCCGGTCGGCGGCCTCGACCACCTGGGCCTCCCCGATCTCGCGGCCCACCGGCTCGGGCAGGTCGCCGTCGGCCAGGTGCAGGTTCTTCACCCGCGCCATGGTGTGCATGGTGTGCACGAGCGGCACGCCCCAGCGGTCGGCGGCGAGCCAGCCCACCTGACCGGAGAGCCAGTAGTGCGAGTGCACGAGGTCGTAGTAGCCGGGCGGGGCGTGGGCCGCGACGCGCATCATCCCGGCGGCGAAGGCGCACAGCTGGCCGGGGAGGTCCTCCTTGGACAGCCCCTCGTAGGGGCCGGCAGGCACGTGCCGCACCACGACCCCGGGCTCCACCTCGACGGCCGCGGCCTGCGCGGCGCTGGTGGTGCGGGTGAACAGGTCGACCGCGATGCCGCGGCCGGCGAGCATGCGGGCGACCTCGAGCACGTAGACGTTCATGCCGCCGGCGTCGCCATCGCCGGGCTGGGCCAGGGGCGAGGTGTGCACGGTGACCATCGCGACCCGCTGCAGGTGGGTGGGGACGGCGGGCGAGCTCATGCCCCCGAGTCTGTCACGCTGTCGCGGGGGGTGTCCGTGACGGTGACCACGCCTCTGGGGGCCCACACGTGCACGGCGATCCTGCCGTCCTGGCGCAGGTCGACCGCACGTGGCACCTGCACCGGCCCGATCGACACGTCGGTTCCCAGCACCCAGGTGAAGGCCGGCTGCTCGACGACGCTCGGGTCGACCCAGTAGGCGCGCTCGCGCAGGTTGCGTTCGGGCAGGGCGGGCGCGATGCCGACGGTGGCGGGCCGCCAGTCGAGGTGGATGGCGATCGCGTCGGCGCCGGGCACCGCGACATCCATCCGGATCCGGCCGTCGACCGGCTGGAAGCTGATGCGCAACGGCTTGCTCGTCGTGGCGTCGTGGACGACCCCTGCGTAGCGCACGGTGTCCTTGACCCGGGTCACGGCGTCGATCCGCACGTGCATCAGGGTGGACGTGACCCGCTCGCGGGGGCGGCCGTCGACCTGCGTGACCGTCCCCGTCATGGCGGTGACCGGGGCGCCACGGGTGACCGTGTCGGCGAGCACGGTGCTGCCCCGAGCCAGCCGGAAGCCGGCGTCGTAGAGGGCCACCGAGAGGCCGGCGCCGAGCGACTGCACGCCCCGGGCGTCCTGGGCCACCTCGAGCAGCCCGGGGGCGACGTCGGACACCCCGACGTCGCGCTCGAGCAGCTGCGGCACCCACGAGGTGAGGCCCAGGCTCAGGGCCGCGAGGAGCGAGACGACGAGGGCGACCATCGACAGGCTCACCTGGCCCTCCCGTGACCGCTCCCGCCACCACTCACGCACCCCTTCAGGGTAGGCGGTCCTACGCTGGGGCCGTGCCGCAGCCGCGACCCGTCGGGGTCATCACCCGGGGGACGACGAACCCGAACCGGCTGCGCCGCTGCGACCGCTGGCTGGCCGGTCCGCAGGCCTGGCGGCTGCGCGGCCGCCCGGCCCCGGTGGTGGTCGACCTCGGCTACGGAGCCTCCCCGGTCACCGCGCTCGAGCTGCATGACCGGCTGCGGCGGGTGCGCCCGGACGTCGAGGTGGTCGGCATCGAGATCGACCCGGCCCGAGTCGCGGCGGCGCGCCCGCTCGAGCGGCCGGGGCTGCGGTTCGCGCGCGGCGGGTTCGAGGTTCCACTGCCCGGCGGTGCCCGGCCGGTGGTGGTGCGGGCGTTCAACGTGCTGCGCCAGTACGACGAGGCACGGGTGGCGGGGGCGTGGTCCACCACGGTGGCCCGGCTGGCACCCGACGGGCTGCTCGTCGACGGCACCTGTGACGAGCTCGGCCGCCTGGCGAGCTGGGTGGCCGTGACGACCGACGGGCCGCAGAGCCTCTCGCTGAGCTGGCGGCTGCGCGGGCTGGAACGCCCCGGCGTGGTGGCCGAGCGCCTGCCGAAGGCGCTGATCCACCGCAACGCTCCCGGTGAGCGCGTGCACCGGCTGCTCACCGACCTCGACGAGGCCTGGGCGCGGCAGGCAGCGCAGGCGGCGTACGGCATCCGGCAGCGGTTCCTCGCGACGGTGGGAGCCCTGCGCGACGCCGGGTGGCCGGTGCTCGACGGCCCGTCGCGCTGGCGGCTGGGCGAGCTCACCGTCAGGTGGGATGCCGTGGCGCCGGGGACGGCGCCGGCCCGCCCCGGCGGGGGTGGCTCAGGTGCGGGTCACCAGGGGCCGTAGGGGCCCGAGTTGCCGCTGCCGCGGCCCATCACCTGGTCGAGGGCCGGCTTGACGTCGGCGAGGTAGACCCCCGCGGCGACGATCGCGATGATCGCGAGGATGCCGACTCCCCCGAGCGCGACGATGCCCAGCAGGGTCGCGACGCCCGTGACGAGCAGCCAGAACTGCTTGGTGCGCTTCCCGGCGGCGGTGAACGCGTCGGAGCGGCGGCGCAGGCAGTCGACGAGCGCGTAGAGCTCGACGCCCAGGGCCACGACGGACAGGCCGAGGACGATCCAGTTCTGCAGCTGCGAGAGCATCGACATGGGAACAGCGTAGGCGTCAGACCTCGAGCAGGATCGTCACTGGGCCGTCATTGACCAGCTCGACGTCCATGTGGGCGCCGAACCGGCCGGTCTCCACCTCGACCCCGCGGGCCTGCAGGGCCGCGACGACCTCGTCGAGCACCGGCTCGGCGACCGGTCCCGGGGCGGCGGCGTTCCACGACGGGCGGCGGCCCTTGCGGGTGTCGGCGTAAAGGGTGAACTGGCTGACGACGAGCACCGGAGCGCCCTCGTCGAGCACCGAGCGCTCGCCGTGCAGGATGCGCAGGTCGGCGATCTTGCGAGCCATGGTGGCGACCTGCTCGGGGCCGTCGTCGTGGGTGACCCCCACCAGCGCGAGGAGGCCGGGGCGGGACAGCTCGCCGACGACCCGGCCGTGGACCGTCACCGAGGCCCGCGACACCCGTTGCAGCACGGCCCTCATGCGCGGCTCACCCGTCGATGCCGACGGCGACCACGGCGCCGACCGGCTCACCGTGGCCGAGGATCGGCGCGTGCTGGAGGCGGGCGTAGGCGCTCGACGGCACGCCGAGGCGCCTCAGCACGGCCGCCAGCACGACCGGCCGGGCCCGCTGGCCGCCGTCGGCGACCTTGAGCGCCACCCCGCGGCCGTCGGCCAGCCCGACCGCGTAGACCGCCTCCGCGCCGTCCTTGCCGATCAGGCCCTCGGTGCCGCGGATCAGGGCCGTGACGTCGCGCCGGGTGCCGCCGACGAACTCGGGGAACGCGCGCATGGCGGCGGTCACCTGGCCCTCGGGGGTGCCGGGCCCGCCCGTGGCGATCCGGCCGAAGGCGCGGGCCAGCCCGGTGAGGGAGACGGCCATGACCGGGGCACCGCAGCCGTCGACGGCGGTGGCGGCGACCGGCTCGCCGGCGAGGTCGGCCAGGGTCTCGGCCATCAGCCGCTGCAGTTGGTGGTCGGTGTCGCGGTAGGTCGTGAGGTCCCAGCCGTTGACGCGGCAGGTGGCCAGCATCGCGGCATGCTTGCCCGAGCAGTTCTGGGCGAGCGGGCGGGCGGTGCGGCCCGCGGCGATCCAGACGTCACGCTCGTCGGGGTCGTAGGGCAGGTCGGGGGTGTTCTGCAGGTCGGCCTCGGTGAGGCCGGCGGCGGTGAGCATCTTGCGCACGCCGTCGAGGTGGAAGGGCTGTGCGGAGTGGCTGGCGCAGGCCAGGGCCAGGTGCTGCGGGGGAAGGGTGAGCCCCGCGCGCAGCATCGCCACGGCCTGGATCGGCTTGTTCGAGCTGCGCGGGAAGACCGGGTCGTCCGCGGCCCCCCAGGCGTGCACGAGGGACCCGTCGGCGGCCGTGACCGCGATGCTCGCGCGGTGGGCCGACTCCACGAGCCCGCCGCGGGTGACGTGGGCGACGACGGGGCCGTCGGCCAGCGCCGGTGGGGTGGCGGCACGATGGGCGGCTGCGGTCTGGTCGGGCACCCGCCGACCCTATCGGCGTAGGGGTGGCACCCGGCATCCGGCGGGGTGCGTGGGGATGCCGGACGACCGTGGTGGGCCGGGACGCCGAACGACCGGGGCCGGTCGAGCCGGCCCCGGTCGTCGGGGGTGTCACCGGGAAAGGGGGGAACCCGGTGACGGGTGGTCGGCCGGAGCCGACGCTGGGGGGAGGGTCAGCTCGCGGCCGGGGTGGCCGGCTTCTCGGCCGGGGTGAGGGGCGCGGTGCCGACCTTGTCGGCGGCCTTCTCGGTGGCCTTCTCCGCGGCGGCAGCGGTCTTGCGAACGCTGGTCGTGGCGGCCTTGGCCGAGGTGCTGGCCTTCTTCGTGGCGTTCTTGGTCGTGGTGCTCGTGCGCTTGGCCGCGGTACGGGTGCGCTTGGCCGACTTGGTGACCTCGTCCTGGGCGACCTTGGTCTCCTCGGCGACGGAGCCGCCGACGACGGTGACGACCTTGGCTGCCTCGTGGCGGGCGGTCGTGACGGTGGCCTTGGCGGACCGCTCGATGTCGGCGCTCGCCTTGCGGGCGGAGGTGACGGCACCCTTGACCTGGGCCACGGCGGTGTCGGCCTGGGCGACCAGGTCCTTGGTGGCCTTCTGGTCCTGGATGCGCTTGACGAGCTTGTGGCCGCGGGCGGCGAGCTCGTCGTAGGCCTCGGTCAGCTTGCCGCCGTAGACCATCGTCTGGTTGATCGCCAGGGCCGGGATCTCCTTGGCGTCGTCGACGGCCTTCGTGGCGCGGGCCTGGACGCTGGCCGGGGCGATCTCGGTGGACAGCTCGACGCGGGCCTTCTCGGCGCGCAGGCTGAGGTCGGCACGGGCCTTGTCGGCGCGCAGCCGGGCGTCGCGCACCTTCTCGACCGCGAGGTCGGTGGCGCCGACCGCGGCGAAGAACGGGGTGGTGTCGACGGTGTTCTTGAGGTCCTGGATGACGGACATGGTGTGTCTCCTTCGGTGGTGCGGGGTTGGTTCAGCTCTGGGGTGTTCGGGTGGCCCTGGCCTTGCTGCTGCTGGCCGGGGCCCTCCTGGCGGTCGTGGTGGACCTGGTCTTCCGGGGGGCCGTGCGGGTCGGCGCCGTTGCCGTGGGTCGCTCCTCGAGGTAGGACTCGTAGATGTCGAGGAGGGTCTTCTTCTGCCGCTGGCTCAGCGCCGGGTCTGCGGCGATCGCGCCGCGAACATCGGGAGCGGTGCTGGGCGAGGCCACCTCGGCGTCGAGGATGCCCGCTTGCACGTAGAGGCTCTCGGCCGAGACCTCGAGGCCCTTCGCCAGCTGTTGGAGGATCTCGGCGCTGGGCCGCTTGAGCCCGCGCTCGATCTGGGACAGGTAGGGGTTGGACACCCCGGCGAGCTCGGACAGCTGACGCAGGGACAGCCGGGCGGACGTGCGCTGTTCGCGCAGGTACTCGCCGAGGCTGCTGCCCAGGTCGTTCAGCGGATTCTTGCTCACGAGTCCATTGTGCTTGCTCCAGTTAGCAAAATGCAAACTGGAGCAAGCGTGAGACCCCTCACACGGCATCCGAGCGGTTGGCTGAGCGCGCCAGCACGGCCTAGCAACAACGGTATTGGATACTCCCCCTCGGGATGCAAATTCAGTGCTGCTCGCCGGGGGCGGGCAGCCGATGACGACCACGCAACCGCTTCGAGGGCTCCCCCTGGGCCACCCTGCCCGACGGCGGCTCAGGCGCTGACCGACTCGCGCCTCCGCAGGGAGATGTCGGCGCAGGCGGCGCAGGTCTCCTCGGGCACCAACCCGGCCCACATCAGCCGGCCGAACACGAAGCACCCGGCGCAGAAGCCGGCCACCGACTCCAGGAGGGCGAACACCAGGAGCACGGCGAGCAGGCCCACCGTCACCGCGGGAAGCCCCGCCACGAGGAAACCCGTGGCCGCCGAGGTGAAGACCAGGCCGACGGCCTGGGCGAAGCGCTTCGGCGGCCCGGCCACCGGCGTCGACGTCCCGAGCCGCGGCGCGACCACCTTGGTCGCCAGCTGCCCGAGCGGGCTGTAGCGCGGCCCGGCCGCGACCCGCAGGGCGAAGCCGACGGCCAGCAGGGCGCTCAGCCAGAGCCAGCCGCCCAACAGGGCCGTGGCGGTCACCAGCGCCACGCCGCCGGCCACGACGCGGGCGGCCTTCTCGTTGACGACGGCCGGGAAACCCAAAGCATCACGCACGGAAGTCATAACCGGAGATTATGCAAGCACATTCCCGCGGCGGTCCGTAGCGTCCAGACCTCGGACCGCGGCGGGTCGCAGGCGGATGCCGTGCCGCCGGTGCCGTCGACCGGCGCTCAGTGGGTGCGCCGGTCCTTCACCCCGAGCAGCTCGCGGGCCTGCTCGGTGCCCAGCGGCGGGCGCTGCATCAGCGTCGCCAGCTCGGCGGCCCGCCCGACGAGCTCGTCGTTGTGCTGCACGACCTGCCCCCGCGCGAAGACCACGTTGTCCTCCATCCCCACCCGCAGGTGACCGCCGGCCGACAGCGCCGCCGCCATCATCGGCAGGTGACCGCGCCCGATGCCGGTCGCCGACCACGACGTCACCTCGGCCGGCAGCATCGCGACTCCCGCCATCAGCGCGGCGGTCGTGGCCGGCATCCCGCCCGGAACCCCGGTCACGAAGTCGACGTGCACCCGGCCGCCGAACGGCAGGCCGTGGGTGTCGATCAGCCGCCGCAGCGCGTGCACGTGCCCGAGGTCGAACAGCTCGAACTCCGGCACCACCTCGCGCTCCTGCGCCTGCACGTAGAGGTCGCTCATGAACCCCCAGGGGTTGAGGAACACGTCGTCGCCGAAGTTGGTGGTGCCACAGGTCAGGGAGCACGAGTCGGGCTCCGCGTCGAGCACGGTGAGGCGCTGCTCGAGCGGGTCGTGCACGGACCCACCCGTCGACAGCTGCACGACCAGGTCGGTCTCGGCGCGCAGTGCCTCGACCGCGGCCCGCAGTCGCCCGGCATCCAAGGTGGGCCGGTGCTCGTCGTCGCGGATGTGGAGGTGGATGAGCGAGGCGCCAGCGGCCTCGCAGCGCCGCGCGGTCTCGACCAGCTCCTCGATCGTGGTCGGCAGCTGGGGGAGGTCGGCCTTGGCGTGCTCGGCGCCGGTCGGGGCGACGGTGACCAGGGTGCCGGTGGGCACGGCGGGTGCGACGGGGACCATGGCCCCATCATGGCAGCAACGATCCGCAGGATCTGCGGGGTCAGGCGCTCACGACGACGGTCTGTGCGGCCGAGATGCCGTCGACGAGAAGATCCACGTCGGTCGCCACCGAGCGCTTGACCACCGCCAGTGCCACCGGGCCGTCCTCGTGGTGCCGCGCGACGGAGGTGAGCCGGCCCACCTCCCGCTCGCCGAGCCGCACCGGCGCCCCGGCGGGCGGCAGCACGTGCCCGGAACCGTCGAGGTGCAGGAACACCAGCCGCCGCGGGGGCCGGCCCAGGTTGTGCACCCGGGCGATGGTCTCCTGCCCGCGGTAGCAGCCCTTGTGCAGGTGCACGGCGGTGCGCAGCCAGTCGACCTCGTGCGCGATGGTGCGGTGGTCGGTCTCGAAGCCGAGCCGGGGGCGCCACGCGGCGACCCGCAGGGCCTCCGCCGCCCAGGTGCCGGCCAGCGGGCGGTCACCGGCAGCCGTCTCGAGCTCGGCCCGGGGAACGACCAGCTCGCGCCAGGCACGCCCGGCCGCCGGGTGGCCGTCGACCGGTCCGTAGGCCACGGTGTCGCCGACCAGCCCGGGCCAGGGGTCGACCCAGGCCAGCGGCTCGCCAGCGACCGACTCCGCACCGATCGGCTCGCCCAGCACCGCCCAGTCGGCGCTGACGTCGGCGACCTCCACCCGCAGCATGAACCGCATCGACTCCAGCCAGGCCACCAGCGCGGATGCCGTGCCGGGCTCGACGGTGAGCCAGGAGGTCTCGCCGTCGTCGACGAGGTGGAGCGCGTGCTCGACGTGCCCCTTGGGCGACAGCACGAGCGACTCGCGAGAGGTGCGCGGCGCCAGCCCGAGCAGGTGCTGGGTGGTCATCGAGTGCAGCCAGCTCAGCCGGTCGGGGCCAGTGATCGTCACGACCCCGCGGTGCGAGAGGTCGACGGCTGCCAGCCCCTCGACGAGCAGGCGCTGCTCGCGCACCGGGTCGCCGTAGTGCGCGGCGACACCGGCGTCGACGCCATCTCCCTCGACGGCGCCGTGGCGCCCCAGGAGCGGCGATGCGGTGGTGGACGTGGAGTTGCTCATCGGGTGGACTTCCGGCTCGAGGTGGCGGTCGCTGCAGCGGGCGCCGTGGCATCCAACGTCGCACCCGGCCCCTGCTCTTCCGGGGCAGCGCCGGCGCGGCACGAGCGGCACCACCCGTGCACGGCGGCGTGCGACACGTCGGACGCGAAGCCGAGCGACTCGTCGAGCCGCGCGACCAGCTCGTCGGCGGCCGACAGCGGCGCCTCGCCGACCCAGCCGCAGCCCCGGCACACCACGTGCAGGTGGGTCGCGTGCTCGCTGAGGTGGTAGCTCGGCGCCCGGTGGTCGACGTGGGTGTGCCCCACCAGGCCGAGCTCCTGCAGGGCATCGAGGGCGCGGTAGACGGTGGAGGCGGGCACGGCATCCGCGCCGTCGGCGGCCACGGCATCCACGATCTCGTCGGGCGTGGCGTGCCCGAGCCTGCCCACGGCTGCCAGCACGCGCTCGCGCTGCGAGGTCAGGCGCTTGCCGCGCGCCCGAAGCCGTTCGCCGAGATCACTCATCCCACCAATGTAGGCCGCGCCGGGGCCCGACCCGACCGGGCCGCCGGCGCTCGGCGGCTCACTCGACGCGCTTGAGCTCCGCGGACACGTGCGACTGGAGCGGCTCGCCCACCGCCGCCATGTCCATGACCCAGAGCAGGTTGCTGTTGACGTAGCCGTAGAGCCGGTGGCCCGCGGTGTACTCCTTGGCCGTGGGGCTGCGCATCACCCCGTCGGTGCGCAGCTCGACCTTGGCCGGCTCGGCGACGCCCGCGTACATCTCGACGAAACCGGTGGGGTGGGTGAGCAGCAGCTCGACGTTGGTGCCGTCGGGCTGGTCGGCGACCGGCCGCCAGAAGCCGAGCTCGGTGGCGAGCGGGCGCACCTGGTTGCCGTCGGCGTCGAGCAGCCAGGTGCGTGACTCCCAGCGCAGGAAGGGACGGCCGTCGTGGCTGCACACGACCTCCTGGCCGAACTGCTGCGACTCCATCGTGGGGTAGCCGACGAGGCCGGCGCCCGCCCAGCGGCCGACCAGCCACGCGAGGGGGGCGAGCTGCTCGTGCAGCGAGGTGTCGAGGGTGAAGACCATACGCTGCAGTCTATGGACTCGCCCGCGGCCTCCCTCGTCGTCAAGGTCACCTGTGGCACGCAGGCCCTCGAGCGGCTCAACCAGGGGTTCACGGTGGCGGCGACGGCCCTGGCGGCCGGGGTCGAGGTCAGCCTGTGGCTCACCGGCGACGCGACGCCGATGGTGGTGCCCGGCCGGGCCGAGGAGGTGCAGCTGCCGCAGGCCGCACCGCTCGCGGAGCTGCGCGACGCCCTGCTCGAGGGCGCGCGGGTGACGGTGTGCGGCCAGTGCGCCGCCCGCCGCCACCTCACGGTCGACGACCTGCTGCCCGGGGTGGTCATCCGCGGCGCCGCGGCCTTCGTGGAGGAGGTCATGGCCCCCGGGGCCCGGTCTCTCGTCTACTGACTCCACCTCCCCGCGCCCCAGCGCTCGCTCCCCGACTTTGTAGGTCAGCAGCCGCGTCGGATGCGGGTTCCACCGCGTGTTGCCCTGCCCTTCCCCTACAAAGTCGGGGAGGGGCGGGGTGGGGTGGGTGGGTGGGTCAGCCGACGATGGCGAGCGCCAGCCCGTAGGCGACGACGCCGGGCACCAGCAGGGATGCGGCGGCGGTGGACAGCTGCCCACGCACCGAGCTGACCCCGGGCAGCACGCAGAGCATCCGGCGGACCGCGTGCGACACGGCGGCAACGAGGAGCCCGACGAGGGCGGCGGGCGCCGCAGCGGGCGTCCCGGCCACCGAGGCCGCCGCGAGCGCAGCCGCGCCGCCGAGCACCATCGCGAGCGGGAGCATCCACGGCCGCAACCTGTCCGAGCCCGTCACGAGGTCGGCGAGGGATGCGGCCGCGATCGCCACGAACCCCAGCAGCGCGATGTCGGTGGCCCGGCTGGTGCGCGACAAGGGCAGCCAGGTGGTGCCCAGCGCCACGACCGCCAGCCCGAACGAGGTGATGCCGATCGACTCGGTGAGCCGGGGGCGGCCGTCGCGACGCACCAGCTGGTGGCCGAACATCACCGCCAGACCGCCCAGCAGCGCGAGCGGCACCAGGCGGAGGTAGGGCTCGTCGGTGGTCGCGACCGCAGCCACGGGCGCGAGCACCCCGGTGACCCCGATCGCGAGCGACGACCCGAAGCGGCTCGACGACCCGAGCAGGGCCGGCCAGCCCCAGGCCACGACGACACCCGCCCAGGCCAGGCCCGCGGCCAGCAGCACCGGGTCGGCCAGCAGGGCCAGCACGAGCAGGGCGGCGAGCACGACCACCGTGGCGACCACGACCGGGCGGCGCACGGTCGCCAGCGCCGGCAGCACCGGCTCGTGCAGCACCGCCTCCCGCCGGGCCCGGCGCTGGGCCCGGGTCTCGACCTGCGGGCTCAGGTCGGTCGGCTGGTCGTCCACGCGCGGCATCCTCCCATCATCCGCCGGCGAAGGGGGGCAGGATCTCGACCACCGCGCCGGCCGGCACCGGGTCCTCGCCGGTGCTCGCGCGACCCCCCACGAGCACCGAGCAGACCGGCAGCACCGGCTCGAGCGGCGGGTGCTCGGCCGCCAGCCGGGTGAGCAGGCCGCCCACCGTGTGGATGCCGGTGACGTGCTCGGCATCGACACCCGCCGCGGCGCGTGCGCCCGCCCAGTACCGGACGAGCACCGTCTCAGGGGGGCGCTGCGCGCCGTGGCTGCTCTGCATGACCGCCTATCCTGATCGACGATGGCCCATCTGCTGCTGCTGACGAACACCTTGGCCCCCAGCGCCGAGGTGGTTCCCGCGCTCGGGCTGCTCTCGCACCATGTTCGCATCCTCCCTGCCGAGGCCTCCGCCCTGGTCGACGCCCCCAAGGCCGACGTGGTCGTCGTCGACGCCCGCCGCGAGCTCGCCATGGCGAAGTCGCTGTGCCGGGTCATCTGCACCACGGGCATCTCGATCCCGCTGGTCGTCGTCGTCACCGAGGGCGGGCTGGCCGGCATCACCAGCGACTGGGGGGTCGACGACGTCATCCTCGACACCGCGGGGCCGGCCGAGGTCGAGGCCCGGCTGCGGCTGGCGGTCGGCCGAACCGTCGAGGCCGCCGTCGAGGAGGGTGGCCCGATCACCGCGGGGGCCCTGGTCATCGACGAGGCGACCTACTCGGTACGGCTGCGCGGCCGCCTGCTCGACCTCACCTACAAGGAGTTCGAGCTGCTGAAGTACCTCGCGCAGCACCCGGGGCGCGTGTTCACCCGCTCGCAGCTGCTCCAGGAGGTGTGGGGCTACGACTACTTCGGCGGCACCCGCACCGTCGACGTGCACGTGCGGCGGCTGCGCGCCAAGCTCGGCACCGACTACGAGGTGCTGATCGGCACGGTGCGCAACGTCGGCTACCGGTTCGTGCCGGAGGTCGCCGACTCCTTCTCCGAGCTCGAGGCCTGAGGTGCCGCGCACCGAGCGCGTCCGCGAGGTCGGTGACGACACGGTCTCCGAGCTGCGGGCCCTGTGGTCGCGTGCCGAGGCGCACGACGGCGTGGGGGCGGTCTCCGAGGCCTTCCGGCTCGCCGTCGGCCCGGCCCGCCACGGCGTCGTGCACCTGCTGCGGCTCGCGGACGACGACACCGTGCTGGGGTACGCGCAGGTCGCTGCGGCGGGCACGCCGGGTGGCGTCGCCGAGCTGGTCGTCGACCCGCCGGCCCGGCGCCGGGGCCACGGCCGGGCGCTGCTCGACACGGCGCTGGCGCAGGGCGCCCGCAGCGTGTGGGCGCACGGGATGCTGCCGGCCGCCGACGCCCTCGCGCGGGCCGCCCGGCTGGAGCTCACCCGCAGCCTGCACCTCATGCGGCGCCCCCTCACCGACGCGGATGCCGTGGACCCGGTGCTCCCGCAGGGCTTCTCGGTGCGGGCGTTCGAACCCGGCCGCGACGACGAGACGTGGGTGGCGCTCAACGCGGCGGCCTTCGCCCGGCATCCGGAACAGGGCCGGCTGACCGTGGCCGACCTGCACGAGCGGATGGCCCAGCCCTGGTTCGACCCGGCCGGGCTGCTGCTCGTCGTCGAGGTCGCGACCGGGGAGGTCGTCGCCTTCCACTGGACCAAGGTCGAGGACGGCATGGGAGAGGTGTACGTCGTCGGCGTCGACCCGGCGCACCAGGGCCGCGGGCTCGGCGGACCGGTCACCCGGCTCGGGCTCGCGCACCTCGCCCGGGCCGGTCTGCGCCAGGTCGAGCTCTACGTCGACGGCGACAACACGGCCGCGCGGCACACCTACGAGCGGCTCGGGTTCACCGATGCAGCGGTCGACGGACAGTACACCCGTGCCACGACCTGACAGGATTGGTTCATGACGGCGAACCCGAGGGCCGAGGTCCATGAGCTGAGGTCGGCGAGCCATGCCGCTGCCGACGCCGCGGCGGACGCCAGCATCGTCAGCGAGGTGTCCATCGCGAGCGCCGCAGCCACCGAGACCCGCAGCCACCAGCCCCGGGCCGCCAACGGCCGGTTCGTCGGTCGTCCCGCGGGGTCCGAGCCGGACGAGCACGAGGAGCTCGCCCTGCAGGGCGACCGGTTCCTCGACCGCGAGATCTCCTGGCTGCAGTTCAACGAGCGGGTGCTCCAGCTGGCCGCCGACGAGAACGTGCCGCTGCTCGAACGAGCCCGCTACCTGGCGATCTTCGCCTCCAACCTCGACGAGTTCTTCATGGTGCGGGTGGCGGGCCTCAAGCGCCGCATCGCCACCGGCATCGCGGTGCGCTCGGCCTCGGGGCTCGAGCCGCGCGAGGTGCTCGAGCAGATCTCGCTGGTCGCCCACGAGCTGCTGTCGATGCAGGCCCGCGTCTACGGCGAGCAGGTGCGCCCGGCGCTCGAGGGCGAGGGCATCACCATCGTGCGGTGGGACGAGCTGTCCGACGACGAGCGCGACCGGCTCAGCGCGATGTTCACCGCCCGGCTCTTCCCGGTGCTCACCCCGCTGGCGGTCGACCCCGCCCACCCGTTCCCCTACATATCGGGGCTCTCGCTCAACCTGGCCGTGGTGCTGGTCAACCCGCGCACCGGCAAGGAGCACTTCGCGCGGGTCAAGGTGCCACCGGTGCTGCCCCGCCTCCTGCGCGTGCAGCCCGGGCCCGACGAGTCGCCGCTGGCCGACATGTACGACACCCGCTTCGTGCCGCTCGAGGACGTCATCTCGGCGCACCTCGACCACCTCTTCCCCGGGATGGAGGTGCGCGAGCACTTCACCTTCCGGGTCACGCGCAACGAGGACCTCGAGGTCGAGGAGGACGACGCCGAGAACCTCCTGACGGCACTCGAGCGCGAGCTCACCCGGCGCCGGTTCGGCCCGCCAGTGCGCCTCGAGGTGGAGGCCGCCATGGACGAGCACGTCATGGACCTGCTCGTGCGCGAGCTCGGCGTCGCCTCCTCGGAGGTCTACCGCCTCCCGGCACCGCTCGACCTGCGGGCGCTCAACGTGATCGCCGACCTCGAGCGGTCCGACCTGCACTTCGACCCGTTCGTCGCCCGCACCAACCCCGACCTGGCACCCACGGAGAGCGCCAAGGCCCGCGACATCTTCGCGTCGATCCGCAAGCAGGACATCCTGCTCCAGCACCCCTACGACTCGTTCTCGACCTCGGTGCAGGCGTTCATCGAGCAGGCTGCCGCCGACCCGCGGGTGCTCGCCATCAAGCAGACCCTGTACCGAACCAGCGGCGACTCCCCGATCATCGACGCCCTGATCGACGCCGCCGAGGCCGGCAAGCAGGTGCTCGCGGTCGTCGAGATCAAGGCGCGCTTCGACGAGCAGAACAACATCTCGTGGGCGCGCAAGCTCGAGCACGCGGGCGTGCACGTCGTCTACGGCATCGTCGGGCTGAAGACGCACGCCAAGCTGTGCCTGGTCATCCGGCAGGAGGCCGAGGGCCTGCGCCGCTACTGCCACGTCGGCACCGGCAACTACAACCCGAAGACCGCCCGCCTCTACGAGGACCTCGGCCTGCTCACCGTCGACGACCAGGTGGGCCAGGACCTCACCCGCCTGTTCAACCAGCTCTCGGGCATCGCGCCGCGCAGCCGGTTCAAGCGGCTGCTCGTGGCCCCGCGGTCGGTGCGATCGGGCCTGATCGACCTGATCGACGCCGAGATCGAGCACGAGCAGCGCGAGCCCGGCTCGGGGCTCATCGCGTGGAAGCTCAACTCGATCGTCGACGAGCAGCTCATCGACGCGCTCTACCGAGCCTCCCGCGCCGGCGTGCGCGTGCAGCTGTGGGTGCGCGGCATCTGCGCGCTGCGTCCGGGTGTGCCAGAGCTGTCCGAGAACATCGAGGTTCGCTCGATCCTGGGCCGCTTCCTCGAGCACTCGCGCGTCTTCCTGTTCGGCGGTGGCGGTGACACCGTCGCGCTCATCGGCAGCGCCGACATGATGCACCGCAACCTCGACCGGCGGGTCGAGGCGCTGGTGCGGCTCATCGACCCGCGCCACCTGGCCGACCTGGAGTCGCTCATGGAGCGCGGCATGAGCGACCAGTACTCCCACTGGAAGCTCGGCGGTGATGGCCGGTGGATGCGCCACCACCTCGACGACGACGGCAACCCGCGCACCGACCTGCAGGCCGCCCTCATAGAGATGCACGCCAAGCGGCGCCGCAAGGCCCGTCGCCGGTGACCGTCTCGGCCGGGGGGACGGCATGAGGATCCCGGCAGCCGGGAGCTTGCCGTGGCGGCTCGTCGACGGTGCGCTCGAGGTCGCCATCGTGCACCGCCCGCGCTACGACGACTGGTCCTGGGCCAAGGGCAAGCTCGAACCGGGTGAGGACTGGGCGGTGGCAGCCGTGCGCGAGACCGAGGAGGAGACCGGGCTGGTCGTGCGCCTCGGCCCGCCGCTCCCCGAGGCCCGCTACACGCTGCTCGGCCGCGACGGCACCCCCGACGACAAGGTGGTGCGCTACTGGTCGGCCCGGGTCACCGGTGGCCACGGGCACCTCCTCAACGAGATCGACGAGGTCGTCTGGCTCCCGGTCCCCGAGGCGCATGCGTGCCTCGACTACGCGCGCGACCGCGACCAGCTGCTCGCGCTGGTGCGGCTGCAGCAGACCGACCGGCTCGACACCTGGCCGCTGGTCGTCGTTCGGCACGCCCACGCCGTCTCCCGCGGGGCCTGGAGCGGCGCTGACGACACCCGGCGCCCGCTCGACGACCCCGGCCGGGCCCGTGCGGTCGCGCTGAGCCCGGTGCTCGGCGCCTTCGGTGTCACCCGGGTGGTCACGTCCCCCTCCGAACGCTGCCTGCGCACCGTCGAGCCGTACGCCGTGTCCGCCGGCGTGCGGCTGCGCACTCGCGACGGGCTGTCCGAGGAGGGCTTCGGGGCCGTGCCCGAGAAGGCGCACCGCCACCTCGCGCACCTGCTCGAGCTGGGCGAGCCGGCCCTGCTGTGCACCCACGGACCGGTCATCCCACCGCTGCTCGACGACCTGGCCGCACGCCTCGACCTCGACGCCAGCGGCTCGGTCGAGGTCGTCGAGCAGTTCGCCGAGGCGCGCGACGACAAGCTCGACAAGGGCGAGGCGCTGGTCTGCCACGTCGTCGGCACGGGTGACACCGCGCGGGTCGTCGCCGTGGAGCGCCACCGCCCCTGACCGGCCGCCCGCCCGGCCCGCCCGCTCGCTCGCTCGCGGCACGGCATCCACGACGCGGTGTGGCCGTGATACCTGGCCCTGACCGTCCGGACCACCAATGTCCGGATGCCGTTCACGGTGCGTTCACCCGCTGCGGGCAGTCGCGTCACCCGGCCTCCCTACGTTCCTCGTGTCGGGCAGTGTCGCCCGCCTCCCTGACCCTTGTCCTCCGAGAGGTACACACAGTGAAGAACACCCGTCTCGGCCAGGTGGCGGCCCTCGCCCTGGTCGGCTCGATCGCCCTCGCGGGCTGCGGTTCCGACGACAACACCGGATCCGACTCGTCGTCGAGCTCCTCCGCCACCGGCTCCGCGGCATCCGGCGACTGCTTCGAAGGCACCCTGAGCGCCGAGGGATCCTCGGCGCAGAAGAACGCCTTCGAGGAGGCCGCCGCCAGCTTCCGCGAGAAGTGCCCGCAGGCGACCGTCAACTACAACCCGACCGGTTCGGGTGCCGGCATCAAGCAGTTCATCGCCGGCCAGGTCGACTTCGCCGGCTCCGACTCGGCGCTGAAGACCGTGGAGAAGGACGGCGTCATCGAGGCCGACGCGGCCGCCGAGACCTGCGGGTCGCCGGCGTGGAACATCCCGATGGTGACCGGCCCGATCGCGATCGCCTACAACGTCAACGGCGTCGACAAGCTCATCCTCACGCCGGCCGTGGCCGCCGACATCTTCAACGGCAAGATCACCACCTGGAACGACCCGGCCATCGCCGCGATCAACCCCGGCGTCACCCTGCCGTCGACCCCCATCAAGGTCTTCTTCCGCTCCGACGAGTCGGGCACCACGGAGAACTTCACCAAGTACCTCAACACGGCGGCACCGGACGCCTGGACCGCCGACCCGGCCAAGGTGTGGAGCGGCAAGGGCGAGGGCAAGGAGAAGTCGGCCGGCGTCGCCGAGGGCGTGAAGTCCACCGACGGTGGCATCACCTACGTCGAGTGGAGCTACGCCAAGGACAACGACCTGAGCATCGCTCAGGTCGACAACGGCAGCGGCGCCGTCGAGCTCACCGCCGAGAGCGTCGGCAAGGCCGTCGAGGCCGCGACGAAGGACGGTGAGGGCAACGACCTGCGCCTCAAGCTCGACTACGCCACCAAGGAGGCCGGGGCCTACCCGATCCTCCTGGTGACCTACGAGATCGTCTGCTCCAAGAACGCGGACGCCACCAAGGCCGCGAACATCAAGGCGTTCCTCATGCACTTCGCCTCCCCCGAGACCCAGAAGGGCCTCGAGGAGATCGGCTACGCGCCGCTGCCGGCCGCCGTCCAGTCCGAGGTCGCCGGCGCGATCTCGGCCCTGTCCTGACCCACAGCCACCGGCGCTGAGGCGCCGACCGACCCACGGGGGCGGGCCGCAACCCGGCCCGCCCCCGGAACCACGAGAAGGGCGACCCCGACGTGACACCCACGATCACCGGCCGCAGCCTGGTCGACGAGGAACCCGGTCCGCACGGGCGTGCTCCCCTGAGCGGGGACGGCGCCTCCACCGGCCGCCTCGGGGACCAGGTGTTCGGCGGCCTGGCCAAGTCGGCCGGCATCCTCGTCGTCGTCATCGTCGCCCTGGTCGGCACGTTCCTGGTCGTCCAGGCCGTGCCGGCCCTGCTCAACAACAACGTCAACTTCCTGACGTCGCGCGAGTGGGTGCCCAGCGGCACCGAGCCGCGCTTCGGCATCCTCGACATGTTCTGGGCCACCGTGGTCACCTCGATCATCGCGATGCTCATCGCGGTGCCGCTCGGGGTGGCCGTGGCCCTGTTCCTCACCCAGTACGCGCCGGGATGGCTGCGCGGGCCGGCGGCCGCGACCATCGACCTGCTGGCCGCGGTGCCCTCGATCGTGTACGGCTTCTGGGGGCTCACCATCGCCGGGCAGTACTTCACCCCGATCCAGCGGGGCATCTCGAAGGTGTTCGGCTGGATCCCCTTCTTCGACGACGCGGGGGTGAGCGCGAAGAGCACGCTGGCCTTCGCCGGGCTGATCCTCGCCATCATGGTGCTGCCGATCATCACGGCCATCTCGCGCGAGGTGTTCCAGCAGGTGCCGACCGCCCACAAGGAGGGCGCCCTGGCGCTGGGCGCGACCCAGTGGGAGATGATCCGCACCGCGGTGCTCCCGTTCGGCAAGCCGGGCATCATCAGCGCCTCGATGTTGGGCCTGGGCCGGGCCCTGGGTGAGACCCTGGCGGTGGTCATCCTGCTCTCCGGCCTCAACGCCTCGGCCGGCTGGAGCTGGTCGGTGTTCAACGGCGGGTCGACCTTCGCGTCACGCATCGCCGGCGGCGCGAGCGAGTTCGACAGCCCCCAGAAGACGGGCGCCTACATCGCCGCCGGCCTGGTGCTGTTCGTGCTGACCTTCGCGGTCAACGCCGTCGCCCGGATCGTCATCGAGCGCAGGAAGGCCTTCACCGAATGAGCACCGTGCAGCTCGACACCACCACGGCCGCCCCGCCGGTGCGCCCGCAGCGCCCTGAGCTGGCCTCCAAGTCGGCGTCGCGCGCCGGCAAGGACCTGCTCGCGCGCATCGTCATGTGGGCCGCGTTCTTCATCGCCGTCGTGCCGCTGGTCTGGATCCTCGGGGCCACCATCGTCAAGGGCGGCCAGATGCTGCTCGAGTCGCAGTGGTGGACCAACTCGCAGGCCGGCATCACCCCCCGGCGGGTCGGCGGCGGTGCGGCGCACGCCATCCAGGGCACGCTCTACCTGGCGCTGGTCACCGCCGTGATGTCGGTGCCGATCGGTGTGTTCACCGCCATCTACCTCGTCGAGTACGGTCGCGGCCGGCTCGCGCGGGTGGTGTCGTTCATGGTCGACATCCTCACCGGCATCCCGTCGATCGTCGCCGCGCTGTTCGTCTACGCCCTGTGGGTCACGACGATCGGGCTGCAGCGGGTGCCGTTCGCGGTGACGCTCGCCCTGGTCATCCTGATGATCCCGACCGTGGTGCGCTCCACGGAGGAGATGCTCAAGCTGGTGCCCAACGAGCTGCGCGAGGCGTCCTACGCCCTCGGGGTGCCCAAGTGGAAGACGATCATGAAGGTCGTTCTCCCGACGGCGTTCTCGGGCATCATCACCGGCATCCTGCTGGGCCTTGCCCGGGTGATGGGCGAGACCGCCCCGCTGATCATCCTCGGCCCGTACACCAAGGTGATCGCGAGCGACCTCTTCGGGGGCCTGATGGCGACCCTGCCCACGATGATCAACAACGACCGTGGCGAGAACCTCCAGCCGGCCCTCGACCGGGTGTGGGGCGCGGCCCTCACGCTCATCCTGCTCATCTTCGTGCTCAACCTGCTGGGCCGGTTCATCGGCCGGTTCAGCAAGGTCAAGAGCTGACCGCCGGCGCTCCGGCTCCGACACCGCACGCTGCCCCACGGCATCCACAGAAACGACAGAAGGCACCGAACCCATGGCCAAGCGCATCGACGTCAAGGACCTCGACATCTACTACGGCGACTTCAAGGCCGTCGAGGGCGTGACGATGACCGTGGAGCCACGCTCCGTGACCTCGTTCATCGGCCCGTCCGGCTGCGGCAAGTCGACCGTGCTGCGCACCCTCAACCGGATGCACGAGGTCATCCCGGGGGCGCGCGTGCACGGCTCGGTGATGCTCGACGACCAGGACCTCTACGCGTCGTCGATGGACCCGGTGGCGGTGCGGCGCACGGTGGGCATGGTCTTCCAGCGGCCGAACCCGTTCCCCACCATGTCGATCCGCGGCAACGTGGCCGCCGGGTTGAAGCTGAACGGCATGAAGGGCAAGAAGCAGCTCGACGAGGTCGTGGAGCGGTCGCTGAAGAGCGCGAACCTGTGGAACGAGGTCAAGGACCGGCTCGACAAGCCGGGGGCCGGGCTGTCCGGCGGCCAGCAGCAGCGGCTGTGCATCGCGCGCGCGATCGCGGTGAACCCGCAGGTGCTGCTCATGGACGAGCCGTGCTCGGCGCTCGACCCGATCTCGACGCTGGCCATCGAGGACCTCATCAACGAGCTGAAGTCCGACTACACGATCGTCATCGTCACGCACAACATGCAGCAGGCCGCGCGGGTGTCGGACCAGACGGCGTTCTTCAACCTCAAGGCCACCGGGGAGCCGGGGCGGCTGGTCGAGGTCGGCGACACCACGCGCATCTTCAGCAACCCCACCGAGAAGGCCACCGAGGACTACATCAGCGGCCGCTTCGGCTGACCGGCCCTGCCCCGCCCCACCTCCCCGTCTGCGACTTCGTGCGGTTTACACACGGTTCTTACCGCCTCCCAGCTGCGAGAACCGTGTGTAAACCGCACGAGGTCGTTGTCCACAGGCAGGGTCGGATGCCGCTGCCGTCCACAGCCTCTCGTCTCGCCTTCGCGTCTGCACCGAGGGCCATGACCCTGCGGGGATGCGCCTTGACCTCAGCGACCTGCCGGCCGTCTTCCTGACCTCCGAGGCCGAGTCAGCGGGCATCGACACTCGGCGCCTCCGGACTGCCGCAACGGCGGGCCTGGTCGAGCGACTCGGTAGAGGTGTCCTCACCGACCCCGGCCGGTGGCCGTCGGACCCTGGGGAGCGGCATCTCGCACTGGCTCGGGCCGCGGTGCGGGCGGTCGACGAGTGCGCCCTCAGCCACGTGAGTGCGGCCTTGTCGCACGGCCTGCCGAACCCACGGGGCCGGCTCCCCCGCCCATCGGTGACGGTCGACGACCACGTCCGGTCGCGATCCCCCGGGTCCTGGATGACTCTCTACCGCGGTGAGCTGCCCGGGGGCCACGTGGAAGAGGTGGATGGGGTGCGACGCACGATCGCTCCCCGAGCGGTCACCGACTGCGCGCGCCACCTGCCGCTCGGCGACGCGTTGGCCATTGCCGATGCCGCCGTTCGAGCCGGTCTCACGACCCCCCTCGCCGTGCACGACCTCCGTGAGTTCGAGCGCCACTGGCCGGGGTCGTTGGCCACGGATCGGGTGCTTGACCTGCTCGACCCTCGCCGTGAGGGGTGGCTGGAGTCGTGGTCGGCCGCTGCATTCCACCGGATGGAGCTCCCTCGGTGGGTACCGCAGGTGAACGTCCACGACGTCCACGACCGCTTCCTCGGTCGGGTCGACGGCTACTGGCCCGAGCTCGGCGTGGTCGCCGAGGCGGATGGCCGCGGCAAGTACCTGGGCGACGTCGACCCTGCACTCGACCGCAGCCCCGATGCCGTGGCCAAGCGGGTGGTGGCCGCGGGCGAACGCGAGGTCGGCCTTCGCTCGACCGGTCTGGGCGTGGTGCGGTGGACCACCGAGGAGATCACCCGGCGCCGGCTGCTGGTCAGCAGCCGTTGGCTGGCGGAGGTGCGGCATACCGACCCTCGCGGCATCCGGGCCACCTTGACGTGCTCGTGCTGCCGACGACCCGTGACCTCGTGCGACATAGGTGCGGTTTTCTGGCCCCGGGCGGCGTAGAACCGCACCCAAGTCGCACGAAGTCGGAACGGGGGGCGGGGGGATCAGTAGACGAGGGTGAGGACGGCGAAGGCTGCTGCTGCGGCCAGGCCGGCCCCGGGAAAGGTGAGCAGCCAGCCGTTGAAGATCGAGCGCACCACGCCCCACCGCACCGCCTTGTGCGACCTGGTGGCGCCGACGCCCATGATCGCCGAGGTGACGACGTGCGTCGTCGAGATCGGCGCGCCGGTGGCCGTGGCCGCGAACAGCACCGTCGCCGACACTGTCTCGGCGGCGAACCCGTGGGGCGGGTCGACGTCGACGATCCGCCGGCCGAGCGTGCGCATGATCCGCCACCCCCCGGCATACGTGCCGGCCGCGAGCACCACGGCCGACAGGGCGATCACCCACCACGGGATCGACAGGTCGCCGGCAGGCCGGTGCCCGCTGGCCACCAGCGTCAACGCGACGACACCGGCGGTCTTGGCGGCGTCCTGCATGCCGTGGCCGAACGCCATCGCGGCGGCGGAGACGGTCTGTGCGTAACGGAACCCGCGCGCCGTCGGGCCGGGCGCCGCCCGCCGGAAGGCCCACAGGATCGCCGCCATCAGCGCGAAGCCGCCCACGAGGCCGAGCACCGGCGAGACCACCATCGGGATGAGCACGCTGTCGAGGATGCTGCCCCACTTCACCGTCGCACCCCCGGCGAGCGCCGCGCCGCAGAGCCCGCCGACCAAGGCGTGCGACGACGACGAGGGCAGCCCCCGCCACCAGGTCAGCAGGTTCCACAGCGACGCCCCGATGAGCGCGCCGGCGCAGATGGCGACGCCCGTGGCCCCCATCGGCACCTCGATGATGTCGCCGCCGATCGTCTGCGCGACGCGCACCCCGGCGAAGCCGCCGAGCAGGTTCATCACGGCCGCCAGCACCAGTGCGATGCGCGGCGTCAGCGAACGGGTCGACACCGAGGTGGCGATGGCGTTGGCCGCGTCGTGGAAGCCGTTGGTGTAGGTGAACCCCATCGCCAGCACGACGACGAGCGCGACGGGCAGCCAGTCCACCCGGCTCAGGACTCCCGGACGGCGATCGCCTCGACCTTGAGCGCCACCTGCTCGAAGCCGTTCGCGGCCGCCTCCAGCGCGTCGATGATGTCCTTGTGCTTCATGACCGTGATGGGGTCGGCGCCGGGGGTGTTGAACAGCTCGGCGAGCATCCGGCGATAGGCTTTGTTGGCGCGGTTCTCGAGCCGGTCGACCTCGACCCAGTAGGCCGTGAGGTCCTTCATCGCCCGTAGCCGCGGCATGGCGTCGGCGGTGATCTCTGCCATCCGCGAGATGACCTCGACCTGCTTGGCCACCCGCGGCAGCACCTCGTCGACCCGGTAGAGCACGATCAGGTCGACGGCCGCCTCGATCAGGCCCACACAGCTGTCGAGGGCCACGGCGAGCCCGTGCATGTCGGCCCGGTCGAACGGCGTGACGAAGGCGCCGTTGACCGATCGGATGATCTCGTGCGTGGAGTCGCCCGACGCCGACTCGATCTCGTGCATCCGCTTGAGGATGGCGTCGCGTTCGTCGGCCGGGGCACCAATCAGCGCGGTGAGCTCTCGAGACGCATCGACAAGGTGCCGCGCCGACGCTGCGAACAGGTCGAAGAAGCGCGGTTCCTTGGGGGTGAGGCGGATCGCCACGAGCGGTCTTTCGGAGGTGGAGAGGCCGGACAGTGGCTACAGGCTATGGCGCGACAGCGGATGCCGGGTAGCCGGGTGCGGCAGCCCGGCTCACCCCGCGCCGCCTGCGGCGGGGACCGCCCCTCCGGGCGTCGCCGGGGGGTGCAGTCCGAGGACCTCGTCGATCGCCTCGTCGGCCATCCGACCCTCGCTCTGCGACGCCGCCAGGACGAGGTCGCCGACCAGGCGGATCTCGTCCTCGAGCTGCTCGTCGTGCAGGGACGGGTCGTCCTTCATCGCTCCACGGTACGGCGGCCCGAGCGGGCCGGGACCGTTATCCACACGGTCGATGCGGCAATCGTGACGTCGGACGGGATGCCGCGGTAGCAGCCGCGCGAGGGGGGCGTCACGAGGACGAGAGGTGGGTGCCGGACCGGGAGCGCCTCACGGCGCGTGGCCGCTCGTAGCGGCTGATGTTGGGACCCGGGGCTGCCGCGGTCCGGCACCCACAGACGACCCTAACGCCTGCACCCGCCGGATGTGTTCCCCTGTCGAGCACCTATCTCCGCAGGGCCGCCCCCGACCTCAGTCGAGCTCGCCCACCCGCCACAGCCGCGCGCAGGCGCGCAGGTCCTCGCCCGTGGCGAGCATCGAGCCGCCCGTGCGGGTCAGGTCGCTGGCCGCCGCCGGGTCGACGGCATCGCTGTCGTGGGCGATCTCGGCCCGGCCGGCAGCGACGACCGTGCAGAACGCCGACGCCCGCTCGAGCGCAACGGCGAGGTCGCCGTCGAACACCCCGGCCAGGATCTGGTCGGCCACCCGCTGCACCTCCTCGGGGCCCGGCGGCTCGGCGATGCCGGCCACCGCATGGGCGACGTCGGTGAACCGGATGCCGGCCGCGTACTCCCGGCTCGCCTGCTCGGGGCTGCGTCGCACCCACTCCCGCAACGCGTAGAGACGCCACAGGGCCCCCGGCAGCGAACGTGCCGGCCGGGCCGACCACAGGTCGGCCACGGTGGACAGGCCGAGCTCGTCGACCAGGGTCACCAGCCGGGCAGTGACCTCCGGGTCGTGCGCCGCACGGCCGGTCCCGACGAGGATGGCGGCCGTCTGGTGCGCGACCTCGGTGACCTCGGCAGGCCCGGGCAGGGTGCCCCCGTGCGTCTCCATCGCCATCGGCCCGAAGGGCACCGGTCGCCGTGGCAGGGCTCGTCCGCCGTCAGCACTCATCGGCACAGTCTCCCACCAGCGGGCCGGGATCAGCCGAGTGAGTCCGCCCGAGGGTCGGCATCCGAGGACCTTCGACCGGCAGGAGAGCGGCCGCTCACCCGGCCCCGCGACGCCGGATGAGCAGCGAGGATGGCTCTGCCAGAAGGTGTGTCCGGTACCACCAGGGGGTAGGAGCGAGCGCATGGCACGAGAAGGCACAGCGGCAGCACGCGCCGACACAGCACCCCGACCGCACAGCGACCGGAAGCCGGACTCCCCGGACGACATCGACAAGCCCGGCTGGAAGTACACGGCCAAGGCCGCGTTCGGAGAGTTCCAGCGCGACCAGTGCACCGACCTCGCGGCCGCGCTGACGTACTACTCGGTGCTGTCGGTCTTTCCCGCCATCCTCGCGCTGGTCTCGCTGCTCGGCTTCTTCGGCCAGGGCGAGTCGACCACCCAGGCCATGCTCGACATCGTCCGGCAGCTCGGTCAGGAGCAGGTGGCCGAACAGCTGAACGGGCCGATCAACCAGATCGTCAACGCGCGCGGTGCCGGCCTTGCCCTCGTGCTCGGCCTCCTCGGGGCCATCTGGACGGCATCGGCCTACGTGGGCGCCTTCGGGCGGGCCATGAACCGGGTCTACCAGGTCGACGAGGGCCGGCCGATCTGGAAGCTGCGGCCCGTCGTGCTGCTCATCACCATCGGCCTGGTCGTCATGGCGGCCCTGGTGCTCGTCGGCCTGGTCGTCAGCGGCCCGGTCGCGGATGCCCTGGGTAAGGCGGTGGGCGTCGGCGACCTGGCCAGGACCATCTGGGGCTTCGCCAAGTGGCCGGTGATGCTCGGCATCGTCGTGGTCATGGTGGCGGTGCTCTACTACGCGACGCCGAACGTGCGCCAGCCGAAGTTCCGCTGGGTATCGGTGGGGGCGGCGGTCGCCATCCTGGTGTGGGTGCTCGCCTCGATCGCCTTCGGCTTCTACGTCTCGCACTTCAGCTCGTACAACAGGACCTACGGCTCGCTCGCCGGCATCATCGTGTTCCTGCTGTGGCTGTGGATCACCAACCTCGCCCTGCTCTTCGGTGCGGAGGTCGACTCCGAGCTCGAGCGGGCGCGCCAGCTGCAGAGCGGCATCAAGGCTGAGGAGACCCTCCAGCTGCCGCCTCGCGACACCCGCAACTCCGAGAAGGCCGAGGAGAAGCTGGAGCAGAAGGTCGCCGAGGGCCGGCGCCTGAGGCTGGAGGCCGAGGCCGCCGACGACCCCGGCGAGGATGCCGACGGGCGGGGTCCGGCATCTGACGACCTGGAGTCGCTGCCCTCGCAGCGCGCCCGCGAACGGGCGCGGCACGACCGGTGAGCCCGCCGCCCACCACGGCATGCCGGCCGGTGCAACCGGTCGGTCGCAACGGGCCGGTCGTGGGTGCGAGTGTGCCTATGATCAGCCGGTGAGACGCGCGGATCCCCGGTGAACCGGCTGCAGCAGGGCCTGGTGGTCGACGACCGCTACGCGTTGCGCACCCGCATCGCGTCGGGGGGCATGGGCGACGTCTGGGAGGCCGACGACACCGCCCTAGCCCGCACGGTGGCCGTCAAGGTGCTCCGACCGGGCACCGACGAGGAGGAGGTCTTCGCCCGCCGGTTCCGCAGCGAGGCCCTCTACACCGCCAACCTTCGTCACCCCAACATCGCGACCGTGTTCGACTACGGCGAGGACGACAACCTCGCCTTCCTGGTCATGGAGCTGGTGCCCGGAGAGCCGCTGTCCGTGCTGGTGCAGCGCGACGGCGCCCTCGACCCCGACCGGGTGCGCGCCATCATCGGCCAGGCCGCCCTGGCGCTCGGCGCCGCGCACGAGGCGGGGGTCGTGCACCGCGACGTCAAGCCGGCCAACATCCTGGTCATGCCCGACGGCACGGTGAAGCTGACCGACTTCGGCATCGCGCGGGCCGTCGACGGCTCGGGGCAGACCCGAACTGGTGAGGTGCTCGGCACCCCGCACTACCTGTCGCCCGAGCAGGCCCTGGGTGACACGGCGACCGGGGCGTCCGACCTCTATGCGCTCGGTGTGGTGGCGCACGAGCTGCTCACCGGGAGGCGCCCGTTCGACAAGGGCACGCCGGTGGCCACCGCCATGGCGCAGGTCAACGACCCGCCGCCCCCGCTCCCCCCGCACGTGCCGCCGGGCCTGCGCACGCTGATCGAGCAGTGCCTGAACAAGCAGGCGGCCGACCGGCCCGCCTCCGCGCGCGAGCTGGGCGAGCGGCTCGGCCTGGCTGAGGGCGACCTCCCGGAGGCCAGCGAGGATGCCGCCGACATCGTGGGCACGGCGGCCGCCGCCGAGGCGCCGGTCGACGACCGCCCCGCCGCCCCTCCGCGCTGGGACGGCGCTCACGACCCCACCCCCACCCCGACCGGCGTGCCGGTCATGCCGAAGGGGCACGTGCACTGGGCCTGGGTCCCCGGCGTCAGCGCCGCCCTTCTGGCCCTCGCCGCGCTCTGGTACTCGCTCGGCCGCTGAGCCACCTGGCGGGCCGGTCGCCGGCTCGGCGTCGTGGCCCCAGCGCCGGGCGCCGCGGGTGCTGCGACGGTCTCCTACGCTCTGAGGGTGCCCACCGGACTTCGAGGCTGGATGGCCGCCCGCCCGCGGGTCGTCGACGCGTCGCTCGCGGTCGTCATCTTCGTGCTCTCGCTGCTGGCCGTGCCCGCGACACCCGAGACCGCGGGCGTCACCCCGGAGCCACTCACCGCGGTCACCGTCGTGCTGCTGGCGGTGGCCTGTGGCGCCCTGATGTGGCGGCGCACCCACCCGCTGGTCGCCTGGGGGGTGGCGCTGGCCGCGACGGCCGCGCCCTTCCCCGCCGGCTCGGTGGGTCGCGGGCTACCGGCCGCCATCGCGGCCCTCTACGCGGTGGCTGTCTACGGGTCGCGACGGGCCGCGGTGCTGACGGCGGGGGTGACCATGGCGGTGGTCATCGTGCTGTTGTCCCGCTCGGGCATCGTCGACGCGCAGGACCCGGTGGTCTACGCCGTGGTCGCGTGGTGCGGCCTCGCCGCCGCCCTCGGGGATGCCGTGCGCAGCAACCGCGCCGTACTCGCCGCGGCGCTCGAGCGGGCCCGCCGCGCCGAGGCCAGCCGTGATGCCGAGGCGGTGCGCCGGGTCGCGGAGGAGCGCCTGCGCATCTCGCGCGAGCTGCACGACGTGGTGGCCCACCACGTGGCCGTGGTGAACGTGCAGGCCGGGGTCGCCGAGCACCTCTCGACGAGTGACCCGGCGGCGGCCCAGGAGGCGCTGGCGCGGGTGCGTGCGGCGAGCGGGACGGCCCTGCACGAGATGGGGGCGATCGTCGGCCTGCTGCGCACCGACTCGGATGCCGGGGCCGGGGAGCCGGATGCCGGCCGGCTGCACCCGCCCGCGCCGGGGGCCGCCGAGATCCCGGCGCTCGTCGAGTCGCTGCGCGGCGGGGGGCTCGACGTGCAGTGGACGCACGAGGGCCCGGCCCTCGGTGGCACGCCGGGCGAGGACCTGCACCTGTACCGCGTGCTGCAGGAGGCCCTGGCCAACGCGGCACGCCACGGCGCCGGGCCGGTGCTGCTGCGCACCCGCCAGGACGCGGATGCCGTGCACGTCGAGGTGGTGAACCCGGTTGCACCCGAACGCGGCCCCGCCAGGAGTGGCGGTGGGCACGGGCTGGTCGGGATGCGCGAGCGGGTGGCGCTGGTGGGCGGGGACTTCGAGGCCGGCGCAACCGGCGACGGCCAGTTTCGGCTGTGCGCCCGCCTCCCGCGCCAGGAGCCGGCATGACCCAGCCGCCCCACCCGCCGCCCCAGTCCGAGCCCGTGACCACCGTGCTGCTCGCCGACGACCAGGCCCTGATCCGGGCCGGGTTCGCGGCGCTCATCGGGTCGACGGCCGACCTGCGGGTGGTCGGCGAGGCGGGCACCGGGCGCGAGGCCGTCACCGCCGCGCGCGCTCTGCGGCCCGACGTGGTGCTGATGGACCTGCGGATGCCCGAGCTCGACGGGCTGCAGGCCACCGGCGAGATCACCTCGGACCGGGCACTCGAGGGCGTGCGCATCCTCGTGCTCACCACGTTCGAGGCCGACGACCAGGTGCTCGCCGCGCTGCGGGCGGGGGCGTCCGGCTTCCTGGGCAAGGACGTCGGCCCCGCTCAGCTGCTCGACGGCATCCGCACCGTGGCGGCCGGCGAGGCGCTGCTCTCGCCGCGCGCGACACGCGGCCTCATCGCGCGCTACCTGGCCACGCCGATGGCCGCCGCGCGCGACGCCCACGGCGGCACCCTCGACCTGCTCACCGGTCGCGAGCGCGAGGTCGTCGCCCTCGTCGGGCGCGGCCTGAGCAACGAGCAGATCGCAGCCGACCTGGTGCTCTCGCCGCTCACCGTCAAGACCCACGTCAACCGGGCGATGGCCAAGGTGGGGGCACGCGACCGCGCCCAGCTCGTCGTCCTCGCCTACCAGACCGGGCTGGTGCGCGCCGGCGACGACTGACGGCACCCGGCGTACGCCATCCGCAGTACATCGCGGACACCGCGCTGGGTGGATGCCGGGCACGGGGCGTCGCGACGAGGGTGGTGGGCATGATCACCGTCGAGTCCCTCGTCAAGCGCTACGGCAGCACCACCGCGGTGGACGGGATGAGCTTCACCGTGCAGCCCGGCCGGGTCACCGGCTTCCTCGGGCCGAACGGCGCCGGAAAGTCCACCACCATGCGGCTCGTGCTCGGGCTGGACCGGCCCACGTCGGGCCGGGCGCTCGTGAACGGCCGTCCCTTCCGCGACGCGCCGGGCCCGCTCGCCCTCGTCGGGTCGCTGCTCGACGGCAAGGCGTTCGACAGGAGCCGGTCCGCGCGCAACCACCTGCGGGCGGTCGGTGCGGCGAACGGCGTCGGCCGGGCCCGGGTCGAGGAGGTGCTCGAGGTCGTCGGCCTGGCGTCGGTGGCGCACCGGCGCGCCGGTGAGTTCTCGCTCGGCATGGGGCAGCGGCTCGGCATCGCGACAGCCCTGCTGGCCGACCCCCCGGTGGTCATGCTCGACGAGCCGGTGAACGGCCTCGACCCCGACGGCATCACGTGGATCCGCCGGCTCACCCGTGAGCTGGCGACGCAGGGCCGCACGGTGTTCATCTCCTCGCACCTGATGAGCGAGATGGAGCTGACCGCCGACCACCTCGTCATCGTCGGGCGCGGCCGGGTGCTGGCGGACACCCCGATGGCCGAGTTCATCGCCACCACCTCGGGTGAGCGGGTCGACGTGGCCAGCCCGGATGGCGCGCGGCTCGCCGAGCTGGTGGCCGGGCCCGGCGTCACCGTCAGCTCCGAGCAGCCCGGCACGCTCGACGTGCGGGGCGTGAGCGCCACCGCCATCGGTGAGCTGGCCGCCGCCAACGGCCTGGTGCTGCACCAGCTCGCCACCCGGCGCCTCTCGTTGGAGGACGCCTTCATGACCCTCACCGACGACACCGTCGACTACCACGGCGACGACCCCAGGAGCACTCGATGACGACCACTGGCACCGACACCACCGCCGGCGACGCCGCGATCACGGGCACGACGCCCACGCCTACCACCGGGTACCGCCTCACCGCCACCCGGCTGCTGCGCTCAGAGCTGATCCGGTTCGTCACGGTGCGCTCGAACGTCGTGACGCTCGCCGCCCTCGCGGCGCTCATGGTGCTCATCGGCGTCATCGCGGCCGCGACCTCCACCGGTGACGTCTCCGGTGCCGGTCCGGGCGGCGCCCCCGCGCCGGGCTTCGCTGCGAGCGACCCCCTCGCCACGGTGCTCGCCGGTGCCACGCCGGGCGTGCTCATCGTGGGGGTGCTCGGCGTGCTGGTGGGGGCGCGGGAGTACGGCAGCGGGATGATCCGCACGACGATGAGCGCCGCTCCCCGGCGAGTTTCGGTGCTGCTGGCCCGGATCGGCGCCTTCCTCCTGGTGGTCCTGCCCGTGGGGGTCGTCGCGAGCGTCGTCGCCTACCTCGCCGGCTCCGCGGTGCTCGATGCCGGGGGCGCGCCGGTGGCGGCGTGGGGAGGCCCCGGCGTGGTCCGGGCGGTCATCGGCACCGGGGTCTACCTGACCGGCATCGGCGTGCTCGGGCTGTGCCTCGGGGTGCTGACCCGGAGCATCGGCCAGGGCGTCGGGTGGCTGGTCGGCCTCGTGCTGGTCGTGCCCGGCTTCGGGGCGATCCTGCTGCCCGACGACTGGCAGGACGCCCTGACGTACCTGCCCTCGAATGCCGGCGCCGCCTTCACGAGCATCTCCGACTCGGCCTCGCGCCTCTCGGCGTCCGCCGGGGTGCTGGTGTTCGCCGCCTGGGTGCTCGCCCTGGGGGCGGCCGCGGGTGTCGCGCTCCGGCGGCGCGACGTCTAACGCTACGGGTCCGTAGCGTAGTGTGAGTCGCATGACCTCCCCCACCGCCCCGGCCGTCGAGCGCACGATCCCGCCCGCGCTGGTCACCCGCCTCGGCAACCCCCTGCTCGGCTGGCTGCTGTCCGGCCCGCGCCGAGCCGCCCGGCTCGGCGACACCCTGCTGCTGCTGCACGTCACCGGCCGGCGCACCGGCGCCACCTACTCCACACCCGTGGCGTACCACCGGCAGCCCGACAGCTCGCTCGTGGTGCTCACCAGCTCGGGCTGGCGGGTCAACCTGCGCGGCGGCGACGTGCCGGTACAGCTCACCCTCCACGGCCGGCGGGTACCTGCCACCGCGGCGCTGGAGGAGGACCCCGACGCGGTGGCCGAGGTCTACGAGCACCTGCTCGACGAGGTGGGGCTCGCCCGGGCCGGGCAGCGGCTCGGCATCCGTGTCAACGTCGACCGGGCACCCACGCACGACGAGCTCGTGGACGCCGCCCGCCGTGACCACCTCAGCATGCTGCGGCTGCGCACCGGCGACCCGCGATGACCGCCCCCGTGCTGGTCGTCGGGGCGAGCGGCAACGTCGGGGCGGCGACCGTGCGCTCGCTGGTCGCCCACGGCATCCCGGTGCGCTGTGGCGTCAGCAGCCGCGGCCGCCGCGACGAGGTGGCGGGCACCGAGAGCGTCGCGCTCGACCTGTTCCGACCCGAGACCTTCGGTCCGGCGGTGGCCGGCATCGGCGGACTGTTCCTGTTGCGCCCACCGGCGGTGTCGAGGGTGGCACCCACCCTGAACGCGCTCACCGAGGCCGCCGTGGCAGCGGGGGTCGAGCACGTCGTGTTCTCGTCGGTGGCCGGAGCCGACACCAACCGCGTCGTGCCGCACCACCGGGTCGAGACCCACCTGCGCGAGCACGCCCCGTCATGGACGATCCTGCGGCCGGGCTTCTTCTCGCAGAACCTCGCCGACGCCTACCGCCGCGACATCGTGGCGGACGACCGCATCTACCTGCCGGCGGGTCACGGCCGCGTCGCGTTCATCGACACCGCCGACATCGGCGACGTCGCCGGGGCGGTGCTGGCCGACCCGGGGCCGCACCGGGGGCAGGGGTACACCCTCACCGGGCCCAGCGCGGTCACCTTCGACGACGTGGCCGGGCTGCTCACCGCGGCGCTGGGTCGCACCATCCGCTACGAGCCGGCCCCGGTGCTCGGCTATGCACGCCACCTGCGCAGGCAGGGCCTGCCCGTGGCCCAGGTGGCCGTGCAGACCTTGCTGCACACCGGGCTGCGCCGTGGTGACGCCGAGGCCGTCGACCCGACCCTGCCGCGCCTGCTGGGCCGACCGGCGCGCACCATCGAGGACTACGTGCGCGAGCACGCCGCCACCTGGGAACGGACCCCGGCATGAGCCGGACGCACGGCCACGAGCGCTCTCCCGCCCTGGCCGGCACCCCGACGGCGTCCGCCCCCTCGGCCGCGCGCGACGCCACCGCCGACCCGCGGATGAGCCGCTCCCGGCAACGCGCCCTCGCCGCGACGCTCGACCTCGTCGCCGAGCGCGGCATCGCCGGTGCGTCGGTCGAGGCGGTGTCGGCACGCTCGGGCGTGGCCAAGACGACGGTGTACCGCCAGTGGCCCAACCAGGCGGCGCTGGTGCTCGACGCCTTCCGCAGCATCGCCCCCGACCCGCCGCTGCCCGACACCGGAACCCTGCGCGCCGACCTCGAGGTGCTGGTCGGCGGGTTCGCAGAGGCGTTGGGCCGGGGGCGGGCGGGGGTGTTCATGGCCGCGCTGATCGATGCCGCGCAGCGCGACCCCGACTTCGCCGACCTGCACGCCGCGGAGACCCGGCGCCGGCACGCACCCGTGCTGGCCGTGCTGGCTCGCGGCCTCCGGCGCGGCGAGCTGCCCCCCGGCACCGACCTCGACGCGCTCGTCGACCGGCTCGCCGGCCCGGTGCTGCACCGCCGGTTCGTCTCCGGCCTCCCCCTCGACCGCGGCTTCGGCCAGCGCGTCGTGCACGGGGTGCTGCGAGCCTGCGGCACTGACTAGTCTTCGACGATGACCTGCGTGGAGCCGCAGAGCTGGCACCACGGGCTGGTGGCGCGCTGGTGGTCGATGTTTCGCGACTCGGGCCCGGAGATCGACTACTTCCGGCGGTTCGTCGAGCAGGGGCAACCGGCCCTCGACGTCGCCTGCGGCGCGGGACGGCTGCTCGTGCCGTTCGTCGCCGCGGGGCTCGACGTCGACGGCTGCGACGCGTCACCGGACATGGTGGCCGCGTGCCTGCGGGCGGCCGGTGCCGTGGGGGCGTCGCCCACGGTCACCTGCCAGAGCATGCACGAGCTCGACCTGCCGCGGCGCTACCGCACGATCTACGTGTGCGGGGGCCTCGGGCTGGGCTCCACGCGCGCCCAGGACCAGCAGGCGTTGCGGCGGCTGTACGAGCACCTGGAGCCCGGTGGACAGCTGGTCCTCGACAACGAGGTGCCCTACTCCGACGACAAGCACTGGCGACTGTGGCCCCCTGGCCGGCGCGCCGGCCTCCCCGAGCCGGACCGTCCTCCCGAAGATCGGCGCCGCGGCCGCGACGGCGACGACTACGCCCTGAGGTCCAGGCTGCTCGACCTCGACCCGCTCCACCAGCAGGAGGCATGGGAGATCCACGCCTGCCGCTGGCAGGACGGGACGCTCGTCGAGGAGGAGCACCACCGGCTCACGGTGAACCTCTACTTCCGCGGCGAGGTGGTGATGATGCTCGAGCGGGCCGGGTTCGCCGAGGTCGAGGTCCGAGGCGAGTACAACGACGAGGCGCCCACGGCCGAGGACACCTTCCTCGTCTACCTGGCCACGCGCGAGTAGACCACCACCGCGGGATGACGTCGCCAGCGCCCGGCTGCGCCTCGGCCCCGGTGGCGCGGTGCCTACGGCACGGGTGCACCCGCCCTCGTCCTCCGTCCGCGCCTCGGTCATGCCCGAAACCCACCGACCACTGCCGGCCCGACCCGGGCCGGCAGGGAGTAGGAAGAGCCCATGGCCGACACCGCGATCTTCGACGTCGACGGCACCCTCGTCGACACCAACTACCAGCACGCGCTGGCGTGGTTCCGCGCCCTGCGCCGCTACGACGTCACCCGCCCGATGTGGCGCATCCACCGCGGCATCGGCATGGGTGGCGACCAGTTCGTCACGGCGGTCGCCGGCCCAGAGGTCGAGCAGGCACACGGTGACCACCTGCGCCAGGCGTGGGAGGAGGAGTTCGACGCGCTGATCGGGGAGGTGCAGCCCTTCGAGGGCGCGCACGAACTGCTGGCCGAGGTCAAGGAGCGCGGATTCCGCCTGGTGCTGGCCAGCTCCGGGAAGACCGAGCACGTCGAGTTCTTCCTCGACCTCGTCGGCGGCAAGTCCCTCGCCGACGCCTGGACGACCTCCGACGACGTGCGGAAGAGCAAGCCCGAACCGGATGTGGTGGGGGCCGCCTTGGCCAAGGTCGAGGGTGCGAGCGGCATCATGGTGGGCGACTCCATCTACGACGCGCAGGCTGCCGCGAAGCTGGGCATCCCCACCCTCGGCGTGCGCACCGGCGGCTTCTCCGTCGGCGAGCTGCAGGAGGCCGGGGTGCTTCAGGTGTTCGACTCGCTGGTCGCCTTCCGCTCCGCCCTCGACGGCACCCCCCTGGGCCGGCCCAGCCGCTGAGCCCACCCTCGCCGGGCTCGAGCCGGCCACGGTGCATACTCGAGGGGTGGACCGCTCCCTGCGGTCGACGCGGACGGGGGTCGACAGCACCGTGGCACACCTCGAGCAGGCAGCCGGCACGTCGACGGCAGGCTCCGGCGTGGAGGACTACGACCTCCTGGCGGTGGCCCGCGCGATGCGGTCGATGTCCGGCCTCGTCGAGGAGGGCAGTGGGCAGCCGCTGGACCGCCTGGTGAGGGTCACCATCGAGCAGGTCCCGGGAGCTCGCTGGGCCAGCGTGAGCCAGCTGCGCGGTGACCGGTTCACGACCGCTGCCGCGACGGCCGAGGAGGCCGTGCGTGCTGACGCACTGCAGTACGAGATCGGCTCCGGACCCTGCGTCGACGCGGTGCTCGAGGACTCGGTCTTCGTGACCGGCGACGTCGGTGCCGAGAAGCGGTGGTGCCAGTGGGGGCGGCGAGCCCATGCGCAGCTGGGCATCACCAGCGTGCTCTCACAGCGGCTGCACCACGACAGCGATGCCGGCCTCGTGGCCGGCCTGAACATCTACTCCGACGCGCCCGACGCCTTCGACCGTGCGTCAGTGGGAATGGCACTGATCCTGGCCACCCATGCCTCCCTGGTGTTCTCGGAGATGCTGGCCACCCACCGGGCGGTCAACCTGGGCAGGGCGCTGAAGAGCAACCGCGAGATCGGTGTGGCGATGGGCATCCTGATGCACCAGCACCGGTTCAGCCGGCAGGAGGCCTTCGACGTGCTGCGCGTGGCCAGCCAGAACTCCAACCGCAAGCTGGCCGAGGTCGCCTCCGAGGTGGCCGACACCGGCACGCTGACCATCTGCGGCCCCCGGTAGGGCCACGCACTGTCGTGCCAGGGATTCCACGGCCCGGTTCGCACCGGCGTGGACGGGTAGGACGCCAACAGCCGATGGGATCCAAGCCGAGTGTCCTTGCGGTCAGGCGTCGCCGTGGGCAGTGACTGATCAACCTCTCCACGGGGGCGCCGCCGGTCTGCCCCGGCCGCCCCGCCGCGACACCCGGTCCGTCCGCCCGGGGTGAGGTCAGCGCAGCCCCAGCTCGCCGTGCACCTGGAGCAGGTCGGCGACCTTGCGCAGGGTGGGGTGCGCGCCGACGGTCGCGACATCCTGACCGGCTCGCTTCGCGTCCCCCGCGAAGGCCGCGAGGCGGCGGATCGTGGCGACGTCGGCGAAGGTCAACTGGGTCAGGTCGAGGCGGACCAGCCGCGACCCGTCGAGATCGATGTCCCCCAAGGCGTGGTCGAGGGAGGAGACCGTCGAGAAGTCGCACTCTCCGTACACCGCGACCCGAAGCACGGGTCCGTCGGCGACGGTCTGCACGCGCACGCCGCTCACCTCGCCAGGTCGTGTGGTGGCCGCGTCCGCCATCTGCCTTCCCCGGGTCCTACGGAAGGAGCCGCTCGTCTCGACGGGCTTCCGGTTTCTGCTGGCCGGAAGCGGCGAGGTCCCGACTGACCACGCTCGAGGAACTCTCGGTACTCACGCCCTACCCCGCCCGGGTACGGCCATGCACCCGCCGCACCGGAAGGGCGGCCGCGCATGGGGTGCCGGCCCGGCCCTGGCAGGTTGCCGCGTCGCTCCGACACCCAGAGCACAGCAACGGTGGGAGACTTCGATGGATCCACTCGGCGCCCGCAGGGGCGCTCCAGACCCGGTGGGTGGGCAGTCATGGGGGGTGCCGATAACGGTGAGCGGGGAAGTGCAGGCATGGATGCTGCCCTCCGACCCGTCGGCCGCGTCACAGGCCCGGGGTCACGTGGCGCAGGCCTGTGCCGGGCTGCCCGACGACACGGTGTACACCGCGCGCCTGCTGGTCACCGAGCTGGTGTCCAACGCGGTGCTCCACGGCCGGGGACAAGTGCGGGTCACCGTGCAGCGTAACCACGCGGGGGTGCGGGTCGAGGTGCACGACGAGAGCCCGCTCCCTCCAGTGGTGGTGCGGCGGCTCCCCATGGCCGAGCACGGTGCCGGCCTGCGGTTGGTGTCGGCGATGGCCGGCAGCTGGGGCTCCGAGCCGCTGGGCGACGGGCGGCCGGGCAAGAGCGTCTGGTTCACCCTGCCCTGAGCCCCGGCCGGGGCCGCTGCGTGTGCTGCCCGCTGTCCGCCGGGACCGGGCCGCCCGGCAGCACGGTGCCGCACCAACGCCGGTGTTCGCAGCTCACGGGTCGAGCAGGCCGAGCTCACGGGCCCGCTGGACCGCTTGACGACGGTTGCCGACGTCGAGCTTGGCGTACACGTGGCGCAGGTGGGTCTTGACGGTGTTGACCGACACGAACAGCTCGAGCGCGATCTCGGGGTAGGTGAGCATCGAGGGCAGGAACTGCAGCACGCTGAGCTCGCGGTCGGTCAGTTCGACGGCGGATGCCGTGCCGTCGTCGGCCTGCGCGTCGGCGCCGTCGCCGGCTGGCCCGGCGAGCTTCGCGACCAGCGGTCGCACCTCGGGGTGCAGGAGCGCCACCCGGGCCAGCAGGCGATCGAGCTGGTCGCCACCGTGCGCAGTGAACGGGCGGCGGAAGCCGTCGGGCTCGGCAGCCTGCAGCGCGCGGCGCAGCGCGTCGCTGGCCCGGCCGTCTTCGCGGAGCCGGTCAGCGGCCAGGGCGGTGAGCACGCAGGCCTCCACCACGGTGCCGTGCGGCGCGTCGGCGTCGCGCAGGGGCGCCAGCGCGTCGTCGGCTCCACGCACGTCACCGAGCGCGAGCAGCGCCCGGGCGCGCACGAGCCGCTCGGGACGCAGCCGCCCGCCGCGGCCGGGCAGCACCTCGCGGGACACCCGCTCCAGGGCGGCTCGGGCGTCGCCCGACTCGAGCAGCACCTCTGCCTCGGCGACCACCAGCCAGCGCGCCAGCAGGCTGGGCGGCTGCCAGTCCCCCAGCTCCTGGCGCAGCCGGGTCAGCTGGGTCAGCTGGGCGCGAGCGTCGTCCACCCGCCCCGAACCGGCATCCAGCCTCACCCGGTAGAGCGAGGTTGCGAACCCGGCGAACGCGTCGAGGGCGCCGACCTCGCCGACCCGGGCCAGCGCGGCTCGGGCCAGGTCGGGATCACCTCGCTCCGCATGCACGATGGCCAGCGCCAGGTGTGCCGTGGTCACCTGGACCAGCTCCCCCCAGCCGCGTTCGTCGACGAGGTCGATGGCCCGGCCCGCCAGCAGGTCGGCCGTGAGCAGCTGACCGGAGATCGCCGCGGAGAGCGCCAGGTGGGCGAGCATGTTGACCCGTCCGGCATCCAGCGCGGTCTCCTCGGCCGGGGCGATGCCCGCCACGAGGGCGCGTTCGGCGGTGGCGAGCCGCCCGGCCCACACCAGGCCGGTGCCCAGGTTCGACAGCGCGAGGGCTCGGTAGGCCCCGGCGACCGGCAGCCGGGCACCCGCGCCGTCGAGCTCCTCGAGGGCCTGCTTGGTGACCGCGATCAGGCGCTCGTCGTCGCCCTCGGTGCGCGCGACGACGGCGGAGAACAGCAACGAGCCGATCCTGGTACCGGTGGCCACCAGCGGGTGCTCGCTCAGGGGCAGCTGCTGTGCCCGCAGCAGGTGCGGCTGCACCTCGGCGAGCCGGTTGGCCAGCAGCGCCCGGGTCGCACCGGCGAGGGCCAGCTCGGGGCTGCCGGCGAGGCGGTGCCGCGGGATGCGCGCCAGGACCGAGTCGAGGCCGGAGCGTTCGACCGACACCGCGAGGGGCAGCGCCCGGGTCACCAGGAGCCGGCCCAGCAGGTCCCAGTCGTCGGCATCGGCGGCGTGGTGCAGGGCTGCCAGGGGCTGGCCGTGCTCGGAGAGCCAGCCCGCCGCCCGGCGGTGCAGGTCGGCAACCTCCTCGGGCGCCTCCACGCGCAGGCGGTGCAGCAGCATCTGGCGCAGCAGCGCGTGGTAGCGGTACCAGGTGCGCTCGGCGTCGAGCCCGACCACGAAGGTGTTCGCGGCGGTCAGCGACTCCAGCACCCGCTGGCCTCCTGACTGCCCGGTCAGCTCCTCGGCGAGCGAGGCGCTCACCCGTTCCACCACCGAGGTGCGCAGCAGGAACCGGCGCAGGTCGGCCGAGTGCGGCGAGAGCACCTCCTCGGCGAGGTACTCGGCCACCGACTGCTCCGTGCCGCCGAAGTCGGCCACCTGGTGGCCGGGCCCGGTGCGGGCCAGGAACAGGGCCGCCAGCCGCAGCCCTGCCGGCCACCCCTCGGTGCGCTGCCGCAGCAGCGCGGCATCCGCGGCGCCCAGCACGACACCGTCACGCGCCATGAGCTCGGTGGCCTCCTCCACGTTCAGGGCGAGGTCGGCGGAGTGCACCTCGGTGAGGGCACCGGACACCCGTAGGCGATGCAGGGACAACGCCGGGTCGGCGCGGGCCAACAGCACCAGTCGCAGCTGCGGCGGCGGGGCTCGGAGCAGGGTCGACAGGTCGGCCAGCACGGCCTCGTCGTCGATCACGTGGATGTCGTCGAGCACCAACACGACCGGAACCGCCAGCCGCACGAGCCCGGCCACGACCCGGCGGAGGTTCTCCTGCGGGGTGGCGAAGCCGGGCACCAGCCCGAGCAGCGGGTTGTCCGGGTCGAGGTCCAGCGACGAGCGCAGCGCTGCCACCACGTAGGACCAGAAGGCCCGCTGCTGGTTGTCGCCGGCGTCCAGCGACACCCAGGCCACCGCAAGGTCGGTGCGCTGGTCGGCCCAGGAGGCGACGGCGAGCGTCTTGCCCCAGCCCGCCCCGGCGGACACCAGGGTGAGCGCCCCTCGGGTGCCGACATCGAGCAGCTGGTCCACGTGGGGCCGGCGGACCACGCCGGGGGGCAGCCGGGGACGGGACAGCTTGGTGACCAGCAGCCCGATGTCGGCAGCATCGTCGGCCGAGAAGGGCGCGCCGGGGCCCGAGCGGACGTCCACCTGGTGCACCACGCGCTGCTCCCGCCGTTCGTCGCGTCCCCCAGCGAGACGAATGTCGAACCGCGGCCACCCTAGCGAAGCCCGGGCGCCACCTCCTCCGCGTCCGGCTCGTGGGCCGATCCCTGTCCAAGGATGCCCGTGGCGGCGGCCGGCGGCGGGCCGACCTCCCAGGCAGCGACGCGTGGCCACGGCCGGTGAGCCGAACGCGGTGGTTGCACGGCATGCTGCGCGCTGCCACGCTGGGGCTGGCTCGTCGGGACTGCCGTCCTGGTCGACGGCCGGTCATCGGGCCAGCCGGATGACGTCGTGCAAGGCGGAGGAGGAGCAGGCAATGGTGCTCGGCATCGGTGGCTTCAGCGGCGGGAAGGCCGGCGGACCGTTCTACGAGATCGAGGTGAACGAGGGCTCGGTCAACATGCGGTACTTCACCAAGATCGCGAACCAGCGTGCCGACAACGGCTACCGGATGGCTCACGTCTTCAGCCAGGACCGCAACACGATCGTCGTCTGGGAGCGCACCAGCGGCTGAACGGACCAGCCCGTGGATGCCGGGTGACGCGCCGCGCCCGGCCCCTGGCGCCGCGTCGGGGGTTGCCGCCGCCATCGCGGCGGCTCGTCGCCACGTCGCGGCGGCTCAGCGCCCTCTCCTGCGCCAGAACGCCCGCCGGCGCGGGGGCGGGCCTGTGCGGGAGCCGGCGCCCGCACAGATGGCGCAGCCCAGCCGCGCGCAGCCCGGGGATCCCGTCGAGGTCATCAGCCGCAGCGCCTCGTCCGTGTACTCCTCCGCGAACTCGTGGACGAGGTCCATCCGGCCTTCGGCCACCGCGGCGTTGACCTTCCACACATAGGCGTCGTGCAGCTCGCGCAACAGGTCGGGCTCGCCCATCGCGCACCTCCGCTCGCCCCGTGCCGGCGGCCGCAGGCCGTCGGGCTCGCCCGCCTGACCTGGCGAGGTGCTGTTCCACGCGATGATCCCGGGCTGGCCCAACTGTAGTCCCGGCATCCGGCGGTGGTGGGGGCGATCCGGTCGGGCACCGGCTCCCTCCTGCACCTCGCGGCGTGGACGCCAGGGGCGGCCGGTGAGCAGGGCAGCCACCATGAGGCGCCGGTCCGCGGGCCCGGTCGCAGCGGCCGAGGATCACCGGTGCCGGGCGTGGGTGGTGCAGGTCGTGACGTCGTCGCGGAGCCGGTCGAGGTCGCGGTTCTCGAGCAGCGCCAGCACGGCGACGTACCGGCCGGAGCCCGGTGCCGGAGCCGGCAGCGGCACTGCCGTGACGGATGACGCCACGGCCGGCGGCCCGAGGTAGGAGTCGCTGCCGGTGGCCAGGACCGAGACCCAGGCGGCGTGGCTGCCCGTCGGTGAGAGGGGTGGGGGGCAACCCCGCCTGCACCCGCAGGTGCGCGTTCTCGAGGTTCGCCCCGCAGGTCACCCGGGCCATCTCCGACACCATCGCGCCGGTACCGCGCCAGAGGCCGGTCCCGACGACGGGTCCAACCGCTCCCACCGCGGCACGAGCACACCTGCATCACCCAGGCGCTGCTCCATCACCACCTTGTCGAGGTAGCCGTCCAGCCCCGAGGGCGTGACCCGGGCCAGCCCGGCTGCTCGCCGGAGCTCGGCGCAGTGCGCGAGGCAGAACTCGTCATTGGTGACGACCTCGACCCGTTCCTGGGCCGAGAGCGCCACCATGAACGCCTCCCACTGGCTCCGCGACCGCGACACCACCCGAGGCGGCGGTGACGCATCCGCACGCGCCACCCGCCCCGGAGGCCCGTGCGTGAGCACCACGACATCGTCTGCCAGAGCGGCCGGATCCGTGGTCAGCGGCTGCAGCGTGTGCAGCACGGCCACCGTCGCGTCGGCACGCACCCCGTCCACCCCGAGATCCTGACAGAACGGGCCCCGTCGCCGGGGTGGCCGGGCTCGGTCGCTCCATGCCTGCCGGCGCAAGCAGGTATCACCCGCCGGGTTCGCACCTCCTCGGAGACGACAGCACAGGTGCGGGCAGAGGGGTGTGGAGTGGACACAGCAGGCCCGGGCGGCTACGACCCGCGCGCGATGGACCGCACCGTCATCGCGGTGCCGCTGCTGCAGCGGATCCGCGCAGCCGGCGACGAGGGCGACCACACCCCCATCCCGGTCGTGCTCGACCTCAACCTCGAGTTCCCGGCCGGCCGCACCGCCGCGGTCGAGCTCGCCCTCCGCCTGATCGAGTCGGCGTGCGAGACAGCGGGAACACCCTCGGTGACCCAGGGCGTGGCGAACCCGACGGTGGGCGGGCCCTACCTCCTCGGCCGACTGCAGCCGGAGGTGGTCATCGCCCTCGCCCGGGCCAACGCGGACCAGGGCACACCGATCTTCCGGATCTGGCCCGACTTCGAGGTCAAGGCCCTGCTCGACCGCTCGATCTCGACGGTCAAGGCGGATGCCGCGCACGCCGCCTACGCAGCGCTCGGCAAGAACATCTGCTGGGCCGTGCTCGACACCGGGGTCGACGCACGGCATCCCCACTTCAAGGAGTTCGACAACCTCAACAGCTCGGGGCTGCCCCACCGCGACTTCACGAACGCGCAGGGCGACGCAGCACGCGACGCGAACGGGCACGGTACGCACGTGGCCGGCATCATCGCGGGTCGTGGCACCGCGACGCGCGGGCACCCGCTCAGCGCTGTGCGCATGCAGCGTGACGAGGACGGCGAGGTCAGTGGGGAGCTGACGCCGCTGGCTGCTGTCTCGAGCATCGCGCCGCAGTGCTCCATCGTCAGCTACAAGGTGCTCGACGACCACGGCGTCGGGGGGACCGGCGCCATCCTCACCGCCCTCGACGCCATCCAGCAGGTCAACGACCACGGCCGCCGTCTGCGCATCCACGGCATCAACCTCAGCCTCGGCTACGACTTCAACCCCGAGTGGTTCGCCTGCGGGCAGAGCCCGCTGTGCGTGGAGGTCGACCGGCTGGTGCGCAGTGGGGTGGTCGTCGTCGTGGCCGCCGGGAACAGCGGATACGCCTACGCCACAGACGCACTGACGATGCAGGCCGGGGCGGCGGGCCGCACGCTGACCATCAACGACCCGGGCAACGCGGCCGGCGCGATCACCGTCGGCTCCACCCACCGCGACTCCCCCCACGTCTACGGGGTCTCCTACTTCTCGTCGAAGGGACCGACCGGCGACGGGCGGGCCAAACCCGACCTCGTCGCGCCGGGGGAACGGATCCTGTCCGCGGCCGCCGGGGGGATGGCCGCCAGGGCGGGCACCATGGTCGGCCGCACCGTGCGCTACGTCGAGGAGAGCGGGACGAGCATGGCCGCCCCCCACGTGTCGGGCGTCATCGCGGCCTTCCTCTCCATCCGCCGCGAGTTCATCGGGCGCCCCGAGCAGGTCAAGGAGATCTTCACCTCGACCGCGACCGACCTGGGTCGCGTCCGCGAGTTCCAGGGCCATGGCCTCGTCGACGCCATGCGCGCCATCCAGTCCGTCTAGGAGGTTTGACCATGGGTGCAGGACCGCAGAACTACCCCTACCAGGAGCTCGAGTTCGCCAAGGACGGCTCCCCCGTCCACCGCGAGCAGGCGGATGCCGTGCGCGCGCTCGCCGACGAGGTCACCGACGTCGTGGTCGTCTCACACGGGTGGAACAACGACATGGACGAGGCACGGGTGCTCTACCGCAACCTCTTCGCGAGCATGGATGCCGTCCGGCGTTCTCCGGGAATCACGTTCGGGGACAGGTCGATCGGTGTGGTCGGCATCCTTTGGCCGTCGAAGAGGTTCGCAGACGCCGAGCTGATCCCGGGTGGCGCTGCGGGCATCGGTGACGGCGACCCGGCCCTGCCCGACGACCTGAGGGCGCTGGCCGGCGTGTTCGACACGCCTGGCGCCGCGAAGGCCCTGGACCGCGCGGCGGAGCTCGCGGACCGGCTGGACAGCTCGGAGAAGGCCCAGCGCGAGTACGCCGACCTGCTGCGCTCCCTGGTGAGCGCCGACGGCGCCGAGCCGGCGGACGCACCGGACGAGCTGTTCGCCCTCGACGGCCCGGACCTCATGGAACGGCTCCGGACGGCGATGCTGAGCCTGTCGCTCGCAGCCGTGCCCGGACCCGCCGGTGGCGCGATGGGGCTGGGTGGTGCAGCGGGACCCGGCGGCGTGGGCGGCGTCGGTGCGGCCGGAGGCGGCACCGGCGGCGCGGCCGGGCTCGGCTCGGCCCTCACCCATGCCTGGTCGAAGGGGCGGTCGCTGTTGAACTTCATCACCTACTACGAGATGAAGGCCCGCGCCGGCCGCATCGGTTCCGCCTCGGTCGCCCCGGTCCTGCACTCGCAGGTCGCGGGCCGGGCCACGCTGCACCTCGTGGGCCACAGCTTCGGTGCGCGCCTCGTCACGGCCGCATCAGATGCCCTGCCGGGTGCCACGTCGGTGGGTTCGCTGAACCTGCTCCAGGCTGCGTTCTCGCACAACTCCTTCGCCCGGGAGTGGGCGCCGGGGCGGCCCGGCGGCTTCCGCCGGATGGTCGACGAGCACCGCGTCTCCGGATCGACGATCATCACGCACACCCGCAACGACAAGGCCGTCGGCATCGCATATGCCATCGCTTCGAGCATCGCCGACCAGGCCGCCTCCGGCATCGGCGACGCCGACAGCCCGTTCGGCGGCCTGGGCAGCAACGGGGCCCAGCACACCCCGGAGGCCGACGACGGACAGGCCCTCGAGGACGTCGGCGCGCGCTACCACTTCACGGGCGGCGGCATCCACAACCTGCTGGCCGACCGGTTCGTCTCCGGTCACGGCGACGTCAGCAACACCCAGGTCGCCAACGCAGTGCTCCAGAACGTCCTCGCGACGAAACGCCCCTGACCGCGGCGATCACCGCCGCCGTGGGGCGCACGCTCGGCAGGCCCCTGCCGGGTCGGCCGGCGAGGTGCGGTCTTGACAAGGGCCGCCGCCTCCCTGACACTTAACCATGCAGTTAAGTGTCAGGGAGGACGACGACCTGGACCCGGTGTTCAGGGCGCTGGCCCACGCGCACCGTCGAGGGATCGTGCACGCGCTGGCGGTGCGCCCCAGTTCCATCAGCGAGCTGGCGGAGCTGCGGCGCCTGTCACTGCCTGCGATCCACAAGCACCTGGCCGCACTCGAGGAGGCGGCCCTGATCCGGCGCAAGAAGGTGGGGCGCACCAATGTCGTCGCCCTCCGGCGCGCACCCCTGCTCAGGCTGCAGGGCTGGGTCGAGCAGTTCCACCCCGGCTGGGGGACCGATGACGAGTCCCTGGACAACTACGCAGAGCATCTCCGCCACCAGCCCACCGCACCGAAGGAGTCACCATGAAGAAGTTCGTCCTGCTCGCCCACGGAGAGATGGCGCGGACGCCGCAGTTGCAGCAGGCCCAGCGGGAGTGGTGGTCGGCGATGCAGGGTCACGTCGTCGACTCCGGGAACCCCCTCGTCGACGGACACGACGTGACCAAGGACGGTCAGGTGGTCGAGCTCGGACCCGAAGCCCCAGCCGCGCTGGGCTACAGCATCGTCGAGGCGGAGTCGCGTGATGCCGTGGTCGCCCTCCTGAAGGCGTGCCCGATGGACATGTGGGTCTACGAGGCCCTGCCCATGTAGGGCGCTGAGTGACGGCGCACGGCCATGGCGCCGTCACCCTGGTGGGTTGCGGCGTGCGCTCATCCACCCGCCGGCAGGCCGAGCAGCTCTCGCCGGGAGCGGGGCAGGCCGCTCGTGCCGCCGGCTGCGGGCCTGACCGCGAGGACCTGGTTGATGCCGAGGCGGTTGGACTGGAAGCCGAGCGCGGAGCCGGCCATGTAGAGGCGCCACACCCGGGCACGGCCGGCGCTGGAGAGCGCCACGGCGCGGTCCCAGTTGAGCTCCAGGTTCCGCACCCACGCACGTAAGGTGTCGGCGTAGTGCTCCCGCAACGACTCGACGTCGCGGACCTCGAAACCGGCCGACTCGAGCGTGTCGACCATCGTGGACAACGGATGCAGCTCGCCGTCGGGAAAGACGTAGCGGTCGATGAACGAGGTCTTGTCACCTCTGGGGTCTCCGGGCGGGCCCGGCCGGCGCGAGATCGCGTGGTTGAGCAGCCGCCCACCGGGCGCCAGCAGGTCGCGCAGCCGTTCGGCGTACTCGGCCAGCTGGGAGAGCCCGACGTGCTCGGCCATGCCGATGCTGGCAATCGCGTCGTACGGGCCGTCGTGCACGTCGCGGTAGTCCTGGACGCGGATCTCCACCGTGTCGGACAAGCCCAGCGAGGCGACGGATTCGCGTGCGTAGGTGGCCTGATCCTCGGACAGGGTGACGCCCACGGCGTGGACGCCGTACTCGCGGGCAGCGTGGATGACGAACGCCCCCCAGCCGCACCCGACGTCCAGTACGCGCATCCCGGGGGTGAGCCCGAGCTTGCGGGCCACGAGGTCGAGCTTGGCCCGCTGGGCGTCCTCGAGCGTGTAGCCGTCCGAGGGTGCCTGCTCGAAGTAGGCGCACGAGTACACCATCGACGATCCGAGCACCAGCTCGTAGAATTCGTTGCCCACGTCGTAGTGGTGGGTCACCGCCTCGGCGTCGCGTGCCTTCGCGTGCCGCCGGCCGGACAGCCGGATCTCCTCGGCAGGTGGTCGTGGCGGCGGTCCCAGTGCGCCCAGACGCAGCACGGCGCGGGCCACCGCCGCACGCGTGTCGGCGCCCACGCTCACCCCCGGTCCTCGCTCGGGGTCGGCCAGGTCGTTCAGCCGAGTGAGCCCGTCGAGGAGGTCTCCCTCGATCTCGACGTCCCCCGAGACGTAGGCGCGGGCGAAACCGAGCTCGTTCGGCGCCCAGACCAACCGGCGCAGCGCACGCCGGGTGGTGAAACGCACGACCACGTCCGCGTCCCGTGGGCCGATCGAGCTGCCGTCCCAGCAGTCCAGGCGCACCGGCAGGTCGGTGCCGATGGCCGAGTCCACCAATGGGCGAAGAGTCGTTGCCGCGGTCACTGCTGCCTCCCTAGGGTCCACGTCGAAACGTACCTCCGCCCGCGCGACGTGGGGGCCTCTCGTGCAGCCGGATCGGACGCTCGCGGCCGGACCGAACGGCCCTCGTGGCCGGCGACTAGCTCGTGACGTCGCGGTTCGCGAAGGAGGCCCACGCCGCGAGCAGGAACACCGTGGCGTACGCGGCATCCACGCCGAGGCCGGCGACGACGTTCCCCCACTCGGGTGGCTCACGCATGAGGTCGGCGAAGGACAGCCAGCGGTCGACGAGCAGCCATGGGTGCAGGGCTGACAGCTGGGGGATCGAGTCGAGGATCCACGAGCCCGCGGCGATGACCGTGACCACCACCGTGACCGCGATCGGCTGCTCGGTGAGCGTGGAGACGAACAGCCCGACCGCCGCCAGCGCCGCCAGGCCTGCGGACACGTACACGACGGATAGGGCAAGCCGCCCGAGCCCGGTGGAGAGAGGAATCTGGTTGCCGGACAGCGTCGTCAGCGGCCCCGCACCGAAGAAGATCACGCCGCAGACGACGCCGGTCACCGCCACGGCCACCGCTCCGAAGGCCCCGGTGAGCACGAGGGCGAGGTACTTGGCGACCAACAACCGGGTCCTGCTCACGGGAACGGTCAGCAGGTAGCGCAGCGTCCCGGCCTGGGCCTCGCCGGCGACGGCATCCCCGCTGACCATGGCAATACCGATCGGGAGGAAGAGCCCGAGCTCGATGGTCAGCGCCGCGAAGGCCGCGAAGATGCCGTTCGTCGTGATCTGGTCGACGAACCCGGCACCGGTGCCGCCGCCGCCTCCTCCGCCGCGGCTCGACACCTTGTCGCCGATCACGAGCGCGACGGGCAGCGCCATCAGGACGAGCACTCCGGCCTGGTTGCGGCGGCGCCCGGCGACGAGCCGTAGCTCGGAGGCGAGGAAGCGAAGAAGCTCAGCCATCGACGGCATACCCCTCTCCGGTCAGGTCGACGAAGAGCTCCTCGAGGGTGGGCGTGCTCACGACGAACCCCGACACCGGAACCCCGGCGGCCACGAGCGCCGCGACCACGCCCGGCGGGTCGTGGTCACGGGTCGGGACGCCGGTGGTCTCCGCCCCCGACGTGCTGACGTTCCTCAGGCCCAGCTGGGTCAGCACGCGCGCCGCGGACGACGGATCATCACTCGTCACCCGCACGGTGGTGCTTCGCCCCGCCTGGAGCTCGCGCACCGTTCCCTGGGCCACGAGCCGGCCGGCGTTCATGATGCCGACGTGCGAGCAGACCTGCTCCACCTCGGAGAGGAGGTGGCTGGAGACGAACACCGTGGCTCCGGTCGCTGAGAGCTCACCGATGAGGGACCGGATCTCTCGCGTGCCCTGGGGGTCCAGGCCGTTCGTCGGCTCGTCGAGCACCAGGATCTCCCGGGGCGAGAGCAGGGCCGCCGCGATGGCCAGCCGCTGCTTCATCCCCAGCGAGTACTTGCGGTAGCGCTTGCCCGCCGCGGCCGTCAGACCGACGCGGGCGAGCGCTGCCGCGACGCGTTCCGCGGTGGTGGCATGGTCGGCGGCGGCGTCGACCGCATCGAGGCGCCGGAGGTTCGCGGCACCGGTGAGGTGGGCATGGAACCCGGGCCCCTCGACCAGGGAGCCGACGCGCGGGAGCACCCGCGCGGCCTGCTGGGGGATGTCCGCCCCCAGCACCTCGACACCGCCCTCGGTGGCCCGCACCAGGCCCAGCAGCATCCGGATGGTCGTCGTCTTCCCCGATCCGTTCGGGCCGAGGAACCCGTACACCGCGCCCCTCGGCACGTCCAGGTCGATCCCCGCCACCGCGACCTGGTCGCCGAAGCGCTTCGTCAGCCCCCTGGTGCGGATCGCCGCACCGGGGGCGCCGGGATCCGCCACGAGGTCAGCGCGCGAGGGCCGAGTAGAGGACCGACGGGTCGACGGCACCCGCAGCGAACCTGCCGTCGTCGGTCAGGACGGCGGTGAACAGCCTGGTGCTCAGCAGGTGGCCCACGCCCCACGGTCCCGTCACCCGGGGAAGCAGCGTGCGCAGGCTGGTGAGCGGGTCCGACCCGGCGCCCCGCGCCGAGCCTGCCGAGGGGGCGGGCAGCTCACCGACGAGCACCGACGACCAGCCAGTGCCGACGACCCGGGGCCGCGGGCCCGACGCGCCGCCCGCTCCGGGCGCCGAACCCTCGCCTGGGCGCACGGTGGTCACCGTCGCGCCCGGGGGCGGGGTGAACCCGAACACGGAGGGCGCCGGCCGGGCCAGGTCCAGCGACGTGTAGCGCACGTCGACCGCGGGCACCGTGGAGCCGCGGGGGGTGACCGTCGCAGCGAGCGGCAGCGAGGTCCTGGCGTCGAGGGACAGGTGGACCGACCCGATCCGGGTGCCGGGCGAGCGGGGGGTCAGCACGAGCCCGTGGGCGGGACGCCCGGCCACCATGTCGGTCCTCGTGGACTCCACGATGGTCGTCGGGCCGAGCTGAGCCAGGGCCCAGGTCGCGACCGCGTCGGGGTTGGACAGGTCGGGAAGGCCGGCACCGTGGCCCGCCGGCGACGTGGGCGACACCCGGTCGGAGGGCTCGGACGGGGCCGTCGCGTGGACGACGGACGCGTCGGCGCTGGACCACTGCCACAGGTCCGAGCCGTTGCGAACCACGTCGTACTCACCGGTGCCGTCGACCAGGGCGAGCCGGGCGTGGGTCGGGCCGGCGTACCACACCCGCCAGGTGTGCGAACCCGACAGCAGCGTGACCGGGTTCAACCCGCCCGCGGACGTCGAGCCGCCACCAGCGAGCGCCCCGCCGGGCAGCTCGGGCAGACCGAGGTCCATCGTCTGCACGACGGTCCCGCTCAGCGGCGTCGGGCGCGCCTGCTGGAGGTCGACCAGCAGGTCGTGGGCCGACCGCTGCGGCAGGTCGCTCTGGCCACCGGCGCTGCTCTGTGCCGTTGCCACTCCGCCCGCCACGAGCACGGCAGCCAGGACGGGCGCGGCCCAGCGGGTACGAGGGTGCTGGTCGAAGAAGGACATGGTGCAATTCTCCACCCGCACTTCCGGAAACCGTCGGGGCGGCATGTGAAGGTTTCGTGTGTGCAGGTGAGGAACCGCTGGGACCTGTCCGAGCGCTGCGCCACGCTCGCGCACTCGGGTAACCGCCGCGCGCCCGGGGTGACGTGAGGCGAGCCACACGTCCGGTTCCGGCCGAGGCGTGCGCGCCAGACTGGGAGCAGGTGCCTCCCGCGGCCGGCGGGTCGGCGGGTGATGCACGGACAGCTGGACGAACCATGGAAAGCACTCGGGTCACCGACGTCCTCGTCGGCGGCAGCCAGGTGCTGGCGTCGTTGCTGACCGCGCCGGTCGGGCGACGCAGGTACAACCGGTGGGGCGCCTCCGCCGCCGAGGTCACCGGCCCGATGCCGGGGGACGCGCTCGTGCCGAACCCGCGGCTGGGCTACACGCGCGCCGTCGCGATCGCCGCACCACCGGACGAGGTGTGGCCGTGGCTGGTGCAGATGGGCCAGGGCCGTGGGGGCCTGTACAGCTTCGACGGCCTCGAGAACCTCGTGGGCTGCGACATCCACAGTACGCACCGGGTGCTGCCCGAGCACCAGGAGCTGCACGTCGGTGACCTCGTCCGGCTGGGGCCGGCCGGCTACCCGTGCTTCCGCGTCGCCGAGGTCGAGCCCGGCGCGTCGCTGGTGCTGGTCGGCGCCGATCCGCGCCCTCCGCACGCCGCCGCGTCCGCGGACGCCCCGGGCGGGGTGGCGACCTGGCAGTGGCAGCTGCGCCCGGCATCCGACGGGAACGGCACCCGCCTGCTCAGCCGGCAGCGCCTGTCCTACCCCCCGACCGCCGGGATGCACGTGCTGTGGCACCTGGTCGAGCCGGTCGGGTTCGTCATGGAGCGCCAGATGCTCCTCGGCATCAAACGACGCGCCGAGCACGCGCAGTGACCACCTTGCACGCCCGCGGACCCGCCGCTGCCCGGCCGGCGGGCTCGTCATCGCCCGCCATCGAGGTCGCCGACCTCTCGCGCTCGTTCGGCGACACCGCGGTGCTGGCCGGGGTCGACCTCCTCGTGGAGCCGGGCGGCGTCTTCGGGCTGCTCGGGCCCAACGGCTCCGGCAAGACGACGACCGTGCGCATCCTCACCGGGGTGCTGCGCCCCGACCGGGCGGACCGGCTGCGCGTGCTCGGCCACGACCTCCCGGGCGGCATCGCGCAGGTACGCCCGCACATCGGGGTGCAGACCGACACCGCGCTCTACGACCGGCTCACCGGGCTGGACAACCTGACCTACTTCGGCCGGCTCTACGGGATGTCCCGCCCGGATGCCGAGGGCGCGGCACGCGCCCTGCTGGACCGGTTCGGCCTCGCCGACCGGCAGGGTGACCGGGTGGGCACCTACTCCAAGGGCATGAAGCAGAAGGCGCTGATCGCCCGGGCTCTCGTCTCCGACCCCGAACTGGTCTTCCTCGACGAGCCGACGGCGGGCCTGGACCCGGAGGCGGCGCACGAGCTGATGGCCTACCTCCACGACCTGTCCACCGAGCTGGGGCGCACGTTCTTCATCACCTCGCACCGTCTCGAGGAGATGGAGTCGGTCTGCACTCGGGTCGGGGTGCTGTCCGGTGGCCGCATCGTGGCGCAGGGCGCACCGGCGGACGTGGCACGGACGCTGGTGCCCGAGGTGCGTGTGCGGGTGACGCTCGCACCGGGTGCTGCTCTCGACGAGCCCGCGGTCTCGGCCCTCCCGGGGGTGCGGGCCGTCGCCCGGATGGACGGTGGCGCCGTGCTCGAGCTGGCCGCCCGGCAGGCGGTGCCGGCCGTGGTCCGCGCGATCGCGGGGATGCCGGGTGACCTCCTCGGCGTCGCGGAGGAGCCCCCCACGCTCGAGGAGGCGTACCTGCGCCTCGTCCGCGACGGCGGGGCGAACACCGGAGGTGCCCGGTGAGACGCGGCAGCGTGCTGTGGACGATCGCCGCCAAGGACCTGCGCGAGAGCACGGCGACCAGCCAGGTGCTCCTCCCGGTGGCACTCGTGCCGTTCGTGTTCGTCGTGCTCTACCCGGTGGGCCTGTTGCTCGCCCTGCGGTCGATGAGCGCGGCCGACGCCCGCGAGCTCGTCGCCAAGGTCCCCGCCTCCGCCTTCCCCGGGGCCGGGGAGCTGACCGCGCAGGGGCAGGCCGCCTACATCGCCACCGTCTACCTGTTCGCGGGCTTCTTCCTCATCATCCCGACCATGGTCGCCGTCGTGCTGGCCGCCAACAGCTTCGCCGGCGAGAAGGAGCGGCACACGCTCGAGGGCGTGCTCTACACCCCGGTCAGCGACACGGCCCTGGTGGTGGGCAAGATCCTCGGCGCGGTGCTGCCCGCGGTGGTCGTGTCGTGGGTGTGCTTCGGCGTCTACGCCGCCCTCGTCAACGTGCTGGGCAACCCCCTGGTCGGGCGCTGGTACTTCCCCACCCTCAACTGGTGGGTGATGATGCTGCTCGTGGTGCCCGCGGTGTCGGTGTTCGTCACCGCGTGCGTGGTGTGGGTCTCGGCCCGGGTGGGGTCCTACCAGTCCGCCAACTCGATCGCCGGCTTCGCCGTGCTGCCCCTGGTGCTGCTCGTCGTCGGTCAGGCGACGGGGGTGATGCTGCTGGGGCCGGCCCTGTTCGCGGTCCTGGGGGTCGTGCTGGCCGTCCTCGACGTGGTCCTGATGCGCTGGATCGTCGTCACGTTCGACCGCGAGAGGGTCGTCAACTCGTTCCTGTAGGCCCGGGACAAACGGCGCTGGGGGCGGGACACTCGGTGGTGCCCGGTACGGGCGCCGGGACTCGGAAGGAGCGGGCATGGACGTCGAGCGCGCAGCGGACCGTCTAGAGCACGCGCGGCGGAGCCTGACCGGGCTCACTCCCTTCTCCCGTGAGGCGAGCGGGCTGACCGAGGACGAGGCCTGGGCGGTCGCGGCAGAGGTGGACCGGCGGCTGGCCGAACGCGGCCGGCACCGCACCGGCTACAAGCTGGGCTGGACCTCTGCGGCGATGCGCCAGGCGCTCGGTATCGACACGCCGAACTTCGGCTCGCTCTGGGACGACATGGCCTGCGTCGACCGGCTGGCGGTGTCGCGCCTGCGGCACCCGAAGGCGGAGCCCGAGTTCGCGTTCCGCGCCGACCAGCGACTGTCCGGCAGCGGGGTGGATGCCGATGACGTGCGGCCGGCGGGGCAGTGGGCCGTGGCCCTGGAGGTCGTCGACCCACGCTGGGAGTCCTACGACTTCACCTGGCTGGACAACACCGCCGACGGCTCGTCGGCGGCCGCGTACTGCGTGGGGCCGTTCACGGCGGTCGACGTACCGCCGGAGCAGCTGGAGCTGACGATGTCGGCCGACGGCGAGCAGCGGTCGGGGCGCGGCAGCGCGGCCCTGGGTTCCCCCGCCGAGGCGGTGGCCTGGCTCGTGCGCCGGCTGGCTGCGCGCGGCGAGGCCCTCGACGCCGGGATGCTCGTGCTCACCGGCGGCATCACCGCACCGGTCGACCTGCGGCCCGGGCTCCGGGTGGAGGTGAGCTCACCGCACCTGGGTGGGTGCGCGCTCGTCTACGAGTAGGCCCCGTCAGTCGCTGACCGTCGGGCCGCCCGGGGGCGCTGGGGGGCGGCGCCGGGGGCGCCGGGCTGCCGAGCGGAGTCAGGTCGACCCCGCTCTCCGGCAGCGCGGTGACCGGCTCCACGATGTCGGCGAACCCCGAGGTGGCCTCGGCGCAGGCGCTCACGTTCGCCGGCCCGTACCCGCCCTCCTGGTAGTGGTTGACCGCGCTGCTCGCGACCCGCACCGAGAGCGCCTTCTCGTTGCGGATGAGGCGCAGCCCTCCCGAGAACGCGCTCCCCGCCGCCTTGCCACCCAGCGCCGCCTTCGCGCCGAGGAACAGGTTGTCGACCTGGTACATCAAGTTGAGCGGGTCGTGCCGGACCGGGTCGGAGCCGCTGGCGACGTAGCGCGCCAGCAACGGGACGTCGAAGACGAGCCCGGCGGCGTGGGCCTCGCGCGCCATCCAGAGCAGTGAGGTGTCCGACAGCCCGGTGTCGCGGTAGCCGCCCCCCACGTCGGAGTGCGCCCCCTCGAACCACACCTGCTTGACCCGTGGGTCCTCCGTCGGTGCGTCGGCACGGTCTGCCGGCACCTCCCAGAAGGTGGGGGCGAACTTCAGGCGCGTCTCGTCGATGGCCAGAGCGTGGCGGGCGCGCAGCACCTGGCCGCTGAGCTGCACGTCGTGGAACTTGGGCGCCCGCTGCAGCCCGGGCACGCCGAGCGCCCCGACCGTGTCGAAGACCCCGAGGAAGCTCACCTTCACGGCATGGCAGTGGTCGTGCCTGAACTCCTCGACGCTGGCCCCGAAGGCGCCCTCGGGCCCGTCGGTGCCCCGGTACATGTGCACGGCCGTGGGGAGCCGCTCCTCGACCAGGGACACCTTGGTCAGCAGGCCGACCCGACCCACCATGCCCGCCACCGACCGGGCGGTGTACGCACCTCGGCTGAACCCGACGATGAAGATCTCGTCGCCCGGTTCGTAGTTCTGCGACAGGAACCGGTAGCAGGCGATCACGTTGTGGAACAGTCCGAAACCGAAGGCGCCGCCCAGCAGCCTGTCGGCCGCGTAGCTGCCCGCGCCGACCCCGCTGACGTAGTACACGAGCTGGTGCACCCCTCCGGTCACGCCGGGGTCGCTCTGCACGGTGCGCGCGATCTTCTCGACATTCGTCACGTTCTGGCTGTCGGGCCTGTTCCACGTGCCGTCACAGCAGACCACCAAGCGCTTCATGCCCTCGATGCTGACAGACCTGACCGCGTCGCGCATGGCCCGACCGGGCCATGCGCTGCTCGACCAGGCCGAGACCTACAGTGCAGGTATGACAGACATCCTGTTGGGCCTGTTCGCCGTCATCGCCGGGGTCGTGATGCTCTTCGCGGGTCAGTTCGTGCTTCGGCTCGTCCTGTCGATCTGGGGTTTCTTCGCCGGTTTTGCCTTCGGTTCAGGGCTTTTCGCTGCGCTGGCCGATGAGCGCGTACTGGGCACCCTGCTCGGCTGGGTCTGCGGGTTCGTCTTCGCCGTGATCTTCGCGGTGCTCGCCTACCTCTACTTCGCGGTGGCAGTCGTCCTCGCCATGGCCGCCTTCGGCTTCGCGATCGGTGCGGGCATCGTCGTCGCCCTGGGGGTCGACTGGAACTGGGTCGCGATCCTCGCGGGTCTGACGGTGGGCGCCGTACTCGGCCTGCTGTCGGTGTTCGCGAACCTCCCGATGGTCGTGCTCGCCCTGGTGAGCTCGGTCGCGGGCGCCGCCAGCGTCGTGGGCGGCCTGATGCTGCTGTTCGGCTCCCTGAGCTCCGCCGACTTCACACAGCAGGCCGTCATCGACGGCCTCCAGGCCAGCTGGGGCTGGTCGCTCACCCTCCTGGTCCTTGCCGTGGTCGGCTTCGTGTCCCAGATCCGGCAACGGGTCAACCGGCGACGCACTGTCTCCGAGGCCTGGTACGTCGAGCGCGCCTGACCGGCCCGACGCCGCGTCGCCGCGCCTGCGGGGGAATAGCACCGCCGGTGTCGTGGCTGCATCCCGGGTGAGCGTCCCCTCCCCAGCCCTGTCCGTCCTCGACCTCGTGCCGGTCCGCGGCGACCAGAGCACCGCCGACGCCCTCGCCGCCACGCGCCGGCTGGCCCGGGTGGCCGACGAGCTCGGCTTCCGGCGGTACTGGGTGGCCGAGCACCACAACATGCCGGCCGTGGCCGCCACCAACCCGCCGGTGCTCGTCGCCATGGTCGCCGCGGTGACCGAGCGCATTCGGGTCGGGTCCGGCGGCGTGATGCTGCCCAACCACGCGCCGCTCGTCGTCGCCGAGCAGTTCGCCCTGCTCGAGGCCGCCCACCCCGGGCGCATCGACCTCGGCATCGGGCGGGCCCCCGGCACCGACCCGGTCACCGCGTGGGCGCTGCGACACGGCGGCGGTGGGGTGGAGGACGACGCCGTGGCGCGCTTCCCCGAGTACGTCGAGAACATCACCGCGATGCTCTCTCCCGAAGGCGTCGGTCTCCGCCTCGCAACGGGCACCCACACCCTGCGAGCGACGCCGCGGGCGACCTCGGCGCCCGACGTCTGGCTGCTCGGGTCGTCGGACTACTCGGCCCGGCTCGCCGCGGCCCACGGCCTGCCGTACGTCTTCGCGCACCACTTCTCGGGGCGGGGGACCGCCGAGGCCCTGGCGCTGTACCGCAACGAGTTCCGGCCTTCGGCGCAGTGTGCTCGACCTCGTACGTTCCTCACCGTCAACGCCGTCGTGGCCGCGACGCAGCAGGAGGCGGACCGGCTCGCCCTGCCGAACCTTCGCTCGATGGTCGCGCTGCGCACCGGGCAGCCGCTGCACCCGCAGCAGCTCGTCGAGGACGTCGAGGAGGGCGGCCTCGACCTCGCCAAAGGTGACCTGGCCCGGCAGATGCTGGACCGCTGGGTGGTCGGCACGCCCGCGTCGGCGGCCGAGCAGGTCCGCGAGCTCGCCACCACCTTCGGGGTCGACGAGGTGATGGTGCACCCGGTGGCGGGTGCCCTCCGCGGCACGCCCGCCGACCGGGCCCCGGCCCGTGAGGAGACCCTGCGGCTGCTCAGCGCCGCGCTGGCCTGACCGGTCGCGTCGTGGTCCGTGGCGGATGCCTCGGCGGGGCGCAGCTCATGCCTGCCCTTCGGGTGCCGTGCGCGCCAGCGCGGCACCCCCAGCCTGGGTACCGGGCCGGGCGAGCGGGGGCTCGTCGTAGGGGCGGCCGTCGCGCTCGGCGGCGTGGCGTCCGGCTGCCAGCTGGAACGCCGAGATGCCTCCCGGTTCCCACGGCCCCGCGCTGCCCAGCGCGAGTGCCCGCGGCGACTTCTGCGGGATGGCGAGCTCGCGCCGCAGCACGCCGACCGGCCGGTCGGCCACGGCGAACCAGTCGAGGGTCATGAAGTCCTGGCTACCGGCGGTGAGCGCCCCGCGACGCATCGCGTCGGCCAGCCGCTCGGCCATGCCGCTGCGCTCGAGGTGGCCCGGGTCTGCGTCGAACAACCCCATGCCGTGGCGCACCACGCCCGTCTCGAAGAGGCTGACCACCATCGCCAGCAGGCTGAAGGCGCGAGGGTCGTCGTTGGCTCGGGCGATGTACCCGAACACCTCCAGCTCACTCTCGAGCGCCGTGCCGTAGTCGGCCAGCACGTGCACCCAGTCGTGCTGGGCCAGCAGCGGCGGTGCCGAGCCAGGGGTACCCGGGAACGAGAAGCCTCGCGCCAGGTAGAAGTCGTGGACCCCACGGCCGATGGTGCCGCGATCGAGCGCGCCGAGGTCGGTCCACCGGCGCGCGAGCACCGGGTCGGACTCCTGCGCCACCCAGACCGAGTCGCGCAGGGAAGACTCGCCCGAGCCCTCCGGCACGTCCGGGCGAGGCCGCAGGTCGCGCGGCAACGCGGTGCCCAGGTGCCCCAGCCGGTCGAAGTCGGCGACGGCCAGGTCGAAGCCACCGTCGGCGAAGGACGCCGTCAGCTCGAGGAGCTGCCCGCTGATGCTGAGCTCCTGGCAGAACTCGTGGACGCGCAGCATCGCCGCCGGGTCCGGGGGGCGCCGCACCAGCGCGCCGAGCGCCATCACCTGGCACACCCGCTCCCGGAAGGCGGCGTTGCGGCGGTGCAGCGCCTGGGCGAACTCGGCCGGGGTGATGGGCGCCGGCTCCGGGAGGTCGTCGGCGCCCGTGAGAGCCGCCGTGACCGAGCGGAGCAACAGGTCCTGCAGCGGGGACAGGCCGGCCGGCCCGCCACCGACGGCCTGCACCAGCGCGCGCCAGATGTGGCTGATGTCGGTGGAGGAGGGTCCCGTCAGCAGTGCCTCACCCTCGCGCGGTAGTGGTACTGGCATGCCCCATGATCGCCCGCCGCACCGCGGATGCCGACGGCCGTTCGCCGTGGGCTGAAACGAGGCGCCCGTCCCTGCGGACCGGTGCCCGACGTGGTGTCGCAACCGCCCGCCACGACCCGCAGGTCGCCGTCCACCTCCGGGGGGTGCCCACAGACGCGCGGGCGGGGCGCGGCGCCTCGGCCTCAGGCGCCGCGCCAGCCGGTGGCGGAGTCGTGGCCGTGGGCCGCCATCAGCGACAGCCCCCCGTCGACGACGAGCGACACCCCGGTGATGTACGACGAGCGCGGCGACGCCAGGAAGGCGATCGCGGAGGCGACCTCGTTGACGTGGCCCGGCCGCCCGACCGGGTTGCCGGGGCGCTTCTCGGCGTAGGCCCGGGCCTCCTCCACCCCGGTCATGGGGGTGGCGATCTCGCCCGGCGCCACCGAGCTGACCAGGATGCCGTGCTCGGCCAGCTCGAGCGCGAGGCACTTGGTGAGCATGCCCAGCCCCGACTTCGCGGCGCAGTAGGCGGCGGCGCCGTGGCGCGGGAGGTGCTCGTGAACGCTCGTGACGTTGATGATCCGGCCGCCGTGGCCCTGACCGACCATGTGCCGCGCCGCGACCTGCGCGTTGAGGAACGGCCCGGTCAGGTCGGTGGCGACCACCTCGTTCCAGGTGTCGATGTCGAGGTCGAGCACTGGTGTGCTGGAACCGGTTCCGGCGTTGTTGACGAGCACGCCGATGCCGCCGAGCCGGTCGACGAGCCCCTCGATGGTCTGCGTCGTGCCGGGACTGGAGGTGTCGTGTCGGGCGACGAAGCAGCGCTGCCCGCGCTCCTCCACGGCACGCTGGGTGTCGCGTGCACCCGCCTCGTCGGTGTGGAAGGTGATGCCGAGGTCGAAGCCCTCGGTCGCCAGCAGCTCGGCAGTGGCCTGCCCCATACCGGAGTCGCCACCGGTCACGACGGCCAGACGCGGGTGTGCGGGTGGTGTGGTCATGTGGTCGAACTACCCCGCGGGGTGCTGCCCACGCCCGCGATCCGGCTTGCGGGTGACGACGTGCTCGGTGTCGCGCTCGAGGGTCAGGGCGGTGTTGACCAGCCCGACGTGGCTGAACGCTTGGGGGGTGTTGCCCAGCTGACGCCGGGCGCTCGGGTCCCACTCCTCGCTGAGCAGGCCGACGTCGTTGCGCAGGTCGAGCAGCCGTTCGAACAGCTCGCGCGCCTCGTCGCCGCGGCCGGTGAGCGCGAGGGCGTCCGCCAGCCAGAAGCTGCACGCGATGAAGGCGCCCTCCGAGCCGGGCAGGCCGTCGACGGTGCCGTGCTCGGACGTGGGGTCCGCGTCGGTGCGGTAGCGCAGCACGAAGCCGTCGTGTGTCAGCTCACGGCGCACGGCATCCACCGTGCCGACGACCCGGGGGTCGGTAGGCGGCAGGAACCCGACGCGGGGGATGAGCAGCAACGCGGCATCCAGGCCCGTGGAGCCGTAGTACTGGGTGAAGGTGCCCCGCTCGGCGTCGTAACCGCGAGCGCACACCTCCGCGTGGATGGTGTCGCGGGTCGCCCGCCACCGCTCGAGCGGCGCTTCCAGGCCCGAGCGCTCGGCGGTGTCGATCATCCGGTCCATGCCGACCCAGGCCATGACCTTGGAGTGCACGAAGTGCTGCTGCGGCCCGCGCACCTCCCACAGCGAGCTGTCGGGGCGCTGCCACGCGCCCTCGAGGAAGTCGGTGAGCAGGCTCTGCAGGGTCCAGGCGTCGTGGTCACCCGCGAGCCCCGCCGTTCGAGCGCTGGACAACCCGTCGAGCAGCTCGCCGTAGACGTCGAGCTGGAACTGCCCGGCGGCCTCGTTGCCGACGCGGACCGGGCCCGACCCCTCGTACCCCTCGAGCCAGGACAGCTCGGTCTCGGGCAGCCGGCGGCGACCGGTGAGGGAGTACATGATCTGCAGGTCCTGGGGGTCGCCTGCGACGGCGCGCAGCAACCAGTCGCGCCACGCCTTCGCCTCCTCGGTGTACCCGCTGCCGGTGAGCGCCTGCAGGGTGAAGGCGGCGTCACGCAGCCAGCAGTAGCGGTAGTCCCAGTTGCGCGGGCCGCCGATCTGTTCGGGCAGGGAGGTGGTGGCGGCGGCCGTGATGCCCCCGCTCGGCGCGTAGGTGAGCGCTTTGAGCACCAGCAGCGAGCGCCGCACCGCCTCCCCGTAGCGGCCGTCGTAGGTGCACTTCCCGATCCAGCTCGTCCAGAACTGCTCGGTCTCCTCCAGCGCCAGCTCGGGGTCGTAGCGTGGAGGCTCGTCCTGGTACGAGGGAACCCAGGTCAGCACGAACGGAACTCGTTGACCGGCCTCGACGGTGAACTCCGCCAGGCTGCGCATGTTCCGGCCCTTCAGGCGCACCGGCGAGTCCAGCCACAACGAGTCGGGCCCGGCGACCGCCACCCACCGGCCGCCCGAGTGCCGCACCCACGGCACGACCCTCCCGTAGTCGAAGCGGGCCACCAGCTCGACCCCCATCCGCACCCGCCCACGGACGCCGACGACGATGCGGATCAGGTCGGGCTGGGTCTGCCGGATCGGCATGAAGTCCAGGACGGTGACGGCCCCTTCGTCGGTCTCCCAAGTCGACTCCAGGATCATCGTGTCGTCGCGGTAGGCGCGCCGGGTGCAAGTTCCGCCGCTCATCGGGGCGATGCGCCACCTGCCGGCCTTGGGGCCACCGAGCAGCGACGCGAACGCGGCCGACGAGTCGAACCTCGGCAGGCACAGCCAGTCCATCGAGCCGTCGCGGGCGACCAGTGCCGCTGTCTGCAGGTCGGCCACCACGGCGTAGTCCTCGATCCGCGACGGTGGGACGCCCGCCCACAGCCCCGCATCGGCCGGGTCCGGCTGGCGCCGGTCGGATGCCGTCGCGCCACGGCGGCCGCTGGACCCGGCACCCGCCTCGTGGTCGGCCTCCGCCACCTCGGTCGCGCCGGGGTCCGTCGACTCGGGTTCAGGCTCGTCGGGCGGGCTCATGTGCTCACCCGGCCCCGTGCGTCTCGTCGGGCGTCTGGGTGGACTCGTGCCTCGTGCGGCCGGGGTGCTGCGTGCGCTCGTCCGACTCGGCCAGGATGGCGCGCGCCTGCAGCTCGGGGTCCGGGCTGCCCACCGCCGTCTCCTCCGGCAGGAGCTCGGCGCGGGCGGCGACCCGGTCGTCGTCGACTGGTCCTTCGCTCATCGTCCGAACGTACCGGGCCGGGCGTCGGCGGGGGTGCCTTCGTACCGCCGGCTTGCGCGCACCTCGCGGTCCCCCGACGACTTCGTGCGATTTACACACGGTTCCCGCAGGAGGCCACCAGTGACTACTGGAAGCCCTTTTACTACCTGCTCGAGGACCTGCCCGGAGTCGAGGTGATGCTGGTCAACGCCCGGCACGTGAAGAACCTCCCGGGCCGCAAGACCGATGTGGCCGATGCCACGTGGCTGGCCCAGCTCGGCGCGCACGGTCTGGTTCGGGCATCGTTCGTGCCACCGGAGCCGATCCGGGTGTTGCGAGACCTGACCCGGGCCCGGACCGCGATCATCCGCGAACGCGGCCGCGAGGTCCAGCGCTTGGAGAAGCTGCTCGAGGACGCCGGGATCAAGCTGTCCGCGGTGGCCTCAGACATCACCGGTGTCTCGGGCAGGCTGATGCTGGCGGCGCTGATCGAGGGCGAAGGCGACCCCAGCGTGTTGGCGGACCTGGCCAAACGTCGGCTGCGTTCGAAGATCCCGGCCCTGACCGAAGCATTGACCGGCCGGTTCAACGAGCACCACGCGTTCTTGGCCCAGGTCCACCTCGACCTCATCGACCAGCACACAGCGGCGATCCAGGAGATCACCGCCCGGATCGAGGTGGTGATCGAACCCTTTCAGGGCTTCCGGGACCTGATCACCACCATCCCCGGCATCGCAACCCTGACCGCTGATGTGATCATCGCCGAGACAGGCGCGGACATGACCCGCTTCCCCACAGCCGGCCACTTGGCCTCGTGGGCCGGCACCACCCCGGGCAGCAACGAGTCCGCCGGGCGAGTGAAGTCGACCAAGACCCGCCCCGGCAACCCCTACCTGCAAGGGGCCCTGGGCGCCGCGGCGATGTCAGTTGCCAAGAATCCGAACACCTACCTCGGCGCCCGATACCGTCGCATCGCCTCACGACGCGGGCCGATGAAGGCCAACGTCGCCATCCAGCACAAGATGCTCACCATCATCTGGCACATGGCAACCACCGGCGCCCTCTACGACGACCCCGGCCCCGACTACTTCAGCCGGCTCCACCCCGAACGCGCCAAGAACCGGGCTCTCCACCAACTCCAAGCAATGGGCTACGCCGTCACCCTCGACCGCGCCGTCTGAACCCCAGTCGCTGCCCACTAAGGGAATTGTCAGACGGTGCGAGAACCGTGTGCAAGTCGCACGAGGTGGGGGCGCTGGGCGTCAGCCCACGGGGCTGACCGTCACCCTGCCGTCGACGACGTGCCAGCGCTGGTCGAGCCGCACCGTGTCGAGCAGCCGGCGGTCGTGCGAGACCAGCAGCAGCGACCCGTCGTAGGACTCCAGGGCCTGCTCGAGCTGCTCGATCGCCGGCAGGTCCAGGTGGTTGGTGGGCTCGTCGAGCACGAGGAGGTTGACCCCGCGGGCCTGGAGCAGCGCCATGGCCGCGCGGGTGCGCTCGCCAGGCGAGAGCCTGCCGACCAGGCTCGACACCTGGTCTGCCTTCAGGCCGAACTTCGCGAGCAGCGTGCGCACCTCGGCGGGGGTGAGATCGGGCATCGCCGCCTCGAACGCGTCGCCCAGGGCCGCGTCGTCGTCCAGCCCGGTGCGGGCCTGGTCGATCTCGCCCACGGCCACCGACGCGCCCAGGCTCGCCCGGCCCTCGTCCGGCGCGAGCCCTCCCAACAGCAACCGCAGCAGGGTCGTCTTGCCACCGCCGTTGGGGCCGGTGACGCCGATCCGGTCGCCCGCACTGACCTGGAGCGACGCCGGCCCGAAGGTGAACCCGCCCAGACGCACGGTGACGTCGTCGAGCGTCGCGACCACGGAGCTGGAGCGCGGGGCGTCGCCGATCGTGAACCTCAGGGCCCACTCCTTGCGCGGCTCCTCCACCTCCTCGAGGCGTGCGATCCGCGACTGCATCTGGCGCACCTTCTGCCCCTGCTTCTCCGAGGACTCCAGCTGCGCCCTGCGGCGGATCTTGTCGTTGTCAGGCGCCTTCCTGATCGCGTTGCGCACGCCCTGCGAGCTCCACTCCCGCTGCACCCGGGCGCGCCTGACCAGGTCGGCCTTCCGGTCGGAGAACTCCTCGTAGGCCTCCCGCGCGTGGCGCCGCGCGACGGCGCGCTCCTCGAGGAACGCGTCGTACCCGCCGTCGTACACCGCGACCCGGCCCTGGGCCAGGTCGAGCTCCACGACGCGCGTCACCACCCTGGAGAGGAACTCGCGGTCGTGGGACACGAGCACGACCCCGGCGCGCACACTGCGCACGAAGCCCTCCAGGCTGTCCAGCCCCCCGAGGTCGAGGTCGTTGGTGGGCTCGTCGAGCAGCACGACGTCGAAGCGGCTCAGCAACAGAGCCGCCAGGGCGGCGCGAGCGGCCTGCCCGCCGGACATGGAGGTCATCAGCGCCCCCGGGCCGACGTCGAGGCCGAGGTCGGCCAGCACCGGGCCCAGCCGCTCGTCGAGGTCGGGGGCGCCGCTGGCCTGCCAGTGGTCCAACCGGTGTGCGAAGGCGTCCTCCGCGGCGCCGCCGTGGTCGCCCGCACCGAGGGCCGCTGCCGCCGCCTCCATCGCGGCGGTCGCGGCGGCGGCCCCGGTGCGGCGGGCGACGTACCGAGCGACCGTCTCGCCCGCGCGGCGCTCGTGCTCCTGCGGTAGCCAGCCGACGAAGGCGTCCGCGGGTGCGGTCGACACCGAGCCGTGCAGCGGTTCCAGGTCTCCCGCCAGGATCCGCAGCAGGGTGGTCTTGCCCGCCCCGTTGGCACCGACCACCCCCACCACGTCGCCGGGCGCCACGGTGAGGTCGAGCGAGTCGAACAGGGTGCGATGGGCGTGGCCGCCGGCGAGGTTCTTGACGACCAGGTCCGCGCTCATCCGAGCATCGTAGGTTCCACCGGCATCCGGGGCCGTGCGCGGGTGCACCACCCAGTGGCGACAGCACCCCCGAACATGACATCATTAGTGTCATGTCTGACCGCGGCGCCCAGGTCTACTCGCTGGTCTCCCTGACCCGGCCGATCGTGCTGGGCTCCGCCCGGGTCGTCGAGTCGATGACCCGGGAGCTGGGCTGGACGGTGGGATCCAGGGCGGTGATGGAGGTGCTCGCCGCCGATGCCCCGCTGACCGTCCCGCAGGTCGCGTCACGGCTGTCGCTGGCGCGTCAGAACGTGCAGCGCCACGTCGACGAGCTGGTGCGCCTCGGTGACCTGCGGTCAGCACCGAACCCCGCGCACCGGCGTTCGGTGCTGCTCGCGCCCACCGCTGCAGGACGCCGGCGGTTCAGGTCGCTGCACGCCCGCGAGCTCGCGGACCTCGCCGGCCTCGTCCCCGCCTGCTCCGAGCAGGACCTCGCGGTCGCGACCCGGGTACTGAGCGCCCTGAGCGACGACATCCGCCGCCGTACCGATCCCGCCGACCACGCCGATGGACCTCGGGGTACCGGCCCATGAGCGCCGAGCAGCTCCACGCCCGCACCACCCGCAACAGGCTCGCGATCGCCGACGTCCTGGACTCGCTCGATGCCGACCAGTGGGATGCCGCGACGCTGTGCGCGGGGTGGACCGTGCGGCACGTGGCCGCGCACCTCCTGCAGCCGATGCTCGTCGGCTTCCCCCGCTTCTTCCTGACAGCGATCCGCTACCGCGGGGACACCCCGAGAACCGTGGACCACGTCGCCCGCGTGCTGGCCCGACGCCAGCCCGAGCAGCTCGTCACCCTGCTGCGTGCCCACGCCCACGACCGGGTGGACCCGCCCCGCGTCGGACCGATCGGACCGTTCGCCGAGACCTGCATCCACCTGCGGGACATCGCCCGGCCGCTGGAGCTGGCTGCCACCGCCTCGCAGGTGGACTGGCTCGAGCTGCTGGACCACCTCACCTCCGCCCGCCCCGTGCCCGGTCTGACCAGTCCGCGGCGCACCACCGGTCTCACCCTGGAAGCGACCGACGCGACGTGGCGACACGGGTCCGGGCCGCTCGTCACGGGCAGGGCCGAGGCGCTGACGATGGCCATCACCGGACGCGCCCGGGCCCTCGACGACCTCGAGGGCCCGGGCGTCGACCTGCTCGGAGCGCGGCGCTGAGGGGGCCTGCCACGGGCCGACCTTGGGTGGGCCGGCAGTGGCGCCCGGCCCACCCGAGGCGGGAGACTGGCAGCGCGCCCGCACCGGGGCCCAGGGGGGTCGCGGCGCGACCGACGGCCAGTGCGTCGGCGGCGACCGGATGCCGACGCACCGAGTCGACCAGGGAGCGCCCCATGTCCACGACACGCACCGCGAACGTCTTCGTCACCAACACCACCGACGGCACCGCCAGGATCGCCCTCACCCACCAGAACGACTCCAACGGGACGCAGTCGGGATCGTGGAGTGCCCAGCCCGGGCAGACCGTCGGGCCGCTGGTGGTCACCTTCGAGACCGGCATCGGCAGCTACGGCATCCTCGACTGGTGGACCGTGTCGCTGGCGGTCTCGGACGGATCGCACGCCGGCATCTACCAGAACGCGGGGACCTCCGCCTTCCCGTACTGGAAGGAGTGCCAGCTCGAGCACTCGGATGCCGGCCAGGACCTCGCCTTCACCGTGAGCGAGTCGCAGTTCGCGACGAACCTGGCGGCCGGCGGCTGTACCGACGCCATGACCCTGCTCGCGAGCTACTCCCCCATCACCAACGTCTTCGTGCTCATGCTCGAGAACCGCTCGTTCGACCACCTGTTCGGCGGGAGCGGCATCGCCGGGCTGGACGTCCCGCTGCCGGGGACGACCAACTCCTACGAGGACGTGGCGTACCCGGTGGGCCAGCCGGCACCGACCTCGATGACGTCGGACCCGGGTCACGAGTTCGCGGACACCGTCGAGCAGCTCGCGGGTCAGGGCGCGAAGTACCCCGTGGGCGGGCCGTACCCCGCGATCACGATGGACGGCTTCGCCGCCAGCTATGCGACGGTGTGCGACGAGAACCTGCCCGCGCCCACCACGGACCACATCGGCGACATCATGCTCGGGTTCAAGACTCCGACGCAGCTGCCCACCTCGTTCACGCTGGCCACCTCCTTCGCGATCTGCGACCGCTGGCACAGCTCGATGCCCGGCCCCACCTGGCCCAACCGGATGTTCGTCCACGGTGCCTCGTCGGCCGGACTCGACCACAGCCCGTCGCAGGGCGAGATCGTCGAGTGGGAGTCGGTTCACGGCTTCGCGTTCCCCCGCGGCAGCATCTTCGACGCGTTGAGCGCGGCCGACCTGAGGTGGCGCATCTACAACGACGACACCGACGCCTACAGCGACGACCGGCAGAACGGGTCGGCGTTCGGCGCGGTGCCACAGGTCAGTGCCCTCAAGGGCGTCACCCTGCTCGACGTCCACTCGCTGACCCACTTCGCCGCAGACCTGCACGGGCCCTACCCGTACCAGTACACGTTCATCGAGCCGAACTACGGCGACATCACCGCCGACACCTACGTCGGCGGCTCCTCGCAGCACCCGATGGACGACGTCTTCGGTGGCGAGGGCCTCATCAAGGCCACGTACGAGGCCATCCGCAACTCACCGCTGTGGGAGACCAGCCTCCTGGTCATCACCTACGACGAGCACGGCGGCTTCTACGACCACGTCGAGCCCGCCCCGTTGGCGGCGCCGGACGACGGCAGCGGCTTCGGTCTCAACGCCAGCCACTTCCCCTTCGACCTCTCCGGCGTCAGGGTGCCGGCGATCGTCGTGTCCCCCCTCATCGTCGCAGGCGCCGTCGACCACGCCCTCCGCGACCACTCGTCCGTGCTCGCCACGGTCGAGCAGCTCTTCGGGTTGCCGGCACTGACCGGCCGCGACAAGGCGGCCGAAGGCCTGACCGGGCTGCTGACCCTGTCCGCCCCCCGCCCCGACTGCCCCACCACGCTTCCTCCCCCGGTCGCCGCCGGTCCCAGGCCGGTGCGCACCGAGGCGGCCCGGGCAACCGACGACGCACTCCCGATCACCGACGGAGGGAACCTGCCCGGGTTCCTCGGCGCTGCGCACAAGGCGGCCTACGAGACCTACGCGACCACCGCGGCGGAGCGCGCCGAGGTCGACGCGGAGTACCGCGCCATCCGCACCCGTGGCGACGCCCGCGCCTTCCTCGCCAGGGTGGTCGCCAAGGCCCAGCTGGTGAGGAGTGCCGGCGCGGGACGCACCACGGCCTGACCCAGCAGCACGAGCACCGGCCATCCGGCATCCGGGCTCTGCCATCCGGACGTCGGTGGGCCCGGCGCGGGCTTGGCCTACCCGGGGCCGTCCCCCACGCTCAGCACGATGAGCGGGCTGTGCTGGAGCATCTCCGGCACGTCGGTCCGGCCCCAGCGGCGGGCAGCCGCCTCGATGTACGGGCGGCGCTCGTCGAGGTCGGTCATGACGCGGGCCGTTGCCGGCACGTCCGCGACGACCGACTGCTTGAGGTGCACGACGACGTGCGGGTCGGCCGCGACGTTGTGGATCCAGTCGCGGGTGCGGTCGGCTCTCGGCATCCCGGTGATGTAGAGCCGGCCGTCGTCGTGGTGCAGGAAGATCTCGATGCGGCGCGGCTGCCCGGTCCTGCGGCCGGTCGTCGTCAGGTCGATGACCTGGCTCCGGTTCAGCGCGGTTCGGGTGTCGTCATCCGACATGCTGTTCGCGTCCACTGCGGGATCCTCTCGACCGGAACCGTCCCGGCGACCGACTGCTCGGTCACCTGCGGGATGTGCAGGAGCGGCAACAGGCGTGGGGGGCGCGTTACTCCCCGGCCATCGCGGTCAGTCGTCCATCGCCTCGATGCCGAGCTCGGCCAGCTCGCCCGTCCGTGCACGGAGGTGCGCGACCAGCTCGGGTGCGGGTGGCTCGAACCGGGTCACCTCCTCGAGGACGCGCAGCGGCTGCGACGTGCGGTACGACCGGGTCGGGTTGCCGGGGAAGCGCTTGTCGGTGACGTTCGGGTCGTCCTCGATCGTGCCGACCGGCTCGACCCGGTACACCCGCGGTGGCCCATCACCGCGGGCCAGCTCGGCGGCCAGCGGCGCACCCTCGCGGCCGGCGGTGAGGTAGATGTGCCTCGCCCGGCGCCCCGACCCGTAGTTCGAGCTCCAGCCCGGCGTGAGCAGGTCGCCGGGCCGGAGGTCGGCCCTGGTGCCGTGGAAGAACGGGCCGGGATCGTCGACGATGCGCGGCGGCGGGGGTGGGTCGCGCAGCAGGCTGTCGAGGCGTTGCATGAGCACTGCCACCCGGGTGCGCCCCGCCGGCGCGCGCGGGTAGCGCGAGAGCACGTCGAGGACGACCGGGGCGGCCCGCTTGGCCGCCGCCGTGACGACGTACTCGGCGACGACCGGGTCGTCGCCTCGGGCGAGCTCGGCCGCGCGCGCGGCATGGGCGGCCGCCCCCAGGACGTGGCGCACCTGGGTGGCCCTGGCCAGCGGGTGCAGGTAGGCCGAGGCTGCCGCGTCCCCGGCGGCGCGGGCGGCGTGGCTCGCAGCCGGGTCCAGGGCCCCCCTCGCCGAGCGGTGCGCGTCGATGGACGCGGTCCGTTGCCGCTGCGACCGGGGAGCACCGTCGGCGAAGGCGCGTGCTGCCTCGAGCGCCGCCGACGGACGAGGGTCGTCGGGGCACGCCCGGGTGAAGATGACCAGGGCGGGCGCGGCGCAGGCCACGGCATATGCGGCCACCGCGCGCAGCTCGTCGGTGGTCAGCTCGAAGTCGGCTGTACCGGTGGGCATCACGGCCATGGTGGCATGCGGTTCCACCGACGTCACCTCAGCCACCTCGGACAGGCCAGCCCCTCGCCCCGACGTGCCAGAGCGCCGAGGTCGGCAACGCGCCGACTGCGCGGGCCGTCACCGGGCGCCCGGGCGCCTCACTCCAGGACGAGAGCGAGCTCGGTGACCTCCACGCCCCGCCAGATGACGGTCGACGGCTGGTCGTCGACGACGTAGAAGCCGGCCTTCTCGAGCACCCGGCGTGAGGCGTGGTTGGCCTCGGCGACCCGCGCGTGCAGGGGCCGCTCGGTGTCGATGGTGAGCAGCAGCCGCAGGGCGTCGGTGGCGATGCCCCGTCCCCAGCGAGCCGGGTCGACCCAGTAGGTCACCTCCCGCTCGCCGTCGGTGCTGAACGAGCCGATCGTGCCGGCCAGCCGACCGTCATGGACCACCGCTCGCAGGAGCACCGAGCCATCGGCTCGGATCCTGCGGTAGTGGGCGTCGAAGGCCGTCCGGTCGGTGGGGTCCTCGCGGGCGAACACCGCCATGCGGCTGGCTCGCGGATCGCTCTCCCACGCGAACACGGAGTCGAGGTCGGCATCGGCCAGGGCACGAAGCGCGGTCGTCATGGCTGGCGACCCTACTGCGGCAGACCGACAGCACCTTTCGGTTGCACCCAGGACCACGCGGCGACGGGCCGCCCGTCGCCGTCGGACTCAGGAGTCCTCCGGCAGCGGGCGGCCCGGGTGGTGAGGTGGTCGGTGCGCCGACCCCCTCGTCAGTCGTCGTCCATGTGTCGGCGAGTGGCGCGCCACTTCATCTCGAACCGCACGCCGTTGGAGGCAGCGGCACCCTTCGGGGTCACGGTGACCAGGACCTTGTACTCGTGGGCGTACCAGCGCAGTCGCCGGTGCTCGTACCGGGACGGCAGCGACACCGCGTTCGCCGGCGGGACGATGACGACGATCCGCTTGGTGCTCCACGAGACGGCCTTCGCCTTGGCCGAGCCGAACTTCACGACGCCCGGACGGCCGAAGCCCTTGCCGGTGATGGTGACGCGGTCGCCGACGCGTCCCTCGTAGGTCGACAGGCGGTTGATGGATGCCGGCGACGAGGACGGCGGGACCGTCACGGTGACCGTGAGGGCCACGTTGGCCGAGGTGCTCGAGGTGAACAGCGACGCGTTGGTCGGGGTGAACACCGCGTGGTAGGAGTAGCTGCCGACGGGGATGTTGGTCAGCGACAGCGACGCCGACCCGGACGCCACGGTGCTGGAGCCCAGCGAGGTGGAGCCGTTGAAGAACTGCACGGTTCCCGCGGCACCCGCACCGGTGACCGTCGCGGTCAGCGTGCGCGAGGCCGGGGCGACCGCGGTCGCGGTCGCCGGCGACATCGCCAGCGAGGTGGTCGTGGTGACCTGGACCGGCGGGGGCGCGGTCACGCTCAGCGCCACGTTGCCCGAGGTGCTCGAGGTGAACAGCGACGCGTTGGTCGGGGTGAACACCGCGTGGTAGGAGTAGCTGCCGACGGGGATGTTGGTCAGCGACAGCGACGCCGACCCGGACGCCAGGGTGGCGGTCCCGAGCGAGTTCACGCCGTTGAAGAACTGCACGGTGCCGGCCGCACCCGCACCGGTGACGGTCGCGGTCAGGGTCCGGGCTGCCGGGGCAGTCGCGGTGGCCGTGGCCGGCGACATCGCCAGCGAGGTGGTCGTGGTGACCTGGACCGGCGGGGGCGCGGTCACGCTCAGCGCCACGTTGCCCGAGGTGCTCGAGGTGAACAGCGACGCGTTGGTCGGGGTGAACACCGCGTGGTAGGAGTAGCTGCCCACGGGGATGTTGGTCAGCGACATGCCGGCGGTGCCAGCGGTGAGCGGGGTGCTACCCAACGAGGTGGAGCCGTTGAAGAACTGCACGGTTCCCGCGGCACCCGCACCGGTGACCGTCGCGGTCAGCGTGCGCGAGGCCGGGGCGACCGCGGTCGCGGTCGCCGGCGACATCGCCAGCGAGGTGGTCGTGGTGACCTGGACCGGCGGGGGCGCGGTCACGCTCAGCGCCACGTTGCCCGAGGTGCTCGAGGTGAACAGCGACGCGTTGGTCGGGGTGAACACCGCGTGGTAGGAGTAGCTGCCCGCCGCGATGTTGCTCAGCGACAGCGACGCCGAACCGGACGCCACGGTGCTGGAGCCCAGCGAGGTGGAGCCGTTGAAGAACTGCACGGTTCCCGCGGCACCCGCACCGGTGACCGTCGCGGTCAGCGTGCGCGAGGCCGGGGCGACCGCGGTCGCGGTCGCCGGCGACATCGCCAGCGAGGTGGTGGTGGTGACCTGGACCGGCGGGGGCGCGGTCACGCTCAGCGCCACGTTGCCCGAGGTGCTCGAGGTGAACAGCGACGCGTTGGTCGGGGTGAACACCGCGTGGTAGGAGTAGCTGCCCGCCGCGATGTTGCTCAGCGACAGCGACGCCGAACCGGACGCCACGGTGCTGGAGCCCAGCGAGGTGGAGCCGTTGAAGAACTGCACGGTTCCCGCGGCACCCGCACCGGTGACCGTCGCGGTCAGCGTGCGCGAGGCCGGGGCGACCGCGGTCGCGGTCGCCGGCGACATCGCCAGCGAGGTGGTGGTGGTGACCTGGACCGGCGGGGGCGCGGTCACGCTCAGCGCCACGTTGCCCGAGGTGCTCGAGGTGAACAGCGACGCGTTGGTCGGGGTGAACACCGCGTGGTAGGAGTAGCTGCCCGCCGCGATGTTGCTCAGCGACAGCGACGCCGAACCGGACGCCACGGTGCTGGAGCCCAGCGAGGTGGAGCCGTTGAAGAACTGCACGGTTCCCGCGGCACCCGCACCGGTGACCGTCGCGGTCAGCGTGCGCGAGGCCGGGGCGACCGCGGTCGCGGTCGCCGGCGACATCGCCAGCGAGGTGGTCGTGGTGACCTGGACCGGCGGGGGCGCGGTCACGCTCAGCGCCACGTTGCCCGAGGTGCTCGAGGTGAACAGCGACGCGTTGGTCGGGGTGAACACCGCGTGGTAGGAGTAGCTGCCCGCCGCGATGTTGCTCAGCGACAGCGACGCCGAACCGGACGCCACGGTGCTGGAGCCCAGCGAGGTGGAGCCGTTGAAGAACTGCACGGTTCCCGCGGCACCCGCACCGGTGACCGTCGCGGTCAGCGTGCGCGAGGCCGGGGCGACCGCGGTCGCGGTCGCCGGCGACATCGCCAGCGAGGTGGTCGTGGTGACCTGGACCGCCGGGGCGGGAACGGTGATGGTGTAGGTGGTTCCACTCGCCTGGCCGTCCGGGTCGGTACCGCCCTGGTTGGTGTAGACGCGGTAGGTGTACGTGCCGGGCGTGGTCGGGGCCGTCATCGACGCGGTGTAGCTGAGCGCCGCCGAGGTGTCGCCGCCGTACGTGGTACCCGTCCCCGCGGTGACCGGAACGATCGCGTAGCCGCTGTTGCCGCCGGCCGGGTTGGCCGCGAGCCCGACTGCGACGGTGTACGCGGTACCGGGTGCCGGGGTGGCGGTGCTGGCCTTCGCCGTCGTCGAACCCCCGGCTGCGTGGCAGCTCGCGCAGTCCCTCGCCCGGCTCGGGAACGCCTCCGACACGGTCGGGTGGACCGTGGCCGCCATTGTCACGACTGTCAGTCCTGCTGCCAGCAATGCGACCTTCGAGATCTTTACCCGTTCCAAGCCCAACATTTTCACGGTTCCTCCAGGGGATACGACTGCGCCTTGAGATTCACGTGCACGTTCCCCTGCAACCCGGACACGCCTTGCTGCTCGACCAGCGTCTCAGGATCGCGCCGAACCGCCATCCCTCCAGGGGCCCATAAAGGGCACAGTCCGGGCCGGGCGAGCGGCTGGGGCCGATATACCTCGGGGGGCATCCATGCGCCGGCCCGGACACGTGCCACCCCGTGCTCGGCAGGCGCAGGCACGCCCCCCGCGCCCGGCCCCAGGGGAACGAACTGCGCAAACGACGCAACGTGGCCGAGCAGACCGCCCCTCGACACCCCCGCGGATCCGGCGGACCACGGTCCGTCGGCTCCTCCCACGACGGATACAGCCTCCGGAGTGGTCACAGCGCGGCGCAGTGCGTGTGACAAGCACCACCATCGTCTCCGACGAGCCGCTGTGGCTCGAGCCGTCGTTCCGGCTCTGCCGGCCGCCGGTGCGCCAGACTTGGCCCGTCGGCACCACGACGGAGGGAACGCAATGACAGTGGCACCGCAGCCCCTCCGAGATGCGGCGGACGACCGGCTGGTCTGGCACTACACCGACGGGCCGGGCCTGCCCTCCATCCTGTCCGGAGACGTGCTGTGGGCCACGGCGTCCGGTACCTCAACGACGTCTCCGAGGTCGGCTGGGCAACCGGCTGCTCCTGGAGCGCTTCGCGGCCCTGGCCGACGCCCGGCATCCGGTCTTCGCCGACCTGCGGGAGCGCCTGGCCGAGTCCGACGCGAGGCAGGGGCCGTCGCCGGGCTGGTTCTTCATCCTCAGCGCCTCCGCGTCCCCCGACTCCTTGGCCATGTGGCGCAGCTACGGCGGCCGGGGCGAGTCCTACGCCGTCGGGCTCGACCCGGCGGCCGACCTCGCGGTGCTCGTCGACGACGTCGCCGTGGCCGACCGGGTGCTCGTCCGCCAGCAGGACTGGATGCCGGTGCGCTACGACCGCGCCGGGCAGGACGCGCTGATCGTCGCGGTCTTCGCCGAGCTGCCCGACGACCTCGCGGCGGTCGCGGCGCGGAACGAGCGCGGCGACGCGTCGACGACCGACTATCTCGACGCCCTGGCCGACACCCTCCAGGCGGCCGAGCAGGCGTTGCTGCTCATCAAGCACCCCGGCTTCCGCGAGGAGCAGGAGACGCGCCGCACCACCGTGGTGTTCGGTGAGAGCGGCCGCGCGCAGGCCCTCACCGGGCTCGCCAGGTTCCGGCACACGGCCTACGGCATGGCGCCGTACCTGCGGCTCACCGGCTCCTCGGGTGCCGTGCGCGGCCCGCTCACGCCGGTGCCGGGGCCGCTGCCGATCCGGGCAGTGGCCATCTCACCGACACCCAACGGCGAGGCGGCGAAGGAGTCGCTCCTGGCGTTGCTGGACAGCCACGGGATGTCGCAGGTGCCGGTGCGGCGCTCGGAGATCCCCTTCCGGGGCTGACGGCCTCGGGGCCGGTCGTCGCGCCCCGGGCAGGCGTCTCCGTCAGCGGCGCGAGACCCGCCCACGCAGGGCCGCGAAGGCCAGGGTGTGGCTGACGGCCGCCACGGCCAGGATGGCGAGCAGCCCCTGCAGGAGCGGTGTCGCCTGCCAACCGCCGGTCAGCAGGGAGCGCAGCGCGGCGAGCACATAGGTGACCGGGTTGTAGGTGGCCACGGTCGACAGCCAACCGGTCAGGGCCTCCTGCGGCAGGAACGCGGTGGTCAGGAAGGCGAACGGGAAGAACAGCAGGAAGCTGGAGTTGACCGCTGCCGGGTTGCCGGTCTTGAGCGCGATCGCGTAGGGGAAGCCCGTGAAGGCGAGCCCCCACAGGCCGGCCAGCAGCAGGAACAGCAGGGCTCCAGGGATGCCGGTGGAGAAGCTCACGCCCACGAGCGCGCCGAGGATCAGCACCGGGATCGACAGGGCGATCACCAGCGAGAGGTCGGCGACCATCAGCCCCAGCAGGAGCGCCGGCCGGCTCATCGGGGTGAGCAGCAGCCGGTCGAAGTAGCCGTCGTTGATGTCGGTGACCAGGGCGCTGGCGCGCGACACCCCGGTGACGGCGAAGATGATCGCCACCGGCAGCTGGAACGCCTTGAAGTCGCTGATGCCGGCCGCCTGCGCCACGTTCGACAGCGAGCCCACGTTCACGACGAAGAAGAACACCGGGATGATCAGGGCGGGGATGACCGCCTCGGGCTCACGCGGGATCTGCCGCAGTGCCCGGGTCGCCACCGAGACCAGGTCGCGCGCGAAGCCCGCGTGCCGGGCGATCACGTCGCCGCCGTGCGGGTCGGATGCCGGGGAGAGCCCGGTCGCCTCGGCCGTCATCGGGCCTCCTCCACCGTGCGGGCCGGGTCGCCCTCGCCGTCGCGGTCGGCGATGCGCGCACCCGTCACTGACAGGAACACGTCGTCGAGGGTCGGGGTGCGCAGGGACAGCTCGCGCACCCGCAGTCCCTCGCCCGCCTCGGCGAGGGCCAGGGCCACGGGGCTGACAGCGGCCGGGCCGTCGGTCACGGCGGCCGTCACCTCAGGCCCGTTCACGTCGACCCGCTCGACCACCGCCAGGGGCTCCAGAGCGCGGCGGGCGACCTCGGGGTCACCGTCGACGAGCGCCACCACCAGGTCCGTGCCGATCGACCGCTTGAGCTCGTCGGGGGTGCCCTCGGCGACGAGGCGGCCGTGGTCGATGATGCCGACCCGGTCGGCGAGCTCGTCGGCCTCCTCGAGGTACTGGGTGGTCAGGAACACCGTCATGCCGAGCTCGGTGTTCAGGCGTCGCACCTCCTCCCACACCTTGGCGCGGCTCACCGGGTCGAGCCCGGTCGTCGGCTCGTCGAGGAACAGCACGCGGGGGTTGTGCACGAGCGCGAGCGCGAGGTCGAGCCGCCGCTTCATGCCGCCGGAGTAGGTGGCCACCCGGTCCTCCAGCGCCGAGCCGATGTCGATGAGGGTGCGCAGGGCGGCGAGGCGGCGTTCGGTGTCGGCCGTGGAGAGCCCGTAGAAGCGCCCCTGCAGGCGCAGCATCTCCACGCCGGTCTGCTTGGGGTCCAGCGCCGCCTCCTGCAGCGCCACCCCGATCCGCAGCCGAACCTGGTCGGCCTGGGTGGCGACGTCGAAGCCGGCCACCGTGGCCTGGCCACCGGAGGGTGTGATGAGGGTGCACAGCACCCGGGTGACGGTCGACTTGCCCGCGCCGTTCGGGCCGAGGAAGCCGTAGATCTCTCCGCGCTCCACCGACAGGTCGACCCCGGCGACCGCCTGGGTGGCGCCGAAGGAACGCTTCAGGTCTCGGGCGATGATCTCAGCGGTGGCCATGGTGCTCGGGACGCTAGCCACGCGCGAGGACGCCCACAAGGCAGCTGTCGAAGGTTGGCTCGCGGGGCGAGCGTGCGGCCTCGCGCAGCCCTGGTGGGGCTGGGCACAGGCCGGCGTCGCAGCGCGAGCTGCACGTGCGCTGCTACCGGTTGGTGGGGTCGTTCGAGGACGCCGAGGACACCGTGCGGGGGTCGCTCCTTCGTGCATGGCGGGGCCCCGGGAGACCTTCGAGGGGCGCTCGACGTTCCGGGCATGGCTCTACCGGATCGCCACCAACGCCTGCCTGGACCGGCGCGACGTGGTCGGCTGGCCGGCGAAGGACGTCGCCGACCCGCTGGGAGCTGCGTCCCCTCCGTCGGCTCCGTGAACAGTGCGCTGCGACGGGGCCCCGCGAGCCGCCTGCGGCGGATGTCAACCAGGCGCCGGTGGCCGTGTGCCATGCGTCTCTGTGGGGTGGCCAACCGGTGCCCGGGGGCGTAGAAAGGGAGGTAACAGGCCGGTACCGCCGCCGACTTGGGGAGTGATGCGACATGGTCGTGCTCGTTGCCTATGCCACCCGCCACGGAGCCACCGCGGGCATCGCCGATCGCATCGCGGCCGACCTGTGCCACAGCGGGGTTCCCAGCGACGTCCAGCCGGTGAACGCGGTCCACGACGTCCGCGCCTACGACGCGGTCGTCCTCGGTGGCGCCACGTACCTGTCCCGCTGGCACCAGGACGCCACGAGCTTCGCGCGCACGTACCGGGTCGCCCTGCGTGAACGCCCGGTGTGGCTGTTCAGCAGCGGACCGCTGGGGACGGACCTGGTCGACAAGGACGGCGCCGAGGTGCTGCAGACCTGCCAGCCCAGGGAGTTCTGCGAGCTCAGTGCGCTGGTTAGAGCACGCGGCGTCCAGGTCTTCTTCGGCGCCTACGACCCCAACGCACCTCCGGCCACCGTCGGCGAGCGCATGCGCGCGCTGCTCCCGGCAGGCAAGGCCGCGCTGCCGGCCGGCGACTTCCGCGACTGGCCGGCGATCGACGCGTGGGCGGCCCAGATCGCCGCTGCCCTCAACTGCGAACGGACCGGGTTGCGGAGCGTGCAGGGCCGGGTGGCGACGCGCCAGGCGCCCCGGCTCGACGCCTGACCACCCGGGCTCCGCTGGACGGCCGCGAGTGGTACGGAGATCGGTGTGTCAGTGACCGCTGCGGGGCCGTGCGGCTGAACTAGATTTCCTCTGCCCCCCGACCGGGGCGGCTGGTCGGCGGCTCCAACCGTCGGTCGAACGTTCAGTTCGGGTCATGGACCCGCAGAAGGAGTCGAACACATGCTCATCACCATCATCGTCACCGTGATCCTGGGGGCGATCATTGGCGCCCTGGCACGGCTCGTCCTTCCCGGTAAGCAGAACATATCCACCCTCATGACCGTGATCCTGGGCATCATCGGCGCCCTCGTCGGCTCCTGGCTGTGGACGGGCGTCTTCAACAAGGGCGACACCTCTGGCATCGACTGGATCGCCCTGATCATGGGCGTCATCGTCGCCGCCGTCCTCATCGTCGTCTACGAACGCGTCACCGCCGGTCGCACGACCAACCGCGCCTGACGCCGCTACGTACGAGTCGGCCCCCGGTCCCTCAGGGACGGGGGCCGGCTCGCGTCGTACGCGGGATGCGCGCGCGCCACGCCCCGCTCACACGGTCGACCGGTGCTCTCTCAGCAGGGCCAGGATCTGGCGCTCACGCCGGGCCAGCCGAACCAGCTCCGGGTTCAGCGGCGGTGCGCTTCCGCCGAGCACGCGTGCCTCGAGGACCCTGACGCGGTCCTCGATGGCGGCGTACTCCGCGATGAGCTCGCGGACGGAGGGAGTGCCGGGCGCTGGGATCATCATCCACCTCATCAGCTGTGGCACCCAAGGTGCCGACCAGCCCCGCGCGGTTGGAGGCGCTTCCATTACCCTCCGTTCCGGGCAGGATGTCAACCTGTCGACGAGACTCACGAAGACTGCCCGCGAAACGCCGTCCGTGCCTCACGTAGGAATGCCCGCGTAGCGGTGAGCGTGTTGGGGCATGGAGAGTGGGTTGTCGATGCAGTCTCGGGCCGAGGTCACGACCAGGTACGCGCAGGCGTATGTGAAGGCGAAGAAGAGCGAGCGGGGTCGGATCCTGGATGACGTGGTGTCGGTCACGGGCTGGTCGCGCGATAACGCCAGACGTCGGTTGACCGCGGCCGCCAAGCGGCCTGCCGGGGCGGGTCGGCAGGTCGCGAAGACTGCGAGGAGGCCGCGGTCGCTGAAGTTCTCCTACGACGCGCTCAAGGTGTTGCAGCGGGTATGGGCTGCCTCGGGTGGCCTGTGTGGGAAGTACCTCGCCGCGTCGATGTCCACCCAGCTGGACGGGCTGGAACGTCATGGTGAGCTCGTCTTGGGCGTCGACCGGTACAGCCTGGCTGTGCGTGCCGAGTTGCTGTCGATGAGCGCAGCGTCGATCGACCGGTACCTGAAGCCGGCCAAGGCCACCGACCAGGTCAGGGGTGTCGCGACGACGAAACCCTCACCGCTGCTGCGTAGTTCGATCAAGATCCGCAGAGCTGGTGACGAGGTCGAGGCCGAGCCCGGGTTCTTCGAGGGCGACACGGTCGCCCATTGCGGGCCGACGTTGAAGGGCGAGTTCGCTCGAACCCTGAACCTGACCGACGTGCACACCGGGTGGGTGTTCACCCGTACCGTCCGCAACAACGCTCACGTCCACATCCTGGGCGCGTTGAAGGCGGGCGTGGAGCAGGTCCCGTTCGCGGTGACCGGGCTGGACTTCGACAACGGCAGCGAGTTCCTCAACACGGCAGTGATCGCGTGGGCCGCTGACCTGGAGATCTTCTTCACCAGGTCCCGGCCCTACAAGAAGAACGACCAAGCCACCATCGAGTCCAAGAACAACCACCTCGTGCGCAAGTACGGCTTCTACTACCGCTACGACACCGTCGAGGATCGGGCGGCGCTGAACCGCCTTTGGCTGTTGGTCAACGACCGGTTCAACTACCTGACGCCCACGAAGAAGCCGGTCGGGTTCGGCACCGACCGAAACGGCCGCCGCACCCGCCTGTACGACAAGCCGCGTACGCCGCTGGACCGGCTCCTCGCAGCCAAGGTCTTGTCCCCGGCCCAAGAGGCCGAACTGCTCGCCCACCGCGCCTCACTCAACCCCGCCGCGATCGCCCGCCAGATCGCCGACATCCAAACAGTGCTACTCAAACTCGCCAAGGACAAGACCGAGCAGCTCTACCTCGCGGGCTTCCCCAGCGCCCTACCCGACGTCCGCAAAGGCATCCGCATCAAGGCCTCCTGAGCAACCCCAACTCGCGGGCATTCCCATCTGAGGCACGGACCAGATTTCGCGGGCACCTTGACCTGAGGCACTACGCCTGTGGGCCCGAAGATGCCGGCGCCGCCCGGCGTCACGGCGCTGCCATGAGCACAGTGCTCCCGCCCGGCGCGGGCACGCAAACGCCCTGCCCTCGCCTCGAATTCGGCCTGCGAGCCTCGGATTCGGCGTGCGAGCCTCGGATTCGGCGTGCGAGCCTCGGGTAGTACGTGGCCAGCCGCGTGGATCCAAGCCGAGTGTCCTCGCGGTCAGGCGTCCTCGTGGACGTGGCTTGATCACCCCCGTCCGCGAGGGCGCCGCACAGTGCGGACTGCTCGGCTGTGCGCGGCAGGTGGTCCGGAACGCGGGTCAGGTGGTTCCGGAGCGTCGGCGGATGGTGAGCACGCCGGTGTCCGCCACGTCGCCCGCGACCTCCACGAGCTTTTGGTTGGTGTCCTGGCTGGCGACCCGCAGCAGGTCGAAGGCCTGCTCCCGGGTGATGCGGTGCTGGTGCATCAGCACGCCGATGGCGACACCGATCTCCCGGTTGCTCTCCAGCGCGAGACGCAGGTTGGCAGCGCGGTCCCTGGCCATCGTCTCGCTGAGGATCGAGGCGGCGTGGGTGGCGAGCACCAACCCCATGCCGACGGCGTGGTCGTCGAAGGCGGCCTGCTGGTCGGAGTAGATGTTGAGGCTGGCGATGAACTCCAAGTCGTCCATCAGGTGCAGGCGCTGCGCGAAGACGCTGTGCACTCCGAGCCCGGTGGCGACCCGTGTGCCCCAGGCCGCCCACCGGTCGCTCGAGCCGACGTCACCCGTGACGTAGACCGAGTCGTCGAGGGCGGCATCCACGCACGGGCCGGAACCGATGTCGTACTGCATGGTGTCGGCCCGCTCGGCAACCTCGTCGGTGGCCGCCGGCGTCGTGAACCGACCGGACCGCAACAGGCTGATACTTGCCCACCGGGTGCCCGGCACGCGCTCCACCGCGACGGACACCAGTCGCTGCAGTGGCCCGTCCGGGCCGTCAGCGGTCGTGACGTCAGACAGGGACCGCATGGCGACGGCCACCTCGCGCAGGTCGACCTGCGCGACGGTCCCGACCACCTGGCCGTCGACACGCTCGTCCTCGGAGTCCTGCATCAGCCGGTCTCCCCAGGCGTCATCGACGGTGGACCGAGCACCGATCCCGCTCCGGTGTGACGTGACATGCGCACCACCTCAGTCCTTCGGCCTGCGCAGCGGCGTCGCACCTTCGCCGGGCAGGAACCGGCGAACGAGCTCTCGAGCGACGGTGACCTCGCTCTGCCCGGCGCGACGCGCCGCATCGGCGATGATCTCGCGGGCCCGCGCCTGCGGAACCGCGTGCATCGCGACGACCACACCGGTGGCCTCGTCGATCACGATGTTGTCGCGCAGCACCCGGGGAGCCTCCTTGGCCGCCTCCCGGCTGGAGAAGGACAGGTCGGCGTTGTGGACGGCTCCCGGTGCCCAAGCGCCCAGCAACGCGGCAAGCCGCTCCTCCCGGCCGGCGAAGGCGTTAGGGGTCGAGGCGTAGAGGTTGAGGCTGGCGACCACCCGCTCGTCGGAGTGGATCGGCATGGACAGCGTGCTCATCACCCCGTGCGCCGCGCCGGCCCGGGCGAACTGCGCCCAGCGCCGCTCGTCGAGCAGGCCGTCGTCGCCGCGGCCGCCGAGGACGGTCACGTCGTGCAGGGCGGCGTCGACGCAGGGCCCGCCGAACGCGTACTGGATCGCGTCGAGCAGGGCCACCTGGTCGGGGGTGGCCGCGACCGTGAACGTCAGACCGTCCCTGACCAGGGCGAGGCTCATCCCCACCAGGTTCGGCACGATCTCCTCGGCGAGCTCAGCCTGGTGGACCAGCTCGGACGTGAGGTCTCGATGAGACAAGGCAGCCATGCGGAGCAGGGCCTCACGGGTCTCGGGCAGGGGTTCCAACGGCATAGTGCCTTGCGTCGTACCCCGGCGCTCGTGGCCCAAACACCTCGTGCGGCGCTCATCCGGCCAGAACGGCCGACTCGTGCGCCAGGCCAGCGAGGATGCCGCGAGCCCGGTCCGCCGGGCGCTCGGCCCCGGCGCGCCGGGCGTGCTCAACTCTGCGTGCGCTCTCGCTTCTTGGCATCGGCGAGACCACTGAGGCGGTCGGCGTCGGAGCGGGCGCGGGTGGCTGCCTGCTTCTTGGCGCGGGCGTCGTCGAGCTCGGACTTCGCGGCCCGCTGCGCCGCCCGCTTCTTGGCCGACGCCGCGGAGTCGACGCGCCGCTTGGACTTCGTGGTCCTCGCGGTACGGCCGGCGGCCCGCTTGTCGGCGGCCGCCTTCTTCGCCGAGGCCGTCGCGGCGGCCCCGGCCTTGGCCTGCTTCCTGCCCCGGGCCTGCTCGGCGTCCGCCTCGTTCAGACCAGACACCACCCGCTCCTCGGCCGCGGTGCGCTGCCGTGCGGCCTGACGGGTGCCCGTCGCGGCGGTCTGGTGGGCCTGCTCACGGCGCTGGGCGGCATCCTGTTCGAGCTCGGCCGACATCAGCTGCGTGTCCGAGCGCTCCATGCGGTCCGCCCCGCGCCTGATGATGGCGTCGTTGCGCAGCAGGACGCCGGCGAGCTGGTCGGACCAGCCGATCACCCGGTCCACTGCCACTCGTGGCGCGGAGGTCTCGGGGAGCGCGGACAGGCCGGTGTCGAGGACGACCAGCGGAAGCCGGGCGATCTCGTAGGGAAGGGCTATGACGGTGCTGATCATGGAAGGCCTCACTTCTGGGTCCGGTCGCGCAGCTGCGCGGCCTGCTGGTCGGCGGCGGCAGCCTGCCGCTCGAGGCGCCGCTGCTCGGCGGCGGTCTCCTGCTCGGTGGCGTCGGCGTCGGCTGCGAGGGCCTCGGCCTCGCGCAGCCGACGCTCGGCGAGGTCGTCGGCCCGCTGTTGCGCGGCTTCGGAACCTGCGGCCTCCTGGCGGCGGGCGGCCTGGGCGGCGGCGGCGTGTTCGGCCTCGCGGGCACGCTCCACGCGCGACTGCTCGCGCTCGGCCCCGGCGCGGGCGGCACCCTCCAGCTCGGCCGCCTCACGGCTCTCCTCGCGCAGGCGTGCGGTGGCCTCGTCGCGCTTGCCCTCGGCGACCGCCTCGTCGGCGAGGGCGGCCTTGCGGTCACTGGCCGCTGCCTGCTGGAGCTGCCCCTCCTCCACCAGGTCGTCCTTGCCGGTGACGGCTCCGGCCACCTCCTTGGCCCTGCCCTTGACGCTGTCGAGAAGCCCTTCGCGGGCCTGTCCTGCGGTGTCATTGCTCATGCTCGACGCCTGCCCAGGATTCGGCGGCGCAACCGGAGGTCGGCCGTGACATGGGTCTCAGCCCGACCGGGCCGGACGAGGTGGGCCGCCCGCCGTATGGTCAGGTCGTCAGGTCGTCAGGTGGTCGGGTACAGCACGCGGAAGCGCTCGAGGACGACCAACATGTCAGGCTGGAAACCGCCGGCGCAGTGCTCGGTGAAGGCGCGCTCGTGCACCTCCCGCCAGTGCTCGAGGCTGCCGTCGCCCTCCCCCTCTTCGCGGGCGTGCTCGGCATCCACCTGGTCGAAGGGGACGACCCGCGCCTGCGTGGTCACCACGAGGGCGCGGGGGTGACCGGAGCCGTCGAGCACGATGCCGAGCATCCCCGGCTCGGGCAGCGGCTCCTCGGCGTCCGCATAGTCGGTGCGCGCGCTCGCGCTCGCCGTCTTGGTGCCGTCGAGGACCAGCCCGAGCAGCTCGTCGGACTGCTCGGGAGTCGCGCCGAACGACCACGCCGGGGGCCGAAGCGCCCTCACCGGGTTCGCCCCCATGTAGGTGGGCACGCCCGAGAGCTGAGCGTGCTCGCGGGAGATCTCCCAGAAGGCGTCGAGCTCGCTGTCGTCCACCGTGACCATGCCTCACCCTCCCACGGCACCGACGCCGGAGTCAGTCAGGGGTCGACCTGCCATTCTGGCGAGGTGACCGCGCTCGAGCTCCAGCTGTCGGCCACGGGCAGCGGGGCCATGCTGGTCACCGTCGTCGCCTTCTCCATCGGCGGGCTCATCACTGTCAGGCGGGTACGTCGCGGGTCGCGCCGCGTCGACCTGCGCGCGGAGGTGCTGTTCCGGCTGGCGTTCGTCCCCGGCATCCTGACGCTGCCCTGGGCCAGGTCCGCCGTGCCGCGCGCAGCGCTCCCCTGGCCCCAGGCCGCCGTGGTGGTCGGCGTCGTGGTCGCCTGGTTCGGCCTGCTCCTGTGGTGGTGGTCGTTCCGGACGCTCGGCCGGTTCTTCACGCCGGTGCTGCGGACGAGCCCGCACCGGGCCGTCGTGGACCACGGCCCCCACCGAGTGCTGCGGCACCCGAGCTACACAGGTCTGCTGATGGTGGCGCTGGGGTGCGCACTCATGATCCGCAACTCGGTGGGGATGGTGGTGTGCTGCGGCTGGGTGGGGGCGGCGATGGTCTACCGCATCAGGGTCGAGGAGCGCGCCCTCACCCAGGCGCTGGGGGCGGCCTACCTCGACGTCGCCGCGACCCGCGCCCGCCTGGTGCCCTTCGTCTGGTAGCCCGAACGACCGGATCACCAGATGACGGCCATCGCGAGCGGTGCGGTCGTGGCCCGTTCACTCAGTGGGGGTCGGGCACATCGCTACTGGTGGGCGCTCAACCACGCCACGATGTCGGCGGTCACCTCGTCACGGTTGGTCTCGTTGAGGATCTCGTGCCGGGCGCCGTCGTAGACCTTGACCGTCACCTCGGCCAGGCCGGCGTCCCGGTAGCGCCCGCCGAGCACCTCCAGCAGCTGGCCACCGCCCGCCAGAGGGTCCTCGGAGCCGGACACGATGAGCAGCGGCAGGTCGGAACGGATGCCGGACAGGGCGCTCGGGTCGGCCAGCGTCGCCGCGGCGCCGAAGAGCATCGGCACCGTCTCGTCCGGCAGGTCGAACCCGCAGAGGGGGTCGGCCACGTAGCGGTCGACCTCGGCCTCGTCGCGGGTCAGCCACTCGTAGCCGGTGCGGTGCTCGAACCCGGCGTTGAACGCCTCGAGCCCGACCGGCCCCTCCGCTTCCGCCAGCCCGGCCGCCAGCAGGTCGAGCGCGGTGCTGCCCGACAGCACGACCCCCGAGTACTGCTCGGAGTGGGTGAGGATCACCGACTGGGCGGCGAACGACCCCATCGAGTGGGCGAAGAGGAAGACCGGCAGGTCGCCCTGCAGGCCGGCGCCGTAGGCCGCGAGGTCGGCGATCAGGCCCTCGAACCCGGCCGCACCGAAGTCGCCGGGCGAGGTGGCGACCGAGTCGCCGTGGCCGCGGTGGTCGCAGGCCCGCACGTTGTACCCGGCGTCGTTGAGGGCCCGCGCGAACCGGTCGTAGCGTGCGGAGTGCTCGGCCAGGCCGTGGGCGACCTGCACCACGCCGCGCGGGTCGGCGACGTCCCACTCGTAGGTGGCCAGCTCGATGGCGTCGACGGGGGAGGTGAAGGTGGAGCGTCGCATCGTCATGACCGAACCCTAGGGGAGCACTCCGCGCCGCGGCCACGCGTCATCCGCGAGCTGCCGACCGTGCGCCGCTGGGGTGCACCACCCACACGTTGGGCTTCGACGTAGGTCGCCACGCCGTGCTCGGCGTCGCAGTGCACCGGGGCGAGAGCGGGGGGCCACCACCTTCTCGATGCGGCCTCCCGCACGGACGTGCACCCGCAGCCACGGGTCGACCGGGAGGCCGTCGACACGAACCCGAACCGCGTAGGTCGACATCAGTTCGTGGACGTCGATCTTGCCGTTCGGGCGCACCGGCGCGAGGAGCTCCGGGAAGCCGCGGCGAGCAGCGTTCGCGCGCAACGCCAACAGCATCGTGTGCGAGAGACCGGTGCGCTGCCGGTCGGGTCGAACGGCGATCTCGACCGCCGAGACCACATTCGGCTGCGCGCCGCGGAGGCTGGCGAACAGGCCGTTCCGGACGACGTGGTCCCAGCCGTTGTCGGGCAGCGCGCCGGCCTCGCGCATGAAGGGGATGGAGTAGGCGCATGCGACGACCTCGCCGGCGTCGTCCTGGCCAACGAGCACGAATGCGGCGAACCGCGCCTCCACGTTCCCGTAGAAGAGCCCACCTATCGGGTCGTGGCGCATGCGCTCCGGCCACGAAGTGGGCATGTCCCACAGGGCCCGGGGCCAGCTCGGGCCGGTCGGCTAGCCGCCCTCGAGGTCGCGCGACCGCTGGTCGACGCCCAGGTCACCGTAGGGGTAGTCGCTCGCGCCCAGGTCGCTCGCGTCGTCGAGCACCGCGCGCTCCTCCGGCGACAGCTCGAGACCGGCCGCCCGGAGGTTCGTCCGAAGCTGCTCGGTGGTGCGGGCACCCAGGATCGGGGACACCACGGCCGGGCGGTTGTTGACCCAGGCCAGCGCGACCTCGGCCATGGAGATCCCGCGGCCCTCGGCGACCTGCTGCACCGCGTCGATCACCCGCCACGTCCGGGCGACGCCGCGCCGGTCGTAGGCCTCCATCCCCCGGCCGGGGTCCTCCCCCAGCCGGGTCTCACCGGTGGGCCGCTGGTCGCGGAGGTACTTGCCGGAGAGCCAGCCGCCACCCAGCGGGCTCCAGGGCAGCAGACCCATGCCGGCGTCGAGGGCAGCCGGCACGATCTCCCACTCGATCTCGCGGACGAGCAGGCTGTACTGCGGCTGCAGGGTCACTGGCTCGCGCAGGCCCAGCGCCCGCGCGGTCAGCACCGCCTTGGTCAGCTGCCACCCCGTGAAGTTCGAGAGGCCGTAGTACCGGATCTTCCCGGCCCGGGCGAACTCGTCGAGCGTGCGAAGCGTCTCCTCCAACGGCGTGTGCGGGTCGAAGGCGTGCACCTGGTAGAGGTCGACGACATCGACGCCGAGCCGGTGCAGCGACGCGTCGAGGGCGCGGGTCAGGTGCCGTGCCGACAGGCCGTTCCCGTTGGGGCCCGGCCGCGTGGCGAACCTACCCTTGGTGGCCAGGACGACGCGCTCGGTCACGTGGGACGGGCGCGCCGCGAGCCAGCGCCCGATGATCTCCTCGCTGACGCCCCCCGAGTACACGTCCGCGGTGTCGACCAGCGTGCCGCCGGCATCGAGGAACACGTCGAGCTGTTCGTGCGAGCCGGCCTCGTCGGTCTCGGCCCCGAACGTCATGGTGCCCAGGCACAGCTCGGAGACCGCGCATCCGCTGCGGCCGAGTAGTCGATAGCGCATGGGAAGAACCTAGCTGCGGGCCCGCGTCGGATGGCCGGGACGTCCCACCCCGGCGCCTTCACCCGGCGTTGGCGGCCAGCGCCAGCAGCTCGTCGAGCCCGGGCCGTGGCTCTCGCAGACCCGCCGCTGTCGAGGTGCGGTCGAGATGGTCGCGGGGGTAGCACCAGACCTCGCGCAACCAGGATGGTCCGAGCGGGTCGTGGCCGATTCGGCCGCTCGCGCTCCACGCCATCGGTGGATGCAGCGGTCTGCGGACCCGGTGGTATTCGCGGTCAACAGGACCACCAGGGCGCTCACCGACACCGGGTCGTGGGTCACCGCGACCAGTCCACCGGCATCGGCACCGGCCAGGACGGCGTGCGAGCAGAGGCACCCGATCAGCGTCGCGGCAATGATCACCGTGCCGCCGAGCGTGGGCTCGCCGCGCTCGACGTGGTGCTCGACCAAGTCGTCGCGGATCGGCTGACCGTGGCCGCGGCGCACGAGGAGCCGGATGAACAGCGGCGTACCGAGCAGCGCCACGAGCATGGCGGCGCCGCCCGCGAGCATCACATCGAGCACTAGGTCTCTTCCTGGAGACGACGTCGTGGGCACCAGGGAGAGAGCGTCTGCACGCAATGCCGAACCGTGGCGGGCTGCGGCACAGCATCCGAGTGCACTGCGGCAACCGTCCCGAACCGGCTCGGGCGTCCCGGACCCGCACGACAGCCGCTCGAGACAACCGCGTCGGCGGGCAGGCGCGGGTGGATGTGGAGGTCGCCGCCGGCCACCGACCCCGGCCGGCGCTGACGGCCCGACGGGTGCTCGGCGCTACTGGCCCTGCTGCCGCAGGTGCTGGCGCGCGACGTCCTCGCGGGCGTGGACCAACCATGCGTCGAGCAGGGCCTCATGCAGGTCGTCGTCGCTCGCGCTCGCCAGGTGCAGGAGCACCGCGGGGTAACCCCGGAAGTGAGGAATCGTGAAGAGGTGCTCCGGGTGGGCCTGGAGCAGCGACTCCTTGTCCTCGAGCCCGTCGGTCACCAGCGCGAGGATGGGGCCGTGCGGCACCGGGGCGCCGGCGAAGCGCTTGACGTCGGCCTTGCTGAACGGCCGATCCCAGGCGAATACCTTGCCCCCGACGAGCCAGGTGCGGTGGCCGTGCCGAGCACCTTCGGACACCTCGGGCAGCAGCGCGACGAGCCGCTCGACGTCCTCGAGGCCGGCCATGCGGCCAGCCTAGACCCGGCCCGGTGCCCGCGTTCCGGCACCGGCTTTCAGCCTTGAGAGACCGAGGATGCCGGCCGTTCCGGGTGGTCCGAGGCCAACCGACCGCGCTGCCACGAGGCATCGGCCCTGACCAGCACCACCGCGAGGACCACGGCAGTGCCGGCCGCGACCAGGAGGAGCAGCGTGCGGGCCGGCGCACCCGGCACCCGCCCCGGGGCGCTCCGGCGCACCGTCAGCTGCGCCGCGGGAACGATGCGGCCCAGCAGGTGCAGCCCGGTCGCCACGCACCACACCGCGAAGACGCCCTGGTGCACGCTGACCCAGCTGACGCCGACGCCCAGCGCGGAGACGAGGCGCTGCTGCCCGCGCTGCTCGCCGAGCAGGACGAGGAGGATGCCGGAGCCCAGCAACGCCAGAGTCGACGCCACGACCAGCGGTCCGAGCCAGCGCAGAACGCTGGGCGGGGGGCCTGCGACCCGGTACGGCTTCCGACCGGTGTAGTAGCCGACGACACGCCATCCCGTGGTGGCCGTCTTCAGCAGCGCCGGTGGCACCAGGAGCGCTCCGATGGCCACATGCCACGAGACGAGCCCCCGAACGTCGAACAGGGTGAGCAGCTCGGCGACGAACACCACGAGGAGCACGAGCCCGGTCCAGGCGGTCAGTACGGCGTTGCCGGCAGGGCCGCCGGTGCGCGGCAGCACCGGGTCGCGGCGCGGGTGCCTGCCGGTGGCCTCGACGAGGAAGCCAGCCAGCAGGTCGTAACCGATGTCCCTGGCCGCCCGCACCGCCCGACCATAGCCGCGCCGGGACGTTCCCGACGGTACAAGGGCCGGGATGCCGCGCGGTTCCCGCCGGTGGACCGGGTGGCGCTGCACCACGGCGCGACCGCGGCAAAGCCGAGCCGGGGGCGGCATCTTCACCGGCCCGACGGGTAGGGCACTGCTCGACGGCTGACGGAGCGCGCGGTGCTGCACGCCTGCCGGCAGGGAACGGAGGACGCACGTGGGTCGACATCACGGGACCGCCGGCGGGGCGTGGCGAGAGCCCATCCGGGTGAGCGACGGCAGCCGCCGACCGGTGGGCACCTCACCATGAAACCGCGTCAGGCAGACCTCACGCGCGACGCGGTCGCCATCATGACGGCCTGGGTGGACGGCACGCAGGACGCGTCGTTCGGCATCCAGACCCTGACCGACATCCTGGTGGAGCGGGGTGAGGGTGACGCCTTCACCGGAGCCATCGAGGTGATCAGCGGTTTCGTGAACCTGACCGGGCTGCTCATGGTGCAGCGGTACCGGGAGACCGGCCAGGACGAGCGGGCCACCCTGCAGCGGGTGGCGGCCGACATCAACACGCTGGCGTGACGGAGCCGGGCCGGGTTTGCCGTCAGGGGGTCGACCCGCTGCGTGTCGAGGGGCAGGATGCTTCCCGGAGGCACCGCCGCTGAGAGCAACGCCCCGACAGGTAGGAGAGGCACCATGTCCGTCGACCCGAGCACCACCGCGGTGGTCCTGATCGAGTACCAGAACGACTTCACGTCCGAGGGCGGTGTCCTGCACGAAGCGGTCTCGGAGGTCATGGACCGCACCGAGATGCTGGCCAGGACGAAGGAGGTCGTCGCGGCGGCCCGAGCCGCCGGGGTGACGGTGATGCACGCGCCGATCACGTTCGCACCCGGCTACAACGAGATCAGCAAGCACCCCTACGGCATCCTCAAGGGCGTCGTCGACGGCAATGCCTTCGTCAAGGGCACGTGGGGCGCCGACATCGTCGACGAGCTCGCCCCGGCCGAGGGCGACATCGTCATCGAGGGCAAGCGCGGGCTGGACACCTTCGCCAGCACGAATCTCGACTTCATCCTGCGCAGCAAGGGGATCACCACCATCGCCCTCGGCGGGTTCCTCACGAACTGCTGCGTCGAGTCCACCATGCGCTCGGGTTACGAGAACGGGTACCAGGTCATCACGCTGAGCGACTGCGTCGCCGCCACCTCACCCGAGGAGCACGACAACGCGATCAGGTACGACTACCCGATGTTCTCGACGCCGATGGCCTCCTCCGACTTCATCGCGGACCTCGAGGGGTGAGCCCGGGCGGGCGCCCGGCAGTGGTCGACGACGGCACCGTCGACAGCGACGTCGACAGCAGGGGACGTCGGCGGCCTCGTGCGCTCAGCTCTCCCGGACGACCTGGTCGGCGCCCTTGTCGGGTCGCAGGCCGCGCCACGCCGGATGCCGTAGGCGCCCGTCGCGGGTCCACTCGGTGAAGCGCACCTCGCCGACGAGCTCGGGCCTGACCCAGCGCGCGCCGCGAGCATCGACTCGGGGCACGTCGTCTGCCAGGGGCGAGCGCTCGGTGGCCAACCGCTCCAGTCGTCGCTGCAGCTCGTCCAGCGCTGCGGCGGTGAACCCGGTTCCGACCTTGCCGGCGTATCGCAGCCCGTCGGCATCCGGGATGGCGAGCAGGAGCGACCCGACGGTGCCGGCACGGCGTCCCTGCCCGGGCCGCCAGCCGGCGACGACCACCTCCTGGATACGCAGGTTCTTGACCTTGAGCCAGGTCCGCGACCGGGTGCCCGGCTGGTAGGTCGACTCGACCTGCTTGGCGACCACCCCCTCCAGGTGCTGCTCACGAGCGGCCGCCAGCACGGCCGCGCCGCCGCCGAACCAGGCCGGAGGGGTCTGCCACGACGGGCCGGACAGGTCGAGCCCCTCGAGCAGGGCTCGACGCTCCCGGTAAGGCACCGACAGGGTGGAGCGGCCGTCGAGGTGGAGCAGGTCGAAGACCAGATAGGTGACCGGCACCGAGAGGCTCAGGCGCCGGACTCGTGCCGTGCCGGTCACGTGCATCCGCGACTGCAGCAGCTCGAAGCTGGGCCGACCGCTCGGGTCGAGCGCCACCAGCTCGCCGTCGAGGACGGCGGGCGTGGAGCCCATCGACTCGGCCATCGCCCGTAGCTCGGGGTAGGTGTCGGTGATGTCGATGTCGTTGCGCGACCATGCCGTCGCGCGACCGCCCTCGACGTGGACGACGGCGCGCACGCCGTCCCACTTCATCTCGTAGACCCACTGCTCGTCGTCGGTCGGCAGCGCGTCGGCCGCGGTGGCCATCATCGGGGGGACGCGGTCCGGCATCCTCTGGTAGCCGTCCGGGAGCGGGCTCATCCGGTGCATCATCCAGTTCTTGCCTCCGGTCCGGAACAGGACGTACCGCCCATGGACCCGCGTGCCGTGCAGCACCACCTTGACCTTGCCGTCGGACCACTCCTCGGTCTCGTAGGTGCCGCGGTCCCAGATGGCGACACCGCCCCCGCCGTACTCGCCCCTGTCGATGTCACCCGCGAAGTCGGCGTACGACAGGGGGTGGTCCTCGGTCTGGACGGCGAGCCGGTTGGCCGACGGGTCGAGGGGCACGCCCTTGGGGACCGCCCACGAGACCAGCACTCCGTCGCGCTCGAGACGGAAGTCCCAGTGCAACGCGGTCGCGTGGTGCTCCTGCACGACGAAGGTGTCGTCCGCACCGCGCGGGACCGGACCCGGCGGGGGCACCGGCTCCGGGGTGCGCGAGGGGTCCCGCTTGGCGCGGTAGGACCTCAGGGCATCGTCGGGCACCCCGACATCGTCTCGCCGGCACGGGCCGGACGGTCGGTCACCTGCCTGCCGGTTTCCCGCCGGTGCCACCGTGTCGGAAAGCCTCATCACACTGCAACAGGCCAGCAGCCGCCCCGACATGTGGCACTGGGATGGTGAACTGCTGGCCGGTGGACGAACCGGGAGTCGAGACGACGAAGGGACGAGCGGGATGCCTCTTCGCATGGAACGTGACGCGTCGACCGACGGGGCGCGGCGACAACGGACCCCGGCCGGGGGGCGCGCCCGGACCCTCTGCCGGGGCAGGTTCCCGGCCTGGATGCCGGCCCTGTGTGCAGTGGTGGCCATCCTCTCGGGCTGCTCGTTGTTCTCGCCGGTGGCCACGTCGTACCCGCAGATCCAGGCCGATGGTGTGCCGCTGACCATCGAAGGAGTCGAGTTCGAGAACCTCGTGGTCGTCGCCCCCTCACGCGGGGCCGGCGGGGTCCTCACCGGGCAGGCGCTCAACCGCACCCGACAGCCGATCGAGGTGGTGGTGTCGATCGACGGGGGCAGCACACCGGCCCGGTTCACCCTGGCGCCGTTCGCCGGTGACGGCATCTCCGCGATGCCCAGCAACGTCGACCTCGGTCCTGTGCCCGCGCCACCGGGCGCCACCGTCGCCCTGGTCATCAGCACCGCGGCCGCCGGAGAGAACGAGGTCACCGTCCCGGTGCTGCCGCCGGACACCAACCTGGAGTACTACGACGGCATCCGGCCCTGACGAGGTAGGGCACCCCCGACGGGGTGTCGAGCACCGTCCCCGGCACGGCGAGCTGCGGTGCTCGGCGGAAGTGCGGAGCCCTCACCGCTTCATGAATCCCGCGATGATGCCGCCCAGCTCAGCGCCCGCGTCCTCCTGGAGGAAGTGGCCGGCACCGTGGATGGTCGGGTGCTCCAGGCCATGGGTGCCGGGTACGCGCCGTCGCAGGGCGGGTGCCATCGCGCCGGTGATGGGGTCGCCGTCGCTGAACGCGACGAGGAACGGCAGCTCGCTGGCCGAGAGCGCCTGCCAGGCGGCGCGGTTGGCCTCGCTGGCCGGGTCGTCGGGTGCGGTGGGCACCAGCGTCGGCAGGGCTCGCGCACCGGCCTTGGCGCGCTCTTCGGGGAAGGGTGCGTCGTAGGCGGCTCGTACCTCTTCGCCCATCGGCTGCACGCAGCCCGCGGCCACCAGGCGACCGATGTCGAGCACCTGCGTGCGCTCGACCGCTCGGCGGAACTGCCACCAGGGTTCGGGCATGTCGACGTCGCCGGTGGGCAGCCCGGTGTTGGACGCCACCACCGCGGCGAAGCGAGCCGGGTGCTCTGCCACCAGGCGGAGCCCGATCAGCCCACCCCAGTCCTGGCCCACGAGGGTGACCTCGTGCAGGTCGAGGTGGTCCAGGACGAGCTCGCGGGTCCACTCCACCATCCGTGCGTAGGAGTAGTCGGCCTGGCGGACCGGTTTGTCGGAACGACCGAACCCCACCAGGTCAGGCACCACACAACGGACTCCGGCGTCGGAGAGCACCCGGACCACATGGCGGTAGAGGAAGGACCACGAGGGCTCGCCGTGCAGCAGCAACGCCACCGGACCGTCGGCCGGGCCCGCCTCCACGTAGGCCACCCGCAGGCTGCCGCCGTCGGGGTCGGCGACCTGCGCGTAGGCCGGTTCCCAGGGGAAGTCGGGGATCTCGTCGAACGCGGCATCCGGGGTGCGATAGACCTCCATGGCCGCCAGTGTGTCAGCACGGTCGGGCGAGGCCGGGCGCAGGGGCAGGCCGTCGAGCACCGATCCGTTCCCGGCACGGTCGCGTCGACCGGAGGCGACGACTGCCGGGAGAACCCGTTTGTGAGCCGCTCGAGCCGGGCAGGGAGAGGGCGATGGAGACGAGGAGAGGAGTGTGTGGTGCAGACCTTGGCGTGGTGCGTGCTCTACCTGATGGTGGTCGTGGCGCTGGCGACGTGGCGCAACCACCACGACCGTCCCCGTCGCAGGAGGAAGGCGGGTCGGGCACCGGCGGGAACGGGTGCAGGACGGGGTCCTCGCCCCGCCCTCCGGTGAGGCGCACCGAGCCCACGGGCGGCGGCCCGACGCCGCGACCGGACGGACCGTCATGAGCTCATGGGTCGAGGAGCTCCACCTCGTCTATGTCGTCGCCGGCACCCTGGCCCTGGCCCTGGCCCTGGTCAGCCAGCGGATGCGCCAGCTCCCGATCAGCGAGCCGATGCTGGCGCTGGGGCTCGGTGTCGTCGTCGGCCCCGCGGTCCTGGGTCTCGTCGACGTCGGGGAACCGGTCCTGGTGCCGCTCCTCCTCGAGGGGACGCGCCTGCTGCTGGCCGGTTCGGTGATGGCCGCGGCCCTGCGCTTCCCGGCATCCTCGCTCCGCGCGGTGGTGAGGCCGGTCCTCATCCTCCTTGCCGTCGCCATGCCCGCTGCGGCGCTCGTCGTGGGCGCTGCCGCGTTCTGGCTGGGCCTGCCGGTCGCCCTGGCTGCGGTGCTCGGGGCCTGCCTGTCTCCCACCGACCCGGTGCTCGCGGCATCCGTGGTCTCCGGGGATGCCGCCGAGCGCGACCTCCCGGGGCGTCTTCGCGCGACCATGACGATGGAGAGCGGGGCAAACGACGGCCTTGCCCTGCCCCTGGTGGCCGTCGCCATCGCCGTCGTCCTCCCTGGAGGCGAGGGCCCCGGGGGCGTCGCAGCCCGGGTGCTCTGGGAGGTCGGCGGCGCAGTCGCCATCGGGGTGGCGATGGGGGCGGCGGCTGCCTGGGGGGTCAGGCGTGTGAAGTCGAGGGGGGAGATGGGCCAGGCGCCGGCGCTGGTGCTCACGATCCTGCTCGCGGTGGCGGTGCTCGGCGCAGCACGTACGGCGCACGCCAGCGGGGTGCTCGCGGCCTTCGTCGCCGGGCTCGCCTACAACTACGGCGTCGCGTCCTCCGACCGCTCGCCACAGGACGGTATCGACGAGGCGATCAACAGGTACGCCGTGCTGCCGCTCTTCGTCCTCCTCGGGATCGTGCTGCCGTGGGCGGCGTGGGGGCGGCTCGGCTGGAACGCCGTCGCCTTCGTCGTGGTGGTGTTGTTCCTGCGCCGGCTGCCGGTGGTGCTCGCGCTGAGCCGGCCGGCGGGCATCCGTGGCCTGGACGCGCCGTTCCTGGCCTGGTTCGGGCCGATGGGGGTGAGCGCCGTGTTCTACCTCGCCCACAGCATGGACGAGGGGGTGACGGACCCCCGGCTCTTCTCCTACGGGACGCTGGCCGTCGCAGCGAGCGTCGTCGCCTTCGGTGTCACGGCGAGCCCGTTGCGGCACCGGTACGCGAGGCACGCCCACGGGTGAGGGCCCGGTCCGACCTCGAGGTCGCCCTAGCCGGTGCGGCTCCCGTCACGGCGGCCGGTCGGTGGCAGCGCCTCGACGTGCTGGTGATCCTCGGCGAAGGCGAACAGGAGTGGGCGCAGGTCGGTGCGCCCGGTGTGGAGGTAGGCGTGGTCGATCCTGCTGGCCAGGTTCACCGTCGCCGCGTGGAGCATCTCGGCAGCGTGGCGCACCTCGGCACCGGAGGCGCCGCGGCCGGCCGCGATGAGGTCCTGCACGTAGGGCAGCCGAGCGGCGAGTGACACGTCGCTCTCGTTCTCGCGGAAGTAGTACGTCTCGCCGTACTGCATGAGGTCCATGTCAGTGGCGGTCACCGCCTGCGTCACCGAGTCCAGCAGCTGGCTCGCGACGCTGACGTCGCCGGTCGCCACGACGTCCGTGGTGCCGGTGGCGGCCATGACGGTCAGCCGCCGTGCCACCGCGCGCCGCCGGGTCAGTGCCGGGTAGATCTGCAGGATCCACGAGATGGCCGCGGTGAAGAGGACGAAACCGATGAGCGCCTGTACCGGGATGGCCAGCCGCAGAGCCGGGGTCGAGGGCACGATGTCGCCGAAGCCGAGCGTCCCCACGGCGACGAGGGACAGGTAGAGCGACGCCACGACGTCGGAGGAGTCGCCCGGTTGCAGCGAGGTGCCGAAGTAGAAGGAGTCGGGCATGTGCGGCAGGTAGATCAGGGCCCAGCCGAGCACGATGAGCAGGGCCCAGACGCCCACGGTCAGCAGGGCCGCTGCCGGCCCGCTGTGTTCCATCGGGTGCCCCCTGGTGACGAGCCACCGCGACACCCGCCACGCACCGCGGAACACCAGCCGGCACAGCGTGCCCATGCCGCGCGGCTGCCAGAGGGTGTGGAACATGTCTCGGAGGGCCACGAGCACCAGGGCCGCACCCAGAGCAGTCGCCAGCACGGTCATGGCCGAGACTCCAACGACATGGCGGCACACGCCGGGTCGACCGGCGCCGCTCGGAGCCGCTCATGCCTGCCGGCGCAGGATGCGGCGTACGGTGCGGGCCGGTCCGCCGCGGCCTGCCGGTCGCCGGCCGCCGGTCGCCGGTCACCGCTCACGGGCACCGGGGTGCGGCGTCGCCTCGGCGAGCACCGCGGTCAGCACCATCGCGAGCCCGGCGGCGACGGGGAGCCACTCGCCCACACCCGGGCCGACCACCGCACCGCCTCCCACCAGACGGTCGACGAGCAGGCGGTGGCACGACAACGCGACGTACCCGGCACCGCCCCACAGGAGGTACCGGCGCGACCGGTGCTCGTCGGCGGCGGCCAGCAGTCCTGCCCACGCGAGCGCGAAGTGGATCAGGTTCCCGATCACCGACACCCGCAGCACCCCCAGCAGCACGGCACCGGAGCTCCAGCCCGCCGGTTGGATGCGGCCCAGGTCGGCAGTCAGCCCCGGCACGAACCCGGCGACTGCCAGCACGCCGAAGGCGCACGCCGTCACCCGGGCAGCTCGCTGAGCGGGCCCGGCGGCCGGTGATGACCGGTGCGGAACAGGAGTCGCCATCCGTGACCTTCCTCCCTCGAGGTGCCTGCCCCGTTCCCTTACCCTCTTGCCGTCCCCGCCGAACGAGGCAGCGCAGGTCGGTCGGAATTCCCGGTCCGCGACCACGCTCCGGCCGGGCCGGTCGCCACCGGTGCCCGGCGAACGGCGGGCGTCGCGGTGCGGGCTGCCCGAGGGGAAGTTGTCACACACCTGTAAAGAAGTGGTTGCGATGTTCGTCATCGGTGCTGGGCACGCTCTCGGGCATGCCCGGAGGCAGACCAAGAGGGCAGGGGCCGTCACGACCGGCTGTGGGCCGCAGGGGGGCCAGCGGCCGGTCGTGACGGTGAGCCTCGGGCGCCAGCCGGGGGACGAGTAGGTGCCGACACTCCTGGCGGTCCTGGCCCTGGGTGTCGGTGTGCTGCTTCCCGGTGCCGGGATGTTCCGCCTGTGGTTCCCGGTGCTCACCGCACTCGTCGCCGCCCGGGTTCTGCTCACACTGGTGCCGAGCCTGTTCGGCACCCCGCTGGGCCGGCTGCGCCTGTTCAGCCCCGACCTCGTGCTGGCCCTGGTCGCCACGGCGGTCACGGGTGTGGTGTGGGCCGCGTTCAGGGTCGCGGTTTCCTACTTCCCCGTGCCCGGTGTCAGCAGGCCGGTCTCGTAGGCGTACACGACGGCGTGGACCCGATCCCGCAACGCGAGCTTCATGAGGATCCGCTTGACGTGGGTCTTGACGGTGCTCTCACCGACGTGCAGCTCGGCCGCGATCTCGCGGTTGGCCAGTCCGTGGCCGATGTGCACGAGCACCTCACGTTCGCGCTCGGTGAGTCGATCCAGGTCGCGGTTGCTGACGTCGGTGGGCTGTGCGCCGGTCGACGTCGCCCGGGCGAACTCGTGCATCAGGCGGCGGGTGACCGACGGTGACAGCAGTGCGTCGCCTTCGGCGATGGTGCGGATGCCCGCCAGCAGCTGCTCCGGCGGGGTGCGTTTGAGGAGGAAGCCGCTGGCGCCGGCGCGCACCGCTTCGTAGACGTACTCGTCGATCTCGAAGGTGGTGAGGATGAGGATGCGGGGAGGGTTGTGGGCGCCGTCCGGGACGGGTGCGCTGGTGATCCGCCGGGTGGCCTCGATGCCGTCGGTGCCGGGCATCCGGATGTCCATCAGCACCACGTCGGGACGCAGGTCGCTGGCCAGGGCCACCGCATCGGTTCCGGTTGCCGCTTCACCGATCACCGCGAGGTCGTCCTGCGTCTCGATCATCATTCGCAGGCCTGCCCGCACGAGGGTGTCGTCGTCCACGACGAGCACGTCGATCGTCATCGCGCGCCGACCTCGTGAGGCTCCCCGGGCAGCCGGGGTCGGGTGCCGGGCGGGCTGGCGGGAGAGGGTTCCAGCGGCAGGAACGCCTCGACGCGGAACCCGCCGCCCGGGCCCGGGCCGGCGGTGAGCAGGCCGCCGAGCACCTTGGCGCGCTCGGTCATCCCAGGGATGCCGCGGCCACCGACGGCCCGGTCCGGCACCGGCGCGACGCGACCGTCGTCGACGACCAGGACGTGCAGCTCGGCGCGGGTGCTTGACAGGGTGACGTCGACGTGAGCGACGCCTGCGTGCTTGAGCGCGTTGGTCAGTGCCTCCTGGACGATCCGGTAGGCCGCTGCGCCGACGTGCCGGCCGACCGGGACCTCGCAGTGGTCGTGCAGGGTGATGTCGGCACCGGCGGCCCGCAGCTCATCGACCATGGTGGCGATGTCGACACCGGTCTTGGCCGGCGCGCGGACGGGTGCGTCGGTGTCGTCGAGGAGGCCGAGCATGTGGTCGAGGTCGGTCAGGGCACTGCGACCGAGGTTCTCGATGTCTCGGAGGGCGACGAACGCGGCATCCGGCCGGTTCGACAGCCTCGCCGCGCCCGCCTGCAGGACCATGACGTTGACGGCGTGACCGACGGCGTCGTGCAGCTCACGGGCGATCCGGGTGCGCTCCTCGGTGATCGCGGCGGCGGTGAGCTCGGCCTGCGACGCCTCGAGGTCGTCGACCGCCTGACTGAGCTGCTGCGTGCGGTCCTGGGTGCGACGCACGATGACCGCCACCGCCCAGCCCAACCCGAACAACAGGAACCACAGCACGATGATCAGCGGGTCGGGGTCGCCGGGACCGTAGAACGTCGAGGTCGACATCGCCAGCGCCGCAAGGCCGACGACGGTGGCCGAGACGCGTACCGGCCGGGTCAGGCCCACCGAGTAGGCGAACAGGGGAACGGCGAGCGGAGCGTTGCTGTCGCCCTGGGTCGCGCTGGCGACCAGGTAGAGAACCGTGGCCGCCACCAGCGTCGTCACGGGTGCGTGGCGACGCACCAGCAGCAGCGCATTGGGACTCAGGGCGAGCAGCCACCCGGCGCCCTCGACGGCGCCGTACTGGTCCACGTAGGCGTCGCTGCGCAACGAGACGACGGTGATCCAGGTGAACAGCGCCGCGACGGCGACGTCGGCGACGAGCCACCGGATCCCCGGTGGGTGCCTTCGGTCGGGGTGTGTCCAACCATCCACGTCCTGACCGTATCGCCACGACCGCGGCCGCGGGTCCCCCCACGGGAGGACCGCCTCTCACCCCGCAGGGGGCCCCGAGCCCGAGCGCCCAGGGGGACGACGCGAGGGCGCCCGCCGGGCAGCGTGGAAGCACACCCACCACAGCGAAGGAGCACCCACCATGAGCGCCCACGTGCACCACGACAGGGCCGGAACCCGCGACGTCGAGCGGGAGGAGCCCACCACCCTCGCGGGAGGCGTGGCACCGGACGACCAGCGGCAGCGTCGTCGGGTCGCCGTCGTGCTGGCCGTCTCCACGGTCGCGGCGTGGGGACTGGCAGCGGGCTGGTGGACGCCGCGCGGGCCGCTCACCTCCGGCGCGGCGATCTGGTCGATCGCCATCAGCCTGGCGGTGGGTGGCGTGGCCGGGTGGGCGGTGCGCAGCCGGTGGGCGATGCTGTGGGCACCGGCCCTGTTCACGGCATCCTTCGAACTCGCTCGGATGCGCGTCGACGGCCCCATGGTCGACGGCCTGCACGCCAGCTTCTACGGAGTCATCGCCCTGGTCACCGGGCGAGGCTTCGCTGCCCTGTTGACCCTGTTTCCCATGGTCCTCGGCGCCGCATTGGGCTCGGGTGTGGCCCGGTCGCGGGCAGACGATGGGCCCACGGCGTCACGTCGCGCGGCACGAGTGCTGCGGCGCACGGGTGCCGTCATCGCCGCGGTCGCCCTGGTGGCGCTGACGGCGGGGCTGGCGCGGCCGGCGACGACCGCCGCGATCACCACCGCCGGCGGCGACCCCGTCCCGGGTTCCGTGGCCGAGCTCACCACAGTCGACCTCGCAGGACACGAGCTGGGCCTGATGATCCGCGGGGCCAGCACCGACAACCCGGTCATCCTCTTGCTCGCCGGCGGCCCGGGCGGGTCAGAGCTCGGAGCCATGCGCCGTCACCTGCCCGAGCTCGAGAAGCACTTCACCGTCGTCACCTGGGACCAGCGAGGGGCCGGCACCTCCTACGACGAGCTGGACCCGGTGGACACCGTCGCCCTCGATGGCTACGTCTCGGACACCATCGCGCTGACCAACTACCTGCGCGACCGGTTCGACACCGAGGACATCTACCTGCTGGGCCAGTCGTGGGGTACCACGCTGGGTGTGCTCGCCGTGCAGGAGGCGCCGCAGCTGTACCGGGCGTTCATCGGCACCGGCCAGATGGTCAGCCAGCGCGCCACCGACCAGATCTTCTACGACGACACCCTGGCGTGGGCCACCCGGACCGGCAACAGCGGCCTGGTGCGGCAGCTGGAGGCGGCCGGCCCGCCGCCCTACGCCGCGATGTTCCCCTACGAGACCGCCCTGTCGCACGAGGGTGACGTCTACCCCTACGACCACGGTGGCAACTCCGAGGGCGCCGGCCAGATGTCGGAGAACCTGCTGGTGGAGGAGTACAGCCTGATCGACCAGGTGCACGTCCTCGGCTCGTTCATGGACACCTTCGCAGCCGTCTACCCGCAGCTGCAGCACATCGACTTCCGGACGTCGGCCACGCACTTCGACACCCCGATGTACTTCGTCCAGGGGGCCCACGAAGCACGCGGGCGGGCCGAGCTCTTCGAGCAGTGGTACCCGATGATCGACGCCCCGACCAAGGACGTCACCGTGCTCGAGACGTCGGGACACCGGCCCCTGTGGGAGCAGCCCGACGAGTTCGTGGACTACCTGACCAGCACGGTGCTGCCCGAGACGAGCCCGCGCTGAGTCACCTTCGGGGGCGGGCCGCTCGCACCGGTGGCGCCGTCCCACCCGCCCGGAACGGGGACCGTCCGCTGGACCCAGGCAGCACCATCGGACGGTCCCTTCCGTGTCCGCGAACCTAGAGGAGGTCGGCGCCGGCGGCGTGGGCCACGGCGGCGGCCCGGGTGGGCTGGTCGAGCTTGCTGAGGATGTGGGCCACGTGCCGGTGCACGGTGTGCGGGCTCAGGGTCAGTGCATGCGCGATCTGCTGGTCGGTGAGCCCCTCGGCGACGCAGCGCAGAACCTCGGTCTCCCGCTCGGTCAGCACCGCGTGGGTGCCTCGGGCCGCGGCGACCTCGTGGGTGAGGCGGGCGGCCTGCTTCACCGCGGCCGCCGCCCCGAGCCCCTCGAGGGCGCTGCCCGCCTTGACCAGCTGCTCCTCGGCTCCGCCCGCGTCGTCGGCCTCCAGCAGCGCCGCGGCCAGCCGCAGCCGGCTCTCCCCTTCGTCGAAGGGGAGAGCGGCCTGCGCGAAGCACCGCACCGCCTCCCGCCACAGCACCACGGCCTCGGCCGTCGGTGCCAGGGTTGCCGCGGCCGCGGCCGTGAGGCCCGACAGCGGCCTGTTGCGCACGAGAGCAGCGGTCTCCCCCAGCTCGTCGGCGGCGGCCTGTGCCGCGCCGCGGTCTCCCGCGGCCACCGCGGCCCGCACGGCCGGCAGCAGGAACCGGGCCCGCAGCAGCCGGTTCGCTGCCGGAGTGCTGGCCAGTAGGTCGCGGATGGCGGCCCACGCCACGTCGGCTTCGCCCCGGTCCAGCTTGATCAGGGCCCGCGAGAGGATCGCGGCCGGCTCGAACTCGGCCTGTGCGAGCAGCGTCTCGGCCTCGTCCCAGCGCCCCTGGCGGCGGCGCAGCTCGCCCAGCTGCACCACGGCATCCAGCCTGGTGTGCCGGCGAGACGCCCTGCCGTTGTCGAGGACGACCGCCAGGGCGCTCTCGGCACGCGCCCACGTGCCGCGCTCGATGAGGACGGAGGAGTGCTGGATGCGGCAGACGGTGAACAGGGGGTCGAGGTGCTGCCGTTCGCAGACCGCCTCCACCCGGCGGCACCACTCGTCTGCGCGGGTGAGGTCCTGGACCTGCTGGCAGGCGGCGATCAGCCAGCAGAAGATCTTGCCCATCCACATCAGGTCGACCACCTCGCCGGTCGTGGCGGCAGCAACGGCGGCGTCCAGCTGCGGCAGGCCGGTGTCGGGCAGCCCAGCCGTCGTCCGGGCCAGGCCGCTGACCGCCATCCCGACATAGACCAGGTCGGGGTCGCCCACCCGGCGACCGATCGCGCAGGCGCGGTCCCCGGCCTGCTGCGCGATGGCTGGGTCGGTGTGCGTCGCCAGCGCCAGCTCGGCCTGGCGCACGGCGAGCCAGCCGTGCCCAGCCGCCTCCGGGACGGCCGCGAGGAGCTGCTCGGCCCTCCCCCACCAGCCGCGGGCCACGGTTTCGTTCTCACCGAACAGCAAGGTGTCGTAGGCCAGCGCGGTGGCAGCCCGGCCCGCCTCGACGTCCTGCCCGGCCTCGCGATGGATCCGGTACGCGGCCTCGCGCGCCTCCAGGCAGCCGGTGCCGTCGTCGAGCCACCACAGCGCCTGGGCCAGCCCCTCGAAGGCGGTACCGTCCGGGCCGCGCGCCAGCCGCTCGCGGAACTCGTCACGTGCCGGGCCCCACTGCCCCTCGCGCAGCAGGAGCTCCCCGGGTGCGAGTGCCGCGGGGTCGCTGCTCATCGTCCGAGACTGCGGCAGCCGGCCCGCATGTGCAAGCGGCCGGCCCAGCCGGGCCCACTCGTCATCCGAGCCGGTCCTCCACGGCGGCACGCACCGCAGCGGGTACTGCGGCTCGCAGCTCGTCGTCCGGCGTGGCCCCCAGGGCGTCGTTGACGGTGGCGAAGGCGCGCCGAAGAGCGACGAAGACCGTTGCGGCGAAGGCCTGTTCCTCGTCGAGACCCGCCGCCTGGAGTGCGGCCAGCTGCTCCCGCGTCGTGCGGGTCGCATCGGTCGTGACGCTGCGCGCCCACGCGGCAAGTGCTTCATCCCGGGAGTCCTGCAGGGCTGGACCACCCGAGATCACGGCAACGGCCTCGTCGACCCCCACCAGCGCGGCCAGCCGCGAACCCCACGCGAGGGAGCAGTAGGGGTCGCCACAGGTGGAGGCGGTCGCCGTCACCAGGACCGCGCGGTCCCGGTAGCTGAGCCGCCCCCTGTCACTCACGTGCGCGAGCAGGGCGAACAGGGCCTCGTTCGCCTCGTGGTCACGGGCCCACAACCGCGTGGCGTTCATGACGTACCCCACCTCCGACAGGTCGGACTCGAAGAAGCCCCGTACGCCCTCGCCGTCCACGTCCGAGAGGAACCGGGGCTCGAGGTTCTGCCGGGTCGGGACGCTGGCCGTGTAGCCGACCACCGTGATCTCGGCGCGCAGCGGGAGGCCGTCACGCACGCGGTCGCGCGCGACCTGCTCGGCGTGCCGGAGGAACGCCGGCTCGCCCACGGTGAGAATCGCCTCGTACGCCGGCCCGGTCGACGCCAGGGACCGGGCATAGGTGGCGGGGTCGGCGAACTCCCAGGCGAAGGGGATCTCGTGCCGACGCACGTGGACGAACCCCGCCGCGGACAGCACCTCCTCACCCGCCCCCGGACGACCCAGCGCGACCATCCGCGCCTGGCCGGCCAGCTTCTCCGGGGCGGCCAGGGTGAAGGGCTCCAGCGCCCACGCTCCCGTCGATGCCTTGAGGTGACCCCACACGGTCAGGCCGATCCGCCCGCCCGGCCGCAGCACCCGGCGTGCCTCGCTCACCGCGGCCGTGGTGGTCGCCCAGATGCCCCGAAAGCTGGTCACGGCGTCGAAGGTCGCGTCGCCCCAGGGCAGCTCGTTCATGTCACCGACTCGGATGTCAGCACCTGGCACCCGGTCGCGGGCGATGGCGACCAGCCGCGCCGATGCGTCGATTCCGGCGCCGGACGCTCCCCGGGCCGCCGCCAGCTCCAGGGCCAGCCCCGAGCCACACGCCAGGTCGAGCACCTGGTCTCCCGAGGCCAGACCGAGCAGGTGGTGCAGGGCGACGTACTCGCGACAGTTGGCCGGCTCGCTGAGGCTCGCGAAGTCGACCGCCTTGCGGCCCCAACCCTCGTCGACGGCCAGCCACTGCGGCTGCGGCTGGGAGGCCATGGCTACTCCCGCCTGCCCGCGGTGGACAACCAGCCTGCGTCCCGGCCCTGGTGCACTATGCCGTGACCCCGGCGGCGAGGGCGCGGACGTCCTCGGTGCTCAAGGGGTTGCCGGCGATGGCCCACGAGCCGCTCTTGACCTCCTCGACCACGCACCACGTGACCGCGCGCATGTTCTCGCCCTCGATGGCGACCATCGCGTCGGTCAGGCTGCGCACGATCTGCTGGGTCTGCTCGGGGGTGAACACGTTCTCGATGACCTTGACCTGGATGAGCGGCATGACGTCCTCCTGGACTCGCGCACCTCCGCGTGCCGGAAGCGCCACCCCACCATCGCGCGGCGAGCCGGCGACGCACATCGACCGGACCGGCCATCCCCACTGGCCGGAGCCATGGCCCGATCGGGCCACCTGCACACCCGCGAGGGGGCTGCGGGCCCGCGGGGCGCCGCGGCCAGACCCGGTGTCTCGTCGACCACCGCGTCGTCGGATCGCCCACAGTCCCCGGTGGCCGGGAGCGCTCCTGTACAAGGGGCGGCGGATCGACCATCATCGGGTGGTGCCCTCGCGGCAGCTGGCGGTTGGCCTGACGCCCATGGAGACGCGGCGTCCGGTCGTGCTGCACCTGGCCGAACGCGCGGAAGCCCTGGGCTACGACGCGTTCTTCGTCGCCGAGGGGTGGGGCCACGATGCCGGCGTGCTGCTCGCCGAGGCTGCGACGCGAACACAACGGATCACGCTCGGGACCGGGGTCGTCAACGTCTGGGGCCGCACGCCGGCCACCATCGCCATGCTGGCCGGCAGCCTTGCCGAGGCGTCGGCCGACCGGTTCGTCCTGGGGCTCGGCGCAGGGAGCCCCCCGCTTGCCGAAGGGCTGCACGACATCGAGTTCACCGAGCCGGTGCAGCGGCTCGGTGACGTGACGCGACAGGTTCGCCGTCTGCTGAACGGCCAACGCCTCGACACCACGGTCGCCCGCGACAACCGGCCGCTGAGGTTGGCCGTGACGCCACAGCGGGAGATCCCCATCCACCTGGCCGCGCTGGGCCCTCGCTCCGTACGCCTGGCCGGCGAGCTGGCCGACGGCTGGGCGCCGTTCCTCCTCCCAGTCAGCGGGCTCGAGCCGTGCCTGCGGCTGCTCCGCGAAGGGGCCGCGCGCGGCGGAGTGAGCCGGCCGCTTCCGCTCATCGCCCCCTGCGTGCCCGTGGCCGTCTCGAGCGACCCGGCCACGGTCGACGAGGTGGCCTCGTGGTGGGTGGCCTTCTACCTCACGAGCATGGGTCCGCTCTACCGCGAGACCCTGCTGCGGCTCGGGCACGGTCGTGCGGTCGAGGAGGTCGTCGCCGCCAACCCCACCCCGGGCACGTTCCACGTGCCCGAGTCGGCAGCCGTCCTGCTCGACGAGCTGACCGTGCGGGGGAGCGCCGACGAGGCGGATCGGCACCTGGACCGTTGGTATGCAGCCGGTGCGCAGATGCCGACCGTCGTCCTCCCACCGGGGCGCCCCGTCGACGAGCTCGACTCCGTGCTCGAAGCGCTCGCAGACTGAGCCTTCACCAGCAGGGTCGGCTCGCCCAGCGTCTCCCCCGGTGCGCCCTGCTCCTCGACTCCCTCCAGCGCGCGGGGCTAGCCTGTGCGGGTGACGTCTGCGCTCGACACCATCGGCGCTCACCTCCTTCGGAACCGTCGCCTCGCGCGGGCACCGATCTGGCTCTACCGCCACCGGATGGGCTGGATGATGGGCGCCCGCGTGCTGATGCTGGAGCACCTCGGACGCTCATCGGGGAAGTCGAGGTTCGTCTGCCTCGAGGTGGTCGACCGGCCGCGTGCCGGTCTGATCGTCGTTGCGAGCGGGTTCGGCGTGCGCGCCCAGTGGTACCGCAACGTGCAGGCACACCCCACCTGTCGCGTCAGCGTGGGGTGGAGCCGCGGCGTTCCGGCCCGGGCACGGCTGATGTCCGGCGAGGAGTCCGCCGCCACCCTGGACCGCTACCAGCACGCACATCCGCGGGCGTGGCGCCGGCTGGGGGGCGTCCTGGAAGCGGCGACGGGGCAACCCGTGCTCGACCTGCCGATGGTCGAACTACGCCTGCTGCCCTGACCTGGACGGCCCGCGTCGCGTCAGCGCGGCGCCTTGATCCTCGTGTCGTAGGCCGAAGCGCTGGTGCGACGGGGGTGGCGTTCGCCGACGCGGTGACTGACCACGCCGGGGTTCGCGTGGCCCTGGTCGACCGTCGCCACGGCGTCGGCGGGCACTGGCTCGAGGCGTACCCGTTCGTCCGGTTGCACCAGGCGTCCGCGTTCTACGGCGTCGCCTCGACCTGGCTGGGCAGGGGCCGCATCCAGCAGCGCGGCCCGAGGTGGGTCTGCACGAGCGGGCGTCGCGGTCGGGGATCTGCGCCTACTACGGGCGGGTCCTCGAGCGGATGAGCGGCTCGGGCAGGGTCGAGTTCCTTCCCAACAGCGAGTACGTCGGGCACCGCTCCATCGTCTCCCGCCTCTCGGGCAGGCGCTCCGAGGTGCCCGAGCGATGCCGGGTCGTCGACGCTCGCTACCCGGCTCCCGGCATCCCCTCGGAGATGCCGGCTCCGTCCACATCGGTGACGGCGCCCGGGTGGCGCCCGTCAACGAGCTCCCCCGGCTGGAGGAGGCGCCGAGCCAGTACGTCGTCGTCGGGTCGGGCAAGACGTCGGTCGACGCGGCCATCTGGCTGCTCGCGCGGGGTGGATGCCGACGCGATCTGCTGGGTGCGTCCCCGGGACCCGTGGATACTGAACCGCGCCGTGGTCCAACCCGATCCGACGGTCTTCATCGGCATGGTCGCCGACACGATGCAGGCTGCCGGGACGCGACCACCCTCGAGGACCTGTTCCTCCGCCTCGACGATGCCGGGATCGGCCCAGTCCCCGGCCGCTGGGCAGGAGTCGACGTGCTTGGGGTGGCGGCACCGGGTGCACCGGCGCCTCGACGAGCAGATCGTCGCCGCCGACCCGTGCGGAGGGGTTCTGGGCCGCCTTCTCCGCGGCCCGAGCCGGCCGCGATGGGTGGGTCGGCTCCCGCACGAGCATCGGCAGCCGGTGCGCGCGTCAGTGGGCGCCGGAGAGGTGCCCGGCGAGTCGTTCGTGCCGTTCGTTGCTGGCCTCGTTGAGGCCGATGATGGTGACGTTCTTTCCCCTGGAGCGGTACTTGGTGGTGATGGCGTCGAGGGTGGCGACGGTGGAGGCGTCCCAGATGTGGGACTGCGACAGGTCGATGACGATGTTGGTGGGGTCGCCGACGTAGTCGAACTGGTAGACGAGGTCGTTGCTGGAGGCGAAGAACAGCTCGCCGACCACCGCGTAGACGCGGGTGTCGTCATCGGGGTGGGCGACGTCGACTACGCGGGTGAAGTGAGCGACCCGTCGGGCGAACATGATCATCGCGACGATCACGCCGACGATGACCCCGATGGCCAGGTTGTGCGTGACCACGACGACCGCGACGGTGGCGACCATGACCAGCGTCTCGCTCCGAGGCATCCGGCGCAGCGTCGCCGGCGAGATGCTGTGCCAGTCCATGGTGCCGACCGAGACCATGATCATGACGGCGACCAGGGCGGCCATCGGCATGATGCCGACGATGTCGCCCAGGCCTACGACGAGGACGAGCAGGAACACCCCGGCGAGGAAGGTGGAGATGCGGGTGCGGGCCCCGGAGCCCTTGACGTTGATCATGGTCTGGCCGATCATCGCGCAGCCGCCCATGCCACCGAAGAGGCCGGTGATGATGTTGGCGCCGCCCTGGCCCCACGCCTCTCGGGTCTTGTTGGAGTGGGTGTCGGTGACGTCGTCGACCAGCTTGGCGGTCATCAGCGACTCCATCAGCCCGACGAGCGCCATGGCCAGCGCGTAGGGGCCGATGATCGAGACCGTCTGCAGCGTCAGTGGGACGTTCGGCAGGAACAGGGTGGGCAGGCTGTCGGGCAGCTGCCCCTGGTCCCCGACGGTGGGCACCGCGATCGACGCGGCGACCGTGACGATGGTCAGCCCGACGATCGCGATGAGCGGCGCGGGGACCACCGTGGTCACCCGGGGGAGCAGGACCATGACCAGGATGCCGGCCACGACCAGCGGGTAGACCGCCCACGGCACCCCGAGCAGGTGCGGCACCTGGGACAGGAAGATCAAGACGGCCAGGGCGTTGACGAATCCGACCATCACCGAGCGCGGGACGAACCGCATCAGCTTGGCGACACCGAGCAGACCCAGGGCCACCTGGATGACGCCGCCGAGGATGACGGTCGCGATCAGGTAGTCCATCCCGTGCTCGCGCACCACCGGGGCGATGACCAGGGCGATGGCGCCGGTGGCGGCGGAGATCATCGCCGGGCGCCCACCCAGGAAGGCGATGGACACCGCCATGGTGAAGGAGGCGAACAGCCCGATCCGCGGGTCGACGCCGGCGATGATCGAGAAGGCGATGGCTTCCGGGATCAGGGCCAGCGCGACGACCAGGCCGGCAAGGGCCTCGGTGCGCAGCCGGGCTGGGGAGCGCAGCGCAGCACGCACGGAGGTCACCTCGCGTTCGTGCGCGAAGACCTCGGGGGTCGCCGCATCATCGGTGTCGAGGACTGGGGTCAGGGGCATCGGGAACTCCGGATCGGGGTGTGGCGGTCGTGACACGACCATGGGGATCCGGACGTCGGCGGCCGGAGGGAGCGAGGGTGGTGGGCCTCAGCCCACGAGGGTGCGCAGCTCGGCTGCGAACGTGGTGGCGCGGTCGACCGTGCGGACGAGGTCGGCCAGCTTGGCGTCGGTGAGCTGCTGGTAGTGCTCCAAGCGGGCCAGCAAACCTGCTCGGGTCGTGCGGGACAGGCGGGGGGTGAGCAGCCGCTCACGGAGGTCGATGATCTCGGCCATCTCCTCGAGCGTGAAGCCCAACGGTTTCATCTGCTTGACCAGCAGCAGCCGGTCGACCCCGCCATGCGTGTAGAGCCGGAAACCGCCCGGGCTGCGCTGGGCCGGCGGCAGCAGACCGACGTCCTCGTAGTGCCGGATCGTGCGCAGGCTCAACCCGGTGAGCTCGGCGACGTCGCCGATCTGCAGCGTTGCGCCGTGGGGCACGGGTGGGTGGACGGTCACAGACGGCTTTCGGTCGGAACTGCGCGGGCCTGGCGCGAGGTGCTGGAGGCACGCGACAGGAGCTGGTAACCCTACCCTCACGTCAGGGAAGCCTCCCAATCGCGTGGGTCCCGCCGCAGCGGGCTCCGGTCCCACCTGCGCACCGTAGGAACGACCGGCGCACCCGTGGATGAGACCCTCGAGGCGCCGCCACGACCGATGAGGTGCAGGTGGCCTCGAGACTCTGGCAGCCGGCGCGACAACGCGGTCGCGCCCGCACGGACCCTCCACCGTCACCCCGGGACAGGAGAACCATGGCCTACTTCCACCGCACCGGCCCCACCACCTTTCGTCCCAGCGAACACGTCGGAGGCGGCTGGACCCCTCACGAGCAGCACATCGCGCCAGCGCTCGGACTGCTGGTCCACGTCATCGAGGGCGACCGAGAAGCCAGGCGCGGCGACGACCTCGTGGTGGCCCGGCTGTCCTTCGACATCCTGGGCACCCTGCCGATCGACGAGGTGACCACGACGGTCACGGTGACCCGCCCCGGCCGCACCATCGAGCTGGTCCAGGCCCGGCTCGCCCATAGGGGACGTGATGCCGTGCTGGTGCGCGCCTGGCTGCTGCAGCGGCGCGACACCAGGACCCTCAGCGGGTCAGCACTGCCCAGGATCCCGGCCGCGCGGGAGATGCCTGCGTGGGAGCCATCGTCCCTCTGGCCCGGCGGCTTCATCTCCACCGCCGAGGTGCGACGCGTCGAGCTCGAGCCGGGGAGAGCCGCGTTCTGGGTGCGAACCCCGATACCCCTGCTGGCCGGGGAGCCGACCAGCGCCCTCGCGCGGGCGGTCGGCCTGTTCGACATCGCCAACGGGATGACGGTGCGCGCCCGGCCCGACGAGGTCGCCTTTCCCAACGTCGACCTGACCGCGCACCTGTTCGACCAACCGCACGGAGAGTGGGTGGGCTTCGACACCACGGTCACCTTCGGCGCCGACGGGGTCGGCCTGACCAGCAGCGTCCTGCACGACCACCGCGGCCCGGTGGGCACCATGGCCCAAGTCCTCACGATCCGCCCGGTCTGACCTGGCCGCCAGCCGCTCGGATCCCCCGGGCGTACACGGCATGGGCGGCCGACAGTGGGATCGTCAGCGGACCCATCATCTGATCGCCCCGCAGGCGCCGCTGCAGAGTGCAAAGAAGTCAGGGCCGGCAGCCGGGGCAGCGTCGCGATGTGCGGGTACCGTGAGCGACGGCTTCGAAGTACCGCTGTATCAGGTCCGGCTCATCCACTGACGTGGTGGCTCGGCATCAGAACACTTCGATCGAGGGGAACAGCCCATGTCTCGCCATGCACCGCAGTCGTGCACAACCGTTGCCTCCGAAGGTGCTTGAGATGTCGGGGGCGGGGCCCGAGCTGAAGAAGGCGCTCAACCAGCGGCAGCTGACGATGATCGCCATGGGCGGTGTCATCGGGGCAGGCCTGTTCGTCGGATCGGGCACGGTCATCCACGACACCGGGCCCGCCGCGTTCATCACCTACGCCCTGTGCGGCATCCTCATCATCCTGGTGATGCGAATGCTCGCCGAGATGGCCGTCGCCAACCCGTCCACCGGCTCGTTCGCCGACTACTCCCGCAAGGCCCTCGGCGACTGGGCCGGCTTCTCCGTCGGCTGGCTCTACTGGTACTTCTGGGTCATCGTCGTCGGCTTCGAGGCCGTCGCCGGCGCCAAGGTCATCAACTTCTGGCTCCCGGGGGTCCCGACCTGGGAGCTGAGCCTGGTGCTGATGCTCCTCATGACGGGGACCAACCTGATCTCCGTGTCGTCGTTCGGGGAGTTCGAGTTCTGGTTCGCGGGGATCAAGGTCGCCGCCATCATCGTGTTCCTCGCCTGTGGCGCGCTCTTCGCCTTCGGGATCTGGCCCAACACCGACCTCGACTTCAGCAACCTCACGGCGTACGGCGGCTTCTTCCCCAACGGGGGCCTCGCGGTGACGGCGGGGGTGGTGACGGTGATCTTCTCGATGGTGGGCGCCGAGATCGCGACCATCGCGGCCGCCGAGTCCGACAACCCCGAGCGAGCCGTCTCGAAGGCGGCCAACTCGGTCATCACCCGCATCGCGATCTTCTTCGTCGGCTCGGTCTTCCTGCTCGCCGTCATCCTGCCGTGGAACTCCGCGACGTTGGAGGCCTCCCCCTTCGTGGCGGCGTTCCAGGAGATGGGCATCCCGTATGCCGACGACGTCATGAACGCCGTCGTGCTGACCGCCGTGCTGTCGTGCCTCAACTCGGGTCTCTACACGGCATCCCGGATGCTCTTCGTGCTGGCCGCTCGGCGTGAGGCGCCCGCCTCGATGGTGACGGTGAACTCACGCGGTGTGCCGATGGTGGCGATCCTGTCCTCGTCCGTCGTCGGTTTCCTCGCCGTCATCATGGCGGCGGTGTCCCCCGACACCGTGTTCTCGTTCCTGCTCAACTCCTCCGGTGCCGTCATCCTCTTCGTCTACCTGCTCATCGCCGTCTCACAGATCATCCTGAGGTACCGGGCCGACGAGTCGACGCTCAAGGTGAAGATGTGGTGGTTCCCGGTGCTGTCGGTCCTCACGGCACTGGGCATCGTGCTCGTGCTGGTACAGATGGGACTCACGGCGGACGTGCGGATCCAGCTCGTCCTGAGCCTCGCATCGTTCGGTGTGGTGCTCGTCCTGTTCTTCGTGAACAGGGCACGCATCGCCCGACTGCCCGTGCGCGCCGTGAACGAGCCGACCGGCGAGGCACGCCGGGTGCTCGTCCTGGCGAACCAGACCCTGGAGGCCGACGAGCTGATGAGCGAGCTGCAACGTATCGACGCGATGGGCAAGGCGACCTACTACGTCTGCGTCCCGGCCAGTGCCGTCGAGACCGGCACCGCCTCGACGCACGGCGCCGTGTCCGTGCGGGATGCCACCACCAAGGCCGCGCAGGAGCGGTTGAGCCGGACGCTCGAGGCCCTCAGGGAGAACCACCTCGACGCCACCGGCGCACTCGGCGACCAGCGACCGCTGAGGGCACTGCGAGATGCGGTGACGCAGTTCGGCCCCGACCAGATCGTCATCGTGACGCTCCCCGCCACCGACTCGGTCTGGCAGCGGTTCGAAGTCGTCGACCGGGCGGGCGAGCTCGGCCTGCCGGTCACCCACGTCGAAGCGGCCTCGCTCATCGTGCAGGCGTGAGCCGTGACGATCGTCGTCGCCTACACGGCGCAGGAGAGCGGCACGTCGGCGCTCGAGCTGGCCAGCGTGCTGTCACTCTCGACCGACGAGCCAGTCGTGGTGGCGGTCGTCGTGACGACCCCGCACGCTGCTGGTGCTCCGGAGTTCGTCGACGGAGACTACCTCGGGCCGCTCAAGGCCTGGGGGCAGTCGGTCCTGGATCAGGCCCGGACCAGCCTGGCGCCCGGCATCACGGCGACCTTCGAGGTTCGGGTGGCCTCCTCCATCCCCGCCGGGCTGCTGGAGGTCGCCGCGGACGTCGCTGCGTCCGCCGTGGTGCTCGGCTCGTCGAGCAAGGGACCCTTGGGCAAGATCTCCCTGGGCAGCGTCACGAACAGGCTCGCGCACTCGGCCCACCTTCCCGTTCTGCTCGCCCCACGGGGCTACCGCTGCGCACCCAGTTCCCGCGTCCGCCGGGTGAGCATCGGCGTAGGAGGGTCGGCCGGACTCGCTCATGTGGTCAGCGCCGGGGCCCGGGTCGCCGAGCTGGCTGGTGCGAACCTGCGAGCCGTGTCGTTCACGGTCCGGCCTCCGAAGCGGCTCTTCGGCAGCGTCGAGGAGTCGGCCGACGACCTCGTCGTCGAGCAGTGGGTGGAGCGCACGAAGGATGCCGTGCGCGCCGAGGTCGGGGCCGCCGACCCCGCCCTGGCGGAGCGTCTCGCCCGCACCCTCGCCGTCGGGGAGGGCCTGTCGTGGAGCAAGGCCATCGGCGACGTCGAGTGGCGCGAGGGGGACCTGCTGGTCATCGGCCCCAGCTCGTCGGCCCCGGCTGCACGGCTCTTCCTCGGCTCGCGAGCCTCGAAGATCCTCCGGTCCGCGCCCGTGCCGGTGCTGATGGTGCCGTCCCCACACACCGGCTGAAGCCACGAGCCTCCAGCTGCTCGTCCGCACACCCGAGCAGCTGCCCGCAGGACCCGCCCCAGCCAGCCGGGTGCTCCCACGCCGCCCAACCCTGAGCGAGGGTGGCAGCACCTGCGCAACTCCGACGAGATCAGACCAGAGCCGCGCACTGTCCGAGCGCGTGACGACCGACGACGTTGACGGCATCAGGGTCGAAGCCCCCGGACACACCTGGTACCAGGCCCCAGCACGCGAGGTTCCGCCCGACCGTGTTGCTCACGACGTAGACACCGGGCGCGTCCGGGTGCTCGTCGTTGACCGTGATGTCGACCAAGGTGATGTTCCTGCCGACCCGGTTGAACATGACGCCGATCCAGAAGGCCGACTGTCCACCTACTGTCAGGTTGCCGCGGATGGTGTTGTTCTTGACCGACCAGTAGTTCGGGCCGCCTCCGCCGATCAGGGTGACGTTCCCGTTGACGGTGATCCCGTTCAAGGCCACGAGGGCGGCCTTGGTGGCCGTGAGGTTCCCGCGGACCGCGATGGTGGACTGGCCCGTCGGATCGAGTGCGCACTCGTGTGCCGAGTTGCCCGTTGCCGAGGGCGGCTGGCAGCCCAGTCCGACGACCGAGCCCCGAGCGCCCGTGACGTTGCCTTCGACGGTGATCCTCGAGGGCGCGCTCTGGGCGTCGAACACCGCGCCCTGGGCGACGTACACGTTGCCCTTGACCCGGATCACGGCGTCGGCGGCGACCTGGCAGTCCCCCGTGACCTTGATGCGCGCATAGGTCCCCGAGGGAATCTCGCCACCGCTGCACGTGTAGGGCACCGGGCGATGCCGGTGCTTGTGGGACTCGCCGGCCATCGCCGGTCCGCCCGAGAGCACGAGTGCTCCCGCAACTGCGAGGGTGCTGAACACTTTGAGCCGCGCTGCCATCACCATGAGCCTTGCCCTTCCTCCGCTGCCCCTGCCAGGGCTGAACCGACCACTCATACACCCGAGCGAGAGAGCCGGGAAGGGCCCGGACCCGGGACGCCGACGCGGCTGGAGGTCGCCGGTTGCACGGGGTCGCACCATTGGCTGTCTGCGGTTGGCGCGTCGGGTCGTGTGGCGCGTGTGCCTGCGCCGCCATGCCAAGCAGGAAGCAGGCAGGCCAGTACTCGGCCGGCAGTGACCGTGGTGCTCCACTCGAGTCGGTTGTGAGAGATCACCAGAAGGACCACCGGTGGCCGCGCCGACGTCAGCGGGACACGCTCACCGCCGTCATCCGCCACCCTGCCTGACTCACCTCCTACCATCACTTGCCATGGCGAATGGTCCTGATCTCGAGTTCGCGGGGCAGGTCGCGCTCGTGACCGGTGGTTCCTCGGGAATCGGCCTCGCAACTGCGCGGGCCTTCTTGGAAGCTGGCGCGGCGGTGGCCATCTGCGGCCGTTCTTCGGCTCGGGGGCAGCAGGCTGTTGAGGCCTTGGACGCGTTCGGAGAGGTGGAGTTCTTCACTGCCGATGCCACCGACGAGGTCGCGGTGGCACGCATGGTCAAAGCAGTCGTGGCCCGCTTCGGCAGGCTCCACCATGCGTTCAACAACGCCGCGAACACCGAGGCGGCGACGGGGGAGGGTGGCTTCACCGCGATGGAGCTGGCCGAGTTCGAGGGCATCGTCCGGGCCAGCTTGACCAGCGTGTGGCTGTGCATGAAGCACGAGCTTCCGGCGTTGCTCGCTGCGGGCGGAGGCTCGATCGTCAACACGTCCTCGATGGACGCGCAGCTGCGGATGGCGGGCACCGGCAGCTATGCGGCCGCCAAGTCAGGCGTCGAGGCGCTCACCGTTGCAGCCGCGAAGGAGTTCGCCGCCGAAGGCATTCGGATCAACGCGATCCGGCCGGGGGCGATCCGCACTCCGATGCTCGAGAAGAACCTGCAGGCGGGGTCGGCGGCACAACGGCAGGAGCACGAGGACCGGTACCGGTCGATGATCGCCATGCGCCGCATCGGCGAGCCGCGCGAGATCGCCGATGCCGTGCTCTGGCTCTGTTCGTCGCGCTCGTCCTACGTCACCGGTCAGGTCATCACCGTCGACGGCTCGTTGGGCCTCTGATCGGCGGAGGCGCCGTGCAGGCAGCCGTCGCGTCGGCGACCCCTGTTGGCGGGCGCACCTCCTGTCCACCCGGGGGTGGAGGACGTGGTGCGCGGGTTTCCACCCGTGAGGCGACGCGACGGCAAGGGCTGGCTGGCGACAGTGGTGGCACACCAGTTGGACCACCTCGACCAGGAGCAGCAGCCATGAGCACCAGCCAGTACTTCCTCAACCTCGCGCTTCTCGCGTGGATCATCTCGAGCAACGTGGGCACCCGCCCGCTCACCCGGCGCCGCGTGACCGTGCCGCTGTTCGTCGTCGCCGCCGCGGGCTGGTTCTACCTCAAGGACCTGCCCGGTGTCGGCAACGACGGGCAACTCGAGCTCGTCGGTCTCGTGGTGGGCGTGCTGCTCGGGGTCGCCGCCGCGTTCACGGTGCGAGTGCACCGCGACGGCGAGCGAATCCTCGCGACCGCCGGCACCGCGTTCGTCGCCCTGTGGGTGGCCGTCATCGGCGGCCGGGTCCTGTTCGCGTACGGCGCCGAGCACTGGTTCAGCCGCGGCATCGGCGAGTTCTCGCGCACCCACCTGATCACGGGAGCGGACGCCTGGACGGCGGCATTCGTGATCATGGCGCTGGCCATGGTCGTCAGCCGCCTCGCCGTCACCGGGGCGCGCGCGGTCCGCCTGTCGAACCAGAAGGTGCTGACCGAGGGCCCGGTCGCGCTCTACCGTTGACCCGCACGATGGATGGGGTCACGCGAGGAGCACGATGGGCGAGAACGCGACACGTGACGACCGGCCCGCCGATCTTCGGCGGGTCCTGGTCGTCGCCGGCTGGGTTGCCGCCGGGTTCGTGGGCGTGGGAACGGTCCTCGGTGAGCTCCCCGACGGGACGGCACGGGTCGCGGTCGTGTCCCTGACCATGGTCGGGCTCGGCCTGTGGCTGGTCTCGCTCAACGCTCGCCTGACGGACCACCGACTGCTCTTCGCCTGCCTCGTGGGTGCCGGCCTCCTCGGGGCGAGCATCGACCGTCTCAACCCCCACGGCCCGGCCTACATCCTGTCGTTCATGGCCGTGGCAGGCATCGGCCTGAGGCTGCGCCCTCGACCCGCGGTCGTCGCGGGGCTGGTGGTCATCGTCGCCCTGGCGTGGGCGGAGGGCTCGACCTCGAGCAACCCCGCCGGGGCCGCCCTCAACGTGGCGATCGGTGCGGGGTTCCTCCTCGTCGCCGCCGCGTTCGCGGGAGCCAACCGCGACGCGAACGACCGGGCGCAGGAGATGCTGCGGCTGGAGGCCGAGACGCGACGAGCCCGAGAGGAGTCCGCCGTGCTGGCCGAGCGCGGTCGCATCGCACGCGAGCTGCACGACGTGCTGGCCCACACCCTGTCCGGTCTGGCCGTGCAGCTCGAGGGCGCCCGCCTGCTGGCCGAGCACACCCACGCCGACCCCCGGCTGGTCGAACAGGTCAGCAACGCGCAGGGCCTGGCCCGCAGCGGGATGGCCGGCGCGAAGCGGGCGGTCGCCACGCTGCGGGGCGAGGCGCTGCCCGGGCCCGAACAGATCCCCGAGCTCGTCGAGCACGCCCGGCTCGCCACCGGTGCCGCGGTCACCTACCGGGTCGACGGTGAACCCGGCGAGCTGGCGCCCGAGGTCGGCATGGCCCTGTACCGAGCGGCGCAGGAGGCCCTGGCCAACGTCGCCAAGCACGCACACGGTGCGCTCACCGAGGTCACCGTCACCTGGGCCGCGGCAGACGTCACCGTCGAGGTCACCGACCACGGCGGCGCCCCGACCGGACTGCCGTCCGGGGGGTTCGGGCTGGCCGGCCTGGCGGAGCGCGCGGCCCTGGCGGGGGGCCACGTCGAGACGGGGCCGTACGCCGAGGGCTGGCGCGTGCGCCTGACCATGCCCCGAGTGAAGCCCGAGGTGCCCCGATGAACGCCGTCGCCCCCGTACGCGTGCTCGTGGTCGACGACCAGAAGGTGGTGCGCGACGGTCTGGCCATGATGCTCGGCCTGCTCGACGGCGTCGAGGTCGTCGGCGTGGCCGTCGACGGCGCCGACGCCTTGCGTCAGGTCGCGGACCTCGACCCCGACGTCGTGCTGATGGACCTGAGCATGCCCACCATGGACGGCGTCGAGGCCACCCGACAGCTGGTCGCCCGCGGGGCACGAGCCCGGGTCGTGGTGCTCACCACCTACGCCGACGACCAGTGGGTGTTCGGGGCGTTGCAGGCCGGCGCGCGAGGGTTCCTGACCAAGGATGCCGGTGCCGACGACATCCGTACGGCGGTGCTGTCCGTCGCGGCGGGAGACGCGCAGCTCGAGCCCTCGGTGCAGCGTCGCCTCCTGGAGGCACTGGCCTCAGGCACGCACATCGGCATCGAGCCCGCGACGCCGACGCAGGTCGACGACGGCCTCACGGCTCGAGAGCTCGACGTGCTCACCGAGATCGCGCGGGGGCTGAGCAACACCGAGATCGCCCAGCGGCTCTTCGTGTCCGAGGCGACGGTCAAGACGCACGTCAACCACCTGCTGGCCAAGACCGCGTGCCGCGACCGCGCCGCACTCGTTGCCTACGCCTACCGCACGGGCCGGGTCCCGCCGAACTGACGCCAGTCGGCGTCCCGCAGGTGTGGCGCCGGACGCCGACCGCCAAGCGGACGGCATCCGCCACTGACGCGGCGCACCGGCTCCACCCCCGGGTTGAGACCCGGCCGGCCGGGTTTCAACCCGTGCGGCGATGGCCGGGGCAGGGAACCTGGCGAGAGTGGTTACCAGTCCAGTCGCCCACTCCCGAAAGGAAAGCCGATGATGCGAACCAGCCCGCACACCCAACCCGAGAGCATCGGCTCCAACGCACCGAGCGAGTCGCCCGGCGTCACCACGGGTGATGCAGTCGTCGCGAGGACGGCGGGAAACCGAGCGTTGGCCATCGCGGTTGCCTCGATGTTCCTGCCCCCGTGGGCCGTGTGGGGCTCCGCGATCGCCCAGGCGCACGATGTGATCGGCTGGCGGCTGCCGCAGGGCATCGCCCTGTGGGTGCTGACCCCGAGCATCGCCGTCGCGATGCTGCTGCTGGGCGGTCGCGCGGCCCTGACCGAGCTGGCTCACCGCATCCTGCGCTGGCGCGCCCCTCGGTGGGTCTACGCGGCCGCGGTGGCCGTACCGGTCGTCATCGGAGCCACCACGCTCGGCCTCACCCTCGCCGCCGGCCGCCAAGCCCACCTGGGCGAGAGCGAGGGCCTGGCCGGGTGCGCACTCTACTTCTGCTACGCGGTCGGCCTGTTCCTGCTCACCGAGGAGGCCGGGTGGACCGGGGTGCTCATGCCGCGACTGCAGGCTCGGCTGCGGCCGGTGGCTGCCAGCCTCGTGCTCGGGCTCGTCTGGGGGCTGTGGCACCTGCCACTGCTCAACGTGCCCGACGAACGAGACCACGGGCTGCCCTTCCTCGCGTTCCTGCTGCTGATCGTCCCCACCCGCGTGCTCATGAGCGCCCTGGTCAACGCCGGCCATGGAGCGGTACTCGTCGCGGCCCTCTTCCACGCCGCGTTCAACGCCACCTGCCTGTACGTCGGCGTCGTCGGGGCTGACCGCACGCTGATCTGGACCGCCGGTGCCGTGACAACAGTGCTCGCGGTCCTGGCCGCAGTCGCGACCCGCGGTCGCCTGCTTCGCCCCACGGCTGCCTGACGCCGGGGCGCCCTCAGATGCGGCCGGTCTCGTAGGCCCACATGGCGACCTCGACACGGTTGCGGGCGCCGAGCTTCCTCATCAGGCTGGCGAGGTGGGCTTTGACGGTGCTGGGGGTGATCTGCAGGTCGCCGGCGATCTCGCTGTTGGTGCGTCCCCGGGCCACCGGCACGAGCACTTCTTCCTCACGCGCGGTGAGCGGTTCGATGGGTTGCCGGGGCGGCGAGGTCGGTGAGTGCGCGAACGCGGCAAGGAGCCGGACGGTCACGCTGGGCGCGATGAGTGCCTCTCCGTCGGCGGCGGCGTGGACGGCCTGGGTCAGCAGTGCGGGTCCCGCGTCCTTGAGCAGGAACCCGCGAGCGCCGGCTTTGAGGGCGCCGTGGACGTACTCATCGAGGTCGAAGGTGGTGATGACCACGATCGGGAGGGGGTCGGTGACCTCGGGCCCGGCGAGTCGGCGGGTGGCCTCGATGCCGTCCATCAGCGGCATCCGGATGTCGAACAGACCGACGTCTGGGCGCAGCTGGAGCGCCAGGCGCACCGCCTCGCGCCCGTCGGCGGCCGCGCCTACCACCTCGATGTCGGGTTGGGCGTCGAGCAGCATCGTCAGCCCCGAGCGCACGATGGGCTGGTCGTCGGCGATGAGGACCTTGATGCTCATCGTGGCGTCCCGCGTCGGGGAAGCTCCGCTTCGACCCGCCAGCCACGCCCGGCAGCGGGGCCGGCGTGGAAGGTGCCGCCGAGCAGTGCCGCTCGTTCGTGCATGCCCACCAGGCCGTAGCCGGCTCGGGCACGGTTGGGCGCGCCGGAGCCGTCGTCGTCGACGGTCAGTCGCACGTGGTCGGCGTCTGCGGTGACGGCGACCATGACGCGGGTGGCGTGGTGGGCGTGCCGTCGGGCATTCGTGATGGACTCCTGGGCCAGTCGATAGACCGCGACCGCGACGGCGGGGCTGAGGTCGTCGAGCTCGCCGGCGAGCGCGACCTCGACGCGGGGTGGCGTTGCGCCATTCGTCGCGAGCTGCGCGACCTCGGGTATGCCCGGCTGCGGTGCGAGCTCGCTGTCCTGGGAGGCGCGCAGGACACCCACGATGGCGCGCAGCTCGGTGAGGGTCCGGGTCGCTGCCTCCTCGATGGTGACCAGGGCCTCGACGGCGCGCTCGGGGTGCGCGGCCGCGACGGCACGGCCTGCTTGAGCCTGGATGGTGATGCCCGAGACGTGGTGGGCGACGGTGTCATGCAGCTCGCGCGCGAGCTGATCGCGCTCTCGCGCCTTGGCTTCCTCGATGTCGCGGATGCGGACCTTCTCGCGATAGCGGGCCGCGGCACCGAGGGCGGCGGCGAACAGGAAGAACGCATACGCTGCGACCGTCTCCGCCGGGCCGGTGGGATCGGCGACGGTGGTGATGGGAAGCCAGAGCAGGATCAGTCCCAGCCCGCTCGCGGCCTCCCGGCCGGAGCCCCACCGGAACAGCGCGTAGGTCAGCACGAGGGTGGCCGAGACACTCGAGGGCAGAGCGCCGTGCGATCCGGTGATGACTCTGACGATGTCGATGGCGGTCAACGTGCCGAAAGCCACCGCGGCCGCGACCGGCGGGTGGACACGTCGCCACGGCAGGGGGGCGACGGCTGCGAACGCAGCGATGAACAGCAGTGGCAGCGGCACCATGCCCTCGCGAAGCACCGCCTCGGCGGCGGCCCAGCAGATCAGTCCTGCGACCAGGACCCAGTCTCGCGGCAGAGGGCCACGGGGGTTCGAGGGTCGCGGTTCGGCCCACAGCGAGCGCAGTGCGTCGGGGACCATGCGGTCAGCCTAGAGAGCCCGCGTGCCCGGCGTATGCGCCGAAAGTACGAGAGGACCACTGTGCCAGCGGCCAGGTCAGGTCAGGCTTCGGGGCCGATGTGCCCGCCCCTGAGGGCGGCGATGGTGGGAAGCACCACACCACCGAGACAACGGAGCCCACGATGAGAGCACGTCGAGACAACACCGCCGCACTGGACGACGCGCGCCTCCCCGTGCGAGCACAGCTCGCCGCGGCCTGGACGAGCTTCATGTTCCTGTACGCCTACGTGGACATCCTCGGCTTCTTCGTGCCGGGCAAGATCGACGACATCCTGGCCGGCGTCGTCTTCGAGTTCGACATCAGCCAGACCTTCGTCGTCACTGCGCTCACGCTGATGGCCATCCCCATCCTCATGATCCTGCTGTCCACGATGCTGCCGGCCCGCGCCAGCCGGATCACCAACCTCGTCGTGGCAGCGGTCCAGGTCCCGTACGCGATCTTCAACGTGGTGGGCGAGGCCTGGACGATCTACTACTGGCTGGCCGTCGCCCTGGAACTGATCCTGCTTGCCGTCATCCTTCGCCTGGCCTGGACCTGGCCGCGCCGCACCTCATCGTCGGCGGCCACGGCAACCGGCCTGGGCACGGAGCCTCTCCAGATGCAGGGCCAGGTCTGAGCCCCGGCTCCGAGACCGGGGCAGCGTGCGCGCGTCAGGGGAGTGGTTCGAAGGAGGAGGTGAAGTGCCGCAGCGTCTTCGGCTCCACGACGATCCGATATCCCGGCAGTGTGTGGGCTTTGGCGGCCACCTCCTCGCAGACCTCGATCACGTAGTCGATGTGGCTCTGCGTGTAGGTGCGCCGCGGGATCGCGAGCCGGACCAGGTCCATGCTGGCCGGCGCCTCCGTGCCGTCCGGTTGTCTGCCGAACATCACCGTGCCGATCTCGCACGCGCGGATCCCGCCAGTCTCGTACAGAGCGACGGCAACAGACTGCCCCGGGTACTGCAACGGGTCCAGGTGAGAGGCCAGCGTTCGCGCGTCGATGTAGACGGCGTGTCCACCGAAGGGGCTGAGCACGGGGATGCCGCGCTTGTGGAGTGCCGCTCCCAGGTAGGCGGTCGACCGGATCCGGTAGCGCAGGTAGTCGTGCTGCACGACTTCCTTCAGGCCCTGTGCCAGCGCCTCCAGGTCGCGTCCCGCGAGGCCGCCGTAGGTCGGGAAGCCCTCGGTGAGGATCAGCGTGTTGCGGCAGGCGGTGGCCAGGTCGGCGTCGTTCATGGCGAGCCAGCCACCGATGTTGCCCATGGGGTCCTTCTTGGCGCTCATCGTCATCCCGTCCGCCAAGGCGGCCATGTCGCGCACGATGTCGGCGACCTCCCGCTCGCCCTGACCCTGTTCGCGTTCCCGGATGAACCAGGCGTTCTCGGCGAACCGGCACGCGTCGAGGAAGAACGGCTTGCCGTACCGGTCACAGATCTCGCGGACCCCCCGCAGGTTGGCCAGTGAGACGGGCTGCCCGCCACCGCTGTTGTTCGTGATCGTGACGAAGACACAGGGCACGTCGTCGGCTCGGCTGGCCAGCAGTTCCTCAAGCGCCACCAGGTCCATGTTCCCCTTGAACGGGTGCTGGGAGGAGAGGTCGCGGCCCTGCGGGACGGGTAGGTCGGTGGCCAGTGCACCGGTCGCCTCGACGTTGGCCCGGGTCGTGTCGAAATGGGTGTTGTTCGGGACCACCTTGCCCGGCCCACCGATGACCGAGAAGAGGATCTTCTCCGCTGCCCGCCCTTGGTGGACCGGGATGACGTGCTCGAACGGGAACAGCTCGCGCACCGCGTCGGCGAAGATGTAGTACGACGGGGACCCGGCATACGACTCGTCACCGTGCTGGATCGCCGCCCACTGGTCCCGGCTCATGGCACCGGTGCCGGAGTCGGTGAGCAGGTCGACCAGGACGTGCTCGGCCCGGACCTGGAACAGGTTGAACGCGGCGTGTCGCAGGTGCTCGCGACGCTCCGCCCGCGTGCTCATCCGCAGCGGCTCCACGGAATGGATCCGGAACGGTTCGAAGATCGTGCGGAAGCTGGGCTCGTCCATGCAGCCTATCGTCGCGCAAGCACAAGACGCACGACGCGGAAACGCGGGTGTGCCGTCATCTGCGCTACCACGGGGGCGGTCACGCGGCGAGGAGACGCGGTCGAGGAACGGGTGCGCGCACCCACCATCTCTGGTGGTTCTGTCGTCCCTGCGGTCTCAGCGGCGCACCGGGTAGCGCAGGTGGACCACCCTGTCGCCTTGGATGACCACGCTCGGATCTTCGAGGAGGTGAGGTGAATCCAGCGGCCCGAAGAACTTCTTGCCCCTGCCGAACACCACTGGTACGACATCCATGGCCACTTCGTCCACGAGGCCGAGTGCGAGTGCCTGGCCGCCGACGTTGCCGGCACGCACCGCGACCACGCGATCACCGGCGCGCCGCCCGACCTCCGCCACCGCGGACGTGACGTCCTGGAAGAACGGGACGTCAGCCTCGGGATGCCACCCCTTCGGCTTGGGTCGGTGCGAGACCACCACAAGGTGCTCGCCGGCGGGCGGCCGGGCCTCCCAGCCGTTGGTCAGGTCGAACAGATGCCGCCCTTGGACAGTGGCTCCGATGCGCGCCCAGAACGCGCTGACGTACTCGTGCGACCTGCTGCCGACCAGGAACGGGCCACTGCCGGTCGCCCGCCTCGTCGGTGATGGGCATGTCTTCGTCGAAGTACCACTCAAACAGCGGCCCCACGTCATCGTCCTCGTCGGCGATGAAGCCATCCACGGAGACCACTGCATGCATGATCACGGTCGCCATGCCGCAACAGGCTAGCGACGCCTTCAGCGCAGCTGTTCGCAGGAGGCCCCGGGATCACGCCGGGCGGTGTCCGGCTGGCCCACGGGTCGCGCCGGTACGACGGGTGGAGGCTGCCGTGCTCAGTCGCGGCGACGAGTGACAGCGCAGAGCGACGACCTCGTCGCCGTCCCGCCTCGTGGGAGGGGCGCGCTTCACGCCTGGTCGGTGGGGCCGGTGCGTGGTGCCAGCCGAGGCGCGACGAGCGCCTCGACGCCGTCGAGGATGCGTTCGACGCCGAACCGGGTGGCGTCGTCGACGGAGCCGGGCGGCGGCGGGTGGAGGTCGTCGAGCTGACCCGACGCGACCACGGCGTGCAGGGCGGGGAAGCGCTCCAGGTCGACGAGGAGGCGCAGCTGTTCGCCGTACCCGAGCGCGCCGTCGGCCGCGTCCATGGAGAGACGCGCCTCGCTCAGCGCGTAGCTGGAGAGCAGCCCTATCACTGCCATCCGCTCCCACGGCTCCAGCGGCAGCGGCTCCATCGCCTGCAGCCCACGCTCGACGAAGGCGAGGCTGTTGGGCCCCATGGGTGGGCCCGGCATCCGCAGGGAGAGGATCCAGGGGTGCGCGAGGAGCACGGCGAGCTGCTGCTCGGCCCAGCCGCGCAGGGCCGACCGCCAACCCGCGGGCGGCGTGGGCGCACCATCGCCGAGGGCATCCTGCGTGACGGCGTCGAGCATGAGGACGAGCAGTTCGTCCTTGCTGCCGACGTAGCGGTACAGCGACATCGTCGTGTAGCCCAAGCGCGCGGCGACTCGCGCCATCGAGACCGCCTCGAGCCCGTCGGCGTCGGCGAGCTCGATGGCCGCGCGGGTGATCGACGCCAGGGTGAGGCCGGGCTTGGGGCCGCTACGTGCATGATCGCCGAGGCCCCAAGCGCGCGCCACCCCGAGTGGCAGTGCCGCGACCTGATCCGGTGTGGGGGGTGACCCGGCATCCATTCGATCTCGTCCCGTCCCGGGGTTGCGCTGACAGTGTGCAGGGTACACAGTGTGCGTCATACACAGTTGCGTGTATTGCATACACAGAAGCAGGCGGGGTGCATGACCGGTTCGGCGCGAGGCCTCGAGGCACGAGGGCTGGAGAAGGGCTACGGCGGACGGCGAGTGCTGGCGGGAGTCGACCTCACGGTCGGCGTCGGAGAGGTGGTGGCGCTGCTGGGCCGCAACGGGGCGGGCAAGTCGACCACCGTCCGGATCCTCGCGACGCTCACCCGGCCCGACCGCGGCAGCGTGCGCATCTGCGGGGTGGATGCCCTCGCGGACCCGGCAACAGCCCGGCGGCACCTCGCCGTCACAGCCAGGACTGCGCCGTGGACGGCCGGCTGACGGGCCGCGAGAACCTGCACCTCGTCGCGTGGTTGCGGCACCTGCGCGGCACCGCCGCGCACGACCGCTCGGCCGCCCTGCTGCATGAGCTCGACCTCACCGCTGCGGCAGACCGCCGAGTCTCCACCTACTCCGGTGGCATGCGCCGGCGCCTCGACCTCGCGATGTCTCTGACGATGCCACCGGCCGTGCTCTTCCTCGACGAGCCCACGACCGGCTTGGACCCCCACAGCCGCGAGACGGTGTGGGCTGCCGTGCAGCGGCTGGCCTCCTGCGGGACGTCGGTGCTGCTCACCACCCAGTACCTGGCGGAGGCCGACCGGATGGCCGACCGCGTGCTGGTGCTCGACGCCGGCGTCCTGGTCGCGGGCGGGACGGCGGATGAGCTCAAGGCCCAACTGCGTGGCGAGGTGGCGCGCCTCGAGATTCCGCCGGGAGCCGCGCTCGATCGGGCGCGGGGCGTCCTCGGCGACCGCGTGGTCGGCGAGCGCGCAACCGGTGTGCTCGACGTTGCCACCGACGGATCCGCAGCCGACGTGCGCCGGCTGTTGACGCGGCTCGACGACGCCGGCATCGCGGTCGACCGGCTCACCCTCGACCGGCCGACGCTCGACGAAGTGTTCCTGGCCCTGACGCAGCGGAACGGAGCCGCGGCATGAGTGCGCTGAGCCCATTGGCCGACTTCGCGCAGGAGAACGCCGCGATGATCATCCGCAGCGTGCGGCACACCTCGCGCGACGTGGAGACCCTGGTGATGTCGGTCGTCCTCCCGGTGATGCTCATGCTGATGTTCGTCTACGTCTTCGGCGGTGCGATCCACACCGGCACGCAGTACGTCGACTACGTCGTGCCCGGCATCCTCCTGCTTGCGGCCGGGTTCGGTTCTGCGACAACCGCGGTGAGCGTGTGCTCCGACATGGTCAATGGTGTGGTCGACCGGTTCCGCTCCATGCCAATATCCGGCAGTGCCGTGCTCACGGGACATGTCGTCGCCAGCTTGGCCCGCAACATGCTGTCGACCGCAGTCGTCATCGGCGTGGGCCTCGCCGTTGGATGGCGGCCGGTGGCGGGCCCGGCCCAGTGGGCGGCAGCCGTGGCTCTCGTGGCGCTGTTCATCCTCGCCGTCTCCTGGCTGTCCGCCGCTCTCGGTCTGGTGGCAGGCAGCCCCGAGTCGGCCAACGGGTTCACCTTCGTGATCCTGTTCCTGCCCTACGTGTCGAGCGCGTTCGTCCCGCCCTCCACGATGCCGGCCGTGCTGCGCGGGTTCGCCGAGAACCAGCCGGTCACCCCGGTGATCGAGACGTTGCGAGGGCTCCTGATGGGAACGCCAGTGGGCCCGGACGGCACGCTCGCGGTCGCCTGGTGCTTGCTCCTGCTGGGAGCCTCCTGGGTCGCATCCGCCGTACTCTTCCGGCGCCGCACGTCCCGCTGACGCCCTCCAACCGGCCGCTGCGCTGACGTCAACGCCGCCACCGCGCCGGCGCCGGCCACGATGGCGAATGGAACGGTCCCAACTCCGGCTGGAGGCGATCAGGCGCGCTCAGCTGCGGCGTCCTGCAACACCACGGGGCTCAGAGGGCCCGCGCGTCCGTCAGGCTCCTCGCCGTCGTCTCGCGTGGACGACGACGCCGACGGCGACGACGAACAACGCGGCCAGGGCCGTGGCGTCCACGGCCGGGACGAAGCGGACCTTGCCGTTGCTGATCGAGTAGACGCCGATGCCGCGAACCATGCCGCCGAAACCACCCCCGCTGCCCTGGTCCTCGGGACCGTTGCCGCCGCCTCCGCCCCCGATCGACACGGCGACCGGGACCACGGTGACTCCGTCGCGTTCGATCGGTTCACCGAACACGCGCCGGATGCCGAGCTGGTCGCCCACTCGGGTCAGGATGTCCTCCGGTGTCATCACGCGCCTCCTGCGGCTGGGTCATCACTGCCCTTCCAGCAAAACACACATCGCGAGAGGGCGAAAGATGGTTTGGCAGGCGGCGGAGCCGCCGAGGAATACCGCTCAGTCCCGGCGGCGTTCGGTGCCGCAACCGCCCGAAGGCTGGCCGTGACCTTGGACGAAGCCATCGCGGCAGTCGAGGCAACGCTCGACTCGGCGCAGCCGAGAGTCGACCGCCACCAGGCGCGCGAGGACCGTGCCTCGTACCTCCTCGTGGTCTTGGACACGAGCGGCGGAGACCATGACGCCAGCCCGATCGCCAACGGCCCGCGCCTGGTCGACAAGCGCAGCGGTGAGGTGACCAGCCTGGTCGTTCCGGATGCCGTCGCCCGGGCGAACCGGATGTCCCTCGTGCGAGCTTGACGGTCCCCGGCCCTCAGGCCGTGTGCCAAGACGTGGCTCCGTGACACGTCGGCATCCGCGCTGAGCTGAAGTCGCTCGCTCGGGCGTCGGTGGTGGAGTGGCCGTGCAGCGGGCGTTGACCGCGCATCGACGGGAGGCGTAAAAGCAGGGGTCCGCCGTGGTGGAACAGCGGACGTGCGGCTCATTGGAGACGCGGGGAGGGGGTCTTCACGACTGGACCGTCCCGGGAGCTTGCATCGCCCAGCCCGTTCCACCGAGGTGCACCTGATCCGGGGCAGAGCAGGCATTCGTCATCGCGGCTTCGACGAGAAGTCAGCAGCATGCCTACCACGCCTCGCACGTTCCTCACGGTCGGAGACTTGCCTCGGCGTCAACGACTTCAGGAACATCGACTACGACGTCGGCGCCGCCCAGATCCTGAGGTCCGGACCCGCCGAGCTCTACCGCCAGACTGTGCGGAACTCCACCCAGACCGACCGGTCCCCACGATCGAGGGCTCGGAGTCCGTCGAACAGACCTCGAGCTGGTCGGGTTCGCTCGGCATCACCGTCGGTGTCTCCACCTCCTTCGCGTGTGGCGCGCCCTTGGTCGCCGAGGGAAAGTCGACGTCTCCATCGAGGCCAACAACACCTACCCCCTGCGCGGATCGGAGACCAAGAGCAAGACCCGGTCCTGGTCGGCGCCGGTGAACGTTCCAGCGGGCTCCATTGGCGTCGGTCATCGTGTCGACGACCGGGTCGACGATCGCCCTGCCTCGGAACCATCGAGACGAGTTCATTCTCCCCGTCGAGGTGAAACAGCCCGTCGCCACTCGTGACGGCGTCTGGGTGTCCCGGACGCCGGGCTCGGTCACGATTCCGGCAGGGTGGACCGCGGGGCTGGCTGGCCTTTGGCGCGGGGCTCCTGCCGGGACGGCTTGGCTTGGCGCCACTGCCACTAGTCTCGACGGCGTGAGGATCGAGCTGGGCTACGACAGGGCAGGCAGCCGTCTGAACCGCATCGGCGACTTCCGGATCTCGTACGACAAGGCAGGCACCCGCCCCAAGACTCTTGGACGCCTCGACCTCGACTACGACATGGCAGGGAACCGTCTGCGCCGTGTCGGCACGGACCAGATCGAGTACGACAAGCTCGGCAGCCGACCAGCGCGCGTCGGAGACGTTGAGCTCGTCTACGACCATCTCGGGAGCCGGCTCGTCCGCATCGGGACCGCGCACATCGACTACGACATGGCTGGCAACCGGGTGCGGCGAATCGGCGGGCTCACCGTCGACTACGACAAGTGGGGCTCCCGTCCCCGATACCTGCAGCTGGAGGGCGGGGAACCTCTCGACGAGCAGAGCTGCGTGCTCACATTCCTGGTCTTGGTCGCGTTCGCCGGCTCATCCTGAGGCGCGGCCGACGCCGACCGTGGCCACTGGTCACGACCAGGTCCAGCTCACCGACATCAACCGGGCTATCGCCCCGTCGACGCCTAGGTTCCTCGGCCAGAGGGGATCCCGCCCGTTCTCGGGTCCATCGGGGTCGATGTCGATCGGCGCCCGTGCGTTCGGTGGATCCAGGCCCAGGAGACCAGCACTTCGAGTACGCCGATCACGGCGATGACCGGCTGCAGGAAGAAGTACCGCTGAAGCACGGCCAGCTGCACGAGGATCCAGAGCACGAGGGCGCTACCCACCACCACGCCCACCAGGCCGGCCCGAGGGTCGTGGCGCGTGACCAGCCACACGGTCAGCAGCTGCGGCACGGCGACGGTGACCAACAGGGCCACCCCTGGCCACGTCCACGTGTCGACCGGCAGCTGGTCGAGCCACGCGGACGGCATGCCCATCCCGTCGACCATCAACCCGATGCCGCCGTAGACCGCACCGACGCCCACGAACAGGAGCAACCCGAGGAGCACCGCCCCCTCCCAGCCCTTGTTCTGGGAAACCTCCCAGCGACCGACCGACCTCGTGCCGGCAGACGTTCCCATCCGGCGCACCTCCTTCATCCCGCGCCCAGCGAACATGCTGCTCCTTGCTGGCCGCCACGAAGGGCATCTGTCGCCGCCCTCACACGCCCGGTCGAGAGCCGTGAGAAGCCGGTCGCCTCGCCTGCACCCGCTCAGGCGGCTCCGCGCCATCGAGGGGTCGAGACATGCGCGGGATCCGCGTTCCTCGCAGGCATGTTGTGACCGGTCGACAGCGTGCGCAACCCAGCGGCATGCAGGGGGACCGCACCGGACCACGACGTGGCCCGCTCCGGGTGCTGTGCAGAAGCGCCCACGGCCGCCCATGACGTGGTCGCACACATGCCCAGACATCGGCGCCGGCAGGTATGCCGCACGGTACGCTCACCGCCCGCCCGGCTCGTCGGAGCGAGACCTCGCCGATATCACCATCGACGCCGACGACACCAGCCGGGCACGCGAGAGCTAGCGGCCAACGCCATGGCTGGGCCGCGGGCCCCGCGAGCCGGTCCCGACGCCCGGGCGACACACGGTCCGCGCACGGAGAGGTCGCCCTGTCCGGGCGACGCCGGCGTGGAGACGCATGCTGCCAGTCAGCTCTCCACGCAGGGGCGTGCCCCCAGGGTGTCAACGAGAGACGAGGGCGCCGGTGAGGAGCTCACCCACTGCCGCCGCGACCGCCTCCGGTAGCCCTGGCCGTTCACCAGTGGTGCGCGACGTCGATCACGAGTCGGCTGCGGTTTGCCGCCGGGTCGTACAGCGTGAACACGCGGTGCGGGAGGCGGGCTCGCACGCCGAGCGCGATCGTGGTGTGGCCCTCGAAGGAGTGGCCCCACTTCACCTCGCGGAAGGTGCCGAACCCGGCGACCGACGGCATCACCGGCGCGCTCGTTGCTCCCTTGTAGGCGACCACCTCGAGTCGCGCGCCTCCGGCCACCGGAACGGGGAAGCCGGACCCTTGGGAGCGGACGGTGGTCACGTAGCGCACGGCGAAGCCCGGGGCACGTCCGCTCATGTCGAGGACGAGCCGGTCGAAGCACGCGTGCCGACCAGCGCGGACGCCGTCGAGGCGACCACTCGTCAGGGGTGCGGAGGTCTTGGCGAGCGATCCCCACGTGATGCCGCAGTACGGTGCGGCGTTGGCGGTCCCGGCGCCGGAGGCTGCCGGGGCGGCAATCAGTGCTGCTCCGGCGGCGAGGGCGGCGATGGCGCGCGCACCCCTGCGGGTGCGGCTCGCGCTGGTGGTCGCAACGATGGTCATGACGGTTCCCTTCTCGAGACGGACACTGACTAGGACGTCTGAGCTGGGCCGGTGGTTGACGGACTGCTTCAAGTTCGTCAGTCCCGATCCTGAGCCGCGAGACCGGTCTGGTCCTCGTTCACCGTGCTGGTCACGCATTGACGGGTGGATCACCGCCCCCGGGTCGATGGGCTGCAACGAGTACAACCCAGCGTGACACGCGAGGTGCGAGTACGTCACGCATGGTGCCCTCCGATCCAGCTGGGCAGGTCGCCCACCTGTGGCCCGCACAGGAGGCCGTAGGCCGGCTGGTGGTACATCGAGCTCGCGCGCCCGCGTGGTTGACCCGTCGAGGGCTTCGCAGCCGGCGGTGCCCCGAACCACGTGGTCAGCACGCGGCGCAGTGACGCCCCCGGTACCGGGTGCGCGCCCTTCCTCGGGGTGTTGCCCGATGAGGAGCGATGGAGCGCCGATCTCCCCGTCAGCCGAACGTGGAGCGCAGGGTGTCCAGAGCCGTCCGCCGAGGAGTCCACCCGAGCAGGGCTCGAGCCTTGGTCGTGTCCATGATGACCGGGTGACTGATGGCCTCGACCCACTGCGCTCGAGAGGGCAGGTACGGCACCCGGGCAGCAGCGCCTGCCAGCCAGGCGACCGGAGCACCGGGCACCGACCAGGCCCGCAGGCCGAGTTCGCGAGCGAGGTCGACGAAGGTGATCACGTCGTCAGCGGCGATGTTGTAGGCCCCCGGTGGCCCGGCGCCGACGACACACAGACGCAGCGCCTCGGCCACGTCGTCGTGGTGGATGACCTGGAGGGGCACGTCCGGCACGAGCGCGGGGAAACCGCGCAGCAGTCGCAACCCCGCCTCCCCCGCGCGGACCAGGGGTGAGAGCAGGTGCGGGATGCTGACCTTGGCTCCTACTGCCTCGGGACCGAGCACAATCGGGGGCCGTAGCACGTAGAGCGCAACCTGGGGGTGCGCGGCTGCCTCAGCGAGCAGCAGGTGCTCGAGCTCGGCCTTCTCCTGTGCGTAGAAGAGACGGTCCGCCGATCTGGTGGGCCAGTCCTCGCGGATGCCGATCGGGTTGTCGGCATGGAAGCCGTAGGCGGCCACGGACGACGCGTAGACGAACCGCCCGGCACCGGACTCGGCGGCCGCGCGGAAGGCGTTGAGGGTGCCCTCGACGTTGATCGCCCGGGTGGTCTCCTTGCCGCCGCTGACGATCAGGAAGGCGAGGTGCACGACCACGTCGGCCCCGTCGAACGCGGCCCGTAGTGCGTCGGCATCGCGGACGTCACCGCGGCGGTACTCCATCTTCGCCCAGCCATGCCGCACCGGGTCGAACGGCCGCCGGGCGATGCCGATGACGCGCGAGACCCGGTCATCGGCCTCGAGCAGCGGCATCAGCGCCAGCCCGAACGTGCCGGTGGGCCCAGTCACCGCGACCGTCAGTCCACCCGCGTCCCCCATGATGCGCCACCCTAGCCGCAGCCGCCGGGCACGAGCGGCCCGACGCACGGACCAGGCTCCGCCGCTGCGGGCTACGGCGTCACGGCCAGTGCTGCCGCTACCGAGGCGAGCCGTTCCAGGTCCCCTCGTAGCGCGCTGGATCGGTCCACGTGCTGGGGAAGGAGCTTCGAGATCACCCACTCGGTCGCTCTCGGCAGGCTGATGATCTCGTAGGACTGGGTGATGCGGCAGCCGCTGTCGGTCGGCTCGAGGGTGAAGGTCCACTCGGTGGCGTCTCGCATGACTCCCCCGTCGGTGCGGTAGCTGAAGCGCCGCTCGGTGTCGAGGACGCGGATCGTGCAGGGTCGGCTCCACCGGGCGAAGCGGGCCTTGTTCGTGCCACGGAAGCGGGCGCCGACGACGGCCCCGTCGGCGCCGTCGAGCCACTGCGCGGTATGGCACTCGTGCGACCACTCGCCGACATGGGGAACGTCGGTCAGCACGCTCCAGACCTGGGCGGGGGTTGCGCCGACGTCGGCCTGCACGGTTCCGCTGCGCCGCACCCTGCTCATTCCGAGACCTCCGCCATGTCCTTGGTCAGGGCACCGACAGCCGCTGCCCGGGTGCCGCCCCAGAGGCGGTCGGTCTTGCGGCGGTAGCGCGGTCCGAAGAAGGTGGTGATGACGAACAGCGCGGGGCGTGGCACGGCCTGGCTCATCAGCGTGCGGCTGACCGGGTCCTGCCCGTCGAGGGTCCACAGCCCGGCGTCGGCGAGCTCGCCGAAGGACAGGACCTTGATGTTGTGCTCCTGGTCCCAGGTGTGCCAGTCCGCCGCGGTGATGCTGGACGCCACCAGTGGCATCGCCTCCTCCTCCTCGCGCCGCAGGTGCGGGTTGAGGACCGCCTGCAGCTCCTCGATGGCGGTGAGGAGCTCGGAGGGTGCGGTGGCCGACGGCGTGCGCAATGCACCCGCCGCCCCGGCGACCCGCTCCATCGCCGGATGGATACGGTGATGGTCGGCGTCCATGTCCTCGAGCAGCTCCCGGGCCGCGGGGTTCTTGCGCAGCACCAGCGGGTGGAGCCCCTCGTCCTCGCTGGTGTGGTGGCGGTCGAGGAACGCCATCATCCACGCCAGGTGGTCGGCAAGTGCCTGGCGCCGCTCCTCGGCGAGCGGCCGCTCGCCACTGAGCACGAGGCGTGCCCTGGCGAGGTCCCGTCGCAGCGCGGAGTGGACGATGCCCATGGTCCGGGTGTCCGGCGCGGTGTCGGTGCTGTCGGTCTCGTCGTCGTTACGCATTGCTCTCCTTCTGATACGGCTGCTCGGGGTCGAGCAGCCGGGTTGCTGTACGGGCCAGCCACTGCTCGTACTGCGCGTCGCTCCAGCCCGCGTGGCGCACGAGCAGCTGGTATCCCTGGTCGTTCATCACCAGCCACAGACCCTCGGCGTGCTGACGCTCCACGGCGTGGCCGGCAATGAGCGCCACCGCGGCGACGAAGGTCTGTCGCTGGTGCTCCATCTCGATGGTCAACGCCTCGGACAGGGTCGGGTCGGTGTCGGCGGCCGTGCGCCACACCCGCATCAGGTCCACCGTGCGCCGGTGGACCTCGACTGCCAGCTGCGCGCTGGCCGCGGCACGCTGCGGAAGGTCACCCTCGGCCAGCGCCGCGAACCGCTCGCGCTCCATGATCACCACCGGCTCGTCGTCACCGGCCGCCGCCACGTCGACGACCGCCTTGAACAGATCTGCCTTCGACCCGAACGTGTCGTAGATCGTCTTCACCGAGATGCCGGCGTCCTCGGCGATGTCCCGCACCCGCATCGCGGCCCATCCGCGCTCGACGAACATCCGGTGCGCCACGGCGAGAACAGCCGCCCGCGTCCGCCCCGCCTGACGGCTCCGCAGCTCACTGACGTAGCGCCGGGGAGGGAGTTCGGACTCCTCCCGAGCCGCGTTCCCCGCGCTCGTCGCCATGACCACGAGGACCGCACCGATATTTGGATAAAACAAGGTTCTACTGAAAACACCGGCCTCGGTGGGCGGGGGAGGCAGGCCACAGCGCGAAGCCGGCGTCGCAGCGCGACATCATCCACCAGCTCGGGCCGCGCTCAGAGCCAGCCGTTGCCGTCCGCGATGAGCACCGCCTCGGCGCGGTTGCCGGCGCCCGTCTTGCCGATGGCGCTCGACAGGTGGTTCCGCACGGTCCCCTCCGACAGGAACAGCCGCCGCGCGATCGCTGCCACCGACGAGCCGTCACGCGCCGCCAGCAGCACGTCGGTCTCGCGGGGCGTCAGGGGCGACTCCCCTGCCACGAGGCTGTCGGTCGCCAGGGACGGGTCGACCACCCGCAGCCCGGCATGCACGCGGCGTACGGCATCCGCCAGCTGCGCTGCGGGAGTGTCCTTCACGACGAACCCGCTCGCCCCCGACTTCATCGCCCGGTGCAGGAAACCGGGCCGGCCGAACGTCGTCACGATCAGCACCCGGGTGTCGGGGTACGCCGACCGCACCGCAGCCGACGCTGTGATCCCGTCCATCCCCGGCATCTCGACGTCGAGCAGCGCGACGTCCGGTCGGAACTCAGCCACCGCCGGCAGCACCTCCAACCCCGATCCCACCTCGGCCACGACGTCGAGATCGGGCTCCAGGCCCAACAGCGCCGACAGCGCCCCCCGCACCAGCGCCTGGTCGTCGGCGAGCAGCAGCCGGATGGTGGTCACGCTCATCCGACGGCCACCCGCAGGGTGTGCCCGCGAGGCTCCTCCACGCGCGTCGTGACGGTTCCCCCGACGGCGGCAGCCCTCTCGCGCAACCCGACCAGGCCACTTCCCGAGCGACCGCGGCCCTGCCCCGCCCCGGGCCCGACGACCGCCCGACCGCCGGGTCCGTCGTCGACGACCTCTGCGGCATCCCGCTCCAAGCGCACCGTGCAGCGTGAGGCGCCGCTGTGCCGGATCACGTTGGTGACGCCCTCGCGCACCGTCCACGCGAACAGCTCGCGCAGGTGTGAGGGTACGTCGTCCGTGGAGTTGGGCAGCTCGGCCTCGATCTCGGCCGCAGCCAAAGCGGTTCGCGCGCGGGCGAGCTCACCCGGCAGCGTCAGCTCGCGGTACCCCTCGACAGCACGGCGCACGTCGGCCAGGGCGTCGCGAGAGAGCCGCTCGAGGTCGGCCAGCTCGCCGCGTGCCCGCTCCACATCCACGTCGAGCAACCGGTTCGCGAGCTCTGCCTTCACGGTGATCACCGTGAGCGAGTGCCCCAGGATGTCGTGCAGGTCGCGCGCGAACCGGGTGCGCTCGTTCTCGACGGCGAGCTCGGCGTTCTTCTGGTGCGCGCGCACGAGGTCGATGTTGCGCGCCATCATCTGCCGGATGCCGAACACCGCCAGCGCCGCCGCGAACACCGAGAACACCAGCCCCACCGGGCTGTGCCACTCCCGGTTCAGCCGGTGCAGCAGCAGCACCAGCCCGGCCAGCCCGAGCACGACCGGGCCCGCCACCCGGAGCGGGAAGGACATCACCGCCGCCACCGCGCAGTAGACGAGCGCGGCGGTGCCCGCCTCGCCGAGGGTGGTGATCATGACCCCGGCCAGTACCAGCAGGACGAGGACGTACGACAGCGAGCGGGCCAACGTGGGGGGAGCCGCGAAGTCGTTGCGGTCGCGGCGCAGCCGCCACCAGATGAGCATGTAGTAGCAGCCGAAGACGAGCGTGGTCACCCCGCCGACGACCCCGGCGAGGGTGTCGCGGGCCTGCCAGGCCTCGAGGAGCGGGTCGGCCAGGAAGAACAGCCAGATGGCGGCGAACCCGACTCCCCAGCGCCGGGCCACCGGCGTCGGGGGGATCGAGGTGCTGCTCACCGCAATCACGCTAGCCCGTCAGACCCGCGCCGTGTCCTTGCTCATCCGCCAGGCCGCCCCGAGCACGAAGACGGCGAGCCAGCCGACCACGTTCACCACGGCGTACCAGGGCAGGTCCTGGGTCAGTGGCGCCCGGGACACCTCGGCGACGCCGTACATCGGTGTCCAGTAGGCGATGTCGCGCACCAGGGGGCTCCACGAGTCGAGCGGCACGAACAGCCCGCCGAGGAAAGCGAGCAGGGCCAACCCGGGGCCGAGCACCTGCATGACGTTCTCGCCCGGCACGAGGTAGCCGACGAACACGCCGAGCGCAGCGAACGTCATCACGCACCCGAGCGACAGCAGGCCGCACTTGACCCAGACGTCGAACGGCATCGACGGCTTGCCCTGCACCGCCCCGACGAGGTTGACGGCGAGGATGGCCACCCCGCCCATCACGAGCGCCACGAACGCCTTGACCACGATGTACGCAGCCGGCTGCAAGGGGGTCAGCCGCAGCTGGCGCGACCAGCCGAGCGCCCGCTCGACGGACACCCCCGCCCCGACGGAGGCCGCGATCAGCGCTCCGCCGTACATCGCCATCGAGACCATGATGTACGCGGACACGTTGCCGACGCCGACGCTCTGCTGCCCCTGGCTGCCCGAGCCGAAGACGAAGAACATCGCGGTGGGGAACACGAGGGTGAAGATGATCGTGCGGCGGTTGCGCAGCATCCGCAGCATCTCGATACGCAGCAGGGTGGCGTTGAACCCACCCATCGGCGGCACCCGGCGGCTGGTGGGGTCGACGGATGCCGTCGTGCCGCCGGCGGGAGTGGCGTGGCTGGGCGAGCCGGCCGGGACGGCGGTCATCGCAGGGCTCCTTCGTTCTCGCGGTCGGCCGGGTCGCTCCCGGCCGCAGTGGGGTCGGCCGTGGTGCGGCCGGTGAGGCTGAGGAAGGCGTCCTCCAGCCCGTGGGTGGTGATCTCGAGGTCGCGGGCGTCGGTGCCGGTGAGCAGGTGGCGCGCCACCAGGTCGCTGTCCTGGGTTCGCACGTAGACCTGCTCGCCGCGCACCTCGACGTGCTCGACCCCGGGCAGCCGGGTCAGGGCGTCGACGTCGGGCCCGGCGAGGGTGGCGCGCACCGTGCGACCCGAGGCGAGCGCCTTGATCTCGCTGCCGGTGCCGTCGGCGACGATGCTGCCGTTGCTGATCAGGATGATCCGGTCGGCGTAGAGGTCGGCCTCCTCGAGGTAGTGCGTCGCGAAGAGCACCGAGCGGCCCTGCCGCGCGTCCTCGCGGATCGCCCCCCAGAACGACCGGCGGCCCTCCACGTCCATCCCCGTGGTCGGCTCGTCGAGCAGCAGCAGGGCCGGGTCCGACAGCAGCGCCATCGCGAACCGCAGCCGCTGCTGCTCACCGCCCGAGCACTTGGCCACCTTGCGGCCCGCGATCTGGGTGATGCCCGCGCTGTCGAGGACGGCATCCACCGGCTTGGTGTCGGCGAACAGGCTGGCGGTGTACTGCACCGTCTCGCGCACGGTGAGGTCCTTGAGCAGGCCGCCGGTCTGCATCACGGCGGCGACCAGGCCGCGCGCGATCGCGGCCCGCGGCGCCATGCCGAAGACCTCGACCTCGCCCGAGGTCGGTCGCGACAGGCCGAGCACCATGTCGATCGTGGTGGTCTTGCCTGCGCCGTTGGGGCCGAGGAAGGCCACCATCTCACCGGGCTGGATCTGCAGGTCGATCTCCCGGACCGCGTGCACGTCACCGAAGTACTTGGTGACCCCGCCGAGTCGCACGGCGGCAGTGGTGGGTGTGGTCATGGTTCCAGCATGGCCGCCGCGGAGCCGTCCGACGCGGGCCGCCTGTCACGGCGGGTCCGTGACAGATGTCATCGGTGCCGGTCACGCGCCGCGCCCCCGCAGCGGCGCACCCGGGCGCCGTGGCGACCTCCCGGCATCCATGCGGTGGTTTGATTTACATAGGCTTCCTATGTAAATATCGAGGGATGAGCCCGACCGACGCCCTGGCCGACGAGCTGCTGCGCAGCGCCGCCCGCCTCTCGCGCTGGGCGTCGCGGCACGCCGACCTCGACATGCCGTACGCCCAGGCCCGCGTGCTCGCCCTCGTCGACGACCTGGGGCCGGCCCGGGTGACCGCGCTCGCGACGGCCGACGACTGCAGCCAGCCGTCGATGACCGCCCAGGTGCTCCGGCTCGAGGCCGACGGTCTCGTGGCACGCACCCCCGACCTCGCCGACGCCCGGGCGACCCTGGTCGAGCTCACCGCCCACGGTGCCGCGACGCTCGCCGGCCTGCGCCGTGCGCGCGGTGCCGCCCTCGCCCCCGTGCTGGATGCCGTGCAGCCCGATGCCGGGCGGCTGCGTGACGCCGTCGCCCTGCTCGGCGAGCTGCTCGAGGCAACGCAGCACCACCCGACTGCCCACCGGAAGGACACCTGAACCATGTGGCGCCAGCCCAAGACCGTCTGGAGCGTCGCCTTCGCGTGCGTCGTCGCCTTCATGGGGATCGGCTTGGTCGACCCCATCCTCAAGCCCATCGCCGAGGAGCTGGGGGCGTCACCGTCGCAGGTGTCGCTGCTCTTCACGAGCTACATGGCCGTGATGGGCGTCGCCATGCTCGGCACCGGATGGGTGTCGAGCCGGATCGGCCCGAAGCGCACCCTGCTGCTCGGCCTGACCGTGATCATCCTGGGCGCGGGGCTGGCCGGCACCCAGGACACCATCGCCGGCGTCGTCGGCTGGCGCGCCGTGTGGGGGCTGGGCAACGCCCTGTTCATCGCCACCGCGCTGGCCACCATCGTGCGCGCCGCCCGCGGGTCGGTGGCGCAGGCGATCATCCTCTACGAGGCGGCCCTCGGCCTCGGCATCGCCGCCGGCCCCCTGCTCGGTGGGGTGCTGGGCGGGATCTCGTGGCGCTGGCCGTTCTTCGGCGTCAGCGCGCTGATGCTCGTCGCCCTGGTCACCACCTGGCTCACCCTGCCCGACGCCCGGCCCGACACGCCGCCGACGTCGTTGGGCGCCCCCCTGCGGGCGCTGCGGCACCGGGGGCTGGCCACGGTGGCCGTCACCGCGCTGCTCTACAACGTCGGCTTCTTCACCCTGCTGGCCTTCACCCCGTTTCCGCTCGACCTGTCGGCGCACGGCACCGGCCTGGTGTTCTTCGGCTGGGGGCTGTTCCTGGCGATCGCGTCGGTGCTCGTCGCGCCGTGGGTGCAGCGCCACATCGGCACCGTGGCCGGCATCGTCGTCGCGCTGGTCGGCTTCGCACTGGTGCTGGCGGCGATGGCGGTGTGGACCGACTCCAAGGCAGTGCTCGTCGTGGGCGTGGTCGTCGCGGGAGGCTTCCTCGGCGTCAACAACACCCTGATCACCGAGACCGTGATGACCGTGTCGCCGGTAGAGCGCGGGGTGGCCTCGGCGGCCTACAGCTTCGTCCGGTTCACCGGCGGTGCCGTGGCGCCGTACCTGGCCGGCAGGCTCGGCGAGACGTCGGTGCACCTGCCGTTCTGGGTGGGGTCGGCGGCCGTGCTGGCCGCCGTGGCCGTGTTGCTCACGGGCCGGGCGTTTCTCGGCGGCGTCGACTCCGAGCTGGAGCCGGTCGGGTCCGTCGAGGAGGCCCGGGCCGTCACCATCGGCACCTGACGCCGCGTGGGTCTTGCCTCGGGCGGGGACGCGGTTGCCCTGGCGACCACTTCCGCACTCGAGGCTGGGAACGGAGCGGGTCGCGGGCTGAGGTGGCCGCCACGGCATCCGCACGCCCCGGCATCACCCACGGCGCTGACATCACCGACGGCCCCGACTCATTGCGGATCTTCACCCGATGGGCCGCGGGTTCGGGAGGAACGTTCGCAAGAAGTCGGCAGATGCCGCTTGCGGATCCGCAAGAAGTCGGGATGCCGCTCAGTCGTCGCGAGCCGCAGCCGGCCAGCGCTGCGGCCCGCTCCCTCGTGCGCCCAGCTCGTCGTCGAGGTTGTACACCGGGCAGGCCCGCAGCGACAGGCAGCCGCAGCCGATGCACGAGGCGAGGCCGTCCCGCACGACGGTCATCGCCTCGATCCGGTCGGTGAGCAGGTCGTGCCAGCGTCGCGACATCCGTGACCAGTCGCGCTTGGTGGGCGGGTGGTCGACGGGCAGCGTGGCCAGCGCGTCCCCCACCTCGGCGAGGGTGAGACCGAACCGCTGGGCGGCCCGCACCACGGCGATACGGCGAAGGACGTGCCGTTCGAAGCGGCGCTGGTTGCCGCTGGTGCGAACCGACGACACCAGGCCGCGCTGCTCGTAGAAGCGGACGGTGGCGACCGACACCCCGGACCGGGTCGCCACCTCGCCTATCGTGAGCAGGTCGTGTCGGTCCACGAGGCCGACCGTAGTCGACTTGACCTCAAGTGCACTAGAGGTTTGAGGATGGGGACATGACGACCTCGGGGACCGCCGGATCGACCGCACCGACTGCCGCCGCACCGGCCCCCACAGCCTCCGTTACCTCGGCCACTGCCCCACCGGCACGCGTCGCACCGGCACGCGTCGCACCGGCGACCATCGACGGAGCGCCGGTGCGGCTGCTCGCGCGCGCCAACCTGCCGGTCGTGGTGGGCGTGGTCGCGCTGGTCACGCTGGCGGCCTTCGAGAACCGCGCCGTCAGCACCATCCTTCCCACGCTGGTGCGCGAGCTCGACGGCTGGACCCTGTTCGGCGCCTCGACCGGGGCGACTCTCGTGACCTTCACCATCGCCATGGCGTGGTCGGGGTCGTGGACCGATCGGGCCGGCCCGAGACCGGTGCTGTTGTGGGGCATGGCGGCGTTCGTCGTGGCCCAGGTCGTGTCGGGCCTGGCGCCGACCATGGCGGTGTTCGTCGCCGGCCGCGCCGCGTCGGGGGCGGCCGAGGCGCTCATCGACACGGCCCTGATGGTGCTCGTCGCCCAGGCACTGCCCGAGGCTTTGCGCGCGAAGATCTTCGCGTCGTTCGCCGCCGCGTGGATCCTCCCGTCGCTCCTCGGGCCCAGCCTGGCCGGCGCGATCGACGCCCTGTGGGGCTGGCGCCTCGTCTTCGTCGCACCCCTGCTCGTCGTCCCCGTGGCCCTGCTCCTCCTGCGCCCGGCACTGCGCCGCACCCACGCGGGCGGGGCGTCGGCAGCCGGCGCCGACACCACGGCCTCCGACCGTCGGCGGGTGGTCGCCGCGCTGCTGCTCGCCGCAGGGCTGGCCGTGACGACGTTCTCGGCGCCGCTGCTGTCCGACCCGGGCACCCGCCTCGCCGGAGCCGTCGTCATCGGGTCGGGGGCGGTGCTCGTGGTGGTCGGCGGGCTGCGGGCGCTCCCCCACGGCATGGTGCGGCTGGTTCGCGGCGTGCCGACCGTCATCGCGGTGCGGCTGCTGGTGTCGGCCGCGTTCACGGCGGTGGCCGGCCTCATCCCGCTGATGCTGGTACAGACCCGCGACGCGTCGACGGCCGTGGCCGGGGTCTCGCTGTCGGTCACCGGTTGCCTGTGGGCGCTCGGCTCGTGGCTCAACAGCATCGACCGGGTGCAGACGGGCATCTCGTCCCCGGCGCGTGCCGAGATCGGCGCCGGGCTCATCGGGCTGGGGTCGCTGGGGCCGGTGCTGCTCTCCCTCGACGTCATCGGGCTCGTGCCCGGCATGGTGGGCTGGGCGTTCGCGGCACTGGGCATGGGCATCGTCTCGCCGACACTGTCGACCCAGCTGCTCGAGCTCGCGCCGGTGAGCGAGCAGGGCCGGGTGAGCGCCGCCCAGGGCCTGGCCATCTCCACCGGGGTCGCGCTCACGACCGGTGTGGTCGGCGCGGTGGTCGCGCTGCGCGGGGCCCAGACCGACGGCCTGGCGTTCGCGCTGCTGATGGCGGGCGGGGCGGCCTGCGCACTCGGTGCGGCGCTGGCCGCAGGCCGCACGGGGCCCGCCGCCTAGGTTCGGGGCATGGACCTCAGGATCTTCACCGAACCCCAAGAGGGGGCGACCTACGACGACCTCCTCGCCGTGGCCCGCGCCACCGAGGACCTCGGCTTCGACGGGTTCTTCCGCTCCGACCACTACCTGCACATGTCCGGCGACGGCGCCCCCGGGCCCACTGACGCCTGGACCACCCTCGCCGGGCTGGCGCGCGACACCAGCCGCATCCGGCTCGGGACCCTGGTGAGCGCGGCCACCTTCCGGCAGCCCGGGCCGCTGGCGGTGACCGTCGCCGGGGTCGACCAGATGAGCGGCGGCCGGGTCGAGCTCGGCCTGGGCGCCGGGTGGTTCGAGCAGGAGCACGCCGCCTTCGGCATCCCGTTCCCGCGACTCGGCGAGCGCTTCGACCGGCTCGAGGAGCAGCTCGCGGTCATCACCGGCCTCTGGTCGACCCCCGCCGGCTCGACCTTCGAGCACGACGGCCCTCACTACCCGGTGCGGGGGAACCCCGGGCTCGTGGCGACGCTGCAGCCCGGTGGGGTGCCGATCATCGTCGGCGGCGCAGGCAGGCGGCGCACACCCACCCTCGCCGCCCGCTACGCCGCGGACTTCAACGCCGGCTTCCGGTCGGTGCGCGACACCGGCCGGCTCTTCGACCAGGTGGATGCCGTGTGCCGCGAGGCCGGCCGCGACCCATCGACGTTGGTGCACTCCGCTGCCCAGGTGGTGTGCGTGGGCCGCGACCACGCGACCCTGCGCCGGCGAGCCGAGGCGATCGGGCGCGAGGTCGACGAGCTGGTCGCGAACGACATCGCGGGAAGCTTCCAGCAGGCGCGCGACCGGCTCGGCCGGCTGGCGGAGGTCGGGGCCACGCGGGTCTATCTGCAGGTGCTCGACCTCGCCGACCTCGACCACCTGGCCGACATCTCCGACGCCCTCTCCGGCACCATCGCCTGAGCGGCGGTCCGCGGGGTAGTTTCGGCGGATGGACACCGTCGACAAGGCCCGAGAGCTGCAGCGCCTGCACGCCGACCCCGAGCTGCTGCTGCTCGTCAACGTCTGGGACGTCATCACGGCCAAGGTCGTCGCCGACACACCGGGAACCACCGCACTGGCCACCGCGAGCCACTCGGTCGCCGCGGCGCACGGCTACCCCGACGGCGAGCAGATCCCGCGCGACCTGATGATCGAGGCGGTGGGGCGGATCGCCGCCGCCGTCGACCTGCCCGTCACCGCCGACCTCGAGGCGGGCTACGGCGACCCCGCGGGCACCGTCGCCCGCGCCATCGAGGTGGGCATCGTGGGCGCCAACCTCGAGGACCAGCTCAAGCCCCTTCCGGATGCCGTGCGCGCGGTCGCGGATGCCGTGGCCGCCGGTGAGCGGGCCGGCATCCAGTTCGTGCTCAACGCGCGCACCGACGCCTTCCTGTGGGCCGGCGACCGCGACCCGGCCGACGTGCTCGCCGACGCCATCGAGCGTGGCCGGGCCTACCTCGACGCCGGTGCCACCACGTTCTTCGCGCCCGGGCTGCTCGACGAGGCGACCGTCACGGCCCTGGTCGAGGCGCTGGGGCCCCAGAAGGTCAACCTGATCGGCATCCCGGGGTCGTTGCCGCTCGAGACGATGCACCGGCTCGGCGTCGCGCGGGTGTCCTACGGCCCGTGGAGCCAGAACGTCGCGCTCACCGCGCTGGCGAACCTGGCCGCCGACGTGCGGGCGGGCGGCGGCATCCCGGAGAACACCCGCAAGCTCAACTGACGCCGACCCTCCTCGAGGTGGGGGTCGGGGCTAGACGGTGACCTCACCGCGCTCGGCGCGCCACGCGATGTCGGTGCGGTGGTGGGAGCCGGCCAGCTCCACGACGTCGACGGCCGCGTAGACCCGCTCGCGTGCCTGCGTGAGGGTCGCCCCGGTGGCGACGACCGACAGCACCCGGCCGCCGGACGACACCAGCGTGCCCTCGGCGTCGCGGGAGGTGCCGGCGTGCAGCACGTAGACCTCGGGCGCTCCGGGCAGGTCGTGCAGACCGCTCACCGGGTCGCCGGTGCGCGGCGTGCCCGGGTAGTTGTCGGCGGCAACGACCACCGTGACGGCGGCGTCGTCGGACCAGCGCAGCGGCGGCGCGTCGACGAGCCGGCCCCTGGCCGCGGTGAGCAGCACGTTGCCGAGCGGGGTGAGCAGGCGCGCGAGCACGACCTGCGTCTCGGGGTCGCCGAACCGGGCGTTGAACTCGATGACCTTCGGCCCCCGGGGCGTCAGGGCCAGGCCGACGTAGAGCACCCCCGAGAACGGGATACCCCGCAGACGCATCTCGTCGATGACCGGTTGGGCCACTCGCCGCACCACCTCCTCGACGAGCCCGTCGGGCGCCCAGTCGAGCGGGCTGTAGGCGCCCATCCCGCCGGTGTTGGGGCCCGTGTCACCGTCGCCGACGCGCTTGAAGTCCTGCGCCGGCATCAGCGGCACCACGTCGACGCCGTCGCAGATGCAGAACAGCGACACCTCGGGCCCGGAGAGGAACTCCTCGACGACGACCGCACCGTCGGGCTTGGCCAGGCAGGCCAGCGCATGCTCGAGCGCCTCCTGACGGTCGTCGGTGACCACGACGCCCTTGCCGGCGGCCAGCCCGTCGTCCTTGACGACGTGGGGGGCGCCGAGCGCGTCGAGGGCCTCCTCGACCTCGGCCTGCGTGGTGCACACGTGGGCCAGTCCGGTCGGGACCTCGGCCGCCGACATGACCTCCTTCGCGAACGCCTTGCTGCCCTCGAGCCGCGCCGCCTCGGCCGACGGGCCGAAGCAGGAGATGCCGGCCGCCCGCACCGCGTCGGCCACGCCGGCCACCAGCGGCGCCTCGGGGCCGATGACGACCAGGTCGACCCCCAGCGAGGTCGCCAGCGCGACGACTCCGTCGGCGTCGGTGACCCCGCCGGGCAGCGGCTCACAGCGGGCCACCGCCTCGATGCCGGGGTTGCCCGGTGCGGCGATCACGGCGTCGACAACCGGGTCGAGCGCGATGGCGCGGACGAGGGCGTGCTCGCGGGCCCCGGACCCGACGACGAGTACCTTCACGCGACCAACCTAGTGGCGGGCGCCGTCGGGCGGCGCGGGCGTCCCGGCATCCGCCCGGCCGTCCCGAGATCGACCAATAGGTCACACCACGGACACCCGGCCGTCCCGAGATCGACCAATAGGTCACAGCAGGTACAGGCGAGGGACCGGCCGGCCGCCATGGCATCGGCGCTGCGCCGAGCACCCCGGCATCCGCGCCGTCGCCCCGGTTTCCGGACCGGGCTGAAGCGTGTCGGGTGCGGGATTAGACTGGACAGTTCCGTGACCTCCGCCGCTTCGAGGAGACCTGCTCCGTGACCGCCCCCCACCCGGGCCTGCCCGAGACCTCCCCCGACGTCGCCGGTGAGCTGGCGCTGGAGCAGGCGCATGTCGACCGGGTCTACGCCGAGCTCGAGAAGGCCAGCCGCCGCGCCGCCGACGTCGAGGCCGATGGGATGGCGCGCGGGCGCACCTCACGCACGGGCGACGTGCGCGACGAGGAGATGACCGGCCTCTTCGAGCGCGACGCCCTCGTCTACGCCGCCGCCCGACGCCGCTCGATGATCGACAAGCAGTACGAGGGCCTGGTCTTCGGCCGGCTCGACCTCGGCGACGAGCGCTCCACCGCCGACGAGCGCGAGGTGCGCTACATCGGCCGGCTCGGCGTGCGCGACGACGACTACGAGCCGCTGGTGGTCGACTGGCGCGCACCGGCGGCCTCCGCCTTCTACCGCGCCACCCCGGTCGACCCGATGGGCGTGCTGCGCCGCCGCGTGCTGCGCTGCAAGGGCGCCACGGTCGTCGGCGCCGAGGACGACCTCATGGTGCCCGAGGCCCCCGACGACATCGTGGTGCTCGGCGACGGCGCCCTGATCGCCGCGCTCACCCGCAGCCGCGGCCGGCAGATGCGCGACATCGTGGCCACCATCCAGCGCCACCAGGACGAGGCGATCCGCGCCCCCTCGCGTGGCGTCACCGAGATCACCGGCGGCCCCGGCACGGGCAAGACGGTCGTCGCCCTGCACCGGGCCGCCTACCTCCTCTACTCGGAGCGGCGGCGGTTCGAGAACGGCGGCATCCTCGTCGTCGGGCCGTCGGCGGCCTACACCGCCTACATCGAGCGCGTCCTGCCGAGCCTGGGCGAGGAGTCGGTGGCGCTGCGCGCGCTCGGCGACCTCGTCGACGGCATCACCGCGAAGCGGCTCGACTCCCCCGAGGTGGCGGCGATCAAGGGGTCGCTGCGCATCCGGCGGCTGCTGTCGCGGCTCGCCTCGCGCCCGCCGGCCGGGGCGCCCGACGTCTTCCGGTCGTTCATCGCCGGCATCGCGGTGCGCATCGACGACGCCGCGCTGCGCCGGGTGCGGTCCGAGGTGCTGCGCACCCACCAGCACAACCTCGCAACGGATGCCGCCCGCTCGGCCCTCGCCGAGGCCGCCTGGCGCTCGGTGCGCCAAGGAGAGCGCGACGTGTTCCTCGACGCCTTCGACGCCTCACGCGACGTCGACGAGTTCATGGCGACCTGGTGGCGGCAGGTCGACCCGCGCGAGCTGCTGCTCTCGCTCGCCGACACCGAGCACGTCTACGCCGTCGCGCGTGGCGTGCTCGACCATGAGGAGGGCGCCGCGGTGGCGCACTCCTACCGTGAGGCGCTCGGGGCCGGCAGCTGGTCGGTGTCCGACGCGGCGCTGGTCGACGACCTCGTCGCGCGGCTCGGCACCGTGCAGCGGGCCGATCGCGAGGACGTCGGCTTCTACGACATCGAGGAGCTCGACGAGCTCTCGCAGTGGGGCGTCATCGACGTGCGCGCCGGGGTCGACCGCCGGGTGGTGGCAGAGGAGACCCAGTCTGAGGTCACGCCCGCCGACGCCCGCGAGCGGCTGATGATGGGCCGTATCGACCGGCCCTCCGGCTACGCCCACGTGCTCGTCGACGAGGCCCAGGATCTGTCGCCGATGCAGTGGCGGATGCTCGCGCGGCGCGGCCGGGCGGCGTCGTGGACCGTCGTCGGGGATGCCGCGCAGGCGTCGTGGGGCGACCTCGCCGAAGCCGGGCGCGCGCGCGACGAGGCGTTCAGCGGGCAGGAGCGGCGTCCGTTCCACATGGACACCAACTACCGCAACGCCCGGGAGATCTTCGACTACGCGCGCGACGTCATCCTGCCGCTGGTGCCCGACGCCGACATCCCGGATGCCGTGCGCGAGACCGGGATCGAACCGCTCGACCGCGTCGTCCAGGGGTCGATGGCCGACGCCGCAGCCGACGCCGTCGACGAGCTGCTCGGTGAGGTGGAGGGATCGATCGCCGTCATCGCCGGTGCGCGCTGGACCGAGCGGCTGGCCGGGCTCGACGGGGCCGGAGCCGGACGAGTGCAGCTGATCGACCCGCTCTCGACCAAGGGCCTGGAGTGGGACGCGACCGTGGTGGTCGACCCGGAGGGCATCGTCGAGGAGTCACCCGGTGGGGTGCGGGTGCTCTACGTCGCGCTGACCCGGGCGGCGCACCGCATGCATGTCCTGCGTCCGGTGTGACCTCACGGCCCTCTGCGGTCCCTGACCGACAACGTGCGAGCTCCCCCCGTTCTCTTGGTACGCAACGGGGGGAGCTCGTCGTGTTGACGCGCGGACGCTACTGGAAGTGACCGGCCATCGGCAGGTCGCCGGTGCGGCCGAACCGCACCGAGGTCAGGAGCGACGCGTCGGCGGCGCGGACGTACAGCGTGGCGTTCGAGGGCCGGTAGACCGCGAGGTTGTCGTAGGCGGGGCTCTCGAAGTGACCCGCCACCGGGAGGTCGCCAGTGCGGCCGAACCGCACCGAGGTCAGGAGCGACCCGTCCGCGGCACGGACGTAGAACGTGGCGTTCGAGGGCCGGTAAACCGCGAGGTTGTCGTACTCGACGCTCTCGAAGTGACCCACCACCGGGAGGTCGCCAGTGCGGCCGAACCGCACCGAGGTCAGGAGCGACCCGTTGGTGGCGCGGACGTAGAACGTGGCGTTCGAGGGCCGGTAGACCGCGAGGTTGTCGTGGGCGGAGCTCTCGAAGTGACCCGCTACCGGGAGGTCGCCAGTGCGGCCGAACCGCACCGAGGTCAGGAGCGACGCGTCTGCGGCACGGACGTAGAACGTGGCGTTCGAGGGCCGGTAGACCGCGAGGTTGTCGTACTCGGAGCTCTCGAAGTGACCCACCACCGGGAGGTCAGCGCCCCGGCCGAACCGCATCGACGTCAGGAGCGAACCGTCCGCAGCGCGGGCGTAGAACATGGCGTTCGAGGGCCGGCGGACCGCCAGGTTCGCCAAGGAGTCCTGGGCCTCGGGCTGTGCGGTGTACGTGCCGAAGTACTGCCAGTGCCAACCTTCGGGGTTCGAGCCGTTCTCCAGTGCCCAGGCGGGCTGTGCCCAGTCGTACTTGGGTGCGTTCGCGGTGAACCAGTCGTGGCGGGCGTTGCCGAAGATGCCGACGCCGCAGCCGAGGTCGGTGGCGATGGCCCACCCGTGGTTGGACGTTCCCGGCACTGCCGCGCGGGGGTACCCGTACAGCTTGTACAGCTCCACCTGCTTGGCATAGGAGCGGTAGCCGTCGTTGACGCAGATGTTGGCGCCGAACTTGGCCTTGTAGGCGGCGTTGAGGGCGGTGAACTTCGCGGCAGCGTCGCAGCGCAGGTGGTCCACGGTCTGCCAGGGGATGGGGCACAAGGCGGACGCGGGAATGTCGCCGTTGCTGAACCCGCCCCAACCGTCGGCGGCTGCGGCGGCCGGTTCGGGGGTGATGGACGTCAGTTCCGGTGCGATGGAGGTCGGTTCGGGTGTCATGGACGTGGTGACGGCGGGTGACGGCGGGGGTGCGGTCGTGGCGTTCGCGGCGGTTGCGGTCAGGCCCAGCACCAGGGGGAGAGCAGTGAGGGCAGTCAGGGTTCGGGTGCGAGAGAGCACGGACATCGGGGCAGGGGTTCCTTCCGGTTCGCGCCTGCGGAACGTGGCCTGTCGGGTTCGGGCATCCGGCGCCCGGCCTGCGGTGCAGGCTTCACCCCGAGGAGAAGACGCCTCCGTGGTGCGTGTGGGCGTCCCGCCCCCACCAGTGGTCGTACTGTGCAACCCGGGCGCTGATGGGGTTCGGCGACGCCCGGGCCCGCCGTGGTCGCCCACGGCTGATCTGGCCTCGGTCTGACCCCCTGACCGAACCGAGGGGAGCGTCACGGGCCGTTCCGCTCTCACCAACACCCTTGTCCACGTGCTGGGCCCGCCGCAGGCACTTGACGGTTTCACCGGGCCCGGGGCCCTCAGGACTCTCAAGGCTTTCTCACCAAGCGCCAGGACGCGGCGCCTCGGCCTTCGCTACTGGAACCGGCCGACCACCGGTCGGTAGCCGGTCTTGCCGAAGGCGACCGAGGTGAGCAGCGACCCGCCGTGCGCCCGGATGCTGAAGGTCGCGATCGATGGCCGGAACGTGCCCAGGTTGTCCGGTGCGGATCCCTGGAAGTGACCCAGCACCGGGAGGTCCCCCGCCGCCCCGTACTTGACGCTCATCAGCAGGGACCCGTCGACCGCCCGGATGTAGAACGTCGAGTTCGACGGCCGATACACGGCGAGGTTGTCGACCACGGAGTCCTCGAAGTGACCGACCAGCGGGACGTCGCCGGCGGTTCCGAACCTGGCCGAGCTGAGCAGCGCCCCGCCGTGGGCCCGGATGTAGAAGGTCGAGTTCGACGGCCGGTACACCGCGACGTCGTCGTCGACGGCGTCCTGGAAGTGACCCACCACCGGCAGGTCCCCCGTCCTGCCGAACTTCACCGAACCCAGCAGCGTCCCGTTGACGGCACGCACGTAGAACCTGGAGGTCGACGGCCGGTAGACCACCAGGTTGTCGATCGCGGAGTCCTCGAAGTGGCCCACGGCCGGCAGGTCGCCCTTGGTGCCGAATCTCGTCGAGCTGAGCAGCGACCCGTTGGCCGCCCTGAGGTAGAACGTCGAGGTCGACGCCCGGTGGACCAGCAGGTTGTCGAGCGGTTCGGACCCCACGGTGGGGAGGTCGGGGAAGGACCAGGCGATGGGCGTGAGGGCCAGGGTGTGCGAGCCGCACGGGAAGGCCGCGTTGATGCCCGACTGCGAGACGCCGTACAGCCGTACCTCGAAGTGCAGGTGCACCCCGGTCGAGTTGCCGGTGGTGCCGGCGTAGCCGATGAGCTGGCCGGTGCTCACGGTCGAGCCGTCCGGTGCACCCGCCGCGTACCCGCTCAGGTGGGCGTAGACCGTGCTGTAGCCGTCGACGTGCGTGATGACGATGTAGGTGCCGTAGGAGGCATGGGTGAGTCGCTGGAGGGTCCCGCCGTACGCCGCGTAGACGGGGTCGCCGGTGTCGGCCGAGATGTCCACACCCCCGTGCGGCAGCCCACTGCGGCAGTAGGTCCCGACCTGGCCGGTGACTCCTTCGATGCTGGTGATCGGCACCACCATCGCCCCGGCCTCAGCCGAGGCGGGCTGCGGCGCCGCCACCATGACCAGCAGCGCGACCAGGCTGGCGATGCTCGCGAGAGCCAAGCGGGCGGTTCGGCGGAGGTGGACCACGGGGACTCCTCGGAGTCGTGAGCTCGGTCCCCCGCACTCGCCATGCTAGGGCGCGCCGGCGTGTCGCAACCGCACTTCGCGGGAACTGGGCTATCATCCGCACCGCCAGCACCACCGGTGAACCCGCGGCCAGCCACGCGGCATCCGCCCCGATCAGTCGAGCAGCGGGAAGCGCTGGATGATCTCGTGCCGACCAGGCCCGACGCCGATCGCCGATACCCGTGCTCCGATGAGCTCCTCGACCCGCAGCACGTAGGCCCGGGCCGCCGCCGGCAGGTCGTCGAACTCGCGGCACCCGGAGACGTCCTCCCACCAGCCGTCGAGCATCTCGTAGACCGGCTTGGCGTGATGGAAGTCACTCTGGTTGACCGGCATCTCGTCGTGCCGCACGCCGTCGACCTCGTAGGCCACGCAGACCGGCACCTGGTCGAAGCCGGTGAGCACGTCGAGCTTGGTGATGACGAAGTCGGTGACGCCGTTGACCCGGTTGGCGTAGCGGCCGATGACGGTGTCCATCCACCCGCAGCGCCGGGGCCGCCCGGTGGTGGTGCCGTACTCGACGCCGGTCTTGCGCAGCGTCTCGCCGTCGTCGTCGAACAGCTCGGTGGGGAACGGCCCCTCGCCCACTCGCGTCGTGTACGCCTTGAGGATGGCGATGACCCGGCTCACCCGGGTCGGCGGGATGCCCGACCCCGTGCACGCGCCGCCCGCCGTGGCCGACGACGACGTGACGAACGGGTAGGTGCCGTGGTCGACGTCGAGCAGCGTCGCCTGGCCGGCCTCGAGCAGCACGTTCGCGCCGTCGTCGAGCGCCTGCTCGAGCACCAGAGAGGTGTCGGCGACCATCGGACGCAAGCGGTCGGCATACGACAGCAGTTCCTCGACCACCCAGTCGGCCTCCGCCGCACGGGTGTTGTAGATCTTCACGAGCACCTGGTTCTTCAGCGACAACGCCGCCTCGACCTTCTGGCGCAGGATGTGCTCGTCGAACAGGTCCTGCACCCGGATGCCGACCCGGTTCATCTTGTCGGCGTAGGTGGGTCCGATGCCGCGCCCGGTGGTGCCGATCTTGCGGGCGCCGAGGAAGCGCTCGGTGACCTTGTCGAGGGTGCGGTTGTACGACGGGATGACGTGCGCGTTGGCCGAGACCACGAGCCGGGAGGTGTCGACGCCGCGGGCCTCGAGGCCGTCGATCTCCTCGAACAGCACGTCGAGGTCGACCACGACACCGTTGCCGATGACCGGGACCACCGACGGCGTGAGGATGCCGGAGGGCAGCAGGTGCAGCGCGTACTTCTCGCGCGCCCCGTCCTCGCCCTCGATGACCACGGTGTGGCCGGCGTTGTTGCCACCGTTGAACTTCACGACGTAGTCGACGTCGCCGCCCAGGAGGTCGGTCGCCTTGCCCTTGCCCTCGTCGCCCCACTGGGCCCCGATCAGCACGATCGCCGGCATCGCGGCTCCTCTCGCCCGTGCGCCCGGCGGAGGTGCCGCGACGCGCCGAAGGCCCCTCGCGGGGTACGCGCCGGGGCCTCGTACACCCCACCCTATCGCGGGATGCCGGATGCTCCGGTTCCGCTCAGCGGCGCCGCCGGGCGAGCACCCAGCCGAGCTGGAACCGGGTGTCGACCCCGTTGACCGCCATCAGGTTGGCCACCCGACGGCGGACGGTGCGCAGGCTGACCCCGAGGTAGCGGGCGATCGCCTCGTCCTTCATCCCGAGCTCGAGCAGCTCGACGAGCTTGGGGTCGCCGCCGACCTCTCGGCCGCTGACGGACGGCACCGGGACCGCGTGCCGCCAGGCGAGGTCGAAGTAGGCCGTGTAGAGCCGCACGGTGAGCGGGTCGCGGATGACGGCGTACCCCTGCGAGGGGTCGTCCCACCCGGCCAGCGCCACGACCGCCGTGTCACCGAAGACGGCGAACTCGGTGTCGGTGGTCGGCACGATCCGCTGGTCCTCGCCCACCTCCTCCCACATGCTCATCCAGCGCTGCCCCTGTGGTGACGACAGGGTGCTCGCCGGGTAAACCGCGCGCTGCGACTCACCACGCCGGATCCGCTCCTCGTTGGCGCGCATGGTGCTCTCGTCGAGGGCCGGGCCCTCGGAGATGGTGAGCACGTAGTTGCGCAGCATGCCGGTGGTGTCGCTGAGCAGGCGGTTCACGACCGAGGGGGCGATGGCGTCGGAGATGGGCTCGCTGGGCGGTTCGGTGGCGCCCAGCGCGACGCTGGTGACCTTCGACAGCAGGTCGCGGGAGGCGTCGAGGTCGCGCCGCCGCTCCTCGATCCGGTCGAGCTCGCGCCGGAGCTGCTCCTCGAGCACGAGGAGCACACCCCCGTCGTAGGCCGAGGGGTCGTTCATGTGTCCTGCCTCCTGCCCCTGCACGGTGGCCGTTACCGGCCAGTGGCAGCCAAGTGTCGCACCACCAGGGCTCCCCGATGCACGATGGAGGCGCACAGCTGCGGTTGCAGGGGCCACTGGTGGACGCTTCTTGGCGAGAGGGAAGCGACCGGATCCGGTGGACTCGAGAAACGGCTGGCCGAGCAGGGCCCGGGCGTTCGCGCCCGGGCCCTGCGTCGTGCCTCGGCGCGCCGGACGCCCGCTGCGGTCACAAGCCCAGCTCGCGGGCCCCGCTGGCGGTCGACGCCCTCAGGAACTCGGTGCACCGGTGCACCTCGTCGACCTCGTCGATCTGGTTGGCCGCCCGGGCCAGCGCCCCGAGCGCGCGCAGGAAGCCACGGTTGGGCACGTGCTCCCACGGGATCGGTCCCTGGCCGCGCCAGCCGGCCCGGCGCAGGGCGTCGAGGCCGCGGTGGTAGCCGGTGCGGGCGTAGGCGTACGAGGTGACGGCACGGTGGTCGGCGAGGGCGTCCTCGGCGAGCACGGCCCAGGCCAGGCTGGATGCCGGGTGCGCCGCGGCCACCTGCTCGGGCGGGGTGCCCTCGGCCAGCGGCTCGGCGGCGGGGTCCGGTGGCAGGTGGGTCGGCGGGATGCCGAGCAGGTCGGAGCTCATGGCGGTGCCTCTCGGTCGGTCGGGGTTGGGGGTGAGTGCGGCGGTCTCGTCGAGAGTAGGGAACACGCCGTGCGAGGTCGGCCTCGCACGGCGTGTTCCCTACTCTCGACCGCTGGGATCGGACGGGCGGGGGGCGGGGTCAGCCCTGGTGGGTGCCCGCCGAGCGCAGGTTCTCGCAGGCCACGACGACGCGTGCGGCCATCCCCGCCTCGGCCTCCTTGCCCCACGCGCGCGGGTCGTACTGCTTCTTGTTGCCGACCTCGCCGTCGATCTTCAGCACGCCGGTGTAGTTCTTCAGCATCCAGTCGGCGACCGGGCGGGTGAAGGCGTACTGGGTGTCGGTGTCGACGTTCATCTTCACGACGCCGTAGTCGACGGCGGCCGAGATCTCCTCGGGCAGCGAGCCGGAGCCGCCGTGGAAGACCAGGTCGAGCGGCTTGTCGCCGGCGGCGGCGCCGTGGGCGGCGACGATGGCGTCCTGGCACTGCTTGAGGATCTCGGGGCGCAGCTTGACGTTGCCCGGCTTGTAGACGCCGTGCACGTTGCCGAAGGTGAGGGCGGCCATGTAGCGGCCGTTCTCGCCCAGGCCGAGGGCCTCCACGGTCTTCAGCGCGTCGTCGGGGGTGGTGTACAGCTTGTCGTTGATCTCTGCGGCGACACCGTCCTCCTCGCCGCCGACGACACCGATCTCGACCTCGAGGATGATGTTTGCGGCCTTGGCCAGGGCGAGCAGCTCCTCGGCGATCTGCAGGTTCTCGTCGAGCGGCACGGCCGAGCCGTCCCACATGTGGCTCTGGAAGATCGGCAGGCCGGTGGACTTCACCTGCTCCGCGGATGCCGCGAGCAGGGGGCGCACGAAGCCGTCGAGCTTGTTCTTGGGGCAGTGGTCGGTGTGCAGGGCGATGTTGACCGGGTAGTTCTTCGCCACCTCGCGGGCGTAGGCCGCCAGCGCCAGCGAGCCGGTGACCATGTCCTTGATGGTGGAGCCGGAGGCGTACTCGGCACCGCCGGTGGAGACCTGGATGATGCCGTCGGACCCGGCCTCGGCGAAACCGCGGATCGCGGCCGTCACGGTCTGACTCGAGGTGATGTTGATGGCGGGGTAGGCGAACGAGCCGGCCTTGGCTCGGTCGAGCATGTCGGCGTAGACCTCGGGCGTTGCGATGGGCACGGGTATCTCCTCGGAAGGTTGTGAGTGCCGGTACGCGTCGATCCTTCCACGGATCGGGGTTCGCCACAGCAGAGGTTCGCCTACCCGGCGGTAGCCGGCACCCGGCATCCGGACCGGGCTTTTGGGCAGCCGGTCAGGGGGTCGGCGAACCCGCTTCCGGCGCAGGCCGGCTGGGGTCGAGCACGTACGGGCGGGTGTCGGCCACCGCGTGCATGCCGAGCCCGATGAGGATAGGGCGGGAGTCCGGTGAGGTGTCGACGCGGGCGTACGGATAGCCCCGGTCGAGGGCGAGCCGGGCGCGGTAGGTGGTGATCGCGCGGTAGAGCCCCCGACCCCGCCACTCGGTGAGGGTCGAGCCGCCCCACAGCCCACAGAACCCGGTGCCCGGCTGCAGGCGCAGCACGCCGTGGGAGAGCACCTGCGCGGTGCCGGCGTCCTCGGCGGCGACGGCGATGAGCAGGTCGGGGTCACGGCGCTGCTCGGCGCGCAGGGCGTCGTTCACCCAGGAGGTCTCCGTGCCCCAGACGGAGTCGAGGCTCACCCGCACGCGCTCCCAGTCGTCGTCGGTCGAGATCTCCCGCAACCGGGTGCCCTCTGGCAGCACGACGTGGTGCACCAGGTCGGCGCACCGGCCGACCAGCACCACCTCGGGGTCGTCGGCGACGAACCCGGCTCGCACGAGACGCGGCGCCAGGTCGGCCGGCTCGTCGTAGCCGTAGGTCTTCCACTCCACGACCTGCCGTCGCGCGGTGAAGAACTCGACCTGTCGTGCGACCCAGTGGTCGGGGTCGTTCCCCAGGCCCTCGGGGCACTCGACCATGGCGCCGCGCTCACCGGCATCCGGCGGGTAGGTGCGGTGCACCGGCCCGTCGCGGTCGACGACGAACCCGGGAGCGGCGTCGCGGTCGCGCAGTCGCACCTGGGTGTGGAACAGCTCGAGCAGCGCCGCGGCATCCGGGTCGGGGGTCACGGGCCAATTTGACGCCATGGCGAGCCCCGAGCACCACCCGTGGGCCGATGCCCGTCCGCGGGGGTCTGGCTCGCCTCCGGGCGTCCCCGATGCGACCTATTGGTCGATCCCAGGACGGGGCGGGCGTCCCCGATGCGACCTATTGGTCGATCCCAGGACGGGGCGGGCGTCCCCGATGCGACCTATTGGTCGATCTCGGGACGGAGGGAGTCGCGGCGGCGGGTGAGGTGCTCGCGCTCGACGTCGTTCTGGCAGCGCGCGATCGCCAGGTCGAGCGCCTCGACGGCCGCGGCCTCCATCCCGGCCCGGGCGAGGAGCTCGCCGCGCACGGCGGGGAGCCGGTGGCTGTACGGCATCGCAGCGTCGAGGTGGTCGAGCGCGGCCAGACCCGCCTGCGGCCCGTCGCGCTCGGCCACGGCCACGGCGGCCGCCAGGCGCACGGACGGTGACGGGCTCAGCGCCACCAGGTCGGCGTAGCGCTCGCAGATCACGTCCCACCGGGTGTCGGATGCCGTTGCCGCCGTGCCGTGCTCGGCCGCCACGAGCGCTTGCAGCCGGTAGCTCTCGGCCAGCGCGGAGGTGGGGTGCGGCGGCATCCGCGACAGGAGGTCGAGCGCCTCGGCGACCTCGTCGTGGTGCCACCGGGAGCGGTCCTGGTCAGGGAGCAGCACGAGCCGCCCGTCGTCGCTCACCCGGGCGTCGCGGCGCGAGTGCTGCAGCAGGAGCAGCGCGAGCAGTGCACGGAGCACCGGCTCGTCGGGGCACTGGGCCAGGGTGACCCGCACGAGTCGCACCGCCTCGCCGGCCAGCTCGGCCCGCACCAGGTCGGGGCCACTACCGGCCGCGTACCCGGCGGTGAAGGCGAGGTAGGCCACCTGGGCCACGGTGCCGAGGCGAGCGGGCAGGTCGGCCGCGTCGGGAACGGCGTACGGGATGCCGGCAGCCACGATCTTGCGCTTGCCGCGGGTGAGCCGGGCGGCCATCGTGGGCTCGGGCACGAGGAAGAGCCGGGCGATGTCGGCCGTCGTGACGCCGAGCACGAGCCGCAGCGCCAGCGCGCTCGCCACCTCGGCCGCGAGTGCCGGGTGGCAGCACATCAGCGCCAGGCGCAGCCGGTCGTCCTCGAGAAGACCGCCGGGGTCGGCCATCGCGGCTCCTCCTCCCTCGCGGGCGTCGACGACGATCAGTGGCATGCGGCGCTGGGCCACCGCCTCGGCCCGCAGCCGGTCGAGCACCCGGCGCCGGGCGGTGGTCATGAGCCACGCAGCGGGCCGGACGGGGGTGCCATCACGGGGCCAGGTGCGGGCGGCGGCCTCCACGGCATCCCCGAGGGCGTCCTCGACGAGGTCGAGCCGCCGGAACTGCGCGAGGAGCAGGGCGGTGAGGCGTCCCCACTCCTCGCGCACGACCGCGGCGAGCGCCTCGTCAGGGGCCACGGGGCGGCTCGTACCCTTCGATCTCGACCTCGGGGCGGATCTCGACGGTGTAGCTGCGCGGCAGCTCGGCGCAGGCCGCGATCGCCGAGTCGAGGTCGGGCAGGTCGACGAGGTAGAACCCGGCGAGCTGCTCGACCAGCTCGACGAACGGGCCGTCGGTGACGGTGAGGTCGCCGCCGACGTGCCGCACCGTGGTCGCCGTGTCGGCCGAGGCCAGCGCGGCGCCCGAGACCTTCGTGCCGCGCGCTGCCACCGCCAGCTCGAACGCGTCGTGCGCGTCGAAGAAGCCCTGCCGCTCGTCGGCGGTCGCCTGCTCCCAGACCCCGGGGTCGCAGGCGATGATCACCACGTACCTCACGGCGCGGCATCCCCGTCGGCCTGCTCGGTCGTGCCGCCGTGGTCGTGCTCGTCGTCACCCACGAGGTCACGGAACTCGATGAGCTCGCCGCGCGACGCGAACTCGGCGCACAGGCGCAGCAGGGCGGCCCGGTCGTCGGTCTCGACGAGGTAGAAGCCGACGACCTGCTCGACCGACTCGGTGAACGGCCCGTCGGTGGCGAGCACCCCGCCGGAGCCGTCGGGACGCAGTGACACCGCGGCGGCCGACGGCGTGAGCGGGGACGACAGCACCAGGTGGTGGCCTCCCTCGCGCAGGTCGCGGTGGAACTGCTGGTGCGAGCGCATCCCCTTCTCGTGCTCCTCGGCGGGCAGCCGGGCCCACTCGGCCTCGGGAGCGGGCAGCAGCAGCAGGTGCCGGCTCACGCCCGGTCCTCCGCCGACACGGTGCGTCGCACCTCGATGCCATCACCCACGGCGGCGATGATCTGGCTGCAGTCGAGCAGGTCGTCGAGGTCGTCGGTCTCGACCTGGTAGAACCCGCCCACCTGCTCGGTGACCTCGGCGAAGGGTCCGTCGGTGATAGCACCACCGCCGCGCGGGATGCGCCTGGCCTCGGTCGTGGCGTGCAGCTCGGCGCCTCCGGTGACCTTGTGGCCGCGGCGGGCCAGCTCCTCACCGAAGCGCGTGTACTCGGCGTAGCCGGCGGCGCGCTGCTCGGCATCCATGGTGGTCCACCAGCGGTCGGCGTCTCCGACGATGAGGACGACGTACTCGGTCATCTCAGGCTCCCTCGTCGGTCTGGTCGGGAGCGGGGAGGCAGGCCCGGATCTCCAGGCCCTCCCCCGGTGCCACGAGGAGGGCGCACACCTCGGCGAGGTCGTCGAGGTCGTCGGACTCCACGAGGTAGAAGCCGCTCAGCTGCTCGACGGACTCTGCGTACGGTCCGTCGCCCATGACCGGTCCGTCGTCTCCACCACGGACCACCCGGGCCTCGCGGGAGTGGGCGAGCTCCGCACCGCCGACGATGCGGTGGCCGCGCTCCATGAGGGTGGTCGAGAAGCGTTCGTGGGTGGCGTACACGGCGGCTCGCTCCTCCGGCGTGGTTGCCTCCCAGGGCCCCTCGTCCCCGGGCAGGAGGATGGCGTACGTCGTCATGGTCGGTCCCCTTCGTCTCGGGCCGCTCGGGTGCGGCCACACCACTGTGACGCGCGTGGCGACCGGGTTTCGACAGGGCTACCGGACTTTCTGGCCGAAGACGTGTCGGCGCACCCAGGCGTGCATGGCGATGGCCCCGGCCGCCCCGGCGTTGATCGAGCGGGTCGAGCCGAACTGCTCGATGTGCAGCACCACGTCGCACGCCGCGAGCATCTCGGGCGTCAGCCCCGGCCCCTCCTGCCCCAGCACCAGTACGCACTCGCGGGGCAGGTCGTAGGTCTCGAGCGGCACCGAGCCCGGGACGTTGTCGATGCCGACCAGTGGGATGCCGGACCCCTCGCTCCCAGCCCCGCTCGCCCACTCGACGAGGTCGGCGACGCTCGGATGGTGGTGCTCGTGCTGGTAGCGGTCGGTCACCATGGCGCCCCGCCGGTTCCACCGGCGCCGCCCGACGACGTGGAAGGCATTGGCGTTGAACGCGTTCGCGGTGCGCACGACCGAGCCGATGTTGAAGTCGTGGCCCCAGTTCTCGATCGCGACGTGGAACGGGTGGCGACGTGCGTCGAGGTCGGCCACTACGGCATCCATGCGCCAGTACCGGTACCGGTCGGCGACGTTGCGGCGGTCGCCGTCGCGCAGCAGGTCGGCATCCCACTGCTCGCCCTCGGGCCACGGCCCGTCCCAGGGGCCGACCCCGACCTCGGGCGCGTCGCCGTCGCCGGTCACGCGTGGATGCGCGAGAGGAACTGGCGGGTGCGCTCCTCGCGCGGCTCACCGAACACTGCGCAGGGCATGCGGGGGATCCTTCGCTTTCGGGGCCGCGGGGAGGCTGTGGCGGCCCGTTTCGTCGCTCAATGTAACGCCGACGCGCGGGAACCCCTTGCCGACTGCCCGCCCAGCGGTCGCGCGCAGTCAGGAGCACGTCGCGAAGTCAGGGGCGTATACGGCCCTGACTCGGCAAGCACCTCCTGAGCGGGCGAAGTGCTGCTGACCTCGCGGAGCCGTTGAGCGGCCCGACCGCGTGCACAGCCTGCGCACAGCCGGGGAAGCGGGCTTGAGAGACGTTCCCCCGTACCCTTGAGCACGTGATGCACGCGCTGGGGCCCGACTGGATGAACCCCGAATACCTACTGCAGACCTACGGGGACGCCTTCTTCCTCGTCTCGCTGGCCATCGTGTTCGTCGAGTGCGGCCTGTTCTTCCCGATCCTCCCGGGCGACTCGCTGCTGTTCGCGATGGGCATCTTCATCGCCGGCGGCGAGCTCGACATCCCGCTGGTGGTCGCCATCCCTGCGCTCTTCGTGGCAGCCTTCGCGGGCAACGTCGTCGGCTACGAGATCGGGCGGGCCATCGGGGCACCGCTGCGCAACCACGACGGGCGGATCATCCGCAAGAAGTACCTCGACCAGACCCACGACTTCTTCGAGAAGCACGGCGCCAAGGCCCTGGTCATCGGGCGCTTCGTGCCGATCGTGCGTACCTACATCACCCTCGTCGCCGGCATCGGGCGCATGGACCGGCGGCACTTCTTCACCTGGTCGGCGGTGGGCGCGGCACTCTGGGTCACGTCGGTGACCCTGGCGGGCTACTTCCTCGGCGGCATCCCGCTCATCCGCGACCACCTCGAGGCCGCGATCCTGCTGATCGTGGTCCTCTCGGTGCTGCCGATGGTCTACGAGTACCTCAAGCACCGCCGGGAGGCGAAGGCCATCGCCGCCGCCACGGCGCGGACGATCGCCGACGCCGCCGACGCCGCCGACGCCGCGGCCGCCGAGGACGCGCGCGACGGCTCCGCCTGACCCCGGCGCGCCCCCGTCAGTGGCGGGGCAGCTCGATCAGCCCGGCGGCGTAGGCCGCGGTCACGGCGGCCGTGCGGTCGGTCACCCCGAGCTTGGCGAAGGCCCGGATGAGGTGCGTCTTGACGGTGGCCTCGCCGATGAACAGCGCGCGCCCGATGTCGGCGTTGGAGAGCCCGCGGGCCACGAGGCCGAGCACCTCGACCTCGCGCCCGGTGAGCTCGGGCCGGGCGGGTGCGCGCAGCCGGTCGGCCAGCCGTGCGGCCACCGGTGGGGCCAGCACCGTCTCACCGCGGGCCGCCCGCCGGATCGCGTCGGCGAGCACTCCCGTCGGCGCGTCCTTGAGCAGGTAGCCGCGGGCGCCGGCCTCCACGGCCCGCACGATGTCGGCATCGGTGTCGTAGGTGGTGAGCACCAGCACCTGCGGGCCCCCGGCCTGAACGGTGATCCGGGCAGTGGCCTCGGCACCGTCCATGACCGGCATCCGCAGGTCCATCAGCACGACGTCCGGATGCAGCCGCGGCACCAGCCCGAGCGCCTCCGCACCGTTGGCCGCCTCCCCCACTACCTCGAAGTCGCCCTGCTCGCCCAGCACGGCGACCATGCCGGCCCGCACCACCGGGTGGTCGTCGACCACGAGCAGCCGGATCACCGGGGCACCACCAGGCGCAGCGTGGTGCCGGTTCCGCGTTCGCTGAGCACCTGCACGGCGCCGCCCACCTCGGCAGCCCGGGCCTGCACCCCGTCGAGCCCGAACCCAGAGCGGGCGCCGTCGGAGTCGAAGCCCAGGCCGTCGTCGTGCACGGTGAGCACCACCTCGGCGGGGTCGTCGTAGGCCAGGGTGAGGTCGACCCGGGCGGCCGACGCGTGCCGTCGCACGTTCGACAGCGCCTCCTGGGCGGTGCGCAAGATGACGACCTCGGCCGAGCCCCCGAGCGGCACCGGTTCTCCGGCCACCCGCACGTCGGCGCGCAGCCCGGTCTCGCTCGTCACGGCCGCCCCCAGCCGCTCGAGGGCCTGGCCGAGGGTGCGTGACTGCAGGTGCCCTGGCGTCAGCTCGGCCACGATCAGGCGCGCCTCGTCGAGGTTGTCGGATGCCGTGCGCTCGATGAGCGCCAGCCGCTCGCCCGCCGCGGTGCTGTCGCCCCGAGCCAGCGCGGCCTGGGCCGCCCGGGACAGAGCGAGCACGGAGGTGAAGCCCTGAGCGAGGGTGTCGTGGATCTCGCGGGAGATGCGCTCGCGCTCCTCGTGCACGCCTCGGTCACGCTCCGCTGCGGCGAGCCGGGCCTGCGTGGCCCGCAGCTCGTCGATCGTCTCGGCCCGGTTCTCGGCCTCGCTGACCAGCCGGTTGATGAACAACCCCAGCGACAGGGACAGGCCCATCGAGATGACACTGGAGATGAGGATCTCGGCGAGGCTGTCGGTGGAGAAGCCCAACTGCCCCCAGCGCACCACCGCGAACGCGGTGACGACGAGCACCGTGCCCACGACCGCCCAGCGGGTGGGCAGCATCGCCCACAGCTGCGGGAAGAGCGCGAAGTAGAGCAGCCAGGCCTGGGTGCTCGGGTCGACCCACTGGATGCCGAGCAGGGCCGTCCAGGCCACCACCTGGTAGGCCACCGCCCACCGAAGGTCGCGGTTCGTCATCCCCCGCGTGCCGAGCACCGCGTAGGCGAGCGCCATGACCCCGAGCAGCACGACCGACGGCACCCGGCCGTACGGGCCGGGCTCGTCGAGGAGGGTCACGACCAGGGCCGCCCCCCACACGATCGCGAAGATGGTGTGCCAGTACGGCTGCTGCCGCCGCCACATGGCGCCGAACTCCTCGCGCGAGGTCGCTGCTGTCGCCGTCACGTCGCTCATTGTGCTGCCCGAGGGCTCACGTGGTGCCGCGCTTGAACCACTTGAAGGTGAGCACGCACAGCACGAGCCCGCCCACCGCCCAGGCCAGCAGCACCAGGGCGGTGCGGCCGGTCTCCCACGACCCGGCCATCTCGGCCGAGGCGAGGTCCGCGGGGTAGAACACCGACCGCATGCCCTGCGCGATCCACTTCAGGGGGAACACCGAGGCGATCTGCTGCAGCCAGGTCGGCACGTCGGTGAACGCGATGTAGACGCCGGAGATGAACTGCAGGATCAGCAGGGGGCCGATCACGACCGCGCCGATGGTGCGCGAGGTCGCCATCGACGAGTAGGCGATGCCGAGCACCGTGCCGCCGAACACCCCGAGGGTGAACACCAGGGCGAACACCGCCCAGCGGTCGGCGCTGGTGGGGAGCTGCACCCCGAAGAAGACGCGCGCCACGAGCAGGAGCAGGGCCACCTGCAGGGTCGAGGAGATCGCGACCAGCCCGACCTTGCCGAGGAAGTAGGCGACCGGCGGCATCGGGGTGGCCCGCAGCCGCTTGAGCGTGCCGTCGTCGCGCTCGCTGGCCACCGACATCGCCATGGTCTGGTAGCTGGTGAGCAGCACGCCCGCCGAGAGCATGCCAGGCAGGAAGTAGCCGCCGGCCGTCATCCCGTTGGTGTCGCGGCCGCCGAACTGGCCGGAGAAGATCACCGAGAACAGCGCGAGCAGCAGGATCGGGAAGAGGAAGGAGAAGAAGACCGCCTCCTTCTCGCGGGAGTACATCTTCAGCTCGAGCACCGTGCGGTCCAGGCCGAGGGCGATGGCACTCACGCGGGCACCTCCGTGGAGTCGTGGGAGGCGGCGGTAGCGGGGCGCAGGGCCTCGGGGCCGACGTGGGGGGCGATCAGGCTGAGGTAGGTGTCCTCGAGCGAGGGCCGGGTCACGGTGAGCGCGGGAACCTCGCCGTCTGGCATCCGGGCCGCGAGGCGGGCCACCTCGGCCGTCGGCGTCGAGGTGGTCAGATGGCGCCGGATGCCGTGCTCCTCCCACGAGACCGTCGCCTCCTCGGCGCCGCGCCCGCCGAGGGCCTCGGGGGTGTCGAGCGCCAGCAGGCTCCCGGCGGCGATGACCCCGACCCGGTCGGCCAGGTGCTCGGCCTCGTCGAGGTAGTGGGTGGTCAGCAGGATGGTCGTGCCCTCGGTGGCGAGCGCTCGGATGAGCTCCCAGAAGTCACGGCGGGCCTGCGGGTCGAACCCGGTGGTCGGCTCGTCGAGGAAGAGCAGCTCGGGCCGCCCGATGATGCCGAGCGCCACGTCGAGCCGGCGCCGCTGGCCGCCGCTCAGCCCGACGATGCGCGCGTCCGCCTTGTCGTCGAGGCCGACGGAGGCGAGCACCTCAGCCACCTCGCGCGGGGCGGAGTAGGCCTTCGCCGTGCTGGTGAGTGCCTCGCGCGGGGTGAGCAGGTCGAGGCCGCCCGAGGTCTGCAGCACGATGCCGACCCGGTTGCGCCACGCCAGGCCGGAGCCCTGCGGGTCGACGCCGAGCACGTGCACCTCGCCGGCGTCGCGGGAGCGGAAGCCTTCGAGGATCTCGACGGTGGTCGTCTTGCCGGCGCCGTTGGGGCCGAGCAGGGCGAAGCACTCGCCGGTGCGGATGTCGAGGTCGAGCCCGTTGACGGCGGTGTGGTCGGCGTAGGTCTTGGTGAGTCCCCGGATGGTGATCGCGTCTGCCATGGCCCCAGCCTGTCTGCACCGGGCCCGGGGCGCGAGGCCCGCGCGGTGGACCGCCCGTCCACCGACCGGTTGACCCGCCCCGCAGTGCCGGCCGTGGGTCAGGCGCGGGGAGCCGGCGGTGGGGTCGCGCCGGGCCCTTCGGGGGATGCCGGGGTCGCGCCGGGCCCTTCGGGGGATGCCGGGGTCGCGCCCGGGCCGGCGGGCGGCACCGGGGGTGGGGGTGGGGTGTCCTGCGGCCCGGCGGCGGGGGTCCCGGCGGCGGCCGGGCCCGGCGCGTACGCCGTGGGCGGGGGGATGACGGCCTCCCGCTGGCCGAAGTCGACCCGCGGGGCCTCGCGCTGCTCGCCGACGGCCTCGAAGTACTCGGCACGTCCGATGGTGAACATCCCGGCGATGAGGTTGTTCGGCACGGTCTCGACCTTGGTGTTGAGGTCGCGCACGGTCGCGTTGTAGTAGCGGCGGGCGGACGCGATCCGGTCCTCGGTGTCGGTCAGCTCGTTCTGCAGGGCGAGGAAGTTCTGGTTGGCCTTGAGGTCGGGGTAGGCCTCGACGATCGCGAGCAGCCGGCCGAGTGCCTGGCCGAGCACGTTCTCGCTCTCGGCCTGCGCCGCGGGCGACTGCCCCGGGGCCATCGCGGCCGAACGCGCCCTGACGACGTCCTCGAGGGTGCCCCGCTCGTGCGCGGCGTAGCCCTTGACCGTCTCGACGAGGTTGCCGATCAGGTCGTGCCGGCGGGTCAGCTCGACGTCGATCTGGCGCCAGGCCTCCTGCACCAGGTTGCGCAGCGTGATCAGCCCGTTGTACGTGACGACCGCCCAGCCGATGACAGCGACGAGCAGGACGACGACGGCGATGGTGGCGATCACTGGTTCTCCTCGGGCTGCGGGCGCTGACGAAATCCTATGGCTCGTACCACGTGGCGGGCGTCACATCCTCGATAGGGTCCTGTGCCCATCGCACCGCTTCCGATCGAGAGGCCCGCCATGGACACCATCGTCGTCGGCGTCGACAACAGCGCAGCCTCCACCCGCGCGGTGGAGTTCGCCGTTGATCGCGCCCAACGAAATTCGTGGAAGGTCGTCCTGGCGCACGTCATCCCGTGGACGCCGTTCTCCTTCCAGACGCCCACCGAGAACGAGCACCGGCACCGGGAGAAGCAGCGGGAGATCCAGGCCGCAACCGACCAGGTGCTGACCCCGATGGCCGAGATCGCCGACCGCGGCTCGGTGCCCCACACGGAGATCGTGCGCCACGGTCGCCCGTCGGACACGCTGCTCGACATCGCCGACGAGGTCGGTGCCGTCCACGTGATCGTCGGTCGCACCGGTGACTCAGGAGTACGCGCCGCGGTCTTCGGCAGCGTCGCCAGCCGGCTCGTGCAGTCCACCACGGTTCCCGTGACGGTGGTGCCCTGATGAACATCGTCGACATTTTCACGAGCCTCTCCGACTGGGTCACCGGGATCGTCTTCTACGCCGTCCCGCTCTTCGGCACCGAGGTGCCCCTCATCGTCGCCTGGCTCGTCGCCGCCGGTGCGTTCTTCACGGTCTACCTCGGCTTCATGCAGGTGCGGGGCCCACGCCTGTCGATCGACCTGGTCCGCGGCCGCTACTCCGACCCGAACGACGCCGGCGAGGTCTCGCACTTCCAGGCGCTCGCCACGGCCGTGTCCGGGACCGTCGGGCTGGGCAACATCGCCGGCGTCGCCATTGCCATCTCCCTCGGTGGCCCCGGAGCCACGTTCTGGATGATCCTCGCCGGCCTGCTCGGCATGGCGACCAAGATGGCCGAGTGCACGCTCGGCGTGAAGTACCGGCGCGAGCACGCTGACGGGTCGGTCTCCGGCGGGCCCATGTACTACCTGCGCGACGGCCTCGCCGAGCGTGGCATGGGAGGACTGGGCAAGGTCCTCGCCGTGCTCTTCTCCATCTGCATGGTCGGCGGCGCGCTCGGCGGCGGCAACATGTTCCAGTCCAACCAGGCCACGGCCCAGATCGTGGCGGTCACCGGCGGCGACGACAGCATCTTCGCGGACTCGCCCTGGATCATCGGGCTCCTCTTCGCGGCGGCTGCGGGCGCGGTCATCATCGGCGGCATCAAAAGCATCGCCAGGGTCACCGAGAAGGTCGTGCCGTTCATGGCCGTCCTCTACCTCACGGCGTGCGTCATCGTCATCTTCGCCAACCTCAGCGCCGTCCCGGGGGCCTTCGGTGAGATCCTCACCGGCGCGTTCAGCCCAGAGGGCGTGGCCGGCGGGGCGATCGGAGCACTCATCGTCGGCTTCCAGCGGGCCGCCTTCTCCAACGAGGCTGGCCTTGGCTCGGCATCGGTGGCGCACTCGGCCGTCAAGACGAGGGAGCCCGCGACCGAGGGTTTCGTCGCCATGCTCGAGCCCTTCATCGACACCGTCGTCATCTGCACGATGACCGCGCTGACCATCGTCATCACGGGGACGTGGAACGACCCCGACGCCAGCGAGCTCGGCGGGGTCGACCTCACGTCACGCTCGTTCGAGACGGTGCTGCCGTGGTTCCCGGTGGTGCTGGCCTTCGCGGTCGTGCTCTTCGCATTCTCGACGATGATCAGCTGGTCGTACTACGGCATGAAGGCGACGGGTTACCTCTTCGGCGACAACGTGCTCGCGGAGAACGTCTTCAAGGGCCTGTTCCTGGTCTTCACCGTCATCGGGTCGGCGGCCGCCCTGGGGCCGGTCATCAACTTCTCCGACTCGATGATCTTCCTGATGGGCATCCCGAACATCATCGGCCTCTACCTCCTGGCCAAGGTGATCCGCTCCACCATCCACAGCTACTACGAGCGGGTGCAGAGCGGCGAGGTCAAGCAGGTGGTGCACCAGTGACCCACGGCACCCCAACGCCGGGCACCGCGGGGCCCGGCGTTGGGGTGCTGCCGGCGGACCGTCAGGCCAGGCCCAGATCCTCGAGACCGAAGACGTGCCGGTACTCGAACCCGGCATCCGCGAACTTCTCGGCGGCGCCGGTGGCCCGGTCGGCGATGGTGGCGACCGCGACCACGGTGGCGCCGGCCTCCTGGGCCGCGCGGGCGGCATCCAGCGGTGACGCCCCGGTGGTCGAGGTGTCCTCGACGACGAGCACCCGCCGGCCCTGGATCGACGGGCCCTCGATGCGCTGCTGCAGGCCGTGCGCCTTGCCGGCCTTGCGCACCACGAACGCGTCGAGCCGGTCACCGGTGGCCGCCGCCGCGTGCAGCATCGAGGTCGCCACCGGGTCGGCACCGAGGGTGAGGCCCCCGACGGCGTCGAAGTCCACGTCGGCGACGAGGTCGCGCATGACCCGACCGACCAGCGGGGCTGCCTCACCGTCGAGCGTGATGCGGCGCAGGTCGACGTAGTAGTCGGCCTCCTTGCCGGAGGACAGGGTCACCCGGCCGTGAACGATCGCCTTGGCACGGACGATCTCGAGCAGGCGGGAGCGGTCGGCAGCGATGTCGGTCACGCCCTTACCGTAGGCGGTGCACGGTCACCCGCTGTTCAGGGGCTCGGCCGGCGGTACGGGTGCAGGAACACCGACAGCTCGCCGGCCGCACCGGGCGTCGCGCGCTGTTGGAACCATCGCTGGTGGTGGTCGGGGTCCGGCGGTGGCGCGGGCCGCGGGTCGGGGTCGTGCCCGTCCCAGACGTCGATGCCTGCCCGCAGCATCCGGCCGGCCGGGCTGCCGACCACGGCCGCTGCCAGGTCGTCGCGCAGGTTGCGGGGAAGGCCGTCGAGCAGGATGCGGGGGCTGCGCCGCTCCGCCAGCACGACCAGCCGGGCGAGGACGTGGACGTCGTCGCGCCCCAGCCGGGTTCCCGACAGCAGCAGCCGCTGCAGCTCGACGAGCAGCCAGTCGCGCCCCTGGGGCCCGAGCGCCCAGAGGGCGTGCCGGTGCGCCGTCTCCTGCCAGTCGGCGGAGGCGGTGCGCAGGAGGTGGCGGTACTCGCGCAGCACCTCTGGTTCGGCGCCCGGAACCATCGTCCGATGGTAGGCCGGGCAACCGGGCCTGACGAGGGGGTTTGCCCCACGATGCCGTGAACGGTGTCGGCGCACCCCCGCCGGTGCGCCGTCGAGCCACCGCACCATCCGGCCTCAGCGGCCCGCGACCTCGGCGAGCTGCTCGGCGGCGGCCCCGAGGGCGTCCTGCAGCTCCGGGGCGTGGTCGTACTGCGCGGCCAGGCTCGCCGCGGCCAGCGCCGCTCCCGCGAACACCTGGCTCTCGTCCCAGCCCCTCGGGGGCTTGGGCTTGGGCCACTTGTGGGGCCAGCCGGTGCCGCACCAGTCGTCGATCTCGCCCCCGCAGCGCGCCGGCCGCCTCACCGGTGTCCCGGCCGCCGACGACGATGATCGCGGAGACCAGCACGTTCTCGAGCAGCTGCGCCCCGACCACCGCCTCGATCGGCGGCAGCGGCTGGGGGTTGAGCGACACGGCATCGCCGCGGCGGGTCACCGGCAAGGAGCGCCGCCGGGCCGCGCCTGATACCAGGCTGCGGCGGCGGCCGTCGCTACGGTTTCGGTTCGTGCGGCCTGCGGAACCGGTCGAGCCGGCGCAGCGTGCCGCCGCGAAGCAGGGGGCGCGGCAGCGCCCGCACCCCGGCGGTGATGACCTTCCACTGCAGCCCGGGTACCGAGACCACCTTGCCCCGGGCGACGTCGGTGAGCGCCTGCTGCACCACGTCGTCGGCGTCGAGCCAGAGCGGGCCGGGCAGGGCCGACATGCGGATGCCGGCGCGCGCGTGGAACTCGGTGCGGGTGAAGCCCGGGCACAGCGCGGTCGCCGTGACGCCGGTGCCCGCCAGCTCGCCGGCCAGGCCTTCGGTGAACACGGTGACGAAGGCCTTCTCGGCCGAGTAGCTGCCGTTGGCGATGAACGACGCGACCGACGAGACGTTGAGGATGGCGCCGCGGCCCCGGGCACGCATCGCCCGGCCGGCCGCGTGGCAGGTGAGCATGACGGCCCGCACCATGACGTCGAGCCCGGCCTCCTCGTCGGTGAGGTCGTTGTCGAGGAAGGGCCCGTCGAGGCCGAACCCGGCGTTGTTCACCAGCAGGTCGACCGGGCGCAGCCCGTCCTCGAGGCGGGCACACACCAGCGAGGTCGCCACCCGGTCGGACAGGTCGGCCACCAGCACCTCGACGGCGACCCCGTGGTGGGTGCGCAGCCTCGCCGCGAGGTCCTCGAGGCGCACGCGGTCGCGGGCCACGAGCACCAGGTCAGTGCCCTCACGGGCGAGGCGTTCGGCGAAGGCGCGGCCGATGCCGGCGGAGGCGCCGGTGACGAGTGCGGTGCTCATGGTTGAGGCACTGTATGCCGGGAACCGCCACCGCGGGGGGCGCCGTACCCGTGGGTAGGGTGAGGAGGTGCGCATCGCCACCTGGAACGTCAACTCGATCCGCTCCCGCATCGACCGCGTGGAGGCCTGGCTGGCCCGCACCGACGTCGACGTGCTGCTGGTGCAGGAGACCAAGGCCAAGGACGAGCAGTTCCCCTACGACCGGTTGCGCGCCGTGGGCTACGAGGTCGCCCACCACGGCACCAACCAGTGGAACGGCGTCGCGATCCTGTCGCGGGTGGGCCTCATCGACGTGACGGTCGGCTTCGACGGCGACCCCGGCTGGGGGGACCCGCTGGTCGCGGAGGCGCGGTCGATCGGGGCCACGTGCAACGGCATCCGGCTGTGGTCGGTCTACGTGCCCAACGGTCGCGCGCTCGACGACCCGCACATGGCCTACAAGCTCGACTGGCTGGGGCGGCTGCGCGAACGGGCCGGCGAGTGGGCCGCCGACGGCACCCCGGTAGCGCTGTGCGGCGACTGGAACATCGCGCCGCAGGACGACGACGTGTGGTCGATGGAGTACTACCTCGACAAGAGCCACGTCTCCCCCGGAGAGCGCGCCGCCTTCAACGCCTTCCTGGAGGCCGGCTTCGTCGACGTCGTGCGCCCGCACGCCCCCGGTCCTGGTGTGTACACCTACTGGGACTACCAGCGGCTCGCCTTCCAGAAGCGCCGCGGCATGCGCATCGACTTCGTGCTCGGCTCACCGTCGTTCGCGGAACGCGTCGCGGGTGCGGCGATCGACCGGGAGGAGCGCAAGGGCGCCGGCGCCAGCGACCACGCGCCGGTCGTGGTGCAGCTGCGGGACTGACCCGATGCCGTCACGCAGCTTCGCGCACCAGGGCACCTCACGCGTCGCCCGGCTCCCCGAGGGTGCGGTGCGGCACCGCGTGCGGCTCGGTACCCGCACCGACGTGCACGCCGTGGAGTGGCCGGCCACGGGGGCGGCCGCTGGCACCCCCGCCGACGGCGTCACCGTGGTGCTGGCCCACGGCTGGACCCTCACCCACGAGAGCTGGCTGCCGGTCGTCGAGCTGCTGCGGGCGCGCTTCGGGGTGCGGGTCGTCGCGTTCGACCAGCCCGGGCACGGCCGGTCGACCCCCGAGTCGCGTGCCCCGACGGTGCACGAGCTCGGCGAGGTGCTGAACCGGGTGTTGACGGCGCTGGCGCCGACCGGCCCGCTGGTGCTGGCCGGGCACTCGATGGGTGGCATGACGATCATGGCGTGGGCCGCCGACCACGCCGACGAGCTCGCGGCCCGGGTACGCGGGGTCGTGCTCGTGGCGACCTCGGCCAAGGTGGCCGAGGACCGGGTGCGGCTGCCGCTCGAGCGGGCCCTGATGAAGGCCTCGGCGCGGGCTCCCCGGGTGGCGCCCGGCCGGCTGCTCTCGACCAGGTCGCAGACCCGGCTGCTCTTCGGGCGCGGCGCGGCGCGCGAGACGGTGGACCCCGGGGTGACGCTCATCCGGCACACCTCGCTGCCGACGATGGGTCGCTACTTCCTGGCCCTGCAGCAGCACGACGAGACCGAGGCCCTGTCGCACCTCGGTGCCGTGCCGACGCGGGTGCTCGTCGGCTCGGCCGACCGGCTCACCCCGGTGGGCCACGCGCGCTCGCTGGCCGACGGCATCCGCGGTTCCCGGCTGACGGTGCTGCCGCGGCTGGGCCACATGCTCACCTACGAGGCGCCCGGCGCCGTCGCCGACGCGGTCGCCGAGGTGCTCACCGCCGGCTGAGGATGCCGCTCGCGTAGGCGGCCTGGCCGACGTGCTGGGTGCTGTCGTTGACGACGCTGACCAGGCGCACCGCGAGGGTGACCGGCGGGTCCCAGTGCTCGTCGACGACCCGGTCGAGGTCGGCGTCGGTGAGGTCGCGCAGGGCGTCGGTGGCGGCGGCGTAGGCGGCGTCGAGGTAGCCGCGCAGGTGCTCGGCGCTGGCCTGCACGGCCAGCATCTGCTCGAAGGTCATGCCGTAGCCGTGGGCATCGGCCGGAAGGGGCAGGGCGAAGCGCTCACGCCAGCCGCCCGCCTCCCAGACCACGTCGTACCCGAAGGCGCCGGCGACCTGGGCGTCGACCCCGCGGCTGAGGTGCCAGACCAGCCAGGCGATCGTGTTGGTGCTCGGCGCGGGCGGGGTGCCGAGCAGGTCCTCCGGGGTGTCGTCGAGCACCGTGTGCGCGGCGTCGCGGACGCGGTCGAGCGAGTCGATGAGCAGGTCAGCAGTGGTGGCCATGCCGCGACGGTACCGCGGGCTGCCCGCCGTGGAGCGAGCCCGAACCGGCGACCTCTGGGCCGGTTCGAGGACTCCGCCGGCGGGAGGTCACAGGCCGAAGGTGGTGGCGTGCCCGCCGGTGCGCCGGTGCAGCCCCAGGGCCAGCGCCGCCAGCGCGCCGAGGCCGGCCGCAACCGCAGCCCCGCGGAACACCCAGGCCACCTGCACCACGGCGGCTCCCTTGAGGGCCTCGGTGTCGGTGGGGTCGGGCAGGGTGGCGACCAGCCCGTAGTACTGGTGCAGCCCGATGGCGGTGAGCAGCGCGATACCCACGACCATCCCGACCATCCGCGCCACGACCACGAGCGCGGATGCCGTGCCGCTGCTCTCGCTCGTCGCCTCCGCCAGCGCGGCGTCGTTGACCGGGGCGAGGGCCAGCCCGATGCCGAGGCCGGCCAGGGCCAGCACCACGGTGGCCGGGAGGTGGTCGAGGGACCCGCGGCCCCACGTGCTCATCACGGCCAGCCCCACCGTGGTCAGGGCCAGCCCGCCGGCGGCCACGACCCCGTTGCCAAGCCGGCGCAGCGCCCATCCGCCGGCGAGCGCGCCCACCGGCACGGCGAGCAGGAAGCGCACGAGCACCAGGGCGGCCTCGGTCTGGGTGGCCCCCTCGACGACGTGCGCGAGCAGTGGCACGTCGACCACGATCGCGACCAGGGCGACCCCGACGAGCAGCGACACCACCAGGGCCCAGACCAGCCGGCCGCGCACCAGGCCGCGCGGCACGAGGGGTTCGGGCGAGCGGCGGTGGTGCACGGCATACAGCACGGCGAGCAGCGCGGCCAGCGGCAGGAGGGCGACACCGAGCGGTCCCACCACCTCGGTGGCCGGCTCGGAGGCGGCGAAGGTGAGCACGACGCAGCCCAGGGCACCGCCGAGCAGCACGGCACCGAGCAGGTCGGCGCGGCGCAGCAGCGGCCACGCCCCCCGGCCGCCGACCCCCAGCGCCGCCAGGAGGAACACCGCGGCGACGACACCGATCGGGGTGGCCAGCCGAGACGTCGCGTCGCCGAAGGGCACGAACGGCAGCCCGAGCGAGACGCTCGTGGTCAGCGCGTCGGGGGCAGCCAGGGCGAGCCCTCCGGTGACCGCTGCGACCACCGACAGGGCGACGACGAGCGGACGGGGGCGGGGGATGCCGCTGCCGCCGGTGACGACGACGGCCGCGGCGAGCAGGGTGCCCAGGAACGCGTTGAGCCAGAAGATGGCGCGCCAGTCGGCGACCACCAGCACCAGGGCGCCCAGCACCGGGCCGAGCACCGAGCCGAGCTCCTGCACGCCACCGACCACACCCAGGGGCACGCCGCGACGGTCGGCGGGCCAGAGCTGGGCGACGATCGCGAGGGTGGCCGGCACCAGTCCCCCACCGCCGACGCCCTGCACCACCCGGCCGGCGACGAGCACCGGCAGGTCGGTGGCCAGGGCGGTGACGGCCGAGCCGGCGACGAACACGCCCAGGCAGGCGAGCAGCACCCGCTGCCGGTCGACGAGGTCGGCCACGCGGCCGATGAGCGGCAGCACCGCGACGTAGCCGAGCAGGAACCCGGAGATGATCGGCGCCGCCCGCTGCAGCGCGTCGATGGTGACGCCGACCCCGCGCATCATGTCGGTCAGGGCCAGCACCACGACGTAGGTGTCGGCGGCGGCGAGGGAGACGGCGATCGCGGCCGTCGTGAGCAGCGCCCTAGGGGCGGGTGATCTCAACGGGTGCCCCGTAGTCGGTGAGCACCAGCACGTAGGTCGCCTCGACGCCGGGGAAGAACGGCCCCTTCAGGGTCGCGGTGCGCAGCTGGTCGGAGTCGGTGATGCCGTAGCTCACGTCGAAGGTGCCGGTGCCGGTGCCGTCGCCGAGGTGGAACAGGTCCTCGACCGTCGAACCGGGCAGGGTGCCGCTGATCTTGGTCAGCACCTCCTGACCGGAGCGGGTCTGGCCGTCGGCCTTGGGGTCGGCGGTCTGCGGCAGCAGGGCGGAGATGCCGGTGGCGGGGTCGAAGAACATCGCCGGGTTCGGCGCATTCAGGGTGTCCAGGTCGGTCTTCTTGTAGTCGGGCGTGAAGAACTTCAGGTAGGCGCTCTCGCCGATCGCGATGACGTCGATGGTGCCGCCCAGCCCCTTGATCGTGCCGGTGATGGTGCCCTGGAACTTCGGCTCGGTGTCGCTGATGACGCCGGCGCCCTTGGCGGCGGTGACGCCGTTCTCGCGGGGCGGCACGTCGCGGCTGGACAGGTCGAGCTGCACGGTCTTGGCGGCGTCGAACGCCTGTTTCGCCGCGGTCAGCTGCTCGGTCGGGCTCTGCGCCGGGGCCTCGGGCGCGTCGCTCGAGCAGCCCGCCAGGGCGAGCAGCAGGCCCATCGCGAGCGGCGTGGCGAGGACCAGCGGCCGGCGGGTGGGCAGGGGTCGGCGCATGGCCGCAACAGTAACCGCACCCCGAGGGGTGGCGATCCACCCGCCGGCATCCCCAGATCGACCAATAGGTCACCCGGGGGACAGCATCGGGGCGGTTGCAGGTCCTGACATCGACCGATAGGTCACAGGGATGACACCACACCGCGGAACAGGCGTACCGACATTGACCTATTGGTCGATGCCGGTACGCCTGTCGGGTCCTCTGCCAGGGACACCATGGCCCGGCCGGGCCCGGGTCAGCGCAGGAGGAGGCCTGCCTCGCCGAGGTCGACGGTGACCGTGTCGCCGTCACGGACGTCGCCGGCGAGCAGGGCCCGGGCCAACCGGTCGCCGATCTCGCGCTGCACCAGCCGGCGCAGCGGCCGCGCGCCGTAGGCCGGGTCGTAGCCCTGCTCGGCCAGCCAGGCCTTGGCGGTGTCGGTGACCTCGAGGCTGATCCGGCGGTCGTGCAGCCGGGTCGCCAGGGCGCGCACCTGCAGGTCGACGATGCGGGCCAGCTCGTCGGTCGACAGCGGCTCGAAGACGACGACCTCGTCGAGGCGGTTGAGGAACTCCGGCTTGAACGCCTGGCGCACCGCGGCCATCACGGCCTCCCGCTTGGCGGACGGCTCGAGCAGCGGGTCGACGAGGTACTGCGAGCCGAGGTTCGAGGTCATCACCAGGATGACGTTGCGGAAGTCGACCGTGCGCCCCTGCCCGTCGGTGAGCCGCCCGTCGTCGAGCACCTGCAGCAGGATGTCGAAGGTCTCGGGGTGGGCCTTCTCGACCTCGTCGAGCAGCACCACCGAGTAGGGCCGACGGCGCACCGCCTCGGTGAGCTGGCCGCCCTCCTCGTAGCCGACGTAGCCGGGCGGCGCGCCGATCAGCCGCGCCACGGCGTGCCGCTCCGAGTACTCCGACATGTCGATGCGCACCATCGCGCGCTCGTCATCGAACAGGAAGTCGGCGAGCGACTTCGCGAGCTCGGTCTTGCCCACACCGGTCGGGCCGAGGAACAGGAACGACCCGGTCGGCCGGTCTGGGTCGGCGACCCCCGCGCGGGAGCGGCGCACGGCATCCGACACCGCACGCACGGCCTCGGTCTGGCCGATGAGGCGGGCACCCAGCAGCGACTCCATCGACAGCAGCTTCTCGGTCTCGCCCTGCAGCAGGCGCCCGGCCGGGATGCCGGTCCACGCCGAGATCACCTCGGCGATGTCGTCGGCCCCCACCCGCTCCTTGACCATCAGGTCGGCGGATGCCGTGGCCGACTCCGCCTGCTGGGCCGCGTCGAGCTCGGCCTCGAGAGAAGGGATCTCGCCGTAGAGCAGGCGCGAGGCGCCCTCGTAGTCACCCTCGCGCTGCAGTCGGTCGGCCTGCGTGCGCAGGTCGTCGAGGCGCGCCTTCAGGTCACCGACCCGGTTCAGGCCCGACTTCTCCGACTCCCACCTCGCGGTCAGCGCTGCCAGCTCCTCGGTCCTCTCGGCGAGGTCGGCACGCAGCCGGTCGAGCCGCTCGACCGAGGCCGCGTCGGTCTCCTTGACCAGGTGCAGCTCCTCCATCTTCAACCGGTCGACCGAACGCCGGAGCACGTCGATCTCGACGGGGCTGGAGTCGATCTCCATCCGCAGCCGGGACGCCGCCTCGTCGACGAGGTCGATCGCCTTGTCGGGCAGCTGGCGGCCGGAGATGTAGCGGTCGGAGAGGGCTGCGGCCGCCACGAGCGCGCTGTCCTCGATCTCGACCTTGTGGTGCGCCTCGTAGCGCTCCTTGAGCCCGCGCAGGATGGCGATGGTGTCCTCGACCGACGGCTCCCCCACGAACACCTGCTGGAAGCGCCGCTCGAGCGCGGGGTCCTTCTCGACGTGCTCGCGGAACTCGTCGAGCGTGGTCGCGCCGACGAGGCGCAGCTCACCGCGGGCCAGCATCGGCTTGAGCATGTTGCTCGCGTCCATCGCCGACTCGCCAGTGGCGCCGGCGCCCACGACCGTGTGCAGCTCGTCGATGAAGGTGACGACCTGGCCGGCGGACTCCTTGATCTCCTCGAGCACGGCCTTGAGCCGCTCCTCGAACTCGCCGCGGTACTTCGCCCCGGCGACCATCGCACCGAGGTCGAGCGCGATCAGCCGCTTTCCGCGCAGCGACTCGGGCACGTCGCCGTCGACGATGCGCTGGGCCAGCCCCTCGACGACGGCGGTCTTGCCGACGCCAGGCTCACCGATGAGCACCGGGTTGTTCTTGGTGCGCCGGGAGAGCACCTGCACCACGCGACGGATCTCGTCGTCGCGGCCGATCACCGGGTCGAGCCGGCCCTCGCGGGCGGCCTCGGTGAGGTCGGTGCCGTACGTGGCCAGGGCCTCGCCACTGGCCTCGGGGTCCTCGGTGGTCACCTTGGCGCCGCCGCGCAGGTGGTCGAGCTGCTCCTCGAGCGCCCGGGCGTCACCCTGCACGGCCCCCTTCTCGAGCAGGGCGAGCAGCAGGACGTCGGTCGAGAGGTAGGCGTCGCCGCGCGCCGCCATCAGGGTGGACGCGTGCTGCAGCACCGAGAGCGCGGCCTGGCCCAGGGCGGGGGTGCCGACGGTTGCACCGGTCGTGCGCGGCATCCCGCTGAGCACGGAGCGGGCGGTCGCCGCCATCCCCTCGGCCGTGCTGCCGGCGGCAGCGAGCAGCGCGGGCGTGGTGGTGCCCTCCTGCTCGGCGAGGGCAAGGGCCAGGTGGGCGGGGGTGATCTCGGGGTGGCCGGCGGCCTGCGCCGCGCGCTGGGCGACTGCCAGGGCCTCGGCCACCTTGGTGGTGGGCTTCAGCTCCATGCGGGACTCTCCTCGAGCCGGGGACGGGGTGTCAGGCTTCCTTCAGGGCAACCCTGCCAAAGTTGAGTCTATTCCACTCAAGTATCTCTGGTGCTGTGGGACGTCGCCCGGCATGCCGGGCCAGCACCCCGCGCCAGGCGCCGGTTGCTCTCGGGCGCATGCGGGTCACGGCATCCGAATCTCTGGCGCCACCCGAGGGCGGGATGCCCGCCGCCGTCCCACCGACCGTGGTCGGCGTTCGCCGGTCAGCAGGTGGCGGCGAGCGACACGGCCTGGGAGTCGTCGGGGGTGGCGGTCGGAGTCGGCTTGGGCATGCCCGGCGCGGTGCTGTGGGAGGGGGTCGGGGTGGCCGAGGCGGCCGGCGTCTCGGCCGGCGGCTGGAGTCCCCTCTTCACCAGCGCCCGGATCTTGGCGAAGTCGGGGTTGCCCGGGCGCACGACATCAGCGGTCAGGGGCAGCGAGCGGATCGAGCCGCCCTTCTGGATCCGCAGCGCGAGGTCGACCCAGGCCGACAGCTCGTCTCGGGGGATGTCGATGCTCACGTTGCTCTTGACGACCGCCGCCAGCTGGGGATAGCTCTTCAGCAGCCCGACCGGGTCGGCCTGCTGCATCAGCGCGCCAGCGACGCAGCGCTGGCGGCGCATCCGGCTGAAGTCGTCACTGCCCGCACGGGACCGGGCGTACCAGAGGGCGTGCTTGCCGTCGAGGTGCTGCAGGCCAGGCTCGATGTACTCCTGCTTGTCACCGGTGAAGACCACCCCGCCGGAACTGCCGGTGTGGCACTCGACGCAGACCCGCTGCTGCACGTTGATGTCGACGCCGCCCATCGCGTCGACCAGCGCGCGAAAGCCTCGCAGGTTGATGACGACCGACTGGGTGATGTCGAGCCCGGTGATCTCGCCGGCCACGTCGACGGTGGACTTGCGGCCGGGGTTCTGCACTCCCGGGAAGAGGTCGGGGCGGCCCTCGGCGAGGGTCCAGATGCCGTTCATCAGGCACTGGTCGCCGCAGTCGTACCCGTTGGGGTAGAGGGCGTGCAGCGGGTTGCTGGTGGGGAAGGGCACCCGCTCCAGGTTGCGGGGGATGCCGATGAGCAGCGTGTCACCCGTCGTGGTGTTGGTACTGACGACCATCATCGAGTCGGTGCGGGTGCCCCAGCGGCCCTTGCCGGCGTCGGAGCCGATGAGCAGCGTGTTGACCCGCGGCACGTCAGCCCACGGGTCCTGCGCAGCCGTGTCGGAGAGCGCCACGTCGCGTCGGTCGTTCGGGCTCTCGTCGACGAACACCTGGTCGATGACCGAGGACTGCACGTCGAGGTAGCGCACGGCCAGGGCCGACGGCGCGGCGACGAGGATGCAGGCGGCAGCCGCGAAGACCACCCGGCCGACGCGCCCGCTGTGGCGGTGCCGCGGCCAGGACTGCTCGGCGGTGAGCACGATGGAGCCGATCCACAGCACGGCGCCGACCGCGATGCCCACCCCCACCCACTGCAGCAGCTCGGGCTGTACGGCGACATTGAGCACCGAACGCAGCAGGCCACCCTGCCCGGCCCGGATCAGCGCCCAGGCGCCGGCCGCCAGCGAGACGAGCACGAGCAGCCAGCCGAGCACCTTCCACCGCGTGCCGAGCAGGCCGGCGCCGGGGAGCACTGTTCCCAGAGCGATGCGCCAGTAGTACGCACCCGGTGGGTAGCGCAGCTCGGCGCGGCTCGTCGACGGCTCGGGATCACCCGTCCGCCGCGTGGAGCTCGGCAGCTCTTCGGGCATGGCCCACCAATCTGGTCGCGTGGCAGGTCAGGGCGCGGAGCACCACCACAGGGCACGCGCCTGACCCCCTCAGAGTAGTCGCCGAGTCTGGGAGATGCCTGACTGCACCGCCGTACGGGAGCTCGGATGGTCCGACGTCACAGCGGGTGCGTGGTGCAATGGCTCGCATGACGACGCTCACCCGGTCAGACATCGTCCCCGCCGACCGGCTCCGCCAGGTCGCAGTCACGCTCGCAGAGGTCTTCTGCGTCGTCGGTACGCTGGTCGGGGTGGGAGTGATCGGCACCCGGGTGGCGGAGTCCTCCGGTGGGGCCCTGGCGGCCGACGCCACGCTGATCGCGCCGGCGGGCCCGGCCTTCGGCATCTGGACCCCGATCTACCTCGGGCTGGCCTGCTTCACGGTCTACCAGTGGTTGCCCACCCAGACCGCCGAGCCCCGGCACCGGGCCATCGGGTGGCTCGCCGCGGGGTCGATGGTGCTCAACGCCGCGTGGCTGCTCGTGACCCAGCAGGACTGGATCTGGGCGAGCGTGGTGGTGATGGCCGCCCTGGTGGTGACCCTCGGGGTGCTCGTGCGCCGCCTCCAGGAGCACCCGAGCTACGGGCACGGCGAGACGGTCCTGGTCGACGGGACCTTCGGGCTGTACCTCGGCTGGGTCGCGGTCGCCGCCTGCGCCAACGTCACCGCAGCCCTGGTGGCCAGCGGGGTCGACCCCGGCGGGTTGGTCGCCGAGCTGGCCGCGGTCGGCGTGCTCGCCGTGGCGGCCGCCGTCGGGGTGCTCCTCGCCCGGCGGCTCGGCGGCCGGTGGGCGGTCGCCGGGGCGATGGCGTGGGGGCTGGCGTGGATCGCCTACGGCCGGCTGGCCACCGAGCCGGGCTCCGTCGTGGTCGCGGTGGCAGCCGCGGTCGCCGCCGCGGTCGTGCTCGGCGCCGCGGCGCGTGAGCACCGCAGCCACGTCGCCTGACCGATTCGAGGTCAGCCCGGGCGCCGCGCGTTCGCCGCGTAGTCGGGGAGCTCCTGCAGCGACCACCGGTTGCCGTCGGGGTCGCTGAAGTACACGAAGCGCCCCCACGCAAGGTCACTCACACCCTCGACCTCGACGCCGCGCTCGCGCAGCTCGGCGTACACGGCATCCGCGTCGGGGACCACCATCTGTAGGTTGTCGAGCGACCCGGGGGTCATCGCGGTCAGGCCGCGGCCCACCGCGATCGAGCAGGACGACCCGGGTGGGGTCAGCTGCACGAACCGGATGTCGTCGTTCACCGTCTGGTCGTGGTCGACCGTGAACCCGACCCGGGCGTAGAAGTCCCTGGCCCGGTCGACGTCGGTCACGGGCACCATCACGAGTTCCAGTCTCATCTCCATGCCGACGACATTAGACAACGAGGCGGACAGTTACGGTCCGCTACCTTCGGACCACCACCCGAGCCCCCATCAGCACCGATTCCGGGTGCACGATGGCCCATGGCTGCTTCCACACCCTCGGTTCTCCCGGCTCTCACCCGTCGCGGCGCGATCACGCTGGCCGCCGCCGCGACCACCACCGCCCTGGCTCCTCCCGCGTCCGCGGACGGCCGGCGACACGACTCCCACCCCGGCCGCGGGCTGCCCGACACAGTGCCGCTGCCCGACGGCCTTCGGCCCGAGGGCATCACCTCCGGGCGGGGGACCACCTTCTACGTCGGTTCGGTCTCCGACGGCCGGATCGTCACCGGCGACCTGCGGCGCATGGGCACTCGCGTGCTGCTTCCCGCCGCCACCGGGCGGTCACTGCGCGGGCTGTTCTTCGACCGCCGCACGGGGCTGGTCTGGGCGGTGGGCAGCCTGGGCGCCACCTCGCACGTCTGGGCGGTCGACGGGCGCAGCGGCGCCGTCGTGGCCGATGTGCCCGTGCCCGGTGGCGTGTTCCTCAACGACCTCGTGGTCACCGAGCGGGCGGTGTACTTCACCGACTCCCGGGTCGACCGGCTCGGGCGCATCGCCCTGAACCGGCGCGGCCGGCCCGACGGCAGCGGAGCGACCTTCGTGGCCCTGACCGGCGCGTGGCCCGGCTTCGACGGCACCAACCTCGCCGCCAACGGCATCCGGCAGCTTCCCGACCGGTCGCTCGTGCTCAACCACACCTCGGCCGGAGGGCTCTGGCAGGTCGACCCACGAACCGGCGCCACCCGCGAGATCGTCGTGAGCGGTGGCCCACGGCCGGTCAGTGGCGACGGCCTCGTGCTGGTCGGCAGCACCCTGTACGACGTGCGGGGCAACGGCGGGTTCGCCGTGTCCGTGTTCCGGCTGAGGCGCCGCCACGGGCGATGGGTGGCGATCGCGCAGGGCACGCTCACCGATCCGACCCTAGACGTGCCGTCTACCGCGACGTTCGCGGCCGGCTCGCTCTGGGCGGTCAACGCCCGGTTCGGCACCCCGTCGCCCGACACCGCGCCCTACTGGATCACCCGCCTCGAGACGCACTGACGCAGCGCACGCAGCGGTTCGGGTGTCGCGCAGCGATGGCGCAGGGCACCCAACTGCTGCGCGGAGCATCGTGCGGGATGCCGGCCGGGCGGGGTCGGCGCCGTGCCGGACGCCGGGAGTCAGCGCGGGGCGTGCTCGTCGAGCACGGCCAGGAGACCCTCGACGGAGAAGGGCTTGACGAGGTAGTCGGTGGCCCCGGCGTTCAAGGCTCGGGTCACCTTGCCCGGGGCTGCGTCCGCGCTGAGGATGACGACCGGCACGTCGATGCGGTTCTCGCGCGAGCGCAGCTGGCGGAGCACCTCTAGCCCGTGCAGGTCGGGCAGGTTCTGGTCGAGCAGCACGAGATCGAACGGCGTCGACAGCGCGTGCTCCAGCCCGGTCGCGCCATCGCTGGCGTGTGTCATCCGCCAACCGGGTCGTAGCTCGAGGATGCGTTCGACGAGGCGCAGGTTGCTCACGTTGTCCTCGACGTAGAGCACCGAGGCCGGGCGGACCGTGGGTCGCGCGGAGGACGTGCTGCGCCGGATCCTCGGCACCCCCGCCAAGGCAGCGAGCGGGGTGCCGCACTCCTCGAACGTGGCCGTGAAGGTGGCCCCCAGGCCCTCCCGGCTGGCCACCGTCAGCCGGCCGCCCATCGCCTGCGCCAGACCGCGCGAGACGGCCAGCCCCAAGCCGGTGCCGTCCACCCCGCTTCGGGCCGCGTCGAGTCGCTCGAAGGGCGTGAAGATCCTGCCCAGGTCCTTGGTCGCGATCCCGGGGCCGGTGTCGGTCACCGCGAGCGAGATGGTGCCCTCGTCACCGCGGGTGACCTGGAGGGTCACGTCGCCGTCGGTCGAGTCGAACTTCACCGCGTTCGACAGCAGGTTCATCAGGATCTGTCGCAGCCGTCGCGCGTCGGCCAGCACGTACCAGTCGTCGGCCTGGCCCAGCAGCGCATGGAGGTGGACACCGCGGTCTGCGGCCTCGGCCGCTGTCAGCTCCAGGGCCGCTCGGGCCACGGCCCCCACGGACACCGGCTCCAAGGAGAGGGACATCCGGCCGGCCTCGGCCGCCGTCACGTCCAGCACGTCGTTGACCAGGGCCAGCAGGTGCTGGCCGCCGCGGGCGATCTGCTCAGTGGTCTCGCGTTGGTCCGCCGTCAGGTCGTCGCGTTGCAGGAGCTGGGTGAAACCGAGCATCGCGTTGAGCGGAGTGCGCAGCTCGTGGCTGACCCGGGAGAGGAACTCGACCGTGGCGTCACTGCTCGCGACCGAGCGGGCGGCCTCGGCCTCGGCCTCTCGCACGCGTTGCTCTCCGACCTGGCGGCGGTGGGCGGCGACGGCGCTGATCGCGGTTACCGCGGCAAGGGCGAGCACGTAGATGCCCTGCAGCCTGGTCCACCACATCCGGTCGGCCCATGACAGGGCGAGGATCAGCAGCACGGCATACCCGCCCACCGCGAGGACCGTGCGTGGGGTACCGGTGATGGCCGCGAGGCACGGACCCACCGTGAGCAGCCCGGCCACGATGGTGGTCGGGCCGGCGCCGAGGTCGATGAGCGCGAGCACCGAGACCACCAGGGTCGCCACCAGCACACCGCGCCATCCCTCGGCGCCCGGCCGATGCCCGGCTGCAGTCGGGCGCGCCGCACCGGTGTCCGTGCGCTCGAGCGACGTGGGCACCCCTCGACCTCCCCCCGGCGGCCCCGCTCGCCGGTCTGGGCGCAGGTCGCGTCCCCACCCTAACGCCGCTGACACTGGCTCTCCTGTCCGACCGTGTTCTCGCCGGCGGTCTGAACCCGGTCGAACCGGGGCGAGTACCGCGAGCACGGCTGACCGGAACGGCCCGGTCGGCCCGGTCAGCGGCTGTGCTTCGGGCGCCACACGACCAGCGCCGTGGAGCGGTCGTGCCGGGGGCGCTCACCGAGGCGGGCCGCATACACGTCACCGCTGGGTGACACCGAGAAGACGCGGGTGCCGCGACCGGCGCCGGCCCGCGCCACCTCGAGCTCGGCCGACAGCTCGGCCACCCGCGTGCGCAGCGCGAGCACCTGGTCCTCGAGCTCGAGGATGCGCGCGATGCCGGGCAGCGAGACGCCCTCCTGCTGGGAGAGCCGCTGCACCTCGCGCAGCAGGGCGACGTCGCGCGGGGAGTAGCGCCGCCCACCACCGCTCGTGCGTGAAGGGGTGACCAGCCCGAGGCGGTCGTACTGGCGCAGGGTCTGAGCGTGCATGCCGGCGAGCTGGGCGGCGACCGAGATGACGAAGACCGGGGTGTCGTCGTCGGGGCTGAACGAGGAGAGGCTCATCGTCGGGGCTCCCTTCAGGTCCTGGCCTGCTCGAACAGGGCGGCGCGCGGGTCGACGCCCTCCTCCTGCGCCTGCAGCGCCTCGACGGCGGTGCGCGCCTCGTCGGTGAGCCGCTGGGGCACCACGACGCTCACCCTGGCGAGCAGGTCGCCGGTGCCGTGCCGGCCCTTGACGCCGTGTCCCTTGACCCGCAGCACGCGCCCGCTCGGCGTGCCCGGCGCGACCTTGACGCGCACCGGGGTGCCGTCGAGTGTGGGCACCGAGACCGTGGCGCCGAGCGCCGCCTCGGCGAAGGTGACCGGCAGGTCGACGGTGAGGTTGTCGCCGTCGCGGCCGAACACCGGGTGCCTCTCGACCGACACGGTGAGGATCAGGTCGCCCCTGGCCGCGCCGGGGTCGCCCTCGGCGCCCTTGCCGCGCAGCCGGATCTTCTGGCCGTCCTTGACGCCCGCGGGCACCTTGGTCGTGATCCGGCGGCCCTCGGCCGTCTGCAGCGTGACCGTGGCGCCCTGCACGGCATCCCGGAAGCTGAGCGTGGTGCGGGCCTGCACGTCGGCGCCCGCGCGCGGACCGCGCGGTGCGCCGAACCCCGAGAACGGATCGGCGCCGCCACGCGCCCCGCGGCCGCCGCCGGCTGCACCGCCGAACATCTGCGCGAGCAGGTCGTCGAGGTCGGGCTGACCGGCACCGGCGCCCGGGCCGCCGGTCGAGAACCGTACCCGCGAGCCGTCGCCCCCGCCGAACGCCGAGAAGACGTCCTCGAAGCCCCCGTTGCCACCGGGGCCGCCAGCCCGGAAGCGGGCGCCGCCGTGCGCCATCTGGCGGATGGCGTCGTACTCCTGGCGCTGCTTGGGGTCGGAGAGCACGGCGTTGGCCTCGCCGATGTCCTTGAAGCGCCGCTCGGCCGACGTGTCACCGGCGTTCTGGTCGGGGTGGTGCTTGCGGGCGAGCTTGCGGTAGGCCTTCTTGATGGTGGCCTGGTCGGCGTCCTGCGGGACGCCGAGGATCGCGTAGAAGTCCTTCTCGAACCAGTCCTGGCTGGCCATCGGCGCCTCCTCTCAGACGTCGTGGGGTACGGGGGTCACTCGGGGTCGGCCACGGCGACCCGGGCCGGCCGCAGCACCTGCTCCCCGGCACGGTAGCCGGGCTGGAGCACGGTGACCACGGTGGTCGCGGACGCGTCGGCCGGCAGGTCGTCGTCACCGGCGGGCCACGGGGCGTGCATCAAGGCCTCGTGCTGCATCGGGTCGAACGGCTCCCCCTTGCTGCCGAAGCGTGCCAGGCCGTACTTGCCCAGCGTCGCCTCGAGCTTGTCGGCGATGGCCGCGAACGGCCCCTCGACGAGGTCGCCGTGCTCGCGCGCGGCCTGGATGTCGTCGAGCACCGGCAGCACCGACTCGAGCACGTCGCGCACGGCGCGCTCCTGCACCAGGGCCCGGTCGCGGTCGACCCGGCGCTTGTAGTTGACGTACTCGGCCTGGAGCCGTTGCAGGTCGCCGAGGCGCTCGGCGGCGAGCGCCGTGTCGGGGTGCGGCACACCGGCATCCGTCACGTCGGTGAAGTCGTCGAGCCCGGCTGCCGTGCCACTGTCAGGTGCGTACGCCACCCCGGCGGGGGTGGCCCCGGACTGCTCCGGGGCCACCTCCGACCCGTCGTTGACGGACTCGGTGTTGATCGCGTCGTCGGTGTCCGGGGTCGTCGTCGTGACGTCCTCGGGCGTGCCGTCGGGCGGCCCACCGGTGGCGGTCGGCTCGGTCACTTCTTCGCCTCGTCGTCGTCCTCGACGACCTCGGCGTCGACGACGTCGTCGTCTCCGTCGTCGGTCGCCGGCTGGCCACCGTCGGTCGACTCGGCGCCCGGCACGTCGGCCGACTCGCCCTGCTCGGCCGCTGCGGCGTACATCGCGGCGCCCATCTCCTGGCTCTTGGTGTTGAGCGTGTCGATCTTCGCCTGGATGTCGTCCTTGGAGGCGCCCGAGTCGGGCTTGATGGCGTCCTTGAGGGCGGCGAGGGCCTCGTCGACCGGCGTGCGCAGCTCGGGGCTGACCTTGTCACCGCTCTCGGCCAGGAACTTCTCGGTGGAGAACACCAGCGACTCGCCCATGTTGCGGGTCTCGGTCTCCTCGCGGCGGACCTTGTCCTCCTCGGCGTGCGCCTCGGCGTCCTTGACCATCCGCTCGATCTCCTCCTTCGACAGCGCGGAGCCGCCGGAGATGGTGATCTTCTGCTCACGACCGGTGCCGCGGTCCTTGGCGGTGACGTGCACGATGCCGTTGGCGTCGATGTCGAAGGTGACCTCGATCTGCGGCACGCCACGGGGGGCCGGGGCGATGCCGGAGAGCTCGAAGGTGCCCAGCGGCTTGTTCTGCTGCGCGATCTCGCGCTCGCCCTGGAAGACCTGGATGAGCACCGATGGCTGGTTGTCCTCGGCCGTGGAGAAGACCTCGCTGCGCTTGGTCGGGATGGCCGTGTTGCGCTCGATGAGCTTGGTGAACAGGCCACCCTTGGTCTCGATGCCGAGGCTCAGCGGCGTGACGTCGATGAGCAGGACGTCCTTGCGCTCGCCCTTGAGGACGCCGGCCTGGAGGGACGCGCCGAGCGCGACGACCTCGTCGGGGTTGACGCCCTTGTTGGGCTCCTTGCCACCGGTGAGCTCCTTGACGACGGCGCTCACGGCCGGCATCCGGGTGGAGCCGCCGACGAGCACCACGTGGTCGATGTCGGAGAGGGAGATGCCGGCGTCCTTGATGACGTTCTGGAACGGCTGCTTGGTGCGGTCGAGGAGGTCCTTGGTCATCTGCTCGAACTGGGCGCGGGTGAGCGTCTCGTCGAGGTGGATCGGGCCGTTCTCGCTCATCGAGAGGTACTGCATGGAGATGTTGGTGCTGCTCGCGGAGGAGAGCTCCTTCTTGGCCTGCTCGGAGGCGTCGCGCAGGCGCTGCATGGCGATCTTGTCCTTGGACAGGTCGACGCCGGAGCTGTTCTTGACGACCGTGAGCAGGTGGTTGACGATGCGCTCGTCCCAGTCGTCGCCGCCGAGCTTGTTGTCGCCCGAGGTGGCCTTGACCTGGATGGTGGAGAAGCCGTCCTCGGGGTCCTTGCCGACCTCGAGGAGCGAGACGTCGAAGGTGCCGCCGCCGAGGTCGAACACGAGGATGAGCTCGTCCTCCTTGCCCTTGTCCAGGCCGTAGGCCAGCGCGGCGGCGGTGGGCTCGTTGACGATGCGCAGCACGTTCAGGCCCGCGATCTCGCCGGCCTCCTTGGTGGCCTGGCGCTCGTGGTCGTCGAAGTACGCGGGGACGGTGATCACGGCATCCGTGACGGTCTCGCCGAGGTAGGACTCCGCGTCGCGCTTGAGCTTCTGCAGGATGCGGGCGCTGATCTCCTGGGCGTTGTACTTCTTGCCGTCGATGTCGTCGGAGCGCCAGTCGGTGCCCATGTGCCGCTTGACCGAGCGGATCGTGCGGTCGGCGTTGGTCACGGCCTGGCGCTTGGCGATCTCGCCGACGAGCACCTCACCGCCCTTGCTGAACGCGACGACCGACGGGGTGGTGCGACCACCCTCGGCGTTGGCGATGATGGTGGGCTCGCCGCCCTCGAGGACGGCGACGGCGCTGTTGGTGGTGCCGAGGTCGATGCCGACTGCACGTGCCATGTGGCTGTTCTCCTTGCGCTGGTACTGGTTGAGTGCTCGGGACTCAAGGTAGACCGACCCGCTGCCATGAGCAAACCGGCCGCTCGAAACTTGCGTTCACATGGCTCAACCCTGGTGCCACCCCGGATGTTCCCGCTGCCGCGGGGAACGCCCCTCGGGTCGTTTGTGGGATCCGGATTGACTTGTCGTCGTCCGGCTTTCTTGTCGCGGCGTGTCGCTGTCCGGGCTTCTTGTCGCACGAGCGGACTCTTGAGGAGTGGGCCGGTCGCCGCGAGGCGAGGTGGAGTTGCGCTACACGTCCGGCCAGGGCGAGGACGTCGTGACGACGTTGGCGGCCGCCCGGTCCGATCTGGTGGCGGCGGGACTGCCGGTCCGCAGGTTTGGCTCGTATGCGGGGATGCGGCATTACCCGGGCTGGTGGTGGTCGGCGACTACCGGTGACCTGGTCGACTACGAGAGCTTGTTGGAGCGGGACCGGTTGATGCTGGCCGACTTCGACCGGGGCGTGGTCGCGATCGCGAGCCAACCGTTCGGGATCACTGGCCGTGTACAGGAGGGGCGTAGCCAGACTGTCGGTGCCGTGATCCAAGGTGGTCGTCCGAACATTGGCGCAAACGGACAGAGCCCGTCGTGCCTCCACGCCTACCGTCGTCCTCGACACCCCCAGCGGAGGAGACACCATGACGACCCCGTCCGACCACCGTTCCCTGTGGGACAGCTACGGCAAGATCTGGTTGATCGCCGACGACGCCGAGCTGGCCGCAGCGGCCGAGGCGGCGCTCGCGGCGGACTGCACCTACACCGACCCCAACGTGCTTGCCTCCGGGCACGCCAAGATCCTCGACTACGTCCGAACCTTCCAGCAGGGCATGCCCGGCGGGCACTTCGTGACCACGTCCTACGTGGAGCACCACGGGCGAGCCCTGGCCGACTGGAACATGGTCGCCGGCGACGGCACCGTCGTCGGCACGGGCCACTCGTTCGCCACCTTCGCGGAGGACTGGAAGGTGTCGTCCCTGACCGGCTTCTTCGACGACCCCGCGGCCGCGGCGTGACGACTGGGATCCTGGACCAGCTACGAGACGGCGTCGACTTCATCGAGTCGCACCTGCACGAACCGCTCGACCTCCGGTCCGTCTCCCGGGCGGCGACGATGAGCCCGAGATCCTTTCAGCGCACCTTCAAGGCCGTGACGGGTGACACAGTGAAGGCGTACATCCGAGCCCGACGTCTCAGCCACGCCCTGGACCTGCTGGAGTCGACCGGCCCCTCGATCCTCGACGTCGCCGTCGCCGCGGGCTACGAGACCCAGGAGAGCTTCGCGAAGGTCTTCAGGGCCAGCATGGGCATGACCCCCTCGCAGTACCGGAAGGGCCAGAGGGCACGGCAGCGGCTGCGGAAGGTCCGCATCGACGAGGCCTACCTCAACCACCTCGGCCACGGGATGCTCTCGCCGGAGCCCGTTATCCAGGAGCAGGACGCCCTGACCCTGCTGGGCGTACGCACCCGGTACGACGGCGAGGAACGGCAGCTGAACACGCTCGGGCAGAGCCTCGACGAGCTGTGGTCGCACCTGCTGTCGGTCGTGGACTCGATCCCCGACCGCGTCGAGGCGCCCTTCTACGGTGTCGTCCAGGACGGCGTCGAGGACGACACCGGGCTGGACTACCTCGCCGCCGTCGTCAGCACCGCCACCGACACACCGCCGGGCCTGGTCTCGGCCACGGTCCCCGCCGGACGGTGGGCCGTGTTCGCCCACCACGGCAACCCCGCCGAGATCGACCACACCGTCAACTACGTCTACGGGTCCTGGCTCGTGCGCTCGGACAAGCAGCACAGCGGCGGCCCGGACATCGAGATCTACGGTGACCGCTGGGTGTACGGGTCACCGGAGTCCGTCATGCACTACGCAATACCGCTCGCCTGACGCGGCGGCGCGTGCGTGCTGACGCAGACCTCCGGGACCACGCCCGCCGTTCCACTCGGCCCCTCGGACGACCTGCTACGCCCGGACAAGTCTTGGCCCGACTCAACGCCCGCCGGGACCCCGCGTCCCCCCACCAGCCAGGAGCGATCGATGACCCTGCCACCCGTCCTGCCCGCGCATCCGCTCAAGTCGATCGGTCTCCTGGCCGAGCTGAACGTCGCCCTGCCTCTGCTGCTCACCCCGGAGAACGGTCGGATCCGCGCCGCGCAGGCGGCGGCCACGCCGTTCGCGGGACCCGAACGGCCGACCGTCGTGGCGCCGGTGTATCGGGAGGTCGCCGGCCGCACGGTGCGGATGGCCGAGGCCGGACACTCCGACAAGCCAACAGTGCTGTTCCTGAGTCCGCTGCCCTTCACCATCCTTACGTTCGAGCTCGTCTGGCGTCTGCTCGTGGACGAGGTTCACCTGGTGGCCATCGACGTCCCGGGGCTTGGCAAGAGCCCTGGTGGGCCGGAGGTCATGCACTTCGACATGGCCGCCCGGTACCTCCTGGACCTGATGGCCGAGCTGGACCTGCGCGACGTGCACCTGGTGGGTCACGACCTCCCGTCCGCGATCGTGCTGGCCGCCGCAGCCACCGACACCTCCCGGATCGCGAGCCTGACCGTCGGGGACGGGCCCGGCGTCGACGTCGACGTCGTCACCACGACGCTCAACGGGACCGCGGTGAGCCGACTGTTCGACTGGGGTGCGCCGTACCGGGCCATCACCGGCCGACTGGGGGCACCGACGTTCCTGCGGCTGCTGCAGCGGCTGGCACATGTCCGGTACCAGACCAGCGACTACGAGGTCGCCGACCAGCTGGAGGCCTACGGCGCAGGGCGGCTCGTGACCACGATGACGTGGTTCGCCGACTACAAGCGCGGCATCCGCAGCCACGTCGACCCCTTCCTTGACGACCTCGACGTGCCCGTGCTCGTGCTGTGGGGCGCGGAGGACGTCGTGGTACTTGAAGCGATGGGCCGGGAGCTGGCCCGACGGCTACCGCGGTCAGCGTTCACCAGCATCCCCGGCGCGGGGCACGCCCCCTGGGCCGACCAGCCCGAGGCCTACGCCGAGGCGGTCCGGGCCTGGGTCCTGGGCGGGCACTCTCGGCAGTAGCACCGTGACATCCGACGACACCTGCCAGGCCATGTACGTTGCGCCCAGGCTGTCCCGCCTGCTCCTGGCGACGGCGCTGCAGCCTCTCGTGCTGGTCCAGGCGCCGATGGTGCTGATCTCCGCTGATCTCCCACCTCGGCGTCATCAGCGTCCTGCTGCGTCGTGACGCATGAGCCGGCTCCACGCAGAGATCCCGCCACTGCGATGACAGGAACGGCCCATGAGCACGGATACCCCGAAGGCAGCACCGCGCTGCTGTTCGTCGACCCTTCGACCCGGCGGGTCACCACGGTCCAGGTCGGCCTGACCGGCTCCCACGGATCGTTGCCTCACCGGGGTGTCGGAGGGTCGTGGCACGGTCTTCGGATGGACACCGTGAACACCTCGAACGAGATCGACGCCTCGAACCGGCTCAGCGCCGACGCCATCCTCGACGCCCGGCTCGACGACTGGCGCAAGCTCTCGCAGCGCCTCCACGCGCGGTTCCGGACACCCGACGCCGCGGTCGGCGCCGCGTTCGTCGTGGATGCCGTCGCCGCGGCCGAGGCAGCCGGGCTCGGCGCGGGCGGTATCTGGGCCAGGGCCGACGACGTCACCCTCGCCCGGCTGCTCAGCTCGGTGGCCACCCGGCACGACGTCAAGCCGGCACCGGCCGAGGTGCTGCAGGTCGAGCTGGGCCTCGACACCGCCGACGACACCCGGGTCGGCCCGTTCTGGGCGGCCCTGCTCGTCGGTGACGCCGGGGCAGTGGTGCACGACACCGTCTTCGACCCCACCGGGCAGGGCCCGTCGATCTGGTTCCAGCCGACCGAGCCGCGCGACCTGCCCCGCCAGCGCTGGCACCTCGACGTCTGGGCGGCCCCGGAGGTCGCCGAGGCCCGCATCGCCGCTGCCGTCGCGGCGGGCGGCACGGTCCTCGACGACGCCGAGGCCCCCTCGTTCACCGTGCTCGCCGACCCCGACGGCAACAAGGTGTGCGTGTGCACCTTCCTCGACCGCGCTTGACCGGGCACGCCGGGCGGCGCGTTCCGCCCGGCGTGCTATCGACGCGCGCATGCAGTGCCCCCGGGCCGGCCCCGACGGGCCGGCCCCGACGGGCCCGCCCGAGGTCACCCCGACGTCGGGACCCTCACCGGGTCACGATGGTGGGCAGCGGCGCGAACCCGTTGAAGCCCACCGTCGAGTAGCAGCTCGAGTAGGCACCGGCCGCGTGGATGCGCAGCTCGTCCCCCTCGGCCAGCGCCAACGGTAGCCAGACCGGCGTGGTCTCGTAGAGCACGTCGGCGCTGTCGCAGGTCGGCCCCGCCAGCACACACGGGCCCGTCGGTCCGGGCACCCCTGGTGTCTCCAGCCGGTAGCGGATCGCCTCGTCGAGGGTCTCGACCAGCCCCGTGAAGACGCCGGCGTCGACGAACACCCAGCGGGCACCACCCCGGTCGACCACGCCCACGACCCTGGTGACCACCGTGCCGGCATCCCCCACGATGCCGCGACCGGGCTCGACGAGGGTGCGCGGGCACTCCGCGCCGAAGGCCGCCGTGAGCTGCGCCTCGATGGCACGGCCGTAGTCGGCGACCGGCGGTGGCTCGGCGTCGAGCCGGGCGGGGAAGCCGCCACCCAGGTCGAGCAGCCACGGGTGGAACCCGGCGGCGCTCACCCCGGTGAACACCCGGGCGGC
>CAVVFG010000007.1:0-553082 GCA_963747405.1 uncultured Actinomycetota bacterium
CGATGTTGGTCATGGGTGGGTTTAGAGGTGGGCGTTGATGCGCTCGGGGTAGATCAGGGCGAGCTCGGCGAGGGCGGCTTTCCAGCCGTGGATGGTGGCGCCTTCGACGAGGCGGCCGGAGGCCTTGCGGGGCTGTCCCTTGGGGGTGCCGGCCTCCTTGGCGCGTTCTCGGGCGCGTTTGTCCTCGATGGTGCGGATCGCCAGCCAGAGCAGCTTGACCGCGGCGGCGTCGTTGGGGAAGTGGCCGCGGTTCTTGATGATCTTGCGGAGCTGGTAGTTCAGCGACTCGATGGAGTTGGTGGTGTAGATGACCTTGCGCAGCGCGGGCCCGAACGCCAGGAACGGGGTGAACCGCTCCCAGGCGTTCTCCCACGTCGCGACCGCGGTGGGGTACTTCTTGCCGAGGGTGGAGTCGGTGAACGCGGCCAACGCGGCCAGCGCGGCGTCCTCGTCCGGCGCGGTGTAGATCGGGCGGAGCATCGCTGCGACGGCCTTGCGGTCGGTGTAGGACACGAACCTCATCGAGGCGCGGATCAGGTGCACCACGCAGGTTTGGACGACCGCGCGCTCCCAGGTGGCGGCGATGGCCTCGGGGAACCCGGTCAGACCGTCGCAGCACACGATCAGGACGTCCTTGACGCCGCGGTTGGCCAGCTGGGAGCACACCGACGCCCAGAACTTCGCCCCTTCAGTGGCTTGGATCCAGATCCCCAGAACGGTTTTCACGCCGTCGGTGTCGACCCCGACCGCGATGTGCGCGGCCCGGTTCGCCACGTGCGCGCCGTCGCGGACCTTGACCACCAGCGCGTCGAGGTAGAGCACCGGGTAGAACGCCTCCAACGGGCGAGACTGCCACTCGGCGACCTCACCGGCCACCGCCTCGGTGACGTTGGAGATCGTCTCGTGGGACAGCTCCGTCCCGAGCGTCGAGGCGAGGTGGTGCTGGATGTCACGCACCGTCATCCCCCCGGCGTACAGGCTGATGATCATGTCCTCCAACCCGCCCAGGCGGCGCGCGCCCTTGGGCACCAGCGCCGAGGCGAAGCTGGAGTTGCGGTCCCGAGGCTGGTCCAAGGTCAGGTCCCCGACCTCGGTCCCGACCGTCTTGGGGGTGGTGCCGTTACGAGAGTTGCCGCTGCCGTCCCCGGCGCGGTCTCCTCGCTGGTAGCCCAGGTGCGAGGTCAGCTCGGCGTCCATGCCCCGCTCGAGCACGGACTTGATCATCTCCGGTAGGAACCCTCCCTGCCCGGTCAGCGCCACTCCACGCTCATCGGCGCGAGCGAGCAGCTCATCAACCAGGTCATCGGAGAACAGCTCACGCCGCAGCCGGCGAGCCTCCGGATCGACCTTCTTGCCCTTGTCTTCCTTGGTCACAGTCACAGTGAACTCCTTCAACATCAGACCCACCGCTTACACAGACCATCTGACACCCTCGCTCAAGGCCGCGATCGCCACCATCAGCGACGACGCGTGGACCCCGATCCAGTACACCGACGCCGTCTTCGACGAGGCCAGCAACACCTGGGTGTCGCGGGCCGAGGTCGCCGAGGTGCCCTTCACCGCGTTCACCTCCAAGCAGGCCACCGAACACGTGCCCGGGCGCTTGATGGTGTGCCGCATCCCCGACCTGAACGCCGAGAAGGACAAGGCCGCCGGGCAGGGCACGTTGTTCGACACCTGGCCCTTCCACGCCTTCTTCACCACCACCGGCCCGCCGACCTGAAGAGCTCAGCCCTGGCGCACCTGCCCTCCGGAGGTTCACCGCCAACGCCGCCTGGCTCGTGCTGGCCGTCCTCGCGTTCAACCTCACCCGCACCGCCGCCACCACCGGCAGCACCGCCCTGGCGAAGGCGACCACCGCCACCATCCGCGCCAAGCTGATCACCGTCCCGGCCCGGGTGGCGACCTCGGCCCGGCGGATCACCTTGCACCTGCCAACCAACTGGCCCTGCGAAACCGGCTGGACCCACCTGTTCACCCACGGCTGCAGCCCACCCACAACGGTCCCGTCCTGACCACCCAGCCGACAACGGCGCGACCCGGAACTCGAAGTGGAACACCCTGACAGCGAGGTCAGTCACTCAGTCCAAGTGCTGTGGCGCATGCGCTTCTTGCGGGCGACGATGATGGTCGGCTCACCCGTGGGGGACTGCTGACGATCCGGTTGTCTCCCGAGCTTTGCGGTGCCGAGTCGCGATGCCGCGGAGTCAATTGTGGGGCAGTGGAATTGGCTTCCCGGAGGGTAGTGCCGGCGTGCGCATTGGACCGGGGGAGCGCGACCCAGTCAATATCGACCTAGAACCCTTTCGGCCGGACCCTGGGTCGCCCGTGCGGCCGGGCTGCTGAACGACAGCTCAGTTGGTTGGTCATCGTCGCAGGCCAAGCCCTTGGCGCCGTGTGGCAAGGCCCCAGGATCTGGTCCAGCTGCCGGCCGTCGGGCCGAGACTTCCGAGTGGTCGGTGTGCGCCGCATCCCCGCGTGCTGACCCCCTTGCGTTCAGGGGAGCCGTGTTGGAGCTGCGGAGCAGCCGACCTTCGCTGGCGTTGGTTGGTCGTCATGAGCGCGAGGTAGCGCACTGGTCTGTTCAACGACGCACGGCGGCAGACGAGCACGCCTAACCGCAGCCGCCGCGACGTGCGCGACTCTAGGCCGCTTGGGGACGCCGCAGGGGGGCGACCGCAGGGAGACCAGCCAGCCGAACGTCCCGCTGAACCGCCCTGGCGCCCGCCAATCTTGCTCTCAGAGGTCGAGTTGCCGATCCCCGCATGATCCGGCCTCGCCAGGGAAGCTGGGCCGCGCTCTAATGGAGGAGTGCCCTCGAAGCGGCGGGTCCGCGCTCAAGTGGTCGAGTCCTGGTTTCGCTCGGCCGAAGCAGGTGTGCGTGCCGAGACGGTCACCGCCCCGATCACGCTGCCCGCGGAAGCCCTCCGTGACCACCGGGAGGCCCACCCACTGGCGCGGGTCTTCCCATTGCTCGACGACGTTCTCGGCCGGGCCGCTCGTGACTGCGACGCCATCATGGCTGTCTCCGACGCGGCCGGACAGCTGTTGTGGGTCTGCGGGTCGCCGAGCGTGTTGCGCCGAGCCGAGGAGATCGGCTTCATTGAGGGCAGCAACTGGGACGAGCGGATGGCTGGCACCAACGCCCCCGGCATGGCCCTGGCTCTGAACGACTCCGTGCAGGTCATCGGTGCGGAGCACTTCCGCCACTCGATGCACCGGTGGAGCTGCGCCGCAACGCCCATCCACGACCCCACCACGAAGACGCTGCTCGGCGTACTGGACATCACCGGGGGCAACAACATAGTGGTCCCACAGACCAACGCGCTCGTGCGCGCCGCAGCCCGACTGGCCGAGTCCGAGCTCGCGCGGGAGGCACTCGCCCGACGCGGGGATGAGGCCCCGCCGTCGACCGGCCACCTGACGGTTGCCCTGGACTCCCTCGGCCGGTCGCACTCCCTGCTCACGATCGACGACGGTCGTCGAAGGTGGCACACACTCCGCCTCAGTCCCCGGCACAGCGAGATCCTGCTGCTGCTTGCGTCCACGGCGCGTGGGCTCTCCGGGGACGAGCTCGCGGTGCTGCTCTACATCGAGGACACCAGCACCTCGACCCTACGGGCCGAGCTCAATCGCCTTCGTCACCTGCTCGGTGAGGAGCTGCTGGCTTCACGCCCCTACCGGCTCATGGCCGAAGTCACCGCGGACTCGCTGCTCGTGCAAGCCCTCTTGGCCACGGGCGACGTCGCCGCCGCGCTGCGACGGTACCGCGGGCCGTTGCTGCCGGCCTCGGTCGCACCAGGGGTTGTACGGCTGCGGGAGAACCTCGAGGCGTCGTTGCGGCAGGCCGTGCTCACCTCGGGCGAGCCAGACCTGATGTCCAGCTGGACCCGCTCGGCATGGGGCGCAGACGACTACCTCATGTGGCAAGCCCAACTCGAGGCCCTCGGCCCCAAGTCGCCACTCAGGCCGATCGCGGCCGGGCAGCTGGCCCGGCTCGACCGGGAGTACGGCATGCCGATGCCGGACCGGTGACGGCCGCACCACCCCTGACCAGCCGGGCAACGTTTTCGCAACCTGCCTCGCCCTAGCGTCGGTGGTGTTCGCGACAACGACGTCGAAAGGACCACCCATGACTCACATGTACGCAGCGGTCGTCGAAGAGTTCGGCAGCAAGCTGACCATCCAGGACATCCCCATCCCCGTCCCCGGACCTGGCCAGGCGCTGGTCAAGCTGATCTCCAGCGGGGTCTGCCACACCGACCTCCACGCGGCTCACGGCGACTGGCCGGTCAAGCCCACTCCGCCGTTCATCCCCGGCCACGAGGGCGTCGGCGAGGTCATCGCCCTCGGTGAGGGCGTCACACACCTGCACGTCGGCCAGCTCGTCGGCAACGCCTGGCTCTTCTCGGCCTGCGGTGAGTGCGAGTTCTGCACCACCGGCTGGGAGACCCTGTGCGAGATGCAGCAGAACTCGGGCTACAGCGTGGACGGATCATTCGGTCAGTACATGCTCGTCGACGCCGCGTACGCCGCGCTGATCCCAGACGGCGTAGACCCCGTCGAGGTCGCCCCGATCCTCTGCGCCGGCGTCACCGTCTACAAGGGGCTGAAGATGACCGAGGCCCGGCCGGGCCAGTGGGTCGTCATCTCCGGCATCGGCGGTCTAGGCCACATCGCGGTCCAGTACGCCAAGGCCATGGGCCTGCGAGTCGCCGCCGTCGACATCGACGACGACAAGCTGACACTCGCCACCCGGCACGGCGCCGAGCTGGTCGTCAACGCTCGCACCCAAGACCCGGTCGAGGTCATCCAGGCCGCCACCGGTGGTGCCCACGGCATCCTCGTCACGGCAGTGCACCCCGACGCCTTCGGCCAGGCCATCCACATGTCCCGGCGTGGCGGCACCATCGTGTTCAACGGCCTGCCCCCGGGAGACTTCCCGGCCTCGATCTTCGAGATCGTGCTCAAGGGGCTCACCGTGCGCGGATCCATCGTCGGCACCCGCCAGGACATGGTGGAGGCACTCGACTTCTACGCCCGCGGCCAGATCCACCCGACGGTGGCCACCCGCAAGCTCGAGGAGATCAACGAGATCCTCGACGAGATGCAACACGGCGCGATCGACGGCCGCGTCGTCATCGCCTACTGAGCGGCGTCGATTCGCCGTTCCACCCTGGTCGACAGGGCTGTCGTCACTGCACGGCAGAAGCTGTCGGCCGCACTCAACTCACCACCGCTCACAGTCGCAAGGAGCACATGCCATGAAGTACATCCCCCCGGGCCAGCCCGGAAGCATCGTCGACGTCCTGCCCAGGTACGAGAACTTCATCGGGGGCAAGTGGATCGAACCGACCCACGGCAAGTACCGGGTCGACATCAGCCCGGCCACGGGCGGCCCGATCACCGAGGTGGCGGACTCCACACCCGAGGACGTCGAGCTGGCACTGGATGCCGCCCACGCGGCCAAGGACGCCTGGGGTGAGGCCTCGGCCACCGAGCGCGCCGCGGTCCTCAACGCCATCGCCGACATCATCGAGGCCAACAAGGAGATGCTGGCCGTTGCTGAGAGCTGGGAGAACGGTAAGCCGGTGCGGGAGACCCTCAACGCCGACATCCCGCTCGTGGTCGACCACTTCCGCTACTTCGCGGCAGCGGCCCGCGCCGAGGAGGGCACCTCGACCGAGATCGACAAGGACCTCGTGGCCTACCACTTCCGTGAGCCGCTGGGTGTCGTCGGCCAGATCGTCCCCTTCAACTTCCCGTTGCTCATGGCGGCGTGGAAGCTGGCCCCGGCGCTGGCTGCGGGCAACTGCTCCGTGCTCAAGCCGGCCTCGCCGACTCCTTGGTCGGTGCTCAAGCTCATGGAGGTCATTCAGGACGTCCTTCCGGCGGGCGTCATCAACGTCGTCACCGGCCCCGGCGCCGAGATCGGCAAGGCCTTGGCGACCAACACCCGGATCGCGAAGATCGCGTTCACCGGTGAAACCGTCACCGGCCGGCTGATCATGCAGTACGCCGCCCAGAACCTCATCCCGTCTACAACCGAACTGGGTGGCAAGTCCCCGAACATCTTCTTCGCCGACGTGATGGACCACGACGACGCCTTCCTGGACAAGGCCATCGAGGGTCTGGTGCTCTACGCCTTCAACAAGGGCGAGGTGTGCACGGCCCCGTCGCGGGCCCTGATCCACGAGAGCATCTACGAGGAGTTCATGAAGCGCTGCCTGACGCGCATCGCCGCCATCAAGCAGGGCGACCCGCTGGACACCGACACGATGATGGGGCCACAGGTCTCCAAGGCGCAGATCGACAAGATCACCTCGTACGTGAAGATCGGCCGCGAGGAGGGCGCCGAGGTCCTCATCGGTGGTGACCGAGCGACCGTTGACGAAGAGTATGCCGGCGGCTTCTTCTTCGAGCCGACCGTGCTCAAGGGCGACAACAGGATGCGGGTGTTCCAGGAGGAGATCTTCGGCCCCGTGCTGGCCGTCACCACCTTCACCACCGACGAGGAGGCTCTGGAGATCGCCAATGACACCCTGTACGGCCTTGGTGCCGGCGTGTGGACCCGCGACGGGAACCGGGCCTACAAGATGGGCAGGAAGATCAAGGCCGGCCGGGTCTGGACCAACTGCTACCACGCCTATCCGGCCGGGGCGGCGTTCGGTGGCTACAAGATCTCGGGCCTCGGCCGCGAGAACCACCGGATGATGCTCGACCACTACAGCCAGACGAAGAACCTCCTGGTCAGCTACAGCGACCAGCCCCTGGGCTTCTTCTAAGCCGGCCATGTCCGACTCGGCCGGTCCGTCACGCATCACGGCCACCGCGGCGGCGCGCGAGGCGATCAGTCGCCTCCGCGCTGTTCGCGGGGAGCCGGTGATGTTCGTGCAGTCGGGCGGGTGCTGCGCCGGCAGCACCCCCATGTGCTTCCCGCTGGGGGAGTTCATCATCGGCGACGTCGACACACTGCTTGGAGACATAGACGGCTGTCCGTTCTATATCGACAGGCGGCTCGACGAGGCCTGGCATCAGCAAGTCTTCGTCCTTGACGTCGCTGAAGGCGAGCCGGAGGACTTCTCCCTGGCAGCCGGGGAGAACCTCCACTTCGTCACAAACTCCGACGCCTGCCCGGCCCCCGGGACCTGAGCCGGGCACACGGCACGCTCCCGCCGCGGACTCCATTATGGCGATATCGCTGTCGTCGATCTATTCGGGGTCTGCCGCCCGGGAGTCCTCGAGGTGAGACGGCTACCTCGGTCGACGCGTCGTGCCGGTGGACGAGCGGGGCTGCGCGTGGGATATCCACGCTCGCGAGAGTGTTCGGTGTCAGCGATTCTTGAGCGCTTCGATGGCCTCACCCGCCAGCCGGCCTCGATCCTTCACGTTTGGGAACCCGTTGGAGCGCAGCCATTCACGGTCCTCGGGGGTCGCACGCGGGGTGCTCTTCTTGGTGGTGCGTCGGGGTGCTGTGGATGCCTTTCGTGCAGCGTCGATGTACGGCGAAAGGGCATTCTCGAATGCCGCGCGGTTCTTCTTCGATTGACCACGGACGCCGCGGGCAGGCCGACCACCCCGTGGGCGGTCCGTCGGGCGATTGCGGCCGCGAAGGTGGCCGACCCTGCCATCCCGCGCGAGCTCCGCTTCCACGATCTTCGCCACTACCACGCGAGCCTGCTCATCGGTCACGGGCTCGACATCAAGGTCGTCCAGACCCGGCTGCGGCATGCCAGCGCGACCACGACCCTGAACACCTATGGGCACCTGTGGCCGGACGCAGATGAGTCCGCACGAGCGGCCGTGGGACAGGTTCTGGCTACTCGTGCGGACGATCTGCGGACATTCAGAGCTTCATAGGGCCCTGAACTGCAGGTTTGCTCAGATGTCGAAGTACATCTCGAACTCGTGGGGGTGCGGGCGGAAGCGGATCGGGTCCACCTCGTTCTTGCGCTTCCACTCGATCCAGGTCTCGATGAGGTCGGTGGTGAAGACGTCACCCTCGAGCAGGAACTCGTGGTCGGCCTCCAGCGCGAGCAGCACCTCGGGCAGGGAGCCCGGCACCTGCGCGATGGCCTCGTGCTCCTCCGGGGGCAGCTCGTAGAGGTCCTTGTCGACCGGCTCCGGGGGCTCGATGCGGTTCTTGATGCCGTCCAGGCCCGCCATGAGCTGCGCGGCGAAGCACAGGTAGGGGTTCGAGCTCGGGTCGGGGATGCGGAACTCGATGCGCTTGGCCTTGGGGCTGTCACCGGCGATCGGGATGCGCACGCAGGCGGAGCGGTTGCGGGCCGAGTAGACCAGGTTGACCGGGGCCTCGTAGCCGGGCACCAGGCGGTGGTAGGAGTTCACCGTCGGGTTGGTGAACGCCAACAGCGCCGGGGCGTGCTTGAGCAGGCCGCCGATGTACCAGCGGGCCAGGTCGGACAGGCCGCCGTAGCCTCGCTCGTCGTAGAACAGCGGCTCGCCGTTCTTCCACAGCGACTGGTGGGTGTGCATGCCCGAGCCGTTGTCACCGAAGATCGGCTTCGGCATGAAGGTGGCGGTCTTGCCCTGCTCCCACACGGTGTTCTTGACGACGTACTTGAACTTCATCATGTCGTCGCCGCTCTGCAGCAGCGTGTTGAAGCGGTAGTTGATCTCCTGCTGGCCGGCGGTGCCCACCTCGTGGTGGCTGCGCTCGACCGCCAGGCCGACGTCGGCGAGGTTGAGGCAGATTCTGTCGCGGGTGTCGGCGAAGTGGTCGACCGGCGGCACGGGGAAGTAGCCACCCTTGTAGCGGGTCTTGTAGCCGCGGTTGCCGCCCTCCTCGGCGCGCCCGGTGTTCCAGGCCGCCTCGACGGAGTCGATGTAGTAGTAGCTGGCGTTCTGCTTGGTCTCGAAGCGCACGTCGTCGAAGACGTAGAACTCGGCCTCGGCGCCGAAGTAGGCGGTGTCGGCGATGCCGGTGGAGGCGAGGTAGGCCTCGGCCTTCGCCGCGATGTTGCGCGGGTCGCGGCTGTAGGGCTCACCGGTGAACGGGTCGACGATCGAGAAGTTCATGATGAGCGTCTTCTCGGCCCGGAACGGGTCGAGGTAGGCGCTCTTCGGGTCGGGCACGAGCTTCATGTCGGACTCGTGGATCGCCTGGAAGCCGCGGATCGACGAGCCGTCGAACATCTGGCCGTTGGTGAAGAAGTCGATGTCGACCGTCTGCGCGGGCACGTTGAAGTGCTGCATGACGCCCGGCAGGTCGCAGAACCGGACGTCGACGAACTTGACGCCCTGGTCCTGGATGAAGTCGAGCACCTCCTGCGGGGTAGTGAGCTGCGTGAAACCGTCCTCAGCAGAGCTGGACACGAAACGAACCTCCTGGTGTGGAACAAGGGGCTATGGGGGGAGCCAGCCCTCGGGCTTTGCGACGACACTAGGGAGGAGCGGTTTCCCGACCGTGACCCGCGTGTTTCGCCGGTGTAACGCGGCCCACCGTATCGGTAGGTGAGACTCGACGCTCGACAGGCGGACGTCGGGGAGACCGGCCCGCCGCCCGACCTGTGACGTGCGGCGCCCGGCCAACGACCGGGGCGGCGACCACGCGGCATAGAGTGTCGTGGTGCCAGCGCCTGCCGACCCCGCACCCGCCGACCCCGGGATGCCGCCGGCCTCCGCTGACGGGGCCGCCGGCCCCGAGACCCCCACCTTCCTGCGGCGCTTGGGTGCCCTGCTCGTCGACTGGGTGATCGCGCAGCTCATCGTGGTGCTGGTGCTGCGCATCGACACCACGACGGGCGGAGCGGCGGCGCTGGCTCCGGTCGGCGTCTTCGCGCTCTACACCGTGCTGCTCCTGGCGCTCACCGGGGGAGCCACCATCGGGCACCGGCTGTTCGGGCTGCAGGTGTGGAAGGTGCGGCCGGGCCCGTTCGCGCTGCAGGTCGCCGTCCGCACCCTGCTGCTGTGCCTCGTCGTGCCGGCGGTGCTCACCTCACGCGACGGGCGCGGGTTCCACGACGTCGCCGCCGGCACCCGCATCGTGCGGCCCTGACGTCACGGGGGTCGCTTCTCGACCTTCGCCCCGGGGCGGGGGGCGCTGGCAACCTGACCGGCCGCCGGTGCGTTGGGTTGAGGTTCCTGTGACCTACGACACGCCGTCTGAAGCGCTTAACTACTACATGACGTAGGAGACTGGACGGTGCCAGCACGACTCGGCGTCACCAAAGGACAGGAGCGAACATGAGCAGCACCACCACCCCGAACACCGACACCGCGGCCAACACCAGCGGCGGCCACCGGTTCGTCAGGATCTCCGGACTCATCGTCGCCGTCATCGGCGCGATCATGCTGATCGGCGGGGCCGGCACCTGGGTCCTCGTCCAGTCCTCTCTCTCCGACGAGCGGATCACGGTCTCGGAGGACGCCTCGAGCAACGCAGGCAAGGCCGTCAACGGTCCCTTTACCGCGTACTCCGAGGCATTGGTCATCGAGAAGCACTCCCTCGAGGCCTCCGGCGGCAAGACGTACGCCGAGCTCGACCGCGAGGACCCGGTGCGCGCCACCGTCATGAACGGCTCGTTCCTGCGCGCGTCGCTCTTCACCAGCGTCCTCGCCTTCGGCGTCAGCGCCATGGCCATGGGCCTCGGCCTGGTCCAGATCCTCCTCGGGGTGTCGATGCGCAAGCTCGCCGGGGCGCGGTTCTGACCCACCCCACACACGAACACCCCGGCTCGCAGGAGCCGGGGTGTTCGCGTTCGGTCACTTGCCGCGCATCGCCTTGCGGTCGACGCGGGCGCGGGTGGGGTCGACCCCCTTGGGGACCGGAGGCCGCATGCCGCCGAGGGACTTCAGGCGCTTGTTGACCACCGAGGTCTCCTCCTTGGTGAGCACCGGCCGCATCCGGGTCAGCTTGCTGGAGACCTTCTTGATCGGCACCTGACCCTCGCCCTCGCCGACCACCCACAGGTGCACCGGCACGCCGGGGGCGACCCGGGTGACCTTCTTCTCCTCCTGCTTGAGCAGCTTGGTGACCCGGGCCGTGGGGCCCTCGCCGATCAGCACCACGCCGGGGCGACCCAGGGCACGGAACACCATCGCGGCATCCACCATCTCGCTGGGCCGGGTGCCGCGGGCGCCCTCGATGGCGACCGGCTCCTGGCCGGCGTACCAGCCGCGCTTGCCGAGCCCGGTGAGCGTCGCACCGGCAGCGCCGGGCTGGCCGTCGAGCGCGCGGTACATGGCGGTATTGCCCCGGCGGTTCATCACCACGACGGCGGCGAGCAGCGCCGTCGGGATGGCCATGATGACGGCGTACCAGACCCAGAACCCGCCGAAGAGGGCGCCGATGGCGATGACGACGGCCGCCGCCGCGAGCGCGGCCCCGAGCATCCACCAGCCGAGCCGGGGGTCGAGGTTCTTGATGGCCGAGTAGGCCTGGCGGATCTGCGCGATGCGGCCGGTCTTGGCCTCGGGCTGGTCGGACACGGGAGGTCGAGCTCCTGGATCAGTGGGGCAGTGCCCGGGGGATGCCGCGGGCTGAGGTGATCAGGATACGGTGCGCGCGGCGCGGGCGACCAACGACGTCGCCTCCTGGCGAGCCGGGTCGGTGGCCGCGGCCGCGAGGTGCGACAGGTGCTCGGGAACGGGGCGCCCCCACTTGGCCATCGCCGTGGCCCAGAGCCGCCCGGCACGGTAGGAGCTGCGCACCAGCGGGCCGGCCATGACGCCCTTGAACCCCAGCTCGGTGGCGACGTCGGACCAGTGCACGAACTCCTGCGGTGTGACCCACCGGTCGATGGGGTGGTGCTTGGGGGAGGGACGCAGGTACTGGGTGATGGTGAGGATGTCGCAGCCGGCGTCGTGCAGGTCGCGGATGGCCTCCTCGATCTCGTGGTCCTCCTCGCCCATCCCGAGGATGAGGTTGCTCTTGGTGACGAGCCCGGCGTCGCGGGCCATGGTGAGCACTCGCAGGGACTTGTCGTAGGTGAAGGCCGGGCGGATGCGCTTGAAGATGCGCGGCACCGTCTCGAGGTTGTGCGCGAAGACCTCGGGGCGGGCGTCGAACACCTGGCCCACGAGCTCGGGCACGGCGCCGAAGTCGGGCGGGAGGATCTCGACGCCGGTGTTGGGGTTGAGCGCGTGGATCTGCCGGATGGTCTCCGCGTAGAGCCCCGCGGCGCCGTCGGGCCGGTCGTCGCGCGCGACGCCGGTCACCGTGGAGTAGCGCAGGCCCATCGAGCGCACCGACTCGGCGACGCGGCGGGGCTCGTCGAGGTCGAGCGGCTGCGGGCGGCCGGTGGCGATGTCACAGAAGTCGCAGCGCCGGGTGCAGGTGTCGCCGCCGATGAGGAAGGTGGCCTCGCGGTCCTCCCAGCACTCGAAGATGTTTGGGCAGCCGGCCTCCTGGCACACCGTGTGCAGGCCCTCGCCCTTGACCATGGCGGAGATCTGGGTGAACTCCGGGCCCATCTTGGCGGTGGTGCGGATCCACTCCGGCTTGCGCTCGATCGGGGTCTGCGCGTTGCGCGCCTCGACCCGCAGCATGCGGCGTCCCTCGGGTGCGACAGTCACCCGCGACAGCCTACGCCGGGCCTTGCGACCGGCCCGAATCGCGTGACAGGCAGGTCGGAGGCCGGGAGCCGGCTCAGCCCAGGACGTCGGTGAGGTGCTTCTCGGCGTAGGGGAGCACGTCCTGCACGGTGATCGGCCGACCGGCCTCGCGGGTCAGTGAGGAGACGCCGGCATCCGCGATGCCGCACGGGATGATCGCGTCGGCCCACGACAGGTCGGCGTCGCAGTTCACGGCGAAGCCGTGCATGGTGACCCGGCGGCTGACCCGAACGCCGATGGCGCCGAGCTTGCGGTCGGGGCCACGGTCGTCGGCGAGCACCCACACCCCGCTGCGGCCCTCGACCCGCACGGTCTCGACGCCGACGTCGCGGCAGACCCGGATCATGACGTCCTCGAGCCGGCGCACGTGGGCGACGACGTCGATGGGCACCTGCGGAAGCCGCACGATCGGGTAGCCGACCAGCTGGCCCGGGCCGTGCCAGGTGATCTTGCCCCCACGGTCGACGTCGATGACCGGGGTGCCGTCGGTGGGTCGCTCGTGCGGCTCGGTGCGCTTGCCGGCGGTGTAGACCGCGGCATGCTCGAGCAGCAGCGTGGTGTCGGGCAGGTTGCCGTCGACGACCTGGGCGTGCACCTCGCGCTGGGTCTGCCAGCCCTGCTCGTAGTCGACGAGGTCGGGCGCGAAGCCGAGGTGCACGAAACGCATGGGGCCCACGGTACGCGGCTGTGGGGGAAGGCCCGGGGCTGTGCCTCGTCGGGCCCGAACCCTAGGCTTCGGCCCATGAGCACGGAGCCCGACGCCGCACCGGACGAGACACCCGACGACAGCCGCGCCAGCGCGCGCCGCCCCCGCATCGCCATCTGGGGGGCACTCCTGGTCGTCCTGGCCTGGCTCGTCGTCGGTGGTCTCGGCGGCAGCGCCCAGGGCAAGCTCGCCGGCGTCCAGTCCAACGACAACTCCACCTTCCTGCCCAAGGGTGCCGAGTCCACCCTGGTCAGCAACGCCGTCGCCACCTTCAACGACAGCGACACGCTGCCCTACCTCGTGGTCGTCGAGCGCGAGGACGGCGCCGCCCTGTCGCCCTCGGACCTGACGGCGATCGGGGACTTCGCCACCGGCATCCCCGACCTCGCCCTGCCGGCGATGGGCGAGGGTGCGACACTCGGCGACTACCTCGTGGCGGGCCGGCCGATCGCGCCCGTCCCGTCGCAGGACGGCAAGGCCGCCCTGGTCTCGGTGCCGCTCGACGCCACGAAGGGCACCGAGGCCAGCGGCGACACCTCGGCCCTGGTCGAGGGTGCGACGGCGATGCGCGACGAGATCGAGCAGACCCTCGCACCCATGGGCCTGAACGGCTACGTGGGCGGCCCCGGGGGCCTGATCGCCGACTTCGCCGCCGCGTTCGCAGGCATCGACGGCATCCTGCTCGGCGTCGCCCTGCTCGTGGTCCTGGTGATCCTGCTCATCGTCTACCGCAGCCCGATCCTGCCGTTCGCGGTGCTGCTCAGCGCAGTGTTCGGGCTCAGCGCGGCCTCGCTGGTGGTCTACCAGCTCGCGCTGAACGACGTGATCACCCTGTCCGGCCAGTCGCAGGGCATCCTGTTCATCCTCGTCGTGGGCGCCTCCACCGACTACGCCCTGCTGCTCGTCAGCCGCTTCAAGGAGGAGCTGCACGACCAGCCGAACTCGTGGGTCGCGCTCAAGGGGGCCTGGCGCGGCTCGGTGGAGCCGATCGTGGCGTCGGCCGCCACCGTCATCCTCGGGCTGCTCTGCCTGCTGCTGGCCGAGCTGCGCAGCACCTCCGGGCTGGGCCCGGTCGGGGCGCTCGGCATCGCCGGCGCCCTGCTGGCCTCGCTCACCTTCCTGCCCGCGGTGCTGCTGCTGTTCGGGCGGCAGGTGTTCTGGCCGTTCGCACCCAAGCTCGACCACGTGCACGCCGAGGACGCCGTCGGCACCAAGGGCATCTGGGGGCGGGTCGCCGACCTGGTCGGCCGGCACCCGCGGCGCACCTGGGTCATCACCCTGGCCGTGCTGCTCGTCGCAGCGGCGTTCGCGCCCACCTTCAAGGCCGACGGGGCCACCATCGACGAGACCTTCCTCGACGACACCGACTCGATCGTCGCCCAGCGGGTCATCGGTGAGCACTTCCCGGCCGGCTCGGCGACGCCGGTGCAGATCGTCGTTCCCGAGGCTGACGCCCAGGCCGCCCTCGCCGTGGTCACCAAGGATCCCGGGGTCGACAGCGCCTTCATCGGGCTGGTGCCGCCGCAGCCCGGCCAGCAGGCGGCGCCGCCGAAGGTCGTCGACGGCATGGTCCTGGTGCAGGCCACGACCAAGGCGGCGTCCGACAGCCCCCAGGCCGAGGACACCGTCAACCGCTTGCGCTCCGACCTCGACGCCGTCAGCACCGACGCCCTGGTCGGCGGGAACGCGGCCACCAACCTCGACGTGCACGAGGCGAGCGGGCGTGACCTGCGGGTCATCGTGCCGACCATCCTCGTCGTCATCTTCCTGGTGCTCGCGCTGCTGCTCCGCTCGATCGTGGCGCCGCTGCTCCTCGTGGCCGGCAACGTGGTGTCGTTCGCGGCGACCATCGGCATCTCGGCGCTGGTGTTCCAGCACGTGTTCGGGTTCGCGAGCAGCGATCCGTCGATCGTGCTGTACGGGTTCGTCTTCCTCGTGGCGCTCGGCATCGACTACTCGATCTTCCTGATGACGCGGGTGCGCGAGGAGTCCGGGACCCGGGGAACGCGGCCCGGCATCCTGGTCGGGCTGGCGGTCACCGGTGGCGTCATCACCAGCGCGGGCATCGTTCTCGCGGCGACCTTCTCGGCGCTGGCCGTGCTGCCGCTGGTGTTCCTCGTGCAGATCGCCTTCATCGTCGGGTTCGGCGTGCTGCTCGACACCTTCGTGGTGCGCTCGCTGCTCGTGCCCGCCTCGGCGTACGACATCGGCCCGCCGATCTGGTGGCCGCGCCACCTGGCGGCCGACCGGCAGGAGCGCGAGAGCGAGGTTCGCGAGCCGGTGGCACCCTGACCTCGCCCCTAGGCTGTCGCGCATGACACGCGTCGCGCTGGCCGGATACGGGTTCGCCGGGCGGGACATCCACGCGCCCCTGCTCGCCGAGGCGGGCTGCGAGGTGGTGGCGGTGTCGACGCGCAACCCGCTGCGGGCTGCGGCGGCCCGCGACGACGTACCCGGGGTCGAGGTGGTGCCCGGGCTGGACGAGCTGCTCGCGGTGCCCGGGCTCGACCTCGTGGTGCTGGCGACCCCGAGCGGCGGCCACGCCGAGCAGGTGCGGGCCGTCGTGGATGCGGGGGTGGCGTGCGTGGTCGACAAGCCGCTGGCGGTCGACGCGTCGTCGGCGGCCGAGGTCGTGCGGCACGCAGCCGTAGCGGGCGTCGCGCTCACGGTCTTCCAGAACCGGCGCTACGACGCCGAGCAGGCGACCGTCGCCCGGGTGGTGGCCGAAGGACTGGTGGGGGAGCCGTTCCGCTACGAGATGCGGTGGGAGCGGTGGCGCCCGGTGCCCAAGGAGCGCTGGCGGGAGCGGGCCAGCCCGAGTGAGGGCGGCGGCATCCTGCTCGACCTGCACAGCCACCTCGTCGACGCGGCCGTACAGCTCTTCGGTCCGGTCGCAACCGTGTTCGCGACGGTGGACGCCCGCACCACGCCGGCCGAGGACGACGCCTTCCTCGTCTGCCGGCACGCCGGTGGGGTGGTGTCGCACCTGGCGGCGACGTCGCTGTCCGGTGCGCCGGGCCCCAGGGTGCGACTGCTCGGAACCCGGGCGGCGTACGTCATGGCCGACTTCACCGGCGAGGTGCACGTGTGGTCGGGGCAGGCCGACGCCGATGCTGCGCACAGCGGCTGGCTCTACCGGGGCGACTCTCGAGAGCCCGTCGAGCGGTCCGGCAGCGGACAGGCCGACCTCTACCGGGCGGTCGCGGCGGCGCTGGCGTCGGACGACCCCCAGGCGGCCATGCCCGTCGATCCGTGGGATGCCGTGCACACGCTCGTCGTCATCGACGCCGCCCGCGTCTCGGCCGCCGAGCAGCGTGTGGTGACCGTGCAGACCCCCCGCCCCTGACCCCGTCAACGTGGCGACTTCGTGCGACTTGCACACGGTTTCACAGCGCTGGGAGCGCCAAAACGGTAGGCAAGTCGCACGAAGTCGGGAGGGGAATGGGTCAGGGGGAGGGGAGGCGGCGCGGTTCGATGCGCTCCTCGTGCACCCCGTCGTCGCCGGACGGGTCGCGGGTGACGATGAACGCGGCCTTGCCGTCGGCCTCGCTGACCGCCTCCACCAGGTCGGTGCCCCGGTAGACCAGCCCGACGCCGTCGTCGGTGCAGTGCGTCTCGGGCAGCGTGCCGTCGGCCACGAACCGGTGCACGGTGGGCCGGCGGGCCGCCTCGGAGTCGTAGTGGACGCCGCTGCCGTAGGGGAGCAGGCCCAGGCCGTTCGTGACGGCCCGCAGCTCGGGCCCGAAGGAGTCGGTGGTCCCACCGAGGTACCAGCAGATCGAGCCGGCCGAGACGCCCCCGAGCACGACGCCGGCCTCCCACGCGGCCCGCATCGCCGGGCGCAGGTCGTGAACGTCCCAGACCGCGAGCAGGTTGGCGACCGACCCGCCGTTGACCCAGATGACGTCGGCCTCGAGGAGGTGCCCGGGCACGTCGTCGAGGTTGGGCATCGGGAACAGGTCGAGGCAGGTGATGTCGAACCGCGCGACCCGGCCTGCTTCGTGCGCCCAGTAGCTGCCGAAGTCGGGGTCGCCCGACGCCGTGCCGACGAAGGTGAGCCGCGGCCGCCGGCCGGTGACGCCGGACAGCTCGACGGCGTGGTGCACCAGGGCGTCGAACTCCAGCCGGGTGCGGCGGCCGTACCGGTAGCCCCCGGAGGTGGCCAGGATCGTCGGGGCGTCGGCAGGCATGGCGCCCACCCTAGGGGCCTGTGGACAACCCGGCAGCCGGGTCTCCACGTCCGGGCAGAGTGTGGTCATGGGCGATCAGGGGGATGCCGTGACGACGGTGGGGCGGCGCGAAGCGGGTGGGGCGCCACCCGGCTGGGTGGAGGGCGTCGACGCTCCCGACCCGCCGGAGCTGCCCGAGCCGCCGGAGCTGCCCGAGCCGCCGCAGGTGCCCGGGTACGAGCTCGGTGAGCTGCTGGCCCGCGGTGGCACGAGCGAGGTGTGGGCCGCGGTCGAGCTCGACGGCGGCGGACGGGTGGCCGTGAAGGTGGTGCACGCCGAGCTCGACGCCCTCGAGCTGGCCTCGCGCGAGTCGGCCGTCTCGGCTCGCGCTGCGAACGCGCATGTGGTGCCCGTCCAGGCCTGCGTGCCGCTGCCGGACGGTCGCGTGGCGGTGGTGATGCCGCACCTACTGGGCGGCGCGGTCGACGCGCTGGTGCGGACTCGGGGTCACCTGTCACCGGGCGAGGTGGTCACCGTGCTCGCGCCGGTGGCCTCCGCGCTGGGGCGGCTGCACGACCTGGGGGTGGTGCACGGTGACGTCTCCCCGGGCAACGTGCTGCTCGACCTCGACGGCCGCCCGCTGCTCGCCGACCTCGGGCTGGGCCACGTCGCGGGCGACGTCTCACCGGGCGTCTGGGGCACCGACGGCTACGTAGCGCCGGAGGTGCTGCTCGGTGCCGACCCGACCCCGGCGTCCGACGTCTACGCCCTCGGGGCGCTGGGCTGGTTGTGCCTCACCGGCACCGTGCCCGGCCCGCCCGGGCTGCGGCCCGAGCTGTCCGAGGTGTGCCTGGCCGGGGAGGGCTCGCAGCCGGTGGTCAGCGCGCTGGCCCTGGCCATCGGTGCGGAGCCGCTCGACCGGCCGAGCGCCCACGAGCTGGCCTGGCTGCTGTTCGCTGCCGCCGAGCCCGAACCCCTGCGCCTGGTGCACGGTGACGACGAGGTCAGTGCCGTCACCTACCGCCTGCGGGCGGCAGCGGGCCGGCCCCCGGCCGAGGTGAGGGTGCGGCGCCGACACTGGTGGTCGCCACGGCGGGCCACGGGTGAGGTGCCGAGGCCGGCGCCGGCGTTCGCCCGGTGGGTGCGACGGCACGACGAGCGCACGACGAGGCAGCGGCCGGTGCGGTCCGGCCGGCACGGCGCCGGTGTGGTCCGCCGCGGATGGGTACGACCGCTGCGGCCCGAGGCCAGCGGGTCGGGGTCGGCGCCGCCCGGGCCGCGTGCACCCGGGCGCGCGTGGCCCTGGGTACCCGCGCCCCGGGTTGCCCGGCGCACCATGGTGTCGGCCCTGGTGTGCCTGGGGCTGCTCTCGCTCGTGGTGCTCGGCACCGCGGTGCTCGGGCGCGATGCAGGCACCACCCGAGTCCGGCCCGTCCTCGACGCCGGCCGCACCACCGATTCCGGCGGCACTCCAGACCCCGGCGGCACCGCCGGCGGCGCCTCGGGTCCCTCCAACGCCGCGAGCTCGACCGCCGGCCCCTCTCCGACCAGCGGCTCCCCGACCAACGGTCTCGCCTCGACAGCCGCCGCCACGGACCCCCGCACCGACGCCCGGGCGCCGACCACCCGGGCCGACGAGCTGCTCACGGTGCTCGCCGGCGCGCGGGCCGCCGCATGGCGGGACGCGACCCCGGCCCTGCTCCACGCCGCCGACGCGCAAGGTTCCGCCATGGCCGCCCGAGATGCCGCCGGTGTGGCCGAGGTGGAGCGGGCCGGGTTGCGCTACACCGGTCTGCACTTCACCGTCGCAGACGTCAGCGTCGTGGCGGCGACCCCGCAGCGAGCCGTGCTCAGGGCCCGGGTCGACGCTGGCCCGTACACCGTCACCGGGCCCACCGGCTCCACACCGAGACCTGCCGTGGCCGGCACGCCGGTACTCGTCGACCTGGTGCGCACCGACGTCGGCTGGCGGATCGCCGACCTGCGCCCGGTGCCATGACCAGGCTGGCCAGGTCGCCCCCGGCTCAGCCGTGTGGCGCTGCCTGCGAGGAGAAGAGGTTGAGCCCGAGCCGCTCCGCGAGGTACTTGGTCACCAGCTGCCCGCGCACGCTGTTGCCCGCGGCGTCCAGCGGCGGCGAGAAGGTGGCCAGGCCGCCCTTGCCGGGCGAGACCGTGACGATGCCTCCGCTGACGCCGCTCTTGCCCGGCATCCCGATCTCGTAGAGCCAGTCGCCCGACAGCTCGTAGAGGCCGGCGGTGGCCATCACGGCGAGCACCCGGCGGCACACCCCGGGCGGCACGACCACCTCCTCGGTCACCGGGTTGACACCGCCGTTGGACAAGGTGGCGCCCATCACCGCGAGGTCGTGCACGGTCACCGCCAGGGAGCACTGCCGGGTGTAGACGTCGGTCGCCTCGTCGGGGTCGAAGTACAGCCGCCCGTAGCTCTGCAGGAGGTGGGCGATCCCCTGGTTGCGCAGGTTCGTGGCCGACTCCGACGCGTAGACCTCGTGGTCGACCTGCAGCTCGCGTCCGGCGAAGCGGGACAGCCCGTCACGCAACCGCTCCCACTTCTCGTCGGCGCTGTCGCCCGGCACGAGGCTGGTGGTGGCGATCGCCCCGGCGTTGACCAGCGGGTTCATGGTGCGGTCGGCGTTGAGCTCGACGGCCATCAGCGAGTCGAACGGGAAGCCGGTGCTGTTGACCCCGAGCCGGCGCCGGGCCTGCGGGTAGCCGATCGCCTCGCACACCAGCGCGAACACGAACGGCTTCGACACGCTCTGGATCGAGAACGTGGTCGCGACGTCGCCGATCTCGAAGGACCGGCCCCGGGCGCCGACCACGGAGATGCCGAACCAGTCGGGCGAGGCCTGCGCGAGCACCGGGATGTAGCCGGCCACTGTCCCATCGGTGTTCGTGCGGTAGCGCTGGTAGGCGTGCGTGACGACGTCGCGCACCTCCTCCAGCGACGGCAGCTCTCCGGTGGAGACCGGCGGGGGAGACGACTCCTCGTCGAAGGGCATCCCCTCGTGCATCGACAGGTCGGACATGGCGGGGGCGGGGCCAGGTCTCAGGCGACGAGCCAGCGGACGGCGGTCTCGAGGTCGCCGTGCTCCAGCCGGTACCCGGTATCGCGCAGGGCGTCTCCCACGATCCGCTGGCCGCCGAGCACCTCCATCGCGAATTCGCCGAGCACGGCGCGCAGCGCGAACGACGGCGCGGGCAGCACGGCCGGGCGGTGCAGGGCGGCGCCCAGCGCCTTGGCGATCTCCTTCTGCCGCGCCGGCTGCCCAGCGGTGAGGTTGACCGGCCCGGTGACCTCCGGGTGGTCGAGCAGGTGCACGATGGCGCCGACCTCATCGGGCAGGGTGATCCAGGGCATGAACTGCCGGCCCGACCCCAGCGCCCCGCCGGCGCCGAGCCGCGCCAGGCGCAGCATCGGCTTCATCGCACCGCCCTCGGGCGACATGACGATGCCGGTGCGGATCACCGCGACCGACGCCCCGGCATCCACCGCGGGCGCGGTGGCGGCCTCCCAGGCGATCACGACGTCGCTGAGGAAGTCGTTGCCGGGGCTGCTGGCCTCGGTGAGCTCCTCGTCGCCGCGGTCGCCGTAGAACCCGACCGCCGATCCCGACACGAGCCGCACGGGGTGGTCGGCGGCGGCGACCGCCTCGGCCACCGCATGGGTGGAGTCGACCCGAGAGGCGAGGATCTCGTGCTTGTACGCGGGCGTCCAGCGCTTGTCACCGACCCCGGCACCGGCCAGGTGCACGACGCCGTCGACGGCGTCGAGCGTGCGGGGGTCGAGGCTGCGGCTGGTGGGGTCCCACTGCACCTCGTCGGCCGCGTTGGGAGGTCGACGGACCAGCCGGACGACCTCGTCGCCGCGCGTGCGGAGCGCGGCGACGAGCGGTCTGCCGATCAGGCCCGAGGATCCGGTGACGACGATGCGACTCATGGCGGGGTCCTCGTGGCCGGCCGGTCAGAGACCGAGGTCGGCCTCGAAGGCGCCCTCCTCGAGCCGTTGCTTCATCGTGGTGAGGAAGCGGGCGGCGTCCGCGCCGTCGACGATGCGGTGGTCGTAGGACAGCGCGAGGTAGACCATCGAGCGGATGGCGATCGTCTCGCCCTCGTCGCTGGAGACGACGATCGGCCGCTTCACGACCGACCCCGTGCCCAGGATCGCGACCTGCGGCTGGTTGATGATCGGGGTGTCGAACAGCGCTCCGCGGGAACCGGTGTTGGTGATCGTGAAGGTGCCACCGGCCAGGTCGTCGGGCATGATCTTGTTGCTCCGCGTGCGCTCCGCGACGTCGGCGATGCCGCGGGCCAGGCCGGCGATGTTGAGGTCGCCGGCGTTCTTCAGCACCGGCACGAGCAGCCCCTTCTCGGTGTCGACCGCGATGCCGAGGTGCTCGCCGCCGTGGTACGTCACCTCGTCGCCCTCGATGCTCGCGTTGACGGTGGGGTGGGCCTTGAGGGCCTCGACGGCAGCCAGCGCGAAGAACGGCAGGAAGCTGAGCTTGGTGCCCTCGCGCTGGGCGAAGTCGCTCTTGGCGCGGTCGCGCAGCCGCGAGATGCGCGTGACGTCGACCTCGACGACGGTGGTGAGCTGGGCCGAGACCTGCAGCGACTCGACCATCCGGCGGGCGATGGTCTTGCGCAGGCGCGACATCTTCTCGGTCGTACCGCGCTTGGATCCCTCGGAAGGCGCGGTGGCCGGGGACTTCGCCGCGGGGGCCTGGGTGGCCGGCCCGGCGGCCGGCTCGGGCTCGGGCTCGGGCTCGGGCTCGGGCTCCTTGGTGGCCTCCGCGGCAGCGAGCACGTCCTGCTTGCGGATGCGGCCACCGATGCCGGTGCCGCTCACCGTCGACAGGTCGATGCCGCGGTCGGCGGCCAGCTTGCGCACCAGGGGGGTGACGTAGGCGGCGGCGTCGCGCTCCCCGTCGCCCGACGGTGTGCCGGCCTCGGCCGGCGCGCTGCCGGCGCCGTCGGCCTCGGCGGCCGCCGTGTCGGGAACGGCCTGGGCGGGAGCCTCCTGCTGCTTCGGGGCGTCGGCCGGGGCCGAGGCCTCCTGCTGCGCCGGCGCGGGTTCCTCCTGCGGCGAGGACTCCGGTGCGGAGTCCTCCTGTGCGGGCGAGGTCTCCTCGGGCTGCTCCTCCTGCGCGGGCGGCTGCGACTGCTCCGGCTGCGCGGCCGGCTCGGGCGCGGACTGCCCGCCGCCGCTTCCGGACCCCCCGACGATCGCGAGGTCGGCGCCGACGGGCACCGTGTCGTCCTCCTGGACCAGGATCTTGGTGAGCGTGCCGCCCACGGGCGAGGGGATCTCGGTGTCGACCTTGTCGGTCGACACCTCGAGGAGGGGCTCGTCGACCGCCACCTCGTCGCCCTCCTGCTTCAGCCATCGGGTGACCGTGCCCTCGGTGACCGACTCGCCGAGCGCCGGCATCTTCACGGTGGTGCCGTCGCCCCCGCCGTCGCCCCCGCTCCCGTCGCCGGACGCCGAGGGCGCCGCGGCGGCGTCCGGCTCCTCCTGCGGCTCGGACTGCGCCTGCTCCTGGGCCTCCTCCTGCGACCCGTCGGTCTGCGGCTCGGCCGGCTGCTGGCCGCCCTCGTCGCCCGCCTGCGCCACCGCGTCGCCGTCGGACTGGTCGGAGACCTCGTCGTCGGGGCCGGAGCCCTGCGCGCCCGACTGCTCGTCACCGGAGTCGCCACCTGCCGGGGCCTCGCCGTCACCGATGACCGCGAGGTCGGCGCCCACCGGAACGGTGTCGTCCTCCTGGACGAGGATCTCCTGCAACGTGCCGGCCACCGGGGAGGGGATCTCGGTGTCGACCTTGTCGGTCGACACCTCGAGCAGCGGCTCGTCGACCTCGACGGTGTCGCCGACCCCCTTGAGCCAGCGCGTCACGGTCCCTTCGGTGACGGACTCGCCGAGCGCAGGCATCTTCACGCGTTCTGACATCGGGACAGCTCTCCTTCGTGGGCGGTGGCGGACATCACTCTAGTTGTGCGCGTGGAGGGGTTTCCCGGCGAGCGCCAGGTGGGCTTCACCGAGGGCTTCGTTCTGGGTCGGGTGGGCGTGCACGAGAGCTGCGACGTCCTCGGCGTGGGCCTGCCAGTTGACGATCAGCTGGGCCTCACCGATCTGCTCACCCATCCGCGACCCGACCATGTGCACGCCGACGACCGGCCCGTCCGCCACCCGCACCAGCTTGACGAACCCCGCGGTGCGCAGGATCTGCGACTTGCCGTTGCCGCCGAGGGTGTACTCGTACGTCTCCACCTCGCCGTGCGCGGCACGGGCCTGCTCCTCGGTGAGCCCCACCGACGCCACCTCCGGCTCGCAGTAGGTGACGCGCGGGATGCCGGACTCCACGACGGGCGTCGGGTCCAGCCCCGCGATGTGCTCGGCCACGAAGATGCCCTGGGCGAAGCCGCGGTGGGCCAGCTGCAGGCCGGGGACGATGTCGCCCACGGCGTACACCCCGTCGGCCGAGGTGCGGCAGCGCTCGTCGGTGACGACGAAGCCCCGCTCGAGGGTGACCCCGGCCTCCTGGTAGCCCAGGCCCTCGGTGACCGGACCGCGCCCCACCGCCACCAGGAGCAGGTCGGCGACCAGCTCCTCGCCGCCCTCCAGGCGCACCGTCACGGCATCCCCGTCGACGGCGGCGGACTCGAACCGCACACCCGTGCGCATGCCGATGCCGCGCTTGCGGAACGCGCGTTCCAGCGCCGTGCTCACGGCGGGGTCCTCGGCGGCGACCAGCCGGGGGAGGGCCTCGACGACGGTGACCTCGGCGCCGAACGAGCGCATCACGGAGGCGAACTCGACCCCGATCACCCCGCCCCCCAGCACGACGACGCGCGCGGGCACGGCATCCAGCGCCAGCGCCCCGTCGCTGGTGACGACCGGGCCGCCGATCTCGAGCCCGGGAAGCGTGCGTGCGTACGAACCCGTGGCGAGGACCACGTGCCGGCCGACCAGCCGTCGCTCTCCCACGACGACGGTGCGGTCGCCCTCGAGGCGGCCGGTGCCCTCGACGTAGTCGACCGCGCGCGCCTTCACCAGCCCCTGCAGGCCCTTGTGCAGCCTGCTGACGACTCCCTCGCGATAGGTGGTCACGGCGGGCAGGTCGATGCCCTCGAGCGTCGCGCGCACGCCGAAGTGCGACGCCTCGCGGGCGGAGTCGGCCACCTCGGCCGCGTGCAGCAGCGCCTTGGTGGGGATGCACCCGCGGTGCAGGCAGGTGCCTCCCAGGAGGTCCTTCTCGACGAGTGCGACGCTCAGCCCGAGCTCGGCGGCTCGCAGCGCGCAGGCGTAGCCGCCGCTGCCTCCGCCGAGGACGACGACGTCATGGGTGGTCTCGGCGGTGGCCGGCATCCGGGGCTGCTCCCTTGCTGTGGCGGGTGGTGGGCGCCGGCGGCGGGATGGGCCAACCGGACGCTGCCCAGCATCCTGTCACTCCCCGGTGGCTCCCCACACACCCGCGCACACACCGGGACCGGGTGGTCGTGCACGGGTGCCGATGTCCACGCCCTATCCTCTGCGCATGGCGTGGTGGAGACGCAGTCGCGCGAAGCAGGCCCCGCACGGTGGGGGAGAGCTCGCGAGCGCCCAGGCGCACTTCGCCGACTTCATCGCCACCCGGCGGGGGGTCGAGGCCTACGTGGAGCCCGCCACCAACATCACGGCGACCACGGTGGTGCTCATCGCGCACGACGGCGAGTGGACCCGGCGGGCGCTGCCCTCGCGCCCGGTCGCGTTCGACGTGGCCCGCTCGTTCGACATCCCGGTCTACGACGTCAACCTCACGGGCTACCCGGCCCGGATGCGGCAGTGGACCGCCCGCCAGCGCAAGCCGAAGGGCCGCTGACCGGGCCGGTCGGTTCGGTGGCCCGTGGCCACCGGGCAATCTGGTGGAGCGGGCCGCCCGCGTCTGCGAGGGTTGGGTGGACCAGCCAGCCGACGGAAGGAACCACCATGACAGCCCCGAAGAAGCCGCGCCCCGCGGTCGACGACGAGGTCAAGGCGAAGTTCCGTGCGGCGCTGGACGCGAAGAGGTCGCACGGGGGCGCCGACGTCTCCGACCACGCGGAGCACACCAAGGTCGACCATGCGCACGGCCCGGAGACCAGCGCGACGCAGCAGATGTTCCGCCGCAAGAGCGGCGGCTGACGGACCCGACTTGTTGCGAATTTCCCACCCATCCAGGCCCGCTGCGGTCTATCTGAAACGGTGGGAAGTTCGCAATGAGTCGGCCAAGGGGGGTCGGGTCACGGGGCCGTGGCCGAGGACTCCACGAGGCTGAGCAGGGTGCCGACTCCGAAGCCGGTGCCGCCCTTGGGGTGGTGACCCTTCGGGCCCTTGTCGTTGAACGCCGGCCCGGCGATGTCGACGTGGGCCCACGGGATGCCCTCGCCGACGAACTCCTTGAGGAACAGTCCGGCGGTGAGCATGCCGCCGTCGCGGTCGCCCTTGTGCGCGATGTCGGCGGTGGGGGTGTCGAGCTTGGCGCGCAGCTCGACCGGCAGCGGCATCGGCCAGGCACCCTCGCCGGCGGCTCCGGCGGCGTCGACGACCCGCCCGCGGAAGGCGTCGTCGTTGGCCATCACGCCCGCGATGTCGGTGCCCAGGGCCACCACCTGGGCGCCGGTGAGGGTGGCGATGTCGACGATCCAGTCGGGGTGTTTCTCGCCGGCCAGGCACAGGCCGTCGCCGAGCACCATCCGGCCCTCGGCGTCGGTGTCGAGGATCTCGACGCTGGTGCCGTCGCGCATCACCACGACGTCGCTGGGCCGCTGGGCGGTACCGCTGGGCATGTTCTCGGCCAGGCACAGGTAGCCGGTGACGGCCACCGGCAGCCCGAGCTCGGCGGCGGCGAGCACCGTGGCCGCGACGGCCGCCGCCCCGGCCATGTCGCACTTCATGGTGACCATGCCGCTGGACGGCTTGATGTTCAGGCCGCCGGAGTCGAAGGTGATGCCCTTGCCGACCAGCGCCACCGAGGCCGCCGGGGATGCCGGGGCGTACGACATCGTGACGATGCGCGGCGGGTTGACCGACCCCTGGCCGACGCCGACGATGCCGCCGAACCCACCCTTGACGAGCGCCTTCTCGTCGAGCACCGACACGGTGACCTTGGCGGGAGAGGCGGCCACGCGCTTCTTGACGTTGTCGGCGAACGACTGCGGGAACAGGTAGTTCGGCGGCGTGTTCACCAGGTCGCGGGCCCAGTCGCGGGCCGCGCCGAGCACCGCGGCACGGGCCACGGCGTCCTTGGCCGCCTTGCCCTGCCCGGCCCCCGAGACCACCATGAGCCGCGGGCCGGCGCCGTTGGACGCCGCCTTGGCCGAGGCCCGGATGCCGGTGCCGCGCCGCGCGCCGAGCGGCGCGGACTTGTCGTAGGAGTAGCACCCGGCGTAAGCGCCGTCGGCGACGGCCGACAGGCTCTCGAGGTCGGGGGTGGGCAGCGCCACGGCGACGGCGCGCTTGCCGCGCACCGAGCGCAGCGCCGCACCGGCCGCGGCCCGCAGCACGGCGTGCGGGTAGCTCGAACGGCGCGTGGTGCCCTCGCCCAGCCCGGTGACGACCACCGAGGTGGCCTTGACGCCGGGCACGGCCACCACGCGCACCACCTCGTCGGCCCGGCCGGTGGCCTCGACGTCGGAGAGCACCGCCTGCAGGTGGACGACCGCCTTGCGCGGCAGGTGGTGGCCGGTTGCGAGGTCGGCGCCGTCGGGCGTTCGCACCGAGCCGACGACGAGGGTGTCGACGGCGAGCTCGGCGGGGGGTCTGGTTGTGAGGGCCATTGTGGTCATGCGGGCAGACTATCGACCGCGCAGTGCCCGGGCCGCAAGGCGGTAACGTGCCGACCATGACCGAGCTCCTGCACTCGCCGCTGCACGACCGGCACCTGGCGCTGGACGCCAAGATGGCCGACTTCGGGGGCTGGTCGATGCCCATCGAGTATCCCGGTGGAGGTGTCGTCGCCGAGCACACCGCGGTGCGCGAGCGGGTCGGCATCTTCGACGTCTCCCACCTCGGCAAGGCACGGGTGTCCGGGCCCGGTGCCGCCGACTTCGTCAACGCCTGCCTCACCAACGACCTGCGCCGGATCGGCCCGGGCCAGGCCCAGTACACGATGTGCTGCACCGACACCGGCGGCGTGGTCGACGACCTCATCCAGTACCTGCGCTCCGACGACGACGTCTTCCTCATCCCGAACGCGGCGAACACCGCCAGGGTCGTCGAGCTGCTCGCGGCCGCGGCGCCCGACAGCATCACCGTCGAGAACCTGCACCAGAGCTACGGCGTCATCGCGGTGCAGGGTCCGCGCTCGGACGAGGTGCTGCGCGGGCTGGGCTTCCCGGTCGACCACGACTACATGAGCTTCGTGGAGACCGACTGGGAGGGGCTGCCGGTCATCGTCTGCCGCACCGGCTACACAGGCGAGCGCGGCTACGAGATCGTGCCCCCGTGGGACGTCGCCGGGTCGGTCTGGGACGCCCTCGCCGCCGCGGTCACCGCCCAGGGCGGGCTGCCGGCCGGTCTGGGCGCCCGCGACACCCTGCGCACCGAGATGGGCTACCCGCTGCACGGCAACGACCTCTCGCGCGAGATCACGCCGGTGATGGCCGGTGCGGCGTGGGCGGTCGGCTGGGACAAGCCGCAGTTCTGGGGGCGCGACGCCCTCACGGCCGAGCGCGCCGCCAAGCAGTCGCGGCTGATGCGCGGGCTCGTGGTGACCGGCCGCGGCATCCCCCGCTCGCACTGTGCGGTCAAGGACGCCACGGGCGCGGTCGTCGGCGAGGTCACCTCGGGCACGTTCTCACCCACCCGAAAGCAGGGCATCGCGCTGGCGCTGCTCGACCGTTCGGTGACCCTCGGTGACGAGGTGGTCGTCGACGTGCGCGGCCGCGACGTCGCCGCCACGGTGTCGAAGCCCCCGTTCGTCGAGGTGGGGGTGCGCGAGAAGTGAGCGAGCAGTGGACCTGGGCCTACGAGGGCCCCGACGGAACCTCGCTGCCGGCGGCCGGGCTCGGCGAGACGGCGTTCCCCACCCAGTCCGATGCCGAGTCGTGGTTCGGCGAGGTGTGGCACGACCTGTCAGCCGCCGGGGTCGCGGCAGTGACCCTCCTGCGTGACGGCCAGAAGGTCTACGGCCCGATGAGCCTGGAGGGCCCGGCCTGAGCGCCCCGCGGGGTTGGTGCCCGGCGCCCGGTCACCCGGTCAGCCGGGGTACTCGCCGCGCTTGACCTGCGGTCGCGGCATCCGCGAGCGGCGCAGCTGGAAGGCGCGCATCGCGGCGTACATTCCGTTGCCCTTGGCGGACGCGGCCTCGTCGCCGAACTTGGCCCGCAGCCGCTTCTTCAGGCCGCGGTACATCAGGAGGGTGTCGCCCACGGCGAGCAGCAGCACGGCGTAGGTGAGGATGGTGACGAAGAACAGGATCACCCCGCCCTGGGTGCGGATGAAGCTGAGCGCGAGCACGACGAGCATCACGGGCAGCATGAACTCGGCGAGGTTCCACCGGGCGTCGATGTGGTCGCGCATGTAGCGGCGCACCGGGCCCTTGTCGCGCGCCGGCAGGCCAGCGTCGTCGCCGGTGATCATCGCCTGGCGGGTCTTGGCGAGCTGCGCGTTGCGGCGGGCCTTGTCGAGCTGCTTGGCCTGCTTGCGGTCGGCGACGACCAGCGGCTGGCGGCGCGCGGCCTCCTGGTCCTTGCGCTTGGGCGTGGGGCGGTTCTTGGCCCCGTCGCGCTGCGGGTGGAGGTCGTCGACGAGCTCGTCGTTGGAGGTCTTGCTGCGTCCGAACACGTCTCCACTGTATGTGCTCGGCCGCGGATGCCGTGCACGCAGGCGATGCCGCCGGCCGCGGCCGTCGGTAGGGTCACCAAGGTGACCGACGTGCTGACTCCCGACCAGATCTCCGCCCTCCGCGAGCGGGTCGCCGTCCTGATGCCGGCCCTGCGCGCCGACCTCGAGGCGCTGACCCGCATTCCCAGCGTCAGCCTCGACGCCTTCGACCAGGTGCACGTCGAGGCCAGCGCCGAGGCCACGGCCGCACTGCTGCGCGCCGAGGGCCTCGACGTCGAGGTCGTGCGCGAGGGGGGTCGCCCGGCCGTCATCGGGCACGTCGACGGGCCGCCCGGGTCCCGCACCGTGATGCTCTACGCCCACCACGACGTGCAGCCTCCCGGTGACGAGGCCCTCTGGGACAGCGCCCCGTTCGAGCCCACCGAGCGCGGCGGGCGGCTCTACGGGCGCGGCGCCGCCGACGACAAGGCCGGCATCATGGCGCACGTGGCGGCCCTGCGGGCGCACGACGGGTCGCTGCCGGTGGGTGTGACGGTGTTCGTCGAGGGCGAGGAGGAGGTCGGCTCCGACTCGCTCCCCACGATCCTCGAGCGGCACGGCGAGAAGCTGCGCGCCGACGCCATCGTGCTCGCCGACTCCACCAACTGGGCGATCGGCGAGCCGGCGCTCACCACGACCCTGCGCGGCATGATCCGGGTCGTGGTCACCGTGTCCACCCTCGACCACGGCATCCACTCCGGCATGTTCGGCGGTGCCGTGCCCGACGCGCTCACCGTCCTGGTCCGGCTGCTTGCCAGCCTGCACGACGACGACGGCGAGGTCGCGGTGCAGGGCCTGAAGTCCGGGGTGGCGGCCGACCTCGACTACGACGAGGCCCGGCTGCGCCAGGAGTCCGGCCTGCTCGACGCGGCCCGCACGATCGGCACCGGTTCGCTGCTGTCGCGGATCTGGACCAAGCCGTCGATCACGACCATCGGCATCGACGCGCCCTCGGTGGCCACCTCGTCGAACACCCTCGTGCCCACCGCGGCCGCGAAGATCTCGATGCGGCTGGCCCCCGACGAGCACGACATGGACGCCTTCGCCCTGCTGCGCGACCACCTCGTGGCACACACCCCCTGGGGGGCGACGGTCGAGGTGACGCTCGACGACCGCGGTCTCGGGTTCTCCGCCGACGCCCAGGGGCCGGTCTACGACCAGGCGCGCGCCGCCTTCGCCGACGCGTGGGGTGTGGAGCCGGTCGACATCGGGGTGGGCGGGTCCATCCCGTTCGTCGCCGCGTTCGCCGAGCAGTTCCCGGATGCCGCGATCCTCGTCACCGGCGTCGAGGACCCCGACGCCCGGGCGCACGGCGCCAACGAGTCGCTGCACCTCGGCGAGTTCGAGAAGGTCTGCGTCGCCGAGGCCGTGCTCCTCGCCCGGCTCGGCGCCCTGGCGCGCTGAGCGCCGCCCTGACCACCGACGGCCGACCCGAGGAGTGGTGATGACCGAGGAGTCCTACGTCGAGGAGTCGTTCGACCGCGACACCACGTACATCGAGGACCGGATCACGGCCGGCGCGGACGGGCCGCACCAGTGGCCGGTCGAGCCCGGCCGTTACCGGCTGGTGGCGGCCCGGGCCTGCCCGTGGGCCAACCGGTCGATCATCGTGCGGCGGCTGCTCGGGCTCGAGCCGGTGCTGTCGATGGGGCTGTGCGGCCCCACCCACGACGCCGACTCGTGGACCTTCGACCTCGACCCGGGCGGCCGGGACCCAGTGCTCGGCATCGCGCGGCTGAAGGACGCCTACGAGGCGCGCTTCCCGGGCTACCCTCGCGGCGTCACGGTGCCGGCGCTCGTCGACGTGCCCACCGGCCGGGTCGTCACCAACGACTTCCCCGCGATGACGCTCGACCTCAGCACGCAGTGGCGCCGGCACCACCGGGCCGGGGCGCCCGACCTCTACCCGGAGGCGCTGCGCGACGAGATCGACGAGGTGAACCGCTGGGTGTACTCCGAGGTCAACGACGGGGTCTACCGCTGTGGCTTCGCCGGCACCCAGGAGGCCTACGACGACGCCTACCGTCGCCTGTTCGAGGCGCTCGACCGGCTGTCGGAGCGGCTGTCCGGCCGGCGCTACCTCGTCGGCGACACGGTCACCGAGGCCGACGTGCGCCTGTTCACCACGCTGGCCCGCTTCGACGCGGTCTACCACGGGCACTTCAAGTGCAACCGCCACAAGCTGGCCGAGCTGACGGTGCTCTGGGCCTACGCCCGCGACCTGTTCCGCACACCGGGCTTCGGCGACACCATCGACTTCGTGCAGGTCAAGCAGCACTACTACCGGGTGCACGGTGACATCAACCCGACCGGCGTGGTGCCGCTCGGGCCCGACCTGTCCGGCTGGATGGAGCCGCACGGGCGCGGGGCGCTCGGCGGACGGCCCTTCGGCGACGGCACCCCGCCCGGCCCGCCACCGGAGGGCGAGCGCGTGCCGACCGCCCACAACCCGCACGTCGACGCCAGTGGCATGGTCCGTCGCTGATCCGGCCTCCCCGGTCCTCCAGCCCCCGCGTGCCGCGTCCCCAGCCAAGGGAATGCCGCCGACCGCGAGCCGTGAGCACATGGCGCTTCGAGATGGCCGGGGGCATGCCCGAGCGGATCCGGTCGCTGACGGTCCCTACCCGGTGCAGGTCGTCTGGGGCGCCAAGGACCCGGTGCTCCCGTTCCGCCGGCACGGCTGGCGCGCCCGGCATCAGGGCACGGTTCAGTCCTTGGACGTGCTGCCCGGCAGGGCGAGCATCCGGTCGAGGGCGACCCGGGCCTGGTCGGCGACCTGCGGGTCGACCCGGATCGGGTTGACCACGCGCCCGTCGACGAGCGACTCCAGCGCCCAGACCAGGTGCGGCAGGTCGATGCGGTTCATGGTGGAGCAGTAGCAGACGTTCTTCTCGAGGAAGGCGATGCGCTGCTCGGGGAACTGCCTCGCCAGGCGCTGCACGAGGTTGAGCTCGGTGCCCACGGCCCAGGCGGTGCCCGGGGGAGCGGCCGCGATGGTGGCGATGATCTTCTCCGTGGAGCCGACCTCGTCGGCCAGCTCGACGACCTCGTGACGGCACTCCGGGTGAACGATCACCTTGACGTCGGGGATCTCGCGCCGGGCCGCCTCGACGGCCTCGACCGAGAAGCGCCCGTGCACCGAGCAGTGCCCCCGCCACAGGATCATCGTGGCGTCGCGCAGCTGCTCGGGAGTGAGGCCACCCATCGGGCGGTGCGGGTCCCAGACCACGCAGTCGTCGAGCGGGCGGCCGAGGTCGCGCGCGTAGGTGTTGCGGCCGAGGTGCTGGTCGGGCAGGAAGAGCACCTTGCCGCCCGTCCCCGCCCGGTCGAGCGCCCAGGTCAGCGCGGTCTTCGCGTTCGACGACGTGCAGATGGTGCCGCCGTGGCGCCCGGTGAACGCCTTGATCGCCGCCGAGGAGTTCATGTAGGTGACCGGCACCGTGACGTCGGCGACGCCGGCCTCGACCAGCTCGTCCCAGCACTCCTCGACCTGGTCCAGCGCCGCCATGTCGGCCATCGAGCAGCCGGCGGCGAGGTCGGGCAGCACCACGGTCTGGGTGTCGGCGGTGAGGATGTCGGCCGACTCGGCCATGAAGTGCACGCCGCAGAAGACCACCCACTCGGCATCCGGGCGGGCGGCGGCCTCCTTGGCGAGCTTGAACGAGTCACCGGTCACGTCGGCGAACTCGATCACCTCGTCGCGCTGGTAGTGGTGCCCGAGCACGAACACCCGCTCGCCGAGGGCGGCCTTGGCGGTGCGGGCCCGCTCGACGAGGTCGGGGTCGGAGGGGGCCGGGAGGTCGCCGGGGCACTCGACCCCGCGCTCGCTGGCGAGGTCGCGCCCCCGGCCGAGCACGAGCAGCGGAAGGGGCGCGGGCGCGGGCCCGCCGGTCGTCGTCGTCACCCCTCGATCGTATGCCGAGTGCCCGCCTCCGCGACGTCTCGTTCCCCCGGGCGGGCGCCGGGTCCGTGGCCGAGCGCGCAGCAGGTGGCGCGGCATCCTGCGGGGCCGTTCCGGCGGGGTGGCGGTGATCCGCAGGAGTGGCGGCGCCATGGCGCCACCACCCGGCGAGACGGACCAGAGCGGGGAGACGGACCAGAGCCGGGGAGAGGGACCAGCACCGGGGAGAGGGACCAGCACCGGGGAGACGGACCAGAGCCGGGGAGAGGGACCAGCACCGGGGAGAGGGACCAGCACCCGAACGGCCCGGGCGGGCCGGGTGGCGTGCGACACCGATACCCTCACCGCGTGCGCGTCCTCATCGCCCCGGACTCCTTCGGTTCGACGCTCGGCCCCGTGCAGGCGGCCACGGCGATGGCGCAGGGCTGGGCGCGGGGCGCGCCGCACGACGAGCTGGAGCTGCTGCCGCTCTCCGACGGCGGGCCGGGGTTCCTCGACGTGCTCGCCAGATCGCTGGGTGGCCTCACCGTCGCGACGACGGTGAGTGACCCGCTCGGCCGCGAGGTGCCCGCCGCGGTGCTGCTCGTCGAGCGCGACGGACGACGCACGGGCTACGTCGAGGCATCCCAGGCGAGCGGCCTGCACCTGCTCGGCGCCGACGAGCGCGACCCCGGGCTCACCAGCACCTACGGCGTCGGGCAGCTGCTGGAGGTCGCCGTCGAGCAGGGCGCGAGCAAGGTCGTCGTGGGCGTCGGGGGCAGCGGCACCAACGACGCCGGGGCCGGCATGCTCGCGGCCCTGGGGGCGGGGTCGGCATCGGTGCTCGCTCGCGGCGGCCTCGCCCTGGCCGGCGCACCCGACGACGCGCTGCCCGGGCTGGCGGACGTCGTCACCCGCCTGTCCGCGGTCGAGATCGTGCTCGCGACCGACGACGACACCCCGCTGCTCGGCCTGCAGAGCACCAGCGCGGTCGAGTCGCCGCGCAAGGGCGCCTCGCCCGAGCTCGCCCAGGCGCTCGAGGGGGCGCTGGGCCACTTCACCGACGTGGTGGGCCGGTCGCTGCCCTCCCCTCCCGTCGAGCTGCTCAGCGGGATGCCGCGCCGGCTCGACCGTGAGGCCGGCGCCGGTGCCGCAGGGGGGCTGGGCTACGGGCTGCTCGCCCTCGGGGCCCGGCGGGTGGGCGGCGTCGCCGAGGTGCTGCGCGACTGCGGCTTCGGCATCGCCGCCGCGCGCAGCGACCTGGTCGTGACCGGCGCCGGCCGAGTCGACTGGAGCACCCTGCGCGGGTCGGTCGTCGCCGGGGTCGCCGCCGCCACGCTCGAGACCGGGCGGCCGACCGTGCTCGTCGCCGGTGAGTGCCTGGTCGGCCGGCGCGAGACGATGACGCTGGGGCTGGCCGGCACCTACGCCGTCGCCGACACCCGCGCGGAGGTGGAGGCGATGGTCGCCGACCCGGTCACCACCCTGGCCAACCGGACCGCGCGGGTGGCCCGCACCTGGTCGCCGCCGCGCTGACCGGCATCCGCGTGCGCTGCGAGTGCCAGGTGACCGGCCGGCGCCCGAGGGACGCGACCCTTCGCCCCCCTCGCGCTGGCCCGTGAGCTCGACGAGCCGGGGAAAGTCGGCGATGTGGGCTCGGCGACGTATCCTGTGGTGACACCGGGAACACCGGCAGCCCCACGCGGGTTGACCACAGCGACCGGGCCGATCCTCAGGCCACCGCCAGCACAGGGAGTGCATCCATGAGCGACCAGCTCCAGACCACCCAGGCCCCGACCCCCCCGAGCCCGGCCACCGAGGCCCCGGCGCACGGCGTCGTGCTCACCGACGTCGCCGCGGGCAAGGTGCAGTCCCTGCTTGCGCAGGAGGGCCGTGACGACCTGCGCCTGCGGGTCGGCGTGCAGCCGGGCGGCTGCTCCGGCCTGATCTACCAGCTGTACTTCGACGAGCGCACCCTCGACGGTGACCTCGTGCGCGACTTCGACGGGGTCGAGGTCGTCATCGACCGGATGAGCGCTCCGTACCTCGACGGCGCCACCATCGACTTCGCCGACACCATCGAGAAGCAGGGTTTCACCATCGACAACCCCAACGCGGGCAGCTCCTGCGCCTGCGGCGACAGCTTCAGCTGACGCCACCCCCCGAGAGGGCCCGTGCCACCGGCACGGGCCCTCTCGGCGTCCCGTGGCCGACGCGTGCTGCGGGCGGGTAGGTTCGTCCCCGTGCAGATCGCCGTCACCGGGTCCATCGCGACCGACCACCTCATGACCTTCCGGGGCAGCTTCTCCGACTCCCTCGTCGTCGAGCAGCTCGACAAGATCTCGGTGAGCTTCCTCGCCGACACCCTCGAGATCCGGCGGGGCGGGGTGGCCGGCAACATCTGCTTCGGCATGGGCGTGCTGGGCGCGCGGCCGATCCTCATCGGAGCCGCCGGCGAGGACTTCGCCGACTACCGCAGCTGGCTGAGCCGGCACGGCGTCGTCACCGACCACGTGCACATCTCGCAGTCCAAGCACACCGCACGGTTCGTCTGCACCACCGACGACACGATGGCGCAGATCGCCACCTTCTACGCCGGCGCGATGACCGAGGCCCGGATGATCGAGCTCGGCCCGATCCACGACAAGTGGCACCTCGACCTCGTGCTCATCGGCGCCGACGACCCCGAGGCGATGCTGCGCCACACCGACGAGTGCCGCGGCGGCGGCATCGCGTTCATCGCCGACCCCTCCCAGCAGCTCGCCTTCGCCGACGGGCCGTTCATCCGCAAGCTGATCGACGGTGCCGACTACCTCTTCACCAACGAGTACGAGTCGCACCTCACCGAGACCAAGACCGGATGGAGCCAGGCCGAGATCGACGACCGCGTGACCACGCGGGTCATCACCCGCGGCAAGGACGGCGCCGACATCCGCACCAAGGGCCAGGACCCCATCCACGTGCCGATCGCCGGCGACGTCGAGCGGGTCGACCCCACGGGGGTGGGCGACGCATTCCGGGCCGGGTTCCTCGTCGGCCTCGCCGGCGGGCTGGGCTACGAGCGGTGCGGCCAGATCGGGTCGGTGCTCGCGGCCCATGTGTTGCAGACCGACGGCGCCCAGGAGTACGTCATCACCCGGCAGGCCTTCGTCGACCAGGTCGCCGCGGCCTACGGCGACACCGCCGCGCAGGAGATCGCGCCGCTGGTGCGCTGCGCCCACGACTGACGACCTGCCTCGACACCGCGATGCCCTTCCCGCCGGTCGAGCCGCCGCCCACCCCGTGGCAGCTCGAGGCCGCGCACGCCGAGCCCGGTGACGACCTCGTCGCGGCCGGCGCCGACCTGGAGCCGGGCACCCTGCTCGCGGCCTACCGCCTCGGCCTGTTCCCGATGGGGCTGGGCCCGCACGGCACCGGTGCGGTCGGGTGGTGGTCGCCGGACCCGCGCGGCGTCATCCCCACGGGCGGGCTGCGGGTCAGCCGCTCCCTGCGCAAGGCGTGCGAACGGTTCGAGGTGCGGGTCGACACGGCGTTCGACGAGGTCGTCGCCCGCTGCGCCGACCCCTCGCGGGAGGGCCGGTGGATCACCGCGGAGGTGGTCCGGGCCTATGGCCGGCTGCACGAGCTCGGCTGGGCGCACAGCGTCGAGACGTGGCAGGGCGCCGAGCTCGTCGGCGGCCTCTACGGCGTGTCGGTCGGCGGCCTGTTCGCTGGGGAGTCGATGTTCCACGCGGCCCGCGACGCCTCGAAGGTGGCGCTCGTCGGGCTGGTCGAGCGCTTCCACGCCGACGGTGACCCGCGCCGGCTCGTCGACGTGCAGTGGGCCACCGACCACCTGCGCCGGCTCGGGGCGCAGGAGTGGCCGCGCGCGCTGTACCTGGACCGGCTCGCCGAGGCGCTGCGCGCCCCTCAGGTAGACCTGTCGGCCTGACCGCGCTCGGTGCGTGGGGCTGCGAGCAGCACGCGGTACTCGGTCCAGTCCTCGTCCTCGTGCAGGGTCACGGTGTGCCCCTTCATCCGGGCCCAGGCGGGGACGTCGGACCAGGCCGCGTCGTCGTCGGCGAGGAGCACCACGGTGGTGCCCGGGGCGAGCCCGAGAGCGGCCCGCGCCAGCCGGATGACCGGCACCGGGCAGCGCGACCCCCGGGCGTCGACCACCGGCGGGCCGCCGCGCCGCCCCCGGCCCTCGTTGCTCGGGGGCTGCGAGCCGCTCACAGGTCGGCCGTCCCGAGCCGGCGCCGCACCGAAGCGACGGCATCCGGAAGCTCACGGCAGAGCCGGTCGACGTCGTCGCCACGGGTCGGCGACACCGCCTCGAGCGGCAGGGTCACCCGCACGTTGCCGTGGGTGAGCACGCCCATGGCGGCGAGCACGTGGCTGGGCCGCAGCGCGCTCGACGTGCACGCCGAGCCGGACGCCACCGCCAGGCCGCGCCGGGCGAGCTCGTCGAGCAGCACCTCGCCGTCGGCGTAGAGCACGCTGAAGGTGACCACGTGGGGGAGCCGGTCGTCGGGGTCACCGACCACCTCGACGTCGGGCACGGCCGCCGCCGCGCGGCGCACCCGGTCGACCAGCTCGCGGGCCGAACGCTCCTCGGCGGCCGCCGCGCCGGCGCTCTGGCGCCATGCCTCGGCGGCGGCGAGCACCAGCGGAACCCAGGGGGGCGCGGGCTCCCGGCCGAGTTCGGCCTCGCGCCGCGGCCCGGGCAGGCTCCACCGGGTGCCGGTCCGCACGGCGAGCAGGCCGAGCGGGGGGCCGCCGAAGGCGGCGGCGTCGGCGACCACGGCCGCCCCAGCACCGGGCGGGACGGCCTGCGGGTCCCGTCCCAGCGCGGCCGTGGCATCGACCAGCAGCGGGATGCCGTGCTGGCGGCAGAGGGCGTCGACCTCGGTCACCGGCTGGCGGGTGCCCACCTCGGCGTTGCCCGACTGGAGCACCGCGGCGGCGACGTCACCGCCGGCGAGCGCCCCGGCATAGCCGGCGCGGTCGACCCGACCCAGCCGGTCGACGGCCACCGGCTGTTCCGCGCCGGGATGGAGCAGCACCACCGAGCGCTCGGTAGCGCCGGCGACGACGCGCGCGCCGGTGCGGCGGCGGGCGTGCCGCAGCCCGGTGAGGCCCAGCTCGAGCGCCGCCTCGGGGCTCGGGTGCACCGAGACCTCGTCGGGACGCACCCCCATCGCCCCCGCCAGCACCTCGCGGGCGGTGTCGAGCAGCGCGCGGGCCCGGCGACCGGGCGGGTTGAGCCCGGTGGGATCGGCCCAGGCGCTGCCGAGGGCGGCCGCCAGGGTCTGCGCGGCCACCGGGTGCAGAGGCCCCCGGGCGGCGTCGAGCAGACCGGCGGCCGGGGCGTCGAGGGGGGAGCGCGCCACGCTTAGACGGTAGCCCCGCCCTGCCCGCCCACCGGGAAGGTGGTGCAGTAGGGTTTGCATCTGTTCGTCACCTCCTCCACACGAAGGATCCGCGGTGCGCATGCACGACCTCTCATCGCCCCGCCGATCCCGGCGCCGCCTCGGTGCCGGGCTGCTCATCGGCGCGCTCTCCGCCGTCGCCCTCACCGGCTGCGCCGCCGGCAACCTGCGCGGCGACGCGTCCACCGGCTGGCTGCCACCGGCCGTCACCGAGGGTGGCGAGACCGTCACGAGCCTGTGGATCGGCGCCTGGATCGCGGCCCTCGCCGTGGGCGTGCTCGTGTGGGGCCTGATCGCCTGGTGCGTCGTGGCCTACCGCCGCCGCAAGGACGACAACGAGCTGCCCGTGCAGCTGCGCTACAACATTCCGATCGAGATCCTCTACACCGTGGTCCCGATCTTCATGGTCGTCGTGCTCTTCTACTACACCGCGCGTGACTCCTCCGAGCTCACCGACACCTCGAAGCGGCCCGACGTCACGATCAACGTCGTCGGCAAGCAGTGGAGCTGGGACTTCAACTATGTCGCCGAGGACGTCCACGAGACCGGCGAGCAGGCGATCATGACCGGCGAGCCGGGCGCCGAGGAGACCATCCCCACCCTGTACCTCCCGGTCGGCGAGCGCATCGAGTTCGTGCTCACCGCTCGCGACGTCATCCACTCGTTCTGGGTCCCCTCGTTCCTTCAGAAGATGGACATGATCCCCGGGCGGGTCAACAAGTTCCAGGTCGTGCCCACCCAGGAGGGCACCTTCAAGGGCAAGTGCGCCGAGCTGTGCGGTGCCTACCACTCGCACATGCTCTTCAACGTCAAGATCGTCTCCCGCGCCGACTACGAGCAGCACCTGTCCGACCTGCGCGCCGCCGGCCAGACCGGACTGCTCAACAACACGGTCAGCCGCGAAGAGCTGATGAAGGACGCGCGGGCCGTCACCGACAGCATCGACGGAGGTAACTGACGATGAGCGCCGCCACCGACGCCACCCGGCTGCGGACCGCGCCGGCCGACACCACCCACACCCGGCGGGTCTCCAAGGGCGCCACGGTCGTCAAGTGGGTGACCACGACCGACCACAAGGTGATCGGCAACCTCTACTTCATCACCTCGTTCATCTGGTTCCTTCTCGCGGGCATCATGGCGCTGGTCATCCGCGCCGAGCTCGCCTCACCGGGGCTGCAGGTCGTCGACACCCCCGACCAGTACAACCAGATGTTCACCATGCACGGCACGATCATGCTGCTGCTGTTCGCGACCCCGCTGTTCGCCGGGTTCGCCAACGCGCTGATGCCGCTGCAGATCGGCGCGCCGGACGTCGCCTTCCCGCGGCTGAACATGTTCGCCTACTGGCTCTACGCCTTCGGCGGCATCATCGCCGGCGCCGGGTTCCTCACCCCGGGCGGCGCCGCGGCCTTCGGCTGGTTCGCCTACGCGCCGCTGTCCGACAACACCTACAGCCCCGGCCTGGGCGGTGACCTGTGGGTCTTCGGGCTGGCCCTGGGTGGCTTCGGCACCATCCTCGGCGCCGTCAACTTCATCACCACGATCCTCACCATGCGCGCCCCCGGCATGACCATGTTCCGGATGCCGATCTTCACCTGGACCGTGCTGGTCACCTCGATCCTGGTGCTGCTCATCTTCCCCGCCCTGGCGGCCGCGCTGTTCGCGCTCGGCGCCGACCGGAGGTTCGGGGCGCACGTGTTCGACCCTGCCAACGGCGGCCCGATGCTGTGGCAACACATCTTCTGGTTCTTCGGGCACCCAGAGGTCTACGTCATCGCCCTGCCCTTCTTCGGCATCATCTCCGAGGTGCTGCCGGTCTTCTCCCGCAAGCCGATCTTCGGCTACAAGACCCTCGTCTACGCCACCATCGCCATCGCGGCCCTGTCGGTCAGCGTCTGGGCGCACCACATGTACGTCACCGGCCAGGTGCTGCTGCCGTTCTTCGCGATCATGACGATGCTGATCGCGGTACCCACGGGCGTGAAGTTCTTCAACTGGGTCGGCACGATGTGGGGCGGGAAGCTGTCCTTCGACACCCCGATGCTGTGGGCCCTCGGCTTCCTGGTGACGTTCCTGTTCGGCGGCCTGACCGGGGTCATCCTCGCCAGCCCGGCGCTGGACTTCCAGCTCTCCGACAGCTACTTCGTGGTGGCGCACTTCCACTACGTCATCTTCGGCACGGTCGTGTTCGCGATGTTCTCCGGCTTCTACTTCTGGTGGCCGAAGTTCACCGGGCGGATGCTCGACGAGCGGCTCGGCAAGATCCACTTCTGGCTGCTGTTCATCGGGTTCCACACCACGTTCCTCGTGCAGCACCTGCTGGGCATCCAGGGCATGCCCCGTCGCTACGCCGACTACCTGCCCGAAGACGGCTTCACCCTCGGCAACCGCATCTCGACCGCCGGGGCGGTCATCCTCGCGATCTCGATGATCCCGTTCTTCATGAACGTCTGGAAGACCTGGCGCACGGCGCCCCTCGTCGAGGTCGACGACCCGTGGGGCTACGGCGCGTCACTGGAGTGGGCCACCTCCTGCCCGCCGCCGCGGCACAACTTCGACAGCATCCCGCGGATCCGGTCCGAGCGCCCGGCGTTCGACCTGCACCACCCCCAGACGGCCCCGTTCGGCCTGCACGACAAGCGGGCGGCTGACGGCGACGGGCTGGTGTCCGCGCTCGGCCCGGCCGACCTGGGCAGCAACTCGTTCGTCGACCACGACAAGGAGCACTGACGCATGCGGGCCATGGAGCGCATCGGCGCCCTCATCGGGGTCTTCGCCTTCACGGTGGCAGCCATCTACGGGTTCTGGACCAGCTCCACCGCCATCGGCATCGAGTGGGTCGGCGTCATCGGTCTGATCCTCGGCGGCCTGCTGGGGTTCATGATCGCGTGGTACCTGTGGATGACGCGTCGCCGGCTCGAGCGCGACCCCTCCGACGACCCGCTCGGCGACGTCGACGAGATCCAGGGTGAGTACGGCTTCTTCAGCCCGCACAGCTGGTGGCCGCTGTTCCTGGGTGCCGCCGCCGCGGTCTGCTTCCTCGGCCTCGCGGTCGGCTGGTGGCTGTTCATCATCGGTGCGTTCTTCGCGATCCCGGCACTGGTCGGCTGGACCTTCGAGTACTGGAAGGGCCAGAACGCGCTGTAGGTCGCGGCTGACCACACCACGGCGGGCTCCCCGACCTCGGTCGGGGAGCCCGCCGTCGTCGGTGTGGGGGCGGGCCGGGCGCGGTCAGCCCCAGCCGAGGTCGTGCAGTGTGCCCTCCGCGATGCCGAAGTGGTGCGCGATCTCGTGCACGACCGTCACGGCGATCTCCTCGCGCAGCTCGTCGTCGTCCTCGCACATCCGCAGGAGCGGGCCCCGGAACAAGGTGATCCGGTCGGGGAGAGAGCCGGAGTCCCACCAGCCGCCGCGGTCGGTGAGCGGGGTGCCCTCGTAGATGCCGAGCAGGTCGGGGTCGTCGCCCGGCGGCTCGCCCTCGACCAGGAAGACCACGTTGTCGAGCATCGCCATCAGCTCGCCCGGCACCTCGTCGAGGGCGTCGGCGAGGATGGCGTCGAACTGATCGTCGCTCAGGGGCTGCACGCCACCAGCCTGCCACCCGCCGACCGGGCTCAGCCCAGCGGTGCTCGCAGCCACGCCAGGCCTTGGCCGTGCAGGGGGACGGTGCGCCAGCGTGCCGACACCACCCCGTCAGCACACCGCAACAACAGCGAGTGCGGCGTCTGCTCCGCGACCACCGTCGCCTCGAACACGCCCGGGGCCACCCAGCCGCCGCTGGCCACCCAGGGCGCGCCGGCGGCAGCCGGCCAGCGCCCGTCGCCGCAGTTGATGCTCAGCCGTTCGCCGTCGTCGACCTCGAGCACCCACCCGTGCTCGCCGCGGGCCACGGCGACCGACCGCAGCGCCGGGTGCTCGGGGCAGGGGGTGTGCTCGAAGGTCCAGGGAGCGCCGCCGGCGGGCGCCGAGGTCGACGACCCGGATGCCGGTACGGCGGCGGCCTCGAGCGCGCCGGTGAGGCGGGCGTGGGCGCGCGGGTCGGACGGGAGCGGATCGTCGGCCAGGTGCGGCAGCAGGTCCTGCCACACCGCGTCGAGCACCTCCTGGGTGTCCTCGGTGCAGCCGGTGAGCGCGACGACCAGGTCGTGCTCGGGGAGCACCAGCGCGAACTGACCGAAGGCGCCGTCGGCGCGGAACCCGCCGGGGGCGTTGCGCCACAGCTGGTAGCCGTAGCCCGCGCGCCAGTCGGCGCTACCGGGGTGGTGGGTGGTGTCGGACAGCGAGCGCGACGCCTGTGCCACCCAGCCGGACGGCAGCAGCGGGCGCCCCCGCCACCGGCCGTCCTGGAGCAGGAGCAGGCCCAGGCGGGCCACCGTGTCGGTGCTGACGTGCAGGCCGCTGAAGCCGAGGTCGGTGCCGGCCCAGGTCGTCCACGCCGCCTCGGGGACTCCCAACGGGTCGAGGAGGCGTGGCCGCAGGTAGTCGACCAGCCGCTGTCCGGTGCGCCGCTGCACGGCCAGGGCCAGCACCCGACTGGCCCCGTTGTGGTAGAGGAACCACGAGCCGGGTTCCCGCTCGGGCTCGGTCGCCAGGAACAGCGCCGCCGACTCCTCCCCGCCGCCGCGGATGCCGCTCACCGCGTCGAGGGTGTCGGCGAGGTGACCGGTCGACATCCGCAGGCAGTCCTCGACGGTGATCCGTGCGGCGTTCGGGCCGGCGAGCCCGGCGGCCTCGGGGAACACGTCGACGAGCCGCTCGCCGCGCGAGAGCAGACCCTCCGCCTCGGCGAAGGCGGCAGCGAGGGCCAGGAAGGTCTTGCTCACCGAGTAGACGAGCCCGATGCCGTCGCTTCGCCAGGGCTGCCATGCGCCGTGGGCGACCACGTGCCCGTGGCGGACGACGACCACGCCGTGCGGCTCGTTGCCCTCGCGCTCCCAGCGGCGCACCATCGCCAGCACGGCGTCCGACGGGACCCCCTGCTGCTCGGGTGTGCTGCGGGGCAGTGTCGAGCCGGTGGGCGCCACGGGCTCGCGGGGGTCGGTGTGGCTCACCCGGACACCCTACGAGGGACCGGCTCGCCGTCGCGCGCGGCGGCACGTCCTGGGCGGTGCCCTGCGGGTTGCTACCGTCGTGCGATGGGACTGGCCGCCGACCTCGGCTACCGCATGGGCGACCCGACCTGGCTGCACCGCTCGGTGCGGGGGGTCGCCTCCACGTCGCTCGGTGCCAGGGCGCTCGCGCACAGCCTGCCGGGGATGGACCGGGCCGTCGGGTGGCTCAGCGGGGGACGCACCACGGCGGTCGAGCTGCTCGCCGGGCTTCCCCTCCTCGGGCTGACGACGACCGGCCGGCGCAGTGGTCAGCCACGGTACGCGCCGCTGATCGCGATCCCCTTCCGCGACTCGCTCGCGGTGGTCGGGACCAACTTCGGCCAGCCCGGCACGCCGACGTGGGCGCTGAACCTGGAGGCGGACCCGCGGGCCACCGTGACGCACCGTGGGGTGACGTTGGCCGTGGTGGCGCGCCCCGCCGACGAGCGCGAGCGGGCGGAGATCCTCGCCAGGGCGGGGGAGGTCTACCTCGGGTACCCGAAGTACCTGCGGCGCATCACCGGCCGACGGGTGCGGGTGTTCGTGCTGGAGCGCCCGGGCACCTGCTGAACGCGGGCCGGGGCTGTTGCTGGGACGATGAGCGCGTGCGAGTGACGGTGCGGGTGCGCCCAGGCGCCTCCAGGACGCGCGTGGGCGGCCGGTGGGGCGACCAGGAGGTGCTCGCGGTGTCCGTGGGTGCCCGAGCCGTCGACGGCGCCGCCACGGCCGCGGTGCGGGCCGCGGTGGCGGCGGCGTTCGGGGTACGGCCCCGCGACGTCACGCTGGTGGCGGGGGAGCGGGCCCGCACCAAGGTGCTCGACGTCGACGTCGTCGACGACGTGGCCGCTCGCGCCACCCTCGTCCGCCTGCTCACCGACGGCTGAGCCGCCGCCGCGGACGGGGAGCATGGCCGCGGGCCGCGCACCCGAGACGGGTGCGCGGCCCGCAGCGCGTGCTCGAGACGTGGCTCAGTGCCGGCCGGCTGGCTCCCCGGACTCGACCTCGGCGGCCGAGCTCTCGGCCGCGTCGGCCTCGATCGGCCGGGCGCCACCGGAGGCCGACGGCCCGATCGCCTCGTGCTCGGGACCGTGGTGCTGGGCAGCCGCGAACTCGGCGGGCGTGACCGGGTTGACCGCGTCGGCGAAGTAGAAGCGCGACCACCGGGCCCGGCGACGGTCCTTGCGGTGCGCCTTGCGCTCCACGCCGTTGTCGTCGACGGACGGCTCGATCTCGATCGGTGCCTTCGGCTCGTGCTGGACGAGGATCCACTGCTCGGGCGTGAGCTCGGGGCTGGTCTCGTGCCGCTCGAAGTACCTGCCGTCGGGCGTTCGGACGATCGTGCCGGTCTCGCGGCCGTGCAGCACGGTGTCGCGGTCACGGCGCTGCAGCGACAGGCAGATCCGCTTGGTCACCCAGAAGGCGATGGGCGGCAGCACGAAGAAGCCGATGCGGAAGAACCAGGTCAGGTCGTTGATCGACATGTTCAGCTTGATCGCCATGATGTCGTTGCCCGAGGCGAAGAGCAGCACGGAGTAGGCGGTGATGCCGGCCATGCCGATGCCGGTGCGCGTGGGCGCGTTGCGGGGACGCTCGAGCAGGTGGTGCTCCCGCGTGTCACCGGTGACCCAGCGCTCGACGAACGGGTAGGACCCGAGCACGACGTAGACCAGGGGCAGCAGCAGGAGGGCACCGGGGAAGATGTTCATCGAGAGCGTGTAGCCGAACGCGCTGACCTCGAGCCAGCCCGGCAGCAGTCGCAACGCCCCGTCGGCGAAGCCCATGTACCAGTCCGGCTGCGCCCCGGCGGTCACGGCGGACGGGTCGTAGGGCCCGTAGGCCCAGATCGGGTTGATCTGCACGACGGCCGAGATGAGGGCGATGATGCCGAAGACGATGAAGAAGAAGCCGCCGGCCTTGGCGGCGTACACCGGCATGACGGGGAAACCGACGACGTTGTCGTTGGTGCGCCCGGGGCCGGGGAACTGGGTGTGCTTCTGCACGAAGACCAGCCCGATATGCGCCGTGAAGAGCCCGATGAGCAGCGCCGGGATCAGCAGGATGTGGGCGCTGTACAGCCGCGGGATGATCATCTCGCCGGGGAACTCGCCGCCGAAGATGGCGAAGACGAGGTAGGAGCCGATGACCGGTGCGGTCTGCACGAAGCCGGCCATCGCCCGCAGTCCGGTGCCCGAGAGCAGGTCGTCGGGGAGGGAGTAGCCCGCGAAGCCCTCGATGATCGCCAGCAGCGCGAGCACGGAACCGATGACCCAGTTGAGCTCGCGGGGCTTGCGGAAGGCGCCGGTGAAGAACACCCGGAACATGTGGACCACGAGGGCCACGATGAACAGCAGGGCGGCCCAGTGGTGGATCTGGCGGATGATCAGGCCGCCCTTGATGTCGAAGGAGATGTTCAGCGTCGAGGCGTAGGCCTCGGACATGGTGACGCCACGCAGCGGCACGAACGACCCGTCGTAGACGAACTGCCCGGCGCTCGGGACGAACCAGAAGGTCAGGAACGCCCCGGTCAGCAGGCAGATGATCATCGAGTACATCGCGATCTCGCCGAGCATGAACGACCAGTGGTCGGGGAAGACCTTCTTCATCAGGTAGCCGACCGGCTTGGCTGCGCCGGTGCGGTCGTCGACCCAGCCGGCGAGGCCCCCGACGCGCCGGGCCGCGCCCGAGGGCGGTGCCGGCGCCGGGGTGTCGCCCTCGCGGAGTGCGTCCGCTGGACGTGCAGTGCTGTCGGTGCTCATCAGCCACGCTCCCAGAAGCTCGGGCCGACCGCTTCCTGGAACGGGGCGGCGGAGACGAGGTAGCCCTCGTCGTCGACGGTGATCTGCAATTGTGGCAGGGGACGCTTCGCCGGGCCGAAGATGACCTTCGCGTCCCGGGTCACGTCGAAGGTCGACTGGTGGCAGGGGCAGAGCAGGTGGTGCGTCTGCTGCTCGTAGAGACCGACCGGGCACCCGACGTGCGTGCAGATCTTCGAGTAGGCAACGATGCCGTTGTAGCCCCAGTCACGTTCCTTCTGTGACTGGATGAGGTCCTCGTCGAGGCGCATCAGGAGCACGGCCGCCTTGGCCTTCTCCTCGAGCAGGTGCGTGGCGCCGCCGTTGCCGGTGACCGGGTCGGGCAGCAGGCCCTCGGGCATGATGTGGAACACCGAGCCGATGGTGACGTCCTCGGCCTTGACCGGGGTGTTCTCGGGGTCGCGCATCAGACGCAGTGGTGTGAAGGTGGGGTCGTCGCCGGGGCCGCTGGGGCCGCCGTTCCACCAAGTCTGCGACAGGCTGTTCTGCGGCATCGGGCCGAGCGAGCCGGCGACCTGCAGCACCAACGGCACCGCGAACAGCCCGAGCGCCCCACCGAGGGTGTACTTGATCATCGGCCGGCGGGTGATCTGTGAGCTGGCCCCGCCCTCCTTGAGCACCTCGACGACCCGCTCGCGGGACTCGTCGCTGGCCCGCATCGGGTGCCGCTCCTCGACGACCTCCTCGTCGGGCATGAGGGTCTTGGCCCAGTGCACGGCGCCGAAGCCGATGCCGAGCAGCCCGAGTGCCATGGTCACGCCGAGTGCGAAGTTGGAGGCGCTGGTCTCGCCGATGCCGGGCACGAAGATCGTGGTCTCGAGGCTGATCGCGAAGTAGCAGATGATGAAGGCGAGCGTGCCCAGGATCGAGATGCCGAAGAGCGTGGCGACCTGCTTCTCGGCGCGACGGGCGGCGCCCTCGTCGAGGTCGGCCATTCGTGCGACGTGCGCGGGTAGGCCCGGGTTGGTGAACCGCTCGGGCAGGCCGCCGTCCCCGACGACGTGACCCTCGTCGAGCCGGACGGCGGTGCCGTGCTCGGAGGTGGAGGCCACCTCGCTGCCGGGGTGGGTGGGGGCCTGGTCGTTCATCGGGTACCGATCTTCTCGTCGAGGTGCGGGCGGGGAGGTGAGGTGAGGGCTAGGCCGACTTGGAGCCGAGCCAGACGGCGCAGCCCACGAGGATGCCGAGGCCGAAGACCCAGGCGAACAGTCCTTCGGTGACCGGGCCCAGGGAGCCGAGCGTCATGCCACCGGGGCTCTCCTGCTCGTCGATGGTGGTGAGGAAGGCGATGATGTCGCGCTTGCTCTCGGGCGTGAGGTTGGCGTCGCTGAACACCGGCATGCTCTGCGGCCCGGTGAGCATGGCCTGGTAAATGTGCCGGCCCGAGACGTCACCGATGGCCGGGGCGTACTTGCCCCGGGTCAGGGCGCCGCCCGAGCCGGCGAAGTTGTGGCACATGGCGCAGTTGACGCGGAACAGGTCGCCGCCCTTGGCCGGGTCGCCCTTGGTGGGGTCGACGGCCTCCTCCGACGGCACGGCCGGGCCGGGGGCGAGCGAGGCGATGTAGGCGGCCATCGAGTCGATCTGCGCCTGGGTGAACTGGACCTCCTTGTTGGGGGCCTGCACCATCGGCCCGGACAACGGCATCCGGCCGGTGCCGACCTGGAAGTCGACCGCCGCGGCCCCGACGCCCGCCAGCGCGGGGCCGGCGATCTTGTCGCCGTTGCCGGTGGCCCGGCCCTCGGCGTTCTGGCCGTGGCAGGACGCGCAGTTGGCCAGGAAGAGCTGGCGGCCCTCCTCGATGGACTGGGCGGGCAGGGCCCTGGTCGTGGCGTCGGCCTCCTTGGGCGCGACCACCGCGTAGACGGCGCCGGTGAGGAACAGGCCGAGCATCAGCAGGACGGCGATCGCCGCCGGGTGCCGGCGGCGGGCTGCCAGTGAGTTCACGGTGCGTTCCTGTCGTCTGGTGCGGTTCGGGGGTCGGGTCCGGTTGCGGCTGGGGTCACTTGAGCACGTAGATCATGATGAACAGGGCGATCCACACGACGTCGACGAAGTGCCAGTAGTAGGAGGTGACGACCGCGCCGGTGGCCTGCGCGTGGGAGTAGTGGCGGGTGGTGAAGGTGCGCCCGATGATGAGCAGGAACGCGATGAGCCCACCGGTGACGTGCATGCCGTGGAAGCCGGTGGCGAGGTAGAACACCGAGCCGTAGGCGTCGGACGACAGGCTCACGCCCTCCTGGATGAGGTGGGCGTACTCGAAGACCTGGCCGGCGATGAACGTGGCGCCGAAGATGTAGGTGACGACGTACCACTCACGCATCCCCCAGGCGGCCACCTTGTGCAGCGGGGTGCCGGCGGGCCGGGCGGCGATGCCCTTCTCGGCCTGCAGCACGCCGAGCTGGCACCACACCGACGACACGACCAGGACGATGGTGTTGGCGAGCGCGAACGGCACGTTGAGCATGACGGTGCGCTCTTCCCAGAGCTGGCTCTCGTGCCCGCGGATGGTGAAGTAGAACGCGAAGAGCGCCGCGAAGAACATCAGCTCGCTCGACAGCCACACCATGGTGCCGACGGCCACCATGTTGGGGCGCGTCGCGGGCCCCTGGCCCGGGATCGATGGGACGGGCCCGGTGGGCCGGGCCTGGGGTGCTGTCTGAGTCGCCACGAACGACATTATGGCCGGAACTGGCGACAGGTGCTGCGGTGACCCCCCGAAAGGCTCGACAAGTTGCGCGAGGGGCCACCGGTACGATGCCCGCATGACCTCTTCGCACGCCGCCGGCACCCCGGCGCAGGCCTCGAGCACCGACGCCGTCCACCGGGTCGCAGTGCTGCTCTACAGCGACGACATCACCACCCGTGACGCGGTGCGGGCGGCCGCCGGTCGGCGCCCCGCGCGCGACGTCGAGATCGTGTCGTGGCACGAGTGCGCGACTCCCGAGGCGGTCATCGAGGCGATGGACGCCGGCGGCTTCGACGTCGTCGTGCTCGACGGCGAGGCGAGCCCGGCCGGTGGCCTGGGGCTGTGCCGCCAGCTGAAGAACGAGATCTTCCGGTGCCCGCCGGTCCTGGTGCTCACCGGCCGCCCCCAGGACGGCTGGCTGGCCGGCTGGTCGCTGGCCGACGACGCCGTGTCGCACCCGCTCGACCCGATCGCGGTCGCGGAGGCCATCTCGGGCCTGGCCCGCCGCCAGGTCGCGGTCGGCTGAGCGTGTCCACACCGACCCCGGCCGGGACCACCTGGCCGGACCTCCTCGCCGCCCTCCTGCGCCGCGAGGACCTCACCACCGAGCAGGCCGGCTGGGCGATGGACCAGGTGATGGCCGGCGAGGCCTCGCCGGTGCAGCTCGCCGGGTTCCTTGTGGCCCTGCGGGCCAAGGGCGAGTCGGTCGAGGAGCTGCGCGGGCTGGCCGACGCCATGCTCGAGCACGCGAACCGCATCGAGGTGCCGGGCCCCACGATCGACGTCGTCGGCACCGGCGGCGACCGCATGCACTCGGTGAACATCTCGACGATGACCTCGGTCGTCGTCGCCTCCACCGGGCTGCGGGTGGTCAAGCACGGCAACCGGGCGGCGTCGTCCTCCTCCGGGTCGGCCGACGTCCTCGAGGAGCTGGGCGTCGACCTGACGCTCGCCCCCGAGGAGGTGGCCGAGGTCGCCCATCGGGCCGGCATCACGTTCTGCTTCGCCGCGGCGTTCCACCCGTCGATGCGCCACGCGGCGGCCGCCCGGTCGGGTCTCGGCGTGGGCACCGTCTTCAATGCGCTCGGCCCGCTCACCAACCCGGGGCAGCCGACCTACGCCGCCGTCGGGGTGGCCGACGCGCGCATCGCCCCGCTCATCGCCGGGGTCTTCGCGGGCCGCGGCCGCCCGGCATCCGTGTTTCGTGGCGACGACGGCCTCGACGAGCTCACCCTCGCGACGACGTCGACGGTCTGGTGGGTGCGCGACGGCGCCGTGACCGAGCTCGTGCTCGACCCCACCGACGTCGGGCTGGAGCACTCTCCGGTCGAGAGCCTGCGCGGCGGCGACGCGGCCCACAACGCCCAGGTGGCGCGCGACCTGCTGGCCGGGACGGCGGGCCCGGTGCGCGACGCCGTGCTGCTCAACGCCGGCATCGCGCTGGCCACGGCATCCGGGCTGGATGAGCCGGCCGTGTCGCGGGTGGCGCTGACGACCGCCGTGCGCCAGGGGATGGACCGCGCCGAGGCCGCCATCGACTCCGGCGACGCGCAGGCCCTGATGGAGCGCTGGGTGGAGACGACCCGGGCCTACGCGCGGTGAGGCTGCTCAGCCCTCGAGGCCGAGGCTGAAGGCCGCCTCGAGGTCGTGCGAGGAGTACGTGCGGAACGCGATGTGCGTGTTGGTGCCCGTGACACCGGTGACCTTGTTGAGCCGGTCGGCGATGACGTCAGCGAGGTCCTCGTGGTGGCGCACCCGCACCATCGCCACGAGGTCGGCGTCGCCGGCGACCGAGTAGACCTCGGTGACGCCGTCGAGGTCGGCGATCTGCTGCGCCACCTCGGGGATGCGGTCGACGTCGGCGGTGATGAGGACGATGGCGGTGATCACCGGCCCAGACTAGCCGTGGGGTGCGGTGGGTCCGGTGCCGAGCCGGGTGGTCGAGGGCCCGGTGGCAGGCGCCGGATGCCGTGACGTCGCCTCGGTGGCCGGGTGGCGGGCCGTGCCCTCAGCGGACCCCGGCGAATCCGGCGAGCTCGCGGCGGGCGGTCTCGAGCGGCTCGAGCTCGGCCCGCACCGCGGCGGCCCCGCCGACCGGGCAGGTCCACGCCCCCTCGACCTCGACGATGCGCACCCCCGGCGACTCCAGCCAGCGCAGCACCTTCTCGCTCTCCTCGGGGGTGGCGGCCGTCGACGGGGCCACCGGGGCGGCGACGACCTCGGCGCTGGCTCGCAGCGCGTCGATGTAGGGCATCGGGTCGGCGCCGCGCGGCGAGGTGGTGCTGCCGGCGAGCCGGCCGTACCGCACGCAGACCACCTCCCACCCGCCGAGCAGTGAGCGCCGCGCCGCGACGAGCTCGGGGATGCGCGCCAGCGGGTCGAGGCGCTGCGAGCGCGACGTGCCGCGCACGAGGGCGACGAGCCGCTCGCGAACCACCTGCGCGTCCTCGAAGCGCTCGACCTCGGAGAGGTGCGTCATCCGGGCGCGCAGGGCGTCGAGCAGGTCGCGGGTGTCGCCGACGAGCAGGTCGACGGCACGGTCGGCCACGAGGGCGTACTCGGCGACCGACTGGGCACCCGTGCACGGGGCTCCGCAGCGGCCCATCTCGGCGAGCACGCACGCCGAGCGCGCCTTGGTGGGGGAGAGCCGCTCGAGGCACTGGCGCAACGGGAGGACCTCGTGCACGGCGGCCACCGCCGCCTCGGCGGCCGAGCGCGAGGTGAACGGCCCGGCGTACCGGGCGCCGTCGGGCGCGACCACCCGCACGATGGACAGCCGGGGGAACGGCTCGACGGTGAGCTTCACCCACAGCGCCCGCTCGGGATGGCGCGAGCGGCGGTTGTACCGCGGCTTGTGCTGCGCGATGAGCCGCAGCTCGCGCACCTCCGCCTCGAGGGTGGTGGCGCAGACGATCGGGCTCACCGACTCGGCGATGCGCACCATCTCGCCCATCCGGCGGCGGTGCTCGGACGCCGTGAAGTAGGACCGCACCCGGGTGCGGATGGACACCGACGTGCCGACGTAGAGCACCCTGCCCTGGCCGTCCTTGAACAGGTAGACCCCGGGCAGGTCGGGCAGGTCGTCGGCGAGGTGCCGCTTGCGGCGCCGTGCCGGCGTGACCCGGGCCGTGTAGTCGAGAAGCTCCTCGAGCGAGTGCACGCCGAGCGAGCCGACCCGTTCGAACAGGCCGTGCAGTACGTCGACGGTGGCCCGGGCGTCGTGCAGGGCCCGGTGGTCGGGGGTGGTGGTGGCGTGGAACAGCCGCGCCAGCGAGGCCAGCCGGTGGTTGGGCGCCTCGTCGCGGCGCACCAGCTGCCGGGCCAGGTGCACGGTGTCGAGCACCGCGAAGCCGGGCCACTCGTGCTCGGTGCGGCGGGCGGCCGCCTTGAGGAACGAGATGTCGAAGCCGGCGTTGTGGGCCACGAGCACCGACCCGGCGGCGAACTCGAGGAACGCCGGCAGGGCCGCCTCGATGCGCGGCGCGCCGGCGACCATGGAGTCGGTGATGCCGGTGAGCACCGAGATGAACGTGGGGATGGCGGCGCCGGGGTTGACCAGGGTCTGGAACTCGCCGACCACCTCGCCACCACGCACCTTGACCGCACCGATCTCGGTGATGCCGCACTCGACCGGGCTGCCGCCGGTGGTCTCGAGGTCGACGACGACGAAGGTGACCGACGACAAGGGGGTGCCCAGATCGTCGAACGTGCCCTGCACCATCGTCATGCCGCAGACCGTAGGCTCCGGCACCGACACCGGTGCGAAGGCGCGCTGGCGCGGTCGCTGCCGGTGACAACGAGGGATGCCGGGGCGCGCCCCGGTACGCCCCCGGCATCCGAGGGGGTCGGCCGGTCGCTGCCGTCGGCGGTGCCCGTTCCTGCGTGACCCGTGCGTAGGGTCGCGCCGGTGCGGGGTCCGAGGGGGCCTGTCGGTGGTCGCCCCTAGCGTGGGTCTGGACCACCTGGAAGGGGTGAGAGCCGATGCCCAGCCACGACGCCACGATGACCGTCGAGTGCCGCACGTGCCCGGTGCGCGAGCTGCACTGTGCCGACTGCATGGTGCCCGTCCTGCTCGACCTCACCGCGCCCGCGGTGCGGCCCGACCACGCACTCGACCCCGAGGAGCGCGCGGCCGTCACCCGGCTGGTCGAGGCCGGGCTGGTCGCGCCCGAGACCGCCGCGCGCGCCAGGGCCGTGCTCACGACGTCCGGGGCCCGCGACGAGGCCGCGACGCAGGGAGGGCGCGCCGCCGGCTGAGCACGGTACGGCATCGTGGCTCCCAGCCGGGCTTCCTACGATGAGCCGGTGCCGAGCCCGCCCACCCCCAGCCGAGGCCGCGCGCGGCGCGGGTGGAGTGCCACGCTCGCGCTGGTGTCGCTGACCGCGGCGACGGTTCTGGGCGGGTGCACCCACGGCATCAGCGACCCGCCCGGTCCCTCTCCCTTCGCGTCGGCAACGACGTCGTCGACGGCGACGGCCGCGCCGGTGCTGCTGGCGACGGCCGTGTCCGATCTCCTGCGCCGCCGTGCCGCAGCGGTCGTCGCGGGGGACCGGGCGGCCTATGCGGCGACCGTCGATGACCCCGAGTCCGCCCCGGGGCGCCGGCAGCTGGACTCCTACCGTGCCGCCCGGGACCTGCACGTCTCGCGGCTGGAGGTCGGCACGCCGGTCGTCGACCTGGTCGAGGACGCCTCGGGCCCCGGGCAGACGCCCACGTCCCAGCGGGCGACGGCGGAGGTCGACGTGCGCTACCGGGTCGACGACCTCGACCGCGGCGACCGGGTCGCGCGGCTGCGCTACGACCTGGTGCGCGGGGAAGGCCGCTGGGCGGTCGAGGCGGAGCGACCGGTCGGCGCGGGCGCCACCGCCCCCTGGGTGGCGATGCCGGGCCTGCGGGTGAGCCGCGGGAGGCACGCCGTCGTGGCCGGCACGGTTCCGGTCGCCCGGCTCGCCGAGCACGTCGCCGTGGTCGACCGTGCACTTCCCGGCCTGAAGGCGGCCTGGACCGGAGCACCCACGCACGTGCTGGTGCTCGCGCCGGCGACCGCCCCCGAGGCCGACGCGCTGCTGGGGCGCACCCCGACCGCGGCGACGGCGCCGGTCGCGGCCACGACCGAGGGCCCCACGGGCGCCGCCGGCACGGCGACGGGCGACCGCGTCGTGCTCGACCCGTCCGCGTTCGGCCGGCTCACGGCCAGCGGTCGTGACGTGGTGCTCACCCACGAGCTGGTCCATGTCTCGGTGCGGGCCACCGTCCCCGGGCGGCCGGCCGGCTGGCTGTCCGAGGGCTACGCCGACCACATCGGCTACGCCCGCGCCGACGTCCCCACCCAGCGGCTCGTGCAACCGCTGGTCGCGGCCCTGCGCACCGGCCACGCGCCACGGGCCCTGCCGGGCGCGGCCGACCTGCAGCCGGCGGCCGGGGACATCGAGGTGCCCTACCTCGCGGCCTGGCAGGCGGTCGAGCTCATCGCCGCGCGGCACGGCGAGGCCGCCCTGCGCCGGCTCGTCGCAGCGGCCGCGTCGACCGGCTCGCAGGCCGACGCCGAGGCGGCCACCGACGCGGCGCTGGTCTCGGTGCTCGGAACCACCCGGGCCGAGCTCACCGACGCCTGGCTCACCCGGCTGGGCCACCTCGCCACGAACCCCGGCTGACCGCGCTCACCAGCTGACCCGACGCCGCGAGCACCGGCAGCCGACGCCGGCGCGCCGCCCTGCACCCGACCTGCCCTAGGTCGGCGAGACGGTCAACGGCTCCGCTGCCGGGTCGGCGCCTTCGCGCTCGTCGACCTCGTCGCCCGCCGGTTCGCCCTGCGGCAGCACCAGCGAGGCCGCCACCAGGGCGCCCACGAGCCAGAACTGGTTGTAGAACGCCTGCTTGTTGACCAGGTTGGCCACGGCCAGCACCAGCGCCAGCCAGCGCAGCAGCTCGTCGACGCCCGGCCGGCGGCGCCACACGGCATACGCCGCGACGCCCACCACCCCCACCATGGCAGCCCCCGTGACCCAGAACGGCAGCGTGATGCCGTGCTCGTTGAGGGCGTACAGGTACCAGGTGTTGGCGAACCTGATCGGGTGGAAGGTGAGCAAGGTGGTGACCGTGTCGCCCACGAACGCCCCGGCATCGGCGACCACCCACGGCAGCATCAGCAGGGCCGCCAGGGCGCCGGTCGCGAGCGTGCGCCACGCCCCGAACGGCCGCCACACCAGCAGCACGGGCGCCAGCAGGGCGAGGTGCTGCTTGCTCGCGCACGCCAGCGCCAGCGGGAGCACCGCCCACCACGCGCGGTCGCGGCGCACCAGCACGGCCCACCAGACGATGAGCGCGGCGAGCACCGGCTCGGTCCAGGCCTGGTCGACCTGAGTCAGCGTGCCGGGCGCCAGCACGAGCACCGCGGTCACCGCCGCCGCGCGCTCCACCCGACCGCGCGCCAGCACCCACAGGCCGGCGAACAGCACCAGCGACCAGAACAGCACGGCCCACCGCACGTCGCCGGCGAGCCACCGGCCGGGAGCGGTGAGCACCGCCATCCACGGCAGGTAGGGGAAGAAGTCCTGCACACCGGGGGAGTCGGTCCACTGCTGGGTGTAGACGTTGTCGCCGCGGGCCAGGGCGTCGGCGCCCTGCTGCAGCACCACCCACACGTCGATCTTCGGGGCCTTGTCGCCGACCACGGCCACCGCCGCCAGCACGGTGTGGGTGAGCACGGCCAGCGCGTAGGCCGCCACCGCGGCGCGGCGCCCCGGCCGGGCCAGCAGCACGGCGCAGCCCACGCCGCCGGTGGTGAGCACGGCCAGGGATGCCGTGAGCCACCCACCGCGCAGGTAGCTGAACAGCGGCACGGTGAGTGTGATCACCACGGACGCCAGGACCACCGCCGGGGCCAGCCAGCGCGGCAGGTCCAGGACCAGCCGTCGCGCCAGCCACCACCCGAGCAGCGCCGCGCACACCGTGAGGGTGAGCACGATCGGCACCCGGAAGCGCACCACGCTCCACTGGAGCACGCCGAACCACGCGAGCCAGGCGGCTGCGAGCACCACCGCGGCGACCGGCCCGGTCGTGGGCCGCCCGACGGGGGGCGACGTGGGTGCCGGGGTGCCGGCGACGGCCGGAGCGGCACGAGTCGCCCGGCTCGGGTCAGCCACCGTAGAGGGCGTCGACCTCGTCCTCGAAGTCGCGCATCACGACGTTGCGCTTGAGCTTCAGGGACGGGGTGAGGTGGCCCGACTCCTCGGTGAAGTCGGAGTCGAGGATGGCGAACTTGCGGATCGACTCGGCCTTGGACACCGCGGCGTTGGCGTCGTCGACGGCCTTCTGCACCTCGGCGATGACGCGCTCGTCGGTGCGCGCCGCGGCGAAGGACACGCCGTCGAGACCGTGGTTGCGCGACCAACCGGGGTACATCTCCTCGTCGAGGGTGATCAGCGCCCCGATGAACGGCTTGCCGTCGCCCACGACGATGCACTGGCTGACGAGCGGGTGCGCGCGCAGCCGGTCCTCGAGCACCGCGGGCGCGACGTTCTTGCCACCCGCGGTCACCAGGATCTCCTTCTTGCGACCGGTGATGCGCAGGAAGCCGTCACTGTCGAGCTCGCCGATGTCGCCGGTGTGGAACCAGCCGTCGCGCACCGACTCGGCGGTGGCCGTGTCGTTGCCCCGGTAGCCCCGGAAGACGTTGACGCCGCGCAGCAGGATCTCGCCGTCGTCGCCGATGCGCACGTCGACGCCCGGCAGCGGCTGGCCCACGGAGCCGATGCGCATCGCGTCGGGGCGGTTGACGGTGGCCGGCGCGGTGGTCTCGGTGAGGCCGTAGCCCTCGAGGATCGACACCCCGATGCCGCGGTAGAAGTGGCCCAGCCGGGTGCCGAGCGGGGCGCCGCCGGACACGGCGTACTGCACCTTGCCGCCCATCGCCTCGCGCAGCTTGCCGTAGACGAGCTTGTTGAAGACCGCGTGGCGCACCTTCAGGGCGAAGGGGACACTCCCGGCATCCTGCGCCTGCGACCACGCCACCGCGGCGGCCGCGGCGCCGGCGAAGATCCTCCCCTTGCCGCCGGCCTCGGCCTTGGCCTCGGAGGAGTTGTAGATCTTCTCGAACACCCGCGGCACGGCGAGGATGAAGGTGGGCCGGAACGCGGAGAAGTCGTCGAGCAGCGCCTTGAGGTCGGAGGAGTGCCCCATCCGCACCCCGGCGGTCACCGCGAGCACCTCGATGAACCGGGCGAAGACGTGGGCGAGCGGGAGGAAGAGCAGCGTCGAGGACCCCTGCACCTTGACGACGGCGGCGAGCTGCTCGGCGGTGTTCTCGGCCAGGGTGAGGAAGTTGCCGTGGGTGAGCTCGACGCCCTTGGGGCGACCCGTGGTGCCGGAGGTGTAGATGATCGTGGCCAGGCTGTCGCGGTCGAGGGCGTCGCGGCGCGCGTCGAGCTCGGCGTCGTCGACGTCGTCGCCGTCACGGCTCAGGCTGTCGACGTCGCCCTGGTCGATGACCCAGACGTGCTGCAGGCCGGGCAGGCGGGGGCGGCCCTGCTCGACCGAGGCGAGGTGGGCGCCGGTCTCGACGATCACCCCGACGGCGCCGGAGTCGGCGAGGATCCACTCCACCTGGTCGGGCGAGGACGTCTCGTAGATCGGCACCGGCACCGCGCCGGCCGACCACAGCGCGAAGTCGGCGACCGTCCACTCGTACCGGGTGCGGCTCATGATGGCGACGGCGTCGCCGGGGCCGATGCCGGCCGCGATGAGGCCCTTGGCCAGCGCGGAGACGTCGGCGGCGAACGTCGCCGACGTGACGTCGGTCCACCCTCCGCCGGAGCGCACCGAGAAGGCGACCCGTCCCGGCTCGGAGCTCGACCACCGCAACGGCACGTCAGCGAGGCTGCCCCTGGTGGTCTCGGGCAGGACGAGCGGCGTGGTCTTCTCGTGCACGGTCGGCTCCTTCTGGGTGCGGCGCACAGGGGACACCTCAACTCTAGGACCCTGCGAGGCGGGTACCCTCCGTGCCATGGCCGACCGCACCCAGTCCTCCGTCGAGATCGCCGCCGAACCCGGCGCCGTGCTCGACGTCATCGCCGACTTCGAGCGGTACCCGGAGTGGGCGCACGAGGTCACCTCCGCCAAGGTGCTCAGCGAGGACGGCGACGGCTGGGCCGACCAGGTCGAGTTCCACCTGAACGCCGGTGCGATCAAGGACCACTACGTGCTCGAGTACGACTGGGACAACATCGCCGACGACGGCACCGGCAGCGTCTCGTGGCACCTGGTGCGCGCCACCCTGCTCAAGGGGCTCGACGGCACCTACGCCCTGGCCCGCACCCCGAAGGGCACCCAGGTCACCTACGACCTCGAGGTCGAGCTGACGATGCCGATGATCGGACTGCTCAAGCGCAAGGCCGAGAAGCACATCATCAACCTCGCTCTGACCGAGCTCAAGAAGCGCGCGGAGGGCTGACGCCCGCCATGACCCGCGTCGTCCTCGTGACCGGCAAGGGCGGCGTCGGCAAGACGACCACCGCCGCGGCGACCGCCGTCCGGGCCGCCCGCAGCGGGCTGCGAACCCTGGTGATGTCCACCGATGCCGCGCACAGCCTCGGGGACGCCCTCGACGTCGAGCTGACCACCGCAGCCACCTGGCGCGCGACCACGCCAGTCGAGCCCGGGCTGCACGCCCTCGCCGTGGGCGCGCACACCGCCGTCGAGGCCGACTGGCAGGTCGTGCGTGACTACCTGCTGGGGGTGCTCGACGCGATGGGGGTCGAGGCCGTCGTCGCCGACGAGCTCACCTCGCTGCCGGGCGCCGAGGAGGTCACCGCCCTCGCGGCGCTGGCCCACCAGGCCGATGGCGGCGACTGGGACCTCGTCGTCGTCGACTGCGCCCCCACCGCCGAGACCCTGCGCCTGCTCGCGCTGCCCGAGGTGCTCGGGTGGCACCTCGACCGGTTGCTGCCCGCGCAGCGCCGCCTGCTCACCGTGCTGCGGCCGGCGGCCTCGGCCGCCACCGGGGTGCCCGTACCGGGCCCGGAGGTGCTGCTCGTGCTGCGGGCGTGGCGCGAGCTGATGGTCGGGGTGCGTGCCCTGCTCACCTCGCCCCGGGCCAGCGTGCGTGTCGTGCTGACCCCCGAACGGGTGGTCATCGCCGAGAGCCGGCGGGTGCTCACCTCGCTGTCCCTGCACGGCTATGCCGTCGACGCCGTGGTCGTCAACCGGCTGCTGCCCGCCGCGCTGCCGGGCGACGTCGACCCGTGGCGCACCGCGTGGACCACGGCCCAGGCGAGCGGGCTGGAGCAGGTGCGCGAGTCCTTCCACGGCATCCCGCTGCTGTGCGCCCCCTACCTCGCGGGCGAGCCGATCGGTGTCGACGCGCTCCACGACCTCGGCGCCGCCACGCTCGCCGACGGCCGCCCGGCGCCGGCCCTGATGGATGACGTCGACGTGCCACGGATGCGGGTCGAGGCCGACGGCGCCGGCTTCGTGCTCACCCTGCCGCTGCCGCTGGTGTCGGCGGGCATGGTCGGCATGGCCCGCCGCGAGGACGACCTGCTGCTCGAGGTGGGCGGCCAGCGGCGCGTGGTCACCCTCCCCTCGGTGCTGCGACGATGCATCGTGCGCGATGCTGCGGTGGGCAGCGGGACGCTGCGGGTGCGGTTCGAGCGTGACGAGGAGCAGTGGGCCAGTGGGCGCTGAGCGCTGGGACGAGCAGGTCGGGTCGGTGGCCGACGAGGCCGCCCGGCTCCTGGAGAGCCTGCGCAGAACCGCCGCCGAGTCGGCAGGCCCCGAGGGCGCCGACGACGGACCGGATGCCGCCGGGCCGGCACCCGCTGCCGGCTCGGAGTCCGGCGCCGCCGGCGCCGCCGGCGCCGCCGGCTCCGCCGGTGCGGATGCTGCCGCGGGCGGGACGCCGGGTGCGGCCCGGGCCCCCGGCCCCGGCGGCTCCGGCCACGACCCGGCGTGCACCTGGTGCCCGTTGTGTCGCGGTGCGGCCGTGGTCCGCTCGCTCAGCCCCGAGACGCTCGCCAAGCTCGCCGACCTGGCGACCCTGGCGGCGACGGTGCTCACCGACCTCGCGAGCAGCCGCCCGGGCGGCCGTCCCGCGGCATCCGGCCCCGGCCATCCCGCCACCGAGCAGACCGCGGCCACGCAGCGGCCGGCATCCCGGTCCCGGCACCCGGCACCGGCACCGAGCCGGCCCATCCCGGTCACCGACGCCGACGAACCCGAGGAGGCACCCCGTGGCTGACGGTCCGCTCGCCATCGGTATCGACATCGGCGGCACCAAGGTGGCCGGCGGCATCGTCGGCCCCGACGGCACCGTGCTGGCCCGCGCCCGGCGCGACACCCCGCACCGGTCGACCACCCCGCGCGTGGTCGAGGACACCATCGTCTCGGTGGTCGACGAGCTGATCGAGGGGCATGCCGGTGAGATCGCCGCCGTCGGCATCGGGGCCGCCGGGTTCGTCGCCACCGACCGCGCCACCGTCGTCTTCGCCCCGCACCTGTCCTGGCGCAACGAACCGCTGCGCCAGGCCCTGGGCCAGCGGGTGTCGCTGCCGATCTTCGTCGACAACGACGCCAACGCCGCCGTCTGGGCCGAGCACCGCTTCGGCGCCGGCCGTGGCGAGAGCCACCTGGTCATGGTCAACCTCGGCACCGGCATCGGCGGTGGCATCGTGCTGGGCGGGCGCGTCATCCGCGGGCGCTACGGAATCGCCGGCGAGTTCGGGCACATGCAGGTGGTGCCCGACGGCATCCGCTGCGAGTGCGGCAACAAGGGGTGCTGGGAGCAGTACGCCTCCGGCAACGCGCTGGTGCGCGAGGCGCGCGGGCTGATGTCGGCCGGCAGCCCGGTGGTGTCCGACCTGTTCGACCGCGTGCAGGGGCGGCCCGAGGACCTCACCGGCCCCCTGGTCACCGAGGCCGCCCGCGACGGCGACCAGCTCGCCCGCGAGCTGCTCGCCGAGGTCGGCCGCTGGCTCGGCATCGGCATGGCCGACCTCGCCGCGGCGCTCGACCCCGGCATGTTCGTCATCGGTGGCGGGGTCAGCGCGGCCGGCGAGCTGCTGCTCGGCCCCGCCCGCGACGCGTTCCGCCGCCAGCTCACCGGCCGCGGCTACCGGCCGGAGGCGGCCATCGTGGCCGCGCAGCTCGGCAACGAGGCGGGCCTGGTGGGGGCGGCCGACCTGGCCCGCACCGACGCGGTCAGCGGCTGAGCCAGCCGGTGCCGAGCCTGCGGGTCGCGAGCTACAACACCCGCGACTTCCTCGACGACTCCGGTCTCGCGGCGCGGGTGGTGCGCGCGGTCGACCCCGACGTGCTCTGCCTGCAGGAGGTGCCCCGGCGGCTGCTCGGCGGCCGGCGGGTGGGCCGGTTCGCCGCCTCGTGTGGGCTCGCCTGGCCCGGCGGGCACCGGGGCAGCGGTGGCACGACCGTGTTCACCTCTCGGCGGGTGCAGGTGCGGGGGTGCGAGCACCTGCGGCTTCCGGTGCGCTGGCCCGACCGCACCCGGGGCTTCGCCGTGGTGGGCGTGGCGCTGCCGGGCGGTGCGGAGCTGACCGCGGTGTCGGTGCACCTCGGCCTCGAGGCGGCGGAGCGGGTGCGGCACACCGAGCGGATCCTCGCGGCGATCGCTGACCGGGGCCCGCTCGTGCTCGCCGGCGACCTCAACGAGGACCACACCGGCGCTGCCTGGCAGCTGCTCGACGTGCCCGGCCGGCTGCGGCTGGTCTCGCCGGACCGGCCCACCTACCCGGCCCGGTCGCCGCGCCGGCGGCTCGACGTGGTCTTCGCCTCCCCGCAGCTGGCGGTGCTGCCGCACCAGGAGGTGCTGCTGCCGGATGCCGTGTACGCGGCGGCCAGCGACCACCGCCCCACCTGGGTCGACCTGGAGCTTCGCTGACGGCTGCCCGCCGAGCACGGGGTGTGGCGGACGTGGAGCCCGTGCAGCGGCCGAGGCCGTACCCGGGGTCAGACGCGGGCGCCGTCGTCGCCGCTGGTCGGGTCGCGGTGCGTCGGCTGGCGCAGGATCAGCAGCCCGAAGCCCACGAGCGACACGACGACCGACACCACGAACCAGCGGGTGCTGTGCGAGGGCCGGGCGAACACCACCCACAGCAGCATCAGCGGGCCGGCCACCAGGCCGATGACGGCACCCCAGAAGTGCAGGTCCTCCTGCGGGGGCAGCTCCACCTCGGGCGGCTCGAAGTGCTCGTCGTCGTCGGCGAGCGCCTTCTCGGCCTCCTCGGTCGCCGCTTCGACGGCCTCCTCGGTCGCGGGGTCCGCGGGCTCGGCAGCCCGCCACGCCGAGGCCGGCACGACGATGTCGAGCGGGGAGGGGTTGACCCAGGGGGCACGAGGTGCGACCGGCGGTGCGGCGGGCGGTGCGGCATCCGAGTCGGTGGCGTCGTCGACCGGGCCGGCACCGTCGCTGACCGGGTCGGCCGGGTGGGCTGGGTCGGCGGTGTCCGGGTCGACCCCGGCGGACCCGGGCCGGTCGTGAGCGGGCCCGTCGTCGGCCACCGGGGCGTCCCAGCGCGCGACGATGGAGGCGAAGCGGGCCTCGACGTCGCGCTCGTCCATGTCACCGGGCCGGTCTGGCACGGGGTCTCCTCGGGTGCTGCGGGGTGGGACCACGATCTTCGCACGGCGACATGAGCGCGAGGCAGTGTGACCCGGTGCACTAGAGTCTGGGCGTCGCGCGATGAAGGGTGGGCCCGTTGATCTACTGGGTGCTGAAGACGGTCGTCCTGGGGCCGATCCTCCGCCTGCTCTTCCGGCCCTGGGTCGAGGGAGCCGAGCACATCCCCGAGACGGGGGGCGCCATCTTCGCGAGCAACCACCTCTCGTTCTCCGACTCGATCTTCCTGCCGCTGGTCGTCCCGCGCCGCATGACGTTCCTCGCCAAGAGCGACTACTTCACCGGTGAAGGCCTCAAGGGCCGGCTCACCGCCGCGTTCTTCAAGGGCGTGGGGCAGCTGCCGGTCGACCGCTCCGGGGGCCGGGCCAGCGAGGCCGCCCTGCGCTCGGGCCTGAAGGTGCTGGGCCGCGACGAGCTGCTCGGGCTCTACCCCGAGGGCACCCGCAGCCCCGACGGCCGGCTCTACAAGGGCAAGACCGGCGTGGCTCGGATGGCGCTCGAGGCGGGGGTGCCCGTCATCCCGGTCGCGATGATCGACACCGACAAGGCACAGCCCACCGGCACCACGATCCCCAAGCTGATCCGCGTGGGCGTGAAGATCGGCACCCCGCTCGACTTCTCGCGGTACGAGGGCATGGAGGGCGACCGGTTCGTCCTGCGCTCGATCACCGACGAGATCATGTACGCGCTGATGGAGCTCTCCGGCCAGGAGTACGTCGACATGTACGCCACGGCGATGAAGGACCGCATCGCCCGCGAGAAGAAGAACAAGGCCAAGGAGGCCGCCGAGGCCGCCAAGCCGGGCCGTGCCGCGTCCGAGCTCGAGGACGCCCTGGGGCTCGACGAGGGCGACGCCGACGACGACGCCGGTCCCCAGCGCCGCGCGAGCTGACGGCTGCGCGCATGGGGGTGCTCGGCCCGCGCTCGGAGCGATCCGGCCGGCGCGAGCCGGTGGTGGTCGAGTCCTTCCACCGTGGCCTCGACGTCTTCCGCCCGCTGGCCGCGCTGTACGCCGCGGTGCTGGCCTGGCAGCGGCACGAGACCATGGTGCGCGCCTGGGTGGCGGCGCTGGTGATCGGCGTGATGGTCGCCTGGTCGGTCGGCCTGCTGTTCTACCGCCGCCGCACCGTGCGGGTCGTGGTCATCGAGGTGGCGATCGCCGCCGTCGGCATCCTGGCGACGATGCTCGCGGAGGCACCGGAGGCGATCGCTGCCGGCCAGTTCACCATCCCCACCATCTGGGCCGCCGGCTCGGTGGCCGGGGGAGCGGTCGTGGCCGGGGCCCGGGGCGGGCTGGCGGCTGCAGCGGTGGTCGTGGCCGCCGACCTGGTCGAGGTCGGCGGCACACCCACCCAGGCCACGGTGCACAACATCGTGCTGCTCGTGCTGCTCGGCGGGCTGGTCGGGCTCGCGGTCGACCTGGCGCGCACCGGGCTGGAGCGGGAGGAGCAGGCCCTGCTCGAGCGCGAGCGGCTGCACGAGCGTGAGCGCATCGCGCGGGTCGTGCACGACGGCGTGCTGCAGTCGCTGGCCTACATCCACCGTCGCGGCGAGGAGATCGGCGGCGAGTCGGCCGAGCTGTCGGTCATCGCCGCGGAGCAGGAGCGCTCGCTGCGCCGGTTCGTCTCGGGCACCGGTGCGCCCGACGCCGTGGCGGACGCCGCCGACCTGAGCGGCGGCCCGGGCGCGGAGCTGGACCTTCGGGTGCTGCTCACGGCGCACGAGCGGCCCGACGTCGGGGTGGCAGTGCCGGCCGACCCGGTCGTCGTCGACCGGCTCGTCGCCACGGAGGTCGACGCCGCCGTCGCCGCGGCGCTCGACAACGTCGCGCGGCACGCCGGCCCGGGTGCGCACGCCTGGGTGCTGCTCGAGGGCGATGCCCGCGGCATCGAGCTGACCATCCGCGACAACGGGGCGGGCACCGACCTGGCCGACCTGCTCGGCGCCGCCGAGCGTGGCCGGATGGGCGTGAGCGCCTCCATCCGCGGCCGCGTCGAGGACCTGGGCGGCACCGCCACGTGGTCGACCCGCCCCGGTGCCGGCTGCGTGGTGCGGATGAGCGTGCCGCGCGCCCGGCCGTCCCGTCCCGCCGGCGCCCCGGCGGGTCCATCCCCTTCCCAGGAGCTGCGATGACCCCCGCGCCCCCGCCCGGCGCGCTGGCCGGGGCCGGCCCCGAGCCAGCCGTACCCGCCACGACGGTGCTCGTGGCCGACGACCACCCGCTGTGGCTCTCGGCGCTCGAGCGCGACCTCACCGGCAACGGGCTCCGCGTGGTGGCCACCGCGGCCGACGGGCCGGCGACCGTTCGCCGGGCCCGGGCCACCCGCCCCGACGTGCTGGTGCTCGACCTCAACCTGCCCGGGATGCGCGGTGACGAGGTGTGCCGGGCCCTGGGCGACCTGCCCACCCGGGTGCTCATCCTGTCGGCGAGCGGGGAGCAGCACGACGTGCTGGCCGCGATCAAGGCCGGTGCCACCGGCTACCTCGTCAAGTCGGCGTCGGCGGCGGAGATCGTGGATGCCGTGCGCGCCACCGCCCGCGGCGAGGCGGTCTTCACGCCGGGGCTGGCCGGGCTGGTGCTGGGGGAGTTCCGGCGGATGGCCGGCGAGCCGCAGGCACCGGCGCCGGCAGCGGCATCCGGAGCCGACCGGCCCATCCCCGAGCTCACCGCGCGCGAGACCGAGGTGCTGCGGCTGGTGGCCACCGGCATGTCCTACAAGGAGATCGCGGCCGAGCTGTTCCTCTCGCACCGCACCGTGCAGAACCACGTGCAGAACACCCTGGGCAAGCTGCACCTGCACAACCGGGTCGAGCTGGTGCGCTTCGCGCTGGCCCACGGGCTCGAGGACGACGACGCCCCCACCCCCTGACCCCCCACCCCTGCCCTCCCCGACTTTTCATGCCAGGAGCCGCGTCATCCCGGGGCTCCGCCGCGTGTTGCCCGGCCGCTCGCAGGGAAAGTCGGGGCGGCTCGGGAGGGGGCAGCCGGCATACCGGCATACGGGCCGCGCGCGGGGCCCGACGACGAAGGGACCTATCCTTGACCCTCGTGAGCACGACCACCGATCCCGACCCCCGCCACCGGCTCGCCGCCGGTGCCGAGCTGCCGGCCGCCCAGCAGCCGGACTGGCCCGACCGGGCCGCCCTCGACGCGGCCGTGGCCACGCTCGCCAGCTACCCCCCGCTGGTCTTCGCCGGGGAGTGCGACGTGCTGCGCGAGCGCCTCGCAGCGGTCTCGCGGGGTGAGGCCTTCGTGCTGCAGGGCGGCGACTGCGCCGAGACGTTCGCGTCGGCGACGGCCGACAACATCCGTGACCGGGTCAAGACCATCCTGCAGATGGCGGCCGTGCTCACCTACGGGGCGTCGGTGCCGGTGGTGAAGGTCGGCCGGATGGCCGGGCAGTACGCCAAGCCGCGCTCGAGCAACGACGAGACCCGCGAGGGTGTCACCCTGCCGGCCTACCGCGGCGACATGGTGAACGACTTCGAGTTCACCCTCGGCTCGCGCATCCCCGACCCCCAACGCCTGGTGCACGCCTACCACGCGAGCAGTGCCACGCTGAACCTGGTGCGCGCGTTCACCACGGGTGGCTTCGCCGACCTGCGCCACGTGCACGACTGGAACAGGGGCTTCATCGCCAACTCGGCCAACGTGCGCTACGAGCGCCTGGCCAGGGACATCGACAAGGCGATGAAGTTCATGCGTGCCTGTGGTGCCGACTTCGAGGCCATGCGTGCCACCGAGTTCTTCTCCGCCCACGAGGCGCTCGTGCTCGACTACGAGCGCCCGATGACCCGCATCGACTCGCGCACCGGCGACCTCTACGACACCTCCGGCCACTTCGTGTGGGTGGGGGAGCGCACCCGTGACCTCGAGGGCGCGCACATCGACTTCGTGGCGGCGGTGCGAAACCCGGTGGGCGTCAAGGTCTCCGCCAACGCCGACACCGACGACCTGCTGCGCATCATCGACAAGGTCGACCCCGAGCGCGAGCCGGGCCGGCTCACCTTCATCACCCGCATGGGGTCCGGCCGCATCCGCGACGCGCTGCCGACCATCGTCGAGAAGGTCACGGCGTCCGGTGCCCCGGTCACCTGGGTGTGCGACCCGATGCACGGCAACACCTACGCCTCCGCCTCGGGCTACAAGACCCGCGACTTCGACGACGTCGTCGAGGAGGTCGAGGGCTTCTTCGAGGTGCACCGCGGCCTGGGCACGGTGCCCGGCGGCATCCACGTCGAGCTCACCGGCAACGACGTCACCGAGTGCGTGGGCGGATCCGAGAAGATCCTCGACGCCGACCTCAACCTGCGCTACGAGTCGGTGTGCGACCCGCGGCTGAACCACCAGCAGAGCCTGGAGCTGGCGTTCCTCGTCGCCGAGATGCTCAACGAGGACTGACACGGTGCTGGCCGACCTGCTGTCCGACACCCTGACCGCCCCCAGCACCGCGATGCGCGAGGCGATGGCGCACGCCCCCGTCGGCGACGACGTGTTCGGCGAGGACCCCACGGTCCGGGCGCTCGAGGAGCGGGTGGCCGACCTGCTCGGGCACGAGGCCGGCCTGTTCTCGCCGTCGGGGTCGCTGGCCAACCAGCTCGGCATCCGGCTGCACGTCGGGCCCGGCCAGGAGCTGGTCGCCGACCAGCAGGCGCACGTGCTGCGCGCCGAGATGGGCGCCGGGGCGGTGTTCTCCGGCATCACCAGCCGCTCGTGGCCCAGCGAGCGCGGCCTGCTCGACCCGGCCGGGCCGCTGTCGCTGGTCACCACCGGGGTCGGGCCCTACCAGGTCGAGACCGCCCTCGTCGTGCTCGAGAACACCCACAACTTCGGTGGCGGCACGGTGCAGCCGCTCGACGCCATCCGCGAGGTGCGCTCCGCCACGTCGGCCGTCGGGGTCGCGCTGCACCTCGACGGGGCGCGGCTGTGGAACGCCCACGTGGCCTCCGGGGTGTCGCTGCGCGACTACGGCACCGAGTTCGACACCGTCAGCGTCTGCCTGTCGAAGGGGCTCGGAGCACCGGTGGGCTCGGTGCTCGTCGGCTCGGCCGAGCAGATGGCCGCGGCGCGCATCTGGCGCAAGCGCTACGGCGCGGGCATGCGCCAGGTCGGCATCCTCGCCGCCGCAGGGCTGTACGCCCTCGACCACAACATCGAGCGCCTGGCCGACGACCACGCCCGCGCGGCCCGCTTCGCCGCGGCGTGCGCGCAGGCGGCACCGTCCGCCGTCGACGCCGCCACGGTCGAGACCAACATCGTCGTGCTCGACGTCGGCGCAGCGGGCTGGGGGGCAGCGGAGTTCGTCTCGGCCCTGCTCGATCGAGGGGTGCGCACGTATGCCGTGGGTCCGGGTCGGGTGCGTGCGGTGTGGCACCTCGACGTCGACGACGCCGGGACGGACGCCGCGGTGGACGCCGCGACGTCGCTGCTCCGCTCGCGCGCCTCCTGACGCGCGCACCGGGTCCCTCGGCGCCGTCATCCGGTATGACTGGGAGATGAGCACCGTCCGCTTCGGGCTGAAGCTGAGCCAGAACGCCACCATCGACCAGCTGCGCCACCTGTGGCGCCTCGCCGACGACGGCGGCTTCGACAGCTGCTGGGTGATGGACCACTTCGCCACCCTCGGCCCCGCCGACGACGGGCCGATCTTCGAGACCTGGACGATGCTGGCGGCGATGGCACAGCTCACCACGCGCACGAGGATCGGCTGCGCGGTGGTCGGCAACACCTACCGGCACCCGGGGGTGCTGGCGAAGATGGCGGTGACGGTCGACCACCTCTCCGGCGGGCGGCTCGACTTCGGCCTCGGCGCCGGGTGGGCCGAGAACGAGCACCGCATGCTCGGGCTGGAGTTCGGCACCCGCGGCGACCGCGCCGACCGCCTCGAGGAGAGCCTGCAGGTGATCCTCGGGCTGTGGACCCAGCCGCGCACCACCTTCGCCGGCACGCACTACCGGCTGCAGGATGCCGTGGCCGAGCCCAAGCCGGTACAGCGTCCGCACCCGCCCGTCTGGATCGGCGGCTCCGGCCCGCGGCGCACCCTGCGGCTCGCCGCGCAGTACGCGGACGTCTGGAACGCGGCCGGGGGCACGCCCGAGGAGGTCGCGGAGTCGTCGGCGATCCTCGACCGGCACTGCGCCGACGTCGGTCGCGACCCCGGCGAGATCCGCCGGTCGGTGCAGGTCGGGGTGGGAGCCGACGACGTGGCCGGGCTGCCCGCGCTCGTCGAGCCCTTCCTCGCCGTCGGCGTCACCGACGTCATCCTGATCGTGCGCGACCACGACCCGGTGGCCGTGGCCGAGCGGGTCACCCACGAGCTGCCCCGGCTGCGCGAGCTCGGCGCAGCCGCAAGGCGCGCCGCGCGAGAACCCGGCGCGCGGAGGTGCTCCGAATGACCTGCAGTCGGCGCCGGTGGCCGCCCTGCCACGCGGCGCAACCGGGCGGCAGGTCTGCACTGCAGGTCGGGAGAGGCACCCGACGCGGGGCGCACCGCTACACGTCGTGGTGCAGGGCCTCGACGGGTGGCTCGTCGGCCGCCGACGCCCCGGGGTCGCGCGGGGTCGACCTCAGCTCGACGAGGTACATCGCCGCCACGACGAGGGCACCGCCGACCAGCATCCGCCCGGTGAGGCTCTCCCCGCCCAGGGTGACGGCGAACAGTGCCGCGAAGACCGGCTCGAGCGCCATGACGATCGCCGCCCGGGTGGCGGTGAGGTGCGCCTGGGCCCAGGTCTGCGCCCACAGGGCCAGCGCACCGGCCGCCAGGGCCATGTAGAGCAGTGACGCCCACTGCCCTCCCGTGGCGGGCAGGGTGAGCCCGTCGGGCAGCGCCACCACCGCCGCGACGACCGTGATGACCCCGGCCTGCACGGTGGCGAGCCCGAGGGCGGCACCGGGGGTCGACCAGCGCCCGAGCGCGACGATGTGCCCGGCATACAGGATCGCCGACAGCAGGGTCAGTGCCTCGCCGATGCCGACGGAGAACCCCCGCAGGGACAACAGCGCCAGCCCAAGCGTGGCCAGGCCCACCGCGACCCAGGTGACCCTGCCGATCCGGTCGTGCAGCAGCACCGCGCCGAGCACCGGGGTGAGCACGACGTAGGTGCCGGTGATGAAGCCCGACACCGACGCGTCGGTGTGGGCCAGCCCGGTGGTCTGGAGCACCTGCGCCACCCCGTAGAGCAGACCGAGCACCACGCCGACCCGCAGCTCGCGCCGGGTGAGCGCGAGCGTCTGACGGCGGAACAGCACGAACATCACCACGGCGGCGATGCCGAACCGCACCGCCAGGAAGTCGGCGGGGGGCACGTACTCGACGAGGTCGTGGATCAGGAAGAACGTCGAACCCCACACCGCCGTGACGCAGACGAGCAGGAGCGTGGCGAGCCGGGCGTGCCCGGCCGGGGTGGGCACGGCGGGTCAGACGATCGTCAGGGTGACGGTGCTGCCCTTGGGGGCCTCGCCACCGCCGGGGTCCTGGAACCGCACGGTGCCGAAGAAGCCGCCGAACGCCTTCTCGACCTTGACCGTGAACCCGGCGGCCTGCAGCGCGTCCTGGGCCTGCTGCAGCTGCTGGCCGACCACGTTGGGCACGGCCACCATCACCGGGCCCTTGGAGACGACGAGGGTGACCGTGTCGCCCCGGAAGGCGGTGCCGTCGCGCGGGCTCTGGCTGACCACCGAGCCCTTGGGCACGGTGTCGCTGTTCTGCTGCTCGGTGGCGTCGACCTTCAGTCCCAGCCCGCTCAGCCGCCGGGCGGCCCGGGTGGCGTCCGTGCCGGTGAGGTCGGGCACGTCGATGGGGCGGCGTCCGCGGCTCACGGTGAGCGCCACGGCGGTGCCCTTCTTCAGGCTGGCGCCGGGGGCGGGCTTGGCGGTGACCACCTGTCCCTCGGGGACCTTCTCGTCGTAGGCCTTGGTCACCTTGCCGACCTTCAGCCGCCCGCTCTTGAGGCGGGCGGTGGCCTCGGCGAGTGTCATGCCGACCACCGACGGCACGTCGTAGCGCTCGGGACCCTTGGAGACCACGAGCTCCACGGCCTCCCCGCGCCGCACCGTGCGGCCCGGCCCGGGGTCGGCCGAGACGACCACGCCGGTAGGCACCGTCTCGCTGAACGCCTGGGACACGTTGGCGTCGAGCGAGGCCTGGCGCACGGCGCTCACCGCCTCGGCCTGCGTGCGGCCCTGCACGGCGGGCACGGTGGCCGTGGCGCCCGGGCCGAGCAGGAAGAACCACGCGGACAGGGCGGCGATCAGCACCGATGCCGTGACCGCCGGCCACCAGCGCCGCCGCCGGCGCGGTGCGGTGCCCGGGACCACCCGGCCCTCGATCGGTGGCGGGGGCACGGTGATGGCGACGGTCTCGGAGCGCGGGCGGGTGGCCACCCCGCCGGGTGACGCCGCGGATGCCGGGGGCGCCCCCTGCACCGGGAACGTGGCCGTCGCGGTCGGCTGGGCGGCGGCGACCGAGGCGGCCCGCCCGAACGGCCGCGCATCGAGCTCGCCGACGGACAGGGCGTCCCGGACGTCGCGCACCAGGTCGAGGAACTGCGCGGCGTCGGCCGGGCGGTGGTCGGGGTCGCGCGCCGTGGCCACCGCCACGAGCTCGTCGAGCTCGACGGGCAGCCCGGCGACCCGGCTCGAGGGGGTCGGCACCCCGCCGTGAACGTGCTGGTAGGCGACGTGGATGGCGGTCTCGCCGGTGAACGCCTTGGTGCCGGTCAGCATCTCGAAGAGCATCAGCCCGGCGGCGTAGACGTCGCTGCGCGCGTCGGCGATGCCGCGCTCGACCTGCTCGGGTGCGAGGTAGGCGACCGTGCCCAGCAGCACGCCCTGGGTGCTCGTGACCGTCTGGCTGGTGACCGCGCGGGCCAGGCCGAAGTCGGCGACCTTGACCGTGCCGTTGTCGTTGAGGATGACGTTCTCGGGCTTGACGTCGCGGTGGATCAGGCCCTTGGCGTGCGCCTCGGCCAGCGCCTGCAGCACGGGCTCGAGCACGTCGAGGGCAGCCCGGGGCGAGAGCAGCCCCTCGTTGCGCAGGACGTCGCGCAGGGTCTGGCCGGGAACGTACTCCATGACCAGGAAGATGCAGCCGTCGTCATCGCCCTGGTCGTAGACCGCCACCACGTTGGGGTGCGAGAGCGACGCGCTGGAGCGGGCCTCGCGTCGGAAGCGGGTGACGAAGCTCTCGTCGTGGGTGAGGTGCTCGCGCATGACCTTGAGGGCGACCTCGCGGTCGAGCCGCTCGTCGATCGCGAGGTAGACCGTGGCCATCCCCCCGTCGGCGATCCGACGGAGCACGCGGTAGCGCCCGTCGAGGGTGCGCCCGATGAGCGCGTCGCCGGTGGATGACACCGTAGGAGTGTACGTAGTTCCGGCCACCGACCCGTCACCCCCGCCCGCTCATCACATGGACTTGCGCAGGGCCATCACCGTGCGGACGTACAGCTTGGTGTCGCTGTACATGCCGTGCTTCTGCAGTGCGCCCAGCCCCTGGTAGTAGGCGGCGACGGCATTCTCCATGCTGCTGGTGGAGCGGCCGAGCGAGCGCAGCATGACCACGCCGGCCGTGATGTTGTCGCTGGTCCGCAGCAGGTCCAGCCGGCGCCCCACCAGGCCGGATGCCCACTGGCCGCCCTGGGGGATCACCTGCATGACGCCCACCGCGTTGGCAGGGGAGACCGCCCGCTGGTTCCACCCCGACTCCACGTAGGAGATGGCCAGCGCCAGGCGGGTGTCGACCCCCTGCTGGCGGGCGATCCGCACCACCATCGCCTTGGTCTCGCTGCGGCTGGGCACCGAGCGGCGGGCCAGGGTCGACCGGTTGCGGGCAGCGGCCTCGGCGACCGTGCGCGGGTAGGCACCGCCACTGGAGGTGCTGGGCGCCGCGGGCCGGGCGCTGGACTTGCCGCGACCGGGTACCCGCAGCACCTGGCCGGGCTGGATGAACGAGCGGGCCGAGATCTTGCTGGCGCGGGCGATCGCGGAGATCGTCGTGTGGTGGCGCGCGGCGATCGAGCTCAGCGTGTCGCCGGCGCGCACGCGGTAGGACACCGTCGTGGCACGGCTGCGGAGGGCGGCGGCCCGGCTCGCGGCGGCCCGCACGACGATGCGCTGGCCGGGCTGGATGAACGAGCGGGCGGAGAGGTGGTTGGCCTTGAGCAGCGACGCCAGGGGCACCCGGAACCGGGTGGCGATGTCGGAGAGGGTGTCCCCGCTGCGCACGACGTAGACGCGCGAGGAGGCGCCGGAACGCGCCGCGGCGGCCTTCGCCGGTGCCGAGGTGCGGGGCACGCTCAGCACGGTGCCGGCCATGATGCTGTGCCGGTCGCGGACGTGGTTGCGTGCGGCCAGCGCACCCACCGTCGTGCGGAACCGCGCGGCGAGGCCGATGAGCGTGTCCCCGGGGCGCACGCGGTAGGTCGTCCACCCGTGCGGCGCCGGGTTCGCCGCGGCGACCTGGGCGGGGGGGAGGAGGGCGGCGGGCGGCGCCGTGGCGGGTGGGGCGGAGATGACCATGACTGTCCTTGGCTCGGCACCAGCAGGGGGCGCAACGGGACGGATGTGGTTGCCGTGTCTTTTGGGACACACGGTACCTGAGTGACTGCGCGCCGGCCTGTTGTCCCGACCGGTGGCCCGGCCGGCGGGGGGTGGGCTTGGTCACCCGGCTGCGCGCCGGCACCCGCCGGAGCCGGCCACGACCACGGCCACGGCGGCCGCCACCACGGCCACGGCGGTGCCCGGCTGTGGCACCCTGTGCACCGTGAGCGACGCACCGCAGGATGCCGGACCCGAGCCCGTGGACGACCTCGAGGCCCTGGTGGGCTCGTGGCTGACCGTCCCCGACATCGCCGAGCGGCTGGGGCTGCCCCTGTCGTCGGTGCGCAAGCTCGTCGAGGACCGCGAGCTGCTCGCGCACCGGGTGGGGGAGCGCCGGGTGGTCTCGGTGCCCGCCGGCTTCCTCGACGAGCACGGCCCCCTGCACGCCCTCAAGGGCACCTTCACGGTGCTGGCCGACGGCGGGATGTCCGACACCGAGATCCTGCGCTGGCTGCACACCCCCGACGACACGCTGCCGGTGCCGGGCACGCCGCTGGACGCCATCCGGGCCGGTTTCAAGACCGAGGTGCGCCGCCGCGCGATGGAGCTGGCCTTCTAGCCGGCCCGCTCAGGAGGAGCGGGCGGTCGCGATGCCGACCAGCTCGAGCAGTGCCGAGCGCGCGGTGTCCTCCAGCGTGGTGGCGGCGTCCAGCGCCGTGTGGGCCGAGCCCGCGAGCCGCTCGATCTCGTCCTCGAGGCGGTGCACGGCCCCGGACCCCCGGATGACGGCGCGCAGCTCCTCGACCTGCGCCGGGTCGAGGTCGGGGCGGCCCAGCAGGGCCTCGACCCGGGCCAGGCCGGAGGCGTCGGTGCCGGCGAGGGCGTGCGCCAGCAGCACGGTGCGCTTGCCCTCGCGCAGGTCGTCGCCGGCCGGCTTGCCGGTCTCCTCGGGGTCGCCGAACACGCCGAGCAGGTCGTCGCGCAGCTGGAAGGCCCGGCCGAGGTCGAGGCCGTAGCGCGACAGCGCCGCCAGGCCGGCGTGGTCGAGGCCCCCGGTCGTGGCGCCGATGAGCAGCGGGTGCTCGACGGTGTACTTGGCGCTCTTGTAGCGGATCACCCGGCCGGCCCGCTCGACCCGCTCCTCGTCGGGGAGGCCCTCCCACGGCCGCATCGACTCCACAACGTCGAGGAACTGGCCGGCCATCAGCTGGGTGCGCATCAGGTCGAAGAGGGGGCGGCCGTGCTCGAGGTCGGCCTCGGACAGCCCGCAGGTGGCGTAGACCGCGTCGGTCCAGGTGAGGCACAGGTTGCCGGCGAGCACCGCGCCCGCGAGCCCGAACCGGTCCTGGTCACCGGCCCAGCCCCGTTCGGCGTGCCGGGAGGCGAACGCGCGGTGTGCGGCCGGCATCCCCCGCCTGGTGTCGGAGTCGTCCATGACGTCGTCGTGGATGAGCGCCGCCGCCTGGAAGAGCTCCATCGCGCTCGCCAGCCGCACCAGCGCGTCGGAGTCGGGCCGGCCCGCCGCCCGGTGCCCCCAGTAGAGGAAGGCTGCACGCAGCCGCTTCCCGCCGCGCAGCAGGTCGGCGACCGCGGTCAGCAGGTCGTCGACGTCCGGCCCGAGCTCGGCGAGCACCGCGGCCTGGGTGGCCACCTCGGCGTCGAGGCACTGCTGCACGCGGCGTCGCAGGTCGACGCCGTCGAGCGCGCTGGGCACGGGGACCTCCTGCCACGTCCCCCGGCAGCGGGGGTCGAATGATGGGTGTGCAGAGCCTACGGCGTGGTGGCTGGGCTACCCTCACCGCCATGGCGCACCACGGCGGAGGGGGACGGCCCGAGCACCTCGTCAGGTCCATCCCCGGCGTCCTGGCGCAACAGCGGCCGTCGATCAGCTTCGAGTTCTTCCCGCCCAAGGACGACGAGTCGGAGGCGGCGCTGTGGCTGGCCATCCGGCAGCTCGAGCGGGTGCGCCCGGCGTTCGTGTCGGTCACCTACGGCGCCGGTGGCACCACCCAGGACCGCACCGTGCGGGTCACCGGCCGGATCGCCGACGAGACCTCGCTGACCCCTCTGGCGCACCTCACCTGCGTGGGGGCGTCGGTGCGGCAGGTACGCCAGGTGGTGGGTGCCTACGCCGCCTCGGGCGTCCGCAACATCCTGGCCCTGCGCGGCGACCCGCCCGGCAACGTGCGCGGCCAGTGGACCCGCCACCCCGAGGGGCTCGACCACGCCGACCAGCTCGTCGCGCTGATCCGTCGCCTGGGCGACTTCACGATCGGCGTCGCGGCCTTTCCCGACGTGCACCCCGACAGCCCCGACCTCGACCACGACGTCGAGGTGCTGGTGCGCAAGGCGGATGCCGGGGCGAGCTTCGCGATCACCCAGATGGTCTTCGACGCCGACAGCTACCTGCGGCTGCGCGACCGGGTGGCGGCGCGGCGGACGCTCCCCATCACGCCGGGCCTGATGCCGGTGACCAACCTGCGCCAGATCACCAGGATGTCCGAGCTGATGGGCACCCCGCTGCCGCCGGCGGTCGTCGCGCGGCTCGAGGCGGTCAAGGACGACCCGGCGGCCGTGCGCGCGGTCGGGGTGCAGATCGCGACCGAGCTGGGGCAGCGGATGCTTGCCGAGGGTGCGCCCGGCATCCACTTCATCACGATGAACCGGTCGACGGCCACGCTCGAGGTGTTCGAGAACCTGGCGCTCTGACGCGCCGGCCGGTCAGGCGCCGTGCCGAGGGTCCACCGGGGTGACCGAGATGAGCGTGACCCCGAGGTCGCGCACCCGGGTGAGGATGCCGTGCAGCTCGGCCTGGTCGGCCACCGCGCCGGTCAGGGTGGTGGTTCCGTCGGCGTCGTGCGCCAGGGCGAGCCCGGCGAACCGGGCCGACCAGTGCGGGTCGAGGTGGCCGCTGACCCGCAGCACGTAGCCGGCGGGAGCGGGCGGCGGCCCGAACCGGTTCACGGTGCGGCCACCGGCAGCAGCCGGACCGGCCGTGGGCTGCGGGCGCTGCCTCGGATGACGACCTCGGCGACGACGAGGTTGATCAGCCAGCCGGCAGCCAGGCTGAGGTCCTTGGCCAGCACGCCCGGCCCGAGCACCGCGGGCCCGACGGCCAGGGTGAGCGTCTGGGTACCGGCGGCCAGCGCGATGGCGTACGCCCGCGTCATCCAGGCCTGGTGGGTCGGCACGTCACCGCGGCGGATCGCCGTGACGGCGAGCACCAGGCAGCCGGCCAGCGCCGAGCCGACGGCGAGCCGGAGGACGTACGCCAGCTCGCCGGTGCCGGGTTGGCGCGAGTAGCACAGCGTCATCCACAGGCCGGACAGCGCGAGCGCCAGGCCGACGGCCACGACGACCTTCCCGGTGCTCCGGTGCCAGCGCGGGTGCCGGCGGCGCAGCCGTGACGAGAACTGGAAGGCGCCGAGCACGGCGTACGGCACGGCGCTGAGCACGTGCACGAGGACCGGCAGGGGCGAGGCCGTCATCCGGGGGTCGGCGGGCAGCAGCAGCGGGCCGCCGGCCAGCCCGACGAGGCGCAGCGTGCCGGCCGCGGCCGGGATCACCACGAGCGCGACGAGGGCGAACGGCACCCACCCGGGAGACCGGCCGGCGCGCGCCGGGGCGGCCGGCGTCACCGGACACCGGCCGGGTCGAGGCGTGCGTCCGGCGAAGGCGTCGCCGAGTCGGTTGCGGCACAGCGCCGTCCGCGCCACAGCGAGACACCCAGGCCGATCATCGCGATGCCGTTGGGCACGGCGAAGAGGCGCTGGTTGACCATCGGCAGCACCGGGATGAGCATCGTGGCGACGGCGGCGACCGCGAGCAGGGCCGAGGCCCACCGGGCCAGCACGCCGGCCCGGAAGAGGGCGACGCCGAAGAGCAGACCACCCAGCAGGTAACCGACGGCGACGGCCAGGTTGAGCGTGCTGAACAGCCCGAGGTCGACGCCGGAGCTGCTGTTGGTGGCCACGGCGATCACGCCGCCGACGTACTCGGGTGAGCTCTGCGCGATCGTCGGCACCACCACCAGGCCGATCATCTCGACGTTGAGCATCATCAGGTAGCCCAGGCTCAGCAGCAGCCAGCCCACCAGGCCGAGCACACCCGCCCGCCGCACCTGGCCGAGGTACATCCCGGCGATGCCGGCGAGCGCCAGCACGGCCATCGCCACCTTCATGCCCTGGCGCACCGTCCACTGCGTACCCTGCACGAAGTCGACGGTGATGGCGGGGTGCTTGACCTGCACGGCGACGAACAGCAGCCCGGCCGTGACGGCGGCGGCGCCGGCCGCCCGGCTGAGCGAGGTGGTGGTGATCTGCATGACGGCCTCCGGGCTTGTTGTCCGCGGCCGGTGCCGCGAGCTGGTCCGAACCTACGAACGCCGCGGGTGCGCCGGCATCACCCGATGATGTGACCCGCAGGGTGATCCGCCGAGCCGGTGGGCCCCTCGAGCAGGCCGTGCTCGCGGGCGCGGGCCACCGCCTCGCGCCGGCTGGAGGCGCCGAGCTTGGTGAAGACGTGCTTGGTGTGGGTGCGCAGGGTGTTGGGGGAGATGAACAGCGCCCGGGCGATGTCCGGGCCGCTCAGCTCGCCCGCGAGCAGCCGCAGCACCTGCAGCTCGCGCGGGCTCAGCGGCTCGGCCAGGGGCCGGGTGCCGGGCCGGGCACCACCCGTCGGGTCCTCCCCGCCCCGCGCCGCGGCGGCCAGCAGGTGCCGCGCAGCGTGGCCGACGGCCGGGTCGTGCTGCACGCCGCGCAGCAGCTCGGTGACCGCGGCCCCTTCGTCGAGGAAGAGCCGGGCACCGGCGTCGGGCTCGGCCGACGCCGTCAAGGCGGAGACAACCGCGGTCAGGGCGGCCCCCCGCCGCCCGGTGGCGTCCAGCGTGAGCGCCCGCAGGAGGTGGATCTCGACCAGGCTGCCGGCGCGGCCGGTCGCGCCGGCAGCCTCGCCGAGCCGGTCGAGCAGCGCCAGGGCGCGGGCGAGCGGGGCTCGATCGGGTTGGCGAGCCGCGACCTCCCGCTCGGCCAGCACCAGGCGCACCAGGGTGAGGTGCTCGTACTCGCGCAGGTACTCCGCGGCATCGCCCAGCCCGACGCCCCGGTCGCGCGCCCAGCCGGCCGCCACGCCGAGCGCGCCCTGGCGCACGCTCAGCCGGGCCCTGATGGCCGGGATCGGCCGCACGTCCGGGAGGAAGCCGGGGCGGTAGAGCCGCTCGGCCCGCTCGAGCAGCCCGAGAGCCGCCGACACGTCACCCTCGGCGGCGGCCAGCAGCGCCGCGGCCACGTGGTGGCGGAACCGGGTCTCGGTCACCACGGCCGCCCCGACCAGGTCGGTGGAGGCAGCGAGGTGCTCGCGGGCCGCGGCGAGGTCGTCGGCAGCGATGTCGAGCTCGCCCAGCGCCACGTGCAGCTCGGCGGTGGCGCGTGCCACCGGCTCGCCGAGCTCCTCGGCCCGGCGCAGCGCCTGCCGGCACAGCTCTCGAGCCCGGCCCGGCCGCCCGGCGGCGCACCACAGGTCGGCGAGCACGACGGTGCCGCTCAGCTCGTCGACGACGTTGCCGGCGGCGCGCAGGCTCGCAACCGCCTGCCCGAACGTCTCCAGCGCCTCTCGCACCTCGCCGCGGGCCCAGGCGGTGAGCCCGAGGAAGCCGGCCGCGCTGCCGCGGGCGAGGTGGTCGTGGGGGCCGGCGAGGGCCAGCGCCCGGCCGGCGTGACGTGCGGTGCCCTCGACGTCGCCGGCCGCCTGGGCCAAGGAGGCGCGGTAGACCTCGATCGTCGACGGCAGCGTGCGCAGCTCGTCGGTCTGCGGCCAGGGCCGGGTGCCCGCGGCAGCCGCCGCGGCCAGCGCGCGCTCGGCGTCGTCGAGCCGCGGCTGCACGGCACCGAGGTCACCGGCGGCCAGGCTCAGGGCGGCCGCGAACACGCTGAGCACCGGGCTGCGTCGCACCGTGTCGTCGGGCAGCGCCGCGAGCCAGCCCTGCACCACGGCCTCGCGCCGCTCCCGTCGGATCTGCGGTACGGCCTGCTCGACGAGGCGGGCCGCCCGCTCGACGTCGCCGCCGGCCAGCGCGTGCCGCACCGCCTCGTCGAGCAGGTCGTGCTCCTCGAACCACCGGCTGGCTCGCCCGTGCAGCACCGGCCCGAGCCGTGGCTGCTCGCTGAGCAGCCGGGCGCGCAGCACGTCGGCGAACAGCTGGTGGTACCGGAACCACTCGCGGCGGTCGTCGAGGGCGACGAGGAAGAGGTTGGCCCGCTCGAGGGCCGGCAGCATGGTGCCGGCGTCGTCGCGACCGGTCACCGCGTCGCACAGGGCGCCGGTGAGCCGGTCGAGCACGGCGGTGCCGAGCAGGAAGTCACGCACCCGGGGTGGCTGGTGGGCGAGCACCTCCTCGACCAGGTAGTCGAACACGTAGCGGTCGTCGCCGGCGAAGCCCGCGATGAAGCCGGCGACGTCGGTGCGCCCCTGCAACGAGATCGCCGCGAGCTGCAGGGCCGCGGCCCAGCCCTCGGTGCGCTCGGCCAGGGCGCCGGCCTGCTCGACGCCCAGCCGCAGGCCGCTGGCCTCGAGGTAGGCGGCCGACTCGTCGGTGCTGAACCGCAGGTCGGCCGCGCGCACCTCGACCAGCTCGCCGGCAGCCCGCCAGCGGGCCAGCGGCAGGTCGGGGTCGACCCGCGTGCTGAGCACGAGGTGCACCGGCGGCGGCAGGTGGTCGACGAGGAAGGTGAGCCCCGCGGCGACTGCCGGGTGCTCGACGTGGTGGTGGTCGTCGAGCACGAGCCACACCTCGCCGGGCAGCTGCGCGAGCTCGTTGACCAAGGCTGTCAGGGCCGCGTCGGTCGCGGGCGGGACGGCGTGCAGCAGCTGCAGGGGGCGCTCGCCCACGTGCGGCACGGCGGCCTGCAGCGCGGTCACGACCCCGGTCCAGAAGGTCACCGGGTCGTCGTCCGACGCGTCGAGCGACAGCCAGGCCACCTGCCGGTCGCGGCCGGCGCCGGTCAGCCACGACGCCAGCAGCGTGGTCTTGCCGAACCCGGCGGGGGCCGAAACCAGCGTCAGCCGGGCACCACCCTCGAGCCGGTCCAGCAGCCGTGGGCGCGGCACGGTGCCGCGGCGCGGGCGCGGCACGTAGAGCTTGGTCGCCACCAGCGGTCGCGTCACGTGTCGTACTCCCAGCTACGCGTCCCGCGCTCGGATCGGCCTCGGGCCCACCGTACGCCGACGCCGCCAACGCGCCCGGTGCCCGGGGAGGGCGACACGCACGGATGCCGGCCCGCGCCGTTGCACGCGGGTGCGGGGCGCGCCGTGCCCCCCGGCGGTTCGACAACGCCTCGCTGCCTAGCCACGATGGCGCACGTGGACCACACCCCGCCGGCGCCCGAGGACGTTGCGGCACGGCACCCGGTGCGGCCGGCGCCGCGGCAGTGGTGGGCCGGCTCCGAGGAGCGCGTGCCCGGCGGGCTCGACTGGCTCTCGGGCCGGGAACGGGCCCGGCTGGGCCTGCCGGGCGACTCCGGGTCGCTTGCCGGCATCGAGGTGCTCAACCGGGTGACGGGCGCCCCCTACGTCGTGGTCGGCGGGCTCGAGGCGGCGTGCGAGATCTCGCTGTCGGACCGGGCCGGGACCGCCGTCGCCGCGGTCGGCAGCACCCAGCACGAGCTGGGCGCGCTCGGGATCGACCTCGAGGTCGTCGAGCCGCGCAGCGCCGGGTTCGTGGCCGACCTCCTCACCCCCGCGGAGCAGGCGTGGGTCACCGGGCCGGCGGCCGGGGAGGGCGGCCTGGGGCGGGACGCGGCGGCGAACCTCGTCTGGTCGGCCAAGGAGTCCGCCCTGAAGGTGCTGCGCCTCGGGCTGCGCGCCGACACCCGCTGGGTCCACCTGCTCACCGTGGCCACCGAGCAGCCCGTCGACCCACCCGAGGCGATCGCCGGCGCCGCTGACCTGGCCGTGGCGACCCCGGGGCACACCTTGGTCGCCCGGCCGGTGGTCACTCCGACCCAGTAGCCGCCGGTGCGGCCTCCCCACCGGTTCGGGCCATGCCGCGCTCGAGCGCGTCGACCACGTAGGGCCGCAGGGTGGCGGCCGGGATGATCCGGTCGACGGAGCCGACGCGCAGGGCGCGTTCGATGGTGTGGATGGCGTCGAACTCGTCGGCCACGTCGTGCAGCTTCTGCGAGCGCACCTCCTCGACGACGCGGGCTGCCTTGGCCCGCAGCGCTGCTGCCTCGGGACCGCTGGCGGACGCCGCCTCGGCGCGGGCGCTCGCGACCCGGGGATCGCGCTCGACGCGCTGCTTCACGTCGCGGGCGAAGACCGTCGCGGCAGCGGGCGCGCCGCCGATGACGGAGGCGAAGGAGCCCTCCACCGCCGCGATCTCCATCGACTCGGTCAGGGCCTTGGAGAACACGACGAAGGCCCCACCGTGGTAGCGCGAGACGACGACGAAGACGATGGGGCCGACGAAGTTCGTCACCGCCCGGCCGATCTCGGCGCCGTACTCGAGCTGCCACTGGCGCATCGACTCCGGCGACCCGTCGAAGCCGGACAGGTTGGCGAGCACGACGAGGGGGCGGTTGCCGCTCGCCGCGTTGACCGCCCGGGCCAGCTTGCGCGAGGCCTGCGGGAACAGGGTTCCGGAGGTCCACGCCGGCGGGCCGTACGAGGGCACGAACCCGCGGCGCGGCACGGTGTGCGACTCGATGCCGAGCAGGCAGACCGGGATGCCGCCGACGGTGGCGTCCCAGACGATCGCCGTGTCGGCGTCCTGCCACTGCCTCCACCGCTCGAGGGGGTCGATGTCCTGGTCGGTCACCGCGCGCATCACCGAGCGCATGTCGAACGGCCGCTTGCGGTCGGGGTTGGTGGCCGCGTCGAACACCTCGCCGACCACGGTGAAGCCGCACTCCGGCAGCTCGGCGTGCCTGGAGGTGCGCACGTCGCGGTCGACGGGGTCGGTCGTGGGCCTGCGCCTCGGGAAGCGTTCGCCCGGAACGGTGTACGTGAAGTCGTAGTGCCGCAGGAGCAGCGTGCAGGCCTCCGGGAAGCTCGGCGCCCAGTACTGCGCCTGGCCGTTGGGGCCCATGATCCGGTCGAAGCCGCCGATGCCCTGGTTGTCGTCGGCCGACACCGCGCCCGAGAAGTCGAGGGCCTGCTTGCCGGTGAGCACCATGGTGCTCGCCGGAGTCATGATGAGCACACCCTTGGTGTGCAGGAGCATGGTCGCCTCGGCGTTCCAGTACGGCTGCCCGCCCACCGTGATGCCGGTGATCACGATGTTCACCTCGCCGCCGGCCTGGGTGTACTCGATGAGCCGGCGCAGGGTGAGCGCGATCCAGTCCATGTTCTCGGTGCCCGAGTCCAGCGCGATGAGCGCGCCGGAGGAGACGGCGTACCACTCCACCGGGATACCGCGCGCTAGGGCCAGTGCCAGCGCGGCGTTGACCCGCCGGCACTCCGGCTCGGCGAGGTTGCCCAGCCCCTGGGTCGGGTCGGCGAGGATCGCCACCCGGGTCATGCCCTCGGGGTGCACCTCGGTGCGGTTGGTGATCAGCCCGACCACGACGTGGGCCGTGTTGCCTCCCGGCTCGCGGTCGACCGGCACGAGCTCGTCACCGGGGCCGAGGTCGAGCTCCTCGAAGCTGCCCTCGGGGAACGGCGAGGCGTCACCGGGGGAGGGGGTCAGCATCCGGATGATCTCGTAGGGGTACGGGCTGCCGAAGCGGGCCGAGGTGAGCACCTTCTGGGCGTACGGGGTGAGAGCGCGCACCGGGTTCGGCCCGGGCTCGGCCATCCGGATGGTGGGGCCTCCCGCCCCCAGCCCCTCGAGCACGACGATCCGGTTCGTGCGCACCGCGACCCCTGCGGCGTCGCGGTCCTCGGCCGTGACGTGCAGGACGACCTTCTCCAGGTTGGCACCACGGGCCAGGCCCTCGTAGGTCATCGCGAGGTCGTGCCACTCCTCCCGGGGGACCTGCCAGGTCGGCCGGACCCAGATGACCAGCCGGTTGGCGGCGGGTCGCTCGCGAGCGGGGTACCGGGCCACGGCACTGCGCAGCGCGGCGAGTGCGGCGAGGCCACTGCGGCCGAGCCGGGGGTATGACGTCCGGCCGGTCTCGGGGTCGCGCACGGCCGTGAGGTCGCGCACCTCGGCCAGGGCGAAGATGCGGTGGTCGCGTGGGTTGTCCTTGGCGACGCCGTCGAAGACGTAGACGTCCTCGGGGGAGGGCAGCCGGGTGAGCTGGAAGTTCGACAGCCGCCACAGCTCGAGGCGCTTGCCGAGCATCGGGTGCAGGTTGCGGTAGATCGGGTCCTCGACCAGGCCGGTGCCCGCCGGGTCGGAGCGGAACGTGACGTGCTGGGTGCGGCCGCGTTCCGGCCCGCCCCCGTCGAGCCAGGTGATCGTGAGGTCGATGCGGTGCAGCGCCCGGCCGAAGTCGCACTCGGCGAGCAGCTCGGCGGCCTGCTGAGCCGTCTGCTCGACCTCCGGTCGGGGGCCGTCGGCCCACATGACGAGGTCGAGCACGACCGCACGGTCGCCGGCATGCTCGGCGAGGTGGCTGGCCAGGGCGGCGGACGCGCTCGTCAGCGCCGCCATCGGCAGGTAGCCGGCCACGACGTGCACGCGAAGGTCCTCGTGCTCGTACCGCGCCCACGCCAGGTCGAGCCCGGCTCGGGCGTCGAAGTCCAGGCCGTGCAGGTCACGGATCCGGTAGAAGCGTCGCAGGTAGGTCTCGAGCACGGCGCGGCGGAACGCCGTCCGGCCGCCGTCGCCGGCCCCGTCGCCGGCGGTGTCACCTGCCTCGCGTGCCTCGCCTGCCTCGCCGGCCCGCAGCCACGCTCCGAGCAGCAGGGAGCGCATCGGCTGCGGGCACCACACCAGCCGGCCGATCCGGTCGGCGCGGTCGGCGCCGGTCGGGTCCACGGCCAGCTCGGCCAGGTGCGAGCGCATCTCCGCCTCGGTCTCGGCGGCCACGGCGCTGAGCACGGGCTCGTCGAACCAGTGGTAGAGCACGTCACGGGCGGCGTCGGTCACCGCGGGCTGGCGGCCCTGGGTGGCGCGCACCAGGCGCTCCAGCCGGGCGCGGTCGGCCGAGGTCGCGCTGGCCAGCAGCGCGCCGGCGAACTCCAACCGGCGGGCCAGGACCTCGGTGACCAGGTCGGCGAGCTCGGGAACGCGCGAGAACGACCGGAACAGCCAGAAGGTGGCCCGCTCCAGCACGACCCGGTTGTGGGTGCCCTCCACGCCATAGCGCGCGAGTGCCCGTTCCAGCCGTCGCCGGTAGCCGCCCGGGAGGCCGGCGCGCTCGACGTCGAGCCAGCGCAGGAACTCGATGACGAACTCCTGGCTGCTCGTCTGGCCGGCGAGGTCGGGATCGGCCTGGACGTCGGCCTCGGTTCGCGGCCGGTACAGCACCCCGATGTCGGCGAACAGGTCGAGGAAGGCGTCCTCGCGGGCGAGCAGCTCGGGGTCGCCCGGCTCGCTGCTCGCGACCCGGGCACGGTAGGCCGGACGCAGGGCCCGCGCGGCCGTCGGGTCGAGGTCGAAGCCGAGCAGGTAGGCGGTGAGGTCGTCGAAGACGTCGGGCGGCGGCGCGTCGTCGTCGACGGCCAGGGCGGCGAGGTCGACGGCCGCCGCGTGGGCCGCGTCCGGCAGGTCGGGCATCAGCTGGGAGGCCTGCGCCGCACGGATCCGCAGCAGGGGGTCACCCTGCTCGACCTGCTGGTTCGGCAGGACCACCAGTGCGGTGACCCGGCCGTCGAGGGGGGCGGTGAGGGTGCTCACCATCTTCATCGACTCCAGGGCGGCGACCGGCTGCCCGGCGGACACCTTCTCGCCCACCTCGACGAGGAGGGAGCTGACCAGGGCGGGCATCGGCGCCCGCAGCACCACGCCGTCCTCGCGGGTCACCGTGTGGGCGGCGCCGTCGATCTCGAGGCGGATCACCTCGTCGGCGGTCACCGCGACGACCCGGCGGGTGCGGCCGCCCACCAGGACGCGGCGCTCGAAGGGGCTCAGGGTGTCGACGAGCACCTCGAAGCGCACGCCGTCGTGCACGCGGTACCGGTCGGGGCCGGTGCGGTCGACCCGCAGACGGTGCCGGCTGCCGCGGTAGCCGAGCTCGATGCCCACGCCGACGTTCTCCGGGTGCTCGGGGCGGCCCCGCTCGGCACTGGCCCGGAACGAGCGCTGGACCAGCGCGAGGTCACGCTCGTAGACCTCGATCGCCGCGACGACGACCGCCACCGGGTCGGGCTCGGGCACGAGCGCTCCGGTGGCCAGCTGCTCGGCGTACCACGTCGGGGCGGGTGGGCCGGCGAGGACCGTCGGCGTCGACAGCACGGCGATCAGGCCGCAGCGGTTCGTGGCGCCGCCGGAGAGCACGACGCTGGTGCGCTCCAGGGCGCGGCGCAGCCGTTGCAGGGCCTGTTCGCGGGTGCGACCCGACGACGTCACGGTGGCGACGACGGGGTCCAGCACGGGGTCGACGACGTCGCCGGCCCGCAGCCCGGCGTCCACCCGCACGCCGGTGCCGACCGGGAGCGAGATCGCCTCCACCCGTCCGCCGGTGGGCGCGTAGCCACGGTCGGGGTCGTGTGCGAGCAGCCGGGCCTCCAGGGTCCAGCCCTCCCCCTGGGGGGCCTGGTCGGGCAGCGAGCCGCCGAGGTCCGCGCGCAGGCGTGCCCCGAGGATGTCGGCCCCGGTGCGCTCCTCAGCCCCGGCATGGGTCGCCCGCCCGTCGGTGTCGACGTGGGTGACGGCGAACGAGCCGTCGGCGTCGAGCGCGAAGTGCACCACCGCCGCGCCGCGGTAGCCCGCCTCCTCGAGCAGGGCGCGCGCGGCGGCCTCCATCGCGGCGGCGGCGTCCTGCGGGACACCGCTCGCCGGCAGCTCGGCCAGCAGCGCCCACGAGCCGCGCACCACGCTCACCTCGCGGACGCCCAGCGCCAGGGTCGTGCCGTGGCCGTCGCGCAGGGCGTCGACCTCCAGCATGCGCGGGCCCTCGGGGAACGAGCCGACGGGCCGCAACGGCACGCCCGCGGAGGCGGCGACCGCGGCCAGCCCCGTCGCAGTGCCGAGGGCGCGGATGGCCGGCCCGTCGGGCCCGAGGACGAGCAGCCCGGCGGCTTCGCAGGCGTCGGCGAGCTCGGCCCGGTCGGCGCACGGCACCAGCCCCAGCCAGGCGGCATCGGCCCGGGCGGCGACCAGCGCGGCGACCACGTCGGCCACGGGCAGGACGCCGTCCTCGGGGCTGGGCAGGACCACGGTCTCGGTGGCCTCCCTGGCCCACCACGCCAGCTCGCGCGGCACGGTGCTCACCGCCAGGGTGCGCAGGCGCTCACCGCTGTCCGGGTCGCTCAGGGATCCGGCGGCCGCGAGCAGCCGCAGGGCCGGCTCGCCACGGTCGACCACGGCGAGCCGTCGCACGGTGCTCACGCCGAGGTCCCCGACCCGAACGCCGCCTCCAGGGGTCCGCGCACGTCGTCCGGGAGGCCGCCCGGCAGCGGCACGGTCTCGTACCCGTCCAGGCGCACGACGACGCGTCCGGACTCGTCGACGACCACGGCATCCACCCGGCCGTCGGCGGACTCCGCGTGCGCCACCAGGCGCCCGGTGGCCGTCGCCGGATCGAGCAGGACGCGCACGCGCCGCACCCTCATCGGCAGCCCCAGCCGGTCCTCACGGGCGGCGTCCCACAGGCCCGCCGTCTGGAAGCACAGCTCGACCAGGCGGGGGGCCAGGGCCAGCGGGCTGTCCATCGGGGAGCGGTCGTCGGGCAGCGGCTCGGTCAGCAGGGCCATCGGACCGTTCCCGTCGAGCCATGCCGACTCCACGACCTGGTAGGCCGGACCGTGGAAGTAGAAGCGGTAGACCTGGTCGGCGTCGACGTGGGGGTCGTGGGGGGTGGGGTCGAGTGACGAGTGCTCCTCGTCGGCGACCGCTGCGGTCAGTCGGACCCGTCCGGTGAAGTGGGTGGTGACCACCGGGTCGTCGGAGCCGGGGAGGCGCCGCTCGGCGGTGAGCGTGCAGTGGGCGAGGAGGTCGTCCCCGCCCTCGGGGTCGGGCGTGGTGACGGCACTGACGGTGAGCGTGCGGGGCTCGTCGCGGTAGAACTTCACCGGCGCCAGGAAGCCGACGTCCTCGACGGCACCCACCCGGTGCCCGGCCGGGGCGACCAGGCCGGCCACCTCGGCGAAGCCCTCCATGCCCATGACCCCGGGAAGCACGGGGGTCCCGTCGATCCGGTGGTCGGTGAGGAAGCCCTGGGCTGCCGGGTCGAGGGTCACCCGCGAGACCACCCCGTCGTTCACGGACAGCGTGACGTCACCGACCATCGGGCCGAAGGGGTGCTGGCGGCGCAGGGCGTCGGCGTCGACACCGCCGCTCGGGTGGTACTCGGTGGCCATCATCCCGAGCGCACCCGCGACGACGACCTCACCGCTGAACCCCGACGAGGTCAGCTCACGCCGGATCCACGCGACTCCCGCCTCGGGCGGCAGCACCTCGACGCCGGCCTGCTCCATGATCTTCGGGATGGAGCCGCGGGTCGCCATGCCGATGCCGCCCCAGGCGGTCCAGTCCAGCGCCAGGCCGCGGGTCTGCGGGCGGGTGGTGGGCAAGGAGGCCACCACCTTGCACAGCAGGTCGTTGGCCGAGGAGTAGTCGGTCTGGCCCTGGTTGCCGAACCGGCCCGCGACGGAGGAGAAGGCCACGACGGCCCCGACCTCCAGCTCGCGCGCGGCCTGCCAGACGTTGAACCAGCCGGTGGTCTTGACGTCGAAGACGAGGTCGAACTCGCGTGGCTCCTTCTCGGGCAGGTTGCGGCTGATCTCCAGCCCGGCGGCGTGCAGCAGCACGTCGATGCGACCGCTGCGCTCGCGCACCTGGTCCATCACGGCCGCCACGGCCTGCTGATCGGTCAGGTCGACCGAGTAGTAGTACGCCCTGCCGCCGGCCGCCTCGACCGCCTCCACGCAGGTGAGGGCCGCCTCCAGGCGCTCGAGGTGGGCGAGCTCACGGTCGATCGCCACGGGGGTCGGCTTAGCCCCGCTCTCCCGCAGGCGGGCCGCGATGGTGCCCTTGAGCGAGGCGCGGTCGGAGCGGAACGCCGCGATGTCCGGGTCGCCCGGGTCGGGCGCCGGGGTGAGGTCGAGCAGGTGGAACACGCCGCCGGAGTGGACCGCGAGGTCGGCGGTGATCGCCGAGACGATGCTGCCCGCAGCGCCGGTGACGAGCACGACGGAGTCGGACGTCAACGGCATCCCGCCCTCGCCGACGGCGTCGCCGTCACCGCGGCTCGGGAACGGCTGCTCCAGCAGGGCGATGCCGAAGCGTCGGCCGTCGACGCGGCCGACCTCGACGCAGCCGGGGTCGCGCAGCGTCTCCTCGATCAGCAGGTCCGCCACCGCGGCGGTCCGGCGGTCGACCGGCAGGTCGACGGCCTTGACCAGGGCCCCGGGACGCTCCTTCTTGTACGACTTGGTGAAGCCGGTCACGGCACCGCCCAGCGCGGATGCCGCGCCCTTGCGCCCGTAGCCGTGGTGACCACCCAGGCGGGTCGCGGACACCAGGAAGGCGTCGCTGTCCCAGAGGTGGCGCATGGTGGCGTAGAGCGCCTTGACCCGCCGGCGCAGCGCCTCGCGCCACGTCGCCAGGTCGTAGCTGCCGAGGTCTCCCTCGTCGTCCAGGGCCGCGAGCCAGTAGACGCCGGTCACGGGACCGTCGGCGGTCCACGCGGCCAGCTGCGAGAGCAGGTCGTCGGTGGGCGTGCCGGGGTCGAGCACGAGCGCGGTCGCCCCCGCCTTGTGCAGCCGCTTGGCCAGCGCGTCGCCGACCCCTCCCTCGTCGCGCATCACCACGACACGGGCGTCGTCGAGCGACACCCCGGTGGGCACGCACTGCTCGGCGGAGGGGCGCACCGACGGCGTCGGCACCCGTCGGGGGAGGGCGTCGACCGCGTCGAGGTCGCCGGCCACCGTGTGTGGCGCCGCCTGCGGCGACGCGGCAGCGCTGCCACCGTCGACCGCGGCCGTCTCGCCGGCACCGGCACCGGCGGCACCGAGCCGGTCGCGCACCCAGGCGGCGACGTGGTTCAGGGTGGGGAACTCGCGCAGCTGGAGGGTGTCGTCGCGCTCGAGGTTCCAGCGGGCGCGCACGGCGGCGAAGACCTCGGCCTGCTTGACGGTGTCGACGCCGAGGTCGGCCTCGAGGTCGAGGTCGGGGTCGAGCAGGTCGGCGGGGTAGCCGGTCATCTCGGCGACGATGTCGGTGACGGCTGCGACGATCTCGTCACCACCCGCGGCGGGCGCCCCGGCGGCCGGCGCCGAGGATGGTGCCGGCGCGGGAGCAGCGGCGGATGCCGTTGCCGCAGAGGGCTGTTCGACGCCGAGCTTGCCACGCACCCAGGCGGCGACGTGGTTCAGGGTGGGGAACTCGCGCAGCTGGAGGGTGTCGTCGCGCTCGAGGTTCCAGCGGGCGCGCACGGCGGCGAAGACCTCGGCCTGCTTGACGGTGTCGACGCCGAGGTCGGCCTCGAGGTCGAGGTCGGGGTCGAGCAGGTCGGCGGGGTAGCCGGTCATCTCGGCGACGATGTCGGTGACGGCTGCGACGATCTCGTCACCACCCGCGGCGGGCGCCCCGGCGGCCGGCGCCGAGGATGGTGCCGGCGCGGGAGCAGCGGCGGATGCCGTTGCCGCAGAGGGCTGTTCGACGCCGAGCTTGCCACGCACCCAGGCGGCGACGTGGTTCAGGGTGGGGAACTCGCGCAGCTGGAGGGTGTCGTCGCGCTCGAGGTTCCAGCGGGCGCGCACGGCGGCGAAGACCTCGGCCTGCTTGACGGTGTCGACGCCGAGGTCGGCCTCGAGGTCGAGGTCGGGGTCGAGCAGGTCGGCGGGGTAGCCGGTCATCTCGGCGACGATCCCGGTGACCGCGCCGAGGTACTCGTCGGCGGCCGGTTCCTCGGGGGCAGCGGCCGGAGCCGGAGCCGAGGATGCCGGCGCCGAGGATGCCGGCGCCGAGGATGCCGGCGCGGCCCCGGCAGGAGCCGCCACGCCGAGGCGCCGGTGCACCCAGGCCGCCACGTGGTTCAGCGTCGGGAACTCGCGCAGCTGCAGGTTGTCGTCACGCTCGAGGTCCCACTGCGCGCGCACGGCGGCGAAGACCTCGGCCTGCTTGACGGTGTCGACGCCGAGGTCGGCCTCGAGGTCGAGGTCGGCGCCCAGGAGGTCGGCGGGGTAGCCGGTCATCTCGGCCACGATCTGGGTGACCGTCGCGAGGACCGGGTCGCCGCCCTGGCCGCCATCGCCGAAGGGGTGGGGCTCGGTCGGGAGCGTGGGTGACGCGGAGGCCGGCGAGCCGACCGCTGCGACACCGAGCCGCCCGCGGACCCAGCCGGCGACGTGGTTGAGGGTGGGGAAGTCCCGCAGGCGCAGGTCGTCGTCGCGCTCCAGGCTCCACTGCTCGCGGACGGCGGCGAAGACCTCGGCCTGCTTGACGGTGTCGACGCCGAGGTCGGCCTCGAGGTCGAGGTCGGGGTCGAGCAGGTCGGCGGGGTAGCCGGTCATCTCGGCCACGATGTTGGTCACGACGGCGAGGACGTCGTCGCCCGAGGGGACGGGCTGTTCTGCCGGCTCCGGCGCCACGACGGCCTCAGGCACCACCGGTGCCGGCTGGGGGACCGGGCTGGCCGGCGCGGGCGCCGGTGGCGCGGACGGCGCCGACGAGGCCGCCGCCGCCGCTGGCGCAGCAGCCGGCAGGGCGAACCCGGCCGTCGGGGTGAGCCGGTCGGCGTACGGCACCGGCACGTGCCCGGACCGCTCGACCGGGATGGTGGCCGGGCCCGTGTCGACGACGCGCAGGCGCCGGTGGTCGACCTCGAGCCGGCTCTCGGTGTGGCCGGCGAGGCGGTCCAGCCAGCGCTGCCAGGCACCCTGGTCGACGACCCGGTAGGCGTAGCCCAGCTCGTCGGGGCGGCGCCGTCTGCCGTCGGGCACCGGGGTCCAGCGCAGCAGCGACATCGCGACCTGCGAGCCGAAGCCCGCGGCCAGCCGCAGCGCGTACCGCACCGGGTAGTCGCCGCCCGTGGACAGGTTGAGGTCGCCGAGGTCGGGGTCCTGCTCCCGGTAGTTCGGCACCGGCGGCACGAGCCCCGTCTCGAGCGCCTTGAGCGCCACGACGTCCTCGATACCGGCGCCCATGGCGTGACCGGTGAAGCCCTTGGTGTTGGTGATGACGATGGAGTCGGCGGCGGGCCCGAAGACCCGGCGCAGCGCGTTGATCTCCGCTGCGGCGCTGCCGCCACGGGCCGGGGTGTAGGTCTCGTGGGAGACGAACATCAAGTTCGGGGCGATCGCCCGGCGGTCCACGCCGCGGCCCTCGGCCTCGCGGACCAGCGCCTCCATGACGTCACAGATGTGCTGCACGTCGAGGCGCGAGCCGTGGAAGGCGCTGTTCGCGGTGACCGTGGCCAGGGCCTCGGCAATCGGCTGCAGGCCCCGCTCGCGGGCCGCCTCGGCCGACTCGACCACGAAGGACGCGGCACCCGCGCCGACGACCATGCCGTGGCGGCGCCGGTCGAAGGGCGTGGCGGCGTCCTCGACCCGCTCGTCCGTGGCCGCGGCCCCGGAGGCCAGGAAGCCCGCGGTCACCCACGGCATCAGGTGGGTGCCGGTGGCGTCGTCGGCGGACACCACGACGACGCGGCGGCACCGGCCGGCCCGGATCCAGTCCTCGGCCAGCGAGAGCGCCTGCGTGGCGCTGGCGCAGGCGGCGTTCAGCTGGGTGTTCGGCCCGCGGGCGCCGATGATCTCGGCGAACTGGGAGTGTCCCATCGACAGCGCGCGGAACAGGAAGCGCCGGTCGAACTGGTAGGGCTCGCGCTCGAGGGTCTCGCGCAGCTCGCGAATCAGGGTGTCGACCTCGGCGACGGCCGGGTCGTCATCGGTCATCCGGGCGCGCAGGCCCTCGACGGCGAGCAGGCCCTCGCGGCGGCCGCGGTCGAGGGCGTAGCCCTCCACGGCCTCGGCGAACCGGTCGTAGCCGGGGAAGGCCGAGGCGAAGATGACGCCGGTCTCGTCGCGCAGCGCCTCGGGCAGGCCCCAGCGGTCGGGCAGCTGGGTGCCCAGCGTCGTCGTCTTGTAGCTCATGACGAGCGGGATGCCGGCGTCGCGCAGCGCGTCGAAGCCGGCGCCGATGGCCATCCGGGTCGTCGTGTCGAGGGCCTCATCGCGTGCCGTGTCGACCCCGAACTGGGCGACGACGTCGAGCGGCGCGTGGACCCCGGCGAGCTTGATGACGTCGGCGGGGTCGTCGATCGTCGCGAAGCTGCCGGCCCCTGAGGCGGCGTCCTTGACCAGCCGGGTGATGCGCATGTCGGCCATCCGCTGCCGGGTGCCCTCGCCCAGCACGCTGATGAAGTTCTGGCCGGACAGGATGCGGGCGACGTTGTCGTCGGCGAAGGTCTGCTCGGTGCCGGGCAGGCCGAGGGCGGCGCCGGTGACGACGACGGGCTCGAGGGCCGGCAGCGCGGCCGGTGCGGCCGCCTGGGGCTGGGGGCTCGGCGCCGGGGGCGCGCTCGGCCGCGGACCGGCGACACCGGTGCCGCCGTACACGTGCATCCCCTTCTCGAGCACGTCGGCGAAGAGCAGCCCGAGCTCGCGGATGGTGGCGTCGTCGGCACCGGTCTGGGCCTGCGGTCGCTGCACCTCGGAGGTCATGATCGCGCTCCTGTTCCCGGTGCCGTTCGCGGTGCTGCTGACATGGCTGACGTCCTGGTCCTCTCGGGGCGGGGCGGCACTCGAGCGGTCGAGGCCCACGCCTGCGGCATACAGGCCGCACAGGGCCTGGTTGAAGGCCACGTCGTCCGCGACCTTCGGGTGGTTGGTGAAGAGCGCGACGACGTCGTCGTGCTCGGAGCCGAGGACGTCCTCGACGAAGCCGTGCAGTGCCTTCTTCGGGCCCACCTCGATGAAGACCCGGGCACCGGCGCCGTAGAGCGTCTCCAGGCCCTTGACGAACTGCACGGGCGAGGCGATCTGGCGGCCGGCGAACTCCAGCACGGTCTCGGCGGTCGCACCCGCCGGGTAGAAGTCGCCCGTCACGTTGGCGACGACCGGCCTGGTGGGCGCCTTCAGCTCGAGCCGGCGCAGGGCGTCGACGAACGGCCCGGATGCCGGCGCGACGATCGAGGTGTGGAAGGCGTGGCTGACCGGGATCCGCGTCGCGGTGAAGCCCTCGGCGGTGAACCGCTCGATGATCCGCTCCACGGCATCGGTGGCACCGCCGACGACCGCCTGGCTGGTGCTGTTGATGTTGGCGATGACGACGTAGCCGTCGGCGGCGTCGACGATGCGCGAGATGTCGGCCATCGGGGCGAACACGGCTGCCATCGCGCCGTTGTCCGCCATCGACACCTTGGTCATCTCCCGGCCCCGCGCGCTGACCGCCTCGAGGGCGCTCGGCAGGGTGAGCGCGCCGGCGGCGACCAGCGCGCCGTACTCGCCCAGGCTGTGACCCATCACCATGTCCGGCTGCACGCCGTAGGCCCCCAGCAGCCGGGTGAGCGCGATGTCGACGGCCAGCACCGCGGGCTGGGTGATCTCGGTCTGCATCAGCTGCTGGTTGAGGGTCTTGACCGCGGCCGGATCGTCGCCGTCGATGAAGATGTACGAGCTGAGCGGGCGCCCGAGCAGCGGGGTCATCACCGCGTCGGCCTCGTCGAAGGTCTGCCTGACCAGGGGCTCCTCGCCGGCGAGCGTCTTGAGCATGTTGACGTACTGCGAGCCCTGCCCGGTGTAGAGGAACGCGACCTTGGGGGCCGGCCCACGGCCGACGAAGATTCCCTGCTGGCGCAGCAGGCGGAACGCCGCGGGGTTGCCCGAGGCGAACGCGTTGGCGAGCTTGGTCAGCTTGGTCGTCAGGTCGGCGGCGTCGCTGTGGTCGACGGCGACCCGCACGGCCGCGGCGGCGAGTTCGGGGTCCGGTGCGGTGCGGGGAGGCACCACTCCGGTGCGGGCCTGCGCCAGGGCTGCCTGCACCTGGGCGGCCACGTCGGCGTCGTCGCGCCCTCCGAGGACGAGCGCCCCGCGCAGCGGAGCCTTCGCACCGCCCGCAGCACCGGTGGCAGCCGGGGCGGGCTGCGGGGCCGATGCCGTGCCGGGCACCTGCGCCGACGCGAAGCTGCGCGCCGGCGGGCGGTGCCGTCCGGGCACGTGCTCCTCGACGACGACGTGGAAGTTGGTGCCCCCGAACCCGAACGCGCTCACGCCACCGCGGCGCACGTCGTTCGCCGGCTGCTCCCACGGGCGCAGCCCGGTGTTGACGGCGAACGGGAGGGTGTCCCAGTCGACGTTGGGGTTGGGCTCGCGGAAGTTCAGGCTGGGCGGCAGCTGCTTGGAGTGCAGGGAGTGCACCATCTTGAACAGGCCGGCCGACCCGGCAGCGGCCTTGAGGTGGCCGATGTTTGACTTCACCGAGCCGAGCGCGATGGAGCGCGGCGCTGCCCCGGCCGCCCCGAAGACAGTGGTCAGGCTGGTGAGCTCGGAGGCGTCCCCGACGCGGGTCGAGGTGCCGTGCGCCTCGACGGCGCCGGCGGTGGCCGGGTCGACCCCGGCCCGCTCCCAGGCGCGCCGCACGGCGAGCTGCTGGCCGACCGGGTTCGGGGCGGTGATGCCCTTGCCCTTGCCGTCGGAGGACCCGCCGATACCGAGGATGACGGCGTAGACCCGGTCGCCGTCGCGCTCGGCGTCCTCGAGCCGCTTGAGCACGAACAAGGCAGCCCCCTCGCCCATGACGAAGCCGTCGGCCCCGGCGTCGAACGGGCGGGTCCCGGTGGCCGACAGCGCGCCGATCTTGCAGAACTTCACGAAGGCGTCCACGCCCATGTTGCGGTCGATGCCCCCGGTCACGACGGCGTCGAACTGGTGGTCGGCCAGGCCGCTGACGGCGGCGTTGAGCGCGGCCAGCCCGGAGGCGCAGGCGGCATCGGTCGTGAAGTTCATGCCGCGCAGGTTGAACAGGTTCGCGACGCGGCCCGCGATGACGTTCGCGAGCTCGCCGGGCATGGTGTCCTCGGTGATGGAGAAGACGTTGTCGAGGTAGCCGCGTCGGGTCTCGTCCAGGATGCGGTCACGCGTCTCGGGCGCCAGGGAGGCCAGCGTGGCCGACTCCTCGAGCCGCTGCAGCATCTCGGGGAAGCGGATCCGCATGCTCGACTGGTAGTGCTTCTCGCCGCCGAGGGCGTTGCCGATGATGACGGCGACGCGGTCGGAGTCGACGCTCCAGCCCGGCCACCCGGCATCCGTGAGCGCGGCCCGGGCAGCCGAGATCGCCCAGCGCTGGCCCTCGTCCATCTGCGCCGCCACCATCGGCGGCACCGGCAGCCGCCAGGCGACCGGGTTCCAGTCGAACTCGCGCACCCAGCCGCCGATGGTGCTGTACGTCTTGTCGGGGACACGGTGGTCCTCGTCGAAGTACAGACCGCGGTCCCAGCGGTCGTCCGGTGTGGTGGAGATGGAGTAGCGGCCGGCGGTGATGTTCTGCCAGAAGGCGTCGCCGCTGAGGGCGTCGGGCATGATCGCCGACATTCCGACGACGGCGACCGGGGAGCTGTGGTGTTGCGACATGGTGTGGTCCGAATCGGTGTGCTGTGCGGGTGGGTGGTCTGGCACGTGGTGCGCCGGACGGGTCCGGCGCGTGGGGAGGGTGGCGTCAGGCGGGGGTGCGGCCGTAGAGCGCGTCGGCGACGCGGTCCATGTCGGCGAGCAGCCCGGCCTGGGCGGCGCGGATGGCGTCGGAGGGGATGCCGGCGAGCCCGGCCAGCACCGGGCTGCCCGGGTCGAGCGCCCCGGCGACCCAGCGGGTGCCCTCGAGGGCGACCTTGTGGGCCGACTCCCGGGCGAAGACCCGCGACATCGCCGCGAGGGTCTCCCCGGTGAACCGGGTGGGCGACTTCTCGAAGCGACGCTCGGCCATCGCGGCATCCGCCGCCTTGGCGAACACGGCGGCCGCCTCGGTGCCGGCGATCAGCTCGCCGAGCCGGAAGAGCACGTGCTGGTTGCGGGTGAGCCGTCCGACCCGGCAGGAGTCGAGCACGACGGCCAGCGACTGGAGGGCCAGCGCCGCGGCGTCGGCGCCGACGACGGGGTTGGCGGCGTGCAGCGCGGACATCTCGGCGGCCAGGTCGAGGTAGTACCGGCCGCTGGTCTTCAGGTGCTCCTGCCACCGGCCGCGGGCGATGGTCATCTCCATGATCTCGGAGGTGCCCTCGTAGATCGTCGTGATCCGCACGTCGCGGCGGATCTTCTCCACCACGTAGGGGCGGGTGTAGCCGTAGCCGCCGTGGGCCTGGATGGCGGCGTCCGCAGCAGCGTTGCCGGACTCGGTCGCGAGGTACTTCGCGATGGCGCCCTCGGTGTTCATCGCGCCGTTGTCCCCCAGGCCCCGGTCGAGCCGGTCCGCGGTGTCCTCCATGAAGGCGCGGGCGGCCTCGAGCCGGACGGCGTGCGGCACGACCAGCTTGTGCGTGAAGCCCTGCTTCTCGCTGAGCGGGCCACCGCCCTGCTCGCGCTGCACGGAGTAGGCGATCGCGCGGTCGAGGGCCTCCCAGCCGCCACCGAGGCCGAACGCGGCCACCATCAGGCGGGTGTAGCCGAAGACCTGCTGCGCCTGCACCAGCCCGAGGCCGGCGGTGCTGCCGACCAGGTTGTCGGCGGGCACCTCGACGTCGTCGAGGAACAGCGAGGCGGTGTTCGACAGGCGCAGCCCGTGCTTGTCCTCGGGTGGGCCGCTCGTGAAGCCGGGGGTGTCCTTGGCGACGACGAACCAGGTGGGGCCCTCGGGGGTGGCGGCGAGGATGGTGCAGTAGTCGGCGATCGAGCCGTTGGAGATCCACTGCTTGCGCCCGTTGATCCGGTAGGCGGTGACGGTGCCGTCCTCGTCGGTGACGGGGGTGGCCGTGGTGGTCATCGCGCCGAGGTCGGAACCGGCATCGGGCTCGGTGGCCCCGTAGGCGAACACCACGCCCTGCTCGGCGATGGCGCCGAGCCAGCGCTGCTTCTGGTCCTCCGTCGCGCCGACCACGATCGGGTCCGACCCCAAGAAGGTGGCGAACACGGCTGTCGCGAGGCCGATGTCCTTGCGGGCCATCACCTCGCAGACCCGGTAGGAGTCGAACGCGCCACCGTCCATCCCGCCGTACTGCTCGGGGATGAAGACCAGCTGCACGCCGAGCGTCATCGGGTCGGACATGGCCCGCACGATGTCCTCCGGGCAGCGGTCCTCGTGGTCGAGCTCGAGCTGGAGGTCGGGGGAGAGGGCGCCGTCGACGAAGTCGTCGAGCGCCTCGAGCATCAGGGTCAGGCTCGACAGGTCGAGCCCGGCCCCGCCGAAGTGGCCGGCGGGCTCGGTTGCGGTGGTGGCGGTCATGGTGGTGGTCCTCACTGTCAGGAGGTGGGTGTGGTGGTGGTGGCGACCGAGGGTTCCGGGTCGCCGAGGTCGGGGCGCACCGAGCGCAGGAGGACCTCTGCGATGTCGAGCACCTCGACCGACTCGGCGGCGGCGCCCTCCATCTGGCGCTGCGCCACCCCGTCGGTGAGCATGGTCACGCAGAACGGGCAGGCGGCCGTGACGAGGTCGGGGGACACGGCGAGGGCCTCGTCGGTGCGGTTGAGGTTGATCCGGGTGCCGAGGTCCTCGTCGAGCCACATCCGGGCGCCGCCGGCACCACAGCAGAACGCCCGCTCGCGGTTGCGCGGCATCTCGGTCAGCGTGAGACCGGGCACCGAGCCCAGTACCTCGCGGGGTGCGGCGAAGACCCGGTTGTGCCGGCCGAGGTAGCACGGGTCGTGGTAGGTGACCGACGTGGCCACCGGGGACACCGGCACCAGGCGGTGCTCGGCCACCAGCCGGGAGAGCAGGGTCGTGTGATGCACGACCTCGTAGTGGCCACCCACCTGCGGGTACTCGTTGCGCAGGGTGTTGAAGCAGTGCGCGCAGGTGACGACGATGCGCTTGGCACCCGCGTCGTTGAGCACCGAGACGTTCTGCTGGGCCAGCATCTGGAAGAGGTACTCGTGCCCCATCCGGCGAGCGGGGTCACCGGTGCAGGACTCGGCGTCGCCCAGCACCATGAACTCCACGCCGGCCTCGTGCAGCAGCGTGGCCACCGCCCGAGCCGTGCGCTGGGCGCCCTCGTCGAGCGCACCGGCGCAGCCGACCCAGTAGAGGTAGTCGACGTCGTCGGGGATGGTCGTGCCACCGTCGGCGCCCAGCACGCGCACCTCGAAGTCGAGGGGCTCGGCCCACTGCAGGCGGGCGGCGGCACCGCGACCCCACGGGTCGGCGGCGTGCTCGAGGTTGTTGAGCATGATGCCGGCCTCCTCGGGGAAGGCCGACTCCATCAGCACCTGGTAGCGGCGCAGGTCGATGATCCGGTCGACGTGCTCGATGTCGACCGGGCACTGCTCGACGCAGGCGCCGCAGGTCGTGCACGACCACAGCACGTCGTTGTCGATCACCGCACCCGGCCCCGCGGGCTGGTAGGCGCCCAGGGGGTCCTCGGTGGAGTACCCGGTGTCTCCGACGAGCGGGACGGCGGCGAGGTCGCGCAGCCCCTCGTCGAGCCCCTCGCGCGCCTCCTCGGCGGCGATCATCCACGGGCCCTTCGCCAGGGCGTGGTCGCGCAACGTCATCACCAGCAGCTTCGGCGAGAGCGGCTTGTCGGTGTTCCAGGCGGGGCACTGGCTCTGGCAGCGCCCGCACTCGGTGCAGGTGCCGAAGTCCAACAGGCCCTTCCAGGTGAAGTCCTCGACCTTGCCGACGCCCATCAGGTCGTCCTCGCCGGGGTCGTCGAAGTCGACGGCCTTGCCCCCGGAGTAGACCGGCAGCGCGGCCCCGAGGGCGCGGGGGCGCCGGGCGAGCGCGACGTTGGGCAGCGAGAACAGGATGTGCAGGTGCTTGCTGTAGGTGACGAACACCGTGAAGCCCAGGAGCACGGCCAGGGCCAGCAGCAGGGCAACGGTCTCGATGACCTCGTTGGCGGTCTGCCCCAGCGGCGCCAGCAGTCCGGCGATCCACTGCGAGACGAACGCGCCCCGCAGGAAGCCCAGGTTGTCGGTGGTGTTGACGTCCTGTGCGTTGATCTGGGCGCCGCGGGCCAGCATGAGCGTCCACACGACGTTGACGATCATGAACAGGGTGAACCAGGCGGCTCCGAGGTGTGACCCGAAGAACCTCGACCCGCGGCCGTGCTCCTTGGGCGACTCGCGCAGCCGGATGACGGTGAACGCGGCGACGGCGACGAGGCAGAGGACGGCGAAGAGGTCCTCGACGAAGCCCAGTGCCGGCCAGTTGCCGACGACCGGGATCTGGAAGGTGGGCGAGAACAGCGCCCCGAAGCCCTCGATGATGGTCAGGACGAGGACCGCGAACCCCCAGAAGACCGCCAGGTGGGCCAAGCCGGGCGTGGTCCACTGCAGCAGCTTTCGCTGGCCGGCGACCTCGACCACCTCGGCGCGGGCCATCTCGCCGGTCTTGCCGACCCGACCCGGTTCGACCGGCTGCGCCGAGGCGCCGATCCGGTAGAGGTACCGTAGCCGGGCGCCGGCGATGCCGAGCAGCACGATGGTCATGCCGAGCCCGAGGACGAGCCTGAGCGTCGCCATTGATCAGCTCCTTGCGGTGACGTCCCCGAAGGGGAGGCGGGTCAGGCGCGGCGTTTGCCGACCTCGTCGACGAGTGCGGGCAGGACGGTGTGCAGGTCGCCGACGACCCCGAAGTCGGCGATAGCGAAGATGGGGGCCTTGGGGTCCTTGTTGACGGCGACGATCGTCTTGCTCGACTGCATGCCGGCGCGGTGCTGGATCGCGCCGGACACCCCGGCGGCGAGGTAGAGGTTCGGCGCGACCGTCTTGCCGGTCTGGCCGATCTGCAGGTCGTGGGAGGCCCAGTGCAGGTCGCTCACCGCACGGGTCACCCCGACGGCGCCGCCGAGCGCGTCGGCCACCGCCTCGACCACGCCCAGGCCCTCCTCGGAGCCGACCCCGCGGCCGCCGGCCACGATGACCGCGGCGTCGGCAAGGTCGGGGCGGGCGCCCGACGTCTTCGGGGTGCGGCTGGTCACGGTGGCGCCCTTTGCCCGGTCGCTGAAGGCGACCTCGACGTTCTCGACCGTGGGCTGTGCCGGGGCGGCCTCGGCTGCAACGGCATTCGGCATGACGGTGACGACCGGGACGCCGCGGACCACCTCGCTGACGACGTGGAACGACCCGGCGACCACCGACTGGGTGGTGCGGACCACGCCGCCCTCGGAGACGACGTCGATGGCATCCGTCACCAGGCCGCTGCCGAGCCGGACGGCGACCCTGGCGGCGACGTCCTTGCCCTCCGGGCCGGAGGTGACCAGGACGGCGGCCGGTTCGACCCGCTGGGCGATGCTGACCAGGACCTCGGCCTTGGGCACGGAGAGGAACTGCTCGATCTCGGGCGCGGCGGCGACGTAGACCGTCGCGGCGCCGTGGTCGCCGAGCGTGGCCACGACGTCGTCGGTGGCGTCGCCGCACACGACGGCGCTCGGCTCGCCGAGGCGGCGCGCGAGGGTGAGCAGCTCCAGGGTCGCCGCGCGGACTCCGCTCGGGGTGAGCTCGGCGAGGACGAGTACTTCGGACACGGTGGTCTCCTACCGGTGGGCGGTGGCGGTGGCGGCGCGCAGGGCCGCCGGGCGGTGGGTGGGCCGGGGAGCCGGCCGGAGGTCGGAAGGGCCAGACGTCACAGGATGCCGCGGCCGGCGAGGAAGTCGGCGAGCTGGGCCGCCGCGGTGCCGTCGTCGACGACGACCGTGCCGGCGGCACGGGCCGGCGCGGGCGAGACCGAGACGACGCGGGTGCCGGACGCCGCGAGCCCGACCGACGCCGGGTCGATGCCGAGGTCGCCGAGCGACAGGGTCTGGATCGGCTTCTTCTTGGCCATCATGATCGCCCGGAAGGCGGGGTAGCGCGCCTCACCGGTCTGGTCGGTGACCGACACGACGGCGGGCAGCTGGGTGCTCACCTGCTCGGTGGCGGTGTCGCTCTCCCGGGTGATCGAGACCGTCGACCCGTCGACCGACAGCGCCCCGGCGAACGTCGCCTGGTTCACGTCGAGCCGGTCGGCGACCATCGACGGGACGACCGACATCTCGGCGTCGGTGGACGCCATCCCGGCGAGCACCAGGTCGAAGCCGACCTGCTGCAGTGCCGTGGCGATCACGAGCGACGTCGCGAGCGAGTCCGAGCCGTGGATGGCGTCGTCGACGACGTGCACGCCACGGTCTCCGCCCATGGCCAGCGCCTTGAGCAGCCCGTCCTTGGCGCCCGGGGGGCCGACGGTGAGGAAGGTGATCTCGGCGTCGAGCCCACCCTCGACCAGGCGCACAGCCTGTTCGACGGCGTACTCGTCGAGCTCCGAGAGGCGCCCCGCGACTCCGTTGCGGTCGAGGGTGTCGTCGGCCGAGAACGACCAGACGGCGCTCGGCTCGGGAACGTGCTTGACCAACACGACGATCTGCATACCTGCTTTGCCCCTTTCGCGCCGCTTGCGCGGACGTTTGAGCACCCTGCACGGGCTCGCTCCTGAGGATGACGCTATGCGAATCGGCCGTCGGGCGCGCCCCCAGACGGGCATTTTCGAGGGTATCCTCGGCCACTTATTTTCCAACTGGTCGGTAACTTAGCGGTTCCTGACCGGTGGTCAACCGGTCAGGAACGAAGAAGCGCCGGTGCGGTGTCCTCCCTAGCCTGTCGAGGACGGGTCGGCGTCGCCGGCCGTGCTCGACAGGAAGGGAATGCCATGGTTGCCACGACCACCTCCGGGGACGGGTTCAGCGCCGCCGAGCGGGCAGCGATGAAGGAGCGCGCCGCCGAGCTGCGCGCCGAGGGCAAGAAGGGCGCCAAGGCCGCCGACGGCCTCGAGCTGTGCCTCGAGGCGATCGCCAACATGGCACCCGACGACCGTGCGCTCGCCGAGCGGGTGCACGTCGCCATCACCTCGACCGCCCCGCAGCTCCAGCCGAAGACCTGGTACGGCATGCCCGCCTACGCCAACGGGGCCGGCAAGGTCGTCGTGTTCTTCCAGGACTCCGGCAAGTTCAAGTACCGCTTCTCGACCCTGGGCTTCCAGGACGCCGCCAACCTCGACGACGGCGACTTCTGGCCGACCTCGTACGCGATGACCGCGTGGAGCCCCCGCGTCGAGCAGCAGGTCGTCGCACTGGTCGAGGCCGCCGTGTCCTGAGCGAGGTCACCTCGCGAGCCCGCTCAGGCGACGCAGAACTCGTTGCCCTCCGGGTCGAGCAGCACCACGTGGCCGAACGCGCCGTCGTAGCGCTCCTCGCGCACCCGGGTGGCGCGACCTCGAGCAGCTCGGCCACCCGCTCGTGCACGAGGCGGTTGCGCTCGGCCGGGTCCCACGGCGGCTCACCGGCCACCCTGATGTCGATGTGCACCCGGTTCTTGGCGGCCTTGCCCTCTGGTACCCGCAGGAACCCGATCGCCGGCCCGTGCCATCCGGGTCGACGCCGACACGGCATCCGGTGCCGGGTGCGGAGGTCACCGTCAGGCGACGTCCATCGGCTGCCCGCCGGTGATCCGGATCAGCTCGTCGTAGGTCGTCGCGAAGACCGAGTGGCTGTGGCCGGCAGCGGCCCAGACCCTGGCGTAGCGGCCGAGCGTGACGTCGATGATGGTGCGGATGTGCTCGGGGTGGCCGACCGGTGCGACGCCGCCGATGGCGAACCCGGTGTGGGTGCGCACGAACACCGGGTCGGCCTGCTCGACGTCGGCGAAGCCGGCGAGGTCGGCCACCTTGTCGGTGTCGACCCGGTGGCCGCCACTGGCGAGCACGAGCAGCGGCTGCCGGTCCCCGTCGTGGGTCGTCGCCACGAAGACCAGGCTGTTGGCGATCTCGGCCGGGGTGACGCCCAGCGCCTCGGCGGCGGCCTTCGCAGTGCGCACGGCCAGCGGCAGGTGGCGCACCTCAGGGGTCACGTGGTGCAGCGCGAGCATCTCCATGACCGACCGAACACCGGCGTGGTCGGACCGGTCGCGCGACCGTACCGCCTCGCCCGGCTCTGGACTCATGGGCACAGCGTAGTGACGCAGCAGCGGCCGGCGCGCTCAGCCGACCCGCCGGATGCCGTAGTAGTGCAGCGTGCGGTAGAGCGTCGCGCAGCTCATCACCAGGGTGTCGGCGGCCCTGGCGGCGGTGGTCCCGGGCTCGGCGAGGGCGCGCACGATCTCGCCGCGCTCGAGGGTCTCGCTGCGGCCGGCGGCGTCGTGCCCGACCCGCACGAGCTCGCCGACGTTCCCCGGCCAGTCGTGGGCGAGCAGCGCCCGCTGCGCCGCCGGGGTGAGGTCGACCTCGCGCATCCGGCTGCGGCACCCGGTCCAGGGCCCGCGCCCGTCACCGACCAGGTGAGGGACGGGGTGGCCCGGGCGGCCGGCGCCGCCGTCAGGCGCGCGTGCAGGTCGTGCGCCGCCCACGCCGGGAGCGCGCCGACGTTCTCCACGACGAGGCGCGCCGGGCATGCCCAGCTCGGGAGCCCACAGCGCCAGCCAGGCGTCGACGTCATCCGGTTCGACCCATCCGCGACGACGGCGTCGCGAGGAGGAGGAGTCCATGTACCCAAAGGACGCGGAGAGCTACTTCGAGGTCGACGCGCACATCGCCCTGTGGGGCGCGCGCGTCCCGAGAACATCGCAACGTGCACGGCAAGCAGTTCATCGACTGCTTCTACTACTACCACCGCGCGCACGAGGGGGTGCTCGGCGACGGCTCGCAGGTGGAGCGGGTGCTCGAGCCCAGCGGTGGGGTGGGCGCCGAGGTGGTCGTCGACGTCGTCGGCGAGAACGGGTCGACCGCCGAGGGGTGACGATGACCCATCGGGCCGGCGACCACCACGTGGTCGGCGACGGCGAGAACGTCGACGTGCCCACCATCGACCTGGTCTCCACGGAGAAGAACGTCATCGGCAACCTCGTCGGGTCCTACAACGACCTGCCGGACCTCATGGCGCTCGGGGCGGCCGGAGCGGTCATCCTGCACACCCAGAAGCACGCGCTCGACGACTTCCAGCAGGCCGTCGGCGACCTCGACGCGGGGAACGTGCGCGGGCGTGCCATCCTCGTGCCCTGACGCCCGGCATCCTCGACCGAAGGAGAGCAGCAGATGATCCTGATCACCGTGAAGTTCCCGATCCGCGAGGACCGGCTCGACGCGTGGGACGAGCTGTCGACGTTCTACGCCAAGAGTGTCGACGCCGAGCCCGGGTGCGTGTTCTTCGAGTTCTCGCGCAGCCTCACCGAGCCCAACACCTTCGTGTGCATCGAGGGTTTCCGCGACGCGGCGGCCGGGAGCGAGCACATGGCCCAGCAGCACGTGGCGCGGTTCATGCAGGAGATGCCCGACATCGTCTCGGCCCAGCCGCAGATCATCTACGTCGACGCCGAGGAGGTCACCGGCTTCGGCCCGATGGGCGAGATCTCCCCCCGCCAGTCCTGACCGGACCGGCATCCGGTGGGCTGGGTGTACCGAGATCGACCAATAGGTCGATCTCGGTACACCCAGCTGGGTTGCGCATCCGCCGCCCGCTGTACCCGCTGTCTCGAGCCGGGTGCTCACGTGGCTGCTCCGGCGTGTCGCGCAGGACGCGCGCAACGGGCTTGACGGGCTGTCGGCACCCGGGGTTACAGTGGTCAAAAGTCGAACACGTGTTCGACATCCACAGCGGTCCGTCGCTCGACGGCGTCCTCCGGGGGGCCGGTCGGCGATCCCGTGCTGCCCACCGGAGGTGCCTCATGGCTCGTCGTCACCATGACCCCGTCGTCGTCCGCGGCGCCGACGCCTCCCGGCCGGTCTCCGTTGCCGACGGGCCGCGCGACTTCGTCTGGCGCGGGCGGCGCTACACCGTGTGCGCGGTGCTCGACTCGTGGCAGGAGCGCCGGGCCTGGTGGCGCGAGGTCGGCGACCAGCCGCCCGGCCCCGGGCTGCCCGGGCTGCCGAGCCCGCAGCGTCGGGTCTGGCGGGTCGAGGCCCGCCCACCCTCCGGGGCCGCCGGGGTGTTCGACCTCGGCCGCGACGACGACCGCTGGCTGCTGCTGCGTGCCCACGACTGACCGCCCGTTCCCCACCCGACGACAACCCACCGCCCACGACGCAGGAGACCCGATGAGCCACGCCGCCACCACCTTGGACCTCCTCGACCGGGCCCGTGAGTCGCTCACCAGCGGATACGCCGCCTCGGCCGCCTCGGCGCGCTACCTCGCCGCGTCGCTGGCCGCGCTGCGTGCGGGGGCTGCCGTCGTCGCCGCCCGGGCGGCGACCTCCCCGGGTGCTGGGCCGGCCTCCGGGGGTGACGGCCCGCACGACGTCTGGGCGCTCACCGCCCGGGTCGCCCCCGAGCTCACCGAGTGGGCCCAGCGGTTCGCTGCCGCCACCGGTCAGCGGGTCGGGGTCGAGACCGGCCTGGTGCGGGTCACCGCCCGCGAGGCCGACGACCTGCTGCGCGACGCCGAGACCTTCGTCGACCTGGCCGCCGGCCGCCTCGGCCTGCCGTCGGTGCACCGGCCGCGGCGGCTGGTCCCCGTCCGCTCGGCCTGAGCGCACCACCATGGCCGGGTTCGCGCACCTCCACGTCGCCTCGGGCTTCTCGATGCGCTACGGCGCCTCGATGCCCGAGCACCTCGTCGAGCGCGCCGCCGAGCACGGCCAGGGCGCCCTCGCGCTCACCGACCGCGACGGGCTCTACGGCGCGGTCCGGTTCGCCACGGCCTGCGGCCGCGCCGGCATCGCGCCGGTGCTCGGCGTCGACCTCGCCGTCGAGCCCCTGGCCCCCACCAGCAGCAGCACCGGCGGCGGCCCGGCATCCGCACCGGGCTCGGGCAGCGGGCCGGATGCCGGTCGCCCCCAGCCGCGGCCACGCACCCCGGTGCGCGGGGGAGCCATCGTCGACCCGCGCCGCCCGCGGGTCACCGTGCTGGCCCGGGGCCGCGGCGGCGGCACCGCCCCCGGGGTCGGCTGGGCGGCGCTGTGCCGGCTGGTCACCGCCACCCACCTGCGCGGCGAGCGCGGCGTGCCGGTCACCAGCCCCGACCTCTTGGCCACCTGGTCCCACCCGAGTGACCACGGAGTCGAGAAAGAGCGCGAGCCGAGCCGGCTGCTGGTGCTGCTCGGCCCCGACTCCGACGTCGGCCGCGCGGTGCTCGCCGGGCGGCGCGAGCGGGCCCGCGACCTGCTCGCCACCTGGCGGGCGCTGCTGCCGCGCGACGGGCTCGCCGTCGAGGTCGTGCACCACGGCGGGCCGGAGGGCACCCCGGGGTGCCGCTCGCACGCGGCCCACCTGCTCGCCCTCGCCGACGCCGCGGGCATCCCCGCCGTGCTCACCGCCGCGGTGCGGCACGTCGACCCCGAGCAGGTGCGCACCGTCGACCTCCTCGACGCCGCCCGGCGGCTGGTCGTGCTCGACTCGCGCCATCTCGACCGGGTCACCGACGCCGGCCACCTCGCCGACACCGCCACGATGTACGCCAGCGCCCTCGAGGTCACCGGTGGCGACCGCTCCCGCGCCGACCGGCTGGTCGCGATGACCGCCCTGGTCGCCGACGAGTGCACCCAGCACTCCCGGCACGACCTCGGCATCGGCGCGGTGCACCTGCCCGAGGCCGCGGTGCTCGGCATCGAGCCGGGCACCGAGATGCAGGTGCTCGCCCAGCGCTGCCGCGACGCCGTCGGCCGACGCTACCCCGGGGCGAGCGACGCCGAGCACGAGGTCGTGCGGGCCCGGCTCGACGACGAGCTCGGCGTCATCGACACCCTGGGCTACCCCACCTACTTCCTCACCGTCGCCGAGGTCACCGACCTGATCCGGGCCCGTGGCGTGCGGGTCGCGGCCCGCGGCTCGGGCGCCGGCAGCCTGGTCAACCACCTGCTCGGCATCAGCGGGGTCGACCCGATCCGCCACCACCTGCTCATGGAGCGGTTCTGCTCCCCGCTGCGCGCCGAGCTGCCCGACATCGACGTCGACGTCGAGTCGGCCCGCCGCACCGAGATCTACGAGGCGGTGCTCGAGCGCTTCGGCGGCGAGCGGGTCACCTGCGTGTCGATGATGGACACCTACAAGGTGCGCCACGCCGTGCGCGACGTCGGCGCCGCCCTGGGGCTGCCCCCCACCGAGGTCGACGAGATCGCCAAGGCGTTCCCGCACATCCGCGCCAAGGACGCCCGGCACGCCATCGCCGACCTGCCTGAGCTGCGCAGCCGCGGCCTCGACAGCCCCCGGATGGCCGCCTTCTTCGACCTCGTCGAGGCCCTCGACGGCCTGCCCCGGCACATCGCGCTGCACCCGTGCGGCGTCGTGCTGTCCAACTCCGGCCTGCTCGACCGCACCCCGGTCGAGGCGAGCTGGATCGGCTTCCCGATGAGCCAGTTCGACAAGGACGACGTCGAGACCCTCGGCTTCCTCAAGCTCGACGTGCTCGGCATCCGCATGCAGTCCTCGATGGCGCACGCCGTGGCCGAGGTCGAGCGGGTCACCGGGGAGCGCATCGACCTCGACGACGAGGCGCAGGTGCCGCACGACGACCCCGCCACCTACGAGCTGATCCGCACCACCCGCACCCTGGGCATGTTCCAGATCGAGAGCCCGGGCCAGCGCGAGCTCGTCGGCAAGCTCGGGCCGAGCCGGTTCGACGACCTCATCGTCGACATCTCGCTGTTCCGCCCCGGGCCGGTGAAGTCCGACATGATCACGCCGTTCCTCAACAGCCGGCACGGCTGGGAGCAGCGCCGCTTCCTGCACCCCAGCCTGGTCCCGGCGCTCGAGGAGACCGAGGGCGTCGTCGTCTTCCACGAGCAGGTGCTGCTCATCGTCGCCGAGACCACCGGGGTCACCCTCGCCCAGGCCGACGAGGTGCGCCGCAGCATGGGCACCCCGCAGGGCCAGACCGACGTCGAGGCGTGGTGGCGCCCGGCCGCCACGGCGCGCGGCTACTTCGCGGAGGACCGTGACCGGATCTGGGAGGTGCTCAAGTCGTTCGCCAGCTTCGGCTTCTGCAAGGCGCACGCCGCGGCCTTCGCGCTGCCCACCTTCCACTCGGCCTGGCTCAAGACCCATCACCCGGCGGCCTTCCTGTCCGGCATCCTCACCCACGACCCCGGCATGTACCCCAAGCGGCTGCTGCTCGACGACGCCCGCTCGTTCGGCATCCCGGTGCTCGGCCTCGACGTCAACGCCTCGCGCGAGGTCTACCGCATCGAGCGGGTCGACACCCCGGATGCCGGCGGTGCCGGTTCACCCGAGGCCCACCCGCGCGACCCCGACCCCGTCCACCCCGACGCTCCCCACCCGGATGCCGGGCTGCCCGCCTGGCAGCGCTCGCGCCAGCCCTACGGCATCCGGCTCTCGCTGGCCGACGTCAAGGGGATCAGCGGCGCCGAGGTGGCCCGCATCGTGGCCGGGCAGCCCTACGCCGACCTCGGCGACTTCTGGACCCGCGCCCGGGTGAGCCGCCCGGTCACCGAGCGGCTCGTGCTCGCCGGGGCGTTCGACGCCCTGCACGGCATGAGCGGCGGGGGCCTGGGCCGGCGCGGCCGGGTCACCCGGCGCGACCTGCTGCTGCACGTCGCCGAGCTCGAGCGGTGGGAGCGTGGGGGAGGCGCGCCGCCGCGCAGCAGCCGCCGGCTCACCCTCTCGAGCATCGCGCCGTCGCGCGAGGTGGCGGGGGAGCGGGTCGACGTGCGCGAGCGGGCGGCCGCGCAGTCGCAGGCGGCCCGCGAGGTGGTGCCGGCCGCCGATCAGCCCACCCAGCTCACCCTCGACCTGGGCGACCGCCCGCAGCTGGGCGCCGGGGCCGGGCTGCCCGAGATGACCGGCCCGGAGCGGGTGCGGGCCGAGCTCGACGTGCTCGGCCTCGACGTCTCCGCGCACGTCGTCGAGTTCTACGCCCCGCTGCTGCGGGCGCTCGGGGTCACCCGCAGCCGCGACCTGCTCGGCGCCCGCAGCCGCAGCGAGGTGTGGGTGGCCGGGGTCAAGGTCGCCACCCAGACCCCGCCGGTGCGCTCGGGGCGTCGGGTCGTCTTCCTCACCCTCGACGACTCCACCGGGCCGTCCGACTGCACCTTCTTCGAAGACGTGCAGGGCCCCTACGCGGGGGTCGTCTTCCACTCCTGGCTGCTGCTGGTGCGCGGGGTGCTGCGCCGCACCGGTGACCGCGGGGTCTCCATCCGGGCCACCGGCGCCTGGGAGCTCGCGGCGCTGTGGGACGCCTGGCAGCTCGGTGGCCTCGAGCGCGTGCGCGCCGCGATCGCCGCGGGCGAGGCGGATGCCGTGGCCCGCGCCGAGGCGGCCGAGGCCGCCGCCCGCGCGAGCGACGCCCGCACCGGGCGACGGGTGCTGGTGCACGCCTCGGGGTTCAGGCAGTCGCCCTACGCCGACATCAAGCCACCGGGGGCCGACCCGCGCTCGGGTCGCGGCGCGCCCGGCACGGTGGTGCCGCAGGCCCCGGCCGCCGCGCTGCCCTCGCGCAAGCTGTGGCACGCCAGCCCCGGCAGCTCCGGACACTAGGGTGGTCCAGACGCACCCCACCGCTGAGCCCCCGCACCCCGAAGGAGTCCTGCCGTGTCCGACGAGCGTGGCCGACCCCGCCGGCCGGGTGCCACGCCCGGGCTGCGCACGGCCGCCGTCCAGGCGGCGCTCGACGCCCTCGCGGCCCGGCGCAGCGCCGACCTCGGCCGCCCGTTGCGCGTGCTCGACGTCGGCGGGGGCACCGGCGGCACCGCCGTGCCGCTGGCCGCGGCCGGCCACGACGTCACCGTCGTCGACCCCAGCCCCGACGCCTTGGCCTCGCTGGCCCGCCGGGCCGCCGAGACCGGCACCTCGCCGCGCATCCACCCCGTGCAGGGCGACACCGACACCGTCGGCGAGCCCGGCGCCGACGGCGAGCGACCGGTCTACGACCTGGTCTGCCTGCACGGCACCCTCGAGGTCGTCGACCACCCGGATGCCGCGCTCGCCAACATCGCCGCCGTCCTGGCCGACGGTGGCACGCTCTCGCTGGTGGTCGCGCAACGGCTCCCCGCGGCCCTGGCCCGGGCTCTGGCCGGGCAGTTCGCCCGCGCCCAGGCGATCCTCGAGCGCCCCGACGGGCGCTGGGGCGACGACGACCCCGCACCCCGGCGCTTCGACGAGCCCGCCGTGCGTGCCCTGCTGCTCGACCACGGCCTCACCACCGTGCAGAGCCACGGCGTGCGCATCTTCAGCGACCTCGTCCCCTCGGCCCTGGTCGACTCCGACGCCGACCGGGCCGCCCTGCTCGCGCTCGAGGACGTCGCGAGCTCCCACCCCGACCACCCGCTGCTCGGCGACCTGGGCAGCGTGCGGCACGTGCTCGCGACCCGGGACTGACACCGGCGGGGGCCACCGATGAGCCGTCGACAGTTCGCCCTGCCCACCCGCGACTCCAGCGAGCCGCCCGACGACACCGGCTGCACGGTGCTGCACGTCGACATGGACGCCTTCTACGCGTCGGCGACCCTGCTCTCGCACCCAGACCTGGTCGGCACACCGGTCATCATCGGCGGCGGCAACCGCGGCGTCGTGCTCTCGGCCACCTACGAGGCCCGCCGCTTCGGCGTCACCTCGGCGATGCCGATGGCCCGCGCCCGGCGGCTGTGCCCGCAGGCCACCGTGCTGCCACCCGACCACGCGCTCTACGCCTCGATCTCGGCCGCCGTCATGGAGACCTTCCGGTCGGTGACCCCCGTCATCGAGCCGCTGTCGCTCGACGAGGCGTTCCTCGATGTCTCCGGCGCGGTGCGCCTGCTGGGCAGCCCCGCCGTCATCGGCCAGCACGTGCGCGACACCGTGCACGACGAGCAGGGCATCACCTGCTCGGTCGGAGTGGCCTCCACCAAGTTCGTCGCGAAGCTCGCCTCCGGCCTGGCCAAGCCCGACGGCATGGTCGTCGTGCCGCGCGACGAGGTGGTGCCGTTCGTGCAGCAGCTGCCGGTGGGGGCCCTGTGGGGCGTGGGGGAGCGCACCGAGGAGGCCCTGGTGCGCCTGGGCCTGCGCACGGTCGCCGACATCGCGCACACCCCGCTCGCCACTCTGGTGCGCGGCCTCGGCGAGGCCACCGGGCACCACCTGCACGAGCTGGCCTGGGGGCGCGACCCGCGGCCGGTCGAGCGCGAGCAGCGCGAGAAGAGCATCGGCAGCGACCAGACCTTCGACCACGACATCGACGACGCCGCCGAGATCTCCCGACGCCTGCTGGCGCTCAGCGAGCGCACCGCGGCGCGGATGAGAGCCGCCGGCCTGACCGGCCGCACCGTCACCCTGCGCGTGCGGTTCAGCGACTTCACGACGATCACCCGCTCCCGCACCCTGCGCGAGCCCACCGACAGCGGTCGGGCCATCCACGAGGCCGCCGTGGGCCTGTTCGACGCCCTGGGGCTGCAACGGGCCCGCATCCGGCTGGTCGGCGTGCGCCTGGAGAAGCTCGTCGAGGCGTCCCAGGCGCCCATCCAGGGCGTCATCGGCGAGCGCGAGCACGGCTGGCGCGACGCCGACCGGGCCGTCGACAAGGCCCGTTCGAGGTTCGGGTCGGGGTCGGTGAGACCAGCAAGTCTCATCGAAGGTGACACATCCGCTTCCGCGCGGCGACCGCGCGACCTATCCTGAGGGTCAGAGGACAACATAGGGCCGCCCACCGGGCGACTCGGGCCGACCACGGGAGGATCTGTGCCCCTCTCAGAGCACGAGCAGAAGATGCTCGAACAGATGGAGCAGGCTCTCGCTGCCGAGGACCCCAAGTTCGCCTCGCAGATGCAGGGCCGGTCGCTCGCCGCGTTGCAGCGGCGGCGATGGGTGGTCGGCGCCGTGGGCGTCATCGCCGGTCTGGCTCTGGTGCTCGTGGGCGTCAACACCACGATGTGGGTCGGCGCCGGCGGTTTCGCCCTCATGGTCGCGTCGGCGGTGTTCGCCGCCACCCCGCCCAGACGGGCCCGACTGGGGGTCGTGCGCAGCGACGGTTCCACCGACCCGGGGGTCAAGGGCGGCAGGAAGAAGGGTAAGAGCTCCTTCATGAGCCGCCTCGACGAGCGCTGGGAGCGCCGCCAGAACAACTGGTGACCCCCGCCCCGACGACCCCTCGCGGGGTCAGGAGGCGACGACGCCGGCGACGTAGAGCGCGGTGACGACCAGGCCCGCAGCCAGCTCGATGCCCATGCTGTGCAGCACGGCCACCAGGGCGTGCTTGGTGCGGGTCCAGGCCTGCGACCGGTCCCTGCTGCGCCCCAGCTCGACCACGAAGATGCCGAGCACGAAGCCCACGATCGCCCCCACGACGGGGATGACGAAGAACCCGACCACCCCGAAGGCCACGGCCAGCAGCAGCGTCGACGAGCTGACGCCACGCTCGCGCATCCGGCGCCCGGGAAGGGTGTACTGCAGGACGTAGCCCGTGGCCGTGACGACGGCGCTGACGGCGAAGACCGCCCAGCCGAGCGTCGAACCTTCGACGAGAGCCCAGACGAGTACCCCGGCCAGGACGAGGACCAGACCGGGGAGGATGGGCACGACGATGCCGACGAGCCCGACGAGGATCAGCAGCGGTGGGACGATCGTGGCCAGCGCCTGGGACGCGGGGTCCACGTCAGGTGCTGAGGCCGCCGTCCGCCGGCTCCATCAGCCGGTCGCTCTCGTCGTGGATGTCGGCCAGCCCGGCCAGTGCGGGGATGTGCTCGCGGCCGTGATGCGCGCAGAAGAGGAGCTCTCCACCGGCGTGGAGCGTGGCGCGCACGTATGCCTGGGCGCTGCAGCGGTCGCAACGGTCCGCTGCGGTCAGGGTCGGTGCCAGTGCGGCGTTCACGTCGGGCCTCCTCGGCTCGCTCGGGTGGTGCGTGGTGTTCGTTTTCCCATCCCGGTTCGGATGGCGCTGCTTGCAACAGTCAATCACGACGGATGCTTCCCTCCGCGCAGCGTGTGCGATGTGGCCCTTGTCATGTCCGGATCGTGATCTTTCGAGTCTCCTCGGCGAACCGGCCCCACGCGGCCCCGACCGGTGCTGCCCGGGCCCCGGCCGGTGCGCCTCTCGGGGGCCGTCACACCGGGCGACTACCCTTCCCCACGTGCCGACGACCGCAGCGAAGAAGGCCGCGACGACCAAGTCCGCGTCCGAGTACACCGCCCACCACCTCCAGGTCCTCGAGGGGCTCGAGGCGGTCCGCAAGCGTCCCGGCATGTACATCGGCTCCACCGACTCGCGCGGGCTCATGCACTGCCTGTGGGAGATCATCGACAACGCTGTCGACGAGGCACTCGGTGGGCACTGCGACCGCGTCGAGGTGACCCTGCACCGGGACGGCTCGGTCGAGGTCCGCGACAACGGGCGGGGGGTGCCGGTCGACATCGAGCCGCGCACCGGCCTCACCGGCGTCGAGCTGGTCTACACCCGGCTGCACGCCGGCGGCAAGTTCGGCGGCGGCTCGTACACGGCATCCGGCGGCCTGCACGGCGTGGGTGCCTCGGTGGTGAACGCCCTGTCCTCGCGCCTCGACGTCGAGGTCGACCGCGGCGGCAAGACCTACGCCATGAGCTTCCGGCGCGGCGAGCCCGGGGTGTTCTCCGACGTCGCCGGGGCCAAGGGCGCCAAGGACCCCGAGCACCCGTTCACCCCCTACGTCAGCATCAGCGAGCTCGAGGTCATCGGCACCACCCGCCGGGGGGTCACCGGCACCCGGGTGCGCTACTGGGCCGACGCGCAGATCTTCCTGCGCGACGCCACCTTCGACCTCGAGGGCCTGGTGTCCCGGGCCCGGCAGACCTCCTTCCTGGTGCCGGGGCTCACCCTCGTCATCCGCGACCTGCGCGGCGAGGAGCCCACGGAGGAGGTCTTCCTCCACGACGGCGGCATCTCCGAGTTCTGCGAGTTCCTCGCCCCCGACCCGCCGGTCACCGACGTGTGGCGGCTGCAGGGCACCGGCACCTTCACCGAGACCGTGCCGGTGCTCGACGCCAAGGGCCACATGAGCCCCACCGAGGTCGAGCGCGAGTGCGCCGTCGACGTCGCGGTGCGCTGGGGCACCGGCTACGACACCCGGGTCACCTCGTTCGTCAACATCATCGCCACGCCCAAGGGCGGCACCCACCTGGCCGGCTTCGACCAGGCCCTGCTCAAGGTGCTGCGCCGCCAGCTCGAGGTGAACGCGCGCCGGCTCAAGGTGGGCTCCGACAAGCTCGAGAAGGACGACGCGCTCGCCGGGCTCACCGCGGTGGTCACCGTGCGCCTGGCCGAGCCGCAGTTCGAGGGGCAGACCAAGGAGGTGCTCGGCACCAACGCGGTGCGCGCCATCGTGGCCAAGGTGGTCGAGAAGGAGCTCACCCAGCGGCTGGTGTCGACCAAGCGCGGCGAGAAGCAGCAGGCTGCCCTGCTGCTCGAGAAGGTCACCTCCGAGATGAAGTCTCGGATCAGCGCGCGGCTGCACAAGGAGACCCAGCGCCGCAAGACCGCCCTGGAGTCCTCGACCCTGCCGGCCAAGCTGGCCGACTGCCGCAGCAGCGACGTCGAGCGCACCGAGCTGTTCATCGTCGAGGGCGACAGCGCCCTGGGCACCGCCAAGCTGGCCCGCAGCAGCGACTACCAGGCCCTGCTGCCGATCCGCGGCAAGATCCTCAACGTGCAGAAGGCCTCGGTCACCGACATGCTCGGCAACGCCGAGTGTGCCGCCATCATCCAGGTCATCGGAGCCGGCTCCGGGCGCACCTTCGACCTCCAGTCGGCCCGCTACGGCAAGGTCATCATCATGACCGACGCCGACGTCGACGGCGCCCACATCCGCACCCTGCTGCTCACCCTGTTCTTCCGCTACATGCGCCCGCTCGTCGAGGCCGGGCGGGTCTACGCCGCGGTGCCGCCGCTGCACCGCATCGAGGTCGTCAACCCCGGCGCCAAGGCCAATGAGGTCATCTACACCTACTCCGAGCCCGAGATGCGCCGCACCCTGGCGGCCCTCACCCGGCGGGGGAAGAAGACCAAGCCGCTCCAGCGCTACAAGGGCCTGGGCGAGATGGATGCCGACCAGCTCGCCGAGACCACGATGGACCCCCAGCACCGCACGCTGCGCAAGGTGACCGCTGCCGACCTCGACTCCGCGGCAGGGGTGTTCGAGCTGCTCATGGGCGGTGACGTCGGCCCTCGCAAGGACTTCATCATCGACTCGGCGCACGCCCTCGACCGCGAGCGCATCGACGTCTGAGCCGAGCCCGGTCTAGCGGGGGGCCGGGCCGGTCGACTCGCGCACGACGAGCTCGGTCGGCAGCACGATCGTCTCGATCGAGTCGGCACCGTCGAGCAGGGCGCGCAGCAGCAGGTCGGCAGCGGCGTGCCCCTGCCCGGCGACGTCCTGGCGCACCGTGGTCAGGCCCAGCACCCCCGAGAGCACGAAGTCGTCGATCCCGATGATCGACAGCTCCTCGGGCACCCGCAGGCCGAGCCGGCGCGCGCTCTCGCGCACCCCGATCGCCATCTCGTCGGAGGCGGCGACGATGGCGGTGGGGTGGTTCGGCCGGGCGAGCAGGTCGGCGCTGTCACGGGCGGCGGCCTCGGCGGTCCAGTCCGAGCCCAGGATCCACGCGTCGTCGCACTCCAGGCCGAGCCGGCCGACGGCCTCGAGGAACGCCTCGAGGCGGTCCTGCGGGGTCTGGATGTGGGCGACGTTCTGGGGGACCGCGCCGATGTAGCCGATCCGGGTGTGGCCCAGCCCGGCGAGGTGGTCGACGGCGGTGCGCATGGCCGCCTTGTCGTCGATGCGCACGCAGGCGCGGTCGGGCACCGGCGAGCCGATGGCGACCAGCGGCAGGCCGAGCCGGTCGACGAGCTCGATCTCCTCCGGCGTCATCGGGATGTTCAAGGTGATGACGCCGTCGACCCGCTTCCACAGCATGTTCTGCGACAGCGGAAGGCGCTGGTCGTAGCTGTCGTCCTCGAGGTCGAAGAGGATCACGTGGTGGCCGCGTGCGCGCAGGCTCTTCTCGATGGCACTGACCAGGGTCGCGAAGAACCAGCGGGTCAGGAACGGCGCGACGACGGCGACGACGCGGGTGCGTCCGGACGCGAGCGAGGTGGCGGTGGGGGAGGCCACGTAGTGCAGGTCCTCCGCCACCCGCAGCACCCGTTCACGCGTCTCGGGGGAGACCCGGTCGAGTCCCCGAAGGGCGCGGGAGACCGTGGCGACCGAGACCCCGGCCACCCGCGCCACATCGGTGATGGTGCTGATCTGTCATTCCTTCCCTCGGGAGGGCCTCAGCCCTTCAGCCCGCCGGCGAGCAGGCCTCGCACGAAGTAGCGCTGCAGGGCCAGGAAGACGGCCACCGGGACGATCATCGAGATGAACGCACCGGCCGACAGCAGGTACCAGGCACTGCCCCTCGACCCGGACAGCTCGGCCACGCGCACCGTGATCGGTGCGACGTCGGGCGTGCCGCCGAGGAACACCAGCGAGACGAGCAGGTCGTTCCAGACCCAGAGGAACTGGAAGATGCCGAACGCCGCGAGGGCCGGGGTGAGCAGGGGCAGCAGGATCCGGAAGAAGATCGTCACGTGCCCCGCGCCGTCGACGCGGGCCGCCTCCATCAGCTCGGCGGGTAGCTCCCTCATGAAGTTGTGGATGAGGAAGGTCGCCAGTGGCAGCGCGAAGATCGTGTGCGACAGCCACACGCTCCAGTACGACGCCCCGATGCCGAGCTTGCTGACGTAGATGTCGAGCAGCGGGATGAGCGCGACCTGCAGCGGGACGATCTGCAGGGCGAAGACCGCGACGAAGAGCGCGTCACGGCCCGGGAACGGCATCCAGGCGAAGGAGTAGGCCGCCAGCGATGCCAGGAACAGCGGCAGCAGCACCGCCGGGATGGTGATCACGATGGTGTTGATGAAGTACTGGCTCAGGCTCGCCGAGCTGCCGGGCGCCAGCGCCTGACGGTAGTTCTCCAGGGTGTAGGCCGAGGGGTCGGCGAACGAGGTCCACCAGCCGCTGGTGTTGATGTCGCGCTGCTTGCGGAACGAGGTGACCAGCAGCCCGATGGTCGGGATGGTCCACAGCACGGCGATGATGATCGCGACCAGTGAGGCCCACGGGGACGTGATCGCCCGGGCGGCGTCGCCTGCGGCCGACTTCTTGCGCCGTCCCTTCTTCGCGGGGGCGTCGGTCGTGTGCTCCATCTCCGGGGAGATCTTCTCCGGCATCGCGACCGGCTCGAGGGTGCTCACGGCTCAGGCCTCCTTTCGCATCTGGACGATGTTGTAGACGACGATCGGGATGACGAGCACGAACAGCAGCACCGCGAGGGCCGCGCCCAGGCCGCCGGCGTTGTACCGGAAGCTCTGGTTGTAGAACTCGTTGGCGACCACCGAGGTGTTGAACTGCCCGCCCGTCATCGTTCGCACGATGTCGAAGACCTTCAGCGTGCCGATGCCGATCGTCGTGATGACGACGACCAGCGCCGGGCGGATGCTCGGCAGGGTGATGAACCGGAACATCTTGAAGCTGCGAACACCGTCGAGCTTGGCGGCCTCGATGATCTCGTCGGGGATCGCCTTGATCGCGGCCGACAGCACGGTCATCGCGAAACCGGCCTGGATCCAGACCATGACGATGATCAGCATGAACGTGTTCAGGGGGGCGTTGATGAGGAACTGCTGGGTCTCTAGGCCGAGCGCCTTGAGGATGGCGTTGAGCAGGCCGATCTGTGGGCGGGACGTCTGCTTGTACTGGTAGACGAACTTCCAGATGATGCTCGCGCCGACCATCGAGATCGCCATCGGCAGGAAGATCAGCGCCTTGGAGAACGCCTCACCCCGAGCCCGGTCGATCAGGATGGCGTAGAGCAGGCCGACCCCGGTGGCCAGGAACGGCACGAGGATGACCCAGATCGCGGTGTTGCGCAGTACGAGCAGCAGCTCGGGCTCGGTGAACATCTGGACGTAGTTCGCGGTGGAGAATGAGCCCTCACCGGACTTGCCGCGGAAGCTCTGGATGATCGTGAGGATCGCGGGGTACATCAGACCGACCGCCAGCAACAGAACGGCGGGGCCGACGAACAGCACGCCCTGCCACTTCTCGCCGGTCCGCCCCTTGAAGAAGGACGCCAGCAGCAGGACCAGGCCGAAGACGACCGCGAAGAGCGCGATCGCGAAGAACATCAGGAAGAACTTGCCAGCGACGCTCTGGGCGCGCAGGAGCGGCTCGGGGATTGCCCCGGCGACGCCCACGAGGACGTTCGACGTCATGGACTCACCTCCGGTGAAGTCGGAAAAGGGAGAACCGGGGTGGGGCGGAGGGCATCCGCCCCACCCCGGTTCGGGTGACCTGGGGTCAGGTCAGAGCGTCAGCTCTTGGGCCAGCTGTTCTCGATGTAGTCGAGAACCTCCTGGTCGCTCTGGCCGGTGATCCAGTTGGTCATGCCCTTCCAGAAGGTGCCCGCACCCACGGCGCCCGGCATGAGGTCCGAACCGTCGAAGCGGAACGTGGCCGCCTGGTCGGTGAGGATCTCGGCCGAGAGCTTGTCGACCGGGTTGGTCAGCAGGTTCGGGTCGGCGTTCTTGTTGGCCGTCACGCAGCCACCGGAGCCACAGGTCTTGGCCCGCTCGTCGGCCCACTCGGTCGAGGCGAGGTAGGTCTGGAAGGCCTTGACCTCGGGACGGTCGGCGAAGGCGGTGACGAACTCGCCACCACCGAGCACCGGCTTGGTGCTGGTGTCCTTGCTCGGCAGGTAGAAGGCCCAGACGTCACCGTCAGGACCGACCGTGGTGCCCTCGGGCCAGTTGGCCGCGTAGAACGACGCCTGGCGGTGCATGTAGCACGAGCCGTCGAGGATCGGCTGGCCGGCGTCCTGGAACGAGGTCGACGCGATCGTCTTCACGTTGCCGTAGCCGCCGTTGACGTACTTGTCGTCCTTGAGGATGGCACCGACCTTGGCCATCGCGTCCGCGATCGCCGGGTCGTTGAACGGGATCTCGTGCTTGACCCACTTGTCGTAGGTCTCGACACCCGCGAAGCGCATGATGACGTCTTCCATCCAGTCGGTGGCCGGCCAGCCGGTGGCGTCACCGGACTCGATGCCCGCACACCACGGCTTGACGTCGCCGCCGGGGTTGTCGGCCGCGATCTTCGCGGTGAGCGCCATCAGCTCGTCCCACGTCGTGGGGATCTCGTAGCCCGCGTCCTTGAACGCCTGGGGTGAGTACCAGACGAACGACTTGACGTTGGCACCCAGCGGCGCCGCGTAGAACTTGCCGTCGACGGTGCCGTACTGCTTCCAGTCGGGCATGTTCTTCTCGACGTTCGCCACGACCTCGGCGGGGGCCTCCTTCACGGCGCCCGTGCCGACGAGGGTCGCGAGCAGGCCCGGCTGCGGCACGTACGCGATGTCGGGGGCGTTGCCGCCCTTGACCCGCACGGGCAGCTGGGCCTCGAACTCCTTGGACCCTTCGTACTTGACCGTGACGCCGGTGCACTCCTCGAACGGCTTGTACGAGGCCTGGTGCGGCGCGTCCTCGGGTGCGGTGATCGAGGTGTAGACGGTCACCGTCTTGCCCTTGAGGTCGCCGAACGACTCGTAGGGCGCACAGTCGATGCTGCTGCTGGCGCTGCTGGCGGTGTCACCGCTGCCACCGCCGTCGTCACTGCTTCCGCAGGCCGTCGCGGTCAGGGCCACCGCGAGGACTCCGGTCAACGCCGCGATGCGGCGCTTTGAGTAGAGGGCCATTGCCCGCCTCCATTTCACTGGTCGCGCCGAGACGGGGTTGTGGCCGGCCTCGGCGATGAGGGAACCGGGACCAACGTAAAAGCGTTTACACACGCAGCGCAACGATCCCGCGCCGCCAAGCGGTAACGATTGCGTAACACGGCCGTTGGAGCGCTGTCAGCGCACCGGGGCACCGACCCCCGCGATCACCGCGGGGTACGACGTGCCCGACCCGTCGCGCCGCCCGGTGGCGTCCGGCAGGTCGAGCGGCACCCCGTTCGGGCCGGAGGCCCGGGCCGGCTGCGCGCCGACCCAGGCGAGCACCAGGGCGTCCTCGCCGCGCAGGAACCGGTGTGCCCGAACGCCGCCCGTGCCGCGGCCCTTGGCCGGGTACTCGGCGTACGGCGTCACCTTGAGCGAGCCCGGCTGGGTGCCGGGCAGGGCGTCGGAAGAACCCGCGGAGGTGACGACGACGTTGTCCGCGGCCGGGTCGACGGCCCCGAAGAAGGTGACCGACGCCCCTGGGGCGAGCCGGATGCCGGCCATCCCACCGGCCGACCGGCCCTGCGGGCGCACCGCCGAGGCGGGGAAGCGCAGCAGCTGGGCGTCGCTGGTGACGAAGACGAGGTCCTCGGCGCCCTCGTGCAGCGCCACGGCCCCGACGACGCGGTCGCCGTCGCGCAGCGCGACGGCCTCCCACTCGGGGCGGCCGGGGTAGTCGGTGGTGACCCGCTTGACGACACCGGATGCCGTGCCGAGGGCGACGCCCGGCCCCTCGGCGTCCAGCGGCACGATGGTCAGCGGCTCCTCTCCGGCCGGCAGGTCGACATAGACCGCGAGCGGCGCCCCGCCCGACAGGCTCGGCGCCCCTCCCAGGGGTGGCAGGGTCGGCAGCTCCAGCGCCGACATCCGCAGCATCCGGCCGCGCGAGGTGACCAGCGCGAACTCGCCCCGAGCGGTGGTGCGCACGGCCCCGATGACGGCGTCGTGCTTGGCGCGGCCCCCCTGCGAGGGCACCGGGTCGGCGGTGGAGGTGCGGGCCAGCAGGCCGGTGGACGACAGCAGCACCCAGCACGGGTCGTCGGTGACCTCCAGCGGGGTGGCGACCGAGGCCGGGGTGCCGGCCGACTCCAGCAGCACGGTGCGGCGCGGCGTGCCGTGCGCCTTGGCGACGTCGGCGAGCTCGGTCGACACGGTGCGGTGCAGCAGCTTCTCGTCGGCCAGGATCGCCTCGAGCTCCTCGATCTGGTGAAGCAGCTCGTCGCGCTCGGTCTCGAGATCGATCCGCGAGAACTTGGTGAGGCGGCGCAGCTGCAGCTCGAGGATGTAGTCGGCCTGTGCCTCGGACAGGTCGAACACCGAGATCAGCCTGGCCTTGGCCATGGCGGTGTCGTCGGAGCCGCGGATCAGCTGGATGACCTCGTCGATGTCGATGATGGCGACGAGCAGCCCCTCGACGAGGTGCAGCCGCTCGCGGCGCCGGCGCAGCCGGTACTCGGTGCGCCGCCGCACGACGCCGACGCGGAACTCGACGTAGGTGCGCAGCAGGTCCTTCAGCCCCAGCGTGCGGGGCTGGCCGTCGACCAGGGCGACGTTGTTGATGCCGAAGGAGTCCTCCATCGGGGTGAGCTTGTAGAGCTGCTCGAGCACGGCATCGGGGTTGAAGCCGTTCTTGACCTCGAAGACCAGCCGCAGGCCGTGCTTGCGGTCGGTGAGGTCCTTGACGTCGCTGATGCCCTGCAGCTTCTTGGACTGCACCAGGGTCTTGACCCGCTCGATGACCTTCTCGGGGCCGATGAGGTAGGGCAGCTCGGTGACGACGATGCCCATCCGGCGCGGGGTGAGCTTCTCGACCCGGGCGGTGGCGCGGGTGCGGAACGACCCCCGCCCGCCCAGGTAGGCGTCGCGGATGCCGTCCAGGCCGATGATCCGCCCGCCACCGGGAAGGTCGGGGCCGGGCACGAACCTCATCAGGTCGTCGAGCGAGCAGTCGGGGTGGGCGATCAGGTGGCGTGCGGCGCCGATCACCTCGACGAGGTTGTGCGGGGCCATGTTGGTGGCCATGCCGACGGCGATGCCGGAGGCGCCGTTGACCAGCAGGTTGGGGTACGCGGCCGGCAGCACGCCGGGCTGGGTCAGGGAGTCGTCGTAGTTCGGCACGAAGTCGACGGTGTCCTCGTCGAGCCCGGCGACCATGAGCAGGGCCGCCGGCGCCATCCGGGCCTCGGTGTAGCGCGAGGCGGCCGGGCCGTCGTCGAGCGAGCCGAAGTTGCCGTGCCCGTCGACCAGGGGCAGGCGCATCGTGAAGGGCTGGGCCATCCGCACCAGGGCGTCGTAGATCGCCTGGTCGCCGTGCGGGTGGAACTTGCCCATCACCTCGCCGACGACGCGGCTGCTCTTCACGTGCGGGCGGTCCGGGCGCAGGCCGAGCTCGCTCATGCCGTAGAGGATGCGGCGCTGCACGGGCTTGAGGCCGTCGCGGGCGTCGGGCAGGGCCCGCGAGTAGATGACGCTGTAGGAGTACTCGAGGAAGGCGCTGCGCATCTCGTCCTCGACGTCGATGTCGACGATCCGCTCGGTGAAGTCGTCTGCGGGAGGGGGCGTGCTGCTGCGCTTGGCCATCGGGTGGGGCTCGGCTCCGGCTCGATCAGGTCGCGAGGCTGCCGCGACGGGGGTCGCGCACCATCCTCACAAACCCGGTTGCCGCATCACCTACGACACTCCGTGGTCGCCGAAGCGACCGACGTGCAGGACGTCGTCGACGGGCCGGCGCCTGCGGGTGCGCGGCGAGCCGGACACGCGCTCGGCCTCGCGACCGAGGGCGACCACGCCCACGATCCGGCGGTCGGCGGGGATGCCGTGCACCTCGTGCACCTCGTCGTGCTTCTGCACCGGCACCCCGAAGAACAGCGCGCCCAGCCCGAGGTCCTGCGCCCCGAGCAGCACGATCATCGCCGCCATCGCGACGTCGGTGTCCCAGTAGGGCACCGGCCAGCGGTCCGTGGACCGGTCGGTCCAGCCCTTGTCGGGCTGGGCGTAGCGGTCGAGGTAGGCCTGCGGGTCGCTGAGGCACAGCACCAGGGCCGGCGCCGAGGAGACGCCACGCGTCCACGCGTCGGGCGGGGTGCCGTCGTCGACGGCTGCCCAGAACCTCGCCCGGTCGGCCGGGTCGAGCAGGGCCACGAAGTCCCAGCCCTGGCTGAACCCGGCGCTGGGGGCGCGCACGGCGAGGCGCACCAGGTCGCGGACCACCTCGGCGGGCACCGGGGAGGCCGGGTCGAATCGGCGCACCATGCGGCGGTGCAGGACGGCGTCGCGGAGCTCCACGAGCCCCAGTGTGCCCGCCACGAGGTTCGCCGGCCGCCCGGCCGGTCCGCCCCCCGTGAGCCGGCACGGGCCCGCCCCGCGGGATGGCACGATGGGGCCATGGAGGACGAGCCGCTCCCACCCGGCTATCCCGTGGAGTGGGAGGCCGACGTCGTCCTGCGTGACGGCACGGTCGCCCACGTGCGGCCGATCTGCCCGGCCGACGGCGACGGCATCCGGCGCTTCCACGCCGCACAGTCCGACGAGTCGATCTACCTGCGCTTCTTCGCCCCGCTGCGACAGCTGAGCGACGCCGACGTCCTCCGCTTCACCCACGTCGACTACGTCGACCGGGTGGCCCTGGTCGCGACGATGCACGAGGACATCATCGGCATCGGGCGCTACGACCGGATCGACGCCCGCAGCGCCGAGGTGGCGTTCAACATCAGCGACCACTTCCAGGGCAAGGGCATCGGCTCGGTTCTGCTCGAGCACCTCGCCGCCATCGCCCAGGAGTTCGGCATCACGCGGTTCACCGCCGAGGTGCTGCCGCAGAACCGCAAGATGCTCTCGGTCTTCGCCGACGCCGGCTACGACGTCAAGCGGCACATCGAGGACGGCGTGGTCGAGGTGGGGTTCGACATCGAGCCGACCGACACCTCCAAGGCCGTGGCCATGTCGCGCGAGCACCGCGCCGAGGCCCTGAGCGTGCGCTCCATCCTGACCCCGCGCACGATCGCGGTGATCGGCGCCAGCCGGCGCCGCAACTCGATCGGCAGCCAGCTGCTCGACCGGCTGCTCGAGGCCGGCTTCACCGGCAGCATCCACCCGGTCAACCCCAACGTGCGCACCCTGCGCCGTCGCACGGCCTACCCGTCGGTGGCCGCCGTGCCGGGCAAGGTCGACCTCGCGGTGGTGGCGGTACCGGCGCACGCAGTGCTCGAGGTCGTCGACGAGTGCGCCGAGGCCGGGGTCGCGTCGCTGCTCGTGGTGTCGTCGGGCTTCGCCGAGGAGGGCCGCGCCGGCGAGCGCCTGCAGGCCGAGCTGCTGCGCCGGGCGCGCAACGCCGGCATGCGCGTGGTGGGTCCCAACTCGTTCGGACTGATCAACAACGACCCGGCCGTGCGGCTCAACGCCTCGCTGGCGCCCACCCTGCCGCCGCACGGCCAGCTCGGGCTGTTCGCCCAGTCGGGCGCGCTCGGTATCGCGGTGCTCGCGTCGGCGGCGCGGCGCAACCTGGGCATCTCGACCTTCGGCTCGGCCGGAAACCGGGTCGACGTGTCCGGCAACGACTTCATGCAGTACTGGATCGACGACGACTCCACCACGGCCGTCGGCCTCTACCTGGAGTCGATGGGCAACCCCCGCAAGTTCTCGCGCGTCGCGCGGAACCTGGCCCTCATCAAGCCGGTCATCGTGGTGAAGTCGGGTGTCTCGGCGTTCGGCGTGCCCCCGGGCCACCGGGTGCGCAAGACCAAGGCGCGTCCCGAGGTGTTCTCCTCGATGCTCAAGCAGGCGGGCGTCATGCGCGTCGAGAACGTGCACCAGCTCTTCGACATCGCCCAGCTGGTCGCCCACCAGCCGCTGCCGGCAGGGGACCGGGTGGCCGTGGTCGGCAACTCCACCGCGCTGGGCACGCTCACCGCCGACGCCTGCACCAGCTGGGGGCTCACCGTGTCGCACGGCCCGGTGGCCCTGCCCACCGACGCCACGGCCGCCCAGTTCCGCACGGCGCTGGCGGCCGCCTTCGCCGACCCCAAGGTCGACTCGGTGCTCGCCTGCTTCATCCCCCCACTGGTCACCAACGACGAGGACGTCGCCGCCGCGGTGCGCCAGGCCGCCGACGGCTCCGTGAAACCTTGCGCCGCGACCTTCCTGGGCATGCGAGGGGTCGACGACGGGCACGCGTCGGTGACCGGCACCGGTGGCTCGACCCGCGCCATCCCCGTCTACGCGATGCCCGAGGATGCCGTGCGCGCGCTCGCCGCGGCCACCCGCTACGGGCAGTGGCGGGCCAAGGACCACGGCACGCCGGTCGACCCCGCCGGCATCAACCGGCGCATCGCCGAGGACGTCGTGCACACCGTGCTGTCGGTCGACCCGAAGGGCCGCAGGCTCACCCACGACGAGGCCGCAGCGCTGCTGCAGGCCTACGGCATCGACGTCTGGGGCAAGCAGGAGGCCCGCTCGGCCGACGAGGCGGTGGCCGCCGCGCAGCGGCTCGGCTACCCGGTCGTGCTGAAGTCGGTGGCCCCGATGCTGCGCCACCAGGGCGGCGTGGGCTCGGTGCGCGTCGACCTGCGCACCGAGGAGTCGGTGCGCGAGGCGTGGGGGTCGCTCAGCGAGCGGCTGGCCCCCCTCGACGCCGACCGCCTCGTCGTACAGAAGATGGCCACCCCCGGGGTGCCGTGCGTCATCACCTCCGACGAGGACCCGCTCTTCGGCCCGGTCATCGGGTTCAGCGTGGCGGGGATGCCGACCGAGCTGCTCGATGACATCGCCTACCGCATCCCGCCGCTCACCGACGTCACGGTGAGCGAGCTGATCTCGTCGGTCAAGGCCGCCCCCGTGCTGCACGGTCACCGTGGCGCCACGCCCGTGCACCGGGCCGCGCTGGCCGACCTCATCGCCCGGGTGTCGGTGCTTGCCGACGACCTCGCGGAGGTCGCGTCGCTGAAGCTGAACCCGGTCAACGCCTACCCCGCGGGGGTCGAGGTGCTCGGTGCCGAGATCGTGCTCGCGCCCGCGCCTCGCCGCACCGACCCGGGCCGCCGCTCGCTGACCTAGCGGGTGACGGGAGGCGCCCGCGGCCGGGACGGGCACAATGGAGGGATGAGCAGTACCTCCGACGCCCCTGTCCTGCCCGCGGACCTCACCGACGCCATCGTCAAGGCGGGCTACTACCCGGCCCTGGTCGCCGACGTCGTCGCCGCGGCCCTGGTGCGCGAGCCCATCGAGAACCACCTCGTGCACCTGGAGACCACCTTCGACCGCGACGTGGTGCGCCGGCACATCACGGTGCTGGTGCTCACCCCGACCCGGCTGCTCATCGCGCACGCCGACGACCACGCCGACGAGCCCCCGGCTCCGCAGGACGTCGCCACGGCGACCACCGAGTCGATCCCGCTGTCGGCCGTGCGCGGCGTGATGCTCACCCACGTGGTCGAGAACCCCTCCACCTACGTGCCCGGCAGCCTGGGCCGCGAGATCTCGCTGACCCTGGGCTGGGGCACCGTCGCCCGCCTCGACCTCGTGCCGGCGTCCTGTGCCGACCCCGAGTGCGACGCCGACCACGGCTACGAGGGCACGATCACCGGCGACGACATCGCGCTGCGCATCTCCGCGGCCGCCGACGGCGACGACGCGCTGACCCAGGCGCTCGGCTTCGCCCGCGACCTGTCCGCCGCCATCGGCCAGGGCTGAGCCCGACGCCGATGCCGCAGACCGGCGACCCGTCCGCGCACCCGCCGGTCGGCCCGGGCCCGGCGCTCGCCGACGTCCTGCCGAGCGTCGCCCGCAGCCTGGGCGTCCCGTGGGGCGGGGGAGCCGATGGCCCCGAGCCGCGGCCCGGGTTCGACCTCCCGCCCGCTCGCCGCGCGGTGACCGTGCTCGTCGACGGGCTCGGCCACGACCTCCTGGTGCGCCGCGCCGGCCACGCCCCGTGGCTGCGGGCCCACCTCGGCAGCACCCTGCGGGTGGCCAGCGGCTTCCCCTCCACCACCGCCACCTCGATGGGCACCTTCGGCACCGGCCTGGCGGCCGGAGCGCACGGGCTGCTCGGCTACGAGGTGCTCGTCCCCGGGGCCGACCGGCTGCTCAACGAGCTGTCCTGGGAGGACGGTCCCGACCCGCGCTCCTGGCAGCCGCACCCCACGGTCTTCGAGGCGGCGGCACGTGCCGGCATCGAGGTGGCGCGGGTCGGCCCCGCCCACTTCGACGGCTCGGGCCTGACCATCGCCGCCATCCGGGGCGGCCGGTTCGTCGTGGCCGACACCCTCGAGCAGCGGGTCGACGCCGCCCTGGCCGCCGTGCGCTCGGCGCCGCGCGCGCTGGTGCACCTCTACTGGGGCGAGCTCGACAAGGTCGGGCACGTGCACGGCTGCGACTCCTGGCAGTGGGGCGACGAGCTCGAGAGCGTCGACCGCGAGCTGCGCCGCCTCGCGGCACGCCTGCCCCCCGACTGCTCGCTCACCGTCACGGCCGACCACGGCATGGTCGACTCGCCCCACGAGCTACGCCTCGACCTGGCGCACGAGCCCCTCCTGGCGGCGGGGGCGCGGCACGTCACCAACGAGGCCAGGGCCCCCCAGATCTACGTCGAGCCGGGGGCGCGTGACGACGTGCACGCCGCATGGACCGCGGTGCTGGGTGAGCGCGGCATCGTGCGCACCCGTGAGGAGGCCGTCGCCGCAGGTTGGTTCGGTGCCGTGGCCCCGGCCAACCTGGCCCGGATCGGCGACGTGGTCGTGGCGATGCGCGGCCGCTTCGCCGTCGTCGACTCGCGCCGGGCCCGCCCCGAGCTGCTGGCCCTGCTCGGCCTGCACGGGTCGCTCAGCGACGACGAGGTGGCGGTGCCGGTGGTCCACGTGCCGCCGACCGACGTCGCCTAGGGTGTCCCCTCGTGGCGGATCTGGTGTTCTTCTCGGGGACGATGGACTGCGGCAAGTCGACCCTTGCCCTCCAGATGGACCACAACAACGCCGTCCGCGGCCGGCGGGGCCTGATCTTCACCAAGCTCGACCGGATGGGCGAGTCGGTGCTGTCCTCGCGCCTGGGCCTGTCGACCCCGGCGATCGAGGTCGACGACGACCTGGACTTCTGGGACGAGGTGGTCGAGCGGCTGACGTCCGGTGCCCGCGTCGACTACCTCATCTGTGACGAGGCGCAGTTCTACACGCCGGTGCAGGTCGAGCAGCTCGCGCGGGTCGTCGACGAGCTCGACATCGACGTGCACGCCTTCGGCATCACCGCCGACTTCCGCACCGAGCTGTTCCCCGGCTCGCGGCGGCTCATCGAGCTCGCCGACCGGGTGCAGCTGCTCCAGGTCGAGGCGCTGTGCTGGTGCGGCCGCAAGGCCACCCACAACGCCCGCATCGTCGACGGCGTCATGGTCGTCGAGGGGGAGCAGGTGGTCGTCGGCGACACGGCCGCCGCCAGCACCGGCGTGGTCGAGTACGAGGTGCTCTGCCGCCGGCACTACATGCGGCGGATGAACAGCTCGGCCGCCCGGGCTGCCTCCCCCACTCCGGACACGTTGCCGTTCGACCTCGACGTCTGTCCGGTGCCGCCCCGCCCCTGAGGGCCTACAGGTCGAGGTGCATGCGGATGCCGGGCCCGAGCTGCGTGGCCACCTCACCGGTGCTCTCGAACCCGACCCGCGCGTAGAACCTCGCCGCGTGCGGGTTGCCGGTCACCTCGAGCCGGGTGGCGCCGGCGGCGCGGGCGCGAGACACGGCATCGGCCACCAGCTCGGCTCCGATGCCGCGGCGCTGCGCCTCGGGGTCGACGAAGAGGTCCTCGAGCTCGCGCACCGGGCCGTCACCGAGCACCGTGGCGAAGCCGAGGACCGTGCCGTCGTCGGTCGCGGCCAGCCGGGTGCGACCTGCGAGCACCTCGGTGTCGGGCAGCACCAGCACCTCGGGGTGGGCGAGCAGCATCTCGGCGTCGCCCGGGTTTCCCAGGGAGGCCCGGCGGTAGACGTCGCGCAGCGCCGGCAGGTCGTCGGCGCCGGCGCTGCGCAGGTGCGTCACCGGCCGGTCAGCCGGAGCCGCCGCCGCGGGTGCCGAACACGATGTCGTCCCAGCTCGGCACGCTCGGGCGGCCCTTGCGCGATGGCGTCGGCCGGGTCGGCGCGGCGTCATCGGAACGGTCGGCGTCGTCGGAACGGTCGGCGTCGTCACCGCCTTCGGTCGCTGCGGCGACGGGCGCGGGGGTGTCGTCGTGCTCGGGCCAGCCGCCCACCAGCTCGTCGGCGCCGGGGCCGTCGACCGGCTCGTCGAGGTGCGCCGAGACCGGGTTGCGCCCGCGGGCGGCGGGGGGCGGTGGGGCGTCGGAGACGTCGGAGGCGAGGTCATCGATGGGCAGGGCGTCGGTGCGGGGTCGGTCCTCGCCGGGAGTGCTCGCGGGAGAGGGGCGGCGGCGACGGCGACCCCTCGTGGAGTGCTCCCGCATCGCGGCCATCAGGTCGATCGGCTCGTGCGGTGCGCGCTGCGGCGGCACGCCGTGGTCGACCCCGCCGTCGGCGTCGACGTCGTAGACGTCGGAGTCGCCGTTCTGACCGGCCCGGTGGGGGGTCGGGATCGCGCCCGGCTCGGCCTCCTCGCTCAGCCAGCGGGCCTCGTCGTTGGTGGCGGCCACCGAACCGCCCAGCGGCTCGTAGCGCCAGGTGGCGGTGCGCTGGCGCCCACCGGCGGCGAAGGTCAGGCTCAGCTGCCAGACGCCCTCGTCGTCACGGGCGGAGTCCCACTCGACGTCGTCGCGGTCGACCCCGCGGTCGCGCAGCCGCTCGGCCACCCGTTCGGCCAGCGTCAACGGCCCGGACCCGCGGCTGCCGACCGCGCACTTCTGGGCGACCTGTGCCACGTGCTCGCGCTCGGCCAGGACCGGCCCCTCGAAGCGGCGCACCTTCTCGACGGTCCAGCCGGCGCGGTCGGCGACCTCCTCGGCCGACAGCCCCCGGCGGATCAGGGCCTGCACCTCACGGGGGCGCAGCCCGCCGTCGATCTCGATCTGCAGCTGTCCCAGCCGGGGGCGGTCGCGGCGGGCGGCGGCACGCAGCGCCTCGTCGAGGGCGAGGCGGTAGCGGCCGCCGTCGGCGTCCGCGAGCAGGAGGTGGTGGCCGTCCTCGTGGACGCCGATGAGGCGAAGGTCCTGCATGTCGGGCTCCCGGTGTTGCTCGTCGTCGGCACGACTGTGCCATCCCCGGCCGCTCGGTGAGGCATCCCACGCCGGGGGCGCGCGAAATGCCCGCATACGCTGTGCCCATGTCTGATGCCGCGGATGCGCTCGCTCCCTACGACGTCGTGCTGCTCGCCTCCTTCGGGGGTCCCGAGGCGCCCGAGGAGGTCGTGCCGTTCCTGCGCCGGGTCACCGCCGGCCGCGGCATCCCCGACGCCCGGCTCGAGGCGGTGGGCGAGCACTACTACGCCCGTGGCGGCCGCAGCCCGATCAACGACCTCAACCGCGAGCTGCTGGGCCGCCTGCGCGCCGAGCTCGACCGGCGCGGCATCGCCACGCCGCTGCTGTGGGGGAACCGGAACTCGGAGCCGTTCTTCGCCGATGCGCTGCACGAGGTGCTCGACCTCGGCGCCACCCGGGTGGCCACGCTGCTGACGAGCGCCTTCTCGTGCTACTCGTCCTGCCGGCAGTACCGCGAGGACCTCGCGGCCGCCGTCGACGCGGTCGGCCCGGCGGCCGACGGGCTGGTCGTCGACAAGGTTCGCCCCTACGCCGTGCACCCTGCGGTGGGGCGGTCCTGGCTGCGCGCCCTCGTCGCGACGGTGGGCGCCCTGCCCGACCCGGCATCCGCGCACCTGCTGTTCGTCACGCACTCGGTGCCCGACGCGATGGACGACACCTCCGGGCCGGGCGACGGCGACGGCAACCTCTACTCCGACCAGCACCTGCGGCTGGCCCACCGGCTCACCGACGAGCTGAACCGCGAGCTCAAGCTGGAGCTGGCCGGCGAGCTGGTGTTCTGCTCGCGCTCCGGGCCGCCACAGCAGCCGTGGCTCGAGCCCGACGTCAACGACCGCATCGAGGAGCTCGCCGCGCAGGGCGGCGTCACCGTGGTGTGCGCGCCGATCGGCTTCATCTCCGACCACATGGAGGTCGTGCACGACCTCGACACCGAGGCCGCCGAGACGGCCGAGCGGGTCGGGGTGCCGTTCGTGCGGGTGCCGACGCCGGGCACCGACGAGGTGTTCGTCGAGGGCCTGGTCGACCTGCTGCTCGAGCGCGCCGCCGAGGCCAGGGGCGAGGTGGTCGTGCCCGAGACCTGGCTGCCCGGCGACGTGCGCCCCTCGGTCTGCGCGCCCGGCTGCTGCCCGAACCTGCGGGCGGCGAAGCCGGCGCTGTGCGGCAGCGACTGATGGCGAGCGCACCGGCGCTGCCCGACGGCGTCGACCTCGCCGAGCTCGAGGCGGTCGCCTCCCGCGTGGCGCAGGCCGCCGGCCGGCTCGTCGTCGACGAGCGCCCCACCGACCTGCGCGTGGTCTCGAAGTCGAGCGACACCGACCCGGTCACGGTCATGGACCAGCGCAGCCAGGAGCTGATCCTGCGGCTGCTCGCGCAGGAGCGTCCCGACGACGCGGTCATGGGGGAGGAGGAGGGCAGCACGTCGGGCACCAGCGGGCTCACCTGGGTGGTCGACCCGATCGACGGCACGGTCAACTACCTGTACGGCATCCCGGCGTACGCCGTGTCGGTCGCGGTCGTCACCGGCGACCCCACCCGGCCGGGCCACTGGGAGTCCGTGGCCGGGGCGGTGCTCAACCCCGAGACCGGCGAGCTGTTCTCCGCCCACCGCGGCGGGGGCGCCCGGCTCACCACCGCCGGTGGCGCCCGCACGCTGCGGGCCACCGAGGCCACCGACCTGGCCATGGCCCTGGTCGGCACCGGCTTCGGCTACGCCGCCACGACCCGGGCCCGGCAGGCCGCGCTGCTCGTCGACCTGCTCCCGCAGGTGCGCGACATCCGCCGGCACGGCGGTGCGGCGCTCGACCTGTGCGGGCTGGCCGCGGGCCGGCTCGACGCCTACTACGAGACGGCGCTGAACCCGTGGGACCGGGCAGCGGGCGAGCTGGTCGCGCGCGAGGCCGGTGCGGTGCTCGGCGGCCCGGTCGACGACGTGCCCACCCGCGACCTGGTGTGGGGTGCGGCCCCGGGGTTGGCGCAGGTGTTCGGGGCGCTGGTGCGCGAACTGTCCGCCCGGCACGTCGGCCCGATGGACTGACCCGGTCCCCCCACCGGGCGGCGCGTGAGCGGTGCTCGGGCGCGCCCCGCGCGACACCCCCGGTGCACCACCGGGTGGACCGGCGTGGCGCCGCGCGGCGCGATGGTGCACAATCGCGGCGCACGGCGAACCGGGCGGGCACAAACGGGGGCCTCCGTGCGTTGTCAGGGCCGGGTCATACGACGAAGGGTGGACACAGCACATGGCAACCGACTACGACGCACCGCGCAAGACCGACGACGAGCTGTCCGAGGACTCCATCGAGGAGCTCAAGAGCCGTCGCGTCGACAAGCGCGCCTCGAGCGTCGACGTCGACGAGACCGAGCAGGCGGAGGGCTTCGAGCTCCCAGGGGCAGACCTGTCCGGCGAAGAGCTCTCGGTGCGGGTGCTCCCGCGCCAGGCCGACGAGTTCACGTGCTCCAGGTGCTTCCTGGTGCACCACCGCAGCCAGCTCGCCAGCGAGAAGTCCGGCGTCCTGGTCTGCCGGGAGTGCGCCGCCTGAGCAGCTCGCTCGACGTCCCGCACCACATCGTGACCGCCGCCGCCCGCGTCCCCGTCGCCGTCCGCCGACTGCACCCGGACGCGGGCGTTCCGGCATACAGCACCGACGGGGATGCCGGTGCCGACCTCACCAGCGTCGCGGAGGTGACGCTCGCGCCGGGGGAGCGCGCGCTGGTGCCGACGGGCATCGCGGTGGCGCTGCCGACGGGCACGGTGGGGCTGGTCCATCCGCGCTCGGGGCTGGCGGCACGGCACGGCATCACGGTGCTCAACGCCCCGGGAACGGTCGACTCGGGGTACCGGGGCGAGATCCTGGTGAACCTGGTCAACCTCGACCCGCGTGAGCCGTTCACGGTGCGGGTCGGCGACCGGATCGCGCAGCTCGTGGTGCAGCACTACCTGCACGCCGACTTCGACGACACGGATTCGCTTCCGGACAGCGCCCGGGGGGAGACTGGTCACGGATCCACCGGTGGGTTCGGCCGAGCCGACCCCCGCTGAAACCGCAGCACCCCAGACCACACCGAGGACGACCGCAGACGTGAGCATCTTCAGAAGATCCAAGGCCTCCGACCGACCGGCTCCCGCCGACCCGGACGTCGAGCCCGCGCACGACGACCCGGCTGGCGACCTCGCCGAGGCCGAGCAGGCCCCCGCGCTGCTGGTCGACCGCTCCGACGGACCCTTCGACGTCTCCGAGGTCGACGGCCGGGGCGGCCGCGTCGACCTCGGCGCGCTGTGGATGCGCGGCGTGCCCGGCATGGAGCTGCGACTCGAGATCGACCAGGCGACCCAGCTCGTCAACGCCGCGACGGCCGTCATCGACGACGCCGCCCTGCAGCTGCAGGCGTTCGCCGCCCCGCGCTCGGGCCTGCTGTGGGACGAGATCCGCGCCGAGATCGCTGCCGCCGTCGAGACCTCGGGCGGCACCGCCGAGGAGCACGTCGGGTCGCTGGGCGCCGAGCTGCGCACCCGGATGCCGTCCGCCGGACCCGACGGGCGCACCGTCTTCGCCCCGGCCACGTTCCTGGGGGTCGACGGCCCGCGCTGGTTCCTGCGCGGGGTGCTCTCGGGCCGTGCCGCCATCGACGAAGCCGCCGCCGCACCGCTGGTCGAGGTCTTCAAGGCCGCCGTCGTCGTGCGCGGCACCGACCCGATGGCACCGCGAGAGCTGCTGCCCCTGGCGCTGCCCCGCGATGCCGAGGCCGCCGCCGCGGCCGAGGTCGCCGCGGCGGACGCGCAGGACGAGGAGGAGCGCACCTCCCTCGACCCGTTCCAACGCGGCCCCGAGATCACCGAGGTGCGCTGATGGGTCTGCGCGAGCGGCTCCAGGACCTGGCCAAGACCCCCACGGAGGACCAGGCCGAGTCGCTGCGCGAGCAGTCCGAGACGGCCGGTGGCGACGACCTCAGGGCGCTCGCGCTGCGGCATCCGGCCACGGTCTGCGGCACCGTGCGCACCGTGACGCTGCCGCCGCGGCGCAGCGTGCCGGCACTCGTCGCCGAGGTGTGGGACGGCAACGGCTCGGTCAACCTGGTGTGGGTCGGTCGCCGGATGATCGGAGGCATCGAGCCGGGGGTGTTCCTGCGGGCGCGCGGGCGCGTCACCTCGGTGCGAGGCACGCCGACGATCTTCAACCCCGCCTACGAGATCGTGCCCAAGTGACGGACGGGACCGAGGCGGTGCTGGCCGCGCCGACTCCCGACTCGGTCGAGGCGCTCATCCGGCACCGACTGTCCACGGCACTGGGTGGCTGGCGCGGGTCGGTCGAGACGGCCCTGCCGACCGTGGTCTTCGTCGCCGTCTGGACCTGGCAGCAGGACGTCAAGGCCGCCGCCGGGGGAGCGCTCGCCGTGGCGCTGGTGCTCGCCGTGGTGCGGGTGGTGCAGCGCTCCTCGCTCTCGCACGTCGCGGGTGCGGTGTTCGCCACCGCGATCGCCGCGTTCTTCGCCGTGCGGTCGGGGCGGGCCGAGGCGGCGTTCCTCCCCGGCATCCTGACCAACGGCGCCTTCCTCGCGCTGACCCTGGTGTCGGTGGTGACCCGCTGGCCGGCCGTCGGCTTCATCGTCGGGGCCGGCGACCCCCGAGCACAGGAGGACCCGTTCGCCTGGCGGCGCGACCGCGGCATGGTGCGGGTCTGCACGCGGCTGACGTGGGTGCTGATCGGGGTCTACGTGGTGCGGTTGCTGATCATGGTGCCGCTGTACCTGGCGGCGGAGGTGGCCTGGCTCGGGGTGGCGAAGATCGCGCTGGGCTGGCCGCTGTGGGTGGCCTCGCTCGCCGTGATGGGCTGGATGCTGCTGGCGGGGCACACCCCGCTGGAGCCGGAGCGGGGGCCGGGGGCGGAGGGGGCGGAGGCGTCCGAGGACGCCGAGGACAACGCCTGACATTCCCATCCGGCCGGTTGGACGCCGTTCTGCCGAGGGTGAACTGGGCCTGTGGATCGCTGTTCCTCGAACGTGTGTTCGGTTATGCTTGAGCATGGGAACTCGGGGGTTGGGTCTGGCGGAGCGTCGCTGCGCAATGACCGCTGCTGCTGACGCGCTGGTGGGGTTCGATGGGGTGGTGCACGAGGCGTCGAATGAGCAGCTGGCGGAGCTGATGGGGGAGGCGGATGCTCTCTCGGCTCTGGCTGCGGCAGCTCGTGCGGTGGTGGCGGTGGAGGCGGTCCGGCGGGGTGTGGTGGCCGGGTCGGGGATGAACGCGCACGGGTGGGTTCGGGATCATGCGCCGTCGTTGCGGCAGGGCGGTGCGGGGCAGGTCGCCAAGCTCGCCACGGTGGTGGCGAACGTGGCGCGGTCGGCAGGGTCGTTGGCGCCGGATGCTGCCGCGGAGCCGGACCCCGCCTCGCCGTTGGGGTTGGTGTGGGCCGGTGTGACGGCGGCACAGGTGTCGCCGGGGTTGGCGTTGTCGGCGTTGGGTGAGGTGGCCCGGTTGGAGCCGCGCCTGGAGACGGACGCGGTGGCGTCGGTGGTGGAGTCGTTGTTGGGCTTGGGCACCGCGTGGGGTGCGGGTCAGATGCGGAAGCTGCGTCCGGCGATGATCGCCAGGTACGGCGTGCAGGGAGAGCTCGACGACCTTCAGCAGCGTTTGGCGTCGGTGGCGCGGTTGTCGCAGCCGCTGGTGGCGTCGGGGGATGTCACGGAGTACCAGCTGCTGGTGACTCCGGAGCAGGCGGCGGTGTTGGAGGCGGCGATCGGGCCGTTGTCGGCGCCGGCGCCGAACGAGGAGACCGGGCAGCGGGACCTGCGCCCGGCGGGGCAGCGTCGGGTGGAAGCCCTGGCCGAGGTGTGCCGCCGCTCCAGCGCTATGGATGCGGAGGGGGCCGGCAGTGACGGGCCGGCGGGGAGCGCAGCCGCGCTGCACGTCACGATCAGCCTGACCGACATGGAGTCGCGCACGGGGGCGGGTGAGGTGCTCGGGTCGACCGCCACGGGGGTGCTGCTGTCGCCGGAGCTGTTGCGCCGGGTGGCGTGTGACGCGGCGTTGGTCCCGCACGTGCTGGGCACGGCGGGCGAGGACCTGGACCTGGGCCGGGTGGTGCGCCTGTTCACGAGGGCGCAGCGGCGCCGCTTGTGGCGGCGGGACCATACCTGCACCTACCCGGGGTGTTCGGCGCCTGCGAGCTGGGCGAAGGCGCATCACGTCCTGCACTGGATCGATGGTGGCCTGTCCGATGTCGACAACGCGGCCTTGTTGTGTCAGCGCCACCACACCTTCGTGCACGAGCGACGGTTGTGGGCGACCGTGCGGGCGACGCCGGACGAACGGGGTCGGTACGTGGTGTGGGACCTGCACTCCGGCTCCTACGACCAGCACCTGGAGCGACTCCGGCGTGAACGAGCCGAGCACGACCCCCCACCGCTGACCCGGCGGCGGCTACTGCAGCTGGCGGCTGCGGTCACCCACCGCGACGAGGCCGACCGGCGCCTGGCCCAGCACGACCTGGAGGTGCTGGGCGACGTGTGGCTGGAGTGGGACCACCAGGTCCAGACCGCCGTCGCCGCCGCCGACCCCGTCTATCACGCCTGGCGCATCGCCTATCTCGAAAGCGTCGAGGCAGCCCACCACACCGATGTCAGCGTTGGCCACCACTCGGCCGCGTGACGGCACCGTCGCCGACGTCGGTAGGGGCCCCACGCCGCCGCGTGACACTCAGTCCGGCCCCCAGGCGGGCCAACCGGCGCGCAGAGGTCCGCCGACCAGGGGTTCGCGGAGCCACATGCTGGGCAGAACTGCGACGGCATGGTCCGGCGAGCCCGGCGTGGCGCGAGGCCGCGCGAGGTTCCCGGCGTGAGTGCCAACCTGCTTGTCATCTTCGACTGCGACGGCGTCCTCGTCGACAGCGAGCGCCTCATCCAGGACGTGGACCTCGCGATGATCCGGGCGCTGGGCTGGCCGATCACCCGAGCCGAGATCCTCGAGCAGCACCTGGGGCGCACCGAGGAGGAGGTCACCGCCAACATCGAACGGGTCCTCGGGCGGCCGGTGCCGGAAGGCTTCACCAAGGCCAGGCAGGACGCCTATGCGGAGGCGTTCAGCAGCGCCCTGACCGAGGTACCCGGTGCTCGCGCCGCCGTGGAGGAGCTCCACGAACATGGTCACGACACCTGCGTCGCGTCCTCCGGAAGCCACGACCGGATGCGGCTGACGCTCGGCCTGACCGGCCTAGGCCCGCTGTTCGTGGGGAGGATCTACTCGGCCGACGAGGTGGCCCGAGGCAAGCCGGCTCCCGACCTGTTCCTCCTCGCAGCACGGGAACAGGGCCATCGGCCGGCATCCTGCGTGGTCGTCGAGGACAGCCCCTCCGGCGCCGCCGCCGCCCGGGCCGCGGGCATGCGGGTCATCGGGTACTCGGGCCTGACCCCGCGCGAATACCTCAGCAGGGCAGACGAGGTGGTCGATGACATGGCCGACCTCGTGGCGGCGGTCGGACGCCTGAGGTCGGTGTCCTAGAGGAACTGCGCCGGGTCGAACTCGGCGATCGGGATGATCCGCACGCGCGGCAGCCGCTCGTTGAAGGCCTGTACGTCGTACTCCAGGTCGAACGACTCCAGACCACGTTCGACCAGCGGCGCGAACGCGCCGTTGCGGAACTCGACGAAGCCGAGCACGCCGACGCGTCGGCCGTCGAGCAGGTCACCGACCTGCTCGACGAAGTCGCCGTCGTTGCTGACCAGCATGACGTCGGCCTCCCGGCGACGCAGCTCGACCAGGGTGCGCTGGATCGCGATGTCGACGACCTTCTCGCCGGGCCCGCCCGAGAGCGGGATGGGCCGGTAGCCGATCGCCAGCAGCGCCTGCACGAAGGTCATCGGCAGCTCGCTGTTGGCCGCGAGGAAGAACAGCCCCTGCGCCGGCTGGTCCCAGCGCTCCCGGGCGAACTGCAGCAGGCGCTCCCACCGCGGCCGCTCCTCGGGGCGGGGACGCCGACCGAGGATGGAGGTGCCCAGGGTGGCGTCGATGTTCTCGCCGTCGATGAGCAGGTAGGTGGTCCGCGCTGCCTCCGTCATGGCACGAGACTACGGGTGGCGTCCGGGTCCCGGTGCGGACCGCACGGTGCCGGTCGGGTGACCCGCTGGGCTACTTGTTGCCGAGGTCGATGTGGTTCTTGGCCGAGGCCTTGGCGTGCTTCTCGGCCCGCTTCTCCTTGATCGACTTGCTCGGCTTCTTCGACATGCTCTGTCGGGGGGACTTGTCGGCCATGAGCTGCTCCCAGCGTCGGGGAACCTGGACGGCCCCGTGCGTCGACAGTACGCCGATGCCGGACCGATCGCCCTCAGGGCTCGTCGTCGTCGGCGTTCTCGGTGTCGCGCTTGTGCCGCTGACCGGGGCTGAGCAGTGACTCCAGCTCGGCCTCGACCTCGGGTGTGGTGACGAACAGCAGCTCGTCGAGCGGCTCGAGGGCGTCGTCGCGGCTCGGCGCGATGGGGTGCCCCTCGCGGATGATGCCGGTGAGCACCGTGTTGCCCGGCCAGGGCACGTCACCGACGCGCGACCCGGCATACGGGCTGCCGACCGGCAGCGTCATCTCCACCATCATCGCCCTGCCCTGCTGGAACTCGAAGATCCGCACCAGGTCGCCGACGCTCACGGCCTCCTCGACCAGCGCCGTCATCAGCCGCGGCGTCGACACGGCGACGTCGACCCCCCATGCCTCGTCGAACATCCACTCGTTCTTGGGGTTGTTCACCCGGGCCACGGTGCGCGGCACCCCGAACTCGGTCTTGGCCAACAGCGACAGCACGAGGTTCACCTTGTCGTCACCGGTGGCCGCGACCACGACGTCGCACTCGGCCAGCCCGGCCTCCGAGAGCGCCTCGATCTCGCAGGCGTCGGCCTGCAGCCAGCTGGCGTCGGGCACCTTCTGCACCCGCTCACCGTCGGCATCGCGGTCGACGAGCAGCACGTGGTGGCCGTTGCGCAGCAGCTCTCGGGCGATGGACCGCCCGACGCTGCCGGCTCCAGCGATGACGACGCGCATGGGGGGTGGCCTTTCGCTGTCAGTGCGCCGGCGGTGGCGTGTCCAGCACGCGCTCCGCGACGGCGAGGTCCTCGCGCGTGAGCGCGATGTGGATGAGGTCGCCCTCCTGGTAGACGGTCTGCGGCCCGGGGATGATCCCGTCGCCCAGCCTGGTGAGGTAGGCGAGCCGCCCACCCGTGGCCGCCTCGAGATCGGCGATCCGTCGCCCGATCCAACCCGGTGACACCGGCATCTCGGCGATGACCACCTTGCCGGAGGGGTCGGTGAACTCGGGGACGTGCCCTTGCGGGAGCAGCCGGCGCAGCATCTGGTCGCTGGTCCACTTCACCGTGGCGACGGTGGGGATGCCGAGGCGCTGGTAGATCTCGGCGCGACCCGGGTCGTAGATGCGCGCCACCACGTGCTCGACGCCGTACTTCTCGCGCGCGACGCGCGCCGCGAGGATGTTGGAGTTGTCACCGCTCGAGACGGCGGCGAACGCGTAGGCGTGGTCGATGCCCGCGGCCCGCAACGTGTCGCGGTCGAAGCCGACCCCGGTGACGGTGTGCCCCTCGAAGCTGGTGCCCAGGCGACGGAACGACGACTCGTCCTGGTCGATCACGGCGACCTCGTGTCCCGCGTGCTCGATGGCCCGGGCGAGGGCCGCGCCGACGCGGCCGCAGCCCATGATGACGAAGTGCACGATGCCGACGCTACACCGACGTCAGGGGCCCGGTGAGACTGTCCCGCAACCCGTGAGCCACGCGGGAACACGCGGCATACAGTGTCTGTCGTGTCTTCCCCCGGACGTGTCGTCAAGCGCGTGATCCTCGGCCGCGCGATGCGCAGCGACCGGCTCGGCGAGACACTCCTGCCGAAGAAGCTCGCGCTCCCGGTCTTCGCGAGTGACGCCCTCTCCTCGGTGGCCTACGCACCCGACGAGATCCTGCTGACGCTCGGCCTCGGCGGTGGCGCACTGGCGTTCACCAACTCCTGGAAGATCGCCCTCGCCGTCATCGTCGTCATGGGCGTCGTCATCCTGAGCTACCGCCAGAACGTGCACGCCTACCCCTCCGGTGGTGGCGACTACGAGGTGGCCAGCGTCAACCTCGGCCCGCGGGCCGGTCTCGCCGTGGCCAGCGCGCTGCTCGTCGACTACGTGCTCACCGTGGCGGTGTCGGTGTCGGCGGGTGTGCAGAACGCGGCCTCCGCGTTCGAGTTCCTGCGTGGCAAGGAGGCCCTCGTCGCGGTGCTCATCGTCGCGACGCTCACCGGGATGAACCTGCGCGGTGTGCGCGAGTCCGGTTCGGCCTTCGCGGTGCCGACGTACCTGTTCATGATCAGCGTCATCGGGATGGCGCTGGTCGGCTTCTACCGCCGGGTCTCGGGCGACCTGCCCCAGGCCGAGAGCGGCCCCTTGCAGCTCCTACCGATCGACGCCTACGAGTCAGTGGGTGGACTGGCCCTGGCCTTCCTCATGCTGCGGGCCTTCTCGTCGGGCTGTGCCGCCCTCACCGGCGTCGAGGCGATCAGCAACGGCGTGCCCGCCTTCAAGAAACCCAAGAGCAGGAACGCCGCCACGACGCTGCTCCTCATGGGCAGCATCTCGGTCACCATGCTCGTCTCGATGATGGCGCTGTCGCGGTGGACCGGCGTCAAGATCGCCGAGGAGCCGGCGACCCAGCTCACCCTCGACGGCGTGCCGGTCGGCGACGACTACGTGCAGGACACCGTGATCGGCCAGGTCAGCAAGGCCGTCTTCTCCGGCTTCCCGTTCGGTGTGGTGATCGTGTCGATCGTCACCGGGCTCATCCTCGTGCTCGCCGCGAACACCGCCTTCAACGGCTTCCCGGTGCTCGGCTCGATCCTGGCCCGCGACGGGTTCCTCCCGCGCCAGCTGCACACCCGCGGCGATCGCCTCGCCTTCTCCAACGGCATCATCATCCTCGCGGCGTCGGCAGCGGGCCTGATCATCATCTACAACGCCGAGGTCACCCGGCTCATCCAGCTCTACATCGTCGGCGTCTTCGTGTCGTTCACCCTGTCGCAGATCGGCATGGTGCGGCACTGGACCCGCCACCTGTCCCTCGAGCGCAACCCGCAGGTCCGCGCCCGGATGGTGCGCAGCCGGGTCATCAACGGCATCGGCGCGGTGATGTGCGGCACGGTGCTGGTCGTGGTGCTGCTCACCAAGTTCACCCACGGGGCGGGCTACGCGATCGCGGCGATGGCGGTGATCTTCCTGGTGATGACGCGCATCCGCCGGCACTACGACCAGGTACGCGACGAGCTCGCGGTCGACGAGGGCGACACCAAGCACCAGCTCCTGCCCTCCCGGGTGCACGCGATCGTGCTGGTGGCCAAGATCCACAAGCCGACCCTGCGCGCCCTCGCCTACGCCCGCGCGACCCGGCCCTCGATCCTCGAGGCGCTCACCGTCGATGTCGACCCCGACGAGACCAAGGCGCTGCAGGCCGAGTGGGACCGCCGTGACATCCCGGTGCCGCTCAAGGCGCTCGAGAGTCCCTACCGCGAGATCACCCGGCCGGTCGTCGACTACGTGAAGTCCATCCGCTCCGGCAACCCGCGCGACCTGGTCGTGGTCTACATCCCGCAGTACGTCGTCGGCCACTGGTACGAGCAGGTCCTGCACAACCAGAGCGCGCTGCGGCTGCGCACCCGGTTGCTGTTCACCCCCGGCGTCATGGTGTCGTCCGTACCGTGGCAGCTCGCGTCCTCGCAGGGCGCGGAGGAGCGGATGGACGGTCCGGTCGCCGGCGACGTGCGCCGCGGCGAGGGCTGATGGCCGAGCACGCCCGGTCCGGCCTCGCGGTCGGCGACGAGGTCGAGGTCGACGTCACCGCGATCGCCCACGGCGGCCACTGCATCGCCCGGCACGAGGGTCAGGTGCTGTTCGTGCGGCACGCGGTCCCTGGCGAGCGGGTGGTGGCCCGGGTCACCGAGACAGGGGCCGGTGAGCGCTTCGTGCGCGCGGATGCCGTTGCCGTGCCGTCGCCCTCGCCCGACCGGGTGATGCCGCCGTGCCCCTACGCCGGGCCCGGGCTGTGCGGCGGCTGCGACTTCCAGCACGTCACGCTGCCGCGCCAGCGGTCGCTGAAGGCCGACGTGGTGCGCGAGCAGATGGCGCGGCTGGCGCACCTCGAGGTCGACGTCGAGGTCGAGCCGGTTCCCGGGGACACCGACGGGCTCGACTGGCGCACCCGCGTCGAGTTCGCCGTGGATGCCGAGGGTCGAGCAGGCTTGCGCCGGCACCGTTCGCACGACGTCGTCGCCGTCGACCACTGCCGCATCGCCTCACCCGGCATCGACCGGCTGCGGGTCACCGAGGGTCGGTGGCCAGGCGTCGAGGCCGTCGACGCGGTGGCACCGTCGGTGGGGGAGCCACTGGCGGTGGTCCTCCCCCTGCCCCGGGGTGCCCTCGTACCGGTCGTGCACGAGCAGGTGTCGGCCACCTGGTCGGGCCCCTCCGGCGGGTGGCAGCTGGTGCAGGCCGAGCTCGCGGTGTCGGCGCGCGGCTTCTGGCAGGTGCACCCCGGCGCCGCCCGCTCGTTCGTCGAGGCCGTCATGGCCGCCGCCGAGGTGCAGGGGGGCGAGCGAGCGCTCGACCTGTACGCGGGGGTGGGCCTGTTCACCGCCGCGCTGGCCGTCGCCGTCGGCGCCACCGGCCAGGTCGTCGCGGTCGAGTCGGACCCCGGCGCCACCGACCTCGCCCGCGAGAACCTCGCGGACCTCCCGAACGTCGCGCTGCTCACCGCCCGGGTCGACGACGCCTTCGGGATCGCCCGGCCGGCGCGTCGCGGCAGCGCGAAGCAGCGGGGGAGCCGACCCCGCAAGGCGTCGCGCTCGGCGCTGATGCCGACCGCCGCCGACGTCGTGGTGCTCGACCCGCCGCGCACCGGAGCCGGCCGGGCCGTCTGCACCGAGGTGGCGGGGCTCGGTCCGCGGGTCGTCGTCTACGTCGCCTGCGACCCCGCCGCGCTGGCGCGCGACACGGCCTACCTCGCCGGCCTGGGTTACCGGCTCGACGGGCTGCGCGCGTTCGACGCCTTCCCGATGACGCACCACGTCGAGTGCGTCGCACGCTTCGTGCAGGCCTGACGGCGGGTCGGGGCACCAGCCGCGTCACCGGTCTCGCGAGGCGGTTCGGTGCGGCATAGGCTCGACCCGACCGAACCCGTGTGGTTAGATATCTTGACGTCAAGATAAATCACGGGAATCGCGCGACGACGCACGATGTGAAGGGAGCCCCCGGTGGCCAGCACGAACAGCTTCGACGCCCACGGCACGCTCGAGGTGGGTGAGCACAGTTACGAGATCTACCGCCTCGCCGCGGTCGAGGGCAGCGAGTCGCTGCCCTACAGCCTCAAGGTGCTCCTCGAGAACCTGCTGCGCACCGAGGACGGCGCCAACATCACGGCCGACCACATCCGCGCCCTCGGCGGCTGGGACGAGAACGCCGACCCCGACACCGAGATCCAGTTCACCCCGGCCCGCGTCGTGATGCAGGACTTCACCGGCGTGCCCTGCATCGTCGACCTCGCGACGATGCGCGAGGCCATGGTCGACCTCGGCGGCGACCCGACGAAGATCAACCCGCTGGCCCCGGCCGAGCTCGTCATCGACCACTCGGTGCAGATCGACGTCTTCGGCCGCTCCGACGCCTTCGAGCGCAACGTCGAGATCGAGTACCAGCGCAACGGCGAGCGCTACAAGTTCCTGCGCTGGGGCCAGACGGCGTTCGACGACTTCAAGGTCGTCCCGCCGGGCACGGGCATCGTCCACCAGGTCAACATCGAGCACCTGGCCCGCACCATCATGGTCCGCGACGGCGTCGCCTACCCCGACACCTGCGTCGGCACCGACAGCCACACGACGATGGTCAACGGCCTGGGCGTCCTCGGCTGGGGCGTCGGCGGCATCGAGGCCGAGGCCGCGATGCTCGGCCAGCCCGTCTCGATGCTCATCCCGCGGGTCGTCGGCTTCAAGCTGTCCGGCAACATCCCGGACGGTGCCACCGCCACCGACGTCGTCCTCACCATCACCGAGATGCTGCGCGAGCACGGCGTCGTCGGCAAGTTCGTCGAGTTCTACGGCGAGGGTGTCTCGGCGGTCCCGCTGGCCAACCGCGCGACGATCGGCAACATGAGCCCCGAGTTCGGCTCCACCTGTGCGATCTTCCCGATCGACGAGGTGACGCTGGACTACCTGCGCCTCACCGGCCGCTCGGCCGAGTCGGTCGCCCTCGTCGAGGCGTACGCCAAGGAGCAGGGGATGTGGCTCAAGGCCGGGCCCGACCAGCCCGAGTCGCGCTACAGCGAGTACCTCGAGCTCGACCTGTCGACCGTCGTCCCGTCCATCGCCGGCCCCAAGCGCCCGCAGGACCGGATCGTCCTCACCGACGCCAAGACCGCCTTCCGCGAGGTCCTGCCGGCGTACGTCTCCCACGAGGAGGGCGACGACGGCGACGCCTCGTCCTTCCCGGCGTCCGACCCGACCCCGCAGGGCAGCAAGGACGGCAGCAACGGTGGCGAGGCGCCGCCGCGGGTGAACGGCGACGAGCGCCCGACCAAGCGCGTGCAGGTGACGGCGGCCGACGGCACGACCTTCGAGATCGACCACGGCATCGTGTCGATCGCCTCGATCACCTCGTGCACGAACACCTCGAACCCGTCGGTGATGATGGCAGCGGCGATGCTCGCGAAGAACGCCGTCGAGAAGGGCCTGAGCGTCGCGCCGTGGGTCAAGACCTCGATGGCGCCCGGTTCCAAGGTCGTCACCGGCTACTACGAGAAGGCCGGCATGTGGCCCTACCTCGAGAAGCTCGGGTTCCACCTCGTCGGCTACGGCTGCACGACGTGCATCGGCAACTCCGGTCCGCTCGACGAGGAGATCAGCCAGGCGATCCAGGACAACGACCTCGCCGTCGTCTCCGTGCTGTCCGGCAACCGCAACTTCGAGGGGCGGATCAACCCGGACGTCAAGATGAACTACCTGGCGTCGCCGCCGCTCGTCATCGCGTACGCGCTGGCCGGGACCATGGACTTCGACTTCGAGACCCAGCCGCTCGGCACGAGCGAGGACGGCACCGAGGTCTTCCTCAAGGACCTGTGGCCGAACCCGGCCGACGTCGAGCGCACCATCGCCGAGAGCATCAGCACGAAGATGTTCACCGACGACTACGCCGACGTCTTCGCCGGTGACGAGCGCTGGCGCTCCCTCGACACCCCCGAGGGCGACACCTTCGCCTGGGAGGACGACTCGACGTACGTGCGCAAGCCCCCGTACTTCGACGGGATGGGTGCCGACCCGGAGCCGGTGTCCGACATCTCCGGTGCCCGGGTGCTCGCGCTGCTGGGTGACTCGGTCACCACCGACCACATCAGCCCGGCCGGCTCGATCAAGGGCGACAGCCCCGCGGGCAGGTACCTCGCCGACCACGGCGTCGAGCGCAAGGACTTCAACTCCTACGGGTCGCGCCGCGGCAACCACGAGGTGATGATCCGCGGCACCTTCGCCAACATCCGGCTGCGTAACCTGCTGCTGGACGGCGTCGAGGGCGGCTACACCCGCGACTTCACCAAGGACGGCGAGCAGACCTCGATCTACGACGCCTCGGTCTCGTACGCGGAGGCGGGCACGCCGCTCGTGGTCCTGGCCGGCAAGGAGTACGGCTCGGGGTCCTCGCGCGACTGGGCCGCGAAGGGCACGGCGCTGCTCGGGGTCAAGGCCGTCATCGCGCAGTCGTACGAGCGGATCCACCGCAGCAACCTCATCGGGATGGGTGTCCTGCCGCTGCAGTTCCCCGAGGGTGAGTCGGTCGAGTCGCTCGGGCTCGCCGGGACCGAGACCTTCTCGGTCACCGGGGTCGAGGCCATGAACGACGGCGGGGTGCCCCGCACGGTGTCCGTCGTGGCGACCGCCGAGGACGGATCCGAGACGACCTTCGACGCGGTGCTGCGGATCGACACCCCCGGCGAGGCGGACTACTACCGCAACGGCGGCATCCTGCAGTACGTGCTGCGCTCGCTCGTCGGCTGAGCGGCCGGGCTCCTCACCGCGAACGTGGGTGAAGAACGTCGTCAGGACGACGTTCTTCACCCACGTTCACGAGCCGGGGCGCCGGGAAAGTCGGGGCTGAGCCGCACGACGTCGCCGACGACGACCACGGCGGGGTTCTCGACCGCCGCGGCGGCGGCCCGCCCGGCGATGTCGCCCAGCGTTGCGAAGGTGACCCGCTGGTCGGGGGCGAACCCGCGCTCGATCACGGCCACCGGGCAGGATGCCGGCCGGCCGGCATCCGACAGCGAGCGCGCCGACCGGGCGAGCCGACCGACGCCCATCAGCAGCACGACGGTGTGGTCGGTGCCCGGTGGCACCGCGGGCAGCTCGTCGTGGCCGGTGACCACGGTGAAGCCGCGGGCGACCCCGCGGTGGGTGACCGGGATGCCGGCCGCGGCCGGCACCGCGACCGCGCTGGTCACCCCCGGCACCACCTCGACCCGGATGCCGTGTGCCTCGCACGCGAGCCGCTCCTCGCCCCCGCGACCGAGCACGTAGGGATCGCCACCCTTGAGCCGCACGACGGCGCGGCCGGCGAGCGCCTCCTCGACGAGCAGGTCGTTGATGGCGTCCTGGGCCAGGGCGTGCCGGCCGGGGGCCTTGCCGACGTCGACGACCCGCACGGTGGCGGGCAGCCGGTCGACGACGGCCCGAGGGGCCAGCCGGTCGAGCACCACGACGTCGGCCGCGGCGAGCAGCTCGCGCGCCCGGGTGGTCAGCAGCCCGTCGGCGCCGGGCCCGCCGCCGACGAGGGCCACCCAGCCGGCGCCCGCCCGGGGCCGCCGGCGGTGCAGGTCGAGCGCCCCCTGGGCCAGCAGCGCGTCGACGGCCCGGGCGACGTCGGCGGCCAGGGCGGGGTCGGCGGGGGAGTGCGTCGCGACGGTGACCACCCCGTCAGGGGTGGCGACCCGAGCGGTGGCCGGGAGGCTGGCGCTGCACTGCCACTGCCACTGCCACTGCCGGTGTCGCGGGCGTCGACGCACCAGACCCGTGCGGCGCGGGCGTCGGTGCGCACGGCCTCGTCCACCACCGGGTCGCCCGACGCGACCACCGCCAACCATGCCCCGGCGAGGTCGGTGGCGCCGGCGTAGTCGCGTGCGGACCAGCTCAGCTCGCCCGCCAGGGCCAGCTCCGCCAGCTCCTCACACAGCCATGGTGAGAGCACGTCGAGGACCGCGCCGGCACCGACGAGCGCCCGGGCTGCGTCGGTGAGGGCCGGTCCGCCGCCCACCACGAGCGCGCGACGCCCGGTGAGGTCGAGCCCGATGGGCAGGGTCACCTCGGGTGCTCTCCGGGGGCCACGGCGTCGGCCATGCCCGCGGCGAGGGTGCGCCCGTCGTCGGGGTCGACGAGCAGGAACGCACCCCCGCGGCGCGAGGTGGAGTACGGCTCGACGGGCAGCGGCGAGGCGAACCGCACGGTGACCCGGCCGATGTCGTTCAGCGCCAACCGGTCGGCGGGGGCCAGGCGCAGGGCGTCGAGGTCGAGGCGGCCGTCGATGGAGCGGACCATGGCCAGCACGGTGCGCGACCCGTGCTTCACGAGCAGCCGTGCGCCCGGGCGCAGTTCGTCGTCGCCCAGCCAGCAGGCCAGTGCGGTGACCTCCTGGCGCAGCGGCACCGGGTCGGACGCGGCGGCGATGAGGTCGCCGCGGCTGACGTCGACGTCGTCCACGAGCCGGATCGTCACCGACTGGGGGGCGACGGCCGCGTCGAGCGAGCGCTCCCCGAGGTCGATGCCGGCGACCGTGGTGCGCGAGCCCGAGGGCAGCACGACGACCTCGTCGCCCACGCGCACCGAGCCGGAGGCGACCTGCCCGGCGTACCCGCGGTACTCCACGTGCTCGGGTGAGCGCGCGGCGCCCTGGGGGCGGATGACGACCTGCACCGGCATCCGGAACGACTCGTGCACCGGGTCGGTGGCGGGCGGCAGGCCCTCGAGCAGCTCGAGCAGCGAGGGGCCCTCGTACCAGGGCGTGTTCGCCGATCGGTCGACGACGTTGTCGCCGACCAGGGCCGACACCGGTACCGCGTGGGCGTGCGGGATGCCGAGCTCGGCGGCGATCGCGCGCACGTCGGCGGCGACCGTGCGGAAGACGTGCTCACTGTGCTCGACGAGGTCGATCTTGTTGACCGCGATGACGACGTGCGGCACGCGCATCAGGGCCGCGACGGCCAGGTGGCGGCGGGTCTGCTCGAGCACCCCCTTGCGAGCGTCGACCAGCAGCACGAGGGCGTCGGCGGTGGACGACCCGGTGACCGTGTTGCGGGTGTACTGCACGTGCCCCGGGCAGTCGGCGAGCACGAACGAGCGGTTCGCCGTGGCGAAGTACCGGTACGCGACGTCGATGGTGATGCCCTGCTCGCGCTCGGCGCGCAGGCCGTCGGTGAGCAACGCCAGGTCGGCCGAGGCCAGCCCGCGGTCACGGCTGACCCGCTCGACGGCGTCGAGCTGGTCGGCGAGCACGGACTTCGAGTCGTGCAGCAGGCGGCCGACCAGCGTGGACTTGCCGTCGTCGACGGAGCCGGCGGTCGCGAGGCGCAGGAGGGTGGACATCAGAAGTACCCCTCCTTCTTGCGGTCCTCCATGGCGGCCTCGGAGATCCGGTCGTCGGCGCGGGTGGCCCCGCGTTCGGTGAGCGTGGAGGCCGCGACCTCGGCGACGACGTCGCGCACGGATGCCGCGTCGCTCTCGACCGCGCCGGTGCACGACATGTCGCCGACGGTGCGGTAGCGCACCCGGCGGGTGGTCACCGTCTCGCCGGCTCGCGGCTGCGACACCGGGCCGAGCGCCAGCAGCATGCCGTCGCGCTGGAACACCTCGCGCTCGTGCGCGTAGTAGAGGCCCGGCAGCTCGATGTCCTCGCGCTCGATGTAGCGCCACACGTCGAGCTCGGTCCAGTTCGACAGCGGGAAGACCCGCACGTGCTCACCGATGCGGTGCCGCGGGTTGAAGATGTTCCACAGCTCGGGGCGCTGGTTCTTGGGGTCCCACTGGCCGAAGTCGTCACGCAGGCTGACGACGCGCTCCTTCGCGCGGGCCTTCTCCTCGTCGCGCCGGCCGCCGCCGAACACGCCGTCGAACCGGTGCACCGCGATGGCCTCGAGCAGCGGCTGGGTCTGCAGCGGGTTGCGGGTGCCGTCGCCACGTTCGCGCAGCCGGCCGTCGTCGATCCAGTCCTGCACCGAGGCGACCTCGAGGCGCAGGCCGAGCCGCTCGACGGTGGCGTCGCGGTACGCGAGCACCTCGGGGAAGTTGTGGCCGGTGTCGACGTGCAGCACCGGGAAGGGGATCGGGGCCGGCCAGAACGCCTTCGCCGCCACGTGCAGCATCACGACGGAGTCCTTGCCGCCGCTGAAGAGCAGCACGGGCCGCTCGAGCTCGGCGGTGATCTCGCGGATGACGAGCATCGCCTCGCTCTCGAGCACGTCGAGCTGGCTGAGCACCGGCAGGTCGGCGAGCGCGGCGGTGCGCGGGTCGGCGGTCAGCTCGATGCTCACCGGCAGCGCCTCGGTCGTGGTGTCGAGAATCGTCATCAGGGGTCCTCGCGGGGTGTCTGGGGGAGCGCAGCGGAGCGGGTCCCACGCTCCATCGGGGCAGAGCGTCGTGGGGTGCCGCTCACGGGTGCAGCCCGCACTCGGTCTTGGCGAACCCGGCCCAGCGGCCGGCCCGCGGGTCGTCGCCGGGGGCGACCCGCCGGGTGCAGGGCTCGCAGCCGATCGACGGGTAGCCGTCGGCGAGCAGCAGGTTGACGGGCACGTGGTGCTCGTTCGCGTGGTCGACGACCTCGTCGAGGGTCCAGGCGGCGAGCGGGTTGAGCTTGACCAGCCCGAACTGCTCGTCGAAGGTCACCAGCGGCGTGCCGGCGCGAGTCGGGCCCTCGTCCCGCCGGATGCCGGTGGCCCACGCCTCGTACCCCGCCAGGACCGCCGTGAGCGGCTCGACCTTGCGCATCCGGCAGCAGGCGGCCGGGTCGCGCACGTGGAGCCGCGGGCCGTGCTCGGCATCCTGCTCGGCGACCGTGAGCGCCGGCGTCACGTCGACGATCGTCACGTCGAGCTCGAGCGCCACCTGCGCGCGGGTGCCGTAGGTCTCGGCGAAGTGGTAGCCGGTGTCGAGGAACAGCACGTCGACACCCGGGGCGCAGCGTGCGACGACCGCCGGCAGCACGGCGTCCTGCATGCTGCACGCCACCGCAAGCGTGCCGGGGAAGGTGCGTGCCGCCCAGGCCGACACCTCGTCGGCCGTGGCGTCGGGGCCGAGCTCGCGGGCACCGGCCTCGGCGAGCGCGCGCAGCTCGTCGGTGCTCCGCCGCACGCGCGGCCGCGCAGGGCGCGCGGCCGGCGCAGGGACGTGGGTGCCGGTCATCGGGTCAGCTCCTCCTCGTCGACGCGGTGGGCCCAGCCAGAAAACGTCTCGCCCACCCCGCGCTGGTCGAGCCAGCGGCGCACCAGGTGCTCGACGAGGTCGGGCAGGTCGGCGGCGGTGACCTTCAGGCCCCGCACGGTGCGCCCGAGACCGGCCTCGTCACGGTCGGCGGAGGCGAGCCCGCCGCCGAGGTGCACCTGGAACCCCGGCTGCTGCTCGCCGTCGAGCGTGACGATCATCCCCTTCAGGCCGATGTCGGCGACCTGGATGCGGGCGCAGGAGTTCGGGCAGCCGTTGACGTTGAGGGTGACCGGCGTGTCGATCGCGTGGGTGACGTCGGCCAGGCGGCGCTCGAGCTCGGCGATGGCGGTGGCGGCGGTGGCCTTGGTCTCGACGATGGCCAGCTTGCAGAACTCGATGCCGGTGCACGCCATCGTGTGCCGTCGGAACGGGCTGGGGGACACCGACAGCCCGATGCGCTCGAGCCCGGCGACGAGGTCGTCGACGGCGGCCGGGGGCACGTCGAGGACGACGAGCTTCTGGTGCGGCGTGAGGCGCACCCGGTCGGTCCCCGCGGCCGCCATCAGGCCCGCGAGCCCGGTGAGCACGTCGCCGCTGATCCGGCCGACGACGGGGGCCGCGCCCACGTAGGACCTGCCGTCCTTCTGCAGGTGCACGCCGACGTGGTCGCCGGGGCCGGCCGGGGGAGCCGGCGCAGGGCCGTCGGGCAGGGCGTGGCCGAGGTACTCGGTCTCGAGCACCTCGCGGAACCTCTCGGGGCCCCACTCGGCGAGGAGGAACTTCAGGCGCGCCTTGGTGCGCAGCCGCCGGTAGCCGTAGTCGCGGAAGATCGAGATGACGCCGAGCCAGACCTCGGCCGCCTCGTCGGGGGCGACGAAGACGCCGAGCCGCTCGGCGAGCCGCGGGGCGGTGGACAGCCCGCCGCCGACCCACAGGTCGTAGCCGGCCCCCAGCTCGGGGTGCACCACGCCGACGAGCGAGATGTCGTTGATCTCGTGCACGACGTCGAGGCTGGGGTGCCCGGTGATCGCCGACTTGAACTTGCGCGGCAGGTTGGCGAGCCCGGGGTCGCCGACGAAGCGCCGGGTGATCTCCTCGATGGTGGGGGTGGGGTCGAGGATCTCGTCGGCGGCGATGCCGGCCAGCGGGCTGCCGAGGATGACCCGGGGGGTGTCGCCGCAGGCCTCGGTGGTCTGCAGGCCGACCGCCTCGAGGCGGCGCCAGATCTCGGGGACGTCCTCGACGCGGATCCAGTGGTACTGGATGTTCTGCCGGTCGCTGATGTCGGCGGTGCCCCGGGCGAAGTCGTGGCTGAGGTCGGCGAGCACCCGCAGCTGGGCCAGGGTGAGCGCCCCGCCGTCGAGCCGTACCCGCAGCATGAAGAACTCGTCGGACAGCTCGGTGTCGTCGAGCTGGGCGGTGCGCCCGCCGTCGATGCCGGGCTTGCGCTGCGTGTACAGCCCCCACCAGCGGAACCGGCCGCTGAGGTCCTGCGGCGGGATGGAGCCGAAGCCCTCCCTGGCGTAGACCTGCTCGATCCGCTCGCGGACGTCGAGGCCGCCACCCTCCTGCTTCCACGCCTCGTTGGCGTTGAGCGGCTCGCGACCGTCGAGGGCCCACTGGCCGTTGGAGCGTCCGGCCCGCGGGGGGCGCAGCGCCCGGCCGGGTGAGGTCTCGGTCGTCGGTGTCGTCATGGCTCCCCAGGGTCGAAGACGTAGTGTCAAGACTTATCCAATGTATAACGCTGGATTATCACCGCGACGACGGTCCACGATGCGGTACCAACTCCCACCGCGCGGGCCGGAGTTCGCGGGTGGGCTGTCCAGGCGGTGCGGACCGGCGTAGGATCGAACACGTGTTCGACTCCACGGCGCCCGCCGGGCCTCCCCTGCGCACCGGGACCCCCGGGTCGCCCGCGGGTCGCCGCTCGGCATCCGGGGCGAGCGCGGTCGGGGGCCCTCCGGGCTGGCCGCCGGGGGTGCCACCACCCGGGGAGCGCGGGTGGGACCACCGGGCCAGCGCCTGGCTGCTCGACCACTGCCCGCCCGACTACCGGCTCTACCCGGCCTGGCGCCGGCATCCGGTCGCGCTGGCGTGGTTCACCGTGCGCCACCTCGACGCCCAGCTCGACGCCATGCGCTCGGCCTACCGCGAGGTGCGCGTCGACCTCGCCGACGACATCGGGCCCGAGGGCGTGGCCCAGGTGCTGGCCGACCTCGAGTGCGAGGGGGTGCGCCTGCTCTCCGCGCGCCGGGCCGCCGGCCTGCTCCTCGATGCGCTCCGCGGGCTCGACTTCGTGCCGAAGCTGTAGGCGGCGCTCACTGCTCGCACACCAGTGGCAAACCCTGGGCGACCGGCTGGCCCGCGAAGGTGTGCAGACCTGGTGAGGATCGTGCGTGGGTGTGCCGGGCCGGGCCGGGTGCGCTGTGGCCGCCACGGGCGAGCGCCTAGACTCGGGGAGTTTCCGTACGCCATGTCCACGACCAGGGAGGTAGGCACCGGTGAGCCTGCTCGAGCGCATCGACGGCCCCGACGACCTGAGGTCCCTGAGCCCGGACCAGGTCCCGGTCCTCGCGGAGGAGATCCGGCGCTTCCTCGTCGAGCAGGTCTCGCGCACCGGGGGCCACCTGGGGCCCAACCTGGGCGTCGTCGAGCTGACCATCGCCATCCACCGGGTGTTCGACTCCCCGCGCGACACCGTGGTGTTCGACACCGGGCACCAGTCCTACGTGCACAAGCTGCTCACCGGGCGGCACGACTTCACCGGGCTGCGCACCTTGGGCGGGCTGTCGGGCTACCCGAGCCGCGCGGAGTCCGAGCACGACGTCGTCGAGAACTCGCACGCGTCGGGTTCGCTGTCGTGGGCGCACGGCATCGCCGCGGGACGGGTCGTCAACGGCGACCGCGACCGCCACACCGTCGCGGTCATCGGTGACGGCGCCCTCACCGGCGGCATGGCCTGGGAGGCGCTGAACAACATCGCCGCCGAGCCCGACCTGCCCCTGGTCATCGTCGTCAACGACAACGAGCGCTCCTACGCCCCGACCCGCGGCGGGCTGGCCGACCACCTCGCGACGCTGCGCACCACCCGCGGCTACGAGCGGTTCCTCGACTGGGGCAAGCACACCCTCGCGCGCACCCCCGTCGTCGGCGGCGCGATGTACGAGACGCTGCACGGGGTCAAGAAGGGCATCAAGGACATCGTCGCCCCACAGGGCCTGTTCGAGGACCTCGGCCTGAAGTACCTCGGCCCCGTCGACGGCCACGACGAGCAGGCCATCGAGACGGCGCTGCGCAAGGCGCGGACCTTCGCTGGGCCGGTGCTGGTGCACGTGCTCACCCAGAAGGGCCGGGGCTACGACCCGGCCATCACCGACGAGGCCGACCAGTTCCACGCCGTCGGCGTGATCAACCCCGAGACCGGGCTGCCGCTCGAGATCGCCGGTCGCAGCTGGACCGACGAGTTCAGCGACGAGATGGTGCGCATCGGCGAGGACCGCCCCGACGTCGTCGCGATCACCGCCGCGATGATGATCCCGGTCGGCCTCAAGGACTTCTGCGAGCGCTTCCCCGAGCGCACCTTCGACGTCGGGATCGCCGAGCAGCACGCCCTCACCATGGCGGCCGGCCTGGCGTTCACCGGGCTGCACCCCGTCGTCGCCGTGTACGCCACCTTCCTCAACCGCGCCTTCGACCAGCTGCTCATGGACTGCGCCATGCACCGGGCCGGGGTCACCGTGGTGCTCGACCGGTCCGGCATCACCGGTCCGGACGGCGCGTCGCACCACGGCATGTGGGACATGACGATCAGCGGCGTCGTGCCCGGCCTGCACCTCGCAGCCCCACGCGACGCGCAGCAGGTGGCGCGCGCCGTGCGGGCCGCGGTCGGCGTCGCCGACGCCCCGTCGGTCGTCCGGTTCCCCAAGGGCCCGGTGGCCGCGCCCATCGAGGCCCTGCGCACCGTCGGCACCGTCGACGTGCTCGCCGAGCCCGACGACGGCGACGTCGACCTGCTGCTCGTCGGCATCGGGTCGCTGGCTGCCACGGCGCTCACCGCGGCCGAGAAGCTGAGCGCCGAGGGCGTGCGCGTGCGGGTCGTCGACCCGGTCTGGGCCCTCCCGGTCAGCGAGGACCTGGTCGCCCTCACGGGTACGGCCACCAGGGTCGCCGTCGTCGAGGACAACGTCGTGGTCGGCGGCATCGGCTCGCAGGTCGAGCTCGCCCTGCGCGACGCCGGGCTCGCGACGCCGCTGGACCAGCTCGGCATCCCCAAGGAGTTCCTCCAGCACGGCTCGCGGGGCCAGCTGCTCGACCGCATCGGCCTCACGCCGGATGCCGTCGCCAGCCGGCTGCGCGCCCGCCTGGACTGAGCGGGTCAGTCCATCTGGGGCGGGACCCCGAAGCGCCGGACCTCCTGGGGCCACCCGCAGCCCTCCGCGAGACGGCCGGCCCACATCGTGGCGGCCTCGTCGTCGGCCACGTCGACGACGGTCAACCCGCCGAGGAACTCCTTGGTCTCGGCGTAGGGCCCGTCGGTCACCAGCACCGATCCGCTGGTGGCGTCGGCGGAGAATACCGGGGCGCCCTCCTCGAGCCCCCCGGCGAAGACATACACGCCGGCCTCCTTCATCTGCTCGACGATCGCCATGGCGAGCGGCCCGCGGCTGCGGAACCACTCCTCGCTGTGCTCGCCCACCCACTGCTGGTTGAAATAGATGAGGTACTGGGCCACGACTGCTCCTCCTGCTCGGGCGGCCCGATGTGGACCGCGTTCACCCACCCCACGAACGGCGACCGCCGGATGCGACACCCTCGGGTTCCCGGATGCGAAGAGCCGGCGACGACGGCCGCAGCGGCCGTCCCTTTCCGACCACGTCACACCAGGTCGCCGATCGCGGCGACGTCCACGAGCCGCCTCGCGGTCGAGGCCAGCCGGTCGTCGAGGGTCACCAGGGCATCGGCCTGCAGCCGGGTCAGCGCGACGTACTCGGCGTCGAAGGTGTCGTTCCAGCCGAGCTGGTCGGCCACGTCCCAGGCGACGCTCTGCAGCACCCGGTCGCCGAGCAGCCGCACGTGCTGCCGCCGCACGTAGCCGAGCGCGTTCTCGGCCTCCGACGCGCTGAGCTCACCGTGCGACACCTGCCGGAAGAGCAGGGAGAGCAGCTGCGACCGCAGCAGCGTGGGGGCCAGCAGCTCGTGCTCCTCACGGATGACGGCCTCCTCACGAGCGAGCAGGATCGCCACGTCTGGCGTGATGACGTACCTGGTCACGGGCTTCCTCCTGCTGGCGAATGGTGTGCGACCACGGTACGCACGACAGCGCTGCCTGTGGGCCCGCGCTCAGGGCCTTCGCCAGACGGAGACGTGGCCGGCGCTGTCGGAGGTGAAGGGGTTGCCGTGCCAGTCGGCCGTCCGCTGCTCGAGCTCGAGCCCGGCGAGCTGGGCCATCAGGTCGCACTCCGCCGGCCAGGCGTAGCGGAAGTGATGCACGCCGTAGCGGATCGAGCCGTCGGCCTCACGGGAGTAGTGGTGCGACGTCGCCTGCTGGGCGACCAGGTCGTCGTAGGTGTCGAACCCGGTGTGCGCGGCGCTGACGTCGAAGGGCACGGCGACCTGGCCGGGTGGCAGCCGGCGCAGGTCCGGAACGCCCACCTCGACCACGAACCGGCCACCGGGAGCGAGGTGCCGCGCGGCGTTGCGGAAGCACGCCACCTGCTCCCGCTGGGTGCGCAGGTTGCCGATGGTGTTGAAGACCAGGTAGACCAGCGCGAACTCGCCGGGCACCCGGGTGGTGGCCATGTCACCGACCACGACGGGGATGGCGTCCTCGCCGGCCTTGCGGCGCAGCTGCGCCACCATCGGCTCGGACAGCTCGATGCCGGCCACGGGCACCCCCCGGGCGTGCAGCGGGACCGCCAGCCGGCCGGTGCCGATCGCCAGCTCGAGCGCTCGCCCCGGCCCGGCGAGCCGGGCCAGCACGTCGACGGCCGGCTCGACGACCTCCGGCGCGAACATCTGCGCCGACGCCTCGTCGTAGCGCACCGCGGTCGCCTCGTCCCACAGGTCGCTGCTCGTCATGGGCCGACAGCCTCGCCCAGCCCGGTGGCCCGCGTCGACCGGTTTTCACCCGAGGCGTCGCCGTGGGCGCGTCGGCTACGCCCGTGGCGAAACCGCTGGACCCCGCCCCTGCGCCCGGGTTTGCTGGGCCGATGAGGATGTTGGTGCTCGGGGGAACCGCCTGGCTCGGTCGTACGGTGGCGCAGGAGGCGCTGCGGCGCGGCCACGACGTCACCTGCCTGGCGCGGGGGAGCGCCGACCCACCGCCCGGCGCCACCTTCGTCACCGCCGACCGTGACCTCGACGACGGTCTGGATGGCGTCGCCGGCAGGCCGTGGGATGCCGTCGTCGACGTCACCCGGCATCCGGGCCAGGCGCGCCGCGCGGTGCGCGACGTCGCGGCACGGCACCGGGTGCTGGTGTCGACCGGCAACGTCTACGCGCACTTCGACGCGGTCGAGCAGGGCGAGGACTCGCCGCTGCGTGCCCCGCTCGACGGCGACCTGATGACCGACATGGAGGTCTACGGCGAGGCGAAGGTGGCGTGCGAGAACGCCGTTCGCGACGCCGAGGGCACGGCCACGATCGTCCGCTCGGGCCTGATCGGCGGCCCCGGCGACTGGTCCGGGCGCACCGGCTACTGGCCGTGGCGGTTCGCCCACCCGGTGGGGGAGCGGGTCGTGGTTCCCGACGAGCTCGACTTCCCGTGCGCGATCATCGACGTGCGAGACCTCGCGGCCTGGCTGGTCACCGTCGCGGAGGAGCGGGTCGACGGCACCTTCAACGCCACCGGCCCGACGGCGCCACTGGGCGAGGTGCTGCGGGTCGCTGCCGACGTGGCCGGCTCGCACGCCCAGCCGTTGCCGGTGGGCCGTGAGGTGCTGGCCGAGCTCGGCATCGGTGGCTGGATGGGGCCGGCCTCCCTGCCGCTGTGGATCGACGACGCCGACTGGCGTGGGTTCGCCACGCTCGACACCGCCCGGGCCCGCGCCGCCGGGCTGGTCACCGGACCGCTCGCGCCGACCCTGCGCGACACCCTCGCCTTCGAGGACACCCGCACCGAGCCGCGCGCCGCGGGGCTGAGCGACGACGACGAGCGCCGGGTCCAGCAGGCCGTGCTCGGCCGGGGGGAGCGGTGACCGCGCGCCTGGGCTGGGCCCGGTGACCGACTCCCGCGCCGACGAGGTGGCCCTCAACCGGGCGCTGTGGACCGTGGTCAACGAGCGCTTCACGGATGCCGCCGCCGACGCCATGTGGCAGCGGCCGGACGCCGTGTGGGGCCTGTTCGCCGTCCCCGAGCGTGAGCTCGGGGTGCTCGGCGAGGTCGGCGGGCTCGACGTGCTCGAGCTGGCGGCGGGCACCGCCTACGTCTCGGCCTGGCTGGCGCGGCTCGGGGCCCGCCCGGTGGCGGTGGACCTGTCGGGCGAGCAGCTCGCCACCGCGCGCCGGCTCCAGCGGAGCATCGGGCCGTCGTTCCCGCTGCTGCAGTGTGACATCGAGCGGCTTCCGCTGGCTGACGCGGGCGTCGACCTGGTCGTCAGCGAGCACGGTGCCGCGGCGTGGGGGGACCCCGAGCGCTGGCTGCCGGAGGCCGCACGGGTGCTCCGACCGGGCGGTCGCCTGGTCTTCCTCACCAACAGCCACCTGTCCGCGCTGTGCGTGCCGCCCGACGAGGGGGTGGCGGGGGAGCGGCTGCTGCGCGGCTACGGCGAGGCCCATCGCGTGCAGTGGCCCGGTGGTGGGGTGGAGTTCCACCCGTCGCACGGGAGCTGGGTGCGGCTGCTGCGGCGCAGCGGGTTCGCCGTCGAGGCGCTGCACGAGGTCTTCGCGCCCACCGACCGGGCCGGCCACCCGTTCTACGAGATCGTCACGCCGCAGTGGGCGAGCCGCTGGCCGGCCGAGGAGCTCTGGGTGGCGAGGCGCTCCTGACCCGGCCTGCCGTCAGTCGAGCACGACCACGGCCGCGACGACGACGGCCGCCGAGGTGAGCGCCGCCGAGAGCCCCTGCGTGGCGGAGGTGGCGGTGCTGACCTCGAACGCCGCCTGCCACAGGGCCACCAGCAGCACGCTGCGCCCGGACCCGACGTACCGCCGGGTCAGCACTGCCGAGCCGGCGAGCAGCCCGAGCACCCAGCGGACGGTGGCCCACCCCATCGACCGGAAGCCCGCGGCGACCCAGAACAAGCAGGTACCACGTCGCCCACACCACGGTGGCCCAGCAGCGCCGTGCGCACCTCGCCGACCCGGTCGACCAGCCCGTCGGCCAGCAGACCCCGCCAGCCGAGCTCCTCGCCGAAGCCGTTGACGAGCAGCAGGTAGCCGAGGAGGAGCACCACCGAGGTGACCGGTGCACCCAGCCGAGCACGACCACGATGGCGGCGAACGCGGGGCCCAGGAGCCCGGGCAGGTGGGTCGGCCAGCCGTCACCGGGGCGGCTGACCTGGCCGCGCACCGCCATCGGCACCCACCACAGCCACGAGAACGCGAAGGTGAGCACCACGTAGGTGACCAGGGCGCGGCCCGGGAGCGGCGGGTGCCCCGGCGCCGGCGCCAGGACGGCCACGCGCGTGTCGGCGGCCGGTCGATGGCGTCCGGACCCGGTCTATCGGCGGAATGCACGGCACCCGGGGTGCGGTGACCCTCGGTGCACGCGGGAGGGCGCGCCGAGCAGCACTGCTCGAGCGCGAGCCCGGCTCAGATGTCGCGGAAGGTCTCGATCGTCGCCCCCAGGGCGTTGAGCCGCTCGGCGAGGTCCTCGTAGCCACGGTTGATGACGTAGACGTTGCGCAGCACCGAGGTGCCCGGGGCGGCGAGCATCGCGAGCAGGATGACCACCCCGGGGCGCAGGGCCGGCGGGCACATCACCTCGGCGGCGCGCCACTTGGGCGTCGGCCCGGTGATCATCAGCCGGTGCGGGTCGAGCAGCTGCACCTGGCCGCCGACCTTGGTGAGCTCGGTGAGGTAGATCGCCCGGTTCTCGTAGACCCAGTCGTGGATCATCGTCGTGCCGTCGGCACACGCGGCGATGAGCGCGAAGAAGGGCAGGTTGTCGATGTTCAGGCCGGGGAACGGCATCGGGGCGATCTTGTCGACGGGGGCCTTCAGCGGGCCGGGGTGGATCGTCAGGTCGAGCAGCCGGGTGAAGCCGTTCTTGGCGCGGTACTCGGGCGTGATGTCGAACTGCAGGCCCATCTCCTCCAGGGTCGCCAGCTCGATCTCGAGGAACTCGATCGGCACCCGCTCGATGGTGATCATCGACTTCGTGACCACCGCGGCGGCGATCAGGCTCATCGCCTCGATCGGGTCCTCCGAGGGGTAGTACTCGATGTCCATGTCGATCTCGCGTACCCCGGTGACGGTGAGCGTGGTGGTGCCGATGCCGTCGATCTGCACGCCGAGCGCCTGCAGGAAGAAGCAGAGGTCCTGGACCATGTAGTTGGGCGAGGCGTTGCGGATGACGGTCTGGCCGGGGTGGCGCGCAGCCGCCAGCAGCACGTTCTCGGTGACGGTGTCGCCCCGCTCGGTGAGCACGATGGCGCGGGTGGGCTGGCGGCCCGGCTCGACCGTGGCCGCGTAGAACCCGTGGGTGGCCGCCACGTCGAGGCCGAAGGCCTTCAGCGCGGACAGGTGCGGCTCGACCGTTCGGGTGCCGAGGTCACAGCCGCCCGCGTAGGGCAGCTCGAAGCGGGACTGCTCGTGCAGCAGCGGGCCGAGGAACATGATGACGGTGCGGGTGCGCCGCGCCGCCTCGACGTCGATGCCGGCCAGGTCGAGGCGCGCCGGGGGCGTGACCTCGAGGTCGTTGCTGTCGGGCAGCCAGCGCACCCGGACCCCGATCGAGGTGAGCACCTCGATGATCCGGTTGACCTCCTCGATGCGGGCCAGGCTGCGCAGCGTCGTGCGGCCCTTGTTGAGCAGGCTGGCGCACAGCAGGGCGACCGCGGCGTTCTTGCTGGTCTTGACCGGGATCGAGCCGGAGAGCTTGCGCCCGCCGACGATCCGCAGGTGCTGCGGCCCGCTGTGGCCCAGCGAGACGAACTCGCTGTCGAGCTTCTCGCCGACCCGCGCGAGCATCTCGAGGGAGAGGTTCTGCCGGCCCTGCTCGATGCGGGCGACGGCGCTCTGGCTGGTGCCCAGGAGGTCGGCGAGCTCACTCTGGGTCAGGCCCTGGTGGCGCCGCGCGTCACGGATCAGGGTGCCGATCCGGGTCAGGTACGTGTCAGAGGTGGGGGAGGTTGTCGTCGTCACCGGAAGAGGCTATCTCATTTGTGAGATATCACCAGTCAGCGTGGCACCGGCGTGTCACTGGCCGGGCAACTCGTGCCAGCCGGGTTCAGGACTGGGCGGCGTCCCGGCAGGCGCTCGTCTGGCTGGACAGCTCGTCCTGGCGGGACTGCATCTGGCGGACCAGGTCGGCGAGCTTCGCGGCGTCGAGGTCACGAGCCGCGGCGGCCGCCTGGTTCACGAGATCGAGCACCTGCTGGGAGTCCTGCGCAAGCTGAAGGCACTGGTCCGGTACGGTCACCGTCACGTCGCCGGCGCCCGTGGGACTCGGCGAGCCCGGCCCGACGCTGGAGGGCGACAGCGAGGTCGAGGGCGACGGCGACGCGGCGGAAGCGGCCGTGTCCGTGCCGTCGCCGGACATGGTGGCAGCGATGACGCTGCCCCCGAGCAGCAGGCCCACGACGAAGGTCGCCGCCGGGATCCACCAGGGCTGGCCTCGCGTTGGCGTAGGGGACGTGCTGGGGGCGGTGTCGGACATCGATTCCCTCCCTGGCGTCGGCTGGGAAGCCTGAGTCGCCTGTCGATCGCCTATCGGCTTACCACGCGGCCAGCCTACTGGCCGAGGCGCCGGAGCGGCCCCTGCCGGTCGACCCACTTGCCCGTGGCTTTCGCCCACCACTTGTTCGGAACGCGGTTCGTGGGTACAACCCCTTCATGAGCATCACAGCGTGGGACGCCGACGTCAGGACTGTGCGCATGTGGGACAGCATCGTCGTCTTCTGGGTCGTGTTCTGGCTGGTGGTCGGGGCGTGGACCGGGTACCAGCTGTGGGAGCTCACCGGGCTCGCGGCCAGCACGGTCGACTCCGGTCGTTCCCTCGGCTCGGCGGCGTCGGCCCTGCAGACCTTGTCGAGCCTGCCGTTCATCGGTGACCGCACCGGGGCGCTCGGCGACCAGGTGGGACAGACCGCGGACCAGATCGTCCAGAGCGGGCAGGCTGCGGACCGGAGCATCCGCGGGCTCAGCATCCTGCTCGGGGTCGCGGTCGCCGTCGCGCCCGCGGGGACCTTCCTCTTGGTGTACCTCCCCTCCCGGCTGGCTCGTCGTCAGGCGATCCGCCGAGTGCGCGAGGCCCTCGACGGGGGCGAGTCGGAGACCGCGATGCGCGCCCTGCTGGCCCACCGCGCCGTCGGCAACCTCGCGCCCGGCGAGCTCCTCGCCGTCACCGGGGACCCGCACGGGGACCTCACTGCGGGGCGGTACGAGGCCCTGGCCGCCGCGGAGCTGCGGCGGCTCGGCATCGAGCAACCCCGTCAGTCCTCGCCGTGACCAGCCAGACCTTCGGCCCACCGGAACCGCGGGGGGACAGGTCGACCCAGTCACCAGCCGGCTCCTCACAGTCACCAGCCGGACTCCTCACAGTCACCAGCCGGATCCTCACAGTCACCAGCCGGATCCTCGAGCAGGGCCCACCGGTACGCCCGGTGGACGGTCCGTTGGCGCTGGGTGATCGTCGCGTGCTGGGCGGTCATCCTCGGGCTGGGGCTGTGGGCGCCCCAGGGCAGCGCCACCGCAGACGACGCGGCGGGCATCCTCCCTCAGGACAACTCCGCCATCCGGGCCGAGGTGCGCTCGATCGAGCTCTTCGGCTTCCCTCTGAGCAGTCGAACCGCGGTGGTGCAGCGCGACCCGGATGGCCTCTCGGTCTTCACCCAGGCGGAGTCGGTGCTCGAGGCGCTGGCCGTCAACCAGCACCCCCAGCACCCTCCGCTGCTGGGCGCCATCCCGCTCACCAACGCGCTTCCGCTCGGCGGGACGGGAGAGCGCGGCACCACCGTCCTCACCAACCTGTTCATGGATCCCGGCAGCAGCTTCGCCAAGCAGCAGGCGGCCGCCGAGCGGTACGTCAGCGAGAACCTGTCCCGGCCGGGCGACCACGTGGTGGGGATCACCGGCTCGGTGCCCGCCCGCGTCGAGCAGGGACGCATCGTCGCGAGGGACCTGCACCGCCTCGAGCTGCTCACCGTCATCGCGATCGTCGCGCTCGTCGGGGTCGCGTTCCGCTCGGTGGTCGCACCGGTCATCGCCCTCGTGTCTGCGGGGCTCGCCTACGTCGTGACCCTCAATGCCTCGGCGACGATCGGTGCGCTGCTCGGCATCAACGCTCCCGCAGAGCTGGAGCCGCTGCTCGTCGCCCTCCTCCTCGGCATCGTCACCGACTACACCATCTTCTACGTCACCGCCCTGCGCACCCAGCTCGCTCACTCCGCGCAACCCCACGAGGCCGTCGAGGTCGCCCTGGCGACCTACACCCCCATCGTCGCCGTGGCCGGCCTCACCGTCGCGGCCGGCACCGGGGCCCTGCTCGCCGCCCGGTCCGCGTTCTTCCGCGGGCTCGGCCCGGCGATGACCCTGGCCATCCTCGTCGGCCTCGTGGTCTCGGTGACGCTCGTGCCCGCCCTCGTCGCGATCCTCGGCCCCCGCACGCTGTGGCCCGGGCGCTTCCTGCCCACCCGGCTCGTCGACCGGGTGCGGCCCCGGCGCCTCGCCACGCGGTCGTGGGACACCGGCGCGCTCATGCGCCGGCTCACGAGGCCACGGACCGCCGCCGTCGTCCTGGTCGTGTGCACCGGGATCCTGGTCGTGGCGGCCCTCCCACTGCGCGACGTCGCCCTGGGTGTCGGCTTCACGAGCTCGCTGCCGGACGAAAACCCGGTCAAGCGGGCGAGCGTGGCCGCTTCGGCCGGTTTCGCCCCGGGGATCAGCTCGCCGACGACCGTGCTCGTCGAGGGGGACGGGCTGCTCGACCGGCTGGGTCCGCTCTCGGACCTGCAGGAGGATCTCGCCGCGACGCCGGGGGTGGCCCAGATCCTCGGGCCGGCCCAGGTCGTCACCCAGCAGCCCTACGGGGTGTTCCTCTCGCAGGACGGCCGCGCCGCCCGGATGCTCGTCGTCCTCGCCCACGACGCCCTCGGGGCGGCCGCGATCGAGTCCCTGGCGACCCTGCGCGAGCAGGCGCCCGCGCTGGCCGCCCGCCACGGGCTGGGGGACGTCCAGATCACCTTCGCGGGTGACACCGCTCTGGCGGAGGGGCTGGTCAGTGCGACGACCGCCGACCTCTACCGGATCGCCGTCGTCGCCCTCGTCGTCAACCTGTTGCTGCTCGTCGTCTTCCTCCGCTCGCTCGTCGCCCCCGTGCTCCTGCTCACCTGCAGCGTCCTCGCGCTCGCCGCCGCGCTCGGGCTGACCGACTTCTTCTTCGCCGACGCGGCGACCGGGGGCGGCCTGACGTTCTACGTGCCGTTCGGGGCGGCCGTGCTCCTGGTCTCGCTCGGCTCGGACTACAACATCTTCGGCGTGGGCCGGGTGTGGGAGGAGGCGCGCAGGATGCCGGTGCGCGACGCCGTCATCGCGGCCTTCCCCGAGACGAGCGCCGCGATCACGACCGCGGGGCTCACCCTGGCCGTGAGCTTCGGGCTGCTCGCGACCATCCCGCTGTCGCCGTTCCGCGAGCTCGGCTTCGCGATGGCCGTCGGCATCCTGCTCGACGCGTTCGTCGTGCGCACCCTGCTCGTGCCGTGCCTGCTGACCCTGCTGGGGCCGTGGGGGCGCTGGCCGCTGAAGCCGCCGGCCGCCCCCCCGACGACCGGTGGAGGGAGCGGGGAGCCGGCGCCGGCGGACCCGTGATGGGCCCCGCCGACGGCCGGGATCCCTCAGGCGGGGACGCTGGCCACCCCGGCGGGCAGCAGGCGCCGGCCGAGCACGCGCTCGGACACTCCCTCGCGGTCCAGCAACGGGCACAGCCCGCCGTTCCAGAACTGGAAGCCGGCACCGGTGATCATGGCCAGGTCGATGTCCATCGGTGCCGCGACGACCTCTTCGGACAGCATCATCCCGACCTCCTCGGCGAGCACGCCGAGGATGCGCTCGCGCGCCTGCTCGACGGTGAGCTCGACGGGGTGCTCCGGCTGCTCGGCCATCGCCAGCACGTCGGGGTCGGGCACCGGGCGGTCGCCCTCCATGGCGTAGTAGCCGCGCTTGCCGGCCGCGACCAGGCGCTGCAGGCTCGGGGAGACGTAGTAGCGGTCGCCGAACGCGCGGTGCAGCGTCTCGCTGTTGTGCAGCGCGATGGCCGGGCCGACCAGGCCGAGCAGCACGAACGGCGGCATCGGTGCCAGGCCGGCCACGGCCCGGTCTGCGGTGGGCACCGGGGTGCCTTCGTCGACGATGCGGGAGAACTCGCCCATGAAGCGTCCGAGCAGGCGGTTGACCACGAAGGATGCCGAGTCCTTGACCCGGATCGTCGTCTTGCCCAGGGTGCGGCCGGTGGCGAACGCCGTGGCCAGGGCCGCGTCGTCGGTGGCCCCGCCCGGGATGATCTCGAGCAGCGGCATCACGGCGACCGGGTTGAAGAAGTGGAAGCCGACGACCCGCTCGGGGTGCTGCAGCCCGCTGGCCATCTCGGTGACCGACAGCGACGAGGTGTTGGTGGCGAGCACGCACTGCGCCGAGACGACGGCCTCGACCTCGGCGAAGACCTGCTGCTTGACCGCCATCTCCTCGAAGACGGCCTCGATGACGAAGTCGGCGTCGGCGAAGCCGTCCTTGCTCGTCGACCCGGTGACCAGTCCGGTGAGGAACCTCGCCTTGTCGGGCGACACGCGGCGCTTGTCGAGCAGACCGGCGACCTCGGAATGCACCCAGCCCACGCCCTTGGCCACTCGCTCCTCGTCGAGGTCGGTCAGCACGACCGGCACCCCGAGGCGGCGGGCGAAGAGCAGGGCGAGCTGGCTGGCCATCAGCCCGGCGCCCACGATCCCGACCTTGGTGACCGGGCGCGCCAGTGCCTTGTCCGGCGCCCCGGCGGGCCGCTTGGCCCGCTTCTGAACCAGGTCGAACGCGTAGAGGCCGGCGCGCAGCTCGTCGGTCATGATCAGGTCGCCGAGGGCTGCGTCCTCCGCGGCGAACGCCTCGTCGCGCGTGGCGGTGCGTGCGGCTCGCACCAGCTCGATGGCGCGAAGTGCGCCGAGCGCCCGCCCACCGGTCCTGGCGAGCACCACCTTGCGGGCGGCGTCGCACGCCGCGTCCCAGCCGGCCTGGTCGCTCTCGACGTCCTTGCGCTGCACGGTGACGGCTCCGGCGACGACGGCGGCGGCCCAGCGCAGCGAGTCCTCGAGGAAGTCGGCCGGCTCGAGGAGCACGTCGGCGATGCCGAGGGCTGCCACCTCCTTGGCCTTGAGCATCCGGTTCTGCGACAACGGGTTCTCGATGATGACCGTGAGGGCGTCAGCGGCACCGACCAGCCTCGGCAGCAGGAAGCAGCCGCCCCAGCCCGGCACCAGGCCGAGGAAGGTCTCGGGCAGGGCGAAGGCCGGCACGCCGTAGGACACCGTGCGGTAGTCGCACGCCAGGGCGATCTCGACGCCGCCGCCCATGGCCGCACCGTTGACGAACGCGAAGGTGGGCACCGGCAGGTCCATGATCGACGCGAACGCGGCGTGGCCGGCGCGGGCGATGGTCAGGGCCTGCTCACGCTGCGTGACGTAGGGGACCCCCGACAGGTCGGCGCCGACGGCGAAGACGAACGGCTTGCCGGTGATGCCGACGGCCGCGATCTCGCCGGCCTCGGCACGGGCGCGCAGCCCGTCGACGGTGGCCTGCAGCCCGGCGATGGACTGCGGGCCAAAGGTGTTGGGGCGGGTGTGGTCGTGCCCGTTGTCGAGGGTGACCAGCGCGAGGATGCCGGCGCCACCGGGCAGCGCGACGTCCTGCACCGGGGTGCGCGTCACGACCTCGTCGGGCAGGCGGGGGGTCGTGGTGGGGCCAGTGGTCGTCGTCATGGCTCAGGCCTCCTGGCCGTGGTCGGCGTGGTGGGGGTTCTCCCAGATGACGCAGCCGCCCATGCCGATGCCGATGCACATCGCGGTCAGGCCGTAGCGCACCTCGGGGTGGTCCTCGAAGTGCCGGGCGAGCTGGCTCATCAGGCGCACGCCGGAGGAGGCGAGGGGGTGCCCGGTGGCGATGGCGCCGCCCCACGGGTTGACCCGCTCGTCGTCGTCGGCGATGCCGAAGTGGTCGAGGAAGGCGATCACCTGCACAGCGAAGGCCTCGTTGAGCTCGAACAGGCCGATGTCGCCGATGGTGAGGCCGGCCTTGCGCAGCGCCTTCTCGGTGGCCGGGACCGGCCCGATGCCCATGACCTCGGGCTCGACCCCCACGAACGCGTAGGACACCAGGCGCATGCGCACCGGCAGGCCGAGCTCCTCGGCAGCCGACGCCGACGCCAGGATGCAGGCGGTCGCGCCGTCGTTGAGCCCCGCCGCGTTGCCGGCGGTCACGTTGCCGTGGGGGCGGAACGGCGTCTTGAGGGCGGCCAGCTCCTCGAGCGTGGTGCCGGGGCGCGGCGGCTCGTCGCCGGTGGCCAGGCCCCAGCCCTTCTCGACGTGCCGGGTGGCGACCGCCACCAGGTCGCGCTGCACCAGGCCAGCGGCGTAGGCGGCGGCCAGCTTGCGCTGGCTCGCCACGGCGTACGCGTCGCAGCGGGCCTTGGTCAGCTCGGGGAAGCGGTCGTGCAGGTTCTCGGCGGTCTTGCCCATCACCAGGGCCGACTCGTCGACGACCCGCTCGCTGATGATCCGCGGGTTGGGGTCGATGCCCTCGCCCATGGGGTGGCGTCCCATGTGCTCGACCCCGCCGGCGACGGCGACGTCGATCGCGCCGACCCCGATGGACGAGGCGATGGTCGTCACCGCGGTCATCGCACCGGCACACATCCGGTCGATGGAGTAGCCCGGCGTGGTGTTCGGCAGCCCGGACAGCAGCGCCGCCAACCGGCCGAGGGTGAGCCCCTGGTCGCCGATCTGGGTCGTCGCGGCGATGGCCACCTCCTCGACCCGGTCCTTGGGCAGCTCGGGGTGGCGCCGCAGCAGCTCGCGGATGCACTTGATGACGAGGTCGTCGGCGCGGGTCTGGGCGTACATGCCCTTCTCGCCGGCCTTGCCGAACGGGGTGCGGACACCGTCGACGAAGACGACGTCCTGGAGCTCGCGTGGCACGAAGGGCCTCCCGGGTGGGTGGGGTGGGATGGGCCCGGGTGCTGCCGGGCTCGGGGTCCACGGTACTAAGCGGACGCTTAGTGCCCTAGGGCGGGATGGGTGACGGGCGTCACGCCGGGCGGCGCCGGCGGAGGTCAGAGCCGCGGGTCCACCGGCTCGGACTCCAGGGCCAGCACGGCGAAGACGAGCTGGTGCACGCGCCAGAGCGGCTCGCCGGCGACGAAGGCCGACAGGGCATCGAGCCCGAGGCCGTGCTCGCGCTGCGCCAGCCGGCGCTTGGCACCCAGCTGTCGCTGGCGCAGCAGGTCGAGTGAGTCGGGGTAGTCGGGGCCGTAGACGATCCGCAGGTACTCGCGGCCGCGCACCTTCAGGCCGGGCTGCACCCGGCCCCGCGACGCCTGCGCCGGCTTGACGACCATGCCCTCGCCCCCCGCCGCCGTGAGCTCGGCCCACCACGCGGTGGCGTCGTCGCGGTCGGCGGCCGAGGCGAGGTCGACGAACCGGTGACGCGTCGGGGTGATGAGGTCGTTGTCGAGCCTGGCGAGCTCGGCGAGGTGCCAGGCATGCGACTCGGTGAGGGCCAGGACGCGTCCCTCGGCAGCCAGCACGTGGAAGGGTGCCAGCGTCACGCCGTCGAGCCCGTCGGTGGGGCGGCAGTACGCGGCGTAGGCATCGCGGAACGCGGCCGCGTGGTCGCGCCGGGCGACGGTGCGCTGGGTCAGCGCCGCGACATCCAGCCCACGACCGGCGGCCACCTCCAGTACCGACAGCGCCTCGGGCAGCACGTGCCGGGCCGCGGCACCGACCGACGCGTACTGCCACTTGATGAGCTCCAGCGCCTTGGCCGACCACGGCAGCAGCTCGCAGTCCAGCGCCACCCAGTCGCTCTCGAGGGAGTCGAGCAGTGGTTCCAGGGCGAACCTGAGCCGGTCGACGAGGGCACCGGTGTCGGCGAAGAACGGGCGCCCGGTGCGGGTGTGGACCGTGCCGGTGCTCCCGTCGGCCACCCCGAAGCGACGCTCGGCCACCTCGGCGTCCCGGGTGACGACCGCGATCGCGCGTGAGCCCATGTGCTTCTCCTCGCACACGACGCGGGTGACCCCCCACTTCTCGTACTCCTCGAACGCCTGCTCCGGGTGCTCGAGGTAGCCCTCGCGGGTCGACGCCGCGGCGGGCGACATGGTGGGCGGAAGGTAGACCAGCCAGCGCGGGTCGACGGCGAACCGGCTCATCAGCTCGAGCGCGGCTGCAGCGTTCTCCTCCGGCACCTTCACCCTGCCGGCATTCGTGCCGTCGAGCCACCGGGTGCCCGCCACGTCGTCGATCCGCAGCACCATCGCCTCACGCCCGGGGGTCGTGGGCGCGAGCGGCCGGGCCGGCTCGTACCACTGCTGCTCCGCCGGCACCGAGACGATGTCGCGCTCCGGGTAGCGCAGGGCGGTGAGCGAACCGCCGAACACGGCGCCGGTGTCCAGGCAGACCGTGTTGTTGACCCACGTCGCCGTCGGTACCGGGGTGTGGCCGTAGACCACCATCGCGTCCCCCCGGTACTCCTCCGCCCACGGGTAGCGCACCGGGAGGCCGAACTCGTCGGTCTCGCCCGTGGTGTCGCCGTAGAGGGCGAAGGCGCGGACCCGCCCGGATGTCCGGCCGTGGTAGCCCTCCTTCAGCCCGGCGTGCGCAACGACGAGGCGCCCGTCGTCGAACACGTAGTGCGCGAGGAGTCCGTCCATGAAGCTGATTGCGCGAGAACGGAAGTCGTCGGTCTCGCGCTCCAGCTGGGCCAGTGACTCGGCCAGGCCGTGCGACACCGTGACCGCCGACCCCCGCATCGCTCGCACCAGCTTGGCCTCATGGTTGCCGCAGACGCACAGGGCCGTGCCCTCGGCCACCATGCCCATCACCAGGCGCAGCACGGCGGGGGTGTCGGGCCCCCGGTCGACCAGGTCACCGACGAACACGGCGGTGCGGCCCTGCGGATGCGTCGCGCCGACGGCATCCTCACCGTCGTACCTGAGCTGCCAGCCCAGCCGGGTCAGCAGTGAGCGCAGCTCGCCGGCGCAGCCGTGCACGTCGCCGATCAGGTCGAAGGGACCGTGCAGCTCGGTGCGGTCGTTCCACGGGCGTTCCCGGACGACCTCGACTCCGGCCCGCTGGTCGTCCTCCGTCAGCACGTGCACCCGCCGGAAGCCCTCCTTGCGCAGCCGCCCCAGCGACCGCTTCAGGTCACGGTGCTGGCGCCGGACGACGTGGCTGCCGAAGGCGCGGTCGACGCGCGCGGCGTTGCGCTCGACCGCCACCGACTCGGGCGCGTCGAGCACGACGGCGTCGACGAGCACGTCGTGGCTGCGGGCCAGGGCCACGAGCGCAGCGCGGGCCTTGGGCTGCACGTTGGTGGCGTCGACGACGGTGAGCAGGCCGCGACGCAGCCGGGTGCCGGCGATGTAGTGCAGCACGTCGAAGGCGTCGGGAGTGGCCGACTGGTCGTTCTCGTCGTCGGCGACCAGGGCGCGGCAGAAGTCGCTCGAGATGACCTCGGTGGGCGCGAAGTGCTCCCGCGCGAAGGTGGACTTCCCGCTGCCGGACACGCCGACGAGCACCACGAGCCCTCGGGCGGGGAGCCGGATGCGCAGCCGGCCGTCGTCGTCAGGCAGCACGGGTGAACACCGCGAACTGGGTGGGGGAGCCGGTGGCCTCGTCGGCCTCGCCGATGCCGCGCCGTGCGACCGCGTAGCCGTAGGTGGCTGCCACGCGCGAGCTCCACTCGGCGAACTGCGAACGGTCCCACTCGAACCGGTGGTCGGGGTGGCGGGGACCGGCCAGGCCGGCGTAGTGCACGTTGTACTCGCGGTTGGGTGTGGTCACCAGCACGGCTCGCGGGCGGGCCGCCCCGAACACCACCCGTTCCAGCGCGCCCAGCCGCGGCGGGTCGACGTGCTCGACGACCTCCATCAGCACGGCGGCGTCGTAGCCGGCGTACCTGTCGTCCTCGTAGGTCAGTGCCCCCTGGAACAGCTCGACGCGCTCGCCCTGCCGTTCGCTCATCCGGTCCAGGTGCAGCCGGCGCGCGGCGAGCTGCAGGGACCGGGCCGAGACGTCGCTGCCCGCGACCCGGCGCAGGCCCGGCGTCCGGAGCAGCTGCTCCAGGAGCCGGCCCGACCCGCACCCGAGGTCGATGACCGACGTCGCACCGAGCTCGACCAGCGCTCGCTGCACGGCCTCGTGCCGCTGGCGGTTGAGCGGCACGCGATCGTCGCGCACCAGGGGGCTCTCCTCCTCCGCGCTCGGCTCCACCGAGCCCTCGAGGTCGTCGCCCAGCTCGGCCAGCCGCGCCAGTGCGACCCCTGCGAGACCGCTGCGGCCCAGGTAGCGCCGGGTGACCAGCTCGTGCTCGGGGTGGTCGCCGAGCCACCCCTCACCGGAGCGCAGCAGCTTGTCGACCTCGTCGGGGCCCTGCCAGTAGTGCTTGGACTCGTCGAGCACCGGGACCAGCACGTGCAGCTGGCTCAGGGCGTCGGCCAGGCGCACCGTGCCCCGCAGGGCCAGCCGCACGTAGCGCGAGTCGCCCCAGTGGGGGAAGGCCTCGTCGAGGGCGATCGGGTCCGCGACCACGGTCCAGCCCAGGGGCTCGAACAGCCGGTGGGCGACCGCCGGCCCGCCCCGGCACGGCAGCACCGGGACGGTGATCTCGAGCGGGATCGCGCGGTCCGCGAGCTCCTGGCGGGAGGCGCAGCGTCCGCTGCGAGCGGTGCTGAACACGTCGGCCAGGGCCACCCCCAGCAGTGAGGATGCCGCGTACGACCGGTCGTTGACGTACTGGCCCAGGCTGAAGTCGGGCAGGCCCCTGGCCCGCGAGCGGGCCAGCCGCACCGGGTCGACCTCGAGCAGCAGGGCCACCGTGCACCGTTCCGGGGAGGCCTGCGGGTAGAAGACGGTTGCGGTGCCGAAGGACTGCTGGAACTGCTGCACCCGGTCGGGGTGCTTGTGCAGCAGGTAGCCCAGGTCCGTCGCCGGCCGGTGGGTCGTCGAGATGGTCAGGAGCACCGGGTCAGTCTGCCCGACCCCGCCCGTGCGGGTCGGGCCATTACCGGGGCGGGAGAGGGGGAAGCCGTCAGGCCGGTGCCGGTGACTGGATCTGGATGAGGTTGCCGCAGGTGTCGTCGAACACGGCCGTGGTCACCGGCCCCATCGACGCCGGCGGCTGGGTGAACACCACTCCCGCCGAGACCAGCCGGGCGTGCTCGGCCTCGACGTCGTCGACCGTGAACGAGGTGAACGGGATGCCGTCGGCCACGAGGGCCTCCTTGAAGGTGCGTGCGGCCGGGTGCTGGTCGGGCTCGAGCAGCAGCTCGACGCCGTCGGGGGTCTGCGGGCTCACCACGGTGAGCCAGGCGTACTCGCCCAGGGGCACCTCGGTCCTCTTCTCGAAGCCCAGCACGCGGGTGTAGAAGTCGAGCGCCTTGGCCTGGTCGTCGACCAGCACGCTGGTCACGGTGATCCTCATCGTGGGCTCCTGTCGTCGGGGCGGCCCCACCGCTCGCGCAGCGGGGCCAGGGCAGTGGTGTCGAGGTCGTGGAAGGTGTAGCGGCCCTCGCGCCGCCGGTGCACGAGCCCGGCGTCCTCGAGCACGTCGACGTGCTGCGAGATCGCCTGCCGGCTCGAGGTGAGGCCGTGCGCGCTCGCCATCCGGGCGCAGAGCTCGAACAGGGTCTGGCCGTCCCGCTCGACCAGGGCGTCGAGCAGGGCGCGGCGGGTGCGGTCGGCGAGCGCCTTGAACACGGCATCCGCGTCGTCCATGGGCCCGACGATAGGCAAGCGCACGCTTGCCTGTCAACGAGTCGACGACCCTGGGATGCCGGGTCAGCCGGGGAACTGCTCGAACGCCGCCACCAGCATCGGGGCCACGATCTCGGCCTGCCAGAGCCGGCAGCCCTGGCCGAGCAGCGCCCGGGTGAACGCCGCCTCGTCGTGGTCGGCGGGCGGCTGCCACACGACCCGACGCAGCGGATCGGGGGAGCAGACGTTCTCGACGGGGATGACGTGTTCCTGCGCGAAGGCGGTGAGCGCTGTCCGGGTGGCGGCCAGCCGGTCGGCGGCCAGCGGGTTCTTCTCGGCCCAGACCCGCGGTGGCGGCGGGCCGTCGGAGGGCAGGGTGCGCGGCGGCAGGTCGTCGTCGGCGATCTCGAGCGCACGGCGCACCGCCTCGACCCACTGGCGTCCGTAGCGGGCGATGGCCCGGTGACCGCGGGGCAGGGCGGCGGGGGTGGTCGGCGCCGCCTTGGCGATCTCGACGAGGGCGGCATCGGGCAGCACCCGGCCGATCGAGGTGTCGCGGTCGCGGGCGATGTCGTCGCGGGCGTACCAGAGCTCGCGGACGATGGCGACCGACCGGCGTGAGCGCAGCGTGTTCATGCCCGAGGTGCGCCGCCACGGGTCGACCCGCTCGGTCGGCGCCCAGGTCAGCAGCGAGGTGAACTCCTGGCGCGCCCACTCCGACTTGCCCTGGACGGCGAGGTCGACGCCCATCAGGTTGCGCAGCTCGCTGAGCACCTCGACGTCGAGCGCGGCGTAGCGCAGCCAGGGCTCGGGCAGCGGCCGGGTCGACCAGTCGACCGCGGAGTGCTCCTTGGCCAGGCTGAGCCCCAGGTAGTGCTCGACCACCGCGGCCAGCCCCACCCGCGGCAGGCCCAGGATGCGGCCCGCGAGCTCGGTGTCGAAGAGCTGGCGCGGGCGCAGGCCCACCTCGGCCAGGCAGGCGAGGTCCTGGGTCGCCGCGTGCAGGATCCACTCGGCCGCACCGATCGCCTCGTCGAGCGGGCTCAGGTCGGGACAGCCGACGGGGTCGATCAGCCAGGTGCCGGCGACCTCGCGACGCACCTGCACGAGGTAGGCCCGCTGCCCGTAGCGGTACCCGGAGGCCCGCTCGGCGTCGATCGCCACCGGTCCCTCCCCGCCGGCCACCGCGGCGGCCGCGCGGGCCAGCCCGCGCTCGGTCTCGATGACGAGGGGAACTCCGTCGGCCGGTTCGTCGAGCGGCACCACCGTCGGCGCAGGCGCGCCCTCGGTGGCGGGAACCGTTGTCTCGGAACCCATTCAGCGTCGAGGTCCGGGAAGGGCGACCACGCCCTCGGGCAGCGGAGGGAGCCCGGCGATCGTGCAGAGCAGGTCGGACCAGGCGAGGAGGTGCCCACCGACCTCCGGTCCGAGGGGGGTCCACGAGGCGCGTACCTCCATCTCGACGCTGGCCGGCCGGTCGGCCAGCCCGGCGAAGCTCTGCGAGACGACGCGGGTCACCGTGCCGGCCTCCGCGACGTAGCCCACACCGCGGCCCGCCAGGGCGTCGACCAGCCAGCTCCACCCCACCTCACCCAGCAGCGGGTCGGTGGCCAGCTCGGGCTCCAGCTCGGCGCGGGCGAAGGTCACGGCGCGCCACTCGCCGCCCCAGGGTTCGGGGGCGCTGGGGTCGTGCAGCAGCACGAACCGGCCCGAGGCCAGGTCGTCGTCGGTGTCGCGCGGGTCGACGACGTCGGCGGTGAGCGCGACGGCGTACGGCGCGATGCGCTGGGGGGCCGGCACCTCGGTGAGCCGGATCTCGGGGCGCAGGCGGGCGCGATGGAGGTCGTCGAGGGCCCGGGCGAACTCGGGCGACTCGCGACCTGTCACGCTGCGGCTGGACACCACGTCAATGTAAGCGGTGCCGGCCCTTCGGGCACGGGGCCACGCCGAGGCGGTGGCGCGGCGTGGCTAGGCTGCGTCGGTGCTGAGTGTTCTGGCCCTGGCCTCGTCGGTGGCCTGGGGCACCTCCGACTTCTTCGCCGGGGTGGCCTCGCGACGGCATCCCGCGGTGGCGGTGGTGGCGTGGACGCAGGGCCTGGCGCTGCTCGTCGTCTCGGTCGTGGTGGCGGTGCGGTGGGACACCGTCACCTGGTCGGGCTGGCCGCCGTGGGCGGTGGCCGCCGGGCTCACCGGCATGGCCGGGCTGGTCTGCTTCTACTCGGCCCTGTCCGCCGGCACGATGGGGGTGGTGGCCCCGATCGCCGCGCTCGGGGTCGTCGTGCCGGTGGTGCTGGGGGTGGCGACCGGCGACACCCCCTCACCGTGGGCCTGGGTCGGCATGCTCGTGGCCATCGCGGGCGTCACCCTGGCGTCCGGGCCCGAGCTCAGCGGCGACGTCTCGCCGCGGCCGGTCGTCCTGGCCGGGTGCGCCGCGCTCGGCTTCGGGCTGGCCCTGTTCTGCCTCGACCGCGGGGCGCGCGAGTCGCTGCTGCTCACCCTGTGGGGCATGCGGCTGACGTCGGTGAGCATCCTCGTCGTGGTCGGCCTGGTCCTGCGCACCGCCGGCGGGGTCACCGTCCGCGAGACGCCGGCCCTGCTCGCCATCGGCTGCGGCGACCTCGTCGCGAACGGCCTGTTCGCGTTCGCGTCGTCCCGGGGGCAGGTGAGCATCGCCTCGGTGCTCGGCTCGCTCTACCCGGTCGTCACGATCATCTGGGCGCGCCTGCTGCTCGACGAGCGGCTCAAACGGGTGCAGCAGGTGGGGGTGGCGCTGGCCGTCGGCGGCGCAGCCCTCACCGCGCTCTAGGCGGCGCGTCGGTGGTGGCGAACGGCAGTGGGAGGATGTCTCCTCGTGACCACCCCTGACACCACCGATGCCGCCGGCCCCAGCACCCACCCGACCAGCCCGGGGGATGCCGCGCGCGCCGCGACCGCCGACTCGGCCCTGGTGCGAGCCGCCCGCCGGCGCGACGTGCCACACACCCCGGTGTGGTTCATGCGCCAGGCCGGGCGCTCGCTGCCCGAGTACCGCAGGGTGCGCGAGGGCGTCGGCATGCTCCAGTCGTGCCGCCGGCCCGACCTGGTCACCGAGATCACCCTCCAGCCGGTGCGCCGCCACGGGGTCGACGCGGCGATCTTCTTCTCCGACATCGTCGTTCCCCTGTCGGCGATCGGCGTCGACCTCGACATCGTCCCGGGGGTCGGGCCGGTGGTCGCCCGCCCGATCCGCAGCCGCGCCGACCTCGACCAGCTGCGCGACCTCACGCCCGACGACGTCCCCGACATCACCGAGTCGGTGCGCCTGCTCACCGCCGAGCTCGGGCCCACCCCCCTCATCGGCTTCGCCGGCGCCCCCTTCACCCTCGCGTCATACCTCGTCGAGGGCGGGCCGTCGAAGAACCACGAGCACACCAAGGCGCTGATGCAGGGCGACCCGCGGCTGTGGCACGACCTGTGCGCCCAGCTGGCGCAGATCTCCGGCGCGTTCCTGCGGGTGCAGGCGCAGGCCGGTGCCTCCGTGGTGCAGCTCTTCGACTCGTGGGCCGGCGTGCTCAGCCGCGCCGACTACTCGGCATCCGTGCAGCCGCACTCGGCCACCGCTCTCGCCGCGGTCGCCGACCTCGACGTGCCGCGCATCCACTTCGGGGTGGGCACCGGCGAGCTGCTCGCACTGATGGGGGAGGCCGGTGCCGACGTCGTCGGCGTCGACTACCGCGTCTCGCTCACCGACGCGATCGCCCGGCTCGGCGGCCGCTACGCGGTGCAGGGCAACCTCGACCCGGCGCTGCTCTTCGCGCCGCGGGAACCGCTGGAACGGCGGGTACGAGCCATCGTCGAGGAGGGCCGCGCGGCACCCGGGCACGTGTTCAACCTGGGCCACGGCGTGCTCCCCGACACCGACCCCGACGTGCTGACCCGCGTCGTCGACCTGGTGCACGAGGCCTCCGTCCGGTGACGACGCCCGTGCTCGGCGACGGTCGGCTGGTGCTCGAGCCGCTGCGCGTCGAGCACGCCGGCGAGATGGTCGACGTGCTCTCGGATGCCGGGCTGTACGACTTCACCGGCGGCTCGCCCCCCAGCCGTGAGGAGCTCGAGCAGCGGTACGCACGCCAGGTCGCCGGCCCCGGCCGGCCCGACGAGGTCTGGCACAACTGGGTCGTGCGGCTTGGCCCCGACGGGCCGGCGGCGGGCCACGTGCAGGCCACGCTCGGGCCCGACGAGGGAGTCGCCGAGCTGGCCTGGGTGGTCGGCATCGCGTGGCAGGGCCGGGGCATCGCCCGGGAGGCCGCCCGGCTCGCGCTCGGCCACCTGCTGGCGTCCGGCGACGTCACCCGGGTGGTCGCGCACGTCCACCCCGACCACGCGGCATCGCAGCGGGTCGCCGCCTCGCTCGGGCTGGCGCCCACGCCGCTGCTCGTCGACGGCGAGGTCGAGTGGGTCCGCGACGTGGAGGCGCGCAGGGCCTGACGCGGGCCGCAGGCGGACCGGATCCGGCTCCGGCGCCGGACGGTGCCAGCAAAAGCGCTTGCCGCGCCGGTGGTGGCCGGCGTTGACTGGCGAGCGACCCGTCCCGTCCAGCCCCAGGAGTCCAGTGCCATCGTCCGTGACACCGACCGGCATCGCCGTCGAGCGGTCCGGCCCACCCGGTGGCACCCCGGTGGTCCTGCTCCACGCCGGAGTCGCCGACCGCCGGATGTGGGACGCCCAGTGGGAGCCACTGACGCTGGCGCGCGACGCCGTGCGCCTCGACCTGCGCGGCTTCGGCGACTCCGCCCGCCCGCCCCTGGGCGCCCTCGACCCGGTCGCCGACGTGACCGGCACCCTGCACCACCTCGGCATCACGTCGTGCCACCTCGTGGCGTCGTCGTTCGGCGCCGGGGTGGCGGTCGAGGTGGCCCTCACCCGGCCGGATGCCGTGCGCTCGCTGCTGCTCGCCCCTCCCGGTGGCAGCCTGTTCACCGAACGCACCGCGGCCTTCGCCGCCTTCGCGGCCGCCGAGAACGAGGCGATGGCGCGCGGCGACCTCGACGCCGCCGTCGAGGCCGACATCGCGGCCTGGGTCGTGGGGGAGGGGCGCAGCCTCGCCGACGTCGACCCCGGGGTCGTCGCGGCCGTGCGGTCGATGCAGCGCCGCGCCTTCGACGTCGACGCGGCGTGGGCCTCCCTCCAGCTCGACCTCGACGAGGTCGAGCTGGACCCACCGGCCCTCGAGCGGCTCGGAGAGGTCGGCCCACCCGTGCTCCTCGTCGTGGGCGGCCACGACCTCGACGTCGTGCACCTGGCCGCACGCGCCCTCGAGACCGGCCTTCCGCACGTGCGCCGGGTCGACCGGCCCGGGGCCGCCCACCTGCCGTCGATGGAGGAGCCGGAGGACTTCCTCCGGCTCCTCCTCGACTGGGTCAGCGAGCAGGACTGACCCGGGGCCGGCGGCTCAGGCGGCCGGCGGCTGCACCACGGGCTGCGCCGGCACCGGGGTGCGGGCGCCGCGCCGCCGCAGCCACACCATCAGCGGGACGATCACCAGCGCCGCGACCACGGCGAACGGAAGCACCGCCCCCAGCATCGTGAGCAGCACGGTCACCGAGCCCGTGAAGGCGCGCCAGCCGGCCTTGAGCCCGGCGACGAACCCGCTGTCGTCGGCCTGCTGCAGCACCTGCTCGTCGGTGCTCAGCCGCACCAGCACCGGCGAGAGGGCCACCGCGTCCTTGAGCGCAGCGAGCTGGCCCTGGGTGGCCTCGAGGTCGGCCTGGCGGCGGGACAGCTCGGCCTCGAGGGTGACGACGTCACCGAGCTTGGTGGCCCGGCTCATCAGCGCGCGCACCCGCTCGACGCTGGCCTGCATCGTCGTGACCCGCGCCTCGGTGTCGACGTACTGCGCGGTGACGTCGTCGGTGGTCGTGTTGCGGGAGTGCACCGTCCCGAGCTCGGCCAGCCGGTCGAGGGTGGCGTCGAGGTCGGCCGTGGGCACCGAGATGGTGATGGTGCTGAAGCCACCCCCCGGTGAGACGTCGGGTTCGCTCGAGATCGCCTCGGCGGTCACCAGACCCCGGGCGGATGCCGCGATGGCCCGCACCTTGACCGCGGCCGCGTCGACGTCGGTGACGGTGATCGAGATGTCGGCACGGCGGGCGAGCCTGCGGTCGTACGCGACGGCCGTGACGGTGGCAGCGCCGTCAGGGGCACCGGCGACGCCGACACCCTCCCGCTTCGCCGAGCCGTCGGTGCCGGTGACCTGGCTGTCGCCGCCAGCCGCGCCGACCGCGGCCGAGTCGGCTGCGCCGGAGTCGCTCGCACCGCCTCCGCTGCACCCGGAGAGGGCCACCAGGCCCATCCCGATCGCGAGGGCGGCAGCCGCACAAGTGAGCCGGTGGGCGGGGGGGACCGGGACGCGCATGGTGGACTCCTTCGTCGTGGTTGCTGCCGCTCAGGCGCACAGCGTGGCGGCCCGGTTCCTGGCCACGGGTCTCGAACCGGTCACGAGTGCGCGGCAGGTCGGTCGCGACGGTTCGGTTGCGACGGTCGTGCCCGTCCGCGACGCCGCCACTGACGTCGACCCCGAGTGGGGCGTCGAGGGTTCGGCCGCCCGTGAGAGGCTTGCCGACATGTCTGTCCCGGCCGTGCCCATCCGGTCCCGCGTCGCCGTCGTCGGCGGCGGCATCGCCGGCCTCTCGGCCGCACTGGCGGTGCTCGAGGCGCTGCCGTCGGCGGAGGTGACCGTGCTCGAGGGCAGCGACCGCCTCGGCGGCAAGCTGCGCCGAGACCCCGTCGGCGGGCACCTCGTCGACGTCGGCGCCGAGTCGGTGCTCGCCCTGCGCCCCGAGGCCGTCGAGCTGGTCGCCCGGATCGGGGCGGATGCCGAGCTGGTCACCCCGGTGACCACCACCGCCTCGGTGTGGAGCAGGGGTGCGCTGCGTCCGCTGCCGCGCGCCACCCTGATGGGGGTGCCGAGCGACCCGGAGTCGGCCCGCGGCATCCTGACCGACGACGAGGTGGCCCGGCTGGCCGACGAGCAGCCGTGGCCCGGTGGCACGCTGGACGAGGACGTCTCGGTCGGTGACTACGTCGCGACCCGGCTCGGCCCGGCCGTCGTCGACCGGCTCGTCGAGCCGCTGCTCGGCGGGGTCTACGCCGGGCACTCCCGCCGGCTCTCGATGCAGGCGACGATGCCGGTGCTGTGGGCCCGCGCGGCCCGAGGGGAGAGCCTGGTGGTCGCGCCAGCCAGGCCCCCGGCATCCCCCGGGGTGGCCGGTGCCCCTTCCGCACCCCGGCCGCCCTTCGTCGGCCTCTCCGGCGGGGTCGGCCGGCTGCCCGACCTCGTCGCCGACGAGGTCGCCCGGCGCGGCGGCACGCTGCGCACCGGTGCGGTCGTGCGCGAGCTGCAGCGCACGGCATCCGGCTGGCGGCTGGTGCTCGGCTCGGCCGCGGATCCCGAAGTGGTCGACGTCGACGCCGTGCTCGTCTGCCTGCCCCCGGCGCCGGCGGCACGGCTGCTCGCCCCGCATGCGAACGTCGCCGCCGAGACCCTGGCCGGCATCGAGACGGCCTCGAGCGCGGTGGTCACCCTCGCCGTGCACCGGTCCGGCACGCAGGACCTATCCGGCTCCGGCTTCCTCGTGCCGCCGGTCGAGGGCCGCACCATCAAGGCGAGCACCTTCAGCTTCCGCAAGTGGGCCTGGACCGACGCGCTGTCCGACGACGTCGTGCACCTGCGCGCGTCGTTCGGCCGGGCCCGCGAGGAGGCCGACCTGCAGCGCGACGACGCCGACCTGGTGGCGGTGGCCGTCGCCGAGCTGAGCGAGGCCCTCGGCCGCCCGCTGCCCCACGTCGTCGACGCGCACGTGCAACGTTGGGGCGGCGGCCTGCCGCAGTACGCCGTCGGCCACGTCGACCGGGTCGCCACCATCCGCGCCGACGTCGCGCGCCTGCCCGGCGTCGCGGTGGCCGGCGCGGTCTACGACGGCGTCGGCATCCCCGCCGTCATCGCCTCGGCCTCGCGCGCGGCCGCCACCACCGTCCGGCACCTCAGCACCACCGCCCCCCGTACAGGAGATTCCCCCGCATGAGCGAGCCCACCCGCACCGCCCCCGCCAAGCCCGGCGCCGCGAGGATCCGGGAGGTCAACGACACCATCCGCTACGCGATGTGGTCGGTGTTCGCCGTCGCCGAGCCGCTCGCCGGCGAGGACCGCGACGCGCTGGCCACCGAGGTCGAGGAGCTGTTCACCGACCTCGCCGAGCGCGACGTCGTCGTGCGCGGCACCTACGACGTCGCGGGGCTGCGCGCCGACGCCGACGTCATGGTGTGGTGGCACGCCGAGACCATCGAGGCGCTGCAGGAGGCCTACCACGCGCTGCTGAGCACCGGCTACGGCCAGCACCTCGACCCGGTGTGGTCGGTGGCGGCGTTGCACCGCCCGGCGGAGTTCAACAAGAGCCACATCCCGGCGTTCATGAGCGACGAGGAGCCGCGCGGCTATGTGTGCGTCTACCCGTTCGTGCGGTCCTACGACTGGTACCTCATCGACGACCAGGAGCGCCGCGACATGCTCGTCGAGCACGGGAAGATGGCGCGCGACTACCCCGACGTGCGGGCCAACACCATCGCCTCGTTCGCCCTGAACGACTACGAGTGGATCCTGGCGTTCGAGGCCGACGAGCTGCACCGCATCGTCGACTTGATGCGCGAGCTGCGCGCGTCACGGGCGCGGATGCACGTGCGCGAGGAGGTGCCGTTCTACACCGGCCCGCGCGTGCCGGTGCGCACGCTGGTCAACCGCCAGCGCTGAGCCGCGTCGTCCTTCGACCTCGTGCGACTTGGGTGCGGATTCGGGCGTGGATCGGCCGCGAAACCGCCTGCAAGTCGCACGAAGTCGCGGTGGGGGTCGGCAGCGACGGGTGTTCACCCCTGGTCGAGCTGCACACGACGCCCGGCTGGGGAGCCCCCTGGACCGCTGCGAGCACCTGGTCGGGGGCGCCGACCGCACACGGTTCGTCCTGACCCACGGCGAGCCGCACCGGGCCAACACCGTGCTGACCGACCGGGGCGTCGTCCTCGTCGACGCGGACCCCTGCCTGCTCGCCCCGCCGGAGCGCGACCTGTGGATGCTCGTGGGGGAGGACCCCGGCATCCGCGAGCGGTATGCCGCCCGTACCGGCACGGCGCTCGACCCACGGCTGCTCGGGGCCTACCGGCTGCGGTGGGACCTCGCCGACGTCGAGGCCTGCGTGCGTGACCTGCGGGCACCCCATCGCGACGACGAGGACTCGCGCACCGCCTGGACCGCCCTGCGCGGGGTGCTCGACCCGCCGTGAGTGCGGACGTCTGCGCGCCCATACCGGCGCATCACCTCGCCTACCTCCTGGTAGGTGGTGCGATCGTCGCACCTACGAGGCGGTCGCCCATGCCGGGTGAGCGCGTGCCCCACGGTCGTGCGGCGGGTGTTCAACCGAGGGGTTGACGAAGGTGGCTCTCGGTCCTACGGTTGTTGTCAACCACACGGTTGAGCAAGGAGCACGACATGAGCGACCAGCTGTCGAAGGTGTTCGCGGCCCTCGCCGACTCGACCCGGCGCGACATCGTCGCCCGGCTGTCGGCCGGTGACGCCACGGTCAACGCGATCGCCGCGCCGTACGACGTGTCGCTGCAGGCGGTCTCCAAGCACCTCAAGGTGCTCGAGGACGCCGGCCTGGTCAGCCGCAGCCGGGAGGCACAGCGCCGTCCGGTGCACCTGGAGGCGGAGGTGTTCGACCTGATGACGGCTTGGATCCAGCGCTACCAGGCCCGCGCCGAGGAGCGCTTCGGCCGCCTCGACGCGGTGCTCGCCGGCCTCGACGAGCACGGCGACCCCCTGCCGCAGCACGACGAGCAGCACCAGCACACCACCGACCCGCACGACCACTCCACGCAAGGACAGGCATCATGACCCCAACCCGCACGCAGGCTCGGATCGAGGCCGACGAGAAGGTCCCGATGATCCACATCTACCGCGACTTCGCGGCCACCCCGGCGCAGCTGTTCCGGGCGCACACCGACCCCGAGCTGTTCGCCCGCTGGGTCGGCCCGAGCGACATCGGCGCCGACATCGACTACTGGGACGCCCGCGACGGCGGCGCCTGGCGCTACACGGCCTCGCGCGGCGACGACTTCAGCACGGGGTTTCGCGGCTGCTTCCACACGGTGAGCCCCCGGCGCATCGTGCAGACCTTCACCTGGGAGGGCATGCCCGAGGGTGTGGCCCTGGAGACGCTGACCTTCGAGGACCTCGGCGACGGCCGCACCCGGCTGCACGCGACGAGCCTGTGCGACTCGTTCGAGGCGCGCGACCAGTGGCTCGCCAGCGGCATGGAGACCGGCGTCGCCGACGGCTACGCCGCCATCGACCGGATGCTCGAGTCCGGCCAGCTGTGACCGGCATCCCCGCCGACCCGCCCGAGCGGCACCGGGCGATCGCCAACCGGTTCACCGAGGCGGTGCGCGCCACGACGAACTGGGACGCCCCCACGCCGGTGCCCGAGTGGGCCGCCCGCGGCGTCGTCGGCCACCTCGTGCAGTGGTTTCCACCGTTCCTCGCCTCGGGCAGCGGCATCGAGCTGCCCGAGGGGCCGGCGGTGGCCGACGACCCCTCGGGGGCCTGGCAGGCCCACGCCGATGCCGTGCAGGCGTTGCTCGACGACCCCGGCACTGCGGGGCGTGCGTTCTCGAACCCGCACACCGGCGACCTGCCGCTGGACCAGGCGATCGACCGCTTCTACACCACCGACGTCTTCATGCACACCTGGGACCTTGCCCGTGCGGCCGGTGAGGACGACGTGCTCGACCCCACGCTGTGCGCCGAGCTGTTCCAGGGAATGCAGCCCCTCGACGAGCTGCTGCGCAGCTCGGGGCAGTACGGCCCGCGGGTTCCGGTGCCCGACGACGCCCGCCCCCAGGACCGGCTGGTGGCGTTTCTCGGTCGCGACCCCGGATGGCGGCCCTGACCTCAGGTGGTCGGGGCGCCGTCCGCGGGGCGCAGGGTGAGGCTGATCGAGTTGATGCAGTAACGCTGGTCGGTCGGGGTGTCGTAGCCCTCGCCCTCGAAGACGTGACCGAGGTGGCTGCCACAGCTGGCGCAGCGCACCTCGGTGCGCGGGCGGCCGGGCAGCGAACGGTCCTCGAGCAGCTCGACCGACTGGCCGGCCAGCGGCGAGAAGAACGACGGCCAGCCGCAGTGGCTGTCGAACTTCGTCTCGGACGTGAACAGCTCGGCGCCGCAGGCCCGGCAGGCGTAGGTGCCCACGGTCTTGGCGTCGGTGTACTCGCCCGTGTACGGGCGCTCGGTGCCCGCCTGGCGCAGCACCTGGTACTCCGCGGGGGACAGCGTGGCCTTCCACTCCTCCTCGGTGCGGTCGACGGCGTAGGAACGATCGGTCGGCTTCATCGTCATGTCCTGCCCAACAGCGGCAGGCTCGAGATGGTTCCCGACCTTCACGGCCCGAAAGATCCCCGAAAGGACGTCGCGCCCGTGCCGTGGCTGCCGGACGTCGGCGCGCGTCGTTAGGCTCGCCGCATGGCGGACGCGCAGGTCATGGAGGTCGAGGGGCCCGACGGCCCGCGTCAGGTGCGCCTGAGCAGCCCCGACCGGGTCATGTGGCCCGACGCGGGCATCACCAAGGGTGACCTCGCGGCCTACGTCGTGGCCGTCGGCGACTTCCTGGTGCACCACATCGGCGACCGGCCCGTCACCCTGCAGCGGTTCCCCGACGGCATCGAGGGCGAGGAGTTCTACCAGAAGAACCCGCCCAAGGGGCTGCCCGACTGGGTGCGCACCGTCTCGTGCCGCTACCCCAGCGGGCGGCGGCACGCGCAGCTGGTCGTCGACGAGGTTGCGACCGCGGTCTGGGCGGTGCAGATGAACACCGTGACCTTCCACCCGTGGCCGGTGCGCACCGCCGACAACGACGACCCCGACGAGCTGCGCATCGACCTCGACCCGCAGCCCGGCCGCACCTTCTCCGACGCCGTCGAGGCGGCGCTCGCGTTGCGCGAGCTGATGGACGAGGTCGGCCTCACGGCGTTCGCCAAGACCAGCGGCAACCGGGGCGTGCACGTCTACGCCCGGGTCGCTCCCACCCACGAGTTCCTCGACGTGCGGCACGGCGTCATCGGCATCGCCCGCGAGCTCGAGCGCCGGCTCCCCGACCTCGTCACCACGTCATGGTGGAAGGAGGAGCGCGGCGAGCGCATCTTCGTCGACTTCAACCAGGCCTGCCGCGACCGCACCATCGCCTCGGCCTACAGCCCGCGGCCGCTGCCCGGGGCGCCGGTGTCGATGCCGGTCACCTGGGCCGAGCTGACCACGGTGGCCCCGGCCGACTTCACCATCCTCACCGTGCCCGACGTGCTCGAGGACCGCGGCGACGCCTGGGCCGACATCGACGAGCAGGTCGGCGACGTCGCCGGCGCGCTCTCCCTGTGGCAGCGCGACGTCGACGAGCGCGGTCTCGGCGAGCTCAACTTCCCGCCCGACTACCCCAAGATGCCCGGGGAGCCGCCGCGCGTGCAGCCCAGCAAGCGGCGCAGCGACAAGGCCGACGCCGAGTACATGGCCCCCAAGGCCGAGCGCGACGCCGCCGAGCGGGAGCGGTGGGGCATGCCGGTGGTGCCCCCGGTGCCGCCGATGCTGGCCAAGGCGGTCAAGGGCATCGAGGCACTGGCCGGCCAGGACGTCAGCTTCGAGCCGAAGTGGGACGGCTTCCGCTCGATCGTCTTCCGCTCCGCCGGCCTCGTCGAGATCGGCAGCCGCAACGAGAAGCCGATGACCCGCTACTTCCCCGAGGTCGTCGAGGCCGCGCTGGCCAACCTGCCCGAGAGGTGTGTCGTCGACGGCGAGATCATCGTCGTGCGCCCCGGCGAGGACCGCCTCGACTTCGAGCTGCTCAGCCAGCGCATCCATCCCGCCGCGAGCCGGGTGAGGAAGCTGTCGGTCGAGACCCCCGCGCAGTTCGTGGCCTTCGACCTGCTCGCCCTGGGCGACGACGACCTCACCGGGCGACCGTTCCGCGAGCGGCGGGCCCTGCTCGAGCGGGCGCTGGCCGACGCGAAGGCACCCATCCACCTCACCGCGGCGACCACCGACCGGGCGGTCGCCGCGCAGTGGTTCACCGAGTTCGAGGGCGCCGGGCTCGACGGCCTGGTCGCCAAGCAGCTCGACGGAACCTACGAGCCCGACAAGCGCACGATGGCCAAGATCAAGCACGAGCGCACCGCCGACTGCGTCGTCGCCGGCTACCGCACCCACAAGAGCGGTGACGACCTCATCGGCTCCCTGCTGCTCGGCATCCACGACCGTGACGGCCAGCTCGTGTCGGTGGGCGTCATCGGCGCCTTCCCGATGGCGCGGCGCAAGGAGCTCTTCGACGAGCTGCAGCCGCTGGTGACCGACTTCGATCACCACCCGTGGGCGTGGGCGCGCCAGGAGGAAGGCACCCGCACCCCGCAGAACGCCGCCGGCAGCCGCTGGGCGGCCGGCAAGGACCTCTCGTTCACGCCGCTGCGCCCCGAGCGGGTCGTCGAGGTGCGCTACGACCACATGGAGGGGGTCCGCTTCCGGCACACCGCGCAGTTCGCCCGGTGGCGACCCGACAAGGACCCGGCCGCCTGCACCTTCGACCAGCTCGACGAGCCGGTCTCGTACGACCTGTCCGAGGTGCTCAGCGGCGGCCGCGGGTGACCGACGTCCCGGCCGGCGACCGGGCCCGTCGTGCACTGGTCGCCGCGACGGCGGTGGGTGCGACCACCGCCGTGGCCTCGGGCGCGGGATCGGTCGCCGCCGCTGCCTGGTTCGCCCGGCGGGTGCTCACCCCCGACCGGCACCGCCCCGACGACGTCGTCGTGCATGCCGTGGGCGCGTCGAGCGTCCTGCTGGGCAGCACCCCCGAGACCGTGGTGCCCGGGCGGTACGGTCTCTGGGTCGACAGCGGCTTCGGGCACGCCCGGGTGGGTGACGTCGTGGCGGTCGACCCGGCATCCGGCACCGTCGAGCGGACCCTGCTCGGCATCGACCGCGGCGTCCTCGCCCCGGGCGGCGCCCGGTGGAACCCCTACTTCCACGGCGCACCACCCGACGAGTGCCTCGGTGTGCCCACCGAGCACGTCACGTGCGCCGGTGAGCTCGGCCCGATGCCGGCCTGGGTGGTTCCGCCCCCTGCTGCCGGGGCCGGGGAGCGCTGGGCGGTGCTGGTGCACGGGCGCGGTGCCCGTCCGGAGGAGACCATCCGCGCGATGCCGCCGCTGCTCGCACAGGGGTGGACCTGCCTGGTGCCGAGCTACCGCAACGACGAGGGAGTGCCGGCCGGGCCCGACGGCCGCTACGCCCTCGGGCTGTCCGAGTGGCGCGACGTCGAGGCGGCGGTCCGGTACGCCGTCGACCGCGGGGCTCGCGAGGTGCTGCTGATGGGCTGGTCGATGGGCGGCGCGATCGTGCTCCAGCTGCTCGACCGCTCGCCGTGGTCGACGGTGGTGTCCCGGGTCGTGCTCGACGCGCCGGTCATCGACTGGGGAGACGTGCTGGCCCACCACGCCCGGGCGCACCGGGTGCCGCCGCACGTCGGCTCGCTGGCCCGGGCCATGATGCGGCGCCGGTGGGGCCACCGGCTGGTGGGGGTGCACGAGAGCGTCGACCTGGCCCTCACCGACTGGGTGCGCCGAGGTGCCGAGCTGCACCACCCGGTGCTGCTCATCCACAGCGCCGACGACGACTTCGTCCCGTACGGCCCGTCGCGCGAGCTGGCGCAGGCCCGGCCCGACCTGGTCACCTTCGCGCAGTGGCACGTGGCTCGGCACTGCGCGGAGTGGAACACCGACCCCGAGCGGTGGGAGCGCCTGGTGGGTGGCTTCGCCGCGGGGTGACCGGCGAGCGGCGAACCCGTTGCTTATACCGGTTCGCGGCCTCGGGGGCCATGGCTCGACCGGGCCATATCTCGCCTGGCGGCGTCCGGTATAGCGTGCGCGACTGGCGGCGGTTCGTCGCCGCTGGTGTGCCCGGGCGTCCTCCGGGCCCGTCCCGCCGGAGGCCACGTGTCGCGTTCCGCCGCTCCCGCCCGCTTCGCCGCCATCGCCACGTCAGTGGCTGCCCTGGTGATGGGGTCCGTCCCGCTGGCATCGGCCGCCTCGGGGCCAGATCCTTCGGGCCTCACCGTGGCCGCGCAGCAGCCGACTCTCGCCTCGCAGTTCACGGTGGCGAAGTCGGTGACCGGGCGGCTGGCCAAGAGCGACCCGGCGCTGCTCAAGCGCACCGACGCGGCGCCGGTGAACGTGATGGTCAAGCTCGACCTCGACTCGGTCGCGTCGTACGCCGGTGGCGTCGAGGGCCTGGCCCCCACCAGCCCGGCCGCCACCGGAAAGTCGTTGGAGCGCAACGCGACTGCCGTGAAGGCCTACACCAAGCACGCGCACAAGGTGCTCGGGACCGCCGCCCGCGACATCGAGCGCTCGGTGCCCGCCGCACAGGTGGGCGACTCCTTCACCTCCGCCTACGGCGGACTCTCGGTGAAGCTGCCGGCCGACAAGGCCAAGGACCTGCTCGCCGTCCCGGGCGTCGTTGCGGTGCAGGCCGACTCCCTCGAGCGCACCCTGACCGACGCCAGCCCGCAGTTCGTCGGGGCGACCAAGGTGTGGCCCTCGCTCGGCGGCCCCAGGAAGGCCGGCCAGGGCGTGCTGGTGGGCGTGCTCGACAGCGGTGTGTGGCCCGAGCACCCGTCGTTCGTCGACCCCGGCATCCCCACGCCCGCCGGTGGTCCGTTCGGCTGTGACTTCGGGGACGGGAGCAGTCCCGCCCTCGGGGCCCCGTTCTCCTGCAACGACAAGCTGGTGGGTGCCCACGTCTTCCTCGACACCTATCTCGCGAACGTCGGCGCAGCGCCCGGCGAGTACTGCGCCACCACCGCCGGCCCCTGCTCGGCCCGTGACTCCGAGGGCCACGGCACGCACACCGCCACGACGGCCGCCGGCAGCCCCGTGGCGCACGCGCCCGTGCTCGGCGTCGACCGCGGCCCGGTCAGCGGCATCGCGCCCGGCGCCTCGGTGATCGCCTACCGCATCTGCCTCGAGCAGGGCTGCTTCTCGTCCGACTCGGTCGCTGCGGTGCAGCAGGCGATCAAGGACGGGGTCGACGTCATCAACTTCTCGATCAGCGGTGGTGCGAACGCCTACACCGACCCGGTCGAGCTCGCCTTCCTCGACGCGACGGCGGCCGGGATCAGCGTCAACGCCTCGGCCGGCAACTCCGGGCCCGGAGCGGGCACCGCCGACCACGCCGGCCCGTGGACCACGACCGTGGGCGCGTCCACCTCGAACCGCCACTTCCTCTCCACCCTCACCCTGACCGACGCTGACGGCTCCACCTACTCCAAGGTCGGCTCCACGCTCACCTCGGGCGTCACCGGCGTCGACGTCGTGCGTGCCCAGGACGTGCCCGGCTACACCGGTGGGGCGACCTGCCTCACGCAGTTCCCGGCCGGGTCGCTCACCGGCAAGGTCGTTGTCTGCGAGCGCGGCACCAACGGCCGCGTCGAGAAGGGCTTCAACGCCCTGCAGGGCGGCGCCAGCGGGATGATCCTGTACAACCCGACCCGCAGCGACACCGAGACCGACAACCACTTCCTGCCCGCCATCCACCTCGAGGGTCCCAACGACGAGCTGCTCGCGTTCCTCGCTGCACACACCTCAGTGACCGCGACGTGGGCCACCGGGCAGAAGGCCGCCGTGCGTGGTGACGTGATGGCGGGCTTCAGCTCGCGCGGGCCGTCGGGCGACTTCATCAAGCCCGACATCACCGCACCGGGTGTGCAGATCCTCGCCGGCAACACGCCGACCCCCACCGCGGTGGCCTCGGGCCCGCCCGGAGAGCTGTTCCAGGCGATCGCCGGCACCTCGATGTCGAGCCCGCACCTGGCCGGCGCCTCGGCGCTGGTCAAGGCGGCCCACCCGAGCTGGACGCCGGGCCAGATCAAGTCGGCCCTGATGACCTCGTCGAGCCAGGACGTGCTCAAGGAGGACGGGGTCACCCCGGCCGACCCGTTCGACCGTGGCGCCGGCGCCCTGCGGGTCGACACCGCCGTGGCGGCCGTCGTGACCATCAGCGAGACCCCCGACGGCTTCCTCGCCTCGGCCGGCTCGCCCAAGGACCGGGTCGACCTCAACCTGCCGAGCATCCAGGCGAGCCCCCTGCCGGGGTCGCTCACGACCTACCGCACCCTGCAGAACGTCACCTCGAAGGCCCAGAAGTTCCGCGTCAGGGCGACCGGCACCAACGGCCTGAAGGTGACGGTCTCTCCCCGTGAGGTCGCGGTGCCGCCACGCAGCACCCGGCGCATCGCCGTCACCCTCGACGGCACGGCGGCCCCCGACGGCTGGAGCTTCGGCCAGGTCACCCTCACCCCCGACGAGCGCCGGGCGCCCAAGGTGGTGCTGCCGGTCGCGGCCCGGGTCGCCGACGCCGAGGTGCCGATGACCCACACCTGCACGCCGACGACCCTCACCCGCAACCAGGACGCGCACTGCTCGGTGACGCTCACCAACACCGGTGCCGTGCCGGCCGACGTGACGCTCAGGCTGGATGCCGGCAAGCGGGTCGACGTCAGCGCCGTCAGCGCGCCGGCGACCGCCCGTCGCAACGGGTTCACCTGGTCGGGCAGCCTCACCGCGGCGCTCCCGCCGACGGTCACGTCGGTCTCGGCCGGCGGCAGCCCCTTCGGGTACGTGGCGCTGAGCGGCTTCGGGATCCCGGCAATCACCGGCATGGGCGACGAGACGATCGCCAACTTCAACGTGCCGGCGTTCTCGTACGGGTCGCAGACCTACACGCGGGTCGGGGTCGTGTCGAACGGGTACGTCGTCGTCGGCGGCGGCAACGCCGGCGACGTCGACTACGTCCCCCAGCCGATCCCGTCGACGACCCGGCCGAACAACATCGTGGCGCCGAACTGGAGCGACCTCAACCCCGCCGAGGGAGGTTCGATCCGGATCGGCGTCCTCGGCGACGGCACCGACAGCTGGCTCGTCGTCGACTACGAGAAGGTCGTCTACTGGGGAACGACGATCGAGAACTCGTTCCAGACCTGGTTCCAGCTCGGTGCCACCGAGGGTGTCTCGATCGCCAACTTCGTGGTCAACCCGGCGCCCGTCGGCTACGGGCTCAGCCAGGGCGCCGAGAACCGCGACGGCACCAGTGGTGCGACCTACACCGGCGGGTCCGGCGGCGACTGGACCGTCAACACCGCACCGCCGACGCCCGGCGGCAGCGTCACGGTCACCTACGACGCGTCGAGCCGGAAGGCGGGCACCTACGTGCTGCTGCCCACGGCGACGACACCAGCGGTCAAGGGCACGATCAGCAGGGGGCAGACGCTGACGGTGAGGTGACGCACGTGGCGGACGGGCCACTCGGCCCGCCCGCCCGGACGACTTCTCCTCAGCGCTGCCGAACGCGCCAGAGGCCGAGGAGCGTGCCAGCCTCCTCGACGAGCAACCGCGGCACCAGCGGGATGCCGCCCGCCCCACCGAGCGCTGCGCCGCTGGTGATCCGGGTGCCGTCGCCACCGACCAGGGTCGGGACGACCGACAGCGCCAGCTCGTCGACGACGCCGGCCTGCAGGGCCGCCGCGAGCAGGGTCGGGCCGCCTTCGCAGAGCACGTGCCGCAGGCCGTGCCCGGCCAGGGCGTGGAGGGCGGCGGGGAGGTCGACGGCGTCGTCACCGGCCACGAGCACGGCATCCGAACCGAGCCTGCGGCGGGCTGCGGCGAGCGCAGCGGTGCCGGCACCGGCGCAGGTGACCAGCAGCCCCGCCCCGCGCCCCTCGACCGGGCCAGCAAGACCCTCCGGCACCCGGGCCGACCCGCTGACCACGACCAGCGCCGGCGGGGTGGGGCGCCGCCGGGTCGGGGTGATGCGCTGGTAGCCCTCCGCCACAACGGTGCCCGAGCCGACGAGCACCGCGTCGCACAGGTCGCGCTGCAGGGCGAACACCCGGTTGTCGGGTGGGGTGTTGATGCTGCCGCTGCGGCCGTCGGCGCCGACCCCCGAGCCGTCGAGCGTGGAGACGAAGTTGGTGCGCACCCAACGGCGGCCGCGCGGGAACGCGTAGAGGCGGGCGAGCTCGGATGCCGTGACACGGGCACCGGGGTGCGCGGGGCGGCGGGGGTCGAGGAGGACGCGCATGGGTGCGAGTGTCGCAGCCGCCCTCCCACCCGGCCCTTCCACCCGGCACGTCCGCTCGCACCCACCGCGACCGGCCGTCTGCAAGGATGCGGCGATGGGCAAGGGATCGAAGGCCAAGGCCGCCACGAAGAGCACCAAGGGCAGCAGCGCCAAGCGGAAGGGCAAAGCGGGCGCACCTTCTCGGGCCGAGATCACCCCCGACCGCAACCTCTCGGGCAAGGCGGCCGAGAAGGCGGAGCGCAAGCGGGCCAAGGCCGCCGAGGCCCGCAGTGACGACGCGGTCGAGCCGGGCACCTGGGGCGACGCGCTGCGGGTCACGCCAGGCTTCGTTCTCGGCGAGCTCGACCCGCGCTCCACGCCCGGGTTCACCGGCGACAAGAAGGAGGGCAAGGAGGTCATGGGCGAGCTGCAGGCGCGGCTCGGCGACCTGCAGGAGCGGCTCTTCGCCGAGTCCAGGGGTGGCGGACAGCGCTCGCTGCTCCTCGTCATCCAGGGCATGGACACCTCGGGCAAGGGCGGGATCATGCGCCACGTCGTCGGCGCGGTCGACCCCCAGGGCGTGAACATCACCTCGTTCAAGGCGCCCACCACGCAGGAGAAGCAGCACCGCTTCCTCTGGCGTATCCGCAACGCCCTGCCCCGGCCGGGGATGATCGGCGTGTTCGACCGCAGCCACTACGAGGACGTGCTCATCGTGCGGGTGCACGACCTCGTGCCGCGGGCCACCTGGAGGCGCCGCTACGCGCAGATCAACACCTTCGAGCAGGGCGTCGTCGACAGCGGCACCGTGATCGTCAAGGTGATGCTGCACATCTCGGGCGACGAGCAGAAGGCCCGCCTCGCCGAGCGCCTCGAGCGTGAGGACAAGCACTGGAAGTTCAATCCCGGCGACATCGACGAGCGGGCGCACTGGGCCGACTACATGCAGGCCTACCAGGCCGCCCTGGAGCAGTGCTCGACCGACACCGCGCCGTGGTTCGTCGTGCCCGCCGACCGCAAGTGGTACGCCCGGCTCGCGGTCACCAACCTGCTGCTCGAGGCGCTCGAGGCGATGGACCCCCAGTGGCCGGCGGCCGACTTCGACGTCGAGGCGGAGAAGGAGCGGCTGGCCCTGACCCCCTGACCCGGCTCACTCAGGCGGGCAGGGCCCGTTCGAGGAGCAGTGACACGGCATCCGCCCCGACCGAGGCGCCGAGAGTGCCGAAGGTGCCGCCGTGGTCACCACCGAGCCGGCTCGCGACGAACGCGTCGGCGACCGGGCCGGGGGAGTGCCGCACCAGCAACGCCGCCTGCAGGGTCAGGGCGAGGCGCTCGACGAGCCGGCGAGCGCCCCACGGGGCGTCCGGCCCCAGCACGAGCGCGCCGGCCGACTCGCACTCGTCGATCGCGGCGTCGAGCACCCGGTCGTGGCCGCGGGCGAGGGCCAGCTCCTTGCCCAGCGCTGCCAGGGATGCCGGCTCGCGGGTCAGGGCGCGCACGACGTCGAGCGCGTTGACGTTGCCCGAGCCCTCCCAGATCGAGTTCAGCGGCGCCTCGCGGTAGAGCCGGGCCAGGCCGTTCTCCTCGACGTAGCCGTTGCCGCCCAGGCACTCCAGCGCCTCGGCGACCATCGGCGCCGTGCGCTTGCACACCCAGAACTTGCCGAGCGCGACGCCCAGCCGGGACAGGTCGTCCTCGCCCGCATCGACGGCGTGGGCCAGCCGCATGGCCAGCACGGTGGCGGCCTCGCTCTCCAGGGCCAGGTCGGCGAGCACGTTGCGCATCAGCGGCTGGTCGACCAGCAGCGCCCCGAAGGCCGCGCGGTGGCGGGTGTGGTGCACCGCCCGGACCAGGGCCGCGCGCATCGTCGCGGCCGAGCCGAGCACGCAGTCGAGCCGGGTGGAGGCGACCATGCCGAGGATGGTGCGGATGCCGCGTCCCTCGCCGCCGACGCGCACCGCCCAGGCGCCGTCGAGCTCGATCTCGGACGACGCGTTCGAGCGGTTCCCGAGCTTGTCCTTGAGGCGCTGGATCCGGATGTCGTTGCGGGTGCCGTCGTCGAGCACCCGGGGGAGCAGGAAGCAGCCGACGCCGACCCCGGTCTGCGCGAGCACGAGGAAGCCGTCGCTCATCGGCGCCGAGCAGAACCACTTGTGGCCGGTGAGCCGGTGGGTGTCGCCCTCGAGCGGGCCACCCGGGGCGGCGACCGCCCGGGTGGTGTTGGCCCGCACGTCGGAGCCGCCCTGCTTCTCGGTCATCCCCATCCCGAGCGTCAGTCCGGTCTTGGCCCGGTGGGGCGCGAGCACCGGGTCGTAGGCACGCGAGGCGAGCCCCGGCATCCACCGCTGCGCCACCGCCGGCTCGGCGGCCAGGGCCGGTGCCGCGGCGTACGTCATCGACACCGGGCACAGGTGGCCGGCCTCGACCTGCGACCACACGGCGAAGCCGGCGGCACGGCGGGCGTGGGCGGCACTGGCGGCGGGCCGGGTCCACGGCTCGGCGGTCAGCCCGTTGCCGACGGCCACCTCCATGAGGTCGTGGTAGGCCGGGTGGAACTCCACCTCGTCGACCCGCTCACCGGTGGGGGCGTGGGTGCGCAGCACCGGTGGCACCCGGTCGGCCGAGTCGGCCCACGACCTCGCCCGGGAGGTTCCGGCGAGCTCGCCGAGCGCGTCGAGCGAGGCGGCGCCGGCCGGGTCGCGCGGTGCCACCCACCGGTCCACGGCCTCGCTGAGGGCGGCGTCGCAGCGCAGCACGTTGAGCCCGCTGGGCGCCGGGACGACATTGGTGACGACGTGGGTCCGCACCCCTTCAGGCTACGGCGGTTACGGTTGGCCCATGACCGAGGCCAGACGGCGCCTGCGCCGGGTGCTCGGACGCGTTCCCGGCCTGCTCGCGCTGGCCCGGCTCGTCGTCTCGACCATTCGTATCTGCATGCGCTACCGCGTCACGGGGCTGGCCTCCGAGGCGGGCTTCTTCGCCCTGCTCTCGCTGCCGCCGCTCGTCCTCGGGTTGGTCGGCGGCCTGGCCTACGTCGCCAACGCCATCGGTCCGGTACGGGTCGACGCCGTGATCGCCGCCGTCAACACCTACGCCTCGCAGTTCCTCACCAAGGACGTCATCAAGGACACGCTGCTGCCCACCATCGAGGACGTCGCCGCGGGGCCGCGCTTCGACCTGCTGTCGATCGGCTTCGTGCTGTCGCTGTGGTCGGGCTCGCGAGCCCTGAACGTCTTCGTCGACACCATCTCGATCATGTACGGCCAATCCGGCGTGCGGGGCATCGTGCGCACCCGGGCGCTGTCGTTCTCGCTCTACCTCCTGGCGCTCGCGCTGGGGATCGTCACCATCCCGCTCGTCCTGCTCGGGCCCAGCCTGCTCGGTGAGATCCTCCCCGAGGGGTGGCGCTGGCTCACGAAGCTGTACTGGCCCCTGGTCACCCTGCTCACCGTCGGGGGGCTCACCAGCCTCTACCACGTCTCGACCCCGAGGCGGTCGCCCTGGCTGCGCGACGCCCCCGGGGCCGTCGTGACCATGCTGCTGTGGATCGTCGCCTCCTTCGTCGTGCGCGGCACCATCGCGGCGTCGCTGGGCGGTGGCACGTCCATCTACGGGCCGCTGTCGGCGCCGATCGTCCTGCTGATCTGGCTGTACGCCCTGGCGATCGCCGTGCTCATCGGCGCGGCCGCGAACGCCTCGATCCGCGAGCACTACCCGCACGAGGAGCAGCGCGCCCTGCACGAGCGGCTCGGCGCCTGGATCGCCGAGCTGCAACACAGGCGCAGCACGGGTGAGGAGCGGCCGGCGGGCTGGGACGACCCGTTCGACGGCTACGGCACGGACGACGTCGACCTGGGGCTGTCGGGCCTGCGCGAGGCGGCGCGGGGCCCGCTCACCCCGATGTCCGGCGCCGGCCGGTCCACCCCCGCGGCGCCGCCGGAGCACGCGGCGGATGCCGGACGACGGGTCGACGCCGAGCGCTGACCGCCCGACGTCCCCCGGCGGGCGCTGGGCGGGTGGCCGGTTTGGAGTTCGTCGCGGCGATCGGATAATGTCTGCGAGCACGCCAAAGGGGTTCACAGAGCCACGGCGCGCGCGGATGTAGCTCAGTTGGTAGAGCGCAACCTTGCCAAGGTTGAGGTCGCCGGTTCGAACCCGGTCATCCGCTCGGAGGGTGTAGCCGCCCCCACGGTGGAGTGGCCGAGAGGCGAGGCAGCGGCCTGCAAAGCCGCGTACACGGGTTCAAATCCCGTCTCCACCTCGAGTAGTACCCGCACGATCAGTCGGTTCAGCACAGCAGCACCCCACGGACGCGTAGCGCAGCCTGGTTAGCGCACCACCTTGACACGGTGGGGGTCGGAGGTTCGAGTCCTCTCGCGTCCACCACCTCATCCAGAGCCCACCACGGCCGTGGTGGGCTCTCGTGGTGCCGGGGGTGCCGCGACGCTCCGGCGCCGCCCGCGCGCGGCGTGCCACGACCGCCCCTCGCGCGGGTGGCGGTAGGTTGTTATGGCCGTGCCGCCGACCCGGTGGCGCGCCACCTGCGAGGAGCACCGGTGAGCAGCGAGCACCCCGAGACGGCGGAGGCGGTCGAGCCCCCGCCGCGCAGCGGGCCGCTTCCCCGGCCACGCTCGGCGTTCTCCTGGCTGGACCGGGCCTGGCGCTCCTGGCGGGCCGACCCGGTCGACCGGTTCGGGGTGGTGCTCTTCTTCGTCACCGCCACGATCGTGGTCTCGTCCCTGGTCGACGTCGGCCAGTCCTACGGCGACGCGATACTGGCCCACACGATGAGCGGGGCCGCGCTCGTCGCGGCTGCGCGGGCGACCGGCATGGGCCGGCGGTCCCGCCAGGTGGTCACCGTGGTCGTGGTGCTGGCCATCGGTCTGCTGGCGTTCCTGTCCCTGGTCGAGGCCCTGGTAGACGACCAGAGGGTGGTCCTGGTGTCGCCGGAGCAGGCCGAGCCGTTGTGGCTGGCCCTGGTCATCGTGGTGCCGATCATCGTCATCCGGCGGATCTCGCAGCACACCGTCGTCGGCGGGCGCACCGTGCTGGGCGCGGTCACCGCCTACCTGCAGATCGGGGTGGCCTACGCCGCCGTCTACCAGGCCGTGTCGGTGTGGAGCACCGCGCCGCCGTTCGGCGAGCCGCAGCCGTCGAGCGCGTTCACGTACCTCAGCCTCACGACGATGTCGACGCTCGGCATCGGCGACATCGTGCCGTCGACCCAGGTCTCCCGGCTGCTGGTGTCATCCGAGGCGGTCGTGGGCCAGGTGTTCCTCGTGACCATCGTGGCGATCGTCGTGTCGCAGTTCGCCGGGGGTCGACAGAAATGACGGTCCTGCCGCCGCCGGCCGCCCAGCCCGGCGCATACGATCCCCCGCTCGAGCAGCTCGTCGAGCGGGTGCGCGGCCTGCGCGGTCGGGTCGGCGGCGGCCGGCCGGTCCTGGTCGGGGTGGTGGGCGAGCCCGGAGCCGGGAAGTCCACGCTGACGGCATCCCTCGTGGCGGCACTGCGCGACGAGGGCACCGCGGCGGTGCTCGTGCCGATGGATGGCTTCCACCTCGCGAACGTCGCACTGGCCGCCCTCGGGCGGGCCGAGCGCAAGGGCGCCATCGACACCTTCGACGGCGCGGGGTACGCGGCCCTGCTCGGCCGCCTGCGCAGCGGCGGGCCGGACAGCGTGTGGGCGCCCACCTACGACCGGTCGATCGAGGAGTCGGTGGCGGGCGCGATCGAGGTGCCCGCGGACACCGACGTCGTCGTCACCGAGGGCAACTACCTGCTCGTCGACGAGGGCCCGTGGGCGGCGGTGCGGGGTCTGCTCGACGAGGTGTGGGCCGTGCAGGCCGACGGCGCGCTGCGCACCCGGCGGCTCGAGGAGCGGCACGTCCGGTTCGGCAAGGCGCCGGCCGTCGCGGCGGCGTGGGTCGGCGCGGTCGACGAGCCGAACGCCGCGTTGGTGCGCTCGACCTTCCACCGCGCCGACCTGGTGGTGACCAGCTCTTGAGGGGGCCGCCTCAGAGCACCCGGAACGGGCGCATCATCTCGTGGTCCTCGTGCTCGAGGATGTGGCAGTGCCAGACGAACAGCCCGCGCTTGTCGAAGTGCGCCCGGATGCGGGTGACCTCGCCCGGGTAGGCGATGACGGTGTCCTTGCGCCCGGTCTCGTTGACCTCCGGTGGACGGGCCGGCTGGCCGGGTGCCGTGCGGTCGAGCACCTCGAACTGCACGAGGTGCAGGTGGATCGGGTGGGCGTCCTCGGTCGTGTTGTGCAGCTCCCAGATCTCGCTGTCGCCCTTGCGGGGGTTCTCGGTGATGGTCTCGTCCCAGCCCAGCGGCACCGGCACGTCACCGTCCATGACGCCGAGGAAGGCAGCGCGCGGGCCGACGTCGAGGAGCACGTCGGAGTCGGCCTCGGTGATCGCCAGGGCGCGGGTGCGGGTGGCGACGCCCGTTGACGGGGGAGCCGGGAGGGGGAGCTGGTCGGGGTGCTCGCTGGTGTCGCGGCCGACCCGGTCGACGACGGTGAAGCGCATGACCTGCCCGGTGGTCCTCGGGTCGGCGAACTCGAACTCCGAGCCAGGCTCGCCACCCCCGAAGGGCTCGTCGGGTCCCTCGTTGACGAGGTAGAGCTCGGTGCCCGCGCGGAAGTGGCTGAAGTCGACCACGACGTCGGCGCGCTCGGCGGGGGCGAGCAGGATGCGCTCCATCGCGACCGGCTTCTCCAGGAAGCCACCGTCGCCACCGACCTGCCACATCGGCGTGGCCGGGGAGACGGGACGGTGGGTCGGGTGGGCCGCCACGGCCAGGATCAGGAACCTCGAGCCGCACCCGTTCAGGAAGCGCAGGCGGTATCGCCGCCGCTCCACCTTCAGGTCGGGCCAGGTGCGGCCGTTGACCATCATGGTGTTGCCGAAGAACTCCGGGTTGAAGATCGGTGCGATGTCGGAGCGGGGGACGTAGGGCCCGCTGAAGCCGTCGAAGTACTCGCGCGAGTCGGGGTAGAACAGGGCCCCGTCCTTGCGGAAGGCGCGGTCCTGGATGGCGATCGGGATCTCGTGGGTCGCGGTGCCGTGGCCGGCGGCACCGGGGAGAGCCCCGGGCTCGAGGTCGTGGGCGCCGCCGCGCAGGAGGTAGAACCCGACCGGGCCGGCGTAGACGTTGAGCCGGGTCATGCCCAGCGTGTGGTCGTGGAACCACATCGTGCTGGCCGCCTGGTCGTTGCCGTAGAAGGCCCGGGAGGACCCGGGTTGCCACCGGTGACCGTGCCGGTGGGCGTACGAGGCGGACATCGAGTCGTAGGTCGAGCCGACCCGGGCGTACCCACGGGGGATGCCGTGAGCGTTCGGCAGGAACCACGACTGGGGGTAGCCGTCGCTCTCCTCCTCGGTGTGGCCACCGTGCAGGTGGACCACGGCCGGCACCGGGCCGCGGTAAGGCCCCGGTGTCCGAGTGAACTCGGGGTGCATGTCCCGGCCGCCGAGACCGCCCGGCGGGTTGGCCCAGTGCAGCGTGGGGTCGACCGGCAGCAGGTGCGCCAGGTAGTGGCCGCTGCGGCCGTTGAGCAGGCCGTTGACCCAGGTCACCTCCACCGGGCGCCCCGCTCGTGCCTCGATGGTGAGCGACGGCGAGGCGTATGTGCCCCTGTGGGTCTCCGAGCCGTAGCCCCAGAGGGTCGTCTGCGGAAAGCCGTGCGGCAGCACCCGCTGCCGGAACTGCCGGACTCCGATCACGTAGCGGTCCACGGCGCCCGCGGACGCGCGGGGCATCGCGGTCGGGACCGCGAGCGGGAGCCGGTACTTCGGGATCGACGCGCCGTGCAGCATCGGTGCGTGGCGCAGTGGGACGGCATGCACCTCCCCACCACTGCTGACGAACAGCCCGGCCATGCCGGCCGCGCCTCCTGCGAGCACTGAACGACGCGGCAACATGGCCATGGCGGTACCTCCCTGCCCGGCGGCCCCTGCAGACGCCGGTGCGGCCACTGTCAAGGGGATGACCGGATGCTGTCAATGGCCCGATCGGGCTACGCGAGGCCCGTGTTCGGACCGCGGTGGGAGTGCCGCGGGGGCCCGTCGGGGGGGCGCCGCGCGGCGCGTCGGGGCCCCCCGGGGGTGCGTCGGGGCTGGTCGGAGAGGGGTCCGCATACGATGCGGGCGTGTCGCAGGCGAGGTTCGGGTCGCGGGTGGCCCGCGGCGTCGCGGCGGTCAGCCACACCGCCGACGACCTGACGAGCGGCTTCTGGGTGGTGGTGGTCACCTTCGAGGGCGAGCTGACCGCCGTGCGGATGGACGACGTGCGGCGGGGCCCGGATGGCGCGGCTGCCCGGGCGGGGATGCCGGACGGCTCGCGGTGGCCGGCACTGCCCGGAGCCTGGCGCAGCAGCCTGGCCCACGCGGCCTACGTCGATGGCGTGGCGGAGGTGCGGCGGCGGATTGCGGCCGGCACGGTCTACCAGGTCAACCTCTGCCGGGTGATGGAGCACGACCTGCCCGAGCGGGCACGGATCGTCGACCTGGGGGCGCGCCTGGCCGCAGGCAACGCAGCGCCCTACGCCGCGACCCTCGACCTTCCGGAGGTCGGGCTGGAGCTGGCCTGCGCCTCGCCGGAGGCCTACCTCCTGCGCCGTGGCTCGCGGGTGACGTCGCGGCCGATCAAGGGCACGGCCTCCACGGCGTCAGAGCTGCTGGCCAAGGACCATGCCGAGAACGTGATGATCGTCGACCTGGTGCGCAACGACCTGGGGCACGTCAGCCTGCCCGGCTCGGTGGAGGTCGACCACCTCTGCCGCGTGGAGCAGCACCCGGGTCTGGTGCACCTGGTCTCCGACGTGTCGGGCACCCTGCGGCCCGGCACCACCTGGCGCGACCTGCTCGACGCCAGCTTTCCACCCGGATCGGTGAGCGGTGCACCGAAACACACTGCACTGCAGGCGATCTCAGACCTCGAGCCGGCGTCCCGAGGGCCGTACTGCGGGGCCGTGGGTTGGATCGACGCCGACCGCGACGAGGCCGAGCTCGCCGTCGGCATCCGCACGTTCTGGGTGGCGCGCGACGGCACCGGGCGACGGGTGCTGCGCTTCGGGACCGGGGCCGGCATCACCTGGGGGAGCGACGCCGAGGGGGAGTGGCGCGAGACCGAGCTGAAGGCGGCGCGCCTGGTCTCCCTCGCGTCACGCACCGGGTCGGGCCGTGAAAAGGTGTGACGCATGACTGACATCCGGGTCTGGGTCGACGGTGCGCTCGTCGACGCCGACACCCCCGCGGTGAGTGCCGTCGACCACGGCGTCACGGTGGGCGACGGTGCCTTCGAGACGGCGAAGATCGACCATGGTGTGCCGTTCGCCGTCACGCGCCACCTGCGCCGGCTCGACCGAACGATGGCGGGTCTGGGCCTGCCGGCGGCCGACCACGACCGCATCCGGGACGGCATCGACGCCGTGCTGGGCGGGGAGCCGATCGAGTTCGGTCGCCTGCGGTTCACCGTGACGGGCGGGAGCGGACCGCTCGGCTCCGACCGGCACGACTCCGACCTCACCCACATCGTCACCGCGGTGCCGCACGCGCGGCCCGAGGCGCACGGCGCGGTGGTCACGGTGCCGTGGGTGCGCAACGAGCGCGCGGCGACCGCCGGGCTGAAGACCACCTCCTACGCCGACAACGTCATCGCGCTGGCCCGGGCCAAGGCGCACGGCGCGCTCGAGGCGCTGTTCGCCAACACCCGCGGTGAGCTGTGCGAGGCCACCGGGAGCAACGTCTTCGTGGTCCTCGACGGGGTGGTGCGCACCCCGCCGCTCGACAGTGGCTGCCTGGCCGGCATCACCCGCGAGCTGGTGCTCGAGTGGTGCGCGGCCGACGGGGTGGAGGTGGTCGAACAGGCCATGCCGATCGATGTGCTCGCCCGGGCCGACGAGGTGTTCCTCACCTCCTCGATCAAGGACGTCTTCCCGGTGTCGGCGGTCGACGGCCGGGCGCTGCCCGCCCACGGGCCGGTCACGGCTTCGCTGCAGCAGGTCTGGGCGTTGCACGCCGCGCTGGGAGTGGACCCGTGACGCCGGAGGAGCAGCGAGAGGACCGCCGCCTCCTGCGCGACGCCGACGACGCGGACGACTGGCAGTGGCGACGGCGCGTCCGCGCGAGCCCCCGGTGGCGGCCGCTGTACCAGGGGGCCGTGCTCCTCGTCGGCCTGGTCATGGTGCTCGGCGGCCTCGCCCTGGTGCCGCTGCCCGGCCCCGGCTGGCTCATCGTCATCCTCGGCATCGCGGTGTGGTCCTCGGAGTTCGAGCCGGCTTCGCGGCTGCTGGAGTTCGTCAAGGACAAGGTCCGGGCCTGGGAGCAGTGGGTACGAGTTCAGCCGTGGTGGGTCAAGGGGCTGGTGGGCCTGGCGACCTTCGCGTTCGTCTGCCTCGCGCTGTGGCTGACCATGCGGCTCACCGGGGTGCCCGGGCTGCTGCCCGATGCCTGGGAGGAATGGCTGCACGCCAACGCCGGCCTGTAGCGTCGTCATCAGCCTCATCGTCGTCGTGAGCAGGCTCGTGCTGGGCGCGCAGAACGTGTCCGGTCGATTTCCGCCGAGTCGCGAAGTCCGTATATCCTCGGCAAGCCGTCAGGCACCCGGATGTGTAGCTCAGTTGGTTAGAGCGTTCGCTTCACACGCGAGAGGCCATGGGTTCGAGTCCCTTCACATCCACCACCACCATCGGCCCCTGACCTGCGGAAACGTGGATCGGGGGCCGTGTCGTTTGGCAAACGTGTCGGATACGTGTCCGATCGATGGCCGCTGACAGCCTGGGTCGGATGCCGGCCGCATCGGCCATCGCTGTGTCGGCGCGCAGTCGCGGTCGGCGCCCGGGACGCCGCTTCCGATGCCCGGTCGGGGCCAACCCGCCTTCCAACGCCGATATCGGCGGGCTCGAACAATTGTGCGAATACAGCGCTCGGCACTGGAATCGAGCCAAGGGGAGGGGGAGGCATGGCCGCACCAGGGCACGGTAGCGGGGCGCTTGCGGGCGGCCTCGTGTCCTCGTCCCGTGCTGTCGACCAGGCTGTTCTCGGTGGCGCCACCGGGGTCGCAGCGGCACTGACCGAGGGGGGCGGTCCGGCCGACCGGGACTCGTGACTGGCGGTGGTGGGCAGCTGCCAGGTCCTGATCACACCCTGACCGCGCTGCAGGACGCCGCGCTGGCCGAGGCCGCCCGTCGCGAGAGCACCTGGTGTGAGGACGGCACGATGGGTGAGCCGGTGCACGTCCCGGGCCGGGTCACCCGCGATGCCGCCGACCTCGCCGCCCCGCTGCTCGGGGCGTCCCACAACCAGGCACACCGGCTCGAGCTGGCCGTGCGCCTGGCCGCGAACCGGGACCCGGTCCCTGCCGAGCAGCGCGATCCTCCCGACACCAGGGGGCTGCGCGGCCTGCAGACCGCCATGGTGCAGGGCCGCCTCGACGGGTACCGGGCCAGCGTCGTCGCCGGTGAGCTCGACCTCGCCCCCGCGCACGTCGCCGAAGCCGTCGTCTCCGCCCTGGACCCCCAACCCGGCGAGGACTCACCTCCTTCCGCCGGCGCACCCGGCGCCTCATCGCCCGGATCTCACCCGACCTGCTCCGCCAGCGCGCCGACCGCGCCACCACCGGGCTGCGCCGCTGGGTCGCCGAACCGGGCGTGGACACCTGGCTGGGCACCCTCTCCTGCGAGGACGCCGCCACTGCCTGGGCCGCCATCGACCAGCACGCCCACCACCTCGTCGCCGACGGCACCTGCAGCACCATCGAACAAGCCCGCGGCAGGGCCCTCACCGACCTCGTCACCGGTAGCGCAACCATCGACGTCCAGGTCGTCCTCACCGTCCCCGCCGACACCGCGCCGGCAGGCGCCGCCTCCGCGGCCGTCGCCCCACCCGCCAGCGCCGCCGCGGACGAGGTGCGCACCGACTGCGGTCGCTCGAGACCGGCCGAGGATGCTGCACCCGCCAACCGCGCGGTGCTGCACCCCGGCAGCGGTCGTCCGCGCACCACGATGGCGGGTCGTGCCCGCGACGACGACCTTGTTCAGGTGCACGGCGCCCGACCCTGCGAACCACTCCTGGTCCGGGGCGGCTGGCTGCGCGACCACCTGACCACGCAGCCGCCACGACCACCCGGCCGACGACACAGACGACCCACCCAGGTGGTGCCCTGCGACCCGCTCACCGGGGCCCGGCTCGACCCCACCAACCACCTCGCCACCGACGCCTACCGGCCCAGCACCGAGCTCACCGCCCTGGTCAAGGCCCGCGACGGCCGATGCCGCTTCCCCGGCTGCTGCGTCGCCGCCCGGTTCTGCGACCTCGACCACGTGCGACCCTGGCCGGCCGGCCCCACCGCCGCCCACAACCTGCTCACCCTGTGCCGGCGACATCACCGCATCACACAGCACCCCGGCTGGCGGCTACGACTCGCAGCCGATGGCACCGCCACCTGGACCGACCCCACCGGGCGAACCCGCACCACCTCACCCCTGGACGCGCTCGAGTCCCTCGTGCCTGCCCCGAAGCCACCGAGCACCAACCTGCCACCCCGACGCCAGGCCGGGACCTGGCCGCCGGCGTCGCGACGGAGACAGCCGAACCGACCCGCCCGAGGGCGGGCGCGGCCTGCGGGATCGGCAGCGGCGTCACCGACGCGACGACCTGGAGCCTGCTCGAAAGCGTCCTCGCCGTCCGCATCGAGCACGCCGAAGCAGCGGACCGGGGATACCCACACCACCCGGCACACCGGCGCCGCGCCACCGCCGCCGGGGTGCGGGCCGGCTTCGCCCGCCTACGAGCACACCGGACCTTCTCCGGTCCCCCACCCTTTGAGCCACCGGGCGCGAACCCGGCCGGTGGGAACCGACAGGCGCAGTGCTGACCTGGAAGGCGAGGTCCTCGCCATCGACGACGAGTCGGCTCATCCGCAGCGGATGAGGCCCGGTGGCGGGTGCGGCGCGACGATGGGGGCCGGTGCTCATCCGTCGCACGCCCTGTGCGCCGCACACCAGGCAGCGACTCGAGGAGGAAGCCGGACCATGGACGGCGTTGCCGCAGTACTTCCGTTCGCCATCGGCGTCGCGATCAGCCCGGTGCCGATCATCGCGGTGATTCTCATGCTGTTCTCGAGCCGGGCCACGGTGAACGGCCCGATGTTCCTGCTCGGGTGGGCCGTGGCCCTGGCCGTCGTCAGCGGTGTCGCCTTCCTGGCCGGCGGCGCGGCATCCGAGAGCACCACGACGACTGCGGTGTCCTGGTCCCAGGTGCTCGTCGGGGCACTGTTCGTGCTCCTGGCAGTGCGCACCTGGAGCCGGCGGGCACCGGCCGGGGAAGAGCCCGACCCCCCGGCGTGGATGGCCGGGATCGACGACTTCTCACCGGTCAGGGCGCTCGCGCTCGCGCTGCTGCTGGCCGGGTTGAACCCCAAGAACCTGCTGCTCGCGGCCGGTGCGGGCGCCTCGGTCGCGGGGCTCGCACTCTCCACCAGCCAAGCCGTGGTCTCGCTGGCCGTCTTCGTCGTCATCGCCAGCCTCACCATCGCCGTCCCGGTGACCTACCACCTGGTCGGTGGTGCAGCGGCACGCACCCGGCTCGACGCCGTCAAGGAGTGGCTCGCGCTGCACAACGACGCCGTGATGGCGGTGCTGTTCCTCGTGCTGGGCGTGAACCTGGTCTCCAAGGGCATCCCACCGCTTCGCTGAGCACAGCAACCGTTGCGAGCGCCCGGGCGCCGCCTACCGACGGCGGCACCCGGGCGGTGTGGGTCAGCGGCGGTCGCGCCGGTCGTCGCGGCGGTCGTCGCGGCGGTCGCCGCGGCGGCGGACGCCGTGGACCACGACCGCTGCGGTGCCGACGGTGGCGGCGGTGCGGGCCACGGGGGCGCCGATCACTCCGCGGCGGGCTGCGCGGGCGGGACGTAGAGGCATGTCAGTTCTCTCCTTCCAGGGCCAGCTCGTGCTCGATGGATGCGGCGATGGCCTGGATCGGGATCCGGCCGGAGGCGATCAGCTGACCTCCGGCGCGACGGGCGGCGGCGGCGAACGGTGCGGCCCAGCGGTTCTCCCAGACGACGACCCCTGCGACGCTCCCCGGCTCCATGGCCTCGGCGAGCAACTCGACGTCGTCGGCGGCGAGGATCTCGGCGATGTCGGCCTCCAGCGCCCGGATCGCGTCGACCGCGGGCGTCTCGTCGAGCTCCATCGCGTCGACCGAGCCGTCGGCGTTCTTGACCAGGATCAGCACGTCGAGGATGCGGATGATGCCCGACTCGGCGAGCCTGGCGAGCTCCTCGGCGGCCTCCCCGGTGAAGTTCTGCTCGCCTGCCGGGAACTCGATGACCAGGTAGTCGACCGGGCCCAGCTCCTCCACCGTCGTGTCCGTGTTGTCGTCCATGGGTTCTCCTTCCAGAGCCACCCGGCCGAAGCACATGGGCGTGGTGTTTCGCCGGCTCCGGATCCGCGGGCCGGCTCGGTGTCGGCGCTGCGTTGACCCGCCCAACCTCTCGCAGGCCCGGCGAGAACGAATCACCCTGGCGGGGTGACAGCGCGCCAGGAGGTGCAGGAGCGTGCTCGACGGTGGCACGGTGAGCCGCTGACGTCGACGCCACGACAGCCACCCCACGGACGCCGCGCGACGCGTGACCCCGAGGACAGGGGTGCGCCGACCTGATGCCGTCACCCTGCTCGGAGGACCCGTGACCGTCTCCCTCGCGAACCCTCGTCAGGGCCCCACGCAGGGTCGGCTGCTCTGGCCGGCGCTCGCGGCAGGCGCCCTCACGGTGGCAGTGGTGATCGCGCCCTTCCGCCTGGCGTCGGCGTGGCGCGACGGCGGGTACCCGGCTCGTGCTGCGCTCGTGGACTCGCTGAGCGCCGCGGTCGTCCGCTTCTGGAGCGCCGACGCCACGGCGGCCGGCCCCGACCTGGCCCTCCGCGTCTCGTTCTGGTGGCGCTTCCACCTGATCAAGGCGGTGCTGGCCGCCGTGCTGCTCGGGGTGCTGGTGCTTCTCGGGGCGCGGACCTGGGGGTCCTACACCGGCGCGACGACGGCGGGTCGGCGCGTCGCCCTGGGGGTCGTGGCCGGCACCGAGGGCCTGGTGGCCCTGCTCGCGCTGCTGGTCACGGTGGCGAACCTGCAGGGTGCGGTCGCTCCCTTGTCCTCGGCCCTGGGGTTGCTGCCGCTGGACACCTCCGATCCCGCAATGGCCGGGACCATCGACGAGATCCGCGAGTCGCTGGCCGCCGGTACCCGCGGCCCCGCGCTCCAGGCGCTGCTCGCCGACCTCACCAGGTACCACGTCGCCATGGCCGTGCTCCTCACGGCCGCCTTCTTCGCGGTGGTGACGGCCGGCAACGTCAGCACCGTCGCGAACCCGGCTCCCGCGCTCCTCGCCTTCGTCGGGGGCCCCGGCTAAGGACGCGAGGCGGACCGGCCGAGGGGGTCGCGCGATCGCCTCGTCGATCCGGCGGACCAAGCGGGAATGCCGTCGCCCCCCGGGTGTATTCATATGGCATGGACGAGATCCGGGTCCGGGCCATCCACACCTTCCCGGTGCGCGGCGAAGCCGGGGTCGAGCATGCCAGCGTGCAGGTCGACGACTCCGGGCTGGCCGGTGACCGGCCGAAGAAGGCCGCAGTCTCCCTCATCGGTACCGACGCCCCCGGTACCCGCGCCAACCTCGTGCTCGACGCGTCGACCGAGCAGGTCGAGGCACTCGAGGGGTCGGTGCTGCGCATCGGCGAGGTGCTCCTCGCCGTGCAGCGCACCGGCACGTCCTGCCCCGGCCTCTACGCCGCCGTCGGGGAGCCGGGCAGCATCCGCATCGGAGACAGGGTGCAGCCGGAATGACAGCGGTCGTTGGCGCCGCGCACGAGGCCGGGGTGGATCGGCTCCTCGACAGCTACCGCGCCATCCCTGCGGGGGAGCGGGTGCGGCTCGCCAAGCGCACCTCCAACCTCTTCCGGGCGCGGGCAGCCAGCACCACCGCCGGCCTCGACACGTCCGGCCTCACTGGTGTCGTCGCGGTCGACGCCGATGCCCGCACGGCCGACGTGCAGGGCATGTGCACCTACGAGCACCTCGTCGACGCCACGCTGCCGCACGGGCTCACCCCGCTCGTGGTGCCGCAGCTGCGCACCATCACGCTCGGGGGGGCGGTCACCGGCCTCGGCATCGAGTCGGCCTCCTGGCGCAACGGGCTGCCGCACGAGTCGGTGCTCGAGATGGACGTCCTCACGGGCTCCGGCGAGGTGGTCACGGCGGATGCCGGGTCGCGCCACCCCGACCTCTTCCGCGGCTTCCCCAACTCCTACGGCACCCTGGGCTACGCCACCCGGCTGCGCATCGAGCTGGAACCGGTGGGCCGTGTCGTCACGCTGCGCCACGTGCGCTTCACCGACCTCGACGCGCTCGTCGCGGCGCTCGGGGAGGTCGTCGACTCCGGGTCGTTCGACGGCGACCCGGTCGACTACGTCGACGGCGTCGTGTTCACCGCCGACGAGTCCTACCTGGTTCTCGGCGCGCGCAGCGACGAGCCGGGGCCGACGAGTGACTACACCGGCCGGCAGGTCTACTACCGCTCCATCCAGCACGACGGCGCGTCGCACCGGCGCGACCGGCTCACCACCCTGGACTACCTGTGGCGCTGGGACACCGACTGGTTCTGGTGCTCGCGGGCGTTCGGCGCGCAGCACCCGACGGTGCGCCGGCTGTGGCCGCGGCGCTGGCTGCGCAGCAGCGTCTACTGGAAGCTGATCGCCCTCGACCGGCGGTTCTCCGTGGCCGACCGGCTCGAGGCCCGACACGGCCGGCCGCCGCGCGAGCGCGTGGTCCAGGACGTCGAGGTCCCGCTGTCGGCCACCGCCGAGTTCCTCCGCTGGTTCCTGCGCGAGGTGCCCATCGAGCCGATCTGGCTGTGCCCGTTGCGACTTCGCAGCGATGAGCCGTGGACGCTCTACCCCCTCCGGCCGGGCGAGATCTACGTCAACGTCGGCTTCTGGTCGTCGGTGCCCGCCGACACCTCGTCCGGCCCGGGTGCGACGAACCGGCTCATCGAGCACCAGGTCACCACCCTGGGGGGCCACAAGTCGCTGTACTCCGAGTCGTTCTACGACGAGGACGAGTTCCACCGGCTCTACGGCGGCGAGCAGTACGCCGCGCTGAAGGACCGCTGGGACCCCGACGGCCGGCTCCCCGGCCTGTACGCCAAGGCGGTCCGCGGGGCCTGACCGCGGCCGTCACCCGATTCCCGTCCGATCCGACAGCCGAGAGAGAAGAGGACCACGCAGATGTCCATCGCCGAGATCGTCGAGTCCGTGCTCGACGGGCCGCTGCCGCTGGCAGTGCGCGCCTACGACGGGTCCGCTCTCGGGCCGCCCGACGCCGCGCGAGTCCTCCACCTGCGCACCCCGCGGGCGGCTTCGTACCTCGCAACCGCCCCTGGTGAGCTGGGCCTGGCCCGGGCGTACGTCGCGGGCGACCTCGACGTCGAGGGCGTGCACCCCGGTGACCCCTACGACCTGCTCGTCGACCTCGCGGCGGTGCGCTTCCGGCGCCCCACGGCCGCCGCGGCGGTCGAGGCCGCCCGCACGCTGGGTGTCAAGGGCCTGACGCCCCCACCACCGCCCCCGCAGGAGGCACTGCCCCGCTGGCGGCGGGTCGCGGAGGGCGTGCGGCACTCGATGACCCGAGACGCCGACGCGATCAGCCACCACTACGACGTGTCCAACCGCTTCTACGAGATGGTGCTGGGGCCATCGATGACCTACACCTGCGCCTGCTACCCCGACGCCTCGGCCACCCTCGAGCAGGCGCAGGAGAACAAGTACCGCCTCGTCTTCGACAAGCTCGGCCTGCAGCCGGGCGACCGGCTGCTCGACATCGGCTGCGGCTGGGGCGGCATGGTCCGCTACGCGGCCCGGCAGGGCGTGCAGGTGCTCGGGGTCACCCTCTCGCGACAGCAGGCCCTGTGGGCGCAGAAGGAGATCGCCGAGCAGGGGCTGGCCGACCTCGCCGAGGTGCGGCACTGCGACTACCGCGACATCGCCGAGACCGGCTTCGACGCCGTGTCGTCGATCGGGCTCACCGAGCACATCGGGGTGCGCAAGTACCCGGCCTACTTCGGCTGGATCCGTGACCGGCTGCGCCCGGGCGGCCTGCTGCTCAACCACTGCATCACCCGCCCGCACAACCGCCGCCAGGAGACCGGCCCCTTCATCGACCGCTACGTCTTCCCCGACGGTGAGCTCACCGGCTCCGGACGCATCATCACCGCGGTGCAGGACGTCGGCCTCGAGGTGCTGCACGAGGAGAACCTGCGCGAGCACTACGCCCGCACGCTGGCCCAGTGGTGCGGCAACCTCGTCGGGCACTGGGACGAGTGCGTCTCAGAGGTCGGCGAGGGCACGGCGCGGGTGTGGGGCCTCTACATGGCCGGCTCGCGGCTGGGCTTCGAGCGCAACGAGATCCAGCTCCACCACGTGCTGGCCGTGCGTCCCCACGACGACGGGTCCACCGGGTTGCCGCTGCGGCCGTGGTGGAGCGCCTGAGCTGGGTCAGGCCGGCCGGGCCGGCACGGCGAGGCTGGACAGGCCGTCCCACACCAGGGCGGTGAGGTCGTCGGCGAGCTCGTCGCTGCTCGTCCCGGAGCCGGCCCCGCCGGAGGCGAGCCAGGCGTCGGCCGTCGCGCGCACCATGCCGACCAGCGCCACACCCCACATCCGGGGCGCGGCGGCCTCGCCGGCGAGGCCGCCGGCGACGAGGTCGGCGACGTGGGTGGCGATCCGGTCGGTCATCCCGGCCGCGACATCGCCCTGGGGCCGCTCGCCGGGTGGCACGATCGGCGCGTTGACGATGAACCGGTAGACCTCCGGGTCGTCGGCGACGAGTCGCAGGTACGCGCCGATGACGCCGCGGACGACGTCGCGCGGGCCCTCCGGTGCCTGGCCGCCGGGTGCCGGGCCGCCGGCCGCCCGGGACAGGTCACGGATGATCGTGGCGTCGACCCGCTCGGCGACCGCGGTGTACAGGCCCGCCCGGTCGGTGAAGTGCCGGTAGAACACCGTCTTCGACGTGCGAGCGGTGGCAGCGACCTCGTCCATGCCGACGCCGGCACCGTGCTCGCGGATGGCGCGCAGGGTCGCCTCGACCAGCTCCTGGCGCCGGGCGAGCCGGTGCTCGTCCCAGCGCGAGCTGCGTCCGTCCGCAGTTCCGTCGCTCGCTGCCACGCCCCGGACGGTAGCAGGAACGGCGAGTACCTGTTACCTTCCGTACCGGGTACCACGACCCGCCCCATACCTGACCCAAGGAGCCCTCCCGGTGACCACCACCCGCCGCGCCGCCGTCCTCGGCGGCAACCGGATCCCGTTCGCCCGCCAGTTCGGTGCCTACGCCGACGCCTCCAACCAGGACATGCTGACCGCCGCCCTCGAGGGGCTCGTCGCCCGCCACGGCCTGGCCGGCGAGCGGCTCGGCGAGGTGGTGGCCGGCGCGGTCATCAAGCACAGCCGCGACTTCAACCTCACCCGCGAGGCGGTGCTCGGCTCCAGCCTGTCGTCCAGCACCCCGGCCTACGACATCACCCAGGCCTGCGGCACCGGGCTCGAGGCCGCGATCCTGGTCGCGAACAAGATCGCCCTCGGCCAGATCGACTCGGGCATCGCCGGTGGCGCCGACTCGGCATCCGACGCGCCGATCGTGGTGCCTGAGAAGCTGCGCCGCAAGCTGCTGCGGATGAACCGCGCCAAGAGCACGACCGACAAGGCGATGGCCGCGCTGGCCCTGCGGCCCACCGACCTCGGCGTCTCGGTTCCGGCGAACACCGAGCCGCGCACCGGCCTGTCGATGGGCGAGCACATGGCGGTCACCGCCGAGCGCTGGGGCATCACCCGCGAGGACCAGGACGCGCTCGCCCTGGCCAGCCACCACAACCTCGCCGCCGCCTACGAGCGGGGGTTCTTCGACGACCTGCTCACGCCCTACCTGGGGCTCACCCGCGACGCCAACCTGCGGCCCGACACCACCCCGGAGAAGCTGGCCTCCCTCGCACCCGTCTTCGGCAAGGGCGAGGGCGCCACGATGACGGCCGGCAACTCCACCCCCCTCACCGACGGCGCCTCCGCGGTGCTGCTCGGCAACGAGGAGTGGGCGGCCGACCACGGGCTGACCCCGCTGGCCTGGTTCGTCGACGGCGAGACCGCCGCCGTCGACTACGTCACCGGTGACGAGGGCCTGCTGATGGCCCCCGCCTACGCCGTGCCCCGCCTGCTCGCCCGCAACGGCCTGTCGCTGCAGGACTTCGACTTCTACGAGATCCACGAAGCCTTCGCCGCCACGGTGCTCACGACCCTCACGGCGTGGGAGGACGACGAGTTCTGTCGCGAGCGGCTCGGGCTCGACGCCCCGATGGGGTCCATCGACCGCTCCCGCCTCAACGTCAACGGCTCCTCGCTCGCGGCCGGCCACCCGTTCGCCGCCACCGGCGGTCGCATCGTCGCCACCCTTGCCACGCTGCTCGCCGAGAAGGGGCCGGGCTCGCGCGGCCTGATCTCGATCTGTGCGGCCGGCGGGCAGGGCGTCGTCGCGATCCTCGAGGCGGCCTGACATGGCACACCGCGACGGCTACACGGCGTTCGTCTCCTCGGGCGTCGGCAAGAAGCTGGCCACCACCCTGGGCCTGCCCCAGCCGGTGGCGCTGCGCCGCCAGGTGCCGGGCCGGCCGCTGGTCGACGGGCCGGTGCTCGTCGGTGGCCACGCCGACACCCCGGCGGTGGCGGCGCTGCGCGACGGCCTGACCGCTGCCGGCGCCACCCTGGTCGAGGCGGTGCCCGAGTCGGGTCGCCTCGGCGGTGTCGTCGTCGACCTCACGGCGGCGCAGGGACCGGCCGACCTGGAGTCGCTGCGCGCCACGCTCGCCCCGGCCCTGAAGCGGCTGGGACGCTGCGCCCGGGTCGTCGTCATCGGGTGCGACCCCGCGCGGGCCGGCTCGCCCGCCCAGCGAGCCGCCCGCAGGGCGCTCGAGGGCATCACCCGCTCGGTCGCCAAGGAGCTGCGCACCGGCGCCACCGCCAACCTGGTGCTGGTCGCCGACGGGTCCGAGGCGGCGGCGCTCGGCACCGTCGAGTTCCTGCTGTCGGCGCGCTCCGCCTACGTCGACGCGCAGGTGTTCCGGGTCGGCGAGGGCGAGGCGACCCCGGCATCCGGCGAACGCCCGCTCGACGGGAAGGTGGCCGTGGTCACCGGCGCGGCCCGCGGCATCGGCGCCGAGATCGCCCGCGCCCTGGCCCGCGACGGCGCCACCGTGGTGTGCGTCGACGTGCCGTCCGCCGGCGCGGCCCTCGCGGCGGTGGCCAACGGCATCGGTGGCACGGCGCTGCAGGCCGACGTCACGGCCCCGGATGCCGGTCAGCGCATCCTCGGCCACGCCCGGACCCGCCACGGCGGGCTCGACGTCGTCGTGCACAACGCCGGCATCACCCGCGACAAGCTGCTCGCCAACACCGACGCCGACCGCTGGTCCTCGGTCGTCGACGTCAACCTGGGCTCCATCCTGCGGATGAACGAGGCGTTCCTGGCCGAGGACGGCCTGCGCGACGGCGGCCACGTCGTGCTGGTCTCGTCGATCGCCGGCATCGCGGGAAACCGCGGGCAGAGCAACTACGCGGCCTCCAAGGCGGGCGTCATCGGGCTCGTCGACGCGTACGCGAGCGACGAGGGGCTGCGCCGGCGCGGCATCACGGTCAACGCCGTCGCCCCGGGCTTCATCGAGACCGAGATGACGGCGCGCATCCCGTTCGCCACGCGCGAGCTCGGCCGCCGGCTGAACAGCCTGTCGCAGGGCGGGCTACCCGTCGACGTCGCCGAGACGATCGCCTACTTCGCCGCCGACGCCCAGTCGGCGGTCAGCGGCAACGTGGTGCGAGTCTGCGGCCAGAGCCTGCTCGGGGCCTGAGGTGGCCGTCGAGATCCTGTCGGGGATGCCGTCGACGGCCCCGCTGCTGGCCCGCGCAGTGCTCCTGGCGAAGCTGCCACGAGGGACCGCCGTGCCCGAGCGCACCCTGGTGGTCGAGGACGTCACCGTCGACCGGAACCGGCTCACGGCCTACCAGCGGCTCACCGGCCACCCCGTCGACGACACCCTGCCGCAGCCCTACCCGTGGGTGCTGGCGTTCCCCGTGCAGACGGCCCTGATGGCGCGCCGCGACTTCCCGGTGCCGCTGCCGGGCCTGGTGCACCTGAGCAACCGGGTCACCACCCACCGCCGGCTGGATGCCGCCGATCGCCTCACGCTGTCGGTGACCGCGGGCGACCTGCGGGCGCACAAGGCCGGGCGCACCGTGGACGTGCGCCTCGAGGCCCGCGTGGGTGACGAGCCGGTGTGGGAGTGCGACAGCGTCTACCTGAGCCGGGGGAGCGGCACGCCGGACGCTCCGCGCCGCGAACGCCGCCCGGAGCTGCCCGCCGGGCCGGCCGTGGCGCGTTGGCGGCTGCCCGAGGACCTGGGGCGGTCCTACGCGGGGGTGTCCGGCGACGTCAACCCCATCCACCTGTACACCCTGACTGCGAAGGGAATGGGTTTCCCCCGTCAGCTGGCGCACGGTATGTGGACCTACGCGAGAACCCTTGCGACACTGGGACGTACGTCGCTCGGGCCGTCGAGCAGCCAGGTCTGGTTCACCCGGCCGGTCTTCCTGCCGAGCACCGTCGAGCTCGTCGTCGCCCGGGAGGACGGAACGGTGACCGCCGGGCTGCGGTCGGCCAAGGACCCCGCCACGGGACACCTGGTGCTGACCCTTCACGGCTGAGGGCCCGTCGATAGCGCATCTCGGGTTTGGCCGCAATGGCCCGGTCGGGTCATGGCGGGCCACTGCGGTGGCTCGCTAGGTTGACCTCACTTCGGGCGACGTGGTCCGGGGTCGTGCCGCGATGCTCGGCGCCCGGTCCGCGGTTCGTCGGGCCCGTGCTCGGGCGGGGCGCGACGACGCAGTGCAGGGAGACCCCGTGAACTCGCAACGCCGCCAAGCCGCCACCCCCGACCACCCCTCCGGCTCGCACCGGCCCTCGGCGGTCAAGGCGCTCGGCGCGGTGCTGGCCGTCGCCCTCGTGCCGCTGGCCCTCGTGGCAGCGCCGCTGGCCGGGCCGGCCACCGACGGCCCGACTGCCCAGCCCGCCACCGTGAGCACTCCGGCACTGAGCCCCACCTGGCTGGCGGTGCAGACCGGATCGACGTCGACGATCACGCTCAACACGCCCGACGGCCAGCAGGGGCCGGCTCAGAAGCTCGCGCCGGCGGCGAGCTGTGGCGTCGACCTCGGGCCCGTGAGCGCCCAGCTGCTCACCCTGCGCGGATCCACCGGCGGAGCGTTCAGCGAGAAGCTCGCCTCGTACTCGAAGGGTTCCATCGGGGTCAAGGAGAAGAAGTCCGGCACCTCGTGCTCGCAGGTCGGTGCCCCGAACGAGTCACTCGAGCTCGCGCTGGGCGTCGGCCTGCGCACGGCGCTGGGCGCCGACGCCCTGGCGTCCGCTGCCTACCTCGACGTCGAGCTCAAGGGCAGCGCCCGCATCCTCGCGACGGCGAGCCTGGCCGGCACGGTGGTCGGTACCTTCGAGCTGCAGAGCGGGTACAGCATCGGGCTGCCCCCGGTCGCCAGCACGGAGCCGTTCCGGTGCTCGGGCCGGGCCGACTCCGGCCCGGACGACCACGAGAACGACAACTGCCGGTGGCCGATCAGCGCACCGTCGTGGCTCAGCCCGGACGACGGCATCTACTTCGACACGCTCACCCTCTCGGCCCTGAAGGGGTCGTTCTCGTTCGAGGGTGGCACCGACGGCCCCGTGCGGCCGTCCGCGCCCCTGTCGACCCCGACGGCCTCGATCCTCGAGCTCGCGGCCGACACCGTCGGCTGCGGCGGTTCGACGCAGACCGTGCCGGCCGTCGGGGCCAGGCCCGAGGTCACCATCTTCCGGCTCGACAACGTCGGCGGCGCGCCCTGCTCGGCCGTGCCGTACTCGCTGTCGACCGCCGACAACTCGGCCCGGTTCCTCAAGCCGCTGACCGTGCAGCCGACCGCCCAGTTCGTCTGGGACGTCACCTCGCTCTTCCCCGCCACCACGGACACCACCGTGCTGCCGACGGTCAAGATCGACTACGAGACGCCGGATGCCGGGGGGGCCTCACCGCTGGTGACGCTCGGCTGGTGCCCCGACGCGAACGCGGTCGACGACCCCGCCCAGTTCCCGGGTTACACCGCCGCCCAGGTGGCGACCCTGCCCGACCAGGACGACTTCACCGGCACCCAGTTCGCGTGTGTCATCTCCCGAACGGCCAAGTCCGTGGCGGGCGACCCCGACCAGGTGGCGGTGCGCGACCTCGTCTACGTCTACGGCGACGCCAAGATGCAGTGGTGACCGCAGCCCGGGAGTAGGGGAGGACGCCCCCGGCTCGGGGCGAGCGGTCAGCCCGCCGCCCCGAGCCCGGCCAGCAGGGCGTCGGAGTCGCGGCGAGCGCCGCGGGCCTGTGCCGTTCGCCCCAGCCGCTCGTCGACCGCACTGCCCAGCCGCAGCAGCAGCGCCTCCTCGTAGGGCAGCTCCTGGCCCCGCGCTGCGGCCAGGCCGTCGGCGACCATCGCGGCCGCCTCGTCGAGCCGGCCCAGCGCCAGCAGGGCGCGGGCGCGCTGCAGGCACAGCCGCGGCATCGAGAACACGGCGTGGTCACGGGCGTCCCGCTCGGCGGCGGCGACGAGGTCCAGCGACTCCTGCGGGCGCCCCTGCAGCGTCAGGGCCTCCGCCCGCACCAGGGCGGCCTCCAGCGCGCTCGTCGGGTTGCCCAGGTCGGCGAAGTCGCGCACGACCTCGGTGGCCCGCTGCTCCGCCTCCGCCAGCTCGCCCCGGCTCAGGTGCACCCGTGCCAGCTGCATCCGCCCCTCGGCCAGGAACCGCGCCGCGCCGGACGCGCGCAGCACCCGCACGGCGCCCACCAGCACCTCCTGGGCCTCGTCGAGGTGGCCCTGGTTGATGAGCAGCTCACCGAGGTTGACGTCGGTCTGCGCCGCGACGAACGCGCTGCCCGCCTCCATCGCGACGTACCGGCTGGTGCGGTACCACTGCGCCGCCTCGGTCCAGCGGCCGGCGTAGTACGCCATGGCGCCGAGGTTCGAGCGCACCTTCGCCTCCTGCGAGCGCAGCCCGTGGCGCACGCAGATCTCCAGGGCCTCTAGGTGCCGGGCTCCGAGGCCCGGCACGCCGAGCTGCATATCGACCATGTCGACCAGCATCAGCGCGCGCACGTGCGTCTCGTGCTCGCCGGCGGCGCCGGCTGCTTCCATGGCCCGGGTGGCCCACTCGCGGGCCTCGCCAGGTCGCTCCTGCTCGACGCGCACCACGGCCGTGAGGACGTCCAGCCGCACCCGGGTGCGGGGGGCTGTCGGCGCGTGCGAGCCGTCGATCAGGCGCCGGGCCCGGCCCACGACCCGCAGGGTGGTGGTGAACGCCCCCGTCCGCAGGTGGGCGGCGGCCTGGCGGGACAGCACCTCCGCGGTGGCCACCGGGTCGTCGTGGGTCAGCCGGGCGGCGGCGCGGTAGGCCTGGACCGACTCGGTGAACATGCCGGCCAGCTCGCGCAGGTCGCCCACGCTCGCCCACAGCGCCGCCCGCTGTGAGTCGGTCACGTCGGGCAGCCGGCGGCTGACGTCGAGCGCGGTCTCGAGGTGGTCGGCCGCATCGGCGTTCGCGTAGGACGCCCGCGCCAGCTCGGCGGCTCGCTGCGCATAGGTCCAGGTGCGCGGGGCATCGCCGGCCCGGGCGAAGTGGAGCACCAGCGCGGGAGAGTCGGTGTCGAGGTCGGTGCTCAGCCGCTCGAGCACCTCGCCGGCGGTGCGGTGCACCCGGGCACGCACCCGGTAGGCCAGCCCGTCGTAGGCCGCGTCGCGGACCAGGCTGGTGCGAAAGCGCACCCGGTGGGGCCCGTCGGCCTCGACCAGGCCGCCGAGCAGGGCCAGGGTGGCGGGGTCGAGTGCCAGTCCGTCGGCCGCCAGGGTGCCGGCGAGCACCTCCCGCCGCACGCTGAGGCCGAGCACGGCGCAGTAGCGCAGGATCCGCCGGGCCGCGGGCGCGAGCTCGTCGACCTGGGCGCCCATCACCGCCTGCACCGACTCGGGTAGCTCCTCCAGGGATCCGGCGCCGATGGCGAGCCTGGTGACCTCCTCGACGAAGAGCGGGTTGCCGCCGGCCTTCGCGACCACGGCGGCGACCTCGTGCGGGCGAAGCGGCGTGGCCTCGGTGGCGGCGTTGACGAGCTGCTCGACCACCTCGGGTGGCAGCGGGTCGAGCACGATGCGGGTGCCGGATGCCGGCACGAACCCGCCGTGCTCCCCGCGCCGCACCACCACGACCGCCCAGGGCCGCCCCGACGTCGCGGACGCCAGCCGGCCCAGCAGGTGCACGGAGGCGCCGTCGGCCCAGTGCGCGTCCTCGATGACGACCGCCAGGGGCCCGGGTGCCACGGCGTCGAGCAGCTCGACGACGACGTCGGCCACCCGGTCGGCGCGGTACTGCGGGTCGACCCGGTCGGCCTCCGGGGTGTCGGGCACCGCCACCTGCACGACATCGGCCAGCAGCGGCGCCATCGGCAGCAGGCCGGGCGCCCGGTCGGCCAGCGCGGCCAGCAGGGCGTCGCCCATCTCCTCGCGGGTGCCGCGGGCGATGCCGAGCAGCGAGCGCAGCGGGTCACGCAGCACGCGGAAGGCACTCGACGCCCCGTAGGGCTCGGCCCGCAGCGCCAGGCGCGCGGTGGCGCCGGCGGCGTCCAGGGACTCCTGCGCGAGCCGGGTGCTGCCGATGCCGGCCGCACCCTCGACCGTCAGCACCCCGCCCTCCCCGGACAGCGCTCGCTCCAGGGCGGCCCGGGCACGCGCCAGCTCGGTGTCGCGACCGAGGAACGGCAGCCGGGTGTCGTGCACCGACTCTCGGCTGCCCAGCTCCTCACCGACCTCGTAGACGAGCACCGGCGCGGACTTGCCCTTCATCCGGAACGGGCCGCGTGGCGTCACCGCGAACACCGTTCGCGAGTGGTCGAGCACCGACGGGTGCGCGTGCACCGTGCCGGGCGGTGCGGTGCCCATGATCCGCGCGGCGGTGTTCGTCGTGTCGCCCATCGCGGCGTACGCCGCCCGGTCGGCCACACCGACCTCAGCCGCGAACACGTTCCCGCGGGCCACCCCGAGCTGCAGCGGCAGGGGGAGACCGGCATCCGTCACCCGGCGCAGCGCGCGCAGCATCGCGCCCTCGTCGTCGGCGCGGGTGCTCGGCACCCCCGACCCGAGGTAGAACTTGGCGCCGTCGGTGTCGATGTCGGTCGCCAGCAGGGTGACGCCCTCGGCGTCGAGCGCCGCTTCGACGGTGCTGACCAGCTGGTGCAGCAGCTCGGCGAGGGCCTGCGGGCCGGACTGTGCCAGAACGGCATCCGTGCCGGAGAAGCGCACGAAGGCGATCGTGGCCACGCGGTGCTCGGGGTCGGGCGGCCCGGGCGCCAGGTAGTCGCCCAAGGCGGTGGGGAAGAGGGTCGCCAGCCGGTGCGTCCGGTCGGGTTGGGCGGATGCCGGCCGGCCCGGTGCGGTGTGTGGACGCCGGCGGCGCAGCAGCAGGGCGCCGTCGCCGCGCTGCCGGGTCGACCCGGTCGGCAGGCGGGCCGCGGTCGCGGGGCTGAGCACGACCTGGCCGGCATCGGCAGCCTTCTCGGCGGTGGCCACGGCACTCGCGCCACGGCCGAGCACGAGCAGCTCGCGCGTGGGGGAGCCGACCAGGAAGAGCTCGATGTCGCCGGCGTGCACCCCCACGGACATCGACAGCGAGAGGCGGCCGGCGGACGTCGGCACCGCGGCGGCGGCGCGCAGCGAGGCCCGCATCTCGACGGCGCCGTCGCAGGCCTGCTGGGGGTGGCCCTCGCCCCGGAAGAGGAAGAGCAGGGCGTCGCCGCCGAACTTCAGCAGCTCGCCGCCCCGTGCCGCCGCGATGGTCAGCATCGGCCCGAAGACCCGGTTGAGGGCCTCGACGATGTCCTCGGCCCCGATCCGGCCCTGTCGCGTGAGGCGCTCGGTGAGCGCGGTGAACCCCGAGACGTCGGCGAAGACCAAGGTGCCGTCGACGGTGCGGTGCAGCGCGCCCGGAGCGTCGTCGTCCCAGGCCAGCGTCAGGGGAGGGACGTGGCGACGCAGGTCGGTCATCGCTCGTGCTCCAGGTGGGCCGGTCCGCGCAGGGTGCACGGGATCGCTAGACTCCCACACGCTCACAGCGTCGAGCAGGCGGATCCACCGTTCCCGGGCGCGCGAGGAGGACCCGTGCGCGTCGACTTCCTCGGGGTGCGTGGCTCGGTGTGTGCCCCCGGCCCCGACTTCGTCCGCTACGGCGGCAACACCTGCTGCCTGGCGGTGCGTGCCGACGGGTCCGCCGACCCGGTGCTGCTGCTCGACGCGGGCACCGGCATCCGCACCGTCACGGCGATGCTCGGGGGTGCACCCTTCCGCGGCACCGTCCTGGTGAGCCACGTGCACTGGGACCACGTGCAGGGCCTGCCGTTCTTCGCGGCGGGCGACCGGGCGGGGGCCTCGGTGCGGGTCGTCGTGCCGGCCCAGGGCGGCCGGTCCGGGCGCGACCTCATCGCCCAGACGATGTCGCCGCCCGCCTTCCCGATCACGCCCGAGGGGCTGATCGGCGCCTGGACCTTCGACGCCGTGCAGCCCGGCGACCTCGAGCTGGAGGGCTTCTCGGTACGGGCATTCGAGGTGGCGCACAAGGGTGGCCGCACCTTCGGCTACACGGTGAGCTCGGGGTCGGGCTCGGTCGGGTACGTGCCCGACCACGCGCCCGAGCTGGGCGTCTCCGACGACGCGCTCGCGGCCCTGGCCGGCGTCGACGCGCTCGTGCACGACGCGCAGTTCCTCGAGCACGAGCGACCGCGGGCGGTCGACTACGGTCACGCCACCGTCGACGACGCCATCCGGCTCGCCGAGCGGGTGGGCGCGGCGCAGGTGGTGCTGTTCCACCACGGTCCGCACCGCACCGACGACGCCCTCGACGAGATCGGGCGCACGTTCACAGCCTCGGTCCCGGTGCTGGTCGCGGCCGAGGGCCAGGGGCTCGACCTGCCCTGAGCACCGGGGGCAGGTCGGTTAGAGTGCCACCCGTGCGGATCCTCTCGGTGTCGGATCTGCACTACCGCCTCCCGCACTACGACTGGCTCGTGAAGGCGGCGGCGGATGCCGACGTCGTGGTCGTGGCGGGAGACCTCGCCGACGTCGTGAGCCCGGTGCCGCACGAGGTGCAGGCGGTCGTGCTGAGCACCTACCTGTCCCGGCTGGCCGAGCACTCGCTCGTGCTCGCCTCCTCCGGCAACCACGACCTCGACGGGCCCGGTGCCAACGGCGAGCAGGTTGCCGGCTGGCTGCACCGCGCCGGCGACGAGCGCGTGGTCGTCGACGGCGCCTCGGTCGACGTCGACGGCATCCGCTTCACCGTCTGCCCCTGGTGGGACGGCGAGCTGACCCGCGGCGAGGTCGACGCACAGCTGGCCGCCGCCGCGGTCGACCGACCCGACCGGTGGGTGTGGGTCTACCACTCACCGCCGGCCGGTACGGTGCTGTGCCGCGACGGCCGGCGTGAGTTCCCCGACCACGACCTGGCCGGCTGGATCGAGCAGCACCAGCCCGACGTCGTCATCTGCGGCCACATCCACCAGGCCCCGTGGGCGAAGGGCGGCTCGTGGCACGCACGGCTCGGGCGCACCCAGGTGTTCAACGCGGGCAAGCAGATCGGGCACGTGCCACCGCACATCACCTTCGACACCGAAGCGGCCACGGCGCACTGGTTCGGCGTGTTCGACAGCGAGACCATCGACCTGGGCTGACTCCCCTGGCCTCGTGGGGTCAGTTCACCTCGTGCTGCTCCTCCGGGTCGCGCGCCGAGCCGGTGCGCGACCGCGGCGCGTGGTGGTGCACGAGCGTGTCGAGGATGCGGTCGATCATCGCCATGTGGTCGTTGTTGCCGGCGAACTGCCCCTTGACGTCGACGAGGTACCGGGTGAGCCCGTCGAGCCGCGCCGCGGTCATCTGGAGCACGCCGAGGGCCGCGCCGGGGCTCTGCTCGAAGAAGGTCTGCGGGTCGTCGATGACGTGCACCACGACGTCGGTGGTCGCGCGGGCGGTGGCCGTGGCCGGCTTGTCGAGGATCCAGGACATCTCGCCGAACACCGCGCCGCCGTGGGTGATCCGGGCGAAGGGCGTGCCGTCCCGCTCGACGGTCACGGTTCCCGACACCAGCACCAGCATCCGCGACGGCGCGGACCCCTCGGCGATGAGCACGTCACCGGCGGCCAGCTGCTCCAGCGGCAGGTCGGCACACAGCTCGAGCATCTCGGTCACGCGGCCCATTATGGGCCGTGCCCCACGCCCGCTGCCGAGCCGGGTCGTGGCAACCCTTCGGGGGTGCGGGCAGGCGGTCCGCGCCGCGCTGACCCGCTCCGGCGGGAGCGCCTACCGTGGGTGTGGTGGAGCGAAACTACGCCGACCTCGACGAGGACGGGCAGGTGGAGGTGCTGCGCCGCGTCGCGGTGGCGGCCGCACAGGGCTTCGGGCTCGGCGTGCGCGACCTCACCCTGGTGCTGCACGCCTTCAACACGACCTTCGCCCTCGACACCGACGACGGGCGGCGCCTGGCCCTTCGGGTCAACACCAACTCGCAGAGCACGCCGGCCCACATCGCCGCCCAGCAGTCGTGGCTGCACGCCCTGGCCGCCGAGACCGACGTGCTCGTTCCTGACCCGGTCGCCACGCCGGGTGGTGCGTGGTACGTCAGTGTCGACTGCCCGCCGTGGGGAGGCCCGCTCGACGTCACGGTCGCGTCGTGGCTCGAGGGCGACGACGTCGGGCAGTGCGACGAGGAGCAGGCGCAGGCGCTGGGGCGCACCATGGCGGCGCTGCACGACCACGCCGAGGGGTTCGTGCTGCCGCCCGGGGCCCACCTGACGGTGTTCGACGAGCCGCTCTGCCACGACGAGAACCTGCTGGAGGGCGAAGTCCCGATGCCGCCCGGCCACGCGGAGGTGCTGTCGCAGTCCCTGGTGCTCTGCCGCCGCCGGCTCCGCGAGGTGACTGAAGGGCAGCGCCCGATCGTGCTGCACGCCGACCTGCACGGCGGCAACCTCAAGTGGCACGGGGGCCGGCTGGCGGTGTTCGACCTCGACGACGCCGGCCTCGGCGTGCCCGCCCTCGACCTGGCGATCTCGACGTTCTACCTGCGCACCGGCGACCCCACCGCCGAGCAGGCGCTGCGCCGGGGCTACGCCGAGCTGCGCGCGCTGCCCGAGGTGTCCGGGCAGCAGTTCGAGGCACTCGTCGCGGCCCGGCAGCTGCTGTTGGCGAACAGCCTGCTCCTGAGCAGCACGGCAACCCTGCGGGCGGAGGCAGTCGGCTACCTCGACGTCACGGTGGAGCGCCTGCGCGGGTGGCTCGACACCGGGCGGTTCGAGCGCTCGCCCGCGGCCGGATAACCGCATCGCAGCCCCCGGGAGCGCCTCGATACCCTTGGCGCGGGGCCGCCCTCGCAGCCCCACGCACTCGACACCACGAGGAGTCCCCACCATGTCTGCCCAGATCACCGTCCACGTCGCGAACAGCGAGCGATCGGTGCCGGAGCAGACCACCGCCGGCGCACTCTTCGACGGCGACCGCTCCGTGCTGGTCGCCCGGGTCAACGGCGAGCTGCGCGACCTGGCGCACGTGCTGGCCGACGGCGACGTCGTCGAGCCGGTCACCGCAGCCGAGCAGGACGGCCTCGACGTGCTGCGCCACTCGGCCGCCCACGTGCTCGCGCAGGCCGTGCAGGAGGTGCACCCCGACGCCAAGCTGGGCATCGGGCCGCCGATCCGCGACGGCTTCTACTACGACTTCGACGTCGAGACCCCGTTCACCCCGCAGGACCTGAGGGCGCTCGAGAAGGTGATGCAGCGCATCGTCAACGAGGGGCAGACCTTCCACCGGCGCGAGGTCTCCGACGACGACGCGCTCGGCGAGCTCGCCGACGAGCCGTACAAGTGCGAGCTGATCGGGCTGAAGGGCGGTGCCTCCGAGACCGCCGCCGAGGGGGCGTCCGTGGAGGTGGGCGGCGCCCAGCTCACCATCTACGACAACATCCGCCGCGACGGCACCCGCGCCTGGGGCGACCTGTGCCGCGGCCCGCACGTGCCGTCGACCAAGGTGCTCGGCAACGCCTTCAAGCTGATGCGCAGCTCCGCCGCCTACTGGCGCGGCTCGGAGAAGAACCCGCAGCTGCAGCGCGTCTACGGCACCGCCTGGCCCACCAAGGACGAGATGCGGGCCTACCTCGACCGGCTGGCGGAGGCCGAGAAGCGCGACCACCGCAAGCTCGGGGCCGAGCTCGACCTGTTCAGCTTCCCCGACGAGCTGGGCTCGGGCCTGGCGGTCTTCCACCCCAAGGGCGGCATCATCAAGCGCGAGATGGAGGACTACGTCCGCCGCCGGCACATCGAGGAGGGCTTCCAGTACGTCGGCACCCCCCACATCAGCAAGGACGGGCTGTTCCACACCTCGGGGCACCTGCCCTACTACGCCGACACCATGTTCCCGCCGATGGAGTTCGAGGGCACCGAGTACCGCCTGAAGGCGATGAACTGCCCGATGCACAACCTCATCTACCGCTCGCGCGGACGGTCCTACCGCGAGCTGCCGCTGCGCCTGTTCGAGTTCGGATCGGTCTACCGGTTCGAGAAGTCCGGCGTGGTGCACGGCCTGACCCGGGTGCGGGGGATGACCCAGGACGACTCGCACAGCTACGTCACCGCCGAGCAGGCCCCGGCCGAGATCAAGCACCTGCTCGACTTCGTGCTGTCCCTCCTGCGCGACTTCGGCATGGACGACTACTACCTCGAGCTGTCCACCCGCGACACCGAGGGGGAGAAGAAGGACAAGTTCATCGGCTCGGAGGCGGAGTGGGAGGTCGCGACCGAGGTGCTGCGCGACGTCGCCACCGAGTCGGGCCTCGAGCTCGTGCTCGACCCGGGCGGCGCCGCCTACTACGGCCCGAAGATCTCGGTGCAGGCGCGTGACGCCATCGGCCGCACCTGGCAGATGTCGACCATCCAGTACGACTTCAACCAGCCGGCCCGCTTCGGCCTGGAGTACCAGGCGTCCGACGGCACCCGTCAGCAGCCGGTCATGATCCACTCGGCCAAGTTCGGCTCGATCGAGCGGTTCTTCGGCGTGCTCGTCGAGCACTACGCCGGCGCGTTCCCGGTGTGGCTGTCTCCGGTGCAGGCGCTGGGCATCCCGGTCGCCGAGGAGTTCGAGGAGTACCTGGGCGGTGTCCTGGCGCGGATGCAGGCGCACGGCATCCGCACCGAGCTCGACGCCAGCGACGACCGGTTCCCGAAGAAGATCCGCAACGCGAGCAAGGCCAAGGTGCCCTACGTGCTCATCGCAGGGGAGGACGACCGCTCCGCCGGAGCCGTCTCGTTCCGCTACCGCGACGGCACCCAGAAGAACGGGGTCCCGGTCGACGACGCCATCGCCGAGATCACCGCCGCCATCGCCGAGCGACGCCAGGTGTGACGGCCGTCTCGGGTCGCCCTGTCTCGCCGCGTCTCGCTGCTCGAGATGCCGTGAGCGGTCGTCGGCGGGCCCCGTCCCGTCCGTCACACGACACGCCGACGACACGCCGAGCCGCGAAAGTACCGGCAACTTTGTCGGCGAAAGCACTTGCGGCGCACCGGATCCAGGACTAGAAATAGTCCTACTTCACCACCTCGGTGGCGAAGGGATCGAGGAAAGGCCGAGCGCCAGCCCGAGCGGTTCGCCGCACGGAGCCGCCCTGTGACGAGGGTGGTGGGTGATCGGAGTCTGCCTCGTGAGACGAGGAGCGTCACGCCGAGTCACCAGAGGCGCCGGGACAACTCATACTTGTCCCGGCGCCTCACCCGTGTGCCTGCCGATGCCGCAGCCATGGGCCATGCTGGAGGCATGGAGAGCGACGACGCCACGGTTCGGGCGGACGACGTGACAGTGCGCGAGGCGCGGCCGTCCGACGCGTTCTCGGTGGGGGCGCTGCACATCCAGGACGAGCGTGAGCAGGGCCACGCGGTGCCACCGGGCTTCCTCGACGCGCTGGCCGACGCGTGGCTGCGTGACCGGGCCCGGCGCACCTGGGTGGCCGAGGACCCCCGCGGCCGCCCGCTCGGGGTGCTGCACGGCACCCGGGTGCAGAAGCTGCCGAGCGCGCACCGCCCGGCCGACGCGTGGTTCCACGTGAGCCTGCTCTTCGTCACCCGCGACGCCCGCGGCTGCGGCGTCGGCCAGCAGCTGCTCGAGGCACTGCTGGCCTGGGCCCGGTCCGACGGGGTCACCCGCGTCCAGCTGAACTCGGTTCCGGAGGCGCGCACCCTCTACGAGCGGATGGGGTTCGGTGCCCCCTCGCAGCGGCTGATGGAGCTGCGGATCGGCGACCGGAGCCGGCGCTGAGGGTCGCCGCCCGCATGCGGCTGCCGACGACCTGCGACGTCCGTCACGCGGGCGCCCAGCGCATCCGCAGGTCGGGGGCGCCCTCCTCGTTGTCGCCGTCGGTGCCACCGACCACCACGAAGCCGTGGCGCTCGCAGCAAGCGCACCGAGGTTGCTCGCGAGCGTCGTCGCCGTTGCCTTCGCGCACCACGATGCCGGCCCGCGCGGGTGTGATGGAGAATGCCACGGTGGCACGGTGGCACGGTGGCACGGTGGCACGGCGGCACGGCGGCACGGCGGCGCGGGCGCCCGCCACCGGCCTAGGATCGGGGCATGCCGGAGCACGAGGACCCCGCGGACTTCGCCGGTGGTGCCGGTGACGGCTTCGAGCGGCTGTGGACCCCGCACCGGATGGTCTACATCGCGGGCGACCGGCCCGACCCCAACGAGGGCGACGGCTGCCCGTTCTGCGCCGCCCCGGGCAAGGACGACGCCGAGGGGCTGGTCGTGCACCGCGGCGAGCACTGCTACGTCGTGATGAACCTGTTCCCCTACAACCCCGGCCACGTGCTGGTCTGCCCCTACCGGCACGTGCCCCTCTACGTCGACCTCACCGATGAGGAGACCAGCGAGTTCACCGCCCTGACCAAGGCGGCGCTGCGGGCCCTGGAGGCCGCCTCCGCCCCGATGGGCTTCAACCTCGGGATGAACCAGGGACCCGTCGCCGGTGCCGGCGTTGCCGCCCACCTGCACCAGCACGTCGTGCCCCGGTGGGGCGGTGACAGCAACTTCCTGCCGATCATCGCGCGCACCAAGGCGCTGCCGATGCTGCTCGAGGACGTGCGCAACCGCCTCGTGGAGCACTGGCCGGCCTGAGCGGAGGCTCGCCCACGCAGATCCGGGGACCGCCCGGCGGCCGCGCGGTCCGCATGACACGATGTCGACCATGTCGAAGCAACCCCGCCTGAACAAGGCGGTCTACGAGGCCGAGCTGGTGCGACTGCAGGCCGAGCTGGTCAAGATGCAGGAGTGGGTGCGCCGCGAGGGTGAGCGGATCGTGCTCGTCTTCGAGGGCCGCGACGCCGCGGGCAAGGGCTCGACGATCAAGCGGGTCACGCAGTACCTCAACCCGCGCCAAGCCCGCATCGTCGCCCTGCCGGCACCCACCGAGCGGCAGCGCACCCGGTGGTACTTCCAGCGCTACGTCGAGCACCTGCCCGGCGCCGGCGAGATCATCATCTTCGACCGCAGCTGGTACAACCGCGCCGGTGTCGAGCGGGTGCTCGGCTACTGCACCCCCGAGGAGCACCAGCGCTTCCTGCGGCAGTGCCCGATCTTCGAGCGGATGCTCGTCGAGGACGGCATCCGGTTGCACAAGTACTGGTTCTCGGTGAGCGACTCCGAGCAGCAGCGCCGCTTCGAGTCACGGCTGACCGACCCGATGCGGCGCTGGAAGCTGTCGACGACCGACATCCAGTCGATCGAGCGGTGGGAGGACTACTCGCGCGCCAAGGACGACATGATGGTGCACACCGACATCACCGAGGCCCGCTGGAACGTCGTCGAGAGCGACGACAAGCGCCGCTCGCGGATCAACATGATCGCCGACCTGCTCTCCAAGATCCCGTACGAGGACGTCGAGGAGCCCACGCTCGTGCTGCCCCAGCGGCCGCCCTCACGCGGCTACGTGCGCCCGGCGCGCTCCCTGCAGCACGAGGTCCCCGACTACGCGTCGACCCTCGAGCCGCACAAGGACTGACCGCGCCGCCTCGACCGGCCCGGTCCGGTCGGTGGGTGGGCCTCAGGCGTGGCGGCCCCGCTCGCCGATGTGGTCCTTGGCCAGGCGCTCGGGCAGCTGCTGGTAGCCGCGGTGCTCGCGGTGGAAGAAGCCGGTGCCGTGGGCCAGCGAGCGCAGGCTGATCGCGTAGTCGAGCAGCTCGAGCTGCGGCACCGCGGCCTCGAGCACCGAGCGGCCCGGCTGGTCCTCGGCGGCGGTCGACCCGATGATCTGGCCGCGGCGCGTCCCGATGTCGGTCATCACCGCACCGAGGTACTCGTCGTCGACGGTGACCGTCACGGTGTCGATCGGCTCGAGCAGGCACATCGTCGAGGGTGAGGCGAGCTCGCGCAGGGCCAGCCCCGCCGCCGTCTGGAACGCGACGTCGGAGGAGTCGACCGAGTGCGCCTTGCCGTCGGTGAGGGTGACCTTGACGTCGACCACCGGCCAGCCGGCGAGCAGGCCCTTCTCGAGCTGGTGGTGCACGCCCTTCTCGACGCTGCTGAAGAACTGCCGCGGCACGGCGCCGCCGACCACGACCTCGTCGAACTCGATGCCGGTACCGCGCGGGAGCGGCTCCATGACCAGGTGGCAGACGGCGAACTGGCCGTGGCCACCGGACTGCTTGACGTGCCGCCCCTGCGCCTCGGCGCGGGCGACCGCGGTCTCCTTCATGGCCACCTTCACGGGCACCTGCTCGACGCCCACGTTGAACCGGGAGCGCAGCCGGCTCAGCACGAGGTCGAGGTGGGCCGGCCCCGTGGTCCACAGCACCACCTGCCCGGTCTCGCCGTCGTGCTCGATGCGCAGCGACGGGTCCTCGGCGGCCAGCTCGCGGAAGGCGACCGGCATCCGGTCCTCGTCGGCGCGGGTCGCGGCGGCGACCGCGGCCGGCAGCAGGGCCTCCGGCAGCGCCCAGGGGGTGACCAGCAGGGGCGCGTCGGGGGAGGAGATGGTGTCGGAGGTCTGCGCGGTCGCGAGCTTGGTGACCACCACGACCTCACCGGCGATCGCCTCGGTCTTGGGCAGCAGGTCGCCGTCGAACGCTGCGGCGATGGCACCCGGGCGCACGTCGTCGTCGTGGGCCGCGTGTCCCTCGCCGGTGGGCACGCCGAGCAGCTCGAGGTGGCCCGAGACGTGCACCGCCCGGTCGGGACGCAACGTGCCGGAGAAGACGCGCACGAGCGAGAGGTGGCCGACGTAGGCGTCGGACTGGGTGTGCACGACCTCGGCCACGAGCGGGCCGTCCGGGTCGGGGTTCACCTCGACCTCGGAGCCGCCCGCCACCGGGGTGACGGTGGGCAGCGGGTGCAGCCCGGGGTGCGGGAAAGCGGCCTCGATGACGTGCAGCAGCACGCCGACGCCGGCGCCGGTCTCGGCGGAGATCGGCAGCACCGGGTGGAAGCTGCCCTGCGCGACCGCGGTGAGCAGGTCCTTCTCGAGGGTCTCGAAGTCGAGGTCCTCACCCTCGAGGTAGCGGTCCATCAGAGCGCCGTCCTCGGACTCCTCGATGATCCCCTCGATGAGCGACGGGCGGTAGCTGTCGAAGAGCTCGGCGTGCTCGGTCCCGGCCGGGCGCACCGTGCGCGACCCGCCGGAGTAGTCGTGCACCTCGCCGAGCAGCAGGTCGGCGATCGAGGTCACCGCCCCCTGCGAGCCGGGCACGGGCACCCCGAGCGGCTGGATGCCGGCGCCGAAGTGCGCCTGACAGTCGGCCAGGGTGGCCGTGAAGTCGGCGTCGCGGGCGTCGAGCTGGGTGATGACGACCGCGCGCGGCATCCCGACCACTGCGCACTCGTGCCACAGCGCTCGGCTCTGGGCGTCGGCGCCGTCGGCCGCCGAGACGACGAAGAGGGCGGCATCCGCCGCCCTCAGCCCCGCCCGCACCTCCCCGACGAAGTCGGGGTTGCCCGGGGCGTCGAGGAGGGTGACCACCACCGACCCGCTCGACACCGTGGCAGCCCGCAGGCCGGTCGTGGGCTCGGTCTGGCCGCGGGGTGCCCGCCCGGGCACCACGGCGTCGACGACGTGGTCGAACAGCCTGGACTTTCCCGAACCGCTCGGTCCGACCAGGACGACGTTGCGGATGCTGGTCGTGCCGTTGACGGTGGGGGCCTGGGGTGTCGTGCCGTTCATGGCGCCTACATTTCACCGATTCGCGCCGGTGCACAAGCGCACCACCCGCAGTGTGACGGAGCCGCCGGGCGCCCGCTCGCAAGACCCGCGCGGCGGTGCGTGACGGGCGTCGTGGCGCCTCGCCACTACGCTGGACCCACCATGCTGAACCGATATGCGCGCGCCTTCGCCACCAGGCTGCTGACCCCCGTGGCGGCGGTGCTCATCCGCCTGGGCATCAGCCCCGACGTGGTCACCATCATCGGAACGCTCGGGGTCTGCTTCGGCGCGCTGGTCTTCTACCCGCGCGGCGAGTTCCTCATCGGCACCCTGGTCATCACGGCGTTCGTCTTCTCCGACACCCTCGACGGCATCATGGCCCGCCGGATCGGCCGGTCCGGCAAGTGGGGCGCCTACCTCGACTCCACCCTCGACCGGGTCGGCGACGCCGCGATCTTCGGTGGCCTGGTGCTGTTCTACGCCGACGAGCCGGGCAAGGCCTACATGGCGGCCCTGGCGCTGGCCTGCCTGATCCTGGGCAGCGTGGTGTCCTACGCCAAGGCCCGGGCCGAGGGGCTCGGGATGACCGCCAACGTCGGCATCGCCGAGCGGGCCGACCGCCTGGTGGTCGTGCTGCTCGCCACCGGCCTGGTCGGCTGGTTCCTGCCCGAGGTGGTGCTGGCGGTGGTGCTCGCCCTGCTGGCCCTTGCCAGCCTCATCACCGTGGTGCAGCGCATGCTCGTGGTGCGCCGGCAGGCCCTGGACCTCGTGTGAGGGTGCTGCCCGGGTCGGTGACCGACACGCTGACCATCGCCGGCTTCCGCCTGGGCTGGGGAGCGGTGCGCCGGATGCCGGAGCGCGCCGCCTACGCGCTCTTCGACCGCATCGCCGACCTCACCGTGGCGCGCGGGGGTGCCGCCCGGATGCGGGCGAACTACGCGCGGGTGCGCCCCGACCTCGACGGCGCCGCGCTCGACGCCCTGGTGCGCGACGGCATGCGCCGCTACCTGCGCTACTACTGCGAGGCCTTCCGGCTGCCGACGCTCACCGCCGACGACCTGCGCGAGCGGGTGCGTGTCGAGGGCGACGGCCCGGTGCGCGAGGTCATCGACGGCGGCGGCTCGGTCATCGCCTTCCTCGGCCACCTCGGCAACTGGGACCTCGCCGGGGCGTGGGGCACCACGCACCTCGGGCCGGTGACCACCGTCGCCGAGCGCCTCGAGCCCGAGGAGGTCTTCGAGGAGTTCCTCGCCTTCCGCGAGTCGCTCGGCATGACCATTCTCCCGCTGACCGGTGCGGGCAACCCCTTCCCGGTGCTGCGCCAGGCGGCCCGCCGCCCGGGGATCATCCCGCTGCTCGCCGACCGCGACCTCACCGCCCGCGGCGTCGAGGTCGAGCTGTGCGGCCACGCCGCCCGGATGGCGCCCGGTCCCGCTGCGCTGGCACTCGCCGAGCGCCGGCCCCTGCACCCCGTCTCCATCCGCCACGAGCGCCGCGGCCGCGGTTGGGGCATCGTCATCACCTTCCACCCACCCGTCGAGGTGCCCACCTCGGGCACCACCCGCGATCGTGCGACCGCCATGACCCAGGCCTGCGCCGACGTGCTGGGGGCCGCCATCGTCGCGCACACCGCCGACTGGCACATGCTGCAGCGGGTGTTCGTCGACGACCTCGACGCCGACCGCCTCGCCGCCGCGCGCGCGGGGGCGCGATGAGGATCGGCCTGGTCTGCCCGTACTCCTGGGGGGTGCCCGGCGGGGTGCAGTTCCACGTCCGCGACCTCGCGGAGCACTTCATCCGCCAGGGCCACGACGTGTCGGTGCTGGCGCCGGCCGACGACGACGCCGCCCTGCCCGACTACCTCACCTCGTGCGGTCGCCCGGTGCCGGTGCGCTACAACGGCTCGGTCGCCAGGGTCACCCTCGGGCCGGCCACCACGGCGCGGGTCAACCGCTGGCTCGAGTCGGGTGGGTTCGACGTGCTGCACCTCCACGAGCCGCTCAACCCCTCGGCGTCGCTGATGGCGCTGTGGGCCTCCACCGAGCCGGTCGTGGCGACCTTCCACTCCGCCATGGTGCGCTCCCGGGCCCTGCACGCCGCCCACCCGCTGCTGCGCCCCTCGCTCGAGAAGATCCGCGGCCGGATCGCCGTCTCGGAGGACGCCCGGGCCACCGTGCAGCGCCACCTCGGCGGCGAGGCGTTCATCATCCCCAACGGCGTCTACGTCGACGACTTCCGCCGTGCCTCGCGGCGCCCGCAGTGGGCCGGCACGGCGTCCGGGCCGACGCTGGCCTTCCTCGGGCGGGTCGACGAGCCGCGCAAGGGCCTGCAGGTCGCCCTCGCCGCACTGCCCGCCGTGCTCCAGGCGCACCCGGGGGCCCGGCTGCTCGTCGCCGGCCCCGGCGACGCCTCCGACCTGCTCAAGGCGGCCGACCCCGTCGCCGCCGCGGCGGTGGAGGTGCTGGGCACGGTGAGCGACAACGACAAGGCGGCCCTGCTGCACTCGGTCGACGCCTACGTCGCGCCGCACCTGGGCGGTGAGAGCTTCGGCATCGTGCTCGTCGAGGCGATGGCCGCGGGCGCCCCGGTCGTCGCGTCCGACCTGCCCGCCTTCGCCGCCGTGCTCGACGGCGGCCGCACCGGCATCCTCTTCGACACCGGGTCGCCACAGGCGCTGTCGCGGGCGGTGCTCGGCCTGCTCGCCGACGACGGCCGCCGCGAGGCGCTGCGGGCCGCCGGCTCGACGCGGGCCCGGGTCTTCGACTGGGGCGTCGTGGCCGACCGGATCATGGCGGTCTACGAGACGGTGATCGCCGGCGCCGAGGGCGAGCCGGCCGACCCGGCACCGCACGGCCTGTGGGGCCGGCTGGTGCGCGGTGTGCCGGGCGGGAGCGGCTGATGGTCGACGTCCTCCAGGTGGCGACCTTCGTCGTCATCCTCGTCATCGGTGTGGCCTGGTACCTGTCGTACTCCGCCGCCCGGCTGGACCGCCTGCACGCCAAGGTCGAGGGCGCCATGTCCGCCCTCGACGCCGCCCTGGTCCGCCGCGCCGAGGCTGCCCTCGAGCTCGCCAACAGCGGGGTCGTCGACCCCGCCAGCGGCCTGCTCGTGGCCGACGCCGCCACCGAGTCGATCGAGCGCACCACCGAGCACCCGCTCGTCGACGACCTCCTCGAAGGCCAGCACTTCGGCGGTCGCGAGCAGGTCGAGAGCGACCTCAGCGAGGCCCTGCGGGCGGCCCTGACCGCAGAGGTGGTCGCCGAGCTGCGCACCCGCGACGACGAGCTCGTCAGCGACACCCTGGAGCGGATCGCCGCGAGCGGGCTGCGCGTGCAGCTGGCCCGGCGGTTCCACAACGACGCGACCCGCGAGGTGCGGCGGGTGCGGGCCAAGCGCTCGGTACGCCTCTTCCGGCTCTGGGGCTACGCCGAGCTGCCCGAGCCGGTCACCTTCGACGACGAGCTGCCGCCCGCGCTGTCGTCCTGAGCGGCTGTCCGCGGGGGTTCGTGCGCCCACCTACACTGTGCGGCATGAGTGAGCAGAGCAACGCCCAGGGCACCGGCACGACCCGCGTCAAGCGCGGCATGGCCGAGATGCTCAAGGGCGGCGTGATCATGGACGTCGTCACCGCCGAGCAGGCGAAGATCGCCGAGGATGCCGGGGCCGTCGCCGTGATGGCCCTGGAGCGGGTGCCCGCCGACATCCGCGCCCAGGGCGGGGTGTCGCGGATGAGCGACCCCGACATGATCGACGGCATCATCGAGGCCGTCTCGATCCCGGTCATGGCCAAGGCGCGCATCGGGCACTTCGTCGAGGCGCAGGTGCTGCAGAGCCTCGGTGTCGACTACGTCGACGAGTCCGAGGTGCTCACCCCGGCCGACTACGCGAACCACATCGACAAGTGGCAGTTCACGGTGCCGTTCGTCTGCGGTGCCACCGACCTCGGTGAGGCGCTGCGCCGCATCACCGAGGGCGCGGCGATGATCCGCTCCAAGGGCGAGGCCGGCACCGGGGACGTGTCCAACGCGACGACCCACATGCGCCGGATCCGCCAGCAGATCCGCCACCTGCAGAACCTCCCGGAGGACGAGCTGTACGTCGCGGCCAAGGAGCTGCAGGCCCCCTACGACCTCGTCAAGGAGGTCGCAGAGGCCGGCCGGCTGCCCGTCGTGCTCTTCACCGCCGGTGGCATCGCCACCCCCGCCGACGCCGCCATGATGATGCAGCTCGGCGCCGAGGGCGTGTTCGTGGGCTCGGGCATCTTCAAGTCGGGCAACCCGGCGCAGCGCGCCGAGGCGATCGTCAAGGCCACCACGTTCCACGACGACCCCGACGTCATCGCCAAGGTGTCGCGCGGGCTCGGCGAGGCCATGGTCGGCATCAACGTCGACGAGATCCCGCAGCCGCACCGCCTGGCCGAGCGCGGCTGGTGAGGTGCTGCTCCGCCGTCAGGTGACGGCGGAGCGCTCGCGGAACGCCTCCCGCTCGAACTCGCGGCCCTCGAGCACCGCCCGCAGGTGCTCGGTCGCGCGGAGCACGTCGGCGTGGGTGAGGTAGAGCGGGGCGAAGCCGAGCCGCACGATGTCGGGCTCGCGGAAGTCTCCGACGACGTCGCGCGCGATGAGGGCCTGCACGACGGCGTACGCCTCCGGATGCCGCACGCTCACCTGCGAGCCCCGGCGAGCGGGTTCGCGCGGGGTCGCCACCTCCAGCTCGGGCAGCAGGGTGTCGAGGCACTCGAGGAAGAACCCGGTGAGCGACAGCGACCGCTCGCGCACGGCACCGATCTCGAGCCCGGCGTACGCGCCCAGGGCGGCCTCGAGCGCCAGCATCCCGAGCAGCGGCGGAGTGCCGACCCGGCCCCGGGTGATGCCTGGGGCCGGCACGTAGTCGGGCGCCATCGCGAACGGCGTGGCGTGCCCGTTCCACCCCGAGAGCGGCTGGTCGAACTCGTCGAGGTGGCGCGCGGCGACGTAGAGGAAGGCCGGGGCGCCGGGCCCGCCGTTGAGGTACTTGTAGCCGCAGCCCACGGCGAGGTCGGCGTCGTGGGCATCGAGGCCGACGTCGAGCACGCCGGCCGAGTGGCACAGGTCCCAGCACGCGAGGGCGCCGACCTCGTGCGCCGCGCGGGTGATCGCCGGCAGGTCCCACAGCTCGCCGGTGCGGTAGTCGACCGAGGAGTACGAGGCGAGCACCAGGTCGTCGCCGAGCTCGCCGATCCGGGCCACGGCATCGGTGGGGGAGACCAGCTCCACCACCAGGCCGGCATCGCGCGCCGCGGCGGCGGTGACGTAGAGGTCGGTGGGGAACGAGTCGGGGTCGGTGAGCACGACGCGCCGCCCGGGCCGCATTCGCGAGGCCGCCACGGTCGCCTTGTAGAGGTTGACCGAGGTGGAGTCGGTGCAGACCACCTGCCCGGCGGCCGCGCCGACGAGGGCCCCGATCCGGTCGCCCACGCGGATGGGGGCGTTCCACCAGTCGGCGACGTTCCAGCTCGCGATGAGGTCGTTGCCCCACTGGCGGTGCACCACGTCGGCCACGGCCTCGGCCACCCCGGCGGGCAGCGCGCCCAGGGAGTTGCCGTCGAGGTAGACCAGCCCGGCCGGCAGGCGGAACCGGCCGCGCAGGTCGGTGGCGGCGAAGGCGGCGTCGAGCTCGCGGGCGCGGTCGGTCGGCGAGGAGGTCATGCCAGGAACGTACCCAGTGCCGCTCGGGGCGTCGACGCCGGCGGCCGGCTACTCGTGGTCTCGCTCCTGGATGGTCTCGCGCACGACGTTGCGGTTCTCGTTGACCGGGCTGGGCAGCGCGTTGGGGTCGGACCGTCCCCGCACCCGGGTGACCACCCGCTCGTGCGTGGTGCCCCGGCGCGCGTGCCAGATCAGGCCGGCGCCGGCCACCATCAGGATCACCCCGACGATGTGCCAGTTGACGATGCCGGTCTCGGGCGCGCGCACCGCGAAGGTGAAGATCGCCCCGATCACCGCCAGCGTGACACCTGGTGCCATGACCTCCACCTCCCGTTGCATGCGCGCGTCCGCGGGTTCCTCCCCCGAGGCTAGCGACGGGCGTGGCCAGGATCGGGCTGCGTGACCGGGGCGTTCTGCCGGCCGGTCACGCAGGGCAGGGGGCACGCGGGAAGCGCAGGCAGCCGGGCCGTAGCATCGTCGCCCGTGACCGGCATCCCCCACATCGGCGTCCTCGCGGTCCAGGGCGACGTGCGCGAGCACCTGGCCGCGCTGGCGGCCAGCGGCGCGCGTCCCACCACCGTGCGCCGGCCCGAGGAGGTCGGCATCGTCGACGGTCTGGTGATCCCCGGCGGGGAGTCGACCACCATGGACAAGCTGGTGCGCGCCTTCGGGCTGCAGGGCCCGCTGCGCGAGCGCATCGCGGCCGGGATGCCGGTGTACGGCTCGTGCGCCGGGATGATCATGCTCGCCGACCGGATCGCCGACGGCCGCCCCGACCAGGAGACGCTCGGCGGCCTGGACATCACGGTGCGGCGCAACGCGTTCGGGCGGCAGGTCGACTCTTTCGAGGAGGACCTGCACATCCGTGAGCTCGGTGGGGAACCGGTGCGGGCGGTCTTCATCCGGGCGCCGTGGGTGGAGGAGGCGGGGGAGGCCGTGCAGGTGCTGGCGCGTGTGGAGCACGGTCTCGCCGCAGGTAGGATCGTCGCCGCGCGTCAGGGCGACCTGCTCGTCACCTCCTTCCACCCCGAGGTGACCGGTGACCACCGGGTGCACCAGCTGTTCGTCGACATCGTGCGACAGCACATCGCCACGCAGAACCAGAGGGAGCGTTCATGAGCGGCCACTCCAAGTGGGCGACCACCAAGCACAAGAAGGCGGCGATCGACGCCAAGCGCGGCAAGCTGTTCGCCAAGCTCATCAAGAACATCGAGGTCGCGGCGCGCTCGGGCGGCGGCGACCCGGCGGGCAACCCCACCCTCTACGACGCCATCCAGAAGGCCAAGAAGTCCTCGGTCCCGAACAACAACATCGACAACGCGGTCAAGCGCGGGTCGGGCGCCACGGCGGGCGGGTCCGACTGGGAGACGATCACCTACGAGGGCTACGCCCCCGGCGGGGTCGCGGTGCTCATCGAGTGCCTCACCGACAACCGCAACCGGGCAGCGGCCGAGGTGCGCACCGCGCTGACCCGCAACGGCGGCGCGCTGGCCGACCCCGGCTCGGTGAGCTACGTGTTCGAGCGCAAGGGCGTGGTCATCGTGCCCAAGTCGGAGAAGTCGGAGGACGACCTGCTCGAGGTGGTGCTCGATGCCGGCGCCGAGGAGGTCAACGACAACGGCGACACCTGGGAGATCGTGTCCGAGGCCACCGACTTCGTGGCCGTGCGCACCGCGTTGCAGGACGCCGGGGTCGACTACGACTCGGCCGAGGCGTCGTGGGTCCCCACCCTGCAGGTTCCGCTCGACCTCGACGGTGCCAGGAAGATGATCCGCGTCATCGAGGCGCTCGAGGACTCCGACGACGTGCAGGACGTGTTCGCCAACGGCGACATCCCCGACGACGTGCTCGCGCAGCTCGACGAGGAGTGAACCGTAGGGTCGACGGATGACTTCTGACGCCGTCGCCCTCTGGAACTCCGAGGCCCCCGCGTTCGACGAGGCGCCCGACCACGGGCTCCTCGACGCCGGGGTGCGGGCTGCCTGGCGTGACCTGCTGCTGGGGGCGCTGCCCCCGGCCCCGGCGCACGTCGCCGACCTCGGCTGCGGCACCGGCACCCTGGCCCTGCTGCTCGCCGAGCACGGGTACGCCGTCGACGCGCTCGACTTCGCGCCCGCCATGGTGCGGCTCGCCCGGGAGAAGCTGGCGGCGGCTCCCGAGCCGGTTCGTCGTCTGGTGACGGTGCGCGAGGGGGAGGCGGCCGCACCTGGGCTGGCCGCGGCATCCGTCAACGTCGTGCTCTGCCGGCACGTGCTGTGGGCGCTGCCCGAGCCCGTCACGGTCCTGCGGGGGTGGGTGCGGGCGCTGCGACCCGGTGGCCGGCTGGTGCTAGTCGAGGGCGACTGGTCGACGGGCGCCGGGCTCTCGGCGGGTCGGTGTGCCGAGATCGTGGGGGAGTCGTGCTCACGAGTGGAGGTGCGCCACCTGCGCGACCCGGCGCTGTGGGGCCGGGAGATCACCGACGAGCGGTACCTGGTCGTCGCTCACCCCTGACGGATGCCGTGACCTCGCCTCAGAAGAGCGGTGGGTCGTCGACGAGCACGCGTGAGGCCTTGTCGTCCCCGAGCATCGGTGCCGGCGGGGTCGCCGGTTGCGTGGCTGATGGCGTCGGTGCTGGTGTTGACGGCGTCGGGGGTGGGGGGGCGGCGTGGTCGGGTGGGGTGGTGCGGGTGGTGCCGTTGGGTGAGGTCCAGGTGGCGGTGCCGTCGGGATCGAGGTGGTAGGTCCAGCGGTGGTGTTGTTTGAGGCGGTGGTGGCGTCGGCAGAGGCCGCCGAGGTTGGTGGGGGTGGTGGGTCCGTGGGGCCAGGGGCGGGCGTGGTCGATGTCGCAGCGTCGGGCTGGGCGGGTGCAGCCCCACATGCGGCAGGTGCCGTCTCTGGTGGTGACGAACTCGGTGACGGCCTTTGACGGTCGGTAGGCGGTGCTGACCGATTCCATGAGAGTGCCGGTGCGTGCGTCGAGCAGGGCGCGGCCGATGTGGGTGGGCACGATGCTGAGGAGGTTCTCGATGGTGTCGGCGTCGATGAAGCCGATGCCGGGGATCTCGCATCCGGAGAGCAGCGCGGCGGAGAGGGAGAACGAGCCGCCGGTGCCGAGGCCGCCAGTGGCGAACGCCGGCCGCACCCACTCGGGGTCGCAGCTGTTGGTGCCGGCGGGCCGGTCGGTCACGGCTGGCCTGGTCTGCTGATCGGTTGAGGGTGCCGAACCGTCGTGTCCGTCAGCGGCGCCGGTGCCGGTGCGCGCGGTGTCGTCCCTTCTGCCGCCGCCGTCGTTGGCCGTGCTGCCGCCGGCGGCCCCGCGGGCGATGGCCGCTCGATCCGGGTCGGTGGTCTGGTCGGTGCGGGTCTCGGCGGCGTGCTGGTGCACGGCGCTGTTGAGGGCTGCTTGGCCGTCGGGGCCGGTGAGGATGGGGATGCCGAGGGTGATGTGGGCGGTGACGTGCACGTTGGTCAGGAGGAGGTCCATGAGGGCATCGGCGCGGGCTTGGTCGAGGGTGAGGTCGGGGTCTTTGCTGGCGTAGTGGTCGCCGAGGTCTTGTACGGCGGCCCAGGCGGCGGCGGAGCGGGCGGCGGGTAGGCGGGCCCACCAGTCGGTGCTGCCGTCGGGGCCGGGTGTGACCTGTACGAGGCGGTCTTTGCGGTTCTTGGCGTGGACGGCGTGAACCTGGTCGGCGGCGATGCGGGTGGCGACGCGCCGGGTCACGGTGGTGATCCGGGCGGGGTCCATGCCGACCAGTCGGTCGGTGAGTACCGTTTCGATGGCGGCGCAGGCGGTGTCGTCGAGGCCGTCGCAGGCGGTGAGGACCTTGCCCGCGTTGACCGGTGCCAGGTCGCCGGTGATCACCTTGCCCAGCAGCCGGGGGAAGCGGCCGGGTTCGCGGCGAGGCCGACCTTGCGCGAGGCGGCCCACTGGCCGACGCCGGTGGCCAGGGAGACTTCGGAGGAGGCCATCGCGTCGACGAACCCGACGTCGTGCTGCACGTCGACCGGGCCTTGCTGGGTCAGGCGGATCTCCAGGCAGGAGGCGTGCGCGATCGCGACCAGCTGCGCGCCTTCGGCGGCGTTGACGGCGCCTTGCAGGTCACCGGCGATCTCGAACAGCTCACCGGACTGCATCCGGGGTGCCTGCTCGGTCAGCTCGGCACCGATCGCGGCGGCCTCGGCGCGCAGGGCGGCGATCCGGTGGCGGAGCGGGCTGGTCGACATACCTCATCATATCCGAACACGGGTACGAATAGAAGGGTTATCCACAACGGATGTCGGTGCAGGACAGGAGGTTTCCTGAGGTGATATCGGTGGGAGTTTTCGGGGTGATGGCACCGAAGACTCCGAGCGTCGATGCCCCCGCGGGGAGGGACGGGGCAGGCGGCCCGCCGGAACGTGCCTCGGCCGCGGAGCCAGCCACCCGCATCCGAAGCGCCTTGAACGAACCAGACTCCAGAAGGCGGCGACTCGGTCGCGGAGCCGGCCACCCGTCATCCAAGCGCCGTGTCCGATCCTGACCCGAGCGACAGGTGAGCGGACCTCGGAGCCGTCCACCCGTCTTCCGCACGCACGGCTGACAGCGTCGGGATCGCGCGTGTCACTGCCGCGACCACCGGGAGTCGCTGTGTAGCGTGGCATCCCGAACAGGTGTTCTAACCAGCGGAGAGGGGTCTGTCGTGCGGGTGCTCGGTGTCGACCCCGGCCTCACCCGCTGCGGCCTCGGCGTCGTCGACGGGCGGCCGGGCCGGGCCACGATGGTCGCGGTGGGCGTGGTGCGCACCCCGGGCGACGCCGATCCGGGCCAGCGCCTGGTCTTCCTCGAGCGCGAGCTCGACGCCTGGCTCGAACGGTTCGCCCCCGAGGTGATGGCCGTCGAGCGGGTCTTCGCCGACGTCAACGTCGCCACGGTCATGACCACCGCGCACGCCACGGCGGTCGCGCTGCTCACGGCGACCAAGCGCGGCATCCCGGTCGTCTTCCACACGCCCACCGAGGTCAAGGCCGCCGTCACCGGGTCCGGCCGGGCCGACAAGGCGCAGGTCACCGCCATGGTCACCCGCATCCTCGGTCTCGAGGCGGCGCCCCGCCCCGCGGATGCCGCCGACGCGCTCGCGCTGGCCATCTGCCACGCGTGGCGGGGCGCCGCCACCGCCCGGCTCGACGCCCTCGCCGCCTCCGTCCTCGCCGAGCGGGCTCGCCGGTGATCGCCTCGGTGCGCGGCCCGGTGGCCCACGTCGGCCTCGACCACGTGGTCGTGGAGGTGGGCGGCGTCGGGATGCTGGTGCACACCACACCGGCCACCGCGTCGGCGTGCCGCCGAGGGGCCGAGGCGTCGCTGGCCACCAGCCTGGTCGTGCGCGAGGACTCCCTGACCCTCTTCGGCTTCTCCGCCCCCGCCGAGCGCGACATGTTCGTCACCCTGCAGACCGTCTCGGGCGTCGGCCCGCGCCTGGCGCTGGCGATGCTCTCGGTCATGGGCCCCGACCAGCTCGCCGCCGCGCTGTCCACCGGTGACAGCAAGGCGCTGACCACCATCCCCGGCATCGGCGCCAAGTCGGCCGAGCGCCTCGTGCTCGAGCTGCGCGACAAGGTCGGTGCCGTGCGCGGCTCCGGCGTGGGCCCGGCATCCGGCACCCCCACCAGCACAGCCGCCGGGCGGGAGCCGTGGCGTGGCCAGGTCACCGAGGCCCTCGTCGGCCTGGGCTGGTCGGCCAAGCAGGCCGGGGATGCCGTGGAGCGGGTCGCCGCGAGCGCGCCGGCCGACGCCGCCATCGCCGCCTACCTGCGGCTGGCCCTGCGCGAGCTGCGGCCGTGAGCGAGTCCCAGCCCGAGCGCGACCGGGGCTTCTCCAGCGACATGCTCCAGGCCCCCGACTCGCACGAGCCGGACGGCTCCTACGAGGCCACCGCCCGGGTGGTCGACGCCGCCGGCTCCGACGACGACCGGCTGGTCGAGGCGGCGCTGCGCCCCAAGCGGCTCAGCGAGTTCCCCGGGCAGCCGCGCGTGCGCGACCAGCTGGGCCTGGTGCTCGAGGCGGCCCGGCGGCGGGGGAGCACCCCCGACCACGTGCTGCTCTCGGGCCCGCCGGGGCTCGGCAAGACCACCTTGGCGATGATCGTCGCGGCCGAGATCGAGAAGCCGATCCGGGTCACCAGCGGCCCGGCCATCCAGCACGCCGGCGACCTCGCCGCTGTGCTGTCCTCGCTCGACGAGGGCGAGGTGCTCTTCCTCGACGAGATCCACCGGATGAGCCGCTCCGCCGAGGAGATGCTCTACCTCGCCATGGAGGACTTCCGGGTCGACGTCATCGTGGGCAAGGGCCCCGGCGCCACAGCCATCCCGCTCGAGCTGCCGCCGTTCACCGTGGTGGGGGCGACGACCCGGGCCGGGCTGCTGCCGGCACCGCTGCGCGACCGGTTCGGCTTCACCGCGCACCTCGACTACTACGACACCGCCGACCTCGTCACGATCCTGCACCGCTCGGCACGGCTGCTCGGGGTGCAGGCCGACCAGGCCGGCATCGCCGAGATCGCGAGCCGCTCGCGGGGCACGCCGCGCATCGCCAACCGGCTGCTGCGCCGCGTGCGCGACTGGGCCCAGGTGCACGGCCAGGGGCACGTCGACTCCGATGCCGCCCACGCCGCGCTCGAGCTGTTCGACGTCGACGAGGCCGGCCTCGACCGGCTCGACCGGGCCGTGCTCGAGGCGCTGTGCCGCCGCTTCGGCGGGGGCCCGGTCGGCCTGTCGACCCTGGCCGTGGCCGTGGGGGAGGAGTCCGACACGGTCGAGACGGTGGCCGAGCCCTACCTCGTGCGCGAGGGCTACATCGTCCGCACCCCACGCGGGCGGGCGGCCGCCGCGCGGGCCTGGCGGCACCTGGGGCTGCAGGCGCCGGCCGGTTTCCTCCAGCAGGACGCGCTCCCGCTCGGCGGCGACGACGAGGGGGCCGGCCCCGGGCGGTTCTCGGGATGAGAACCTGAGAAGAGGGCACGATGCTCCGGCCAGCCGCGTTGGGTGGGTGACCACGGCGTCGCCTAGACTTGCGCCTCGGTATGGCTGGTCCGCGGCCGAAACCACCGCCTGCCACCAGGCGACCTGACACGAAGGACCGAACTCACTCATGTTCACCGGCTCCGGCCTCGGCTATCTGCTCGTCCTGCTGCTCCCGTTCCTGCTGCTGATCTTCATCGTGTTCAGCCAGCGGCGGCGCACCCAGCAGGTCCAGGCCATGCAGAGCTCACTGTCGGTGGGGGACGAGGTCGTCACCACGTCGGGCCTCTACGGCACCATCGTCGCGCTCGACGAGAAGGTGGTCACCCTCGACACCGGGGCCGGCAGCACGCTGCGCTACGACCGGCGCGCCATCGGCATGCGCGCCACCGAGGTGGCCTGACATGGCCGGCGGCAACCAGGTCACCGCGGCACGGCGGTCCCTGCTGTTCCTCGTGGCCATCGTGGTCGTCCTCGTCGGCCTGCTGGCCGGCGCGGTGGTCCTCTCCGACGCCCAGACCCACCCCAAGCTGGGCCTGGACCTCAAGGGTGGCACGCAGATCATCCTCGAGCCGAAGACCGAGGCCGGTCAGAGCGTCTCCACCGAGCAGCTGAACCAGGCCCGCGACATCATCGTCCAGCGCGTCGACGCGGGCGGTGTGTCCGGTGCCGAGGTCACCACCCAGGGCGACCGCAACATCGTCGTGAGCATCCCCGAGATCCCGACGCAGGAAGTGCGCGACGCGATCAGCAAGTCCTCGCAGCTGCAGTTCCGCCCCGTGCTGGCCGTCGCCGCCGGCAGCCCGCAGGCGGCCCCCCCGGCGTCACCGTCGCCGAGCCCGACCGGCACCGGCGCGGCCACGGGCTCCCCGAGCCCGGCACCGTCGACGTCACCCACGACCGCGAGCAGCGCCTCCCCGACGAACAACAGCGCCGTGCCCGACGCCCTGATGGCGCCGACGCCGTCACCGAGCACCCCCGCGGCGTCTCCCGCCCCGGCATCCGGGAGCGAGCCCACCGACCCCACCGACCTGGCGTGGATCACCCCCGAGGTGCAGCAGCAGTTCGACGCCCTCGACTGCAGCGACCCGGCGCAGGTCGAGGCGATCGTCGACGTGGCCGCCAAGCCGCTGGTCACCTGTGACGTCAGTGGCTCGGCCAAGTACATCCTGGGCCCGGTCGCGGTGTCCGGCGACAAGATCAGCAACGCCACCTCCGGCTACCAGACCAACCAGCAGGGCAACGTCACCAGCGAGGTCGAGATCGCCCTCACCCTCGACGGCGAGGGCGCCAAGCAGTACGCCGACATCAGCCGGAAGATGGTCTCGCTGCCCGAGCCGCAGAACCAGCTCGCCGCCACCCTGGACTCCAAGGTCATCGTCGCTCCCCGGTTCAACGAGGCGATCCTCGACGGGCGCGCCAGCATCACCGGGGGCTTCACGCTCGAGAGCGCGCGCAGCCTGGCCGACCAGCTGAAGTTCGGTGCGCTGCCGCTGTCCTTCGTCGAGCAGACGAGCATCGACATCAGCCCCACCCTGGGTAGCGAGCAGCTGCGCTACGGCCTGATCGCCGGCCTGGTCGGCCTGCTCCTGGTCGTCGTCTACTCGCTGTTCCAGTACCGCGCGCTGGGCTTCGTCACGGTCGCGTCGATCGTCGTCGCCGGCCTGCTCACCTACCTGACCATCACCATCCTGGGCTGGTCGCACAACTACCGCCTCGACATGGCGGGCGTCACCGGTCTGATCGTGGCCATCGGCTTCACCGCCGACTCCTTCATCGTCTACTTCGAGCGGGTGCGCGACGAGCTGCGCGACGGCCGCTCGCTGGCGGCGGCGGTCGAGACCGGCTGGAGCCGCGCCAAGCGCACGATCCTGGTCGCCGACGGCGTCAACTTCCTGGCGGCCCTGGTGCTCTACGCGCTGGCCAGCTCGAGCGTGCGCGGCTTCGCGTTCACCCTCGGCCTGACCACGCTGATCGACCTGCTCGTGGTCTTCTTGTTCACCCACCCGCTGCTCACGCTCCTCGCACGCCGGCCGTTCTTCCGCGACGGCCACCCCTGGTCGGGGCTCGACCCGCGCCGGCTCGGTGTGCCGCAGTCGGTCCGGTACGCGGGTCGTGGCCGCTTCACCTCACCGACCCCCGCCCGCACGCCGGAACCCGTGTCCGCCGGCTCTGAAGGAGGTGTGGCATGAGCTTCAGCTTCGCCACCTTCGGCAACGACCTCTACACCGGCAAGCGCTCGATCCCGGTCGTCCCCCAGCGCCGGCGCTTCTACCTCGCCTCGCTGGTCATGCTCGTCATCGCCGTGCTCGGCCTCGTCACCCAGCAGCTCAACCTGGGCCTGGAGTTCCGCGGCGGGTCCGAGTTCCGGGTGGCGACCACGTCGACACCCAGCGACTACGAGCAGATCGCGCGCAGCGCCGTCGGTGCCAGCGAGGACGAGCGCGGCGTCAACGTCACCCTCGTGGGCAACGACACCGTGCGGGTGCAGACCGAGCGGCTCTCCGACACCGGCAGCCAGAAGGTGCGCACGGACCTGGCCACGGCGTTCGGGGTGGCCGAGTCCGAGGTCAGCGGCACGTTCATCGGCCCCTCGTGGGGCGCCTCGGTGAGCCAGCAGGCGCTGCGCGCGCTGGTCATCTTCCTGCTCGCGGTCTCGTTGCTGATGACGGTGTACTTCCGCAACTGGAAGATGGCGGCGGCCGGGCTCATCGCACTGGCCCACGACCTCGTCATCACCGTCGGCATCTATGCCTGGAGCGGTTTCGAGGTCTCCCCGGCCACGATGATCGGCTTCCTCACCGTGCTCGGCTACAGCCTCTACGACACCGTCGTCGTCTTCGACAAGGTGCGCGAGAACACCAACGAGGCCTTCGCCAACGGGCGCCTCACCTTCGCCCAGGCCGCCAACCTCGCCGTCAACCAGACGATGGTCCGCTCCATCAACACCACCGTCATCGGCCTGCTGCCCATCACCGCGGTGCTGAGCGTGGGTGCGGTCTTCCTCGGCCCGGGCGTGCTCCTCGACCTGTCGCTGGTGCTCTTCGTCGGCATCCTCATCGGCGCCTACTCCTCGATCTTCATCGCCACCCCGCTGCTGGTCAGCCTGCGCCGGCGCGACGCGTCGGTCGTCGAGCTCGAGAAGAAGGCCGTGCGCCACCAGGCCCGCAGGGCCAAGGACGTCGCGGCGGCGCAGGCTGCCCACGCCGCGGGTGAGCTCGAGGGCGAGCCGGTGGCCGTCGGCGGCGGTGCTCCCGCTGCCGCCGAGGGCGAGGGCGCCACCCTCACCGGCCGGGCGGTGCACAAGTACGCGCACCAGACGCAGTCGGGCCCGCGCAACCAGCCCCGGCGTACGCCGAAGTCCAAGCGTTGACCCGATGACGACCGCCCCCGGCGGCGTCGGCGGCCCGCGGCCCACGTCCGGGGCTGCCGCGGCGGGGGATGCCGGCTCCGTCGCCGCCGCCGTCAGCGCCGCCCTGCGCGACGTCCCGGACTTCCCGCAGCCGGGTGTCGTCTTCAAGGACATCACCCCCCTGCTCGCCGACCCGCGTGCCTTCGCGACGGTCGTCGAGGCGATCCGTTCCCGGCACGACGGCGCGGTCGACCTGGTCGCCGGGGTGGAGGCCCGCGGCTTCGTCGTCGGGGCGGCCCTGGCCCACGCCCTCGGGGTGGGGTTCGTGCCGGTGCGCAAGGCCGGCAAGCTGCCCGGCGAGACCGTCTCGATCTCCTACGACCTCGAGTACGGCTCGGCCGAGATCGAGGTGCACGCCGACGCGTTCGTGGGCGGCGAGCGGGTGCTGCTCGTCGACGACGTACTGGCCACGGGCGGCACCGCCGCAGCGGCCTGGGACCTGCTCGAGCAGACGGGTGCCGAGGTGGTGGCGTTCGAGTGCATCGTCGAGCTCGCCGTGCTCGGCGGCCGGGCCCGGTTGGGGTCGCGCCCCGTGGGAGCGCTCCTCGTCGTCCCATGAGCGGCGACTACACTCCGGGCATGGCGGAGGACACCACGACGGCCGCGGCGGGGGCCACCCCGCCCCCCGGGTTGTCCTCGCGTGCCCGGGCCCGCGCCGCCCTCGCCCTGGTCGGGCGCAACAAGGTGCCCGAGAACCCCGTGCTCGAGCCGCTGCTGCAGGTCGTGCGCAGCACCCACCCCAAGGCCGACCTCGCGCTCATCGAGCGGGCGTACGCCGTGGCCGAGCGGGCCCACGAGGGGCAGAAGCGCCGTTCGGGCGACGACTACATCACCCACCCGCTGGCGGTCACCACGATCCTGGCCGAGCTGGGCATGACCCCGACGACGCTCGCCGCGGCGCTGCTGCACGACACCGTCGAGGACACCTCGTACAGCCTCGAGGCGCTGCGCCGCGACTTCGGCGACGAGATCGCGATGCTCGTCGACGGGGTCACCAAGCTCGACAAGGTCACCTACGGCCAGGCCGCCCAGGCCGAGACGGTGCGCAAGATGGTCGTGGCGATGGCGCGCGACATCCGGGTGCTCGTCATCAAGCTCGCCGACCGGCTGCACAACGCGCGCACGTGGCGCTACGTCTCGCAGGAGAGCGCGCAGCGCAAGGCCAAGGAGACCCTCGAGATCTACGCCCCGCTGGCACACCGGCTGGGCATGAACACCATCAAGTGGGAGCTCGAGGACCTGTCGTTCCAGGCGCTCTACCCCAAGGTCTACGACGAGATCGTGCGGCTGGTGGCCGAGCGCGCCCCCGCCCGGGAGGAGTACCTGGCCGGAGTGCGCGAGGAGGTCAGCGCCGACCTGCGCTCGGCCAAGATCAAGGCCACGGTCACCGGCCGGCCCAAGCACTACTACTCCGTCTACCAGAAGATGATCGTGGGGGGTCGCGACTTCGAGCAGATCTACGACCTCGTCGCGGTGCGCGTGCTGGTCGAGACCGTGCGCGACTGCTACGCGGCGCTGGGGGCGCTGCACGCGCGGTGGAACCCGGTGCCGGGGCGCTTCAAGGACTACATCGCGATGCCGAAGTTCAACATGTACCAGTCGCTGCACACGACGGTCATCGGCCCGGGCGGCAAGCCGGTCGAGATCCAGATCCGCACCCATACGATGCACCGCCGGGCCGAGTACGGCGTCGCCGCGCACTGGAAGTACAAGGAGGACCCGGGGGCGAAGGGCACCGGCAACCAGGGCGGGGTGCAGGTGCGCGACGGCCAGGCCGACGCTACCAACGACATGGCCTGGCTGCGCCAGCTGCTCGACTGGCAGAAGGAGACCTCCGACCCGGGGGAGTTCCTGGAGTCGCTGCGCTTCGAGATCAACGCCAGCGAGGTCTACGTCTTCACGCCCAAGGGCCAGCTCGTCGGCCTGCCGGCCGGGTCGACCCCGGTCGACTTCGCCTACGCCGTGCACACCGAGGTCGGGCACCACTGCATCGGGGCCAGGGTCAACGGTCGCCTGGTGCCGCTCGAGAGCCGGCTCGACAACGGCGACGTGGTCGAGGTGCTCACCTCCAAGGCCGACTCCGCCGGCCCCTCGCGCGACTGGCTCAGCTTCGTGCGCTCGGCACGGGCCCGCAACAAGATCAAGCACTGGTTCACCAAGGAACGCCGCGAGGAGATGATCGACGGCGGCAAGGACTCCCTCGCCAAGGCCATGCGCAAGCAGGGCCTGCCGCTGCAGCGGCTCACCTCGGTCGAGTCGCTCACCGGGGTGGCCGAGGAGCTGCGGCTGGCCGGCATCGAGGGCCTCTACGCCGCCATCGGCGAGGGCAACGTCTCGGCGCAGCACGTCGTGTCACGCCTCGTCGCGTCGGTCGGTGGCGAGGAGGGCGCGAGCGAGGACATCGCCGAGGCCGCCACACCGGTCACCTCCCGGCCGAGCCACCGACGTCACGGCGACCCGGGGGTCGTCGTCAAGGGGATGGCCGAGGTGTGGGTCAAGCTCGCGCGCTGCTGCACCCCGGTGCCCGGCGACGACATCCTCGGCTTCGTCACGCGCGGCAACGGCGTCTCGGTGCACCGCCGCGACTGCACCAACGCCGATTCCCTTCTCTCACAGCCCGAGAAGATCATCGAGGTCGAGTGGGCCCCCACCTCGGGCAGCATGTTCCTGGTGCAGCTGCAGGTCGAGGCGCTCGACCGCTCGCGGCTGCTGTCCGACGTCACCCGGGTGATCTCCGACAACGGGGTCAACATCCTCTCGGCCGCCGTCACCACCTCACGGGACCGGGTGGCCAAGCTGCACTTCACCTTCGAGATGGGCGACCCGGCGCACCTGGGTCACGTCGTGCGGGCCGTGCAGAAGGTCGACGGCGTGTTCGACGCGCACCGGGTTACCGGGGGCCGGCGCACCGAGCAGTAGCGAGGGCGCGGGTGCCCGGTGTGTGGTGCCCTTGCCTCAGCCGCCGAACTCGTCGAGCCCGGCGCGGGCCTGAGCCAGCCACTCCTGCTGGGCGTTCAGCCGGGCACGGGCCGCCTCGGCGGCCTTGTCGTCACCCTTGGCCTCGGCCTTGGCGACATCCGCCTCGATCGCGGCGACGGACGTCTCGAGCTGGTCGACCAGCGAGCGGGCCCGCGCCGCGACCTCGGGGTTGGTGCGCTTCCAGCGCTGCTCGTCGGCCTCGCGCACGGCGGTCTCGACCCGGCGCATCTGCTTCTCGACGCGTTCGAGGTCGGCGCGGGGCACCTTGCCGGCCTTCTCCCACCGGTCCTGGATGCCGCGCAGGGCCACCTTCGCGGCCTCGATGTCGGTGACCGGCAGCAGCGCCTCGGCCTCGCTCAGCAGCTCCTCCTTGACGGCCAGGTTGGTGCGGAACTCCGCCTCCTCGGCCGCCGAGACCTCGTCCTTGGCCGCGAAGAAGGCGTCCTGGGCGGTGCGGAACCGCTCCCACAGGGCATCGTCCTCGGCGCGCGAGGCCCGGCCCGCGGCGCGCCAGCGGTCCATCAGCTGCTTGAAGGCCCGCGCCGTGGGGGTCCAGTCGGTACTCGTGGCCAGCGCCTCGGCCTCGGCGACCAGCGCCTCCTTGGTGGCCCGGGCCTCGGCCCGGGTGGTCTCGAGGTCGGCGAACCAGGCGCGGCGCGCCTTGTCGAAGGAGTTGCGGGCGTGGCTGAAGCGCTGCCAGAGGGCCGACTCGGTGGCCTTGTCGAGCTTGGCGCCGGTGCGCTGGTGCTGCTTCCAGGCATCGAGCAGGGCGCGCATCCGCTCGCCGCTGGTCTTCCACTGGGTGGAGGCGGCCGGCTGGCCGGCGATCTGCTCGGCCTCGGCCACGATCGCCTCGCGCTGGGCGGTGGCCTCGGCCCGGGCGGCGGCACGGTGCTCGGCCTCCTGGGCACGCTTGCCCTCCAGCCCGGCCGCGACCCGGTCGACGGCGGCCTGCAGCGCCGGGACGTCCCCGACCACGCCGGTGCTCTCGACGTGCTCGCGCAGCGTGGCCAGTCCGTCGGCGACCTCCTTGGCCGACACGTCTGGGTTCGCCAGGCGGGCCTCGAGCAGCTCGGCCGACGCGGCGAGCTCGTCGTACTTGCGGGCGAAGTACTGCAGCGCCTCGTCCGGCGTGGCCCCGGGGTAGGAGCCGACCTCGCGCTCCTCGTCACCGACGGTGACGAAGACGTGGCCCTCGTCGTCGACCCGGCCGAACCGCGCCGACTCCGAGCGCGCCACCGCGGGCGGCGCCGCGACCGGACGCGGGTGCATCCGGGCCAGGGCAGCCGGTGAGGGGATGCTCGTGAGTGGGGTGGGCTTGTCGTCGGACACGGTCAGGCCTTCTTCTCGGTGACAGCAACCCGAAGGATGCTGATCGGTGCGGCGGGGGACCCGTCGGTCGCGCTGGCCCCGCCGGGGGCGACCCCGGCGGCAGCGATCCTGTCGACAATATCCAACCCGGAGGTGACCGTGCCGAACACGGTGTAGCCATCCGGGTCCGGCAGCGTGGAGTCGCCGTAGACGAGGAAGAACTGGCCGCCGTTGCCCTTCTCGGGGTCCTGGGTGCGCGCCATCGCCACGGTGCCCCGCGGGTAGACCCCGTTCTTCGGGGCGTTCTCGACCCCGAAGCCGAACCCGGGGGTGCCCTGGCCGGTGCCGGTCGGGTCGCCGCACTGGAGCACCTTCAGCCCGGACGTCGTCAGCCGGTGGCAGGGCGCGTTGAGCCAGTAGCTCTGCTTGGCCAGCTCGTTGAACACGGCCACCGCCTGGGGAGCCTGCTCGCCGTCGAGGGTCAGCTCGATGTCGCCGCAGTTGGTCGTGATCGTCGCCACGTAGGTCTTGCCCTTGGCGGTCGACGCGTCGGGCAGGGACAGCTGGGCCGCGGTGCCCAGCGCCGGGGGTGGCTGCTCGCAGCCGGCCGCGGTCGTGGCTGCGGCGGCGGGTGCGGCGTCGTCCGGCGAGCTCGACCCGAACACGCCTCCGAGCACGGCGGCCACGCCGACCACGAGCACGACGGTGAGGATGATCGCGGTGAGCCGCATCCGGCGGGCGCGGTCCGACTCGCGACGGGCCAGGTTGGCCTGCTGGCGCTCGTAGCGCCGGCGCGCGCGGGCGCGCTCCTGCTCCTTGGTCACGTCAGTCCCTCCATCACAGCGGCAACGGCGGCCCAGTCTAGGCAGGCGCCCTGCGGCTACGCTCCACCCGTGCTCGCCGTCGCCTTTCCCGCTGCCGCCTTCGGCACCAACTGCTACGTCCTCGCCCCGGGTCCGGGGGAGCAGTGCCTCGTCGTCGACCCCGGCATCGGCGTCGAGCAGACCCTGCGCGACGTGCTCGCCGAGCACCGGCTACGCCCCGCCGCGGTCCTGCTCACGCACGGCCACGTCGACCACGTGTACTCGGTGACGCCGGTGTGCGGCGGTGACACCGCGGCCTACATCCACACCGACGACCGGTACCGCCTGCGCGACCCGCTGGGCTCGGCCATGCCGGGACTCGTCGCGATGCTCGAGCAGCAGTTCGGCCGGAAGGCGACGTGGCGCGAGCCCGAGCGCCTCGTCGAGGTGACCGACCGGCAGGTGCTGACCCTCGCCGGGCTCGACGTCGAGGTGCTGCACGCCCCCGGCCACACCGAGGGCTCGGTGATGTTCGGGCTCGACACCGTGCCCGACGGGCTGCCGCCGGAGGAGGGCCTGGACCGCACCGTGGTGAGCGGCGACGTGCTCTTCGCCGGCTCGATCGGGCGCACCGACCTGCCCGGCGGCGACGGCGACGCGATGCAGCGCTCGTTGCGCGACGTCGTCCTCCCGCTGCCCGACTCCACGCTCGTGCTCACCGGCCACGGGGCGGCCACCACGATGCGCCGGGAGCGGGCAGGCAACCCCTACCTGCGAGGATTGACCGCGTGAACGCGCCTGCCACCAAGGTCACCCCGATCTCGGGCTTCCCCGAGCTCCTGCCCGCCGAGCGGCTCCTCGAGCTGCACTTCCTCGACGTCATCCGTGAGGTCTTCGAGCTGCACGGCTTCGCGCCGCTCGAGACCCGTGCCGTCGAGCCGGTCGAGCGGCTGCTCGGCAAGGGCGGCGACGCCGACAAGGAGATCTACGGCATCAGCCGGCTCGCCGGCGACGACAGCGGCCGGGATGCCGCGCTGGGCCTGCACTTCGACCTCACCGTGCCCTTCGCGCGCTACGTGCTCGAGAACGCGGGCAAGCTCGCCTTCCCGTTCCGCCGCTACCAGGTCCAGAAGGTGTGGCGCGGTGAGCGGCCGCAGGAGGGACGGTTCCGCGAGTTCACCCAGGCCGACATCGACGTCGTCGACGTCGGCGAGCTCGCGCCGCACTTCGAGGCCGAGATGCCGCTGGTCATCGCCGAGGCGTTCTCGCGGCTGCCGGTGGGCGAGTTCCGCATCCAAGTGAACAACCGAAGGATCCCCGAGGGCTTCTTCCTCGGCATCGGCCTGACCGACGTCGTCGGCACGCTGCGCATCGTCGACCGGCTGGGCCGGGTGGGGCCCGGGCCGGTGTCCGAGATGCTCCTCGAGGCCGGTGCGAGCGAGGACCAGGCGCGGCTCGTGCTCGCCCTGGCCGAGATCCGCACCGACGACCTCTCCTTCGTGGGTGCCGTGCGTGCCCTCGGCGTGCAGCACCCCACCCTCGACGAGGGTCTCGACGCCCTCTCGGCGGTCATCTCGGCAGGCCTGGAGCAGGCGCCCGGCGTGCTCGTCGCCGACCTGAGCATCGCCCGAGGGCTCGACTACTACACCGGCACGGTCTACGAGACGCAGCTCGTCGGGTCGGAGTCGTGGGGGTCGGTGTGCTCCGGCGGGCGCTACGACTCGCTGGCCTCCGACGGGCGCACGACCTATCCCGGCGTCGGCATCTCGATCGGCCTGACCCGCCTCGTGCACCTGCTCGTCACCAAGCGTGGGATCACCGCCAGCCGCTCCACGCCGGCGGCAGTGCTCGTGGCCGTGAACGACGAGTCGAGCCGCGAGACGTCCCGGCGGGTGGCCGCGGCGCTGCGCGCCCGCGGCATCGCGTGCGAGGTGGCGCCCAGCGCGGCGCGGTTCGGCAAGCAGATCCGCTACGCCGACCGGCGCGGCATCCCCTACGTCTGGTTCCCGGGCGCCGGCGAGGGCGTCGACCAGGTCAAGGACATCCGCTCGGGCGAGCAGGTGGATGCCGACCCGGCCACCTGGGAGTGCCCCGTGGCGGACCTCAGGCCGGCCGTCGTCACGCGGTAGCGCCGGCGCGGCCGGTTGCCCGGGTCGTCGCCCGCCCGCCTCGTCCAGGTGCGCCCGGTGACCTGCAGTGGGGTTCGACTCCTCGTCCGGCCTGACGCGGACGCACGCTCAGGCGGACATCTGCGGGGGAGGATGGAGGCCGCTGTCGCGCAGCTCGAGCAGGGCCAGGGCGTGGATGACGTCGACGTCGCCGCGCCGCCACGCACCGGCCGGGTCGTCGCAGACCCGGGCCAGGCGCGGCATCGGCTGGTTCGCCATGGCGCGCAGCGCGAAGAGGTCGAGGTCGGGCTCGGCGTCGATGAACCGCTGGGCGGCGGTGGCGCGGCGCACGAAGCGGGAGCGCAGCACCAGCCAGGTCGCCCCGACGATGACGATCGGCACCACGGCGGTGGTGAGCGCCAGCAGCAGCGACACCCGCTCGACGGCCGAGACCAGGTCGGTGCCCGCCTTCTCGATCTCGCCGCCCACCCCCGCGGCGGACCGGAACGGCGTGGCCACCCGGTCCGCGAGCAGCGGCAGGTTGTCGACCCCGTCCCCGGCGCCCGACATGGTGTCGCGGAAGCTGATGCCGGCGTCGGCCAGGCTGCGGCCGGGGGCGGCCAGCGCCATCGCGGCGTCATGGACCCGCTGGGCGATCCGCACCCAGAGCACCACCCACACCACGATGCCGACGTCGGTGGCCATCTGCACCGCGCGGCGGCCGGGGATGTCGGAGTACAGCTTCATGAGGGGCCTCCTGGGGGTCGGCGGGCCGAGGTGCGGCCCGGGTCTAGACTCGCATCGCGCTCCTGCGGAGCGCAGCAGCCTGCGGCAACGGTGCCGAGGTGTCCGACGAGTCAGATTGGGCCAGATAACCGTGAAGGTCGGTATCCCCAGCGAGGTCAAGAACAACGAGTTCCGGGTCGGCATCACGCCGGTGGGAGTGCACGAGCTCGTCCGCCGTGGTCATGACGTGTTCGTCCAGAAGGGCGCCGGTCTGGGCTCCTCGATCACCGACGAGGAGTTCGAGTCGCAGGGCGCGAGGATCCTCGACGACGCCGACGACGTGTGGGGCGAGTCCGAGATGGTGATGAAGGTCAAGGAGCCGGTGAAGGAGGAGTACCACCGCCTGCGCGAGGGCCTGACGCTGTTCACCTACCTGCACCTCGCCGCCGACGAGCCGCTCACCAAGGAGCTCGTCGCCACCAGGACCACCTCCATCGCCTACGAGACCGTGCAGCTGCCCTCGGGCCTGCTGCCGCTGCTCTACCCGATGTCCGAGGTGGCCGGCTGCCTCGCCCCGCAGGTCGGCGCCCACTCGATGATGAAGGCGCAGGGCGGCCGCGGCGTGCTCATGGGCGGCATCGGTGGTGTCGCCAACTCCAAGGTGGTCGTCATCGGGGCCGGCGTCGCGGGCCAGAACGCCGCCAACATCGCGCTCGGCATGGGCGCCGACGTCACCCTGCTCGACACCGACCTCGACAAGCTGCGGATGAGCTTCTGGCGCTACGACAACCGGGTGGCCCAGATCGCCTCGTCCGCGATGTCGATCCGCGAGCAGGTCATCGGGGCGGACCTGGTCATCGGCACGGTGCTGATCCCCGGCGCGAAGGCCCCGAAGCTCGTGACCGACGAGATGGTCGCCGCGATGAAGCCCGGCTCGGTGCTCGTCGACGTCGCCATCGACCAGGGCGGCTGCTTCGAGCACTCGCGCCCCACCACGCACGCCGACCCGATCTTCGAGGTGCACGACTCGATCTACTACTGCGTCGCCAACATGCCCGGCGCGGTGCCGCACACCTCCACCTGGGCGCTCACCAACGCCACGATGTCGTACGCGATCAAGCTCGCCGAGCACGGCTGGAAGGACGCCTCCCGCGCCGACCGCGCCCTCGCCCTCGGCCTGAACACGCACGCCGGCCACATCACCTACGCGGCGGTCGCCGAGGCGTTCGACATGGAGAGCATCACCCTCGACGAGGCGCTGTCCTGACCCCAGCCCCGACCGAGCCGACGGCCCGCCCCACTCCGGTGGAGCGGGCCGTCGACGCGTGGCTGACCCACCTCGACGTCGAGCGCGGCGCCTCGAGGCACACCCTGTCGGCCTACCGCCGCGACCTGCGCCGGTGGACGGCCCACCTGGCCTCGGTCGGCGTCGACCGCCCCGAGCAGGTCAGCGAGGCGCACGTCACGCAGTTCCTCGCGGGGCTGCGCGAGGGGGACGCCGACCACGCACCGCTCGCGGCGACCTCGGCCGCGCGTTCGCTCGTCGCCGTCCGCGGGCTGCACCGCTTCCTCGCCCTCGAGGGCGTGCTCGACGCCGACCCGGCGCGGCGCGTGAGCCCCCCGAGCACGCCCACGCGGCTGCCCAAGGCGATCCCGGTCGAGGACGTCGAGCGGCTCCTCGCGGCCGCGTCGGTCGGTGACAGCGCGGCATCCCTGCGCGACCGCGCGCTCCTGGAGGTGCTCTACGGCACCGGTGCCCGGATCTCGGAGGCGGTCGGGCTCGACGTCGACGACGTCGAGCGCGACGACGGGGTGGTGCGGCTGCGGGGCAAGGGCGGCAAGGAGCGGATCGTGCCGCTGGGGTCCTACGCCGCCTCCGCCCTGGCCGCCTGGCTGGTGCGGGGACGCCCCACCTTCGCCGCCCGCGGGGTGGGCACGCCGGCGCTGTTCCTCAACGCACGTGGTGGGCGGCTGTCGCGGCAGAGCGCCTGGTCGGTGCTGCGGGCCTGCGCCGAGCGGGCGCACGTCGGGGGGCACCTGTCGCCGCACACGCTGCGGCACTCCTTCGCCACCCACCTGCTCGAGGGCGGTGCCGACGTGCGCGTGGTGCAGGAGCTGCTCGGGCACGCGTCGGTCACGACGACCCAGATCTACACCCTCGTCACGGTGCAGCGGCTGCGCGAGGTGTACGCCCAGAGCCACCCCCGGGCGCGCTGATAGGGTCGGTGCCGATCAGCGCGAGGCTGACCGTCAGCACGAAAGGCACCGGGGAGAGACAGTTGGATTCCGACGCGGCGTTCCAGATCCGCACCGCCGGACAGGTAGGCCCCACCGGTCGCCCGCTCCCGGACTTCCCACCGCCACAGCCCCTCACGGCGCACGGGCCGGCGCGCATCATCGCGATGTGCAACCAGAAGGGCGGGGTCGGCAAGACCACCACCACGATCAACCTCGGTGCCGCGCTGGCCGAGGTGGGCCGCCGCGTGCTGCTCGTCGACTTCGACCCCCAGGGTGCGCTCTCGGTGGGTCTGGGCGTGCGGGTCAACGAGCTCGACGTCACCGTCTACAACCTGCTCATCGAGCGTGGCCACGACGTGCACGACGTCATCCAGCACACCAAGGTCGAGGGGCTGGACGTGCTGCCCGCCAACATCGACCTGTCCGCCGCCGAGGTGCAGCTCGTCGGCGAGGTGGCCCGCGAGCAGATCCTCGCCCGGGTGCTGCGCCCGGTCGTCGACGACTACGACGTCGTGCTCATCGACTGCCAGCCCTCGCTCGGCCTGCTCACCGTCAACGCCCTCACCGCGTCACACGGGGTCATCATCCCGCTCGAGTGCGAGTTCTTCGCGATGCGCGGGGTGGCCCTGCTCGTCGAGACCATCGAGAAGATCACCGACCGGCTCAACCCGCGCCTGCAGGTCGACGGCATCCTCGCGACGATGTACGACGGGCGCACCCTGCACTCGCGCGAGGTCGTCGCCAGCGTCGTCGAGCACTTCGGCGACCAGGTGTTCCACACCGTCATCTCGCGCACCGTGAAGTTCCCCGACGCGAGCCTGGCCGCCGAGCCGATCACCACCTACGACGCCACCCACAAGGGCGCCGACGCCTATCGCCAGCTCGCCCGCGAGCTCATCGCGCGCGGTGGGGCGGCCTGATCCGGTGACGACGGCCCCCGACGAGGCCGGGGGCGCGGTGCCGCCGGTCCCAGACCACGCGGACCTCACCCCTGGCGGCGTGCTGACCCGACGCGCGCCCGCCACGGCCTTCGAGGTGACCCTCGAGAACTTCACCGGCCCCTTCGACCTGCTCCTGGGGCTGATCAGCAAGCACAAGCTCGACATCACCGAGATCTCGCTGGCCACCGTCACCGACGACTTCATCGCACACATCCGCACCGAGCAGGCCACCCCCGGCGGCTGGGACCTCAGCCAGGCCACCGACTTCCTCCTCGTCGCAGCCACCCTGCTCGACCTCAAGGCGGCACGGCTGCTGCCGCAGTCCGGCCCCGAGGACGAGGAGGACCTCGCCCTCATCGAGGCCCGCGACATCCTCTTCGCCCGGCTGCTGCAGTACCGCGCCTTCAAGGACATCGCGCACACCTTCGCGCAGCGGATGGCGACGGCCGGACGGATGCAGCCGCGCACGGCATCCCTCGAACCGCACCTGGCGGCGTTGCTTCCCGAGCTGCTGATGACGGTCACGCCCGAACAGCTGGCGCTCATCGCCGCCCGGGCCATGGTGCCCAAGCAGGCGCCGACCGTCGGGCTGGCCCACCTGCACGCACCGGCGGTGAGCGTGCGCGAGCAGGCGAGCATCATCGGCGACCGCCTGCGCCGGGAACGGGTCGCCTCGTTCCGCGACCTGGTCGCGGATGCCGACTCCACCCTCGTCGTCGTCGCGCGCTTCCTGGCGCTGCTCGAGCTGTTCCGCGAGTCGGCCATCGGCTTCGAGCAGGCCGAGGCGCTCGGCGAGCTGACCGTGCGGTGGACCGGGCCCGAGGACGGCGACATCGAGGTCGACGACGAGTTCGACGCACCGCCGTCGACCGAGACGCCCGTACCAGCGCCAGCCGCGCCCGCCGCCGAGGAGAGCCCCGATGAGTGACCGACCCGAGACCGGGACCACCGAGGCGGTGGAGGAGCAGCTGGCCTTCGACGTCGCCGACTTCCCGGGCGGCATCGCCGGCGCGATCGAGGCGGTGCTCATGGTCGTCGACGAGCCGGTGACCACGATGGCCCTGGCCTCGGTGCTCGAGCAGCCGGTGGCCGACGTCGAGGCGGCGCTGGCCGAGCTGGAGGGGGGCTACGCCGAGCAGCGCCGCGGGTTCACCCTGCGCCAGGTCGGCGGCGGGTGGCGGATGTACAGTCGCCACGAGTACGCCCCGGTGGTCGAGAAGTTCGTGCTCGACGGGCAGCAGGCCCGGCTGACCCAGGCATCCCTGGAGACCCTCGCCGTGATCGCCTACCGCCAGCCGGTGTCGCGCTCGAGGGTGGCGGCTGTGCGTGGCGTCAACGTCGACGGTGTCATCCGCACCCTGCTCACCCGCGGCCTGATCGAGGAGATGGGGCACGACGAGGAGTCGACCGCCATCCTGTACGGGACGACGTCCTACTTCCTGGAGCGGCTGGGCCTGCAGAGCCTCGACGACCTGCCCGCCCTGGCCCCTTACCTGCCCGAGGTCGACGTGCTCGACGAGATCGCCGAAGGAGGCCGCGGATGACGCCGGCCAAGAAGTCCGGACCCCCGCCCGGGGGCAGGAAGCGAGGAGGCAAGCCGCAGCGCGGCTCCTCCGGCAGCACCAAGCCGAGCCAGCCGACGGCGGCGCCGCAGTGGCCCAGGCGGGCGGTCGTCGACGTGCACGACCCCGACGGGGTGCGCCTGCAGAAGCTGCTCGCCGCGGCCGGGGTCGGCTCACGCCGGGTCTGCGAGGACCTGATCAGCCAGGGGCGGGTGTCGGTCGACGGCCAGGTCGTCACCGAGCTCGGCGTACGCATCCGGGCCACCCAGACCGTGCACGTCGACGGGGTGCGCGTGCAGCTCGACGAGTCGCGGGTCTACCTCGCCTTCAACAAGCCGGTCGGCGTCGTGACGTCGATGAGCGACGAGCTGGGCCGGGTCGACATCGGCGACTTCGTCGGTAACCGCAAGGAGCGGCTCTTCCACGTCGGACGCCTCGACGCCGACACCGAGGGCCTGCTGATCCTCACCAACGACGGCGACCTCGCGCACCGCCTCCAGCACCCCCGCTACGGCGTGCTCAAGACCTACCTCGCGCAGATCCCCGGCCCGGTGCCGCGCGACCTGGGCCGCCGGCTGCGCGAGGGCGTCGACCTCGAGGACGGCCCGGTGCAGGTCGACTCGTTCCGCGTGGTCGACTCGGCACCGGGCAAGGCACTGGTCGAGGTGGTGCTGCACGAGGGGCGCAAGCACATCGTGCGGCGGATGCTCGCCGAGGTGGGCCACCCCGTCATCACCCTGGTGCGCACCCAGGTGGGGCCGATCCACCTGGGCGACACCAAGCCGGGCAAGTGGCGCAACCTCAGCAGCGCGGAGGTCGGCGCCCTCTACGCGGCCGCGGAGCTGTGAGCAGGTGACCCGCGTCCACGTCATCGGCACCGGGCTGGTCGGCACCAGCCTGGGGCTGGCCCTGACCCGCCTGGGTGACGACGTCACGCTCGAGGACATCAGCCCCACCCACGCGGCCCTGGCCCGCGACCTGGGTGCCGGCCGGCTGCCCGACGGCCCGGTCGAGCCCGAGCTGGTCGTCGTGGCCACCCCGCCGGACGTCACCGCGCACTGCGTGGCGCAGGCCCTGCGCGGCTGGCCGGCGGCGGCCGTCACCGACGTCGCGTCGGTCAAGGGCGCCGTGCTCGACGCCCTGCGGGCCGGCGGCGCCGACCTCACCCGCTACTGCGGGTCGCACCCGATGGCCGGCCGCGAGCGCTCGGGGGCGGTGTCCGGGCGCCACGACCTGTTCGACGGCCGCGCCTGGGTGCTCACCCCCACCGACGAGACCGACCCCGGCGTCGTCGCCCTGGTGACCGCCATCGCCCGCTCGGCGGGGGCAGCGGTGAGCACCCTGGGCCCCGAGCAGCACGACGCCGCGGTGGCGGCCGTCTCGCACGTGCCGCAGCTCGCCGCGAGCCTGGTCGCCGCCCGGCTCGAGGGGCTCGACGAGGCGGCGGTGGCACTGGCCGGGCAGGGGCTGCGCGACGTCACCCGCATCGCGGCCAGCGACCCCGACCTGTGGACCCAGATCCTGGCCGGCAACGCGCCGGCGGTGCGCGGGGTGCTGGCGGCGCTCGTCGCCGACCTCGACCGCATCGTCGGCGCCCTCGACGACCTGAGCGCCTCCACCGACGCCCCCGGTGCACGGGGCACCCTTGCGCGCGCCATCGCGGCCGGCAACGCCGGGCAGGCCCGCATCCCGGGCAAGCACGGCGCGGCGCCCACGTCCTACGCCACGGTGCGCGTCCTCATCCCCGACGAGCCGGGGCAGCTCGGCCGGCTGTTCGCCGACATCGGCGCGATCGGCACCAACATCGAGGAGTTCCACCTCGACCACGGCCTGGGCCAGCCGTTCGGCCTCGCCGAGGTCGACGTCGTCCCCGCCGCTGCCGCGGGCCTCGCCTGCGCCCTCGAGCTGCGGGGCTGGCGGCTGCACGGCTGAGGCCACACTAGGCTGACGCCCCATGACCGCACCCCTGACGATCGCGATCGACGGACCCTCCGGCTCGGGCAAGAGCAGTGTCTCTCGGGCGGTCGCCGGCCGGCTCGGCGTGGGCTACCTCGACACCGGGGCGATGTACCGCGCGCTCACCTGGTGGTGCCTCGAGCGCGGTCTCGACCTCACCGACGCGGATGCCGTGGCCGGCGCCGCGCGCGAGCTGCCGCTCGAGCTGGGCACCGACCCCGCGGCCCCGACGGTGTCGGTGGACGGCACCGACGTCGGCGAGGCGATCCGCACCACCGGGGTCAGCACGGCCGTCTCGGCGGTCGCCACCAACCTCGAGGTGCGGGCGGTGCTGCAACAGCTGCAGCGCGACCTCATGGCGCGCATCGCCGAGCAGACCGGGGGAGTGGTGGCCGAGGGCCGCGACATCACGACGGTCGTCGCCCCGGACGCGCGGGTCCGCGTGCTGCTCACGGCCTCCGAGGAGGCCCGGTTGCGGCGTCGCTCGGCCGAGCTGCACGGCACGGTCGACGCCGCGTCCGTCGAGGCCACCCGCGACCAGGTGGTGCGCCGCGACCGTGACGACTCCACCGTCTCGGCCTTCACCGAGGCCGCCGAGGGCGTGGTGCTGCTCGACACCTCGGAGCTCGACTTCGACGAGAGCGTCGAGGCAGTGCTCGACGTGGTGGCCGCGCAGACGGCGGAGTGACCGGAGGGGCGCAGGGACGCCCCCATGTGGTCGAGGGCTGCGTCGCCGTGGGGGAGAATGGCGCGATGAGCATCGAGGACCCCACGACCCAGAGCGACGACCCGGCGGCCGTCGAGCGCGCGCTGCGTGCCGGGCTCGAGGACTTCGACCTCAGCGAGGAGGACCGCGCCCTGCTCGAGCGCGGCGACGACGCGCTCGACGCCGGGGCCGAGCGCGGGCCGCTGCCCGTCGTGGCTGTCATCGGCCGCCCGAACGTCGGCAAGTCGACCCTGGTCAACCGGATCATCGGCCGTCGCGAGGCCGTGGTCGAGGACGTCCCGGGCGTCACCCGCGACCGGGTCGCCTACGACGCCGAGTGGGTCGGCCACCCGTTCACCCTCGTCGACACCGGCGGCTGGGCGATCGACGCCAGCGGCATCCACCTGCGGGTGGCCGAGCAGGCCGAGATCGCCGTCGACCTCGCCGACGTCGTGCTCTTCGTCGTCGACGCCACGGTCGGGGCCACCGACGACGACGAGAACTGCGTCAGGCTGCTGCGCCGCGCCGGCAAGCCGGTGGTGCTCATCGCCAACAAGGTCGACGACCAGCGCACCGAGGCCGACGCCGCCGCCCTGTGGAGCCTGGGCCTCGGCCAGCCGTGGCCCGTGTCGGCCCTGCACGGGCGGGGGAGCGGTGACGCCCTCGACGCCCTGCTCGAGGTGATGCCCGAGGTCTCCGCCATGGGCGGCGCCTACGAGCGCGGCGGCCCCCGCCGCGTGGCGCTGCTCGGCCGTCCGAACGTCGGCAAGAGCTCGATGCTCAACAAGCTCGTCGGCCACGAGCGCGTCGTCGTCGACGACGTCGCCGGCACCACCCGCGACCCGGTCGACGAGCTCGTCGAGCTGGGCGGAAGGACGTGGCGCTTCGTCGACACCGCCGGCATCCGGCGCCGCGTGCACCAGACCCGCGGCTCCGACTTCTACGCCTCGCTGCGCACCCAGACGGCGCTCGAGAAGGCCGAGGTCGCCGTCGTGCTCGTCGACGCCTCCGAGACCATCACCGAGCAGGACGTGCGCGTCATCCAGCAGGTCATCGACGCCGGCCGCGCCCTGGTCATCGCCTACAACAAGTGGGACCTCACCGACGAGGAGCGCCGCCACTTCCTCCAGCGCGAGATCGAGCGCGACCTCGTGCAGATCCCGTGGGCACCCCGGGCCAACGTCTCGGCCCGCACCGGCCGGCACATGGACAAGCTCGTGCCGGCGCTCGAGACGGCGCTGGACTCGTGGGAGACCCGCATCTCGACCGGGCGGCTCAACGCCTTCCTCGGCGAGGTCGTGGCCGCGCACCCGCACCCCGTGCGCGGCGGCAAGCAGCCCCGCATCCTGTTCGCGACGCAGGCGGGCACCCGCCCGCCCCGGTTCGTGCTGTTCGCGTCGGGGTTCATCGAGGCCGGCTACCGCCGGTTCGTCGAGCGCCGGCTGCGCGAGGAGTTCGGCTTCGTCGGCACCCCCATCGAGATCTCGGTGCGGGTGCGCGAGAAGCGCTCCCGCCGCTGACGCCGGCACCGCGATGCCGTGGGCGCCGGGGGCGATTCGGTCGCCCCGCCGCGCATGGGATAAGGTTTCGACGCTCCCGCGAGGGGGCAGCCACGGGCTGTGGCGCAGCTTGGTAGCGCACTTGACTGGGGGTCAAGGGGTCGCAGGTTCAAATCCTGTCAGCCCGACGTTCAGAGGTGAGCCGAGCCCTCAGAGGTGGAGGCGGCGGTCACCCACCGGGGGTGACTGCCACCGCCGCTGCTTGCGTCGCCGCCGGACGGGCCAGATCCTGTGCTGGTGGACCCCGCACACGAAGCGCGCCAGATGGCCGAAGTCCAGGAGCGCCTCGAGGCCAGGTTCCCCGACCTCGACCCGGCCGTGGTGGAGGCCGCCATCCAGGCAGCCGCGGCCGGCATCACCGGCCCGGTCCGCGACTACGTGCCGCTGCTCGTGGAGCGCGCCGCTCGAGAACGCCTGAACCGCATCCGGTCCGGCGAGGGGACGTTCCCGTCCCCCGTCGAGCCGGGGCGGCCCGACGCCGACCGTGCGGTGTCCCCGCCGACGGGGTGAAGCACCCGCGCGCGGGCCCGGCTCCTCGGGCGCCGGGTACCTGCTCGGTGGCCGTCGTCGCCCGACTGCTCCATGATGGGCGCCAGGAGAGTGGCGATGGACGACTTCGAGCGGCTGCAGGCGGCGCTTCCCGACGCCCTCGCGGCGAACGTGCCCGGCTCCGGGCGCGACCACGCCGTGGTCGCCATGGCGTCGTTCAGCCTGAACGACTCGTTGCTCGCGCACTACGGCGCACGCCTTCCCGCCATGGAGCACCGCTACCTCAACGCCGCACTGCTGCTCAACCGGATCGACGCCGACGTCGTCTTCGTGTGCTCGCTGGCGCCCGACCCGGAGGTGCTCGCCTACTACCGCTCGCTCGTGCCGGCCGACGTCGCCGACCGGATGCGCCGTCGGGTGCACGTGGTCGCCGTCGACGACGACTCGCCCCGCCCCCTGGCCGAGAAGCTGCTCGACCGCCCCGACCTGCTCGACGAGGTGGGGCGACTCGTCGACGGGCGCCCGGCGCTGATCGAGCCGTGGAACGTCACCGAGCACGAGGTCGCCGTGGCCCTGGCGCTCGGCATCCCGGTCAACGGCACCGCGCCTGCGCTGCGCTCGGAGGCGTTCAAGAGCGCGGGCCGGCGCCTGTTCCACCGCGCGGGCGTCCCGGTGCCGCTCGGCCGGGAGGACCTGCACCGGGTCGACGACGTCGCCGCAGCGGCGGAGTGGATCCGTGCGTCGCGCCCGCGCGCGAGTGCGGTGGTGGTCAAGCTCGACGACAGCGGCGCCGGTGACGGCAACGTCGTCGTGGCGCTGCGCGACGACGACGGCGCCGCACGAGACCCCCACGCGGTGCTGGCCGACGTGGCGGTACTGCCCGAGTGGTTCCTCGGCGAGCTCGGCTCCGGCGGGGGAGTGGTCGAGGAGCTGGTCGAGGGCGACCGGCTGCGCAGCCCCAGCGTGCAGGTCGACCTGCTGCCCGGCGGCGACGTGCGGGTGCTCGCCACGCACGACCAGGTGCTCGGGGGCGACAACGGGCAGGTCTACCTCGGATGCCGGTTCCCCGCCGACCCGGCGTACTGCGCGGACCTCGCTCGACACGGCGACGCGGTCGGCCGCGAGCTGGTGGCGCGCGGCTGCGTCGGCCGGGTCGGCGTCGACTTCATGGCCGCCGACACCGGGACGCACTCGTGGTCGCTCACCGCGCTCGAGGTCAACCTGCGCAAAGGCGGCACCACGCACCCCTTCTCGGCCCTGCGCAGCCTGGTCCCCGGCCACTACGACACCCGGGCGGGTACCTGGCGGGTCGACGCCGACGCCAGCACCCGGGCCTACCGCTCCACCGACAACTTCGTCGAGCCGTCCCTGGCGGAGCGGCGCCCCCAGTCGGTCATCGACGCCGTGCGCGACGCGGGACTGCAGTTCGACGGCGAGCGCGGGACGGGAGTGGTGCTGCACATGCTCGGCTGCCTCGCGGTCGACGGCCGGTTCGGCGCCACCGCCATCGGCCGCACGCCCGAGCACGCCGACGAGCTGTATGCCGCCACGCTCGCCGCGGTGGTGCGCCGTGGCCCCGACGCGGTCGAGCTCTCGCGCTGACCCGGCGCCGCGCGGGTCAGAGCGCCGAGGCCATCCGCCGCACGGCGTCCTCGAGGATCGCCGGTGAGGTCGCGAAGTTGAGCCGGGCGAAACCGCGCCCACCCACGGCCCCGTAGCGCGGGCCCGACCCCAGCGCCACCCGGCCCCGTTCGAGGAAGGCGGCGGCCGGGTCGTCGCCGAGCCCCAGGTCGCGGCAGTCGAGCCAGGCCAGGTAGGTCGCCTCCGGCGCCTGCCACCGCACGCCCGGCAGGTGCTCGGCCAGCAGGGCACCCAGCAGCGCCCGGTTGGCGTCGAGCTCGCCGACCAGCTGGGCCAGCCAGCCCCGCCCGTCGGCCATCGCCGCGACGTGGGCGATCGCGCCGATGTGCGACGAGCCGTGGGTGTGCACCTCCGCGAGCCGGGCGAAGTCGACCACGGCCGCGCTGCCGGCGATGGCGAGCGCCGACTTCAGGCCGGCGAGGTTCCAGCCCTTCGACGGGGAGAACACCGAGAACCCGCGCTCGCCCCCCGGCACGGTGAGGTACGGCGTGAACGCGGGGCCGCCGGCGTACACGAGCGGCGCATGGATCTCGTCGGCGACCACCCGCACCCCGTGCTCCTCGGCGAGCGCGGCGAGGGCGGCCAGCTCGGCGGTCGTGTGCACCACCCCGGTGGGGTTGTGCGGGTTGCACAGCAGGTATGCCGCCCGCTCGCCCCCGGCCGTCGCCTCCCGGAAGGCGGTGCGCAGGGCGTCGGGGTCCAGCCGCCCGTCCGCGCCCAGCGGGGCGTCGACCCGCCGCCGGCCGATGGCGTCGACGAAGCCGAAGAACGAGTCATAGACCGGGGGAGACACCACGACCGGGCCGCCCTCGTCGGTGAGCAGCCGCAGCAGCTCGGCGGCGCCGATCATCACGTCGGGCACGATCATGGCCGCCGACGTGTCGACCTCCCATCCCCAGGCGTCGTGCGCGTAGCGCGCGACCGCGGCGGCATAGCGCCGGCTCCAGCCGTAGCCGGTGTCGCCGCGCTGCATCGCGGCGGACACCGCCGCGGCGACCGCGGGGCAGGGGGCGGCATCCATCTCGGCCACCCACAGGGGCAGCACGTCGGGTGGGTAGGCCACCCACTTCACGCTGGTGCGGTCACGGCGCAGCTGCGCCTCGGTGGCGCCGAGCAGGGGAGTCGACATGGCGACACCCTAGGTGGGGCCGGGCCCACCCGTGCGCGCCCGCTCGGCTCGACCGCCTACAGTGGCGGCATGTCCACGGGGGCGCCCGAGCAGCAGGTGAGCGACCGGGTGCTCACAGTGCCGAACGCACTGTCCGCCGCCCGGCTGCTCGGCGTACCCGTGTTCCTGTGGGCCATCCTCACCGAGCGCGACGGCCTGGCCCTGGTGCTGCTGTTCCTCGCCGGGCTCACCGACTACCTCGACGGCAAGATCGCCCGCAGGTACAACCTCGTCTCGCGGGTGGGGCAGCTGCTCGACCCCGTGGCCGACCGGCTCTACATCGTGTCGACCCTGCTGGGCCTGGCCTGGCGCGAGATCATCCCGTGGTGGCTCGTCGCCGTGCTCCTCGCCCGCGAGCTGTTCATGGGGGTGGTCGTGCTCGTCGCCAAACGGCACGGCTGGGTCGGGCTGCCGGTGCACCTCGCCGGCAAGGCCGCCACCTTCAACCTGCTCTACGCGTTCCCGCTGATCCTGCTCGGTGAGGGCAGCGGCACCCTGGCGTCCCTCGCCACGCCGGTCGGCTGGGCCTTCGCCTGGTGGGGCACCGGCCTGTACTGGGTGGCCGGCATCCTCTACGCCGTGCAGCTGCGCCAGCTCATCGCGGCGCAGCACCGGGCGGTGCCGGCATGACCCGCCCCGTACCCACCGACCGGCGGCCCGACGCGTCGATGACGCTGCTCACCACGATGCTCCAGCGCCCGCTCGACCCCGGCTACGCCGCTGCCGCCAAGCGCCGGCAGGCCCGGGGCGAGCCGCGCTCCACCTCGCTGCGCTCGCCCCTGCTCGTCATCGCGGCCGTGCTGATCGGGCTGGTCGTCGGGGTGGCGTCGTACAACCTCACCACCGGCAACAAGCCCCGCTCGCAGGCGCGTGCCGAGCTCATCGGACAGATCCAGGAGCGTCGTGACCAGGTCGACGCCCTCACCGCGAAGGCCGGCACCCTCCAGGGCCGGCTCACCGTGCTCGAGGACGCCCGGCTGGGCGACACCTCGCTCGCCGACCGCACCCGTGAGCTGTCCGCCGCGGTGGGCGCCGTGGCGCTGCACGGTCCGGGTTTCACCATCACGCTCGACGACGCCCCGGGCTCCGGAGCCGACGAGGCGGCACCGGGGGACACCCAGGCCCAGCAGGGCCAGGTGCAGGCCAAGGACCTGCGGTACGTCACCAACGCCCTGTGGGAGTCCGGCGCCGAGGCGGTCAGCATCAACGGCAAGCGGCTGACCGCCACCTCCGCGATCCGGTTCGCCGGGTCGGCGCTGGTCGTCGACTACCGGCCCCTGACCCGGCCCTACGTCATCACGGCCCTGGGCGACCCACAACGGTTCCCCGCGGCCTTCGCCGACGGTGCCGGCGGGACCTACCTGTCCACCCTGGGCAGCACGTTCGGCATCCGGGTCGACACCGACGTGTCCGAGGACCTGACCGTCCCCGCCGCGGTGGGCCTGACCACACGCTACGCCCGCTCCGGGGATACTGGAGCGGCCACCGCGTCGCCCGGCAGCACCGCGTCGCCGACCACCCGCGAAGGACAAGGAGCCCCGTCGTGATCCCGGCCATCGGCCTGTCCCTGGGCATCATCATCGGCCTGTTGCTGCAGCCGGCCGTGCCCGTGTGGCTGCAGCCGTACCTGCCGATCGCCGTCATCGCCGCGCTCGACGCGGTGTTCGGCGCGGTGCGCGCGATCCTCGACGGCATCTTCGACGACAAGGTCTTCGTCGTCTCGTTCCTGTCCAACGTGGTGGTCGCCGCGTTCATCGTGTTCCTCGGCGACAAGCTCGGCGTCGGCAGCCAGCTCTCCACCGGTGTGGTGGTCGTGCTGGGCGTGCGCATCTTCTCCAACGTCGCCGCGATCCGCCGGCACCTGTTCGACGCATGACCGGACAGCAGCCCGAGCAGCCGCCTCCCGGACAGCACGATGACCAGCAGCCCGAGCAGCCGCAGCCTCCCGAGCGCCCGGCGAGCGGTGAGCCGCTGCCGGGCCCCTACCTGTTCGAGGGCCCGACGGACCCCCGCCGCTCCGACCCGGGCCGGCCCCGGGGTGGTGGCGAACCGGTCGCCAGCCCCGGCCAGGCCTGGCACCGCCTCCTGCGCGCCGGGGCTCCTCGGGCCACCCGGGCCAACGTGCTCGCGATGCTGCTCGCCGCCGCCCTGGGGTTCGCGATCATCGTCCAGGTGCGCCAGACCTCCGACGAGGGCCTGGACAACCTGCGCGAGGACGAGCTGGTGCGCATCTTCGCGGGGGTCGACCGCGAGGGCGAGCGGCTGGCCGACGAGATCCGCGGGCTGCAGTCCTCGCTCGACCTGCTCGAGAGCCAGTCGAGCAACGAGGCCGAGGCGCAACGCGCGGCCCGGGAGCGGCTGGAGGCGCTCGGCATCCTCGCCGGAACGGCGCCGGCCACCGGGCCGGGCATCGTGCTCACCATCAGCGACCCCGAGGACAAGGTCGACGCCCCGATCGTGCTCGACACCGTCCAGGAGCTGCGCGACGCCGGGGCAGAGGCGATCCAGGTCAACGACGTGCGGGTCGTGGCCGACACCTGGTTCGCCGACACCGACGGCGGCCTGTTGGTCTCGGGCACGCTGGTGAGCCCTCCCTACGTCATCACGGCCATCGGCGACGCCAACACGCTCGCCGGCGCCATGGAGATCCCCGGCGGGGTCACCGCCACCGTGCGCCGGGTCGGCGGCGACACCGACGTGCGGATCGAGGACGAGGTCGCGATCGACGCGTTGCTGACCGCCTCGTCGCCTCAGTACGCTCGGCCCGTACCAACCCCCACCCCCTGATGGGTCCCGCGCGACCCGACCAAGGAGCGACATGAGCGACCTCGAGTACCCCGCCGGCCTGCGCTACACCGCCGAGCACGAGTGGGTGCGTGCCGACGGCGACACGCTGCGGGTGGGGATCACGTCGTTCGCCCAGGAGGCGCTCGGCGACGTCGTCTACGTCAGCCTCCCTGCCGTCGGCGATGCCGTGGTCGCCGGTGACACCTGCGGCGAGGTCGAGTCCACCAAGTCGGTCAGCGACCTCTACGCGCCGGTGTCGGGGGAGGTGACCGCCGTCAATGGCGCGCTCGACGCCACCCCCGAGCTGGTCAACACCGACCCCTACGGCGAGGGCTGGATGTACGAGCTCACCGCGACCGACGCCGGGGCGTTCGACGCGCTGATGGACGTCGACACCTACACCGCGCAGCTGTCCTGACGGCGCCGCAATCCCCAGGCCCGGCAAACGGTGGGCCAACCACCGCGCCGTGATCTAGGGTGTGACACTCGCAGCACCGACGACGGAAGGCTGGCAGCGAATGACTGACGAGCGTGAGGACCCCCCCGGCGGGGCCCACGAGCCGACGACCATGCGGCTCCGGGCGGTCGAGGGCGCCGAGGCGCCGGAGCCGGTCTCCGAGAGCGACCACGTCCTCACCAGGGCCGACCTGGCCACCGTCGAGGCGCTGCGTCCGGGCACCGCGCTGCTCGTCGTGCTGCGCGGGCCCAACACCGGTGCACGCTTCCTGCTCGACGACGACGAGGTGCTCTCGGGCCGTCACCCCGACAGCGACATCTTCCTCGACGACGTCACCGTGTCGCGCAAGCACGCGGTCTTCCGCCGCACCGAGGGCGGGTTCATCGTGCGCGACGTGGGCTCGCTCAACGGCACCTACGTCAACCGCGAGCTGGTCGACGAGGCCCTGCTCACCACCGGCGACGAGGTGCAGATCGGCAAGTTCCGGCTCGTCTTCTACGCCAGCCAGGGCTGACCCGCCCCGTGACCACCCCGGCAGGGCGTCGCCTCACCGTGGGTGCGGTGGTGCAGGCCCTGTCCGAGGAGTTCCCGGACGTCACCATCTCCAAGGTGCGCTTCCTCGAGGCCGAGGGCCTGGTCATGCCCGCTCGCACCGCGTCCGGCTACCGCCAGTTCACGCCCGACGACGTCGAGCGGCTGCGCTACGTGCTGCGGGCCCAGCGTGACCGGTTCTGGCCGCTGAAGGTCATCAAGGACAACCTCGAGGCCATCGACCGCGGGCTCACGCCCGGGGACGGCGTCGACGGCCGCGCGCAGCCGCCACCGCCCGCGCCGGACCCCGACGTGCCGGATGCCGCCGACCTCGCCACCCGTCGTGCCCTGCGCCTCACCGCCGCCGAGCTGGCCCGGGCCACCGGGCTGTCGCCGGCCGAGGTCGCCGACCTCGTGTCGCACGGCCTGCTGCGCCCGGCCCCCGGCGGGCTGCACGACGACGCCGACCTGCAGGTGGCGCACGCGGCCGCGGGCCTGGCGGCCTACGGGGTCGAGCCCCGGCACCTGCGCGGGTTCCGCGCCGCCGCCGACCGCGAGGTGGGGCTGGTCGAGCAGGTGGTGGGCCCCAGGCGCGGCGACGACGCCGCGCGGCACGCCGGCGAGGTGGCGCACCTGTGCCTGTCCCTGCACGCCGGGCTGGTCCGCGGCGGACTGTCCGGCCGTGGGGGCTGACCGACCCGCAGGCGCGCGGGGTACGGTGACGCAATGAAGGTGCTGGACGTGCTCGGGGTGCGGGTCGAGATGCCCACCAACCAGCCGATCGTGCTGCTGCGCGAACGCGACGGCGACCGCTACCTGCCGATCTGGATCGGTGCGGCCGAGGCGACGGCGATCGCCTACGCCCAGCAGGGGGTGGTGCCCCCGCGGCCCCTGACCCACGACCTGCTCCGCAACGTCATCGACGAGCTCGGCCACGAGCTGACCCGGGTGCGGATCGTGGCGCTCAAGGACGGTGTCTTCCACGCGATGCTCGACCTCGACGGGGGAGCGGCCGCGGGCGGTACCGACATCGAGTCGCGCTCGTCCGACGCGATCGCGCTGGCCCTGCGGGCCGGCGCCGAGATCGTCGCCGAGGAGGAGCTGCTCGACGAGGCCGGGGTCGAGATGGCCGAGACCGAGGACGACGAGGTCGAGAAGTTCAAGCAGTTCCTCGACCACGTCTCGGCCGACGACTTCGACACCGAGGCCGACACCGACAGCTGACCCGAGGCGACCCCAGCCGGCCCGACGCCGGCGGCCGGCCGACACGCCCGGGCAGCGTGGGCCCTCGGCGGTCGTTGACCCCAGTCACACCTGCCCCTACCGTCACTCCTGTCACACCTCGTGGCGGATGAGTGACGTCCGTGTCATTCGCGGGCGTACAGTCGCACCAGCAGGTCGAGCTCAGGAGGTACACGTGGTCTCCACCGGAGAAGCGCGGCATTCCGGGGGGTCTCCCGTGCCCGCGCAGGGCGTGTTGTTCCAGGGTGACCTGCCCGAGCTCGACGAGGAGGCCGGCTACCGCGGCCCCACCGCGTGCAAGGCGGCCGGCATCACCTACCGTCAGCTCGACTACTGGGCCCGCACCGGCCTGGTCGAGCCCTCGGTGCGCTCCGCCGGCGGCTCGGGCACCCAGCGCCTCTACGGCTTCCGCGACATCCTCGTGCTCAAGGTGGTCAAGCGGCTGCTCGACACCGGCGTCTCGCTGCAGCAGATCCGCGGCGCCATCTCGGTGCTGCGCGCCCGCGGCGTCGACGACCTCGCCCAGATCACCCTGATGAGCGACGGCGCATCGGTCTACGAGTGCACCTCGTCCGAGGAGGTCATCGACCTGCTCCAGGGCGGGCAGGGCGTGTTCGGCATCGCGCTCGGCAAGGTGTGGCGCGAGGTCGAGGGTGAGCTCGCGCACCTGCCCAGTGAGCGGGCCGAGCACGACACCGACGCCACGCCGCAGCCCGGCGACGAGCTCGGGGCCCGAAGGGCAGCCCGGCTCGCCTGATAGATTGGCGCCCGCCGCTCACACCGTGTGGGAGAGACCTCGACGCCAGGTTCGTCGGGGCGCCGAAGGGGCAAACCTCCCCGGAACCTCTCAGGCGCAAAGGACCACGCGGGACAGGCACCTCTGGAGCACCCGGCCCCCGCGCCGGTGCGTGACAGAGGGGGAGACGTCGCCGCCGTCTGCCCTCCAGGAGCCACCGTGAGCACCTCGTCCACCGACCTGCCGGCCTTCGCCGCCCGCCACATCGGCCCTCGCGAGGACGACGTGGCCGCCATGCTCGAGGTCGTCGGCCGCAGCTCGCTGGCCGACCTGGTCGACACCGCCGTGCCGGGCGGCATCCGTGGCGCCGAGGCGCTCGACATCGAGCCGGCGGCCTCAGAGGCGGCCGTGCTCGAGGAGCTGCGTGAGGTGGCCGCCCGCAACCGGCGGGTCACCTCGATGATCGGGCTGGGCTACTACGGCACCCTCACCCCGGCGGTGGTGCAGCGCAACGTGCTCGAGAACCCCGCGTGGTACACCGCCTACACGCCCTACCAGCCCGAGATCTCGCAGGGCCGCCTCGAGGCGCTGCTCAACTTCCAGACCGTCGTCAGCGACCTCACCGGGCTCCCGATCGCCGGGGCCTCGCTGCTCGACGAGTCCACCGCCGCGGCCGAGGCGATGACCCTGATGCGCCGCTCGAGCAAGGCTCCGCAGGATGCCGTGCTCCTCGTCGACGCCGAGGTGTTCCCCCAGACGCTCGGGGTGGTGCGCACCCGCGCGCTGCCCCTGCGCATCCCGGTGGTCGTCACCGACCTCACCGGGGTCACCACGACCGACCAGCTGCGCGCTGCCGCCGGTGGCGCCGAGGTCTTCGGCGTGCTCGTGCAGTACCCCGCCATGGACGGCACCCTGCACGACCTGACCGCGCTCACCGCCGCCGCGCACGACGCGGGCGCGCTGGTCACGGCATCCGCCGACCTGCTGGCGCTCACCCTGGCGACCCCGCCGGGGGAGTGGGGTGCCGACGTCGCCGTCGGCACCACCCAGCGCTTCGGCGTGCCGATGGGGTTCGGCGGCCCGCACGCCGGGTACCTGAGCGTGCGGCAGGGCCTGGAGCGCACCATGCCCGGCCGGCTGGTCGGTGTGTCGGTCGACGCCGTCGGCGCCCCGGCCTACCGGTTGGCCCTGCAGACCCGCGAGCAGCACATCCGGCGCGAGAAGGCCACGTCCAACATCTGCACCGCCCAGGTGCTGCTCGCCGTGATGGCCAGCATGTACGCCGTCTACCACGGCCCGGCCGGCCTGCGCGCGATCGCGCTGGGCGTGCACGCCCATACCGAGGCGCTGCGCCACGCGCTGCGCGAGGGTGGCGTCGACGTCGCGGACGGTCCGGTGTTCGACACGCTGCGGGTGCGGGTGCCCGGCCGTGCCCATGAGGTGGTCGACACCGCCCTGGCGGCCGGGGTCAACCTGTGGCCGGTCGACGACGACACCGTGCAGCTCAGTGTCGACGAGACCACCGGCCTGGTCGACCTCGGCCGGGTCGCCAAGGCCTTCGGCGTCGTGGCCCCGGAGCGGGTTCGGGCGGCACGGCCGCAGTGGGATGACGCGCTGGTGCGCACCTCCGGCTACCTCACCCACCCGGTGTTCTCGACCCACCAGTCCGAGACCTCGATGCTGCGCTACCTGCGCCGCCTCGCCGACCGCGACTTCGCCCTCGACCGCGGGATGATCCCGCTCGGCTCGTGCACGATGAAACTGAACGCCACCACCGAGATGGTCGCAGTGACCTGGCCCGAGTTCGCCCAGGTGCACCCCTTCGCTCCGCACGAGCAGACCCGCGGCTACCGCGGGCTGGTCGACGAGCTGAGCGGCTGGCTGTGCGAGATCACCGGCTACGACGCCGTGTCGCTGCAGCCCAACGCCGGCTCGCAGGGCGAGCTCTCCGGCCTGCTGGCCATCGCCGCCTACCACCGCTCGCGCGGCGACGACCAGCGCACGGTGTGCCTCATCCCGAGCAGCGCCCACGGCACCAACGCCGCCAGCGCGGTGATGGCCGGCCTCAAGGTCGTGGTGGTCAAGACCGACCCGGTCACCGGGAACGTCGACCTCGACGACCTCAGGGCCAAGGTCGAGCAGCACCGCGAGACCCTCGCGGCGATCATGGTGACCTACCCCTCGACCCACGGGGTCTTCGAGGACACCATCACCGACCTGTGCGCCCTGGTGCACGACGCCGGTGGCCAGGTCTACGTCGACGGCGCCAACCTCAACGCCCTGGTCGGGGTCGCCCGGCCCGGCAAGTTCGGGGCCGACGTGTCGCACCTGAACCTGCACAAGACCTTCTGCATCCCGCACGGCGGCGGCGGCCCCGGCGTAGGCCCGGTCGGTGTGCGCGAGCACCTCGCCCCGTTCCTGCCCAACCACCCGCTCGACCCGGCCGCCGGCCCGCAGACCGGCGTGGGCCCGGTCTCCGGCGCGCCCTATGGTTCGGCCAGCATCCTGCCGATCTCGTGGGCGTACGTGCGGCTGATGGGTGGTGCCGGCCTGCGCCGCGCCACCGAGGTCGCCGTGCTGAACGCCAACTACGTCGCGGCCCGGCTGCGCGAGCACTACCCGGTGCTCTACGCCGGCACCGACGGGCTGGTCGCGCACGAGTGCATCCTCGACCTACGGGGCATCACCAAGGACACCGGCGTCACCGTCGACGACGTCGCCAAGCGGCTGGTCGACTACGGCTTCCACGCCCCGACGATGTCGTTCCCGGTCGCCGGCACGCTGATGGTGGAGCCCACCGAGAGCGAGGACAAGGGCGAGCTCGACCGGTTCTGCGACGCGATGATCGCCATCCGGGCCGAGGTCGACGAGGTCGGCTCGGGTGCCGTGGCGGCGTCACAGAGCGTACTGCGCGGGGCGCCGCACACCGCGCAGGCCCTGGCCGGCGAGTGGCAGCACCCCTACGACCGCACCGCCGCCGCCTTCCCGCCCGGCGTCGACCCGACCGCGAAGTACTGGCCCCCGGTGCGGCGCATCGACGGCGCCTACGGCGACCGTCACCTCGTGTGCTCGTGCCCGTCGCCCGAGGCGTTCGAGGAGGACTAGGCGGCCGGCTCGGCCAGCGCCCCGGTGCGCACCTCGACGGTGCTGCCCGATGCTCCCTTGTGCACCACCGCCTGGTGGGTGATCCGAGCGCGCAGGTCGGCGACGTGGCTGACGACGCCGACGGCGCGACCGCCCTCGCGCAGCGAGTCGAGCACGGTGAGCACCTGCTCGAGGCTGTCGTCGTCGAGGCTGCCGAAGCCCTCGTCGATGAACAACGTCCCGAGGTCCAGGCCCCCCGCCTCCTCACGCACGGCGTCGGCCAGGCCGAGCGCCAGCGCCAGGGACGCCATGAACGACTCGCCGCCGGAGAGGGTGGCCGTGTCGCGCACCCTGCCGGTCCACTGGTCGAGCACCCGCAGCCCCAGGCCCGACCGCGCGCCCCGTGCGGCCCGCTCGTCGGAGTGCTCGAGGAGGTAGCGGCCGCCGCCCATGACCGCCAGCCGCTCGTTGGCCAGTGCCGCCACCGTCTCGAGGCGCGCCGCGAGCACGTAGGCGGTGAGCCGCATCCGCAGCGTGTTGTCGGGGCCGGTGCCGCTCGTGGTGTCGGCGAGGCCGCGCACCCGGGCCTCGCGGTCGGCGGCCGCGGCCACGCTGGCGCAGGCGTCGTCGACGGGGGGGAGCAGCCGCTCGAGCCGGTGCAGCGCACGGGCGGCGTCGTGCTGCTCGGCCCGGGCCGCGAGCATCGCCTCACGGGCGGCACGCTCGGCGGCCTGCGCGGCCGGCAGGTCGGGCGGGGCGGCCGCGCAGGCCGCCACGACCTCCGGCTCCTGGGCCACGGCCCGCGCGGCAGCGGTGTCCTCGACGTGGGCCGCGACCTCCGCCCGCAGCCGGACCAGCTCGGCGGCCGGCAGCAGCGCCGCCCGGGCCGACTCGGCGTCGTCGAGCCCGGCGGCCTCCAGCGCGTACTCGAGGTCGGCGATGACCACGGCCAGCCGGTCGGCGGAGCCGGCGAGGTCGTCGACGGCGGCGGCGAGGTCGGCGAGCAGCCGCCCCGCCCGCGTGTGCTCGAGCGGCTGGGTCGAGCCGCAGGGGCAGCCGTCGTGCTCGGCCGCCAGGGCCCGGACCCGTTCGGTGGCGGCGGCCTCGGCGGCCGTGAGCTCGTCGAGGGCGGCCAGCCCCGCCTCGAGACGGGTGGCGCAGCCGGTGACCAGCTGGCGGTGCACGTCGACCGCTCGCACCGCGGCAGCGAGCTCGGTGCTCACCCGGGCGTGAGCGGCGTCGTCGTCGCGGGCGGTCGTGAGCGCCGCCCGTGCCGTCGCCACCGCCTGCTCGAGGGTGGGCCGGTCGGCCCCGTCGAGCCCCGCCAGCAGCGTGTCGGCGCGGGTGCGCAGCGCCCCGACCTCGGCCTCCACCGTGCGCAGCGCGCCCTCGGCCTCGCTGAGCCGCTGCTCGGCCGCCGTGACGTCGCCGGGCAGCACCGGGGCCGTGCTCGTGGCGGGAGAAGGGTGCTCGCCGGACCCGCACACGGGGCACGGCTCGTCGTCGGTGAGCGACCGGGCGAGCTCGGCCGCCATGCCGTCGAGCCGCAGCTGCCGCAGGTCGAGCAGCTCGGTGCGGCGGTCGAGCACCGACTCGCGCAGGTCGGCGCGCCGCGGCGCCAGCGCGTCGGCAGCGGCGAGGTCGCGCTGCGCCGCATCGAGCACGGCGACCCGGTACCGCGCGGTGTCGAGCAGCAGCTCGAGCTCGGCCACCCGGCCGGCCGAGCGGGCTCGCGCCTGTTCCTCCGTGGCCAGCAGCGCTCGCTGGGCCTCGAGCTCGGCCAGCTCGATGCCGGCCCGCTCGGCCAGCGAGGTGAGCTGCTCGACCCGGTCGTCGAGCTCTGCGCGCTGCCGGGCACGCCGCGCGGCGTCGTCGGCCTCGCGAGCCAGAGCGGCCACGGTGCCGTCGAGCGCCCGCACCCCGGCGAGCGCCCCGGCGACGTCGTGGTCGGCCAGCGCGGCGAGCGGACCGGCCGCGGTGTCGCGCCCCTGCTCGACCCGGCGCTGCTGGCGGGCCAGGTCGTCGCGAGCCCGGTCGAGCGCCGCGAGGTGACCGGCCAGCCCGGCTGCCCGCTCGGCGGCGGCGAGCCGGGTCACCTGTCGCGCGTGGCGTCCGGCCGCGGCCTCGAGGGCCTCGAGCCGGGCCGCGGCCCGTAGCCCTCGGGTGCGCCGTTCGTCGAGGGCACGCGCGGCGGCGAGCGCCTCGACAGCCGCGCGCTCGACGCCGGATGCCGTGTCGAAGGCCGCCATCGTGGTGCTCACCCGTGCGTCGAGGCGCGCGGCGATCTCGCGCAGGTGCCCGGGGACCGACTCCGGCGGGACGGGCAGGCCGTCGCCGGGCGGCGCGTACGCGGGCAGGGCCGCCTCGGCGAGCACGTCGTCGGCGCGGTCGAGCACGGCCGCCAGGGCCGAACGCGCCGCGTCGAGGTCGGCACCCGCGGTGCGCCGCGCCTGCGCGAGCCAGGCCTCGACGTCGCTGAACGCCGAGATGTCGAAGAGCCGCTCGAGCACCTCGCGGCGGTCGTCGGGGGTGGCCCGCAGAAACGCCGCGAAGTCTCCCTGGGGGAGCAGTACCACCTTGGCGAACTGGGCCATGCCCATGCCGAGGGCGTCCTTGACGACATCGGCGACCTCGTCGTTGCGGGTGCTGAGCGCGACCCACCGGCCGTCGCGGCGCTCCTCGAGGGTCACCATCGCCTGCACCGACACCGTGCCGTCGCCGCGCTTCTTCGGCCGCACGAACTCGGGGGAGCGGGTGATGCGCAGCCGCCGGGTGCCGGCGGTGAGCTCGAGCGTGACCCGCGGCAGGGCATCGGGCGCGCCGTGGTCGCTGCGCAGCCCGCGCTTGGACCGCGACCCGGGCACGTCGGCGTAGAGGGCGAAGCAGATGGCGTCGAGCAGGCTGGTCTTGCCCGAGCCGGTCGGCCCGTGGATGAGGAAGAGCCCCTCGGCCGACAGCGCGTCGACGTCGACGACGACGCGGCCGGGGAAGGGCCCGAACGCCTCGATCTCGAGCCGGTGCACCCTCACGCCGCACCCGCCGAACCGGCGTCGGGACCCGACCCGGCGACGACGCCCTCGTCGTCGCCGACCCGGCGGGCGACCCGGCTGGCCTCGACGGCCTCGGCGAGCAGCGCGCGCTCGTCGTCGGTGGCGCCGCGCCCGCCGCGCACGTGTCCGAGGAAGTCGCAGCACACCTCGACGTCGGTGGCCGTGGCGACCCGGGCCGCGTAGGGCCGTAGCGGCACGGTGGCGCCCTGCGGGTCGAAGCGCAGCTCGAGGGTGAACGGGAAGCGGCGGCGCACCCGGTCCATCGCCCCGAGCGGCCGCTGCGAGTCGGTGAGGGTGACCTGGCACCAGGCCGCCTCGGCGTGCCGGTGGGCCGGGTCGGTGAGCAGCTGCTCGAGGGTGCCGCGCAGCAGGGCGAGGGGGCGCTCGACCGGGGCCTCGACGTGCTCGACCACCGGGGCGCCTGCGGACAGCTCGACCAGCAGGCTGCCCTTGCGGTGGTTCCACTCGGAGAACGACATGGCGACGGGGGAGCCGCTGTAGCGAACGGTCTCGCCCACCTCCTGCCGGCCGTGCAGGTGCCCCAGGGCGGTGTAGTCGACCCCTGCGAACACCCCGGGCGGCACGGCCGAGACCCCACCGACCGAGATGTCGCGCTCCGACTCGCTGCCGACCCCGCCGGCGACGAAGGCGTGCGCCATCACGACCGTGCGCCCGGCACGCTGCTCGGCGTCGGCCCGCACGCGGGCCATCGCCGCCCGCAGCACGCCGGCGTGGGTGCGCTCGGTGGCGCCCAGCGCGTCGGCCGCGAGCGCCGGCTCGAGGTAGGGCAGCGGGTGCACGGCGACGTCGCCGACGAGCACCGGCCGCCCGACGTCGGCGACGGAGGTGCGCAGGTGCACCCCGGCGCGCTCGAGCAGCCCTGCGGCGAACCCGAGCCGGATGGCCGAGTCGTGGTTGCCGCTGCTGACCACCACCTGGGCGCCGGCGTCGACGAGCCGCTCCAGCGTCTGCGAGAGCAGGTCGACGGTCTCGGGGGAGGGCAGCGCCCGGTCGTAGACGTCACCGCTGACCAGCACGGCGTCGACCCGCTCGGTGCGCACGACCTCGACGAGGGAGTCGAGGTAGGCCGCCTGGGCGCCGAGCAGCCCCACCTGGTGGAACGAGCGACCCAGGTGCCAGTCGGAGGTGTGGATCAGCCGCACGGGACCCACGCTACGAGCGGGGTGCGACACCGCCGGTGACCGAAACGCGGTTCCGGCTACCGGCTCGGGTCGGTCCGTGGTTGGCTGGCCGCATGGGAGCAGAGGTCCAGGCGCAGAGCTACAGCCGTGAGGAGCGCCAGCGCTATCGCGAGAAGGTGCGCCAGAACCTCGACGTGTTCGAGAAGATGCTCAACACCAGCTCGTTCGAGTTCGAGCGGCCGATGACCGGGCTCGAGATCGAGCTCAACCTCGTCGACGCCGACATGCAGCCGCACTTCCACAACGCGCAGGTGCTGCACGCGATCGCCGACGAGAGCTACCAGACCGAGCTCGCCCAGTACAACATCGAGCTCAACGTGCCTCCGCGGCCCCTGCCCGGCGACTCCGCGCTCGAGCTCGAGGGCGAGCTGCGCGACAGCCTCAACGCGGCCGACCGCGCGGCCAAGGAGGTGGGCAGCAAGATCATCGCGATCGGCATCCTGCCCACGATCATGCCCGAGCACTACGAGGGCGAGTGGATCAGCGGCAACAACCGCTACACCGCCCTGAACGACTCGATCTTCGTGGCCCGCGGCGAGGACATCTACCTCGACATCGAGGGGCCCACCGGCGAGCGGGTGGCCACCTACTGCGACTCGATCGCCCCCGAGTCGGCCTGCACGAGCGTCCAGCTGCACCTTCAGGTGGCCCCCAGCGAGTTCGCCGCGCACTGGAACGCCGCCCAGGCCCTCTCCGCGCCGCAGGTGGCCCTGGCGGCCAACTCCCCCTTCTTCTTCGGCAAGCGGCTGCACGCCGAGACCCGCATCGAGCTGTTCAAGCAGGCCACCGACACCCGGCCCGTCGAGCTGAAGAACCAGGGCGTGCGCCCCCGCGTCTTCTTCGGCGAGCGCTGGATCACCTCGATCTTCGACCTGTTCGAGGAGAACGTCCGCTACTTCCCGACCCTGCTCGCCGAGACCAGCGACGAGGACCCGATGGCGGCCCTCGAGGCCGGCGTCGCGCCCGAGCTGGCCGAGCTGCGGCTGCACAACGGCACGGTCTACCGCTGGAACCGGCCGATCTACGACATCGTCGGCGGCACGCCGCACCTGCGCGTCGAGAACCGAGTGCTGCCGGCCGGCCCGACCATCGTCGACGTGCTCGCGAACGCCGCGTTCTACTACGGCGCCATCCGGATGCTGGCCCACGAGGACCGCCCCGTCTGGACCAAGATGAGCTTCGCGGCCTGCGAGGAGAACTTCCGGCGGGCGGCCCGCGACGGCATCGACGCGCGGCTCTACTGGCCCGGCTTCGGGGAGCTGTCCGCCGACGAGCTGGTGCTGCGCCACCTGCTCCCGCTGGCCCACGAGGGGCTGCAGCAGTGGGGAGTCTCGACCGCCGTGCGCGAACGCTTCCTCGGCGTCATCGAGGGGCGGTGCACATCGGGCGTCAACGGCGCGGAGTGGCAGAGCCGTACCGTCCGGTCGTTCCAGGATGCCGGGTGCGACCGCCGCGAGGCGCTGCGCCGGATGCTCGAGCAGTACGCCGTGCACATGGACTCCAACGAGCCCGTGCACACCTGGCCGCTGCCCTGACCCGCGCGTACGGTGGGGCGCATGCTCGAGACATCGAAGGCGTTCAGCGGCATCGCCGTCAAGGACAGCGCCCAGTCGAAGCACTTCTACGGCGACGTGCTCGGCCTGCGGGTCGACGAGGGCGACATGGGCATGTTGGTCCTGCGCCCCACCGGGGGACGGCCGATCCTGCTCTACCCCAAGCCCGACCACGTGCCCGCCACGTACACCGTGCTCAACTTCCCCGTCGACGACGTCGCGGCCACCGTCGCGACGCTCACCGAGCGGGGCGTGCGGTTCGAGCACTACGAGGGCACCCAGGCCGAGACCGGCGACGACGGCGTCTTCCGCGGCGGCGGCCCGCTCATCGCGTGGTTCACCGACCCGTCGGGCAACGTCATGTCGGTGATCCAGGGACCGGGCCTGGACGGCTGAGGCCCGGGTGCCGGGAGCCGGCTCAGCCCCCGGTCTCGTTCCACGACCGGATCGCCGGGACCCCGTGCTCGGTGTGCAGCACGCACACCGCGCCCGCATCCAGCAGCAGCTGTGCCCCGAAGCGGGCGTCCTGGCGCAGGTAGGTCGCGGCGAGGATGCGCAGCAGGTGCCCGTGGGCCACCAGCGCCACGTCGCCCCGCTGCAGCGGCTCGGCGACCCGCACGAGCACCCGCGAGGCCCGCGCGGAGACCTCCTCGACCGTCTCGCCCGGCGTGTCGCCGGGCACGACGCCGTCGGCGAAGACGGTCCACCCGTCACGGCCGGGGTCCTCGCGGATCTCCGGCGTGGTGCGTCCCTCGTAGGCGCCGTAGTCCCACTCGACGAGGTCGTCGTCGTCGACCGGGTCGAGCCCCGCGAGCTCGGCGGTGCGGCGCGCCCGCGAGAGCGGGGAGCACAGCACCAGGGCGAGGTCGAAGCCCGCCAGGCGCGGCGCCAGCCGGCGGGCGTCGCGCTCGCCGGCGGCGGTGAGGGGCACGTCGGTGCGCCCGGTGTGCTTGCCGTCGCGGCTCCACTCGGTCTGGCCGTGGCGGAGCAGGACGAGACGTCCGGTCGGGTCGGCTGCTGAAGACATGCGCACCACTGTGGCAGCCCGATGGGAGGATGGGCGCCATGCCGTCCGACGTCGTCATCCTGCGGGCCGTCCTCGTGCTCAGCGGGGGCCGCTGCACCGGGCGCACGACCACGCGGCGCGACCTCACGGTGGTCCGCGCCGCTTACGAGAGGTGGGGAGCCTGATGGCCCGGCAGCACCAGCAGGAGACCGGCGGCACCGGCCCCGGCCACCGCAGCATCGAGATGAGCCGCTCGGGCACCGGCACCTACCTGGTGACCAACGCCCGGGGCGGCACGCTGAGCATCGGCTCGGGCGAGAACGACGACTTCACCCCGGTCGAGCTGTTCCTCACCGCCATCGCCGGGTGCAGCGCCATCGACGTCGACTTCATCACGAGCCGGCTCGCCGAGCCCACCGAGTTCACCGTGCGGGCCGGCGGCGAGAAGCTGCGCGACGAGCACGGCAACCACATGGGTGAGATCGAGGTCAGCTTCCGGGTGCGCTTCCCCGACGGCGACGACGGCGAGAGGGCCCGCGAGCGGCTGCCCCGGGCCATCGCCCAGAGCCACGACCGGCTCTGTACGGTGAGCCGCAGCGTGCAGCTCGGCACGCCCATCCACATGCGCGAGGACTAGGCGCCGCTGTGGAGACCGACCCGGCCCTCGCGGCGGTCAAGACCTACGACTACCTGCGCATCGCCCTCGCGGCGCTGGTGCTGCTGCTCTACACCTCGATCGCGCTCGAGTGGTGGGCGGCGGGGCGCTGCCTCCAGCCGTCGATCAGCGCGTACTACTTCACACCGGTGCACGCCGTCCTCATCGGCGTGCTCGTCACCATGGGCGTCTGCCTGGTGGCGCTGAAGGGCAACACCGACGGCGAGGACGTCCTGATGAACCTCGCCGGGATGCTCGCCCCGGGGGTGGCGTTCATCCCCACCCACGCCGTGCCCGGGTGCGGATCCACCGACCTGCTGGCGCCCGACATCCCCGCGTTCGTCACCAACAACATGCCGGCGCTGTTCGTCACCGCGGCGGTGGTGGGCGTCGTGGCCGTGGCCATCACCCTCCGGCAGGGCGGGCTCGCCGGCCTGAGCACCGTCGACCGGGTCGGTGCCGCCCTGACCGTGGCCGTTCTCGGCGGTGGTGTCGTGTGGTTCGTGCTCGCCCGGGCCAGCTTCATCGAGCACGGCCACGACGCGGCCGCCGTCCCGATGTTCCTCGCCATCATCGGCGTGGTCTGGCTCAACGCGCGCGACGTGCGGACCGCGGTGCGCGAGGGATCGGCACCCGAGGCGCACCGCCGTTACGTCGCGGTGTACCGGATGATCGCGGTGGCGATGCTCGTGGCCCTCGTCGCGACGGTCGCCATCAACCTGGTCACCGGGTCGACGACCCTGGTCTTCTGGGTCGAGATCGTGCTGATCACCCTCTTCGCGGTGTTCTGGGTGGTGCAGACCATCGAGCTCTGGCGCCGCGGCCTGCGCACGCCCTGACCGCACTGCCTGACCGGCGGCGCGGCGGGGCCGGTCGCCTCTATCGTGGGCGCATGGCCCGCTACCTCGACGTGCACCCGGTCGACCCGCAGCCCCGGGCGATCGCCCAGGCGGTCGCGGTGCTGCGCGACGGCGGCCTGATCGCCTACCCGACCGACTCGGGTTTCGCACTGGGCGCGACCATGGGCAACCAGGCGGCCAAGGACCGCATCCGCGAGATCCGCCGGCTCGACCACCGGCACCACTACACGCTGATCTGCCGCGACTTCGCCCAGCTCGGCCAGCTGGTGCACGTCGACAACTCGGTCTTCCGTGCGGTCAAGGCCTCCACCCCCGGCCCGTTCACCTTCATCCTCCCGGCCACGCACGAGGTGCCCCGGCGGCTGCAGCACCCGAAGAAGCGCACCGTGGGCGTGCGCATCCCCGAGCACCCCGTGGTGCGGGCGCTGCTCGCCGAGCTGGGCGAGCCCCTGCTGTCCTCGACCCTGATGCTGCCCGGCGAGGACGAGCCGATGACCGACGGCTGGGCGGTCAAGGAGGAGCTCGACCACGTCGTCGACGTCGTCATCGACTCGGGGGAGTGCGGCACCGAGCCCACCACCGTCGTCGACTTCTCCAGCGGCGCCGCCCAGGTCGTGCGGGTGGGCTCCGGGGACCCCACGCGCTTCGAGTGACGCCCGGGCCCGGCGGGACCGGCGGGACCGGCGGGACCGGGTGGCTCAGGCCGGCTCGGCACCGCGGGCCGCGGCCCGCAGCTCGGTGAGCACCCGCGCGTCGATGCCGCCCGGCGAGCGCCGGGTCTCGAGGTTGACCTCCGACATCCAGGCGTCGAGGGCTGCCTCCACGTCACCGCCGTGGATGCCGCGCCCCACCGCCGTCAACAGCGTCGCCACCTCGTCGCGCAGGGGGCCGTGGAGCGGCGCGACGTCCTCGGGGCCGCCGAAGAGCAGCGTGGACAGGTCGTGCAGGCGGGCCAGCTCGCGCGGTGCGTCGGGGTGGTCGTCGACGCGCAGGTCGGCGAGCACGCCGCAGCCGTCGTAGCCGGCACCGGGGGAGAGGGCGAGGATCGCCGCGCTCTGCCGGCCGCGGGAGTCGCCGCCGGCGGCATCCCCGGCCAGGAGGGTGGCGAGCAGCCGGGCGTCCAGGGGCTGCCCGGCGGTGCCGAGCCAGGCCGCCTCCATCGCCTCGACCACCTCGGGCCCGGTGAGGATGTTGCCCTGGATGGCGTAGGCGCAGCTCTCGTCACCCGCGGCCACACCACCCGCCCACGCCAGGCACCCCTCGCCGGTGTAGGTCGCCGCCCCGGTCGGGCCGACCGCACCGACCTGGCGCTGCGCACGGCCGTCGTCTGCGGCGACCGCCGCTGCGAGGGCGGCGCCCACCTCGGTGCCTCCCGCGAGCGCGTCGAGCACCTCGCCGAGGTAGGCCACCCGGGCCAGCGACTGGGTCGCCACGGCGCCCACTGCCTGCCGGACCGCCGGCACCACCGATCCGACGGCGAGGAACTTGCTGGCGACGGCGACGCCCCAGGCGTCCCCGTCCCGGGCGGCGATCGAGAAGGTCACGCCCGACAGCGTACGGCCGGCTCAGACCACGTCGAAGAGCTCGGTGTGGATGCGGCGTCCCGGCACCCCGCGGTCGCTGACGATGCCGGTGGCGGCGGCGACCATCGGCCCGGGACCGCAGATGAAGTAGTCGACCACCTCGCGGCGCCGGCGCTCGGGCAGGGCCTGCTGCAGCACCTCCCGGGTGAAGCGCCCGACCTGCCCGTCCCAGTCGTCGGGAGGTTCCTCGAGGATCTCCACGAGGTGCAGGTCGAGCCGGTCGTCGAGGTGCTCGGAGTCGGCCCGGTGCAGCAGGTCGTCGGCGGTCCGGCCCGCGACGACGAGGAGCACCGGGCGCGGGTCGTCGACGTCGGCCAGGGTGCGCAGCATGCTGAGCATGGGGGTGATGCCGACCCCTCCGGCGATCATCACGAAGCGCTCCGAGGTGAGGCCGTCGAGGGTGAACGAGCCGTGCGGGCCGTCGAGGAACACGCTGCGGCCCGGCCGCAGCCCGGCGACGAGGTCGCTGAAGTCACCGATGCCCTTGATGGTGAACTCCTTGCGCCACGGCTCGGTCGCGGCGGAGGCGATCGTGAACGGGTGCTCCTCGAAGACGAACGGCGAGGTGCCGATCTTCAGCCACGCGAACTGTCCGGGGCGGAACTCCATCCCCTCGTGGCCGGCCGCGTGCAGCACGAGGGTGACGGCCGTCGGAGACTCGCGACGCACCTCGTCGACGACGTACCGGTTCCGGCGCGAGCGCAGCGGCCGCCAGACCCAGCGGTGCGCGACGGCCAGCAGCATGGCCACCCCGATCGCGACGAACCACCACCGGGCCTCCGGGTAGCGGGTCAGGTCCCCCAGCCACAGCACGTGCAGGGCCGTCGCGAGCAGCGCGACGTTGGCGAGCACCACGTGGCCGAGCCGCCAGCCCTCGTAGCGGGGCCGCCGTCGCCGCCGGCTCAGCCCGAGGGCGACCAGCCCGAGCAGCGCCAGCGTCGCGACGCTGGCCGCCCACACCCGCGGGGGCGCCGAGCGCAGGTCGAGCACGGCGATGCCGATGCCGGGGCGCAGCAGCACGGCCGCCACGTGGATGACCACGAGGGCCACGGCGGCCAGTGCGAGGGCGCGGTGGCCGCGCAGCAGCCGCTCGACCCCGAGGTAACCGGTGAGCGGCCGGAACCGGCTCGGCAGCACGAAGGTGAGCACCAGCAGGGAGGCCGCCGCCAGGGCGGTGGTCAGCGAGACCCAGCGCAGCACACCGTGGTGCGCGTACCCCGGCGCGGACCACAGCGCCCAGAGCGGGACGAGCACCGAGGCCGCGACCAGCAGGGCCCACAGGGCAGGAGCGACCCGACGACGTGCTGCGCCTCCCCCCCGACCGATCCGCAACCGCCGTCCGCCGATGGAGTTTGAGGCCACGAGGCACCGTCCTCAACAGGGGAGGTGCCAGATCGTAGGGACAGGGCGGGCAGCGAGTACTAATGCTGCGTCAAGGGAACCCTAAATACTGCCGGTTCGCGCCGCGGGCGGTGGCGTCAGGTGCTACGCACCCGGTTGTTGCGGGCGCCGTGCTCGAGCTCGGCCCGCCCCAGCAGCTCGAGCACCGGGGTCACGTAGTTGGCGAACCGCCCGCGGTAGCCCTTGCGCAGGCCGTAGTAGCCACCGACCGGGTTGTCCGCGCTGCGGGCCCACGCCTCCACGGTTCCGTCCTTGACCGGTTTGCCCTCGTCGGCGTTGCCCAGGGGCACCCAGTCGCCGCGCTCGCGCAGCATCGCGGCCAGGTCCTCGACCGCCCGCAGGTGGTACGACAGCGTGGTCGTGCCCACCCGCACGACGAGGGCCGCAGGGTCGGCCGCCTCGTCCTGCCACGCGGTGTAGGTGGAGGTCTGCGGCGGGGTGTGCAGCACCCAGGGGTCGTCCGCGGTTCCGTTGCCATAGGTCACGTCGTCGGCCATGAGGGCCTCCTTCTGGTGGTGTCGCCCCGGACGCTAACAGCCCTAAGGTGACGTCTTCTGTCACCTTTGGGATCGGAGGTCCGGTGCGTGCCTCACGGCTGCTCCACGAGCTGCTCCTGCTGCAGAACCGCGGCCGGATGACGGCGGCCGAGCTGGCCGGCGAGCTGGGCGTCAGCCGGCGCACCGTGCTGCGCGACATCGACGCCCTGGGGGAGGCCGGTCTGCCGGTCGTCATCCACCGCGGCTCTCGTGGGGGCTTCGAGCTCGGCTTCGACCACCGCACCCGGCTCACCGGCCTGGCGAGCGACGAGGCCGAGGCGCTGGGGGTCCTCCTGGCCTCCCCGGTGCCCGAGCTGGCCGAGCTGGGGTTGGCGGATGCCGCGGCCCGTGCCCGCTCCAAGCTGGTGGAGTCGCTGCCCGACCCGGTGCGCGCCACGGTGGGCCGGTCGCAGGACCGGGTGCGCTTCGTGGCCGGGAGCCGGGCGGTCGACCGTGACCCCCGGGTGCGCGCGCTGGCCGAGGCGATCCGGGGCCGCCGGGTCGTGCGCCTCGACGCCAGGTCGCGGGCACCGGTCGTGGTGCACCCGGTGCGGTTGCTCCGCTCCGCCGAGGGATGGTCAGTGTGCGACGAACGCACCCCCGACCCGGCTGTCCCACAACGGGACTGGGGCACCGTCAACGTGTCTGCGCTGACCTTCTGACGGCCGCCTGCTACCTTCCGCGCCGGAACAGGCCGACCCAGGCGTCGGGGCCGCCGGGACGCAGCGGGTGCGGGTCGCGGTGCAACGACACCAGTGAGACGTCACCGACCGCGAACGACTCCATCTCGGCCCGGGTGAGGAGCCACGGCGGCCCGTCGTCCTCGGGCGCGCCGTCCTCGTGCACGAACTGCACCGCCAGCAGCTCGCCGCCCGGCGCGAGCAGCGACCGGATGCCGTCCACGGCCGCCGCGCGCAGCGGCCGGGGGAGGGCCTGCACGGTGAAGACGTCGACCACCAGGTCGAACGCGCCCACCAGGTCGGCGGGCAGGTCGAGCAGGTCGGCGACCCGGTAGTCGACCCCGCTGCCGGGGTGGCGGGCCCGGGCGAGCTCGACCGCGGACCGAGCCAGGTCGAAGGCGACGGTGCGGTAGCCGCGGGCGGCGAGCAGCTCGGCATCCGCCCCGAGCCCGGCACCGACGACGACGGCGCGCCGCCCGGCTCCGTCTCCGGCGGCGTCGACGAGGGCGAGCACCGGTGGGTAGGGCGCGGTGCGGTGCCACGGCAGGTCGACCTCGTCGCGGGCGGCGGCCGACCACAGCTCCTCGAACCACCGGGTGGGCTCGCCGTCGGACGCGGCCTGCGCGGCCAGCCTGGAGCCCTCGACGTCCCAGCTGCGCGCGTCGCCCATCGCCCCACCGTAGCCGCGGGCCCACCCGGTCAGCGGCGCTCGAGCCGCAGCATCACCTCGGTGTGGGGGGTCTGCGGGAACATGTCGAAGACCCGCCCGGTGACCGGGGTGAGCGACGGCATCGCGGCGAGGTCGCGGGCGAGCGAGTCGACGTTGCAGCTGGAGTACACGACCTGGGTCGCCTCGGACGCGTCGAGCCAGTCGGCGAGGCCGGGGCCGATGCCACGCCGCGGTGGGTTGACGACGACGAGGTCGGGAGAGGGGGAGAGGTCGGCCGTCGTGGCGTCGCCGACGACGAACCGCGCGGCACCCGGTGCGCTGCCGGCCGCGGCACGCGCCGCCTCGACGGCGTCGGCCGAGCTCTCGACCCCGAGCACCGTGCGGCCCGGCGCCGCGGCGTGCAGGGCGAAGCCGCCGACGCCGCAGTAGAGGTCCCAGACGACGGCCGGGCCGGCCTCGTCGACCCAGCCGCGGGCCTGCCGGTACAGCGCCGCGGCCACCGTGGTGTTGGTCTGGAAGAACGAGCGCGGTCCGAGCAGCAGCGTGGTGTCACCGACCCGCATCGGGAGCAGGGTCTGCGCGGTGAGCGCCACCTCGGTCTCGCCCTCGAGCACCGCCTTGTGCTCGGGGTGCAGGTTGGCGGTGACCACGCGCACCGAGGGCAGGTCGGCGAGCAGGCGGGGGAGCGCGGCGTGCAGGTCGGGCAGGTGGCGCGGCGAGCGCAGCACGAACCGCACGAGGTGCTCGCCCTCGGGGGAGTGCGTGACGATGAGGTACTTCAGCTCGCCGCGCCGGGCCGGCACGTCGTAGGGCTCGAGCCCGAGGTCGGCCACGAGCCGGTGCAGCGGGTCGAAGGTGGCGGCCAGGCCCGGCTCGTACAGGCCGCACCGGCGCAGGTCGACACCGCGCCCGCGCTCGTCGAGGATGCCGAGCGTGGGGTGGCCGGCGCGGCCGCCGACCACCAGCTTGGCCTTGTTGCGGTAGTGCGATGCCGGGCTGCGTGCCGGGTCGAGCCAGGACAGGTGCGGCGCCACGTCCGCGACGGCGGTGGCGGCCCGCTGCTGCTTGGCGGCGAGCTGGCCGGCGTAGGCCGTCCCCATCAGGGTGCACGAGCGGCACCGGCCGGCGTCGAAGTAGTCGCACTGCATGGTGGCGCCAGCGTAGGCGGTGCGGGGCCGTCCGGCCGGGCCCGGCTGTCGGGGGGCCGTCCTAGCGTGGGACCCACGACGCCGCACCCGAACCGACGAGTGACAGGGGAGCCCCATGACCACACTTTCGCACCGGCCCAACACCGCCCTGCTGGTCATCGACGTGCAGAACGGCGTCGTGGCCGGCGGCCACGAGCGCGAGCGCGTGGTCGGCAACATCGGCGCCCTGGTCGAGCAGGCCCGTGCCGAGCAGGTGCCGGTGGTCTGGGTCCAGCACTGCGACGAGGGGCTGGAGCAGGGCAGCGACGACTGGCGGATCGTCGACGAGCTCTCGCCCGGCGCGGGCGAGCCGGTCGTGCACAAGCACTACGGCGACTCCTTCGAGGACACCGACCTCGAGGACGTGCTGGCCTCGGGGGGCGTCGGGCGGGTCGTGGTGACCGGCGCCCAGAGCGACGCCTGCATCCGCGCCACGCTGCACGGGGCGCTGGTGCGCGGCTACGACGTCACGCTGGTCGGCGACGCGCACACCACCGAGGACCTCACCGAGTACGGCGCGCCCCCACCCGAGCAGGTGATCAGCCACACCAACCTCTACTGGTCGTGGTCCGCCGCGCCGGGCCGGCGTGGCGACGTGGTCCCGACCCGCGACGTGAGCTTCACCCCGTTGGCCGGTTGAGCCCGGTTCCGATCGTCAGATCGGAGATTGGCAGCGGAATCCGAAGGCAGGTAGGGTGATCCCGAGTGATATCCGAACTGCTGACCGCGACCCCGCCTCCTGGTGGGGGAGGAGGAGCCGAATGACCGACCAGCTGCAGACCGCACCCGCCGTGCCCGCGCACGACCCCGGCACCTACCGTCGGCTGCCCGAGCGCAGCCGGCCGGTCGACCCCGAGGTCGTCGAGCGCCTGCTGGCCGCCGAGTGGGCGCGGTTCACCTCGTGGTCGGGGGAGTCGGGTGCCCACAACGAGCGGGCGAGCAAGACGCTGCCGCTGGGGGTCACCAGCTCGTTCCAGCACTGGGAGCCGTACCCGGTCTCCATCGCCTCGGCCCGCGGCGCCTGGCTCACCGACCTCGACGGCAACCGGCTGCTCGACCTGTCGATGGGCTTCGGGGCGATGCTCGTCGGCCACCTGAACCCGACCGTGGTCGAGAAGGTCACCGAGGCGCTCACCGAGACCGGCACGCTGTTCGTCACGCCGTCGCCGCAGGCCACCGAGATGAGCGAGCGGTTCTGCGACCGTTTCCAGCTCGACATGATCCGGTTCACCAACTCGGGCACCGAGTCGCTGATGTACGCCATCCGCTGCGCGCGGGCCTACACCGAGCGCAAGGCGATCGTGAAGATCGAGGGTGGCTACCACGGCGGTTACGACGCCCTGCAGGTCTCGGTCAAGCCCGGCCTCGACGAGATCGGCCCGGCCGACGCGCCGACGCCCCAGGTGCCCTTCGACGTCGAGGCCGGCACCGTCCACGTGGTCGCCTACAACGACCTCGGCCAGCTCGAGCGGGTGCTCGCCGAGCACGGTCGCGAGATCGCCGCCCTGGTGGTCGAGCCGGTCATCGAGAACCTCTCGATCGTGGTGCCCGACGAGGGCTACCTCGCTGCGGTGCGGGCCGCCTGCGACGCCCACGGCGTCGTGCTCATCTTCGACGAGGTCAAGACGGGCCTGACCGCCGGCTATGCCGGTGCGGCCCAGCGCCTGGGCGTCACCCCCGACCTGATCACCCTGGCCAAGTCGATCGGCGGCGGCCTGCCCCTGGCGGCCTTCGGGGGCAAGCGCGAGGTCATGGAGGTCGTCGTCGACGGGCGGATGGCGCACTTCGGCACCTACAACGGCAACCCGCTGGTGATGGCAGCGGCGCGCGCGGTCGACGAGATCTGCACCCGGGAGGCGCTCGCCGGGGCCGAGGCGGTCAACGTGCGGGCGCTGCAGGCGATCGACGCGATCATCGACGAGTACGAGCTGCCGGCGCACACCGTCGGGCTCGGGGTCAAGGGCTGCGTCACCTGGTCCACCACGCCGGTGCGCAACTACCGCGACTACAAGGCCACCGACTTCGCGCTCGCCGAGCTGTCCTGGCTGTGGGGCGTGAACCGCAACATCCTCACCCCGCCCGGCCTCGACGAGCAGTGGCTGGTGTCGCTGGTGACCACCGACGACGACATGGCCACCCTGGTCGAGGACTTCCGGCAGCTGGCCCAGGCACTGCGCGCCTGAGCGCGGCGTAAGCCGTGGGTGACGACGCGCGGGTCGCACCCGTGCGGGGGAGGGCACCCGCGGGTGTTGCCGCCGGCACTGACTGACATAATGTCGATTATCGGCGTTTCATGACCGGGCGCGCTGACCCCTACCGGGGGCCGTGCGGGTCCGGCGCCGACACCAGCTCGCGCTCGAGCGCCGCGACGGACGCGGGCGCCCCCGGCATCGCCAACGACACCACCGGCATCACGAACCGGTGCCGGCGCACGCACCGCACCGTGACGTGCTCGACCGGCCCGTCGGTGCTCGGCCAGACGTCGCGGTCGACGATCTCGGCGATCGAGTCGCACTCCGGGCATCGGGTCCACTGGATCCACTGCATGTCGCCACCTCCTGAGGCACACCGCCCCTCCGTGCGCTTCAGGAGGCCGCAGCGCAGTGCGTGATACCTCGGCCCCGGGTCGATGGGTCACAATGTTCGCTCGTGGTCACGCAACCGCAGTGAGGAGCACCGGGTGAGCAAGTCGTCCAGGCCGCAGGGTGGTGCCCGGGCCGGCCGGGCCGGCCGGGCCACGGTCGACGAGGTGCGCCGGGCGCAGCGGGCCAAGGAGCGCCGCTCGCGGACGCTGCTCGTCGCCGCGGTGGCGACGGTGGTGCTGGTCATCGCGGGCGTGGTCGGGTTCACCGTGCACAACGACGTGTCGAACCGGCCCACCCTCGACGCCGTCACGACCTACCCGGTCACCCGCGACCACACCACCGAGACGGTCAGCTACGCCCAGACCCCGCCGGTCGGCGGCGACCACAACCCGACCTGGCTGAACTGCGGGGTGTACACCGAGCCGGTCACGAACGAGCTCGCGGTGCACTCGCTGGAGCACGGCGCCGTCTGGGTGACCTACGACCCGGCGCTGGCCGCCGACCAGGTCGCCCGGCTCGAGGCGGACCTGCCCGACACCTACATCGTGCTGTCGCCGTACCCGGGGCTGCCGGGTCCGGTCGTCGCCAGCGCCTGGGGCACCCAGCTGGTCCTGACCGGGGTCGACGACCCGCGGCTCGCGGAGTTCGTCAAGGCCTACCGGCAGGGCCCGCAGACGCCCGAGCCGGGTGCCGCGTGCACCGGTGGCAGCGCCGGCGACCTGCCACCGTCGAGCGGATGACCGCGACCCCGCAGGACGACCCGCAGCACGCGGGCCGAGGCCGGCTGCTGCTCGTCGGCATGGCCGCCCTGCTCGTCGGCGTGCTCGGCACGCTGTGGGTCGTGCACTCGCGCGATGCGGGGCCCACCGACTTCGGTGCGGACGCCGGCTTCGCGCGCGACATGCAGACCCACCACGCCCAGGCCGTCGAGATGGCGTTCCTCGTGCGGGACCGCAGCTCGGACGCCGAGGTGCGCACCGTCGCCTTCGACATCATCACCAGCCAGCAGCAGCAGGCCGGGCAGATGTTCGGGTGGCTGGTGCAGTGGGGCCTGGACCAGACCGGCTCCCGACCGCCGATGGCCTGGGCGGGCGGCGAGCACGCCATGGCACACGCCGGGCCGGACGGCTCGATGCCCGGCATGGCCACCCCCGGGCAGCTGGCCGAGCTCGAGGCGAGCACCGGCGTGGAAGCCGAGCGGATCTTCCTGCGCCTGATGATCGACCACCACGCCGGAGGGGTCGCCATGGCCCGGGCCGCGGTGGCGCAGGCGCGCACCCCCGAGGTGCTCCGGCTGGCCGGTGCCATCGCGGCCGCGCAGGCCTCCGAAATCGCCCTGCTCGAGCAGATGCTGGCCGCCCGGGCCTGACCCACCGGTCGGGTCGGCCGGCCGCCGGTGCTTCAGCGCCCGGCGTCGGCACGGCGCCGGGTGACCCGCCTCGCCTCCACCTCGTAGCGGCTGGCCACCGCGCCCCCGGCCCGGAAGAACCGCCGGCGCAGCGCGCCCTCCACCTCGACGTGGTCGTCGACCGCGCACCGCGACGCGGACCGACGCGCCGCCGGGGTCCAGCACGCCACGTCGATGGTGTCGACGCCCGGGCGGGCCGTGTCGCGGCGCTGCGCCCGTGGGACCACCACCCGCAGGGTCAGCACGGTGTCACCGCTGGGCAGCTCGCGCGGCTCCCCGTCGCGGTGACCCGGCCGACCAGGTGCACCGAGTTGACATAATCCATGGGGGCCCTCCTCCGGGGGCCGGGCTGCCCCCACGGGTGGCCACCCTGCACCGGGGCGCCCGCCGCCACCAGAACCACGCCCCTGCCTGTGGACGACGACTCCCGGGCCGGCGCACCTGTGGACGACCTGTGGCCCGAACGGGTGGTATTTCCCGGTCCGGCTGTCGCGGGGACGGTGGGCCCCCTATCGTGAGAGGTGGTTCGTGCGGCAGGGGCGCGTACCGGGCGCCGATGGGCGCCGCCGAACGTAACAGAAAGACAGAAGTCGTGCGCTGGGCGCCTTGGATGCGGGTCACGGCCGGGTCGGTCGTGCTCGCCGCGGTCGTGGCCGCGACGGCAGGCACTGCCGCTGCCGCGCCGGCGCCCCAGCCGACGCCGTCGACCTCCGTCACGCGCAGCGCGGCCCCCACGCCCACCCCCACCCCGGCGCGCACGACCCCGGCCCCCTCCCCCGCTGCCAGCACCACCCCGAGGCCCAGCCCGCGCACGACCACCACCACCAGCGCAACCCCGGGCGTGCCGCCCACGAAGGCCGCACCGGCCGAGGGCGAGCCCGATCAGCAGGTCGCCCTGTCCGGGCCGCTCCTCGCCGCCCAGATCGCCGAGGCCGAGCGCATCGCGACCGTCCTGTCCGCGAGCAGCTCCCAGGTGGCCGCCGCCACCCGCGAGATGAACGCGCTGTCCGACAAGTCCAACGCCCTGCTGGAGTCGCTCGTCGCGGCCCGCGAGACCGAGCGGGCCGCCACCGACGAGGCCACCTCGTCGCACAGCGACCTCGCCGTGCTCGAGGCCCGCCTGGCCACCGCCCACCGCATCCTGAGCGACTGGGTCTTCTCCGTCTATGCCGGAGGTGGCGGCGACGCCGACCTCGCCGGCATGCTCGACGCACTGAGCGCGGAACCCGACGAGGTCGGCGACCCACTGGGTGACCTGTCCTACCTCACCGAGCAGCGCACCCTGGCGCTGCGCGACGTCAAGGTCCTCACCGCCGAGCAGGTGCGGTTGAGCGCCGCGGCCGACGCCGCCCAGGCCGCCGCCGCCGCGGCCACCCGGGTCATCCAACGCGACAAGGGCGCCCTGGACAAGATCGTGCTCGCCCAACGCTCCAAGATGGCCAGGCTGCGTAGCCTGCAGGTGGCCGAGGTCGAGAAGGCCGGCCCGGTCGCCAGCCTGCTCGTCGGTGCCCGAACCCCCGCCGCCAAGGCCGCGGCGCAGCGGCTGCGCGACGCGCTGGCCTCCGCCTCGGTCGACACCACCGCCATCGGCAAGCCGTGCACCAACGACTCGACCTTCTACCCCAACGGCATGATCCCGCCGAGCGGGTTATGCCCCGTCTGGCAGGCCCCGGGTGAGAGCCTCGCGCCCGCTGCCGCCGCCAGCTTCAACGCGATGAGCCAGGCCTTCGCCGCGCAGACCGGCGTCGCGCTGTGCATCACCGACTCCTACCGCTCCCTGCCCGACCAGATCTCGATCAAGGGCAAGCGGGGGCGCTTCGCCGCCACCCCCGGCACCAGCCGGCACGGCCTGGGCCACGCGGTCGACCTCTGCGGTGGGGTGCAGGACTTCGGGTCGCCCGCGCACCAGTGGATGCGGCAGAACGCGCCGCTCTACGGCTGGTTCCACCCGTCCTGGGCCGCCGCCGGCGGGTCGCTGCCCGAGCCGTGGCACTGGGAGTTCGCGGGCTGATCGCCGGGTGCGGACACGGTGCACACCGAGTACCGCAACCTACGGTGCGCACCCCACCGGGTGTGGAACGCTTCGCGCATGACGACGCAGTCAGAGCGGGTCGACGCCTATGCCGCGACCGGCCGCTACCACCGCCCCTGGTACTGGTACGACTGGGCGAACTCGGCCTTCGTCACCACGGTGGGCACGGTGCTCTTCGGGCCCTACCTCACCACGGTCGCCAAGGAGGCCGCCTGTCCCGGCATCGACTCCGACGCCCGGTGCGGCACCGACCTCTACGTGGTGCCGGCCGCCGCGGACCTGCCGCGCTGGATCTCCACGGTCGCGTTCGTCGCGGTCGTCGGGTTGCTGGTGCTCATCGTGCTCGGGATCGTCGCCTACGCGCGCGACACCCGGGTGCCGGTGCGCCCCACCGCACTGGTCGTGCCGCTCGCCCTGGCCGCGGTCGTGCTGGTGCTCACCGCTCCCCTGGACCCCGGGTCGATCGCCCCGTACACCATCACCCTGGCCACGATCATGTCGGCGCTGCTGCTCATCATGGTCGGCGCGGTCGCCGACCGGTCGCAACGCCCGGCGCGCCTGCTGGGCCTGTTCGCCTGGGTGGGCTCAGCGGCCGGCGCCGGGCTGTTCTTCCTCGTCGGCAGCAACTGGCGGTTCGGTGCCGCGATGATGGTCATCGCCTCCATCAGCCTGGGCGCCAGCCTGGTGGTCTACGACGCCATCCTGTGCCGCATCGCCAGCCCCGACGACCGCGACAAGGTCTCCAGCCGCGGCTGGGCCCTGGGCTACCTCGGCGGTGGCCTGCTGCTGGCCATCAACCTGGTGCTGGTCACCAGGCCCGACCTGGTCGGCGTCGACACCGAGACCGCCGTGCGGGTCAGCCTGCTCTCGGCGGGCCTGTGGTGGGCCGTGTTCACGATCATCCCCGTCGCCGGGCTCTGGAGCCTGCGCGGCAACGCCCCCAGCGAGATCGACGCCCCCCGCGCCGGCGCCGTGCGGGGCAGCCTGGCCCAGCTCGGCCACACCTTCCGCGACCTGAGGAACTACCCCAACACGATGCTGTTCCTCCTCGCCTACCTCTTCTTCAACGACGGCATCCAGACCGTCATCACCTCGAGCAGCCTCTACGGCGCCGAGCAGCTGAGGTTCGACGAGAGCCAGCTCATCGCGCTGATCCTGCTCGTGCAGTTCGTGGCGTTCGGCGGTGCGCTGCTCTTCGGCTGGGTCGCCGGTCGGTGGGGCGCCTGGCGCACCATCCTGCGCTCGCTCATCGCCTGGTCGCTGATCGTGGTCGCCGCGTTCTTCCTGCCGGCGGAGGCCTTCGTGCCGTTCGTCGTGCTCGGGGTGCTCATCGGCATCGTGCTCGGCGGCAGCCAGGCGCTGAGCCGCTCGCTGTTCAGCCAGCTCGTGCCGCACAGCCGGGAGGCCGAGTTCTTCGGCTTCTACCAGGCCATGGAGCGCGGCACCTCGTGGTTCGGCGCGTTCCTGTTCGGCCTGGTGCACCAGCTGACCGACTCCTACCGCCCGGCGATCGTGGCGCTGATCATCTTCTTCGTGCTCGGCTACGCCATCCTGCGCAAGGTCGACGTCCGGCAGGGCATCCTCGACGCCGGCAACGAGGTTCCCCGCGTCGTCTGAGCCGGCCGGTGTCCGAACTGTGGGACGCCCCCGCCCCGTAGGCATCCTGTGAGGGCCGTCACACCGAACCCTTCACACGACGGCCGGGGCGACGGAACAACGCCACCCGTCCGGGCGTTGGACGCGCTAGACCCGGTCGGGGCGACCTGCCGATCGGGACACCACAGACTCCGGGAGAATCCCATGGCAGAACGCAGCCTGCGCGGCAGCCGACTCGGCGCGCTGAGCATGGAGACCGACGCGAACGTCGTCCCCAGCGAGCGCAACATCACCACGTACCTGTGCCCGAACGGGCACACCATCAAGCTCCCCTTCTCCGTCGAGGCCGACGTCCCGCACACCTGGGAGTGCCGCTGCGGTGCTGAGGCCAAGCTCCAGGGTGGGGGCCCTGAGCCGGAGGCCAAGCCCGTCAAGCACGTGCGCACCCACTGGGACATGCTGCTCGAGCGCCGCTCCATCCCCGAGCTCGAGGAGCTGCTCGAGGAGCGACTCACCCTGCTACGCGAGTCGCGCGGCGAGCGCCCCCGCAAGCGCAAGTCCGCCTGACCGACCACACCGGATGCCGGGCACCCACCAGGGTGCCCGGCATCGGTCGTGCTACGGACGGTCGGGGTCGACGACGGTGCCCTCGACGACCTCGCCCGGCACCACGTCGGGGCGGCCGGGGCGCGGGGGTCCGGATGCCGGACTCCCGGGTGCGCCGGCGGCACCGGGAGGCGGCCCGGGTGCGGGCCACTCCCCCATCGGCCCGAGCAGCCGGCGGGCGACCAGGTTCTCGAGCCAGGCCCGGGTGACCGGCCGGGTCAGCGGCAGGATGAAGAAGAACCCGACGACGTCGGTCACGAACCCGGGGGTGAGCAGCAGGGTGCCGCCGATCAGCACCAGCGCGGCGTCGGAGAGCTGACGGCTCGGCATCCGCCCGCTGCGCAGGGCGTCCTGCAGCGCGGCCCAGGTCTTCGCGCCCTCGCGCTTGACGATCCAGGCCCCGAGCAGGGACTCGAGCACGAGCAGCAGCAGCGTCGGCCAGCCACCGATCACCCGGCCGACCGCGATGATGGCCGCGATCTCGACGATCGGCACGATGAGCAGGGCGAGGAACACCCAGCGCAGCACCCGAGGACGCCGCCGGCGGGAGGCGTACGGGGTGGCGCCGGTGCGGCTCACAGCGTGTGCCACCGCGGCTGCCGTGGGACACCGACCAGCTCACGCACCTGACGGGCCCGGTGCCGCAGGCCCCAGCCGGTGATCAGGCGCAGCGACTCGGTCATGATGTCGTGGCTCATCTTGGAGTCGCCCACCTCGCGCTCGACGAAGGTGATGGGCACCTCGACGACCGTGAGGCCGGCCTTGACGGCGCGCCAGGTCAGGTCGGTCTGGAAGCAGTAGCCCTGGGAGGCCACCCCGTCCAGGCCCATGGTGCGCAGGGCGTCGCTGCGGTAGACCCGGTAGCCGGCCGTCGCGTCGTTGACCGGCATCCCGAGCAGCACCTTGATGTAGAGGTTGCCCCCGACCGAGAGCGCCTTGCGGTGCACGGGCCAGTTGACCACCGAGCCGCCGCGCACCCAGCGCGAGCCGATGACGGCATCCGCGTGCTCGGCCGCCGCGAGCATCGTCGGCAGGTACTCGGGGCGGTGCGAGCCGTCGGCGTCCATCTCGACGACGGCGTCGTACCCGGCGTCGAGCGCCTGACGGAACCCGGCGAGGTAGGCGGCACCGAGCCCCTCCTTGCCGGCCCGGTGCAGCACGCTCAGCTGCGGGTCGTGCGCTGCCAGGGCGTCGGCCACGGCACCGGTGCCGTCCGGGGAGTTGTCGTCGAGCACGACGACGTCGACCTGCGGGGCCACCTCGCGCAGGCGACGCACGGTGACGGGCAGGGTGTCCCGCTCGTTGTACGTCGGGATGAGGACGGCGACGCGCTGCAGCGGCGGTCGGGCGGTCTCGGTCAAGGGTGTTGGTCCTCGTCAGGTCGGTCGGGTGGTGTGCTGGCCCTCGAAACCCTAACGCTCCGCGCCGCCCGGGTGCTCCCGAGCACGAGCAGGACCAGGGCGGCCGCCGCGGCCCACTCGGGTGCGGCACCGAGCCGGTCGGAGGGGGTGCGCTCGGTGCGCACCACGGGCGCGGCCACCCGCTGGTCGGCGGTGAACAGCGCGGTCTTCTCGGTGACCGACCCGTCGGGCGCCACGAACCCGGAGACCCCCACGGTCGAGACGTGCACCACCGACCGGCCGTGCTCGATCGCCCGGATCCGCGAGATCGCGAACTGCTGCTCGGACTCGTCGGTGTAGCCGAAGGTGGCGTTGTTGGTCTGCACCACGAGCAGGCTGGGGTCGTGGCCGGCCGCCTCGACGCTGTCGCGCATCAGGCCGTCGTAGGCGACCTCGAAGCAGATCGTCGGCAGCGCGACGTAGTCGCCCCCGGCGGCCGGAACCCGGAAGACGCCGATCTGCGTGCCCGCGATGAAGTTGCCCGCCAGGTCGACCATCGGGGAGAAGATGCGGAAGAAGGCCCGGGCGGGGACGTACTCCGCGAAGGGCACCGGGTGCAGCTTGACGTAGCGCTGCGGCTGCGCGGCCCCGGGCAGGTAGAACAGGGAGACGTTCGAGCTGTAGCCGGGCGGCTCCGCCAGCACCCCGCCGATGAGCAGCGGCACCCCGACGGCGGCACGGGCGTTGTCGATCTGCGCCGCGGCATCGGGGTTGCGCAGCGGGTCGATGTCGGAGGCGTTCTCCGGCCACACGACCAGGGTCAGGTCGTCCGGGGCCCGGCGGGCCAGCCGCTCGGTGCCGGCGACGTGGTTGTCGAGCACGGCCCGGCGCTGCGCGTTGAACTCGAGCCCCGCCTGGGGCACGTTGCCCTGCACGAACCCGACCCGAACGGGGCGGCCCCCGGTGGGGAGCGGGATCGCCAGCGGCGCGAGTGCGAGCAGGGCCAGCGCGGCCACGGCCAGGCCCGATGCCGGGAGCCAGGACCGGCGCGCCGCCGCGGTCACCGCGGCGAGCAGCAGGGTGCCGACCACCGCCACCGCGAACGTCACCCCGGGCGCCCCGAGCCAGCGGGCCACGTGCGCCAGTGGGCTGTCGGCCTGGCTGAATGCCAGTCGGGCCCAGGGGAACCCGCCGTACGGCGTGGTGGAGCGGGCCCACTCCTGCACCACCCAGCCCACCGGGATGAGCAGGTACGCCGCGTTCCGTCGGCCGGCCGCCGTGAGCCGGCGGCCGGCGTAGCCGACCACCGCCGACATGGCGGCGACGTACAGCGCCTCGAGCACGGCCAGGGCGAACCACGGCAGGGCGCCGACGTAGACGCCGGACCAGGACAGGACAGGTACGAAGAAGGCCAGGCCGGCGAGCAGGCCGAGCAGCACCCCGCGACGGGCGCCGGCCGTCAGGGTCGCGGCGCCGAGCAGGGCCACGCCCACGGGTGCGAGCCACCACAGGTTCGGCTCGGGGAACGCCAGCCACAGGCACAGTCCGGCTCCCACGGCGGCCGCTGGTCGAGCGGCATACCGGAGCGGGGTGGGCACCCGCCAACGGTAGGTCACGCTGCTGGAGGCACCACCACGACCCCGCGCGCCGTGGTCGCCACCACGGGCGGGTCGAGCACGTCGGCGCAGGACGCGCCCCGCTCGGGCGCGCCGCGGCCGACGACGCGCACCTCGAACTCCATCTCGCGCGAGCGGGTCCCGACCCGCACCAGCCGGGCCTCGATCTCGATGACGTCGCCGGCCCGCACGGGCGCGAGGAACTGCACCGAGGAGTAGGAGGCGAAGAGCCCCTCGTCGCCGTCGGTGCGGATGCACAGCTCGGTGGCGACGTCACCGAAGGCGGCCAGGGAGTAGGCGCCGTCGACGAGGTTCCCGGCGTAGTGGGCGTGGCTGTAGGGGACGTAGCGACGGTGGACGACCGTGGCGCCGACCTCTGCTCGGGTCATCGATGGGCTCCTCGGGGGTCGGGCTGGGTGTGGGACGTGACGAGCCGGTGCACCAGGTAGGACGCGACCTCGCCGGGGGTGGTGCCGCGGCCGAAGACCCGGTCGACGCCCAGCGCGCCGGCCGTGCCCTCCTCGAAGCGCGGGCCGCCCACGACGAGCAGGGGCACCGAGCCGGCCGGGAAGGCCTCGCGGAAGGCGGCCGACATGGCCGTGGTGTTGTGGATGTGGGCGTCCTTCTGGGTGACCACCTGCGAGACCAGCACGGCATCCGCACGCACCTCGCGGGCGGTGTTGACCAGGTCGGGCACGAGCACCTGGGCGCCGAGGTTGACCACCGTCATCTCCCGGTAGTACTCCAGCCCCTTCTCGCCGGCGAACCCCTTGATGTTGAGGATGGCGTCGATGCCGACGGTGTGGGCGTCGGTGCCGATGCAGGCGCCGACGACGACGAGCTTGCGGCGCAGCCGCTTCTTGATCTCGGTGTTGACCTCCTTGGAGGTCAGCAGCGCGAACTCGCGCTCGTGCACCTCGACCTCGCGGACGTCGACGAGGTGGGTGACCGAGCCGTAGACCACGAAGAAGGTGAAGTGCGGGCCCATCGCCTTGGCGTGCACGAGCAGGGCCGGCTCCAGGCCCATCTTGGCGGCGAGCTGGAGCGCGGCGCCCTCGGCGCGCTTGTCGTGCGGCAGCGGCAGCGTGAACGAGACCTGCACCATGCCGTCGCCGGTGGTGTCGCCGTAGGGGCGCACGATCGGGCCGGTCTCGGAGAGGCTGAGGTCGCCCTCGACGGCGTGCTCCATGCGGCGCTGCGCGTCGTGCGCGTCGCGGCGGCGGGTCATCGGGTGGCCCCTTCCTCGAGCAGGGTGGTCGCGGGGTTGTCGTAGGCGTCGGCCTTGACGACCACGCCGTCGATCCCCTTGCCCTTGGTGGGCGGGCGCTTCATCGAGCCGAAGGTGCCGTCGGCGATGGCGGCGAGCAGCGGCTGCGGGTGGGCGGTGTCCCGGGTGGTGGTGTCGCCGACGATCTCGCCGAGCAGGTCGACGGCCTCGGCGAGCACCTGCCGTGCCCGGGTCTGGATCAGCCCGTCGTGCGGGGGGTGGAAGTCCTCGGTGAGCCCGCCGGCGGCGTTGAGCACGTAGCGGACGTTCTGCAGGGCGAGGTCGCGGTCGGACAGCCACGGGGTGACCACGGCCTCGGTCATCATGCCGACGAGCAGGATGCCCTGGCCGGTCATGGCGCCGACGAGGTTGAAGAAGCCGTCGAGCAGGTAGCCGCGGAAGACGTCGCCGGTCATGTGCTTGGTGGGCGGCATCCACTTCAGCGGGGCGTCCGGGAAGAGCTGGCGGGCGAGCAGCGCGTGGGCGAGCTCGAGCCGGAAGCTGTCGGGGAGGTCGGGGTTGATCTCGAAGGCGTGGCCGAGCCCGAGCTGCCAGTCCTCGAGCCCGGCCTCCTTGGCGAAGTACTCGTTGAGCAGCTGGCTCACGGTCACCGTGTGGGCGGCCTCCACGGCATCCGCGGTGGTGAGGTAGTTGTCCTCGCCGGTGTTGATGATGATCCCGGCGCGGGCGTGCACCTGGCGGCTGAAGCGCTGGTCGACGAAGGTGCGCACCGGGTTGATGTCGCGGAAGAGGATGCCGTACATCGAGTCGTTGAGCATCATGTCGAGCCGCTCGAGGCCGGCCAGCGCCGCGATCTCGGGCATGCACAGGCCGCTGGCGTAGTTGGTGAGCCGCACGTAGCGGCCGAGCTCCTTGCTCGACTCGTCGAGCGCGGCGCGCATCAGGCGGAAGTTCTCCTGGGTGGCGTAGGTGCCGGCGTAGCCCTCGCGGGTGGCGCCCTCGGGCACGAAGTCGAGCAGGCTCTGGCCGGTGGAGCGGATCACCGCGATGACGTCGGCGCCCTCGCGGGCGGCCTGCTGGGCCTGGGGGATGTCCTCGTAGATGTCGCCGGTGGCGACGATGAGGTAGATCCACGGCGTCTGCTTCGGGTCGCCGTAGCGCTTCACGAGGCGCTCGCGGGTGGCGCGCTGGCGGTCGATGGCCCGGATGCCGGTCGCCACGGACGTGCGGGCGGCCGTGCGGGCCGCGGTGGCGTCCTTGCCCTCGGGCAGGCGGAAGGTGACGGCACCACTGGCGGACTTCTGGGCCAGGGTCAGCAGGTCGGGTGCCTCGCCGCGGCGCAGGGCGTCCCAGACCGGGGTCGTGACGCCGTGCTCGAGCCCGACGCCGTCGCGCACCGCATCGACGAGGTGGTTGACCCAGGGGATGATCTCGTGGTCGGCGCCGGACAGGCCGGCCAGGCGCAGCGTCGCCCGCTCGACGGACACCGTCGTGTGGCTGCGCGCGAGGTCGACGACCGGCTTCCCGGCCCGGCGGGCCAGGGTCCGGGCGCGGCGAACCGTCGCTGGGTCGAGATCGAGGAGACGGCGCGCACGTGAAGACACAGCGCCAATCTACCAACGAATGCGCAAGTATTTACGGCCCTACCGGGCCAACACGACAGGATCTGTCGGCGGCGTGTCGGCTCGGCGACCCACGCCACACCCGAGGCGGGACGCAGCCACGACGGTGCGGCATGGTGGCTCCATGACCGAGAGACTGCCGCGCCTCCATCCACCCTTCGCCGACCCACGCCGGCAGGCGCTGCATGCCGCCATCGTCGGCGGACGGCGTGGCACGGGGCCGCAGGCGATGCACCTCACGGCACCCGACGGGTCGTTGGTGGGACCGTTCGGCCTGATGCTGCAGGCACCGCACCTCGGGGGTCCGCTGCAGGAGCTCGGGGCCGCGGTCCGGTTCGCCACCTCGTTCACCGACCGGGCGCGCGAGGTCGCGATCCTCACCGTGGCGGCGGCCACGGACAGCGACTACGAGCGGTACGCGCACGAACGGGTGGGCGCGATGGTGGGCCTGAGCCGGTCCGAGCTGGACGGCATCGGGTCGGGGGCGTTCGCGCACGCCGACGGCGTCGACCCGGTGGAGGCGATGACGTGTCTGCTCGCCCGCCGGCTGGCCGAGGGCCGCTCGCTGGACGACGACGACTATGCCGCCGCCGTCGGGGTGCTGGGCGAGCAGCAGCTGCTCGAGCTCGTCGTGCTCGTGGGGTACTACAGGATGCTGGCCCAGCTGATGTCGGTCTTCGGCGTGGGGGCGCCGGACGAGGCAGGCGCCACCGAGACGACCTGACGAAGTGCCGGCTCAGCCGGCGGCAAGCACGACGCCGTCGCGGACGGTGAGCCGCCAGGTGGGCAGGCGTGCGCCGGAGCGCACCTCGGGCAGGCCCTGGTCGTCGGTGTCGGGGGCGTGCCAGGCGGCGAAGGTCGCAGGACTGCCGAGGCGCAGCGGGCCTGCCCCGTGCTCGCGTGCGGCGGCGTACCCGCCGGTGGTGTGCGCCTCGAGCGCTGTGGTGACATCGAGCCGCTGGTCCCGGGCGTGGTGTTCGACGGCCGCGCGGACGGCGGCCCAGGGGGCGAAGGGGGTGACCGGTGAGTCGGAGCCGACGGCCAGGCGCACCCCAGCCCCGGCCAGGGCGGCATACGGGTTCGTGCCGTGCGCCCGAGCCGGGCCGAGGCGCGCCTGGTACATGCCGGCCGAGCCGCCCCACATCGCGTCGAAGGCCGGCTGGACGCTCGCGACCATGCCCAGCCGCGCCATCCGGGTGATGCCCGCAGCGTCGACCATCTCGGCGTGCTCGAGCCGCGGCCGGCTGGCGCGCACCGCCTCGAGCCCGACCAGCCGGGCCGCGGCCTCGTAGCCCTCGAGCACGGTGTCCATGCCGGCGTCGCCGATGACGTGGAACCCGCTCTGGATGCCGGCCACCGCGCACGCCGCGACGTGGTCGCGCACGTCGGCGCCGCAGCGGTAGGTCGTGCCGACGCATCCGGGGTCGTCGGCGTAGCCGGCGCGCAGGTGGGCGGTGTGCGAGCCGATCGAGCCGTCGATGTTGAGGTCGCCCCCCAAGCCGCGGGCGCCGTGCAGGGCCAGCAGCGCGGTGGCCTGCTCGGGGTCGGTGACGGCCTCGGCCCAGTAGCCGACGGTGCGTGGCAGGTCCGGGCGCCGGCCGAGGGCGAGGACGTCGGCGAAGTCGCCCGCGGAGGTGAGCAGTGGTCCGCCGCACTCGTGCACGACGGCGATGCCCTGGGCTGCCGCCGCCCGCAGCGCGTCCTCGATGTCCTCGCGTCGCTGGTCGGCGCTGCGTGCTGCGTCGAACGCGGCCCGGGCGGCGTTCTTGGCGTCCCGGGTGACGAACCCGTCTCCCTGCCAGCCGTCGAGCCGCTGGGCGCCGGAGATCATCGCCAGCGCGCTGGAGACCACGGCCGAGTGACCGTCGATCCGCGACGCGTAGACGACGCCGCCGAAGCTGGCCCGGTCGAGCTCGGCCGCGGTCATCGCCCGGTCCTCGGCCCAGTCGTGCTCCTGCCAGTTGAGCACGAAGGTGGGGCGCCCACCGCGGCGGCGCACGGCATCCTCGACGGCCCGCAGTGCCTGGGCCACCGAGGTGGTGCCCGCGAGGTCGACGCCGCGCAGGCCCATCCCGGTGTGCGAGAGGTGGGCGTGCGCGTCGACGAACGCCGGGAGCACCAGCGCGCCGTCGAGGTCGACGACGGTGTCGACGACATCGGCGTGCGTGTCCGCGCCGTCCTCGTCACCGACCCACCCGACCCCACCGTCGACGACGACCAGGGCCGTCGCGTCCGGCCGGTCCGCGGTGCGGATCGACCCGCGTCGGTAGAGCGTCGTCGCCATGGCGCCACTCTAGGAGCGGGCGTGGGCGAGGCCGCCGCCGGGCGTGCACCACCGTGGGCGCATACCGTGGAGCATGCCCATCCCCCAGGCCGTCGGGACGTTCAACAAGGCCGTCACCAACAAGGTGCTGGTGCACCTCGCGGGTCACGGTCCGTTCGTGGAGCTCGAGCACGTCGGGCGTCGCTCGGGGCGCGTCTACCGCGTGCCGCTCAACGCCTTCCGCACCGGAGACACGGTCACCTTCGCCCTCACCTACGGCCCTGGTGTCGACTGGCTGCGCAACGTGCGAGCCGCGGGCGGGTGCCGGGTGCGGATGGGCGGCGCGATCCTCACCCTGGGCGCACCGGTGGACCTGTCGACCGAGGTGGGGATGCGACGGATGCCAGCACCGGCCAGGCCCGTGCTGCGGCTGGCCAAGGTCGACCAGTTCGTCGAGATGCCGGTGGTGGCCGTGGCCCCCGGGCGTTGAACCACCGGAGCGCTCTGGTTCGGTTCATCGGCATCCACGATCCCCCACGAGGCCCCCACCGCCGCGGCCGCCGAGGAACGAGCGGACGTCGAGCCCTGCGACTCCGGTGAAGCGGTCGGTGCGTGACTGCCGCTGGCCCAGCCGAGCAGTGGGGGTGGTTCGGAGTCGTACTGGTGCCCGAGCGGGGTGGTGATCCGCACGGCCCGGCGCTCGACCACGTCACCGGTGGCGCTGCCATCGCCCTGGCCGTTGCCCGTGCCGTCGGCGATGCCGTCGTGCGCGGTCGCCCCGGTGTCGACCGGGTCGCCGGGCAGGATGCTGCGGGCTCGCCAGCCGGGGGCCTCTTTGACGTGGTTGCACCGGGCGCACTTGCCATTGCCCTCCACGAAGGACGTTGCACTGAGCTCGCGCACCGGTGTGGCGTGGCCGGCGTGCACGATCGGCGCCTCGCACCAGGGCGTCGTGCACACGTCGTCGCGCAGCACCAGCATGCGCCGCAGCATGCCCCCGAAGCACCGTCTCCGGGAGTCCATCGCGACCAGGTCCCGCCCGTCGGGGGTGGTGTACCGCCGCCGCACCCACACCCGCGCCGCCGACGAGGATGGTGGCTCGTGGGGCGCGGTGAGCGGTGGGCCCCGCAGGCCTTCGCGCAGCCAGACCCGGGCCACTGGTGCCGGGACACTGCCGTGGCCGGGCACCCGGGCCGGCTCGACAACCGAACGGTCTGCGTCACCGGTGCCGAGCAGGGCCCGGTCGGTGACGACCAGGTGCACCTCCACGGGCTGCGGCTGCCCCACCGCACGCCCGGAGAGCAGTCGCAGGGCCGTGTCAGCGGCGACCGCACCGACACCACGACCCTCCGGCGGCTCCCCGGGGCGCTGGCCACCCACCACGGCTCGGGCGCCGGCCTGCAGCGCCGCATGCGTCCCGACGACGTCCTTGAGCGGCCCCAGGACCGTCAGGTAGGCCATCCCGTCCGGAGCCGGGCGCACACTGACCCGCCTGGACCTGACGGCCGCCTCCCTCCGCGCCACCACGCTGGCCGCGTCGAGCTCGGCGGCGACCCGGGTGGCCGCCTGGGCAGCCTGCCTCACCCCGAGCCGGGTGACCACCGGAGCAAGCCGCCGGTCGACCTCGGCGCGGTCGTCGACGCTCGACGTCGCGGTGGCGGCGACGAACGCAACCGCGACCCGCTCGGAGGTCCCTCCCGCGGTCAGTGCGGCCATCAGGTGCGGCATCTCGCGCACCAGTGCCCGGGACAGGCCCACGAACCGGTCGCCCGGGGTCGGCGACCCCCGGCGCGCCAACGCGACCACCGACCCCACCGACCGGGCCGCGTCCTGCGGTGCAGCCAGCTCCCGTGAGCGGCGCAGCGCGTCGGTGGCCCGAGCCTGCGCCGCCGACGCGGACCCCTTGACCCGCTCCAGCTCGCTGATTAGCTCCACCCGGTCCCGATCCGACAGCGACCCGACGTCGACCCCGGCCAGCCAGGCCGGGAACGCCGACACCGCCGCCGATGCCGCCCCGCTCCGAGGGCTTCTCTCGCACGCCCGTCTCCCGTGACGGAGGCGGGGTCCATCGCATCCGGCCGGTTCTCAAAGTCCGCACACCGGCCGGGCACACCCCGGACCGCGCGCACCACCTGCCCCGCCGCCGCCTCGGCTCCCCTGTCCATGCGTTAATCGTACGTGTGTCCACCGACCCTCGACCGGCCGCGACCACCCCTGTGGACGACGGGAACCGCCACCGCATCCTGTGGAAAACCGAGACTGCTACGCCCCGGACCGGCCACCACGACGCAGCGATCAGAGAGCGTTCGGCACACCGACCACGGTGAGCGCAGCCCGCCCGATCTCGCGCTCCTCGTCGGTGGGCACGACCCACACCGGCGCCGAGCTGTCGCCCGACGACACCAACCGCTCCGCTGGTCCCTGCGCGTTCGCCGTGGCATCGAGCCGCAGCCCCAGCACGCCCAGCCCGTCGACCACTGCGGCACGAAGCACCGCGCTGTGCTCACCGATCCCGCCGGTGAAGGCGAGCGCGTCGAGCCGCCCCAGCACCGCGGCGTACCCCCCGACGTACTTGCGGATGCGGTGCACGGCGACGTCGAAGGCGAGCCCGGCCTGGGCATCCCCCGCCGCTCGGCGCTCCACCACGGTGCGGAAGTCCGACACCCCCGTCAGGCCCAGCAGCCCGCTCTCCCGGTTGAGCGCCCGGTCGTACTCCTGCGCCGACAGCCCGCCGACCCTGGCGAGGTAGCCCCCCAGCGCCGGGTCGACGTCGCCCGAGCGGGTGCCCATGACCAGCCCCTCGGCCGGCGACAGCCCCATCGACGTGTCGACACTGCGCCCACCGGAGACGGCGCAGGCGCTGGCGCCGTTGCCGAGGTGGAGCACGACCATCCGCAGGTCCTCGAGCCCGCGGCCGAGCAGGGCTGCGGTGCGGCGTGACACCCAGGCGTACGAGCTGCCGTGGAAGCCGTACCGCCGCACGTCCTGCTCGTCGCGCCACACGCGCGGCACGGCATAGGTGTACGCCTCGGGCGGCAGGGTGCGGTGGAACCCGGTGTCGAACACGGCGACGTGAGGGATGCCGGGGAAGGCCGCCTGCGCGCGCACGATCCCCTCGAGGTTGGCCGGGTTGTGCAGGGGTGCGAGCGGCGAGAGCGTCAGCAGGGCCGCGATGACGCCGTCGTCGACCACGACGGGCTCGGTGAACCGGCGGCCACCGTGCACGACCCGGTGCCCCACCGCCACGAGGTCACCGTCGTCGACCCGGGGCCCGTGCTCCGCGAGGGCGGCACGGGCGGCCGCGAACGCCGCGCCGTGGTCGGGGCAGTCGAGGTCGCCCTCGCTGCGCCGGCCGACGCTGTCGTGGCGGTGCCGGCTGGCCCCGCCGATCTCCGACACCAGCCCCACCGCGACGGTGACCCCGCTGGTGGCGTCGATCTGCTGGTACTTCAGCGACGAGGATCCCGCGTTGACGACGAGGACGTGGGGGTGGGCGCTCACGCCGGTCCGCCCTGCACCGCCGTGATGGCCACCGTGTTGACGATGTCACGCACCAGGGCGCCCCGCGACAGGTCGTTGACCGGCTTGTTCAGCCCCTGCAGCACCGGCCCGATGGCCACCGCGTCGGCGCTGCGCTGCACCGCCTTGTAGGTGTTGTTGCCCGTGTTGAGGTCGGGGAAGACGAGCACCGTGGCCCGCCCGGCCACCGCGCTGTGCGAGAGCTTGGCCCGGGCGACCCTGGGGTCGACGGCCGCGTCGTACTGGATCGGGCCCTCCACCAGCAGCTCGGGCGCCCGCTCGCGGACCAGTGCCGTGGCCGCGCGCACCTTCTCCACGTCGGCACCGGTGCCCGACTCCCCTGTCGAGTACGACAGCATCGCGACGCGCGGCTCGATGCCGAACCGCGTGGCCGTGGCGGCCGAGGAGATGGCGATGTCGGCGAGCTGCTCGGCGGTGGGGTCCGGGTTCACGGCGCAGTCGCCGTAGACCAGCACCCGGTCGGCCAGGCACATGATGAACACGCTCGACACGACCGAGACGCCCGGCGCCGTGCGCACCACCTCGAGCGCGGGCCGGATGGTGTGCGCGGTGGTCGTGACGCAGCCGGAGACCATGCCGTCGGCCAGGCCGGCATGCACCATCATCGTCCCGAAGTAGGACGGGTCGACGACCCGGTCGTAGGCGATCTCGGGAGTGACGCCCTTGTGCGCCCGCAGCGCCGCGTAGTCGAGCGAGAACTGCTCGCGCCACGGGCTGGTCGCCGGGTCCACGACGGTGGCCCGCTCGACGTCGACCCCGAGCTGGCGGGCGGCGGCCCGGATCTCGGCCTCGTCCCCGAGCAGCGTGAGCCGGGCGATGCCGCGCGACAGCACCTGGTCGGCCGCCCGCAGGATGCGCTCCTCGGCGCCCTCGGGCAGCACGATGTGGGCGCCCGAGGCCCGGGCCCGCTCGACCAGGTCGTGCTCGAACATCAGTGGCGTGACGGCGCCCTCGGCACCGCTGACCCCTTCGCCCAGCAGTGCGTCGAGGTCGGGGTCGTCGGCCTGGTCGAGCAGCGCCACCGCCGCCCGGATCTTGCGGGCGGACTCCGCCGTGATGCGTCCCTCGACCCGGTCGAGGGCGGACGCCACGGTCATCGTGCCCGCCACGGCGGAGATGATCGGCAGCCGCACCTCCAGGCCGGCGACGAGCCGGTCGACCTGCGGCGAGAGCTGGAACCCGCCGTTGAGCACCAGCCCCGACAGTGTCGGCAGGGTGCGCGCGTGGTGCGCGAGCAGCACGCCGAGCACGACGTCGTCGCGGTCGCCGGGGACGATCACGGTGGCGCCCTCGAAGAGCCGGTCGATGACGTGCGGCATCGACATCGCCGCCACGAGCAGGCCCAGGCTCTCGCGGTCGAGCAGCTCGGCGTCGCCGTGCACCAGCGTGCCGTCACAGGCCGCCACGAGGTCGGCCACGGTCGGCGCGCGCAGCACCGGCGCCTCGGGCAGCGACCAGAGCGGCACGGCCTCGAGGCGGGCGCGCACGGCGGTGACCACCTCGCCCCGCTGCGCGTCGGGCACCTGGTTGAGCACCAGGCCCGCGACGTGCGCATGGTTCGCCCGGGCCGCGGCCACCGCGGCCGACGAGCTCGCAGCGAGCTCGCGCCGGTCGCGACCGCGCGCCGGTGCCACGAGCACGAGGGGGGTGCCGAGGTCGGCGGCGATCCTGGCGTTGGTGGCGAACTCGGTGGGCGCCGCGACGTCGGTGAAGTCGGAGCCGACCACGAGCACCACGTCGTGCCGCTGGGCGATGGCGTGGTAGCGGTCGACGACCGCGCCGAGCGCCGCGGCCGGGTCGGCGTGCAGCGCCTCATGCGTGACGCCCCACGCCTCGTCGACGGTCAGGTCGGTCGGCGCCTCCTGCAGCAGCACCCGCAGCAGCTCGTCGGCGCCGTCACCGCGCACGATCGGGCGGAACACCCCCACCCGGGCGTGCCGCCGGGCCAGCCTCGCCACCAGCCCGACGGCGACGGCCGACTTGCCTGACCGGGCCTCGGTGCCGGCAAGGTAGATGCCCCTCACCGCTGCTCCGGACAGGTGGATGCCGTGACGCCCCTAGCGCTCATGACCCCAAGCCAACCCCCACCCGCCCGCGCGGGCAAATGAGGCACCCCTGAACCACGGCGCAGGGGGAGCGTACGGCGATGGGCCGGCCCGGCATCCCGGACCGGCCCACCTGTCACGCAGGGAGGGATGCCGTCACTTCTCGGCCTTGAGGGCGGCCTTCTCCTCGGCCTTGGACTCCTTGGCGATGGCCTTGATGTCCTTGGCCGTGACGTCGTCGATCGCCGACTCGACGATGGCATCGGCCCGCGCCAGCGCGTTGCGGATCTCGACGGCACCCGGGTCGGACACCATGGCGAGGATGCCGGAGTGGCCCGGTGCGACCGAGAACTCCAGCTCCTGCTCGAGGCCGATCTTGTGGTGCAGCTGGCGCGCCTTGCCGAGCGCCGCGCCGCCGGCTCCCAGGGCCACGGCGCTGCCGATGATCGACGGCGGGAAGACCAGGCCGAGGGCCGCGCCGCCGATGAGGCCCCACTTCAGGCCCTTCTTCGTCGAGTGGTCGGTCGCCTTCTGGATGACCAGCGTGCCGTCGTCCTCGCGCTTGACCACGATCACGCCGTCGATGGCGACGGTGCGACCGTCCTCGATCGCCTTCAGGGCCTCGTAGGCCTCCCAGGCCGTGTCGGTGTCGGTGAAGTCGGCGACGAACAGGGTGGTCGCACCATCGCTCACCGCCGCGATCTCGGCGTTGACCTCGGTGGGCTGGTCGGTGGTGTCGGTCATGGTGCTTCCCTTCGGTGGGTGGGTCGTGGTGCCCGTGGCACCACGTGGTGCGGTGTGCGAGCCAGCGGTCCGGTGAGTCGGGCCGGCCGTCGGGGAGGTCAGCTCGACGGGCAGAGCGTGCTGACGGTGGTTGTCACCGGCTCCAGGGCCGTGGAGATCTCCTGCTGTGCCGCGGTGATGTCGGCGCCGAGGTCCTCCTGGGCCTTGGCCTTGTCCTCGGTGAGTGTCGCCTTGAGGGCGTCGGCCTTCTGGTTCAACGTCCCGATCACGGCGGCCACCGGGCCGCCGTTCGACTCCATCATCATCGTGTTGAGGTCGTCGCGGACCTTGTCGGCCTTGTTGGCGAGGTCGTCGACCTGCTGCTGGAGCTGCTCGGGGGTCGCGCTCGAGTCGACCTTGGCCGAGACGAGGTCGGCGGCGTTGGCCTGCAGGCTGGTGAAGCTGCTGCACAGCGCCGACGACGCCGAGGCAGCCACGCTGCTCCCCGCCGAGGCAGCCACGCTGCTCCCCACTGAGGCGGCGGAAGCGCTGGTGTCGGTCGAGGCGTCGGAGCTGCATCCGCCGGCGAGCAGGGCCAGGACGGCGACGGCGGCGGGGGCGAAGGTGCGGGCTGCGGAGCGGGTCATGGCGGGTTCCTGTGGGTCGCGGACCTGATGTGACGGGCCCTTCGACGCTATTTCCGGCGGATGCCGCGTGCGTCACCCGCAGCGGGTGAGGGGCCGTCCACGGACCGGCGTCAGTTCGCCAGCCGGGCCTCGAACAGGGCGCGCACGGCCGGGGTCCGGCGCAGGAGGTCGAGCGCGAGGTCGGCGTGGCCGGGCACGTACCCGTTGCCGACCAGCATCCGCACGTCGGCCGCGAGCCCTTCGGCGCCGAGCGCTGCCGCGGAGAAGCTCGTCGCCATCGAGAAGTAGATGATGGTGCCGCCCTGGGCGGTGGCGAGGATCGCCGGCTGCTCGCACCCCGGCACGTCGACGCAGACCACGGTGACGTCGGCCGGGCCGCCCGCGGCCGCCACGGCAGCCGAGAGGCCCAGCGGTGAGCGGGCGTCGGCGATGACCACGGCGTCGGCCAGGCCGCTCTCCCGCAGCAGCTCGGCCTCCCGCTCGAACGGCACGACTCCGATGCAGCGCCCGGCGCCGGCGTCGCGGGCCGCGGCCAGCGACAGCGAGCCGGACTTCCCCGCACCACCGAGCACGGCCACCGTCGGCGCGTGGCCGGTCGCGGCGTACTCCCCCACGACCCGGGTCACCAGCGCCGGTGCCCCGCACACGTCCATCACCATCAGCGCGAGGTCGGGCGGGAGGTCCTCGGGCAGCCGGGCGGCGATGGAGCGGCCGAAGAGCACCGCGGTCCCCTGCGCGGGCACGCGCTCCGCGCGACCGTCCCAGCGGGCCAGGTCGTCGGTGATCGCCAGTGGCGTCAGCGAGAGCGAGACCAGGGTGGCCACCCGGTCGCCGACCGCCAGCCCCAGTGGCGACCGCGGCCCGACCTCGGCCACGGTGCCGATCAGCATGCCGCCCGAGCCGGTGACCGGGTTCTGCATCTTGCCGCGGGTGGTGATGATGTCGAGCACCTCGGCGCGCACGGCATCCCCGTCGCCCGCGTGCTTCTCGGACAGCTGGCGGAACGACGCCGCGTCGAGGTTGAGGGTCTCCACCGCGATCAGCAGCTCGTCGGGCCACAGCTCGGGCGAGGCGTCGAGGACCCGCGCCGCCTGGGGCAGGCAGCCGCCGTCGGGGTCGGTCACCCGGTGCAGGCCGACCGGTGAGGACGAAGTGGTGCGCACAAGAATCTCCTCGGCAAGCGACACGCGGCCGCAGTTCTTGCGGTCAGAACGTGACGTGAGCGTCATCCATTGCGTATCCTGCCACGTATGACGACGAACATCGACCAGCCCTACGCCTACCGGCGCCGTGAGCTGATTGAGCCCGACTGGACCCGACTTCCGGGGTGGCGTGACGTCACCGCGCTGCAGTGGGCCGACGCCCAGTGGCAGCGGGCGCACTGCGTGAAGAACGTCGCGCAGCTGCGGGCCCTGATGGGCGACCTCCTCGACGACCGCTTCTACGCCGACCTCGAGCGCGACCAGGCCGAGCGGGCCACCATGTCGATGCTCGTCACCCCGCAGATGATGAACACGATGGTGCCGGCCACCGACGGGGCGATGCCGGCCGCCGGTGCGGCCTTCACCGAGGCGTTCTACGCCGACCCGGTGCGGCTGTACATGCTGCCGGTGTTCTCCGACCGGCGCACCGACTGGCCGAGCCACCCGTTCGCCACGCGCGACAGCCTGCACGAGCACGACATGTGGGCGGTCGAGGGCCTCACTCACCGCTACCCCACCAAGGTGCTCGCCGAGATGCTGCCGACCTGCCCGCAGTACTGCGGCCACTGCACGCGGATGGACCTCGTCGGCAACTCCACCCCCCAGTTCACCAAGCTCAAGCTCGCCGGCAAGCCGGTCGACCGCTACGCCGCGATGCTCGACTACCTGCACCGCACCCCGGGCGTGCGCGACGTCGTCGTCTCCGGGGGCGACGTCGCCAACATGCCGTGGAAGAACCTCGAGGGGTTCCTCGACAAGCTGCTCGAGGTCGACACCATCCGCGACATCCGCCTGGCCACCAAGGCGCTGATGGGGCTGCCCCAGCACTGGCTGCAGCCCGACGTCGTCGAGGGCGTGGCCCGGGTGTCGGCCAAGGCGCGCTCGCGCGGCGTCTCCGTCGCCATCCACACGCACGTCAACAGCGTCCAGTCGGTCACCCCGCTCGTGGCGCAGGCCGCCCAGGCCATGCTCGACGCCGGGCTGCGCAACGTGCGCAACCAGGGCGTGCTGATGCGCGGCGTCAACGACTCCCCCGAGGCGCTGCTCGACCTCTGCTTCGCCCTCCAGGACGAAGCCATGATCACGCCCTACTACTTCTACATGTGCGACATGATCCCGTTCGCCGAGCACTGGCGGCTCTCGGTCAAGGAGGCCCAGGAGCTGCAGCACGCGATCATGGGCTACCTGCCGGGGTTCGCCACGCCGCGCATCGTCTGCGACGTGCCGTTCGTCGGCAAGCGCTGGGTGCACCAGGCGGAGACGTACGAGACCGAGCGCGGGATGTCGTTCTGGCGCAAGCACTACCGCACCTCCATCGAGGCCGGCGACGACCAGGCACTGTCGCGCGAGTACGTCTACTACGACCCGATCTACACCCTTCCCGAGGCCGGTCAGCGCTGGTGGCGCGAGAACCACGACATGGATGCCGTGCACCGCGCCGCGCTCGTCGGCGCCGGTGCCAGCCACGCGGCATCGCTCGCCGACCTCGGCTGATCCGATGTCCTCGGGGACGCCCGCCGTGGTGGCACTCACCGCGGCGGGCGTCGCCTTCTCGGAGCACGTGTACGAGCACGACTCCGCCGCAGGGTCGTTCGGGCGAGAGGCGGCCGAGGCGCTCGGGCTGCCGCCCGAGCAGGTCTTCAAGACGCTGGTGGTCGACACCGCCGCCGGGCTCGCCGTCGCGGTGGTGCCGGTCGCGGGGCAGCTCGACCTCAAGGCGACGGCGGCCGCGCTCGGGGTGAAGCGGGTGACCATGGCGGATCCGGCTGCCGCACAACGCTCCTCAGGCTACGTCGTCGGCGGCATCTCCCCGGTCGGCCAGAAGCGTGCACTGCCCACGGTGGTCGACGAGAGCGCGGAGCTCTTCGAGGTCGTCTACGTGTCGGGCGGTCGGCGCGGGCTCGACCTCGGCCTCTCCCCCGCCGACCTGATGCGGGTCACCGGCGCGGTGGTCGCCGACGTCGCCCGCTGAGCGGGGCCGTGCCGGCGGACGGCCCGGTCGGCGCGCTCACTCCCACGGCGTGGAGAGCACCACCGTCGTGCGGGTCGACACGTTGGCGACGCCCCGGATGGAGGCGAGGAGCTCCTCGAGCTCGGAAGGGGTCGCGACCCGCACCTTGAGGATGTAGTTCTCGTCGCCCGCGACGGAGTGGCACTCCTGGATCTGCGGGATCTCGTGCAGCCGCTCGGGGATGTCGTCGGGCGCGGCGGGGTCGAGCGGGGTGATCGAGATGAACGCGGTGAGCTGCTGGCCCAGAGCGGTGTGGTCGATCTTGGCCGTGTAGCCCTTGACGACGCCGCGCTGCTCGAGGCGCCGGACGCGCTGGTGCACCGCCGACGTGGACATGCCCAGGGCCTTGCCGAGGTCGGTGAAGCTGATCCGGCCGTCCTCGGCGAGCAGGTCGACGATGCGACGGTCGAGGTCTTCCACCCGTTCAGGGTAGTCGGCGGGCCCTTCCCCCACCGGGACCGCTCGCCCCGTCGGCGTGGTCGGTGCGGGCGGCTACTGTCGGGCACATGCCGGACCGCCTCATGCTGCTGGACTCCGCCTCGCTGTACTTCCGAGCCTTCTTCGGCGTGCCCGACCAGCGCACGAACCCCGCCGAGGCACCGACCAACGCGCTGCGCGGCTTCCTCGACATGATCGCCACCCTGGTCACGGCCCACCGGCCCACCCACCTCGTGGCCTGCTGGGACGACGACTGGCGCCCCCAGTGGCGGGTCGACCTGGTGCCCACCTACAAGACGCACCGGCTCACCGAGGGCTCCGACGTCGTCGAGGAGAGCCCCGACGACCTCAGCCCCCAGGTGCCGGTCATCCGCGACGCCCTGCGGGCGATCGGCATCGTGCGCCTCGGGGCGCCGGGCTGCGAGGCCGACGACGTCATCGGCACGCTCAGCGAGCGGCACCGTGGCGTGATGCCGGTCGACGTCGTCACCGGCGACCGTGACCTGCTCCAGCTGGTCGACGACGCGCACGGCATCCGGGTGCTCTACACGGGCAAGGGCGGGGTGCGCGACCCCGACGTGGTCACCCAGGCCTACCTGCGCGAGAAGTACGCCGTGCCCACGGGCGAGGCCTACCTCGACATGTCGGTGCTGCGTGGTGACACCAGCGACGGCCTGCCGGGCGTCAAGGGCATCGGTGACAAGACCGCGGCCCAGCTCATCGCCACCTACGGGTCGCTGGCCGGGGTGCGGGCGGCGGTCGACGCGGGCGACCCCGCCCTGAAGGGCGCGCGGCGCGCGAACCTCGAGGCGGCATCGGGCTACCTCGACGTCGCACCGACCGTGGTGCGGGTGCTGCGCGACGCCCCGGTGGCGCAGGTCGACCTGGCCCTGCCCCGTGAGGTGGCCGACCCCGAGCTGCTCGAGCAGCTCGGCGAGGCCTACGGCGTCGGCAACCCGGTCGGCCGGGTGCTCAGAGCCCTGGGTCTTGACTGAGCTTCTTCCCGGCCGGACGGGTCCACCGCATCCGGAAGGGCGTGGGCACGAAGCCGGTCGCCGGGTCTGCGCCGGTGCGGAACGCCGAGGGCGTGGTGCCGACGACGTCGCGGAACGTGCGGCTGAACGTCCCGAGGCTGGAGAACCCCACCTGCATGCAGACGTCGGTGACCGCGGTGTCGGTCGTGCGCAGCAGCGTCATCGCGCGCTCGATCCGCCGCCGCTGCAGGTAGCGGTGCGGCGTCTCGCCGAACGTCGCCCGGAACTCGCGGATGAAGTGGGCGCGCGCCATGTGGGCCGTGGCAGCGAGCAGGTCGACGTCGAGCGGCTCGGTGCTGCGCCGGTCGATCAGGTCGCGGGCGCGCAGCAGCCGCCGGTTCCGGTCCTCCTCCGCCGCACCCACGCCGACCACCGTAGGTCGTGCCGTCGCGAGAAGCGCACTTTCGGAGAAGCGGCCCGTCACGGCGCCCCATAGCGTCAGTGCCACACCACCCCCCGACCGGAAGGGACGCCACTCATGCTCACACGCAACCACATCTCGTCGATCTTCGTCCTCGACCAGGACCAGGCCCTGACCTTCTACACCGAGGTGCTCGGCCTCGAGGTGGGCGAGGACATGGACTTCGGGCCGATGCGGTGGCTCACCGTGCGGGTCCCGGGCGACGAGAAGACCATCCTGCTCGAGAAGCCGGGCCCGCCGGCCCACGACGAGGCCACCGCCGAGCAGATCCGGGCGCTGGTGACCAAGGGCGCCGGCGGCGGCTGGCTCGCCTTCACCACGGATGACGTCGAGGCCGCCTTCGCGCGGGTGAAGGAGTCCGGCGCGGACATCACCCAGGAGGTCGTGACCCAGCCCTACGGGCGCGACTTCGCCCTGCGCGACCCGTTCGGCAACCACATCCGCATCGGCGAGATCTACTGAGCGCTCAGTCCAGGCGGTCGGCGGCGACCACGCCACGCAGCACGGCATCCACCGCGGTGCGGGCGGTGCGGCGCAGCTCGGCGTCGGTCGCCGCCTTGGCCACCTGGTCGAGCAGGTCGACGAGCTGCTTGCACCGGCGCACGAAGTCACCGGCGGCCATGTCCTGGCCGCGCAGCACGGCGTCGAGCCGGTCGCCGGAGGCCCACCGGTGCACCATCGCGGCCATCCCCCCGTCGGGCATCGACGTCGAGGGCAGGTCGTGCTCGGCCTCGAGGTCCTCGATCTGCGACCAGAGCCGCGACATCCGGGTGAGCGCCTCGGCGACGTCGTCGTTCGGCATCCGGGGTGAGACCTCGGCCTCCTCGTGCCGGGGCTCGTGCACGAGCGCCGACACGGCGGCGGCCAGCCCCGCGGCATCCAGCCGCTTCCACACGTCGTGGCGGAGGCACTCGGCGGCGAGCAGGTCCTTCTCGGTGTAGAGCCGGCGCAGCCGCTCGCCGCGCTCGGTGACCACGGTGCCGGCGTCGGCGAGGTACCCCAGGGCCTCGAGGGCGTCGCAGATCCGGTCGAACGTGCGGGCGACGGTGTTGGTGCGGCCCTCGACCCGCCGCTGCAGGCCGACCGTCTCGCGCTTGAGCCGCCACCAGCGCTCGGCCCACCGAGCGTGCGTCTCGCGGTCCGGGCACTGGTGGCACGGGTGGGTGGTGAGCTCGTGACGCAGCTGGGCCACCCGCTCGGACTCCCCCGCCGCCACCCGCCGGGCCCGTCGGCGCGGCGAGTCCTCGGTGCCGTGCGGCACCGCGATCCGCAACGAGGTCGCCAGGTCGCGGCGCGACTTGGGCGACTTCGGGTTGAAGTTGGGCGGCACCTTCACCTGGGTGACCGACTCGACCGGCTCGGGCACGTCGACCAGGGTCAGCCGGCGGAACTGCTTGTCCTCGGTGACCACGGCCGGCCCGGTGGGAGTGCCCCGGCCCGTGCGCGACGGCTGCACGACCACCGCCCACCCGGCCCGCCGGCCGGCCGGGATGCGGATGACGTCGCCGATGCGCAGCGCTTCGAGCGAGACGGCCGCCTCCGCCCGCCGGGAGGCGGAGCGCGCCTTGACGCCCTCCTTCTCGGCGTCGGCGAGGGCCCGGCGCAGGGCGGCGTACTCACGGAAGTCACCGAGGTGGCAGTGCATCGCCTCGGCGTAGCCCTCCATGCCCTCTTCGTTGCGCCGCACCGCAGTTGCGATGCCGACGACGGCCCGGTCGGCCTGGAACTGGGCGAACGAGGTCTCGAGGATCTCGCGGGCGACCTCGCGGCCGACCTGTGCCACGAGGTTGACCGCCATGTTGTAGGTGGGCCGGAAGCTCGAGCGCAGCGGGTAGGTGCGGGTGGAGGCCAGCCCGCCCACGGCGAGCGGGTCGACACCACGGGCCCACTGCACGACGGCATGCCCCTCGACATCGATGCCGCGCCGCCCGGCGCGCCCGGTGAGCTGGGTGTACTCGGCGGGCGTGATGTCGACGTGCGCCTCACCGTTGAACTTGACGAGCTTCTCGAGCACCACGGTGCGGGCCGGCATGTTGATGCCGAGGGCCAGTGTCTCGGTGGCGAACACGGCCCGGATGCGGGCGGCGGTGAAGAGCTCCTCGACGATCTCGCGGAACAGCGGGAGCATGCCGGCGTGATGTGCGGCGAACCCGCGGGAGAGCCCCTCGAGGAAGTCGAAGTAGCCCAGCACCGAGAGGTCCTCGTCGGCCAGTGACTCGACCCGCTCCTCGACGTGGCGCCGGATGCGCAGGCCCTCACGCTCGGGGATCAGGCGGGTGCCGGCGGCGAGCAGCTGGCTGACCGCGGCCTCGCAGCCGACCCGGCTGAAGATGAACGTGATGGCCGGGAGCAGCCCGTCGCGGTCGAGCTCGTCGATGACCTCGGCCCTCGTGGCTCCTCCCCCGGGCCGGCCGCCGCGGGCGAACCCGGCGCCGCCGCGGCGGTTCCCGCCCCGGTGGGAGCGCGGCGGGGGGCCGCCCCGGCCCGAGCCCCCGCGCCTGGGCGCGTCGTCCCAGCGCCCCCGCTGCTCGCAGGTGCGGATGGCGGCCAGCAGGTCGGGGTCGACCCGGTTGCCGGCGAAGAGGTCGAACAGGGTGGTGCCGACCAGGACGTGCTGGGAGAGCGGAACCGGCCGGTGCTCGGAGACGACCACGGCGTGGTTGCCCCGCACCTCGGCCAGCCAGTCGCCGAACTCCTCGGCGTTGCTCACGGTGGCCGACAGCGACACCACCTGCACGTGCTCGGGCAGGTGGATGATGACCTCCTCCCACACCGCCCCACGGAACCGGTCGGCCAGGTAGTGCACCTCGTCCATGACGACGTAGCCCAGGCCGTCGAGGGTGCGCGACCCGGCATACATCATGTTGCGCAGCACCTCGGTGGTCATCACCACCACCGGCGCCTCGCCGTTGACCGAGGAGTCCCCGGTCAGCAGCCCCACCGTGTCGGCACCGTGCACCCGCACCAGGTCGTGGTACTTCTGGTTCGACAGCGCCTTGATGGGGGTGGTGTAGAACGCCTTTCGCCCGGTCGCCAGGGCGAGGTGCACGGCGAACTCGCCGACGATGGTCTTGCCGGCGCCGGTCGGGGCCGCGACGAGCACCCCTTGGCCCGCCTCGACCGAGGCGCACGCCTGCAGCTGGAAGTCGTCGAGCGGGAAGTCCAGGCCGGCGGTGAACCGCCCGAGCTCGGAGCGCTCCCGGCGGCTCCGGGCGGCGGCAGCGGCATACCGCTCGGCGGGGCTGGGCATGGCCTCAAGGCTACGTCAGCGCTCAGGCCAGCACGGCGAGCGCGCCCGGCACGACCTCCACGGTCATCGGCAGGGGCGCGAAGCGCTCCCCGTCGGCGTACGACACGATGCCGGTGGCCTCCAGCCGCACGGTGCGGGCGCGCAGCACCTGCACCTGGGGGTGGGTGACGTGGGTGCCCTTGAACACGGTGGGGAAGACCCGGAGGAACTGCGCGGTCGAGATCCGGTGCAGCACCAGCACGTCGAGCAGGCCGTCGTCGAACTCGGCGTCCGGCGTCACCCGCATGCCGCCGCCGTAGGCGGGGCCGTTGCCCACCGCCACCAGCATCGCCCTGGTCTCCATCCGCACGCCGTCGAGCTCGAGCACGTACGGGATGGCGCGGAACAGCGGCAGCTCGCGCAGGATCGCCAGGTTGTAGCGCATCGGCCCCTTGGGCCACCGCCACTGGTTGGCCCGCTCGTTGACGACGGCGTCGAAACCGGCTGCCAGGACCCCGACGAACCACCGGTGCTCCCCGGACGCCGTGGTGTGCCGTGCCACGTCGACGAGGCGCGTGCCACCGTCGAGGATGCGCTCCACGGCCTTGGCGGCGTCGAGCACCGGCAGGCCGAGCTCGCGCGCGATGTCGTTGCCGGTACCGGCCGCGATGATGCCGAGCGGCACCCCGGTGCCGGCGCACAGGTTCACGCCCAGGTGCACCATCCCGTCGCCACCGGTGACGACGATGCGGTCGACCGCGCCCGCGCTGATGGCGGCACGCCCCTGCTCCATGGCGCTGCGGGCATCGGCTGCGCTCAGGTCGAGGATGTCGACTCCGGCCGCGCGCAGCAGGGTGAGGGCCTGCGCGCCGACCCGCGCGCCGGTGTTCTTGCCCGAGGTGGGGTTGACGATCAGACCGAGGCGCGCCATGGCCGCAGGCTAGCGGGGCGCTCTCGGGCCCCCGGGGCTCACAGCCCGTGGCTGCGCAGGTGCGCGACGACCTCGTGGCCGGCGGTGGCCCACTCGCCGGACGCCTCGGTGCTCCCGGTGGGTCGCAGCCGGGGCGGCTGCTCGGGGGCGGAGCCGCTGCCGCCCTGCTGGATGAGGTCGGTGAACTGGCCCACCGTCACACCGCTCTCGACCGAGTGGCGCAGCCGCCGTTCGCGGCACACCAGGTAGCGGTTGCGGCGCCCCACGCGCGCCCTGCTGACCACGCCGGCCCGCTCGAGGTCGCCGATGATCTGCTGCACGGCCCGCTCGGTGATGCCGATGCTCGCGGCGACGTCACGGACCAGGACTTCAGGGTCTGCGGCCAGACACACCAGTACGTGCCCGTGGTTGGTGATGAACGTCCAGCCGTCCCGTGTCATACGAACGACGATAGGGGAAATTGGATTCTGGAATGCGGGGTTAGGGGTCCGGGCGCGGCTCGGGAGGGGAGACATCGGTCACCCTCCCGCGGGGCGGCGTGACGGTGGGCGGAGCACGTCTGCGCCCTACCTGCGCGGCAGCGGAGCAGCTCGACCGACGGAACGACGTGGTCCGACGTCGGCAGCCAGGTGCAGCCACTCGGTGACACCAACACCCACGGCACCCGGACGTTCACGGATCCCGCGTCCAACGCGACGACGTCCACCCGCCAGACAACGACGATGACGGCAACGATCACGTGGACGCCTTCTGCTGGCGCGGTGAACTACGTTGTGCAGCGGAGCCAGAGCCCTACGTTCGCTTCGGGCGTCACCAGCGCCGTGCTGGGCACTGTCACCACGTTTCCAGCAGGGGCCTGAGCCGATCGGCTCCTTGGTCCTTCCGGATGTGTGCGACGAACCCGTTCATGCAGCGGGCTGGACCAACACGATGATGGTGCCGGTGGCTCCGCAATGACCTGAGTTCAACAACCACTCGCCCCGCCGATCTTCGGACCGGCGGGGGTGAGTGCCGTCCGGACAGCGCTGTCATCCGGGCCATCCAAACAGTGGAAGGATTGCGGTCGTGACCGCCATCTTCCAGCAGTTCGCCGACACCCCCCTGCTCCTCCTGGCGGTCCTGCTCGCCCTCGGCGCGGCCGTCGGCCACGTGCGCATCGCCGGGGTGGCCCTCGGCCCGGCCGCCGTGCTGTTCGCCGCCCTGGGCGTGTCGGCCTGGGCCACGGCCACCGGCATCGAGCTGGAGATCCCCGAGGTCGTGGGCACCTTCGGCCTGGTGCTGTTCACCTACACGATCGGGGTGGTCTCGGGCACTCACTTCTTCGCCTCGCTGCGCCGCGGGTGGCCCACCATGCTCGTGGTGGCCGGCGCGCTGGCCCTGGTCGGCGCGGTGGCCGTCCTGCTCGGGCAGCTCCTCGGCCTCACCTCGGGCACCGTCGCGGGCGCCTACGCCGGCGCGCTCACCAACACGCCGGCCCTGGCGGCGGCATCCGCCCGCGCCGCCGACCCCGCCGCCCCGACCATCGGCTACTCGATCACCTACCTCGGCGGCGTCATCATCATGCTCGCGGTGGCCGCCTGGTCGCTGCGCCGCCCGGGCGCGCAGCCGCGCCGTGAGGAGATCGGCCACGTCACCGTGCGCGTCGAGGTCGACGAGCCGATCAGCGTGTCGATGCTCGCTCGCGCCCACGGCCAGCAGATCGGCGTCTCGCGCCTCAAGCACGCCCACGCCGCCAGCCCCACCATCGTCCCCGCGGGGGCGGAGCTGATCGGCCACAACGACCTCGTCACGGTCGTCGGCCCCCGGCCGGTGCTCGACGACGTCGCCGCCCGGCTGGGCCACGTCTCCTCGCACGACATCGTCGAGGACCGCCACGACCTCGACTTCCGCCGCGTCACGCTGTCGAACAAGGCTCTCGTGGGCCACACCGTCGGCGAGCTCGACCTCGACGGCAGGTTCGGGGCCACCGCCAGCCGGGTGCGGCGCGGCGACGTCGACATGGTGGCCCACGGCACCTTCGTGCTCGCGATGGGCGACCGGCTGCGGATCATCGCCCCGCGCGCGAAGATGCCCGAGGTCGGCACGTACCTCGGCGACAGCGACCGCGGCATGTCCGACATCAACGTCGGCGGGCTGGCGCTGGGGCTCGCGACCGGCATCGCCATCGGCCTGATCCACGTGCCCACCCCGGGGGGCGGCTTCACCATCGGCGCCGCCGCCGGCACGCTCATGGTCGGCCTGGTGTTCGGCCGCGTCGGCCGCATCGGCCCGGTGATCACCTCGATGTCCAACGGTGCCGCGCACGCCATCTCGGCCCTGGGCATGGTCACCTTCCTCGCCTACGCCGGGGTGCGCGCCGGCCAGTCGATCTCCGAGGCGCTCGCGTCGGATGCCGGGTGGCGGGTCGCCGTCCTCGGCCTCCTGCTCACCGCCACCAGTGCGGCCGTGCTCGTGCTCGGCATCCACCTGGTGCGCAAGATGTCGTGGCTCGAGACCGCCGGCGCGCTCGCGGGGTGCCAGACCCAGCCGGCGATCCTGGCCTACGTCAACGACCGGACCGGCTACGACACCCGCATCGGCGTCGCCTACGCCCTGGTCTACCCGGTCGCGATGATCGGCAAGATCGTCGTCGCGCAGGTGCTCGCCGGCCTCTGACCCGCCCCCGATCCCCGACTTCGTGCGACTTGGGCACGTTCCAACCGCCACGGGGCGTGCGAGAACCGTGTGAAAGTCGCACGAAGTCGTGGTCTACAGGGGTGAGGCCTCGTTGTCGTCGACGTCGAGCCAGTCGGGCCGCGCCTTCTCCTTGCGCTTGTCGAGGATGCGGCAGACGAACCAGGCGGCGAAGTAGAGCGCAGTGAGCGGCGCGGCGAAGACGAACATCGTGAACGGGTCGGCGGTGGGAGTGGCCACCGCGGCGAAGACGAAGATCAGCACGACGGCCACCCGCCAGCCCTTGATCAGGCGGTTCGCCGGCATCACCCCCACGGCGTTCAGCCCGACGAGCACCACGGGGAACAGGAACCCCAGCCCGAACACCAGGATGAAGCGGGTGACGAACGAGAAGTACATCGACACCTGCTGGATGTTCGAGGTGCCCTCGGGGCTCAGGCCGTACAGGATCGACAGCGACTGCGGCAGGATGACGTACCCGAGGAAGCAGCCGAGCAGGAACAGCGGGATCGTCGCACCCAGGAAGGCCAGCGAGATCCGCTTCTCCTTGCGGGTCAGGCCCGGCACGACGAACGCCCAGAGCTGGTAGAGCCAGACCGGGCTGGAGGCCACCACGCCGACGAAGATCGACAGGCTGATCAGGTTGGACAGCGCCGCCGTCGCCTCACCGAAGTTCAGCGAGATCAGGTTGTCGGGGTTGGCCTCCTGGTAGTCCGCGAAGGGCTGCTTGAGGAACTCGAAGACCTGGTCGTAGAAGACACCGGCCACGATCGACGCGACGAGCACCGAGGCCGCCGCGATGAACAGCCGGCGCCGGAACTCACGGAAGTGCTCGCCGAGGGTCATCCGCCCCTCGGGGTCGCGCGGGCGACGGCGCAGTCGAGCCATGGAGTCGGGGATCGGGCGGGGTGGCGAGGTGCGTCAGGCCACGGGGCCGGACTGGTTGTCCGTGCGCGGGGCCTTCTCGTGCACGGCGTTGCCGTCGGACGTCGGGACGACGCGGTCGACCGGCGTGACCGGGGCCGCGGGCTCGATCGGCTCGCTGCGCACCGTGGTCGTCGACGCCTCCGAGCTCGGCTTGGCGGCGTCGTTCTCCTTCTTCATCTCGTCGACCTCGGACTTGAACACCCGCGCCGAGCGGCCCAGGCTGCGGGCGGCATCCGGCAGCTTCTTCCAGCCGAAGATCACGATGATCAGCACCGCGATGATGATGATCTCGGTGGGTCCGATCCTGCCCATGGGGTCCATCTCCTGTGCTGTCGTGGAACGTCCGTGACCGGTCGAGCATGGTCGCGCGTCAGTCTACGCGCGCCCATGGCGGGAGCCGGTCGGTTCGGCGGGCGCGGCGGGCGGCCTTGGTAGCGGCCCGCTGCTCCCGATACTGCGCCCGCATCCTGTGAACCGGCTGGGTGACCGCCACGGGGGCGGGTTCGAGGTCACGCAGCTCGTCGGCGCGTCTCTCGAGCTCGGCCACGAGCTCGCTCGCCCGGGCCACCTCACGGCCGAGGACCGTGGTGGCGCGCCAGACCGCGCGGGCGCGCAGGAACAGGTAGGCCGCCGACCCGAGCAGCAGCACGAGCCAGAGCAGCACCCACCCCCACCACGGCAGCACGGCGTCAGTCCCCGTTCCCGGATGCCGGGTGGGCCGCGTGGGCCGGGTAGGCCGCCAACGCGGCGCCCGCGCCGTCGCGCACCTCGGCCACCACCTCCGGCGGGTCGAGCACCGTCCCCCGGCCCCCGAGACGCCACACCAGCCGGCGCAGCCACGCCGTGTCGGCGGTGCGCAGCCGCACCAGCAGGCCCCCGCCGTCCGAGGCCGGCACGTGCTGCGCCGACTCCACCGGGTAGTAGTCGGCCACCCAGGTCGCCCCGGGGCCCAGCCGCAGGGTGACCACGAGGTCGTCGGGGGCCGGTCGGAAGGTGCCCTCCGACAGGTCACGCTCGCGGGCCCCGGCCGGCGGGGTGCCGTCGACGTCGAGCACGGTGAGCTCCTCGACGCGGTCCATCCGGAACATCCGGGTGTCCTCGGCGCGGTGGCACCACCCCTCGAGGTACCAGCTGCCGTCCATCCCGACGACCCGCATCGGGTCGACGTCGCGCTCGGTGGCCTCGTCGCGGGCCGGCACGAGGTAGCGCAGGTGCACCCGGCGGTGCTCGGCGATGGCCCGGCGGGCCCGGCCCAGCAGCTCGGGCGAGGCGCCGCCGGCGACCTCGGCGCGCACCCGGCGGGCCGGGGCGGCGGCCGCGCCTGCGGCATCCTCGAGCTTGGCCAGGGCGCGCTCGACAGCGTCGCGCTCGCCCAGGCCGGGTACCTCGCGCAGCGCGCGCAGCCCGACGACCAGGGTGACCGCCTCGTCGACGCCCAGGCGCAGCGGCCGGGCGATGGTGTCGGCGTTGCCGACGAAGACCCGGCCCTCCTCCCAGTCGGCCTCGATCAGCTCGTCGGGCAGCTGCCCGTAGCCGCACAGGAAGAGCAGGTTGAGGTCGGCCTCGAGCTGCTCGACGCTGACGCCGAGGTCGTCCGCCGCCTGCTGCAGGTCGATGCCCTGCCGGTTGACCAGCCACGGCACCATCGTGAGCAACCGGGCGAGGCGGGCGGTCGCGGTCTCCTGGGCGAAGCCGGCCATCAGCGGCCGCCTCCGTGGGCCACGAGGGCACCGCGCAGCCGGCGCACCACCGACTCGACGAGCCCCGGCGGTGCCTCGACGACCACGTCGGCCCCGTAGCCGGCGAGCTCCTCGGCGAAGTCCTCGAGGTCGGCGTAGTCGAGGTCGACGAGGTCCCAGGTGTCGTCGACCTCGCCGACCGTGCGGGCGCGGCGGCGCAGGCTGTGCCCGCTCCCCCGGCGCACCCTCAGCACCGCGGGGCTCGGCCGGGTGTTGGGCGACGCCACCCGTTGCACCATCAGCTCGGGCTCGTGGTCGTCGGGCACCTCGAACGAGCCGGACCGGCCCGCGGTCGTGACGCTCCCGACGATGCGCGAGAGGCGGAAGACCCGCGCGGCCCCGCGGTCGACGTCGAAGGCGTTGAGGTACCAGTGGCCGTGCCACGACACCAGCGACCAGGGCTGCACGTGCCGCTGCGTGGCCTCGGCCGCCTCCGGCCGCCGGTAGGAGAAGCGCAGCGGCACCCGCCGCAGCACGCCGTCCTTGACCGCGTCGAAGGCCGGCTCGGTGGTTCGCAGCCGCGGCTCGATGCCGATGAGCGCGTCGTCGTCACGCTCCACGCCCGCCGCGCGCAGCTTGCGCAGCGCCTGGGCGGCGGGACCGGCCAGCGACGCCTGGGCCCAGGTGCGGCTGGCCAGCCCCAGCACGGCCAGCTCGTCGGGCTCGAAGGAGATGTCGGGCAGTGCGTACTCGCGCTGGTGGATGCGGTAGCCGGGCTCGTCCTCGTGCAGCGGGTCGATGTCCTCGGTGACCAGCGGGATGCCGAGCTCGCGCAGCTCGTCCTTGTCGCGCTCGAACATCCGCTCGAACGCCTCGGTCGAGGCCGACTGGCCGTACTGCGGCACCAGCTGGCGGATCTGCGCCTTCGCCAGCGGCCGCCGGGTGTAGAGCAGCACGAGCACGAGGTTGAGCAGGCGCTCGGTCTTCACCTGGGCCGCCGACGGGGCGCCGGTGCCGGGCTCGCTGCTCACCGAGCAGACGCTACCCGACGGATACGCTGCGGACCGTGATGCAGTGGCGAGCCGGGACGGTTCTGGAGCAGGTGCGCTCCTGGCGCGGCGCGGTGGAGTGCTCGGTGGCGCTCGACGAGGCGCCCGACACCGCGGTGCGCGCCCTCGCCTACACCGCGATGGTCGGCACCCCGCAGGCCGGCGAGCGGGTGCTGCTCAACGCCTCGGCCCTGCTCAAGGGCCTGGGCACCGGTGGCCTGGCGTTCGTCGTCGCCCGCCCCGACCACCTGCCCCCCGACCCGCCCGCCCGGCCCGGCCACATCGTCAAGGCGCGCTACACCCCGCTGCAGCAGCTGCTGCTCGCCGTCGACGAGCAGGACAGCCCGCACCACGACGCCCTCGCCGAGGCCGACGACCTCGCGGGGATGCCGGTGGTGGTCGCCGACCTGCACTCCGCGCTCCCGGCCGTGCTGGCCGGCATCCGGGCGGTGAACCCGCGCGCGCGGGTCGCCTACGTGATGACCGACGGGGGCGCGCTGCCCGCCGCCTTCTCGCGGGCCGTGGCGGGGCTGGCGGATGCCGGGTGGCTCACCGCCACGCTGACCGTCGGCCAGGCCTTCGGTGGCGACCACGAGGCCGTCACGACCCACACCGGGCTGCTGGCGGCACGACACGTCGTGGGTGCCGACGTCACCGTCGTCGCGCAGGGCCCGGGCAACGTCGGCACCGGCACGCGGTGGGGCTACTCGGGCGTCGCGTGCGCCGACGCGCTGCACGCTGCCGACGTCCTCGGGGGCCGGGGTGTCGCCACGCTGCGCGTCTCGGGCACCGACGGGCGTGAGCGGCACCGCGGCATCAGCCACCACAGCCGCACGGCCTACGGGCGCGCCCTGCTCACCCCGGCCGACGTGCCGGTCACCGCGCTGCCCGACCCCCGGCTCGACGCGCTCGTGCGCGACCAGCTGGCCGCACTGGTCGCCGGCGCGCGGGCCGCGCTGAGCGTCGTCGAGGTGCCCGCCGCGGGGCTGCTCGAGGCGCTGCGCACCTCGCCGGTCGCGCTGACGACGATGGGGCGGGGTCTGGAGGCAGACCCCGCCCCGTTCCTCGCGGCGGCCGCCGCCGGCGCTCACGCCGCCGGGGTCAGCGCACGTCCATGAGGTCGACGACGAAGATGAGCGTCTCGCCGGGCTTGATCGCCCCGCCCGCGCCACGGTCGCCGTAGCCCAGGTGCGGCGGGATGGTGAGCCGGCGACGCCCACCGACCTGCATGCCCTCGATGCCCTGGTCCCAGCCGGCGATGACCATGCCGACGCCGAGGCGGAACTCGAGCGGGTCACCACGGTTCCAGGAGGCGTCGAACTCCTCACCGGTGGAGTGGGCCACCCCCACGTAGTGCGCACGCACCGTGTGGCCCCTGGTGGCCAGCGGCCCGTCACCGACGGTGATGTCCTCGACGACCAGCTCGGTGGGCGGCTCGTCGCCGGGGAAGTCGATCTCTGGACGGGTGGGCTCGTTGCTCATGAACGACGACCCTGTCAGAAGGCGGCGAGGATGTCGACGACGAAGACCAGGCTGTCGTTGCCCTTGATCTTCGGCGGGCTGCCGGCGGTGCCGTAGCCGTCGGCCGGCGGGATGACGAGCAGCACGCGGCTGCCGACCTTCTGGCCGACCAGGCCCTCGTCCCAGCCCTTGATGACCTGCTGGCCGCCGATCGGGAAGTCGAAGTAGGGCTGCTCGGGCCGGCTGGCGCTGGAGTCGAACACGCTGCCGTCCTTGAGGAGCGCACCGGTGTAGGTGACCCGGACGGTCTGGCCCTTCTTGACCTCGGGCCCGGTGCCCTCGATGAGCGGCTGGACGATGGTCTTGGTCGGCGCCTTCATGCCCTTGGGCACGGTGATCACGGCCGGCTTGCCCTCGGTCATCTTCACGGTGGGCAGGCCCGCCTTGGGCGGTACCGCCTTGCCGGTGGCCTCCTTGAGGGCCTGCGCGGAGCCCTTGAGGTCGACCACGAAGACGACCGGGTCGTCCTTCTTCACGCCGATGGCCTCGTTGCCCGTGTCGCCGAAGGCGTCGGCGGGGGTGGAGGTGATGACCACCCGCGAGCCGATCTTCTTGCCCGGGAGCTCGCTCCTGAACGACGGGAAGAGGTCCTGCGCCCCGAGGTCGAGGCCCACGGCGCCGGTCTTCCACGTGGAGTGCGCGACCTTGCCGTCGCGACCGTTGAGGATGACCGCCTGGATCGAGATGAGGTCGTCCTTGGCCACGACCGGGCCGGTGCCGTCGACCACCACGTCGGACTCGGTCTTGGGGACCGTGAGTGGGGCCTTGACGTCGACGGTCGGCTCCTTGGCGGGGTCGCTGCCGTTGACGGTGACCGCGCTGATGGCGGCCGAGGTGGGCGTGCTGGCCTTGCTGGGGGCCTCCTCGCCGCAGGCACTCAGGACGAGCGCGGACGCGAGAACGGTCGCGGACAGGGCGGTGGTGAGTCGACGTGACACGGGAGAGAACCTTCGGGGATCGGGGGGCTGTCAGGCAGCGCGACAACGTGCATCACGATAACGGCGCCGCATGGGAACTCCCGCATCATCGGCTGGGAGAAGGCTGACCGCGTGGCGCAGATCACCAGCACCACTTCCCCCACCCCGGGCCGGTCGCGTGGTCAGGCCGACATGCCCTCGATGAGCCGCTCGACGCGTGGGTCCTGGGCCAGGAACGGGTCCTTGCACAGCACCGTGCGTTGCGCCTGGTCGTTGAGCTTGAGGTGCACCCAGTCGACGGTGAAGTCGCGGCGGTGCTCCTGGGCGGCCCGGATGAAGTCGCCGCGCAGCTTGGCGCGGGTGGTGTCGGGCGGGCGCACCTTGGCCGCGAAGATCTCGGGGTCGCTGACCACGCGGGCGACCAGGCCGCGGCGCTGGAGCAGGTAGAACAGGCCCCGGCTGCGGTCGATGTCGTGGTAGGCGAGGTCGATCTGCGCCAGGCGGGGGTGGTCGAGGTCGAGACCGTGCCGGGTGGCGTAGTCCTCGATGAGCCGGTACTTGACGACCCAGTCGATCTCGGTGGCCACCAGGGCGAGGTCGGCGGTCTCGACCGCGGTCAGGGTGCGGTCCCACAGGTCGAGCACCCGGGCGTGGAGCGGGTCGCTGGAGCCCTCGGAGGCCACGAACGCCACGGCCTTGGCGTGGTACTCGCGCTGGAGGTCCAGGGCACTGAGCTGGCGACCGTTGGCCAGCCGCACGGTGCGCCGTCCGGTCATGTCGTGCGAGATCTCGCGGATGGCGCGGATGGGGTTCTCCAGGGTGAGGTCGCGCATCACCACCCCGGCCTCGATCATCCGCAGCACCAGGTCGCACGAGCCCACCTTGAGCATGGTGGTCGACTCGCTCATGTTGGAGTCGCCGACGATGACGTGCAGCCGGCGGTAGTGCTCGGCGTCGGCGTGCGGCTCGTCGCGGGTGTTGATGATCGGGCGGCTGCGGGTGGTGGCCGACGACACGCCCTCCCAGATGTGGTCGGCGCGCTGGCTCACGGCGTACGTCGCGCCCTTGGAGGTGGCGACGAGCTTGCCGGCGCCGCAGGTGATCTGCCGGCTGATGAGGAACGGCAGCAGGGTGTCGGAGATGGTGGCGAACTCCCCCGCCCGGGTGACCAGGTAGTTCTCGTGGCAGCCGTAGGAGTTGCCCGCGGAGTCGGTGTTGTTCTTGAAGACGTAGATGTCCCCGGCCACGCCGTCCTCGCGCAGCCGCTGCTGGGCGTCGACCACGAGCCCCTCGATGATCCGCTCCCCCGCCTTGTCGTGCGCGACGACCTGGCGCAGCGAGTCGCACTCGGCGGTGGCGTACTCCGGGTGGGAGCCGACGTCGAGGTAGAGCCGGGAGCCGTTGGTGAGGAACACGTTGCTCGAGCGGCCCCAGGCGACGACCTTGCGGAAGAGGTAGCGCGCCACCTCGTCGGGCGTGAGCGTGCGCTGGCCGCCGGTCGAGCAGGTGATGCCGTACTCGTTCTCGATCCCGAAGATGCGCCGGCCGCCGGGCGTGTTCACTGCACCGGGCCGTCCTGCGCGGGGCGCTGCGTCTGGGGGTTGGTGGTGGCGTCGCGCGCCGAGGCGGTGGCGCCGGGTGCGCCGGGTGGGGCGTCGTCGGCCGGTGGGGCGTCGTGCGTCGGGTCGTCGGTGCTGAGCAGCCGCTCGAGCAGCTGTCCGGTGATGCGGCGGAAGGTACGCCGGGGGCGGTCGCGGTCGAGCACCGCCACCTCGAGCTGGGCGGGGGCGAGCTCTCGGGCGGGGCCGCCGGCCGGGTCGGCGCCGAGCAGGCCGACGGCCAGCAGGAGCGCCTCGGACAGGTTCAGTCCCTCGCGCCACCGCTCCTTCAGGCCGGTCTCGATCTGCTCGGCTCCCCCGCCCATGGCCACGAAGCCGTGCTCGTCGGCGACCGAGCCGTCGTAGGTGAGCCGGTAGACCTGGTCGGTCTCGGGGGTGGCGCCCACCTCGGCGACGACGATCTCGACCTCGTAGGGCTTGGACTCCTGGGTGAAGACCGCGCCGAGGGTCTGGGCGTAGGCGTTGGCCAGGCCGCGCGCAGTGACGTCGGACCGGTCGTAGGAGTAGCCGCGCAGGTCGGCATAGCGCACGCCGGCCACCCGCAGGTTCTCGAACTCGTTGTACTTGCCGACGGCCGCGAAGGCGATGCGGTCGTAGATCTCGGAGACCTTGTGCAGCGCGCGGCTGGGGTTCTCACCGATGAAGGCGATGCCGTTGTCGTAGGTGAGCACCACGATGGCCCGGCCGCGGGCGATCCCCTTGCGCGCGAAGTCGGCCCGGTCCTTCATCAGCTGCTCGGGCGAGACGTAGAACGGCATCCCGGCGCTCATCGGGCACCTCCGGGGTTGTCGACGCGGGCCGCGAGGATGGCGTCGACCACCGGAGCGATCTCGGCGTCGGGCACGAAGCGCGACCCGTCGTCGTCGACGACCCCCACCGTCGGCCAGATGCCGCGGCCCACGTCGGGCCCGCCGGTGGCCGAGTCGTCATCGGCCGCGTCGTAGAGCGCCTCGACCGCGGCGCGCACGGCGTCGTCGAGGGTGCCGGCCCGCCGGTAGAGCTTCTTCAGCGAGCCCCGGGCGAACAGCGAGCCCGACCCGACGCTGTGGTGGTCGTGTTCCTCGTAGCAGCCACCCGTGACGTCGTAGGAGAAGATCCGGCCCACCCCGGTGTCGGCGTCGTAGCCCGCGAAGAGCGGCACCACCGACAGGCCCTGCATCGCCATGCCGAGGTTGCCCCGGATCATCGAGGCGAGCCGGTTGGCCTTGCCCTCGAGGGACATCAGGGTGCCCTCGATCTTCTCGTAGTGCTCGAGCTCGACCTGGAACAGGCGCACCAGCTCGATCGCGAGCCCCGCCGTGCCGGCGATGCCGACCAGGCTGAACTCGTCGGTGGCGAAGACCTTCTCCATGTCGCGGTTGGCGATGAGGTTGCCCATGGTGGCCCGCCGGTCGCCGGCCATGACCACTCCCCCGGCATAGGTGAGCGTGACGATCGTGGTGCCGTGCGGTGCGTCGAGCGCCGCGCCCGGCGGCAGCGTGCGCCCGGCGGGCAGCAGCGTGGGCGCCTGGGTGGAGAGGAACTCGGTGAACGAGGACGAGCCGGGCACGAGGTAGGCCGCGGGCAGCCGTCCGCTGTCGGCTCCGGGGGTCACTGGCCGCCCTTCTGGACGAACCCGCGCACGAACTCCTCGGCGTTGCTCTCGAGCACGCCGTCGATCTCGTCGAGGATGTCGTCGATCTCGCTCGACTGCACCTGAGCCGCTGCGCCGGCTGCGGGCTCGGGGGCGTCGTCGGCACCGCCGTCGTCACGACGTTGCGGGCGAACCTGCTCCTGACCGGCCATGGTGACCCCTCCTCAAAGGTGTGCTACCCGAGAGCCTAGTCGGAGGGCCCGCCGTTGGCCGCGAGGGCCCGCAGGAGCGAGGCGGCGTCCGGGGCGTTGCGCACCAGCTCGCCGACCCCGGCCTCGGTGCCCTTGAGCGGCTCGAGCATCGGCACCCGCTGCAGCGTGCGCTGGCCCGCGACATCGAAGATCACCGAGTCCCACGACGCCGCGACGACGTCGTCGGGGAAGCGCCGCAGGCAGGTGCCGCGGAACCAGGCCCGCGTGTCGGTGGGCGGCTCGTCGACGGCGCGCTGCACGGCGGCCTCGTCGACCAGCACCTCGAGCCGGCCGGTCGCCACCAGGCGGTGCGCGAGCCCGCGGTCGGCGCGCACGTCGGACCACTGCAGGTCGACGGCCTTGAGCCGGGGGTCGCCCCAGCCGAGGGAGTCCCGCTCGCGGTAGCCCTCGAGCACGGCCAGCTTGGCGACCCAGTCGACCTCGCGGCGCGCCTCCATCGGGTCGCGGCCGAGCTTGTCGAGCACGGTGCCCCACCAGTGCATGACCTCGGCGGTGTCGGCGTCGGGCTCGCCGCCCGACTGCTGGTCGACGAACGCGGCGGCGCGGTCGTGGTACTCCCAGAGCAGCTCCAGGGCGGTCATCCGGCGCCCGTCGACCAGCTCGACCTTGGCCTGCAGGGTGGTGTCGTGCGACACCTCGTGCAGGGTCGCCACCGGCCGGCGCACGGAGAGGTCGTCGCGGATGGCGTCGGCCTCGATCATCGCCAGCACCAGCGAGGTGGTGCCCATCTTGAGCAGGTTGGCGACGTCGCAGTGGTTGGCGTCGCCGAGGATGACGTGCAGCCGCCGGTAGCGGTCCGCGACGGCGTGCGGCTCGTCGCGGGTGTTGATGAGCGGGCGCTTGAGCGTGGTCTCGAGGCCGACCTCGACCTCGAAGAAGTCGCTGCGCTGGGCGATCTGGTAGCCCGGGGTGCGCGAGTCGACGCCGATGCCGACCCGCCCCGAGCCGCAGATGACCTGGCGCACCACGAAGAACGGGGTGAGGTGCCGCACGATGCTCGCGAACGGGGTGGAGCGCGCCATCAGGTAGTTCTCGTGGGTTCCGTAGGAGACGCCCTTGCCGTCGGTGTTGTTCTTGTAGAGGTTGACTCCCGGCGGCACCGTGGCCAGCCGGGCCACGGCCTCGCGCATGACGAGCTCGCCGGCGCGGTCCCAGGTGACGGCCGCCCGCGGGGTGGTGACCTCGGGCGAGCTGTACTCGGGGTGGGCGTGGTCGACGTAGAGGCGGGCGCCGTTGGTGAGCACGACGTTGGCCAGCGTGGGGTCCTCGACGTCGGTGAGCTGGCTCGGGTGGGCGGCACCCCGGCCCATGTCGAACCCGCGGGCGTCGCGCAGCGGCGCCTCGTCGGCGTAGTCCCAGCTGGCCCGCGCCGGCCGGATGCCGCGGGAGGCGGCGTAGGCCGTGACGACGTCGCCCGAGGCGACCATCGGGTTCGCCGCCGCGTTGCCGGGCACGACGATGCCGTACTCGGTCTCGATCCCCATCACACGGCGCACGGTCATGTCTCGACCATACTGACCGGGTGCGCAGCTACCGCGGAATGGCTCCCCTGACGGCGCTGGTCTCACTGGTCGGTGACCGGCTCGAACGGCCCGTGGAGACACTCGACTTCGACGGCATCCAGCGCGCCCGGGCCCGTGTCCTGCCCCGCAACCCGGTCGTCGACCGGATCACCGGGGGCACCGACCCGGCGGTCGGCATCACCTACGGCACCGCACCGGCCCGCGACGAGCACGAGATCCCGCTGCGGATCTACCGCCCGAGGGCGGTGCGCGACGCGCGCACCGACGTGCCGGTCGTCATGTGGTTCCACGGTGGGGGCTGGGTGGTCGGCAACGTGCTCGACCACGACCCGATCTGCACCTTCATCGCCGCTGCCGTCGGCTGCGTCGTGGTGTCGGTCGACTACCGGCTGGCGCCGGAGCACCGGGCCCCGGTGGCCGTCGAGGACTGTGTCGACGCCACGACCTGGGTCGGCGTCAACGGCGACGTGCTGCGCGCCGACACCGCGCGGATGGCCGTGGCCGGCGACTCCGCCGGTGGCAACCTCGCTGCGGTGGTCGCCCAGGTGCTGCGCGACCACGGCGACACCCGGCTGCGGCACCAGGCGCTGCTCTACCCGGCGACCGACCTGACCCAGTCCTCCCCCTCGGTGCGCGAGCACCCCAACGCCGCGATCCTCACCAAGAGCTCGATGGACGCGTACCGCGACCACTACGTGCCGCCGGGGCACGACCTGCGCGACCCCCTGCTCTCGCCGCTGTTCGGCCGGCTCGACGGGCTGCCGCCGGCCCTGGTGCAGACCGCCGACCTCGACCCGCTGCGCGACGACGGCATCCGGTACGCGACCGCGCTGCGCGACGCCGGGGTGCCGGTGCGGCTCACGAACTACCTCAGGGTGCCGCACGGGTTCGCGTCGATGCCGGGCGCGGCACCGGCGGTGGGGCGCCAGCACCGCTGGGAGCTCGCCCACGAGCTGACCGCCGCGCTGCGGCCCGACCGGCGCGGTTAGGCTGCGACCATGCGCGAGGTCGTCGTGTTCTCCGGGTCGGCGCACACCGCCCTCGCCCACCGGATCTGCGACGAGCTGGGGGTGACCCTCTCCGAGACGCTGATCAGCCGGTTCAGCAACGACTGCCTGCAGGCACAGCTGCTGGCGAACTGCCGCCAGCGCGACGTCTACCTCGTGCAGCCGCTCGTGCCACCGACCCAGGACTCCCTCATGGAGCTGCTCCTGATGATCGACGCCGCGCGCGGGGCCTCCGCCTCGATGATCACGGCCGTCATCCCCCACTACGCCTACGCGCGCAGCGACAAGAAGGACGCCTCCCGCATCAGCCTCGGGGGGCGCCTCGTCGCCGACCTGATCTCGACCGCCGGCGCCGACCGGGTGCTGACGATGAACCTGCACGCCCCGCAGGTGCACGGCTTCTTCTCGGTGCCGGTCGACCACCTCACCGCGCTCGGGGTGCTCGCCGACCACTTCCGGCAGCAGGACCTCGACAACGCCGTCGTCGTCTCCCCCGACCTCGGCAACGCCAAGGACGCCACCCAGTTCTCGCGGCTGCTCGGCCTGCCGGTCGCCGCCGGCTCGAAGCGTCGGCTCGGCGACGACCGGGTCGTCATCGACTCGATCGTCGGCGACGTCGAGGGCAGGCGGGCCGTCATCCTCGACGACGAGATCGCCACGGGGGGCTCGATCCTCGAGCTGCTCGACCGGCTCGCCGAGCGCGGGGTCACCGAGGCGGCCGTGGCGTGCACGCACGGGCTGTTCGCCGGGCGGGCCGTCGAGCGCCTGCGCCACCACCCGATGGTCAGCGAGGTGGTCACCACCGACACGGTGCCGGCGCCGACCGGCTGGCCCGAGCTCCAGATACGTTCTGTCGCAGGCCTGTTCGCCGAGGCGATCAAGCGCATCCACGAGGGCGAGTCGGTGTCGAGCCTGTTCGACGGCGTCGACCCGACGCACGCCCCGCCGCGCCAGCGGTCGCTGTTCGACCGGGTGCGCTCGTGAGCCGTGCGCTCCCCGCGGTGCTCGACGTCGCGCTCGTCATCCTCTTCGCCGCGGTCGGGCGGCGGTCGCACGCCGAGGGCCTCGACGTCACCGGCATCCTGCGCACCGCGGCCCCCTTCCTCGTCGGCACCGCGGCCGGCTGGCTGCTCGCCGGCCTGACCCTCGACACCGGGCCCCGCTCGCTCGCCTACGGTGCGGTCGTGCTGGTGTGCACCGTCGTGCTCGGCATGCTGCTGCGGCGCGTGCTGGGCGAGGGCACCGCGCTGTCCTTCGTCGTCGTGGCCACGACGGTGCTCGCGGTGCTGCTCCTGGGCTGGCGCCTCGTGGCCCGCTTGGTCAGCTGACCTGCCGCACGACCTGCGCGACCAGGGGGTAGACGGCCGGGTCGGTGTCGTTGGCCATGCCGAGGATGACGTGGTCGATGCCCGCGTCGCCGAGGCGGCCCAGGCGCTCGACTACCTGGTCGACCGACTCCGTGCGCATCCCCTCGGGCACGGCGGCGCCGGTGTCGAGCGCCAGCCGGGACAGGCAGGTCTTCGAGATCTCGTCGTAGTCGCGGCCGACGTCTGCGCAGTGCCCGCGCAGCACGTCGAGCTTGTGCGGGATGCCCTGCGGCCCGAGCCCCATGTCGAACAGGTTGCACGCGTCGGCGTACTGGGCGACCAGGCGCAGGGTGCGCTTCTCTCCCCCGCCGCCGACCATGATCGGCGGCCGCCGCACCGGCTGCGGGTGGTTCATCGGGCGCTCGGCCCGCACCACCTCGCCCGCGAACGGGCTGTCGTCGTCGGCGAACATCCGGTGCGCCAGCTGCAGGGTGTCCTCGAGCAGCCGGAACCGGTCGCGGGTCGAGGGGTAGGGCACCCCCAGGCCGGCGTGCTCGGCCTCGTTCCACGCGGCCCCGATGCCCAGCCAGGCGCGCCCGCCGGAGAGCACGTCGAGCGTGGTGACGGTCTTGAGCAGGATGCCGGGGTGCCGGTAGGTCACGCCGGTCACCAGGGTCCCCAGCTCGATCCGCTCGGTCACCGCTGCGGCGTGCGCCAGCGTGGTGTAGCCCTCGAGCATGTCGAGCTCGGGCGGCCCGACGACACCGATCTGGAAGAAGTGGTCCATCACCCACAGCGAGGCCAGGCCGGCCTGGTCGGCGTCACGGGCCACCGCCCGCCAGGTCGCTCCGGTCGAGGCGGGGGCGCCGGGCCAGCTGAACGAGGAGACCTGCAGTCCGAGCTTCATCCCGTCATCCTGCGCGCGGGTCACCCGCTCGCGCAACGGGGGTGACGGCGGCGGCATCCGGGTCCCAGCGCCGCAGCTCGGTCAGGCTCAGCACCTCGTCGTCCCAGCCGACCACGTCGAGCGCCTCCTGCACGCGCTCCCTGGGCACCCGGCGGGCCAGTGTCACGTGCGGCAGCCAGCCCGGGTGCTGGCGGCCGGGCACCAGCGCGCGCACCCGGAGCACGGCAGCCACGGCCGGGTCGTCGACGTCGACCGCGCGGGCGAGGGTGACCCTGGCCCCACCGAGCACCAGCAGGCCCGACACCCGCACCCGCAGCGGCAGCAGCGGGCCGAGCACCCGCCCGGCCGCCGCCACCGCCGCCTGCGGGACGGCCGGCGCCGACACCACGGTGAGGTGCACCGCGTTGCTCGCGCCGCGGTGGTCGAGCTGCGAGGGCAGCCCCGCCTCGCGCAGCGCCACCCACGAGGCGCGCACCACCGCCGCCCCCACGGCATCCGGGAGCAGCTCGAGCGAGTGCAGCGGTGGGCTCAGAGGTACTGGCCGGTGTTGGCGACGGTGTTGATCGACTTGCCGGGCTCGGTGCCCTCCTTGGTCTTGATGAGGGTGCGGATGTAGACGATCCGCTCCCCCTTCTTGCCGGAGATGCGCGCCCAGTCGTCGGGGTTGGTCGTGTTGGGCAGGTCCTCGTTCTCGCGGAACTCGTCGGTGCACGACTGCAGCAGGTGCTCGACCCGCAGGCCGCGCTGGCCGGTGTCGAGGAAGTCCTTGATCGCCATCTTCTTGGAGCGGTCGACGATGTTCTGGATCATCGCGCCGGAGTTGAAGTCCTTGAAGTACAGGATCTCCTTGTCGCCACCGGCGTAGGTGACCTCGAGGAAGCGGTTCTCCTCCTCCTCGGTGTACATCCGCAGCACCACCGCGTCGATCATCGCCTGGAGCGTCGCCTCCTCGGAGCCGCCGTTCTGGGCGACGTCGTCGGGGTGCAGCGGCAGCCCGGCGATGAGGTACTTGCCGAAGATGTCGCGGGCGGCCTCGGCGTCGGGGCGCTCGATCTTGATCTTCACGTCGAGTCGGCCGGGGCGCAGGATCGCGGGGTCGATCATGTCCTCGCGGTTGGAGGCGCCGATCACGATGACGTTCTCGAGCCCCTCGACGCCGTCGATCTCGGCGAGCAGCTGCGGCACGATCGTGGTCTCGACGTCGGAGGACACGCCCGAACCACGGGTGCGGAACAGCGACTCCATCTCGTCGAAGAAGACGACGACCGGGTAGCCCTCGTTGGACTTCTCACGGGCCCGCTGGAAGATGAGCCGGATGTGCCGCTCGGTCTCGCCGACGTACTTGTTGAGCAGCTCGGGGCCCTTGATGTTGAGGAAGTAGGACTTGCCCGGCTCGCGGCCCTCCTTGTCGGCGACCTTGCGGGCCAGGGATGCCGCCACCGCCTTGGCGATCATCGTCTTGCCGCAGCCGGGCGGCCCGTAGAGCAGCACGCCCTTGGGCGGCTTGAGCTGGTGCTCGATGTAGAGGTCGGGGTGCAGGTAGGGCAGCTCGACGGCGTCGCGGATGGCCTCGATCTGCCCGGTGAGGCCGCCGATGTCGGTGTAGTCGATGTCGGGCACCTCCTCGAGCACGAGGTCGGCGACCTCGGCCTTGGGGATGCGCTCGAAGACGAAGCCGGAGCGCGACTCGAGCAGCAGCGCGTCGCCGGCCCGGATGGTCTGGCCCTCTAGGGACGCGGCGACCCGGCAGACCCGCTCCTCGTCGGCCTGGGCGACCACCAGCACCCGGCCGTCGTCGAGGATCTCCTTGCAGAGCACGACCTCGCCGGTGGTCTCGTAGCCGTGGGCGGCGACGATGTTCATCGCCTCGTTGAGCATGACCTCGCGACCGGGCACGAGCTGGCCCTCGTCGAGGGAGGGGCTCACGGCCACGTGCATCTTGCGCCCGCTGGTGAGGATGTCGGCGGTGCCGTCGTCGAAGCCCTCGATGACGATGCCGTAGGCCGCCGGCGGCTGGGCCAGCCGGTCGACCTCGGACTTCAGCGTGACGATCTGCTCACGGGCGTCACGCAGGGTGCGCACCAGGCGCTCGTTCTGGGCGGACACGGTGGACAGCTGGGAGCGCAGGCCGGTGAGGTCGCGCTCGAGGGCGCGCAGCTGGGCCGGCGTGGCCGAGCCGCGGGCCCGCAACGCCGTGATCTCGGCCTCGAGCGACTCCCGCTCGGCCTCGAGGCGCTCGCGGGTGCCGGGCTGCTCGGCCCTGGGCTCGTCGGTGCTCATGCTCGACGATAACCCGCGCAGGTCAGGTCTGAGCGGAGGTATCGGTCACCGAACGCACGGTCCGTCGAACCCGCTTGGCCGACGGCACCCGCTCGCCGACGGCCTCGGGGGTCCAGTCCTGCTCCACGGCATCCTCGCCGGTGACGTAGCCGCGGCCGGGGCGGCGCTTGCGCAGCGGCGGGGTGACCCCCGGCGCGAGGCGCCGGGTGGTGATGAGGAAGCCGGTGTGTCCGTGCATGCGGTGCTGGGGACGCACGGCCAGCCCCTCGAGGTGCCAGCCGCGCACCAGCGACTCCCAGGCCTGCGGCTCGGTGAAGCAGTCGCTGTCGCGCATCGCCTCGGCGACCTTCGACAGCTGGGTGGCCGTGGCGACGTAGCAGATCAGCACGCCGCCTGGCGCGAGCGCGTCGGCGACGACCTCGAGGCACTCCCAGGGCGCCAGCATGTCGAGCACGACCCGGTCGACGGTGCCGTCGTCGACGGTGCCGGGGAGCACCTCGACGAGGTCGCCCACGGTGACGGTCCATGCGGGGTGGTCGGTGCCGAAGTAGTCGCGCGCATTGGCCTTCGCGATCTCGGCGAAGTCCTCGCGCCGCTCGAAGGAGTGCACCCGCCCCGACTCCCCCACGGCCCGCAGCAGCGACATCGACAGCGCGCCCGAGCCCACGCCGGCCTCGACGACCACCGCCCCGGGGAAGATGTCGGCCATCATCACGATCTGGCCGGCGTCCTTGGGGTAGACGACGGCGGCGCCGCGCGGCATCGACATCACGTAGTCGGACAGCAGCGGCCGCAGGGCGAGGTACTCGACACCCGCGGTGTTGGTGACCGTGGAGCCGTCCGGCATCCCGATCAGGGTGTCGTGCTCGAGGTGACCGCGGTGCGTGTGGAACTGCTTCCCGGGGCTCAGCGCGATCGTGTGCATCCGGCCCTTGGGGTCGGTCAGCTGGATGCGCTCGCCCGCGGAGAACCGGCCGCGCCGCAGCTCGGCGCCCGTGGGGGGTGTCATGTGGCCGCAGTCTAGTTGCGGCCGAGCACGTTCTCGGCCACCGCATTGAGTCGCTCGGAGGTGACCACACCGCGCACCGACCCGGCCGCGGTGACGACCACCACGGACGACCCGGTGATCGCCATCGCCCGCAGCACCGGCTCCGCGTCGTCGCCAGGGGCGAGCTCGACGACGCACCCGTCGGGCAGCCGCACGAGCACGGAGGACAGCGGCGTGGTCGGCGCCAGCGTGGCGATGTCGGGCACCGTCGGCGAGGGGGCGGGCAGCAGCAGGGTGGGCCGGCCGTGCTCGTCGAGCGCCACGACGCGGCGGCCGACCCCGACCAGCTCGCCGAGGGGCGTGCCGGCCGGCACCAGCACCACCGGGTCGAGGACCTGCTCGGGGCGCACCCGCCGCAGCAGCCGCTCGAGCGGGGCGCGCCGCAGCGCCGCCGTGGCCCCTGACCAGAGGATCCAGGCCATCACGAGCCCCAGGCCGATGCCGAACAGGTCGGAGGTGCCCTGCGCCAGCGGCCGCACGACGTACCAGAGCACCACGCCCGCGGCGAGCAGGCGACCGCACCAGCCGGCGACCACGAGCCCGAGGTCGCGGCGCCCGGTGACCCCCCAGACCAGCGACTGCACGAGCTGGCCGCCGTCGAGCGGCAGGCCCGGCAGCAGGTTGAACCCGGCCAGCAGCAGGTTGAGGAACATGAACAGCCAGGCGAAGCGGGAGGCCGGCCACGGCAGGATGCCGACCATGGCGCTGCCGACACCGGCGAGCGCGAGGTTCGCCAGGGGGCCGGCCCCGGCGATCACCGCGGTGCGCACCGGGGTGGACCCGGTGGCGTCGTAGGCCGTGTGGCCGCCCCACAGCGTCGCGACGATGCGGTGCACCCGGAAGCCGAGCAGCCGGGCGGCGAGGGCGTGTGCCACCTCGTGCCCGAGCACCGCGACGAGGATGCCGACCACCATGACCACGGCGGAGGCGGCCGCGCCTGCGGTGCCGAGGTCGCGGGCGTTCTGCCACCCGGTCCAGGCGACGAACGCGCCGAGCAGCAGCCAGGTGCGGTCGAGGTAGACCGGCACGCCGGCCACCCGGGCGAGCCGCAGCGCCCCGGCGGGGGGGAGCTCGTCGGACATGCCACGGACCCTACGTGAGGAACCCGGCATACTGATCCTTCGTCCAATGCTGCCGACCCTGAAGCGACCCCACGTGACCCAGCAGCACCGCCCCGACGCCACCGCCGACCTCACCGCCGCACTGCACGAGCGGGTGCTCGTGCTCGACGGCGCGATGGGGACGATGATCCAGGCGTACGGCCTGTCCGAGGCCGACTACCGCGGCGAGCGGTTCGCCGACCACGGCAGCGACCAGCAGGGCAACAACGACCTGCTGTCGCTGAGCCGGCCCGAGATCGTCCGCGAGGTGCACCGCGAGTACCTCGAGGCGGGCGCCGACCTGCTCGAGACCAACACCTTCAACGCCCAGCGCATCTCGCTGGCCGACTACGGGATGCAGGACCTCGCCTACGAGATGAACCTCGCCGCCGCGTCGCTGGCGCGCGCCGAGGCCGACGCCATGACCGAGCGCACCCCCGACCGGCCGCGCTGGGTGCTCGGCACGCTCGGCCCGACGAACCGCACGGCATCCATCTCGCCCGACGTCAACGACCCCGGGGCCCGCAACGTCACCTACGACGAGCTGGTCGAGGCCTACCTCGAGCAGGCCCGTGGGCTCGTCGACGGCGGCGCCGACGTGCTGCTCGTCGAGACGATCTTCGACACGCTCAACGCCAAGGCGGCGATCTTCGCCCTGGAGACGCTCTTCGAGGAGCACGACCGGCGCTGGCCGGTGATGATCTCGGGCACGATCACCGACGCCTCCGGGCGCACGCTGTCGGGGCAGGTCACCGAGGCGTTCTGGTACTCGGTGCGCCACGCCCGCCCGCTGGCCGTCGGCCTGAACTGCGCGCTCGGCGCCGAGGACCTGCGCCCGTACGTCGCCGAGCTCGCGCGCATCGCCGACTGCTTCGTCTCCGCCCACCCCAACGCCGGCCTCCCGAACGCGTTCGGCGAGTACGACGAGACGCCGGAGGCGATGGCGCGCGTCATCGGCGAGTTCGCCACGGCCGGGCTGGTCAACATCGTCGGGGGGTGCTGCGGCACCACGCCGCCGCACATCGCCGCCATCGCGCAGGCGTCGACGCGGGGGGCGCCCCGCACCCCGGCCATCGTGCCGCCGGCGCTGCGGCTGTCCGGCCTCGAGCCCTGCGTCGTCGACGAGGACAGCCTGTTCGTCAACGTCGGCGAGCGCACCAACATCACCGGGTCGGCCCGCTTCCGGCGCCTCATCAAGGAGGACGACTACGGCACCGCCCTGAGCGTCGCCCGCCAGCAGGTGGAGGCCGGGGCGCAGGTCATCGACGTCAACATGGACGAGGGGATGATCGACGGAGTCGCGGCGATGGACCGCTTCCTCAAGCTGGTCGCCTCCGAGCCCGACATCTGCCGGGTGCCGCTGATGATCGACTCGAGCAAGTGGGAGGTCATCGAGGCCGGGCTCAAGGTCACCCAGGGCAAGCCGATCATCAACTCGATCTCGATGAAGGAGGGCGAGGCGGCCTTCCTCGACCACGCCCGGCTGGCCCGCAAGTACGGCGCCGCCGTGGTGGTCATGGCGTTCGACGAGGACGGCCAGGCCGACGACCTCGAGCGGCGCCGCGAGATCTGCGGGAGGGCCTACTCGCTGCTCGTCGACTCGGTCGGCTTCCCGGCGCAGGACGTCATCATCGACCCCAACATCTTCGCGGTGGCCACCGGCATCGAGGAACACGCGGCCTACGGCAGCGACTTCATCGAGGCGACCCGCTGGATCAAGGAGAACCTGCCGCACGCCCTGGTCTCCGGTGGCGTCTCGAACGTCTCGTTCAGCTTCCGCGGCAACACCGCTGTGCGCGAGGCGATCCACGCGGTGTTCCTCTACCACGCCATCAAGGCCGGCATGGACATGGGCATCGTCAACGCCGGTGCGCTGCAGCCGTACGACACCGTCGACCCGAGGCTGCGCGACGCCATCGAGGACGTCGTGCTCAACCGCCGGCCCGATGCAGCCGACCGGCTGCTGACGATCGCCGAGGAGTACCGGGGCACCGGTGAGGTCGCCGACGTGGCGGCCGAGGAGTGGCGCTCGCTGCCCGTGGGCGAGCGCATCACCCACGCCCTGGTCAAGGGCATCGACGCCTTCGTCGTCGAGGACACCGAGGAGCTGCGGCTGGAGATCGCCGCGGCCGGGGGCCGCCCGCTCGAGGTCATCGAGGGCCCGCTGATGGACGGCATGAACGTCGTCGGCGACCTGTTCGGCGACGGCAAGATGTTCCTGCCGCAGGTGGTGAAGTCGGCACGGGTGATGAAGAAAGCTGTGGCACACCTGATCCCGTTCATCGAGGCGGAGAAGGACGAGGCCGCCAAGAAGCGCAGCAAGGGCCTGGTCGTCACCGCCACGGTCAAGGGCGACGTGCACGACATCGGCAAGAACATCGTCGGCGTGGTGCTGCAGTGCAACAACTACGACGTCGTCGACCTCGGGGTCATGGTGCCCACCCAGAAGATCCTCGACACCGCCAAGGAGGTCGGCGCCGACATCATCGGCCTGTCCGGCCTGATCACGCCCAGCCTCGACGAGATGGTGCGGGTGGCGAGCGAGATGGAGCGCCAGGGCTTCGACATCCCGCTGCTGCTGGGCGGGGCCACCACGTCGCGGGCCCACACCGCCGTGAAGGTCGACCGCCAGTACTCCGGGCCGGTCGTGTGGGTGAAGGACGCCTCGCGCTCGGTGCCGGTGGTCAGCCAGCTGCTCTCCGACGCGCAGCGCGAGGCCTTCCTCGACGGGGTGACCCAGGACTACGACGCGATCCGGGTGCGGCACGCCGCCAAGACCGGCGAGCGGCCGCTCGCCAGCCATGCCGACGCGATCGCCAACAAGCCGGTGCTCGACTGGGCGTCGTACCGTCCCAAGCGGCCGCACCTGCTCGAGCAGCAGAGCCGCGACCGGTGGTCCGGGCCGCCCGACGCGCACTGGCACCGGGCCGCGACCCAGTTCACCCGGGCCTGGGACGACTTCCCCGTCGCCGACCTGCGCCGCTACATCGACTGGACACCGTTCTTCCTCGCGTGGGAGATCAAGGGCCGCTACCCCGACGTGCTCAACAACGCCGCCACGGCCGAGCAGGCGCGCAGCCTGTTCGACGACGCGCAGGCGATGCTCGACCGGATGGAGCGCGAGCACTGGCTCACCGCGCGCGGAGTGGTCGGCATCTTCCCGGCCAACGGCATCGGCGACGACATCGAGGTCTACGCCGACGAGGCCCGCACCACGGTGCTCACCACCCTGCACGGGCTGCGCCAGCAGGGCCAGCACCGCGACGGGGTCACCAACAAGTGCCTGTCCGACTTCGTCGCGCCCAAGGAGACCGGCATCGCCGACCACGTGGGCGCCTTCTCGGTCACCGCGGGCCTGGGTCTCGGGGACCGGCTCGACGCGTTCAAGGCAGACCACGACGACTACTCCGCGATCCTGCTCGAGTCCCTGGCCGACCGGCTCGCCGAGGCGTTCGCCGAGCGCCTGCACGAGAAGGTGCGCCGCGAGCTGTGGGGCTACGCCCCCGACGAGCACCTCGACATGGGGGACCTCATCCGCGAGCGGTACCGCGGCATCCGGCCCGCCCCCGGCTACCCGGCCTGCCCCGAGCACACCGAGAAGGAGACGCTGATGGCGCTCCTCGGCGGCGAGGAGCGCACCGGCATCACGCTCACCGAGTCGATGGCGATGTGGCCGGGGGCGTCGGTGTCCGGCTGGTACTTCGCGCACCCCGAGAGCCAGTACTTCGTCGTCGGCCGGCTCGGCCGCGACCAGGTCGAGTCGTATGCGGAGCGCAAGGGCTGGGACCTGCGCACCGCCGAGCGGTGGCTGGGCCCGAACCTGGGCTACCAGCCCGAGGACTGACCCGGCACCAGGGCGAAGGCGCCCTCCTCCTCCTGCGCGTTGTGCAGGCGCAGCACCGCGTACAGGCCGTACAGCAACCGGCGCAGCTCGACCACGTCCTCCTCGTCCACGGCATCCGGGTCGACGTTCCCGAGCAGCCGGCGCAGGCGGCCGACCTGGTACTCGATCTCGGCGTGTGTGCGGCTGAGCGCAGCGGTGGAGTCGGTGCCGCCGAGCGCGCGCGACACCAGGGGCACCAGCAGCCGCTCGTCCTCGCGCTCGTGCGGCACGAGGGTGGTCTCGAGACGGTCCAGGAGCTGGTGGGCGGGCGCGAGGTCGGCCGCGTCGGAGGACAGCCCGTCGGCGACGGCCCGGATCTGCTCGACCTCCGGCAGCACGGCGTCGTGGCGCTCACGCAGCTGGGTGGCGAGGGCGACGTCCTCGGGCGGCATCGCGACGGTGTGCACCCGCCCGGGGAGCACGGCGCGCAGCGCGATGCCGATGGCCAGCACGTCGATGCCCTCCTGGAGCACCGCGCCCGCCGCCGGGGGAAGCAGGCCTGCCGCCGCCGCGACCATGGCGAGCAGTGACAGCCCCATCCCGACCGCGACGGCCTGCACGGCGATCGACCGCGACCGGCGGGCGATGAGGATCGCGTCGGCGAGGGCGTCGACCCGGTCGACGGTGAGCACGACGTCGGCCGCCTCGGAGGATGCCGTCGCACCCCTGGCGGCCAGGGCGACGCCGACACCGGCGGCGGCCAGGGCCGGCGCGTCGTTGATGCCGTCCCCGACCATGATCGTGGCCGACGCGGCCGACTCGCGCTGGATGGCCGCGAGCTTGTCGCCCGGGTCGCAGTCGGCGAGCACGTCGTCGACGCCCACGATCCGGCCCACCGTGCCCGCGACGTCCGCGCGGTCGCCGGTCACGAGGACCACACGGTGCACCCCCGCGCTCCGCAGCGCGCGCACCATCCGCGGGGCGTCGGGCCGGATCGGGTCCTCGAGGAGCATCGCGCCGGCGGGCGCGCCGTCCAGCGCGGCGAAGACGGTGATCGCCCCCTCGAGGTCGGCGCGCCGCCGCACCTGGCGCACCCAGGCGGGGGTGCTGTCGGTGACGATCCACGAGGACTTCCCCAGCCGCACCTCGTGCCCGTCGACCGTCCCGCGCACGCCGTAGCCGTGCACCTCGACGACGTCGGTGGGCAATGTGAGGGTCAGGCCGCGGCGGGCGGCTGCCGCGACGATGGAGTCGGCCAGGACGTGGGCGGACAGCTGGTCCAGCGAGGCGGCCAGGCGCAGCAGCGTGTCGGCGTCGACTCCCTCACCGGCAGTGACCACGCCGGTCACCGTGGGGTGTCCCTGGGTGAGGGTGCCGGTCTTGTCGAAGAGCACCACCCGGCCGGCCGCGAGCCGCTCGAGGGCGCCCCCGCCCTTGATCACCACGCCCCGGCGCGCGGCCCGGGAGAGCCCGGACATGATCGCGATGGGGGCGGCCAGCAGCAACGGGCACGGCGTCGCCACGACGAGCACGGCCACCGCGCGCACCGGGTCCCCCGACAGGAGCCAGGCGGCCCCGGCCAGGACCAGGGTGACCGGGACGAACAGCACGGCGAAGCGGTCGGCCGTTCGCACGAACGGCGCCGAGGAGGCCTGCGCCTGCTCGACCAGGCGGACCACACCGGCATATGTCGACTCGGCGGCGACCGAGGTCGCGAGCAGCTCGACGGGGCTACCCGAGTTGACGACGCCACTGCGCACCTCGTCGCCGGTCGGCCGCTCGACGGGCATGGCCTCGCCGGTGAGGGCCGACTCGTCGAACACCCCCGGGCCGACCAGCCGTCCGTCGACGGGAACGACCTCCCCCGTGCCCACGACGAGCGCGTCCCCACGCTGCACCTGGTCGACCGGTACGTCCTCGAGGCCGTCGGCGATTCGGCGGCGGGCGGTGCGTGGCGCGCGTTCGACCAGGAGACCCAGCTCGCGCCGGGCCCGTGCCGCAGCGCGCGCCTCGAGCACCTGACCGGAGGTGAGCATCAGGGTGATCATCGCCCCGGCGAAGGGCTCGCCCACGGCCAGGGCGCCGCCGAGGGCGAGCACGGCGATCACGTCGACGGAGGGTTGGCGACGCCGTACGGCGGACACCGTCCACACCAGCGAGACGCCCAGCCCGAGCACGGTGCCGACGACCCACAAGGCCTCCGCCAGTGCCCGTGTGTCGAGGACCCAGGCCGCGCCACCGGTTGCCAGCAGGACCAGTGAGGCGACGAACAGCACCAGCGGGGCACGCTCCCGCAACGACCTCACGCCCTCATGCTGTCACCGTGGCCGACACCGGGCCCTCGCGGGAGACCAGGGTCACTGACCGCGGGGTGGCGGCGACGGCGTGTCGGTGACCCGGCATACCTTGGCCCCATGACCCCCGCCCTGTCCCCGAGCCGCGCCGCGGACTTCAAGCAGTGCCCGCTGCTGTTCCGGTTCCGCACCATCGACAGGCTCGAGGGCCCGCCGTCTCCCGCCGCCGCGCGGGGCACCCTGGTGCACGCCGTGCTCGAGCACCTGTTCGACCTCCCGGCCGGCCAGCGCACGCCGGAGGCCGCGGTGGCGCTCCTCGAGCCGCGGTGGTCGGCGCTGGTCGAGGAGCGGCCCGAGCTGAAGGCGATGATCGACGACGACGAGCTGCTCACCACCGAGAGCTGGTTCGCCGCGGCGCAGACCCTGGTCGAGCAGTGGTTCGAGCTCGAGGACCCCACCCGGCTCGAGCCGGCCGCCCGCGAGCTCTACGTCGAGACCGAGGTCGAGGGCCTCACCCTGCGTGGCTACGTCGACCGGCTCGACGTCGCCCCCGACGGCGCGATGCGGGTGGTCGACTACAAGACCGGCCGCTCCCCCAGCGAGCTGTTCGAGGCCAAGGCGCTGTTCCAGATGAAGTTCTACGCGTTGGTGCTGTGGCGCACGCACGGCGCCGTCCCGCGCCAGCTGCAGCTGGTCTACCTCGGCAACGGCGAGGTGGTGCGCTACGCACCCGACGAGCGCGACCTGCTCGCCATCGAGCGCAACGTCAAGGCCATCTGGGATGCCGTGGTGCGCGCGGCGCAGACCGGCGACTGGCGCCCGCGCACTTCGCGGCTGTGCGACTGGTGCGACTTCCGAGACCTGTGCCCCGCCTGGGGCGGCACCCCACCCCCGCTGCCGGAGGGCGCCGGCGAGATCGCGCTCGACCCGGCGCGCTCAGGCGCCCTCGACCCCGTCGAGGAGTGAGACGGAGGCGGCCAGCTCGGCGAGCCCTTGGGGAGTGATGCCGGCCAGGCCGTCGACGTGCACCGCCCCGGGCGTGCGCGGCACCGCCACCACGTGCGGCACCGCCACGGTCGGCACCCCGGCCGCCACGGCCGAGCGCACCCCGGTGGGCGAGTCCTCGATGGCGACGCAGTCGCCGGGCGCCACGCCGAGCAGCCGGGCGGCGGCCCGGTAGGGCTCGGGGTGCGGCTTGCCGTGCGAGACCTCGTCGCCGGTCACCACCGCGGCGAAGGCCCCCTCGGGCAGGGCGCTGACCACGGCATCCGCCAGGGAGCGCCATGACATGGTGACCAGCGCGCTGGGCACCCCCTGTGCCCGCAACGCCTCGAGCAGCTCGCGGGCGCCGGGCCGCCACGGCACGTGCTCACGCACCTGCGCGACCACCCGCTCGAGCAGCTCGTCGACGATCCGCTCGGGCGACCACGAGATCGGCGAGTGCTCGCGGATGAAGGCGGCCGACACCATCAGGTCGTTGCCGACGAGCTGGTGCGCGAACTCGTCGCTCCAGGTGCCGCCGTGCTCGGCGACGATCGCGTGCTCGGCGGCGATCCAGTAGGGCTCGGTGTCGACCAGGGTGCCGTCCATGTCCCAGAGCACGGCCGCGGGAAGGCTCATGGGTCGCAAGCCTAGTGAGCCGTAGGGTGGATACCTGACGACAGGAGGACCGCAGTGATCGAGCTCGAAGACCTGCCCGAGCTGAAGGACGCGGTCATGATCGCCGCCTTCGAGGGGTGGAACGACGCCGGCGAGGCCGCGAGCGCGGTCATCGAGCACCTCGCCGAGATCTGGGACGCCGACGTCGTGGCCGCACTCGACCCCGAGGACTACTACGACTTCCAGGTCAACCGGCCCAGGGTGCTCCTGGAGAACGGCCGGCGCCGGATCAGCTGGCGCACCACCCGCGTGCTGGTGGCCACGAACACCTCGCTGGGCCGCGACGTCGTGCTGGTGCAGGGGGTGGAGCCGTCGTTCCGGTGGCGGGCCTTCGCGATCGAGCTGATGGAGCTGGCCCAGGCCGCCGACGTGTCGATGGTGGTCACCCTCGGGGCCCTCATGGCCGACGTCGCCCACTCGCGCCCCATCCCGGTGTCCGCGACCTCCGACAGCGAGGACACCCGGCACCGCCATGACCTCGACATGAGCAGCTACGAGGGTCCCACCGGCATCGTCGGCGTGCTGGCGGATGCCGCAACCCAGGTCGGCGTGCCGTCGGTCTCCTGCTGGGCGGCGGTGCCGCACTACGCGGGTCACAGCCCGTCGCCCAAGGCCACCCTCGCCCTCGTCAGCCGGCTCGAGGACCTCCTCGACGGCCCGATCGAGCACGGCGAGCTCGACGAGGACTCGCACGCCTGGGAGCGCGGCATCAACGAGCTGGCCGCCTCCGACACCGAGGTCGCCGAGTACGTCGAGAGCCTGGAGGAGGCCCAGGACACCGCCGACCTGCCGGAGGCGAGCGGCGACGCGATCGCCAAGGAGTTCGAGCGCTACCTGCGGCGTCGCAGCACCGACGAGGGCTGAGCCGCCCGGGCCCGGCGACGGCCCGAGGCAGTGCGGCCGGGAAAACACGAAGGCCACGAAATCCGGTGTCTCGCCGGGCTTTCGTGGGCCTTCGGTTACCTGGCCGGAGCTTCCGCTGCAGGGGGGTACGGGAGTTCCGGTGCAAGTAGGAACACCGTAGCGCGCCCCCGCGGTCCTCTGCTGCCGAATCAGGACCTGGCTGCGGTGGGTCGCTCAGCACTCTCTCAGGGAGCCGGCAGCGCGTGCCCGCGGGCGCCGCTCAGAGCCGGACGCCGAGCACGGCATCCACGGTGCGCGCCACCAGCCCGGGCGCCACGGCGTCGTCCCAGTGGCCGGCCAGGGTGCGCTCGGCCCACGCGTCGACGGCCGCCAGCGCGCCCCCGGTGTCGAGGTCGGCGGCGATCGCCGAACGCACCGAGGCGATGGTGCCGGTGGCGTCGGCGCCCCGGTTGACCGACAGGGCCTCGCGCCACCGGGCCAGCCGGGCCTGCGCACCGGTGAGCAGGTCGGGGGTGTACTCCCAGTCGGTTCGGTAGTGCTGGTCGAGCAGCACCAGCCGGATGGCCATCGGGTCGACGCCGTCGGCCCGCAGCCTCGACACGAGCACGAGGTTGCCGCGCGACTTGCTCATCTTCTCGCCCTCGAAGCCGACCATGGCCTGGTGCACGTAGTGCCGGGCGAAGGTGTCGTCGTGCGTCAGCGCTGCCGACTGCGCGGCGCTCATCTCGTGGTGCGGGAAGACCAGGTCGGTGCCGCCGCCCTGGATGTCGAGCGGGTGACCCAGCCGGTCCAGCGAGATGGCCGTGCACTCGATGTGCCAGCCCGGCCGGCCGGCGCCGAGCACCTCGTCGTCCCAGCAGGGCTCGCCGTCGCGGGCCGCGCGCCACAGCAGCGGGTCGAACGGGTCGCGCTTGCCCACCCGGTCGGGGTCACCGCCACGGTCGGCGAAGACCGCCGCCATCTGCTCGCGCGTCCACCCGGACACCGAGCCGAAGCTGTGCGTCTGGGCGAGGTCGAGGTAGACGTCGTCGCCGGCGGCCTCGCCGCCGGGCACGGGCAGGCGGTAGGCCGTGCCCTCGGCGAGCAGGGTGCGCACCTCGCGGGTGATCTCGGGCATCGACTCGACCACGCCCACGAGGGCGTCGGGGGGGACGACGGCCAGCGCCGTCATGTCCTCGCGGAAGAGGTCGATCTCGGCAGTGGCCAGCTCGCGCCAGTCGCGGCCGTCGCGGGCGGCCCGCTCGAGCAGCGGGTCGTCGACGTCGGTGACGTTCTGCACGTAGTGCACCTCGTGGCCGGCGTCGCGCAGCGCGCGGCCGACGAGGTCGAAGGTGACGTAGGTGGCCGCGTGTCCCAGGTGGGTGGCGTCGTAGGGCGTGATGCCGCAGACGTAGAGCCGGGCCACCGGGCCGGCGCCGACCGGCCGCACGGAGCGGGTGCGGGTGTCGAACAGCGAGAGCGGGTCACCGTGGCCGGGCACGGCGGGGACGAAAGGGGCGGGCCACGACTTCACCGGGCAAGACTACGGGGCGCCGGCTACAGCGCCGGCCACGGGATCGCCGGCCAGCCGGGTCGCGGGGCGGGGTGTCGCCGGGTGCGCCGCAGTGCCTCGGTGCGCTGCTGCAGCGCCTGCACCTCGGCGCGGGTCAGCAGGGTCGCCAGCTCGTCGGCCAGCCCGCGATCGAGGGCGTCGAGCAGTGTCTCGAGCCGGCCCAGGTCGGCGTCGGGGAGGGGCTCGCCGGCCCACCCCCACAGCACCGTGCGCAGCTTGGGCTCAACGCTCAGGCTCACCCCGTGGTCGCAGCCGCGCACGACCTCGCCGTCGCGCAGCAGGTGGCTGCCCTTGCGGTCGGAGTTGTTCAGCACGGCGTCGAACACCGCCACCGTGCGCAGGGCCGGCTCGGGGCTGTGCGACACGACCACGGGCCGCCCGCCGGGTGACTCGCCCTCGAGCACCACGACCCAGCCGTCGGGCACCCGGCTCGCCGGGGTCACCTCGACCAGCGGGTCGGGCTCGCCGTCGACCGGCCCCACCCACAGCTGCACCGAGCCCGGGCCGAGCGGCCCGTTGCGCAGCACGGTGGGCGGCACCACGTCGAAGCCACCGGCCGCGCTGACCAGGTAGGCGGCCCGCTCGCGCGCGACGAGGGTGCCGTCGGGGTAGTCCCACAGCGGGCGCTCACTGGCCTCCGGCTTGTGGATGACGAGCACCGGCTCGGCGCCGGCGTCCTGGCCCGGCGCCTCGACCGAGCACAGCAGGGCACCGTTGGAGGAGTCGACGATCCGGCCGACCGGGGTGAGCACCCCGCTCGTCAGGAGGTCGACGACGTCAGCGCCGGTACCCGTTGGCACGGGGGCAGATGTGGCCGGTGGGGTCCAGCGGCTGGCCGCAGAACGGGCACGAGGGGCGGCCGGCGGAGACGACCGCGCCGCACCGGCGGGCGAAGGCCCGGGCCGCCGCGGGGCTGAGCACGACCCGCAGCGTCTGCACGGTGTCGTCGTCGGCCTCCTCGACCTCTTCGGGGTCGCTGTCGTGGCACTCGATGACCAGCACGTTGCGGACCGGGTCCCAGGCCAGGGCCAGGGTGTCGACGCGGAACTCGTCCTCGATGGGCGCGGCGAGGGGGTCGGTGTCGCCGCCCCCGAGCGGCTCGGTGGCGGTGCCCTCGGCGTGCGCGTCGAGCAGCTCGTTGACCCGGTCGGCGAGCACGCTGACCTGGACCTTCTCGAGCGAGACCGACACGAGCCGCCCGTCGCCGCTCGCCTGGAGGAAGAAGGTGCGGCCGCCGGGTGGCCCGACGGTGCCGGCGACGAATCGCTCGGGCGGGTCGAACACGGTTGCTGGCATGGGCACCACCCTAGATCGAGAACCCGACGGGCAGCTCCAGGCGGTGGCGCGCCATCAAGGTCGCGTCCGACAGCACCGCGCGGGTCGGCCCGTCGGCGACCACCGACCCCTGCGAGAGCACCACCGCCCGCTCGCACAGCTCGACGGCGTAGGGCAGGTCGTGGGTGACCATCAGCACGGTGACGTCGAGCGAGCGCAGGATGCCGGCGAGCTCGCGTCGCGACGCCGGGTCGAGGTTCGACGACGGCTCGTCGAGCACCAGGATCTGCGGACGCATGGCCAGCACGGTGGCGATCGAGACCCGGCGGCGCTGGCCGAAGGAGAGGTGGTGCGGTGCCCGGTCGGCGAGGTCGCCGACGCCGACGAGGTCGAGCGCCTCGACCACCCGCGCCTCGAGCTCGGCGCCGCGCAGGCCGAGGTTGGCGGGGCCGAAGGCCACGTCGTCGCGGACCGTGGGCATGAAGAGCTGGTCGTCGGGGTCCTGGAAGACGATGCCGACCCGGCGCCGCACCTCGAGCAGGTTCGAGTCGGTGACCGGCAGCCCCGACACGGTCACGGTGCCGGCGCCCGGGGTGAGGATGCCGTTGAGATGCAGCACCAGCGTGGTCTTGCCGGCGCCGTTCGGGCCGAGCAGGGCCACCCGCTCCCCCGGGTGCACGTGCAGGTCGACGCCGAAGAGGGCCTGGTGCCCACCGGGGTAGGCGTAGGCGACGCCGCTCAGGTCGAGGACGGGGACGCTCATCCGACCCGCACCCCCATCGCCATCGCGGCGGCCGCTGCCGCCGGCGCCAGCGCGAGCGCCCACTGGGCCGGCGACGCGGCCAGCGGTGCGGTGACCGGCATTCGCCCCGACCAGCCGCGGCTGACCATCGCCAGGTGCACCCGCTCGCCGCGCTCGTAGCTGCGGATGAACAGGGCGCCGGTGCTCGCCGCCAGGGCCGGCCAGGCCCGCACCGAGCGGGCGGTGAAGCCGCGGGAGTCGCGGGCGACCCGCATCCGCCGCAGCTGGTCGCCCACCACGTCGACGTAGCGCACCATGAACCCGGCGATGGTGACCAGGGTGTCGGGTACCCGCAGGTGCTGAAGAGCCCGCACGAGGTCGCGCGGGCGCGTCGTGACGGCGAACGCCACGGCCGCCACCACACCGCAGGTGCCCTTGAGCAGCAGCGCAACGGCCGCGTCGATGCCGGTGCGCGACACCGTGATCGGCCCCAGCGACACCTGTGGGCCGACGGCGACGAACGGCAGCAGCAGCGCGAACAGCACGAACGGCAGCTCGACGGCCAGCCGCGCCAGCAGGTATCGCACCGGCACCCGGGTGCTCAGCAGCACGGCCACCGCCACGACGGCGAGCGCGGCCAGCGCCACCCACTCCCCCGGAGGGACCGAGACCACCGACAGCACGAAGGCGACGAGCCCGACGAGCTTGGCGTGCGCCGGCATGCGGTGCAGCACCGTGCTGCCCTCGACGTGCAGGTGTGCCGAGTGCCCCGAGCCCACCTCAGTCCTCGCGCCGCGACGCGCGCTGTCGCAGGAGGAGGACGAGCCCGGCCATGACCAGCCCGACCACGGCCACGCCCGCGAGGCCGGCGAGCCCCCCGGAGAGCCGGCCGTCGCTGACCCCGGACACCGTGTAGCCCGCCAGCGGGGAGCCCGCCGTCGCCGAGCTGCGCTCGGCGTCGGCGAAGCCGAGGGACTGCGCGACGAAGGTCAGGCCGTCGGGGTGACCGGACGCGTAGGACGACAGCACACCGGCCACCAGCGCGCTGACGGCCAGCCCGATGACGACGAGGCGGCGGGTGCTCATGCCACCGCCTGCGGCGTGCGCAGCTCGAGCTCGGGCAGCCTCTCCCGGGCTCCGTACGCGAGGTCGGGGCGGGCGGCGACGACGCTCGACACGGCGAGCACCGTGATGGCCGCCTCGCCGATTCCGATGAGCACGTGCCACCCGGCCATCACCGCGGCCAGGGTGTCCAGCGGGATGGGGGCCGCTCCGCCGAGCGCGTAGAGGCCGACGAACGCCAGGGCAGCCGCCGGCACGCTGACGAACGCGCCGGTCCCGGCCGCGATGCTGACGCTGGAGAGGCGCCGGGGCAGCACGGCCAGAGCCAGTCGGAAGGCGCCGTAGCCCACCCACACCGCGACCACACCCATCAGCAGCACGTTCGTGCCGAGCGCGCTGACCCCGCCGTCGGCGAACAGGAGCGCCTGCACCGAGACCACCACGGTGAGGCACAGCGTGGCCGTGGCCGGACCGACGAGGACGGCCGCCAGCACCCCGCCGAGCAGGTGCCCGGACGTGCCCGCGGCGATCGGGAAGGTCACCATCTGGGCGGCGAAGATGAAGACCGCCACGAGCCCGGTCATCGGCGCCGAGCGGTCGTCGAGCTCGTGGCGCGCGGAGCGCACGAGGCAGGCCGCGACGGCGCCCGCCGCGACGACGGCGGTGCCCACGGACGTCGGGGCGTCGAGGAAGCCGTCGGGCACGTGCACGGGCTGCTCCTTGGGGTGTCGGTTCGTCGGTCGCGTTCCTTGTTGCACACTATTCGCAACAGTGCCCCGTGGTGCGCATTGTTCGCAACTGCGCAACGGCGGGGCTCAGCCGGCGCCGCCGCCGACGTCGGAGTCGCCCGCCGCTGCGTGCGCCGGGCGGGCCACCAGTGCGGCCAGGTCCCCCTGCACGGTGTTGCTCGCGAGCAGCACCATCCGGCGCTCGGTGAGGTGCACGGCGGTCAGCGAGCCGGGGTCGACCCGCACCCGCTGCAGGCCGGACAGGCCGGCACCGACGGCCTCGGCGACCACGGCCTTGATCGGGTCGCCGTGGCTGACGGCCACCCACACGGCATCCTTGCCGTGCTCGGCCTCCACCTCGGCGTCGAGCGCGCGCACACCCCCGACCACCCGCTGCGCCATCTGCGCCAGCGACTCGGCGGCGTACACCTCGTGCGGCGGGAAGGTCGCGGCCGCCGGGTCGTCCTGGACGACCCGCCAGAGCGGCTCCTTCGCGGCGTCGGCCAGCGAGCGGCCGGTCCAGCCTCCGTAGTGGCACTCCCCCAGCCGGTCGTCGCGGCCCACGTCGCGGCCGGCCAGCGCCACGGATGCCGTCTCGAGGCAGCGCTGCAGCGGGCTCGACACGGCCCGCGCGATGGCGAGCGGGGCGAGCCGCTCGGCCACCCGGGCCGCCTGCTCACGCCCCGTGTCGGTGAGACCGACCCCCTCGGTCCACCCGGCGAGCACACCCTGCGCGTTGGCGGTCGAGTGCCCGTGCCGCAGGAGCAGGACGATGGCCACGAGAGCCCACTGTAGGGCGCGGCGCGCGCGGCGCCGGCCGTTGGGTGTCGCCGCCCGGTCGCCCGCGGGACACAATGGCGCTCGTGATCGTGGACAAGGCCATCTACGTCGACGGGCAGCGGCGACCGTGCGGCGACCTGAGTGACGAGCTGGCGGTGCTGCGCAGCGAGGGGTGCCCGGGCAACTTCTTGTGGATCGGGCTGAAGAACCCGACCCAGGTCGAGTTCGACGAGGTCAACGAGGAGCTGCAGCTGCACCCCCTGGCCGTCGAGGACGCCATCCACGGGCGGCAGCGGGCCAAGGTCGAGCTCTACGAGAACAGCGTGTTCGTCGTGCTCAAGCCGCTGCGGTACGTGGAGCGGACCTCCGACATCGAGACGGGCGAGCTGATGTGCTTCGTCGGCGACCACTTCGTCGTCACCGTGCGCCGCGGCGAGGCCGGCCCCCTGGGGGACCTGCGGCACCACCTCGAGGCCGAGCCCGGCCTGCTGCGGCTGGGCCCGATGGCGGTGCTGCACGGCATCGTCGACGGCGTCGTCGACAACTACACGGCCATCGACGGCGAGGTGTCGGCCGACCTCGACGACATCGAGAGCGGGGTCTTCTCCGGTGCCGACATGGACTCCTCGACGATCTACCGCCTCAAGCGCGAGGTGCTCGAGTTCCGTCGCGCGACGGTGCCCCTGGCGGCACCCCTGCTCGCCCTGCACGACGACGAGAGCCCGCACGTCACCGACTCCGAGCTGCGCCTGCAGTTCCGCGACGTGTCCGACCACCTCCAGGCCGTCATCGACCACGTCGAGTCGTACGACCGCCTGCTCACCGACGTGCTCAACGCCCACCTCGCCCAGATCACGGTGCAGCAGAACACCGACATGCGGCGCATCTCGGCGTGGGTCGCCATCGCGGCGGTGCCGACGATGATCGCGGGCATCTACGGCATGAACTTCCGCTTCATGCCGGAGCTGACCGCCAGCGTCCACCTGGGCAGCGGCGAGTTCCGCTACGGCTACTTCGTCGTGCTCGCTGTCATGGCGCTGATCTGCGCCGGCCTCTACCGCGCGTTCAAGCGCAGCGGCTGGCTGTAGCCCCGCCGGGGCCGGTCAGGTGGCGGTGATCCAGCCCGCGGTCAGCGCCACGATGACGCCCAGCCCCAGCGCGATGCGGTACCAGATGAAGGGTCGCAGCGAGTTGGTGGCCACGAAGCGCAGCAGCCAGGCGATGGAGGCGTAGGCCGTGCCGAACGCCACGACGATGCCGACGAGCATCGGGCCCACGCCGAGCGCCCCCAGCTCGTCCCTGCCCTTGGCCGCCTCGAACAGGCCGGCCGCGGTGAGGGCGGGGATGGCCAGGAAGAAGGACAGCTCGGTGGCGGTGACCCGGTCGATGCCGCGCATCAGGCCGGCGGAGATGGTCGCGCCGGAGCGGGACACCCCGGGGATGAGCGAGAAGCACTGCACGAGGCCGATGACGAGGCCGTCGATGACGGTGATGTCGTGCTCACCGCGCTGGATGCCGCGTTTCTCGAGCACGTCGTGCCGCTGCTCGGCCACCCAGATCACGGCGCTCCACAGGATGAGCGCCGCGGCGACGACCCACAGGCTGCGCAGGGTGCTCTCGATGACGTTGCGGGCCAGGAAGCCGACGACACCCACCGGGATCGACCCGACGATCACGGCCCAGGCCAGGGTGTAGTCCTTGTCGTCGCGGGCCTGCGCGGACCTCAGACCGCGCACCCACGCCATGAACAGCCGGGCGATCTTGGCGCCGAAGTAGATGAACGTCGCGACGATCGCGCCGATCTGGATGATGGCGGTGTAGGCCGTGACCGCCGGGTCGTCGACCGGCAGCCCGAGCAGCTGCTCGGTGATCGTGAGGTGGCCGGTGGAGCTGATCGGGAGGAACTCGGTGAGCCCCTCGACGATGCCGAGGATGACGGCCTGGACGTAGCTGAGTTCGACGGGCACGAGCCGACAGCCTAGGTCCTCGCCCGCGGCGCTCAGGCCACGGCATCCGCCACGACCCGCAGCACCTCGGCGCGCCCCTGCGGAGTCCAGGCGTGCGGCGCGACGCTCAGCGTGGTCACCCCGGCATCCGCGTACCGGCCGATCCGCTCGGCGATCCGGGCGGGCGGTCCGATCAGCGCCGTGGCGTCGATGAGCTCGAACGGCACGGCGGCTGCGGCGTCGCGTGCGCGGCCGTCGAGGTAGAGGTCCTGGATGGTCTGCGCGGCGTCCTCGAACCCCATCCGCCGGGCCAGCGCGTTGTAGAAGTTCTGCTCACGGCTGCCCATGCCGCCGATGTAGAGCGCGGTGTAGCCGGCCAGGGCCGCCCGGGCCGCCTCGAGGTCGTCGGTGACGACGACCGGCACCGACGCGAGCACGTCGAAGCCGGCCATCGGGTCCCCCGCCAGCCCAGCCCCCGCCGCCGCACGCCCGGCCCGCACCGCGGCGAGCTGGTCGGCCGAGTGCTCCGGCGAGAAGAAGATGCCGAGCCAGCCGTCGGCCACCTCACCGGCCAGGCGCAGGTTGCGCGGGCCGACCGCCGCCAGGTAGACAGGCAGGTCGGCACGCGGCGGGCGGATGGTGAGCCGCAACGCCTTCCCCGGGCCGTCGGGCAGCGGGAGGGTGAAGTGGTCGCCCTCGTACTGCACCTGCTCACGCCGTAGCGCCATCCGCACGATGTCGACGTACTCGCGGGTGCGCGCCAGCGGTGCCGCGAAGGGCACCCCGTGCCAGCCCTCGCTGACCTGGGGGCCCGACACCCCGAGCCCGAGATGGAAACGGCCACCCGACAACGTGTCGAGCGTCGCCGCCGTCATCGCCGTCATCGCCGGCGTGCGGGCGGGGATCTGCATCACCCCGGACCCGAGCCCGATGGTCGTGGTCTGCCCCGCGAGCCAGGCGAGCACGGTCACGGCGTCGGACCCGTACGCCTCCGCCACCCAGGCCTGCTCGTAGCCGAGCCGCTCGGCCTCCCGCACCAGCTCGAGGGTGTCGTTTCCCAGTCCCATGCCCGCGTAACCGCAGGAGATCGCCAGCCGCATGGCGCCCACGGTAGCGAGCGGGCCGGGCGATAGGGTCGCCGCCATGCTGACCCGCCGCCTCGGCACCTCCGGCCTGGCCGTCTCGCGGGTCGGCCTGGGGACGATGGCATGGGGCACGCGCACCTCCCCGGAGGACGCCCGCGACCTCCTCCGCGCGTTCCGCGACGCGGGCGGCACCCTCGTCGACACCGCCCACGGGTATGCCGGTGGCGCGGCGGAGGACCTGCTCGGCGCGCTCCTCGAGGGCCCCGACCGCGACGAGATGGTGCTCGTCACCAAGTCGGGGGTCAGCCGGGCGACCGGCAGCCGCGTCGTCGACTGCTCCCGGCGAGCCCTCATGCACCAGCTCGACACCTCCCTGCGCCGGCTGCGCACCGGGCACGTCGACGTGTGGCTCGCCCACACCTGGGACGACCACACGCCGATCGAGGAGACGGTGAGCGCGCTGGTGTGGGCGGTCGAGAGCGGCCGGGCCCGCTACGTCGGGGTGTCGAACCACGTGGGCTGGCAGGCGGCCCGCACGATGTCGCTGCTCGCGGCATCCGGGGTGCCGATGGTCGCGAACTCGGTCGAGTACAGCCTGGTCGCCCGCACTGCCGAGCGCGAGCTCGTCGACGCCGCGGGCGCGCTCGGCTTCGGGTTGCTGCCGTGGTCCCCGCTCGGGCGGGGGGTGCTGGCCGGGCGCTACCGCACCACCGTCTCGGCCGACTCGCGCCTGGCGTCGGGGGAGTTCGCGCGGTTCGCCGGGCACCACGTCGGCGACCACACCCGCGGCGTGGTCGAGGCGGTGCACACGGCGGCCAACGGCCTCGGCGTGGCACCGGCCGTGGTCGCGTTGGCCTGGGTGCGCGACCGGCCCGGCGTCACCGCGCCGGTCGTCGGCCCGCGCACGCCCGCCCAGCTCGCGGCGCTGCTCGACGCCGAGGAGGTCGTGCTGCCCCAGCAGATCGTGCAGGCCCTCGACGAGGTGTCGGTCGACCACACCTGAGCGGCGCGGCTGCGGTCAGCCGCGCGGCGGGTCGGCCGAGTCGTCGCTCTCGTCGTCGTAGTCGATGTCGTCGTCGAGCCCGGCGTAGAGCCGCGGGCCGTCGCCGTCCTCGTCGTCGTGGTCGTCGAGCTCGTCGCCGCCCGGGCCGCCGTCATCGGCATCCTCGGCGTCACCGTCCTCGGCGTCACCGTCGCCGTCGTCGTCGTCGCCGTCGTCGTCGCCGCTGTAGATGTCGAGGGGGGTCATCTCCCCGTAGGCGTCGTAGAGCGCCCCGTCGTAGGCCTCGAAGGCGTCGGCGAGGTCCTCGTAGGCCGCGACGACCGAGGGGTCGTCGTCACCGTGCCGGGTGCTGCTCGCCTCCAGGTGGCGCTCGAAGGCGGCGACGAGCTGGCTCAGTGCGGCTCGCGGATCGGCGCTCATGGTGCTGACGGTACCGGTCGTTGGGCACAATGTGTCGATGGTCGAGTACGAGTACCTCGTCCTCTCCTTCGGCAGAGAGGTCGGGCGCGGTGACATCCGGCGCCGGCTCACGGAGCACGCCGAGTACGGCCGCTGGGAGCTGGAGCGCAGCGTCACCTACGTCGGCGGCCGCACCCGGACCTGGTTGCGGCGGCGCATCATCCGGCCGCGCCGGTCGATGAGCGCCTCGGTCTGACGCCTCAGCAGGTCTGCAGCAGCCGCAGCAACACACGGGCACCGAAGCGCAGCGACTCCACCGGGACCCGCTCGTCGATGCCGTGGAACATCGGTGCGAAGTCCAGGTCGGCGGGCAGCCGCAGCGGCGCGAACCCGTAGCCGGTGACGCCGAGCAGCGACAGCGCCTTGTTGTCGGTGCCGCCGGACAGGCAGTAGGGCAGCACGTCGGCCTCGGGGTCCTCGGTGCGCAGCGCCGCGACCATGGCCCGGACCAGGTCGCCCTCGAACGGCGCGTCGAGCGCGATGTCGCGGTGCAGCACCTCGACGTCGACGTGCTCGCCGGCGAGGTCGCGGACGGTGGCCATCAGGTCGTCCTCGTGCCCGGGCAGGAAGCGGCAGTCGACGTTGGCGCTGGCCTGCTGCGGGATGACGTTGTGCTTGTAGCCGGCGTCGACCATCGTCACGTTGCTGGTGTCCTGCAACGTCCCCCGCACGAACCCCTGCGCACCCCCCAGGTGCTCGAGGAGCTCGTCGAGGTCCTCGTCGGACCAGCTGGTGCCGGTGACCTCGGACAGCCCGTCGAGCAGCGTGCGCACCGACGGGATGAACTCGCGTGGCCACTTGTGCGCCGCGATCCGGGAGATCGCCTCGGCCAGGCGCACGATCGCGTTCTCGTCGTTGGGAACCGACCCGTGCCCGGCGCGCCCGTGGGCGGTGAGGCGCAGCCAGGCGATGCCCTTCTCGGCCGTCTGGAGCAGGTAGGTGCGCCTCTCCCGTCCGTCGCGGTCGGTGACCGTGACGCTGTAGCCGCCGACCTCGCTGATCGCCTCGGTGACGCCCTCGAAGACCTCGGGGTGCTGCGCCACCATGAAGTGCGACCCCTTGGTGCCGCCGGCCTCCTCGTCGGCGAAGAAGACGACCACCAGGTCGCGCGGCGGCGCGGTGCCGGTGCGCGCCAGGTGGCGCACGGCCGCCAGCATCATCGCGTCCATGTCCTTCATGTCGACCGCGCCACGGCCCCAGACGCAGCCTTCGCGCTCCTCCCCCGCGAACGGCGCGACCGACCAGTCGGCGGCGTTGGCCGGCACGACGTCGAGGTGCCCGTGCAGGCACAGCGCGCCGCGCTGCCGGTCGGCGCCGGGCAGCCGCACCGCGACACTGACCCGCCCGGGGTCGCTCTCGAAGGTCTGCGGCTCGAGGCCGACCTCGCGCAGCAGGTCGACGACGTAGGCCGCCGCCGCCGCCTCACCGGGACCGCTGCCGTCCCCGTAGTTGCTCGTGTCGATCCGGATCAGCTCCTGGCAGATCCGGACGACCTCGTCCTCGGGCCGCGCGACGGTGTCGGTCATGGGCAGCAACTCTAGGCGGGCGGGTCGGTGAACCAGCCCGGCTGTGGCGCCTCGTGCGTGGTCGGGTCCGCCCCCTCCGGATGCCGGGTGGCCGCCCAGCGCGCCATCAGGGCCGCTCCGCTCGCGCCCGGCTCCTCCAGCGTCACGTGCAGGGTGCGCTCCGCGACGCCGTGCCGGCTCGCGGCCACCGAGGGCAGGTTGGCCCAGCCGCCGGTGAGCACGACCTCGCGCACCGGCACGTCGACGGCCCGGATCGCCGCCACCTCGGCGGCGACGACCTCGCGGGCGCGGGCGAGCACCCCTGCCCACGCGGCATACGGGTCGGTGGCCGAGGGCCACGAGAGCGTGACGTGGTCGTCGGACATCTCGAGCCCCTCGACGGTGACGGCGGCCGGGCCGGTGCCGGCCGGCATCCCGGCGTCGAAGGCGAGCCGCTGCTCGGTGGTCGTCGCGCCGAGCGCGTCGAGGGCCCGCCCCAGCACCAGCCCGGTGCGCAGCGCGCCGAGAAGGCAGGTCGTGGAGTCGACGACGTGCGGGTAGACCGACAGCCCGCGCGACACCAGCCCGGCGACGACCCCCGGTGGCGGTGGGGCCGCGACCGCCGCCACGAGGGCCTCCGCCGTGCCCATGGAGTCGCACAGGCTGCCCACGCCACCGGCGCCGAGGGCGGCCGCGGCGACGAGGTGGTCGTGACCCGCGACCGTGAGCACCGCCCCGCGCGCCTGCCGCACCGGGTGGTCGGCTCGCACCCGGCCCAGCGCGGCCCCGGCGGCCACCCGGGGCGGAACCAGCTCGGGGCCGACGCCCAGGGCGTCGAGCGAGGGCTCGAAGAGCCCCTCGTCGTGGATGTCCCACAAGGCGGTGCGGCCCAGCATCGAGCGCTCGGCGAACCGAGCGGCACCCAGCGCGTGGCACACCAGCTCGGGCAGCCCCAGCCACTGCAGGCCGGCCAGGTCGAGACCGGCCTCGTCACGCCACCACAGCAGCTTGAACACGGTGGCGACGGCACTGACGGCCAACCCGGTGCGTGCCGGCAGCACCGCGGCCAGGGCCGGGTCGAGGGTGGCGGCCTGCCGCCCGCCCCGCGGGTCGTGCCAGGCGAGCAACCGCGACACCGGCGACCCCCCGGCATCCACGAGCGCCCCGGTCTCGGCGATCGAGCAGAACCCGACCGAGCGCACGCGGACGTCACCGGCGTCGCGGACGAGGTCGGCGAGCAGCCGGTCGACGGTGGCGACGGCATCGGCCGGGTCGCGCTCGCACCACTCCGCCCGCGGTCGCTCCCACGGGGTGGGCAGCCAGGCCCGGGCGACCACCCGCCGGGCACCGTCGAGTGCCACCGCCTTGGTCACGGTGGTGCCGAGATCGACGCCGACGTCGATGGTCGTGGACATGTGCTCCGCAACCTAGGGAGAGCGAGGAGCCGCGGTCAACGGGCCCGTCCGGCGGCCGGGGCGATTTCGGTTCCGAGCCGCCGAGCGTGTATCGTTCCCGGTCGCAGGACGGCCTCCCCCGGGCCGTCGTCGCACCACTCGTCCGGGTGGCGGAATTGGCAGACGCGCTAGCTTGAGGTGCTAGTGCCCTTATTGGGCATGGGGGTTCAAGTCCCCCCTCGGACACACGGCGATGTCTCAGCACATCGGCACGGCCCGGACCAGCTGGTCCGGGCCCTGCGTCGTTCAGGGCCCTGTGTCGTGCCGAGCCCTTGACATCCGCTCACATTGTGAGAGACGCTCTCAGATGAGAGCGACTGCGAGGAGTTGCCATGGCGGGGCTGAGGGAGCGCAAGAAGGAGCAGACGCGGGCGTCGATCCAGCGTGAGGCGCTGCGGCTGTTCGGCGAGCGTGGCTACGAGGCCACGACGTGCGAGCAGATCGCCGCGGCGGCGGAGGTCTCACCGGCCACGCTGTTCCGGTACTTCCCCACGAAGGAGGACATCGTCCTGCAGGACGGGTACGACCCGGTCATCGCCGCGGCGGTCCTGGCCCGGCCGCCGTCGGAGCCGCCGCTGGTCGCCGTGCGCCGCGGCTTCGCCGACACCCTGTCCCGGGCGTTCGCCGGCGAGGTGGAGCCGACCAGGCAGCGCACGGCACTGATCCTGTCGGTACCCGCGCTGCGCAGCCGGGCCCGCGAGCAGAACGAGAGCCTGGTCGCCCACCTGCGCGACGCCCTGGCCCGCCGCGGTGGCGTGGCTGCCGGCCCACTCGAGCTCGACGTGGCGGCGGCATCGTGCGCCGCGGCCGTGTCGGTGGCGGTGGAGCACTGGGCCGCCGACGGCGGCGACCTGCCACGGCTGGTCGACGGCGCGTTCGCGGCGCTGGGTGACCTGACCGCGAGGAGCGGTCGGTGACCGGGCCGCTGCTGCGGGCCAGGGAGGTCTGCAAGCGCTACGGGGCCCTCGAGGCCGTCGACAGGGTGTCACTGGAGGTGCGAGCCGGCGAGGTCTACGCCCTGCTGGGGCTGAACGGGGCGGGCAAGACGACGCTGATCCGGATGCTGCTCGGCATGGTCCGCCCGACCGCGGGTGCCCTGGAGGTGGCCGGGCGGCCGGTCACCGACCGATCGGTGTGGGCGCGGGTCGGCTACCTGGTCGAGACGCCGTCGGCCTACCCCGACCTGACGGTGCGCGAGAACCTCGACGTGGTCCGGCGGCTGCGCGGGCTCCGGAACCGGGCCGTGGTCGACGAGGCGGTGGACCGCTTCGGCCTCGGCCCGTACGTCGGCTCCAGGGCTCGGACGTTGTCGCTGGGCAACGCCCAGCGGCTCGGCCTGGCCAAGGCGCTGCTGCACCGACCCCCCATCCTGGTGCTCGACGAGCCGGTCAACGGCCTCGACCCGGCCGGTGTCGTCGAGGTCCGCACCATGCTCACCGAGCTCGCCCGCGACGACGGGGTCACCGTGCTGCTGTCCAGCCACCTGCTGTCCGAGGTCGCCCGGGTCGCGACGAGGGTCGGCATCCTGCACGAGGGGCGGCTGGTCGAGGAGCTGGACAGCACCAGGCTCGAGGCGAGCACCCGCAGCCGGTTGGAGGTCGGCAGCCGCGACCCGGCACGCGCCACCGACATCCTGCGCCGTGCCGGGTTCGACGTGCAGGCGGGTGCCGGAACGCTGGTGCTCGAGGGCCGGGCGGTCCGCCACCCGGACGAGGTCGCCACCGCTCTGGTCGCCGGCGGGCAGCCGCCGACCCGCCTGGCCGTGGTCGAGGAGGACCTCGAGCAGCACTTCATGCGGCTCGTCGGGCGGGGCCGGCAGCTCGTCGACGCCACGGAGGGAGCGGCATGACCGCCGAGCTCCGGGCTGCCGTCGGGGCCGAGCTGGTCAAGGTCCGCCGCTCGGTCATGCTGTGGGCCACCGGCATCGCCTTCGTGGTGGCGGCACTGGTCGGCGCCTTCTTCATGTTCGTGCTGCAGGACCCGGCCCGGGCCCGCTCGCTGGGCCTGCTCGGTGCCAAGGCACAGCTCAGCGGCGGCACCGCCGACTGGCCCGGGTACCTCGCGCTGGTCGCCCAGATGGTGGCGGTCGGCGGGATGCTGCTGTTCGGGATGATCCTGATCTGGCTGTTCGGCCGCGAGTTCGCCGACGGCACCGCGAAGGACCTGCTGGCCCTGCCCACCTCCCGGGCTGCCGTCGTCGGGGCCAAGCTGCTGGTGGCGCTGGTGTGGAGCCTGCTCCTGACCGCGGAGCTGGTCGCGCTCAGCCTGCCCCTCGGCGCCCTGCTGGGGCTCGACGGCTGGTCCGCACCGGCAGTGCTGCACGGGGTCGGCGTCATCGTCGCCACCACGTTCCTGACCGTGGCGCTGGCGGTCACCTACGCGCTGGCAGCCAGCTGGGGCCGCGGCTACCTGGCCGCAGTCGCAACGCTGTTCGTCACGGCGATCACCGCTCAGATCGTCTCGGCCGTCGGCTACGGGGCCTGGTTCCCCTGGGCGGTCCCCTCGCTGATGTCCGGGGTCGCCGGCCCCGACGAGGCCACCCCCGGCGTCCCCGGGATCGCCGGCGTCCTGCTGGTCGGCGCGGTCGCGAGCACCGGCACCGTGCTGTGGTGGCAGCACGCCGACCACGACCGCTAGGCCATCACGAAGAACCGCAGCGCGAAGTAGGCCCAGGCGATGGTCACCGTCACCGCGGTGACGATGATGCCGTACTTGGTGAAGTGCCAGAAGGAGATCGGGTGGCCGTTGCGTGCCGCGATGCCGATGATCACCACGTTCGCGCTCGCGCCGACGGCGGTGGCGTTGCCGCCCAGGTCGGACCCGAGGGCCAGGGCCCACCACAGCGACGTCGCCTCCGGGGACCCGCCACCGGCGTCGACGAGGTCCTTGACAATGGGCGCCAGGGTCGCCACGTAGGGGATGTTGTCGATGATCCCCGACAGCGCCGCCGAGCCGAAGATCAGGCCGGTGCCGGCGAGCAGGTAGTTCCCGCCGACGGCATCCGCGAGCCGGGTGCCGATGCTGCTGATCACGCCCACCTCGACCAGCGCCCCCACCATGACGAACAGGCCCATGAAGAAGACGAGGGTCATCCACTCCACCTCTTCGAGGAACTCCTGCGGCTTGGCCCTCGACACCGCGACCAGCGCCCCGGCACCGAGGAGCGCGACGAGCGAGGGGTCGATGTCGAGGGCGCCCTGGGCGATGAAGCCGATCATCACCAGTGACAGCACGACGCCGCACTGCACCAGCAGGCGCTTGTCCTTGATGACCTCGCGCTCGTCGAGCTGCATCACCTTGACCGCGCGCGCCTCGCTGTAGACGAAGGCCGACCGGAACAGCCACCGGCACATCAGCACCAGCACCGCCACCAGCAGGAGGATCAGGGGCCCGAGGTTGACCAGGAAGTCGTTGAAGCCGAGCCCGGACCGGCTGGCGATGATGATGTTCGGCGGGTCCCCGATCAGGGTGGCGGCGCCGCCGATGTTGGAGGCCATCGCCTCGGCGATGAGGAACGGGATCGGTGGGACACCGAGGCGGTCGCACACCAGCAGGGTCACCGGGGCCACCAGCAGCACGGTCGTCACGTTGTCGAGCAGCGCCGAGGCCAGCGCCGTGATCAGGATCAGCATGACCATCACGGCGAACGGACGCCCTCGCGCGCGCTTGGCCGACCAGATCGCCAGGTACTCGAACACGCCGGTCTGCTTGACGATGCTGACGATGATCATCATCCCGAGCAGCAGGAAGATGACGTTCCAGTCGACGCCGGTCTCCTCGCTGAAGAACGCCGTGTTCGCGTCGACGACACCGAGCAGCACCATCGCCGCGGCGCCACCGAGCGCGGCCGCCACCCGGTGGATCCGCTCGGTGGCGATCAGCACGTAGGCCGCGACGAACGCCGCGAGCACCAACCAGGTCGTCAACGCCCGGACCCGGCCCCGAGCAGGTGGTCCAACAGGGCCGCGACAGTGATGGCACCCACGAACCCGGAGCCGTCCACCACCGCCACGATGGGGCTGCGGTGCCCCGCCATCACCGCCGCGATCTCCATGGACGTGGCGTCCGCGTCGACCACCGGCAGGTCGAAGGTGTCCCTGCGCTTGGTCAGCACGTCGCGCACCGTGCGGGCCGCGAGCTCGTCGCACATCGCGTCGGCGGACGCCTCGTCGTAGGCCCGGGCCAGGGCCGGGTCCTCCTGGACGTACTCCGGCACGATGAACCGCAGCACCTGGGACCCGGGAAGCACCGTGTACGGCTGACCGTGCTCGTCGAGCACGATCAGCCCGGGCAGGTGGCGGTCGGAGAGGATCCGGGCAGCCTCCAGCGCGCGACTGTCCAACGTGACCGTCGGGTACATCCGCGCCAGCTGCGCAGCCAACATCGCACACCACCTCGGTTCCTCGGGGTCGCGAGTCTAGCCAGAGGGGCGTCGCCCGTCCGCTCGGCCCGGTCGCGCTGCGGCCACGACCGCGAACGCCAGCACGGTGGCGACCACCAACAGGTAGCCGAGCCAGTAGGGACGGTCGAGCAGCGTGGGGTTGTCGGGCCGGGCGCCGAACCGACCGAGCACCGGGACGGCGACCAGCGTGAGGGGACCCAGGACGACCGCCACGAGCAGGATGGCGACGCGCCGGGCGGGCGGAGCGTGCAGGGCGGTCAGCACTCCCACCCCGACCACGACCGGGGCCAGCAGCGCGTCGTGCACCAGCACGCCCCCGACGACCCAGAGCAGCACGGCAGCGAGCTGTGCCGGCCCCAGGCCCACGGCGAGCACCACCCCGTACACCGCCGCGGCCGAGCCGAGCAGGGCCAACGCCACCCGTGCGGTCCTCACGCCGGCACCACCTCGAGCTCGTGCACCCACTTCGTCTGCAGGACCCCCGGTCGGGCAGGGGCGATGAGGCGGCACGGGTAGCCGTGGTCGGGGTCGAGCGGCTGACCGGCGAGGGTGAGGGCGAGCAGGCTGTCGGGATCGGCCACGAAGTTCGCCGGCAGCCGGCTCTCGCGCCAGGCGCCCCGCGACTGCATCGAGCGAGCGACGACGTCGTGGCCGGGGCCCGACGAAACGAGGGCGGCGAGGTCCCGCACCGGCACCCCCGACCACTCCCCGCTGGCGCTCCACCCCTCGACGCAGGCGATCGGGAGCACCGCGGTGCGCTGGCCCATGGCGCGCAGGTCGTCGAGGGACAGCTCGAGCGTGCGGACGGGCCCGATGACGCGCAGCCGCCAGGCCGGGTCCTCGAGCCGGCCGGCGACTCCCGCCGCCGCCGCGCTGCGGTTCACCGGCACGCCCTGCGGGCCCTCGCCGGAGCGGACGGCCAGCACGCTCACCCGGCGCAGGCCCGGCACCTCGGCTGCCGTGGTGGCGACGACGGCCACGGCCGCGGAGAGCCAGGTGGCTCGCAGCAGGGTGCGGCGGGTGGGCAGGTCGGCCCGGCGACCACCGGATGCCGGCTCGCCGGTACCCGGGCGCCGCTCGCCGAGGGCGCGCCGGATGACCGGCAGCTTCACGGCGACGTGCAGCACCAGCGACCCGGCCGCCACCCAGGCGAGCGCGTAGTGGGCGGCGACGAACCCGAACGCCCACGGGTACCACTGCGTGGAGTTGGCCAGGCCGGTGGCGAGCTGGAAGATCGCGGCGCCGACGAGGGCGGCGACGGACACCCGCTCCAGCAGGTGCAGCACGAGCCCGCGCCCCCGGCGGGGTGGGCGCACGAACAGGCGCGGGAAGACCGACCAGAGCTTGACGAGCAGCAGCGGGACCGCGGCGGTGCCGGCGGCCACGTGCAGGCCCTGCGTCACCTGGTACAGGCGGGTCGGGGCGGTCGGCAGCGTCACGGGCGGGGTGGCGAGCTGCGCGGCGTGGCTGTACAGCCCGGTGGCGAAGGCGACCGCGAAGGCCACCCCCAGCCAGACCCCCACCCGGGCCGTGGTCCGTGGCCCGCGCAGGTCGCTGCGAAACGACTCGGGTCGCGGGATGCGGGCCTCGACGCGCGCCGCCACGCCGGTCAGGGTGCGCTCGCTCACCGCGACCCCTCGCCCTCCGCGTCGGTCAGCTCGCCGCTCGCCGCCGTGAGCCGGCGCCAGGCGGCCGCGAACCGGGTCCGGGGCGCGTCGAGGGCCACGGCGTCGGCATCCGCGGGCAGGTCGACGTCGCGCAGGGCCACGGCCGCACCGGGGTGCCAGCCGTGGGCGCGCAGCGCGGCCGCGGTCAGCCGGCCGGTGTCCGGGCGGCTCATCGGGACACCGGCGAGCACGCCGGCCTGCCCGGCGGAGGTCGTCACCAGCACCCACCATCCGCCGTCGAGGGCCGGGCCCAGGACCGGGCCGCCGCGGCGGCGCGCCTCCCGGGCGAGCTCACGCAGCAGGGCCGCCTCGACCTGGGGGGTGTCCATCCCGATCTGCACGACGGGGCCGCCGGCCAGCCGGTGCGCCCGGGCGTGCCCGTCCACGAGGCGGTCGGCGAAGGTGCGCCCGGCCTGCGGCACCACGATCCAGCCCCGGGAGGCCGCGCGGATCTCCTCCGCCCGGCAGGCCGCGTCGAGGTCTCCCTCGAGGGCCAGCACGCGGCGGCCGGGTGGGAAGGCCGCGGCTGCGGCCTCCAGCGTGTCGAGCAGGGCCGCTGCCGCCAGCCGGGCCGCGCCCAGCTCGCCGGCGACCGGGGCCAGGCGCGTCTTGGCCCACCCCGCCACCGGAGCCTTCGCCATGACGAGCACGCACCCCCTCACGGCAGCACCCCGGCGAAGTCGCGCGCCGCCCGCAGGGACCCCCGGACCGAGCCCGACACCTTCGAGCGGGTCCCCTCCGCGCGGGGGTGGTAGGCGATGTCGTGCTCGGTGAGCCGCCACCCCGCCTGCTGCGCGCGCACGAGCAGCTCCACCGGGTAGCCGAAGCGCCGGTCCCGCACCTCGAGCGCGAGCAGGTCCTCGCGACCGCACACGCGCACCGGCGCGATGTCGTGGACGCCGAGCCCGGTGCGACGGCGCAGCCAGGCGAGCACGAGGGCGTTCCCGGCGCGGGCGTGCCAGGGCCACACGCCACGCCCCGACGGGCGCCGCCGACCGCAGGCCATCCTGGCCGCTCCGGAGCGCACCTCGTCGAGCAGGGGCAGCAGCTCGCGGGGGTCCATCGACCCGTCACCGTCGAGCACCGCGACGTAGCGCGCGCGGGACGCCAGCAGGCCGGCGTGCACGGCTGCGCCGTACCCCGGTCGGGGCTCGGCGACCACCACGGCACCCAGCGCCCGCGCGACGTCGGCCGTGCCGTCGACCGAGCCGTTGTCGACGACGACGACGCGCAGGCCGGCGGGGACCAGCGCCAGCAGCGCCGGGAGCGCCGCCGCCTCGTCGCGGCACGGGATCACGAGGTCGCAGTCCAGGTCCATGCGGCGACCCTAGGGTCGACCACCGGCCGTGGGCGGGCCGCTTCCTTACGGGGGTGTGACGGCTCCACGTCGCAGGGCGAACCATGCCCGGTCGGCCTGCCCCGCAGGGCATCCTTGGCCCGTGAGCGGACCGGCGGCGACCGACACCGAACCCCGGGCGGGTGCTGCGCTCGGCGCCGCCTCCCGCGCGCGTCGCGGCCTCGCGGGTGCCGGCATCCTCGTCGCGGTCGCGATGGCGGTGCCGGTACTGACCGGGGTCGACGTCCGGGCGGGCACGGCACCCCCGCTGCTCGGTGACTGGGCGTGGCGCGTGGGGTGGAGCAGTCCGGTGGCGGTCTCGGTCGTGGCCCTCACGGCGTGGGCGGGGCTGCCGCGGTGGCTGGACCGGGTCCCGTGGCCGCGCCTGCTGGCGCTGTCGTGGGTGGCGTCGGTGCTGTGGATGGTCACCCTGGCGCTCGTGGACGGCCCGCCCGGGCTGGGCCGGGTCCTCGACACCGGCACGGAGTACCTGCAGAGCGCGCGGAGCATCGACGACGTCGCAGCGATGCTGCGGGAGTACGTGGCCCGGATCCCGCTCGACGCACCGGGCCACTGGCCGGTGCACCTCGCGGGGCACCCTCCGGGCGCGGTCCTGGTGTTCATCGGCCTGGACCGGCTGGGGCTGGGGTCCTGGCAGGCGGTGGGGGTGGTCGTCGTCCTCGTCGCGGCCACGCTCCCCGCGGCGGTCGCGACGACGCTGGACCGGCTCGGCGACCGCCGCGCCGCCCGGCGGGTGCTGCCCTTCCTCGTCGTCGGACCGGCAGCGGTCCTGACGGCCGTGTCGGCGGATGCCGTGTTCGCCACGACCGCGGCCTGGGCGGCGGCGGCGCTCGCCGCGGCGACCGCGGCTCACCGCAGCCCGGCCCGGCACGGGTGGGCGGCCGCGGCCGGGCTGCTGTTCGGGTGGTGCGTCATGCAGTCGTACGGGCTGGTGCTGCTCGGCGCCGTCGGCGTGGCAGTGCTCCTCTCCGGCACCGGTTCGGCCCGCTCGCGCGGGGCGGTGGCGGTCACCTCGGCGGCCGCTGCCCTCGCTGTGGTGGCCGGCTTCGCCCTGCTCGGCTTCGCCTGGTGGGAGGCGTATCCTGTTCTGCGCGAGCGCTACTGGTCAGGCATAGCGGGGCAGCGTCCCAGCTGGTACTGGGTCGTGGGCAACCTCGCAGCGCTCGTCCTCGTCGCCGGCCCGATGGTGCCGGCCGCCCTGGCGGCCGGGTGGCCGCGGCTGAGGGCTCTGCTGGGGCGGCGCAGGCCGCACCCCGTGGCCGCCCTCGTCGGTGCGGGGCTGGCCATGGTGGCCGTCGCGGACCTGTCGCTGATGAGCAAGGCCGAGGTGGAGCGGATCTGGCTGCCGTTCCTCCCCTGGCTCGTCGTCAGCGTCCACTGGCTGCCGCAGCGGTGGCGGCGCTGGGCCCTGCCGGCCCAGGGGGTCGCCGCGCTCGTCCTGCAGCACGTCATCCGCACCGTCTGGTGACGCCGGGCGGGCTCAGGCCCGCAGCGGCTCGGTGGCGAACCTCGCCAGGCCGGTCTCGGGGCGCACCGAAGCGGTGAAGCCGAGCTCGTCGCGCGCTCGTCGAGGGGAGGCCACGACGTGCCGGACGTCTCCGACGCGGAACTGACCCGTCACCCGCGGCTGCAGGCCGGCCGCCACCGCTCGCGCCACCTCCGCGATGGCGATCGGGTGCCCGGAGCAGACGTTGTAGGCCGCGTGCGACCCGGCCTCCCGCTCCCCCACGGCGAGCGCCGCCGCGACGTTGGCTCGGGCGACGTCGTCGACGTGCACGAAGTCACGCATCTGGCCGCCGTCCTCGAAGACGGCGGGGGGCTCCCCGCGTTCCAGTGCGGAGCGGAACATCGCGGCCACACCGCAGTACGGGGTGTCGCGCGGCATCCCGCGCCCGTACACGTTGTGGTACCGCAGCGAGATGGCCGCCCCGGGTGACTGCCGGGCCCACGCGGCCGCATAGTGCTCCTGCGCCACCTTGCTCGCCGCGTAGGAGCTGCGGGGGTCGAACGGGGCCGTCTCGTCGACCAGCGCCCACGTCAGCGGCCCGTGACAGACCGGGCAGGGGTTGTCGAACCGGCCCGACTCCAACGCCGCGCGGGTGCGTGGCCCCGGCGCCCGGTCCCCGTGCTCCGGACAGCGGTAGCGGCCCTCTCCGTACACGACCATGGACGACGCCTGCACGAAGCCGCGCACGCCCCGCTCGTGCATCGCCGCGAGCACCGATGCCGTGCCGAGGTCGTTGTGCCCGGCGTACCGGGGTAGGTCGCCGGCCGTGGCGCCGGCCCCCACCATCGCCGCGAGGTGGATCACCACGTCGACCCCCACCAGCAGGTGGGACCACTGATCCGCGCGGCGGGTGTCGAGCACGTGCAGGTCGGCCGGCGGCGCCGCCCTGGTGGCCGGCGCGTGCGCCTCGGGCAGCAGCAGGTCGACACCGACCACGTCGACGCCCTGGCGGCGCAGCTCGTGGGCCGTCGCCGTACCGATGAAGCCGGCCGCGCCGGTGAGCAGGACTCGCATGCGGCCCAGTCTCGGTCGGCGCCGGCCGCTGTGGGCCACGGCCGGCCAGGCTTCAGACTCTCGTAAGGGTTGGCGCCGTCCGGAGCTGCCGGGCGCTCGTAGCGTCGCGGCCATGCACCCGAGCCTCGGTCCGACCCGCCCATGCCCAGCACGGCACTGACCGGCGACCTCACGGTCACGCCCACCCAGGTGCTGTCCGCGGCCCTGCTCGGCGCAGCGCTCACCGCCGTGGTCGAGGGGTCCGCCCAGGAGCGGGAGCTCCCGGTGGCGAGGTGGACCGGACGGGTGTCACGTGGCGACCGCGTCCTGCTCGACCGGTGCCGGGGTGCCACGGTCGACCTCGGGTGCGGGCCCGGCCGCCTGACCGGGGCGCTCGCCGGGCGCGGCCACCGGGTGCTGGGGGTGGACGTCTCGGAGGTGGCCGTCGCGACGACCCGCCGCCGCGGCGTCCCGGCCCTGCACCAGGACCTCTTCGAGCCGGTGCCCGGTGAGGGGCGCTGGGACAGCGCGCTCCTCGCCGACGGCAACATCGGCATCGGGGGCGACCCGGTGGCCCTGCTGGGGCGGGCCCGGCGGCTCGTGCACCCCGGGGGCCGGGTGGTCGTCGAGCTGGCGGCGCCCGGGACCGGCCTGCGCGTGCACCGGGTACGGCTGCGCTGCGCGGGCCTGGCGTCCACCGCGTTCTCCTGGGCCGAGCTCGGGCCGGACGCCCTCGAGGCCACCGGTGCGCTGGCGGGCCTGGTCGCCGTGGACGTGGCGCGGCGGGGACGCCGCTGGGTGGGCGTCCTCGTCCCGGGACGTGCCGACCCGTGACCGGCCCCGGCCCGCGGACCCGCGCACTACCCTTGCCGGCAACGGGCCCCACGGCCCGGCGACGGTGGCGCGAAGGAGCAGACGGTGGCTGACGTGCTCGTCGTCGACGACGACGAGACGGTGCGTGAGGTCGTGGTGTCCTACCTGCGCGCGGGTGGCCACGACGTCAGCGAGGCGAGCGACGGGGAGGCAGCGCTCGCGGCGATGCGGCGGCGTCGTGCCGACATCGTCGTGCTCGACCTCATGCTGCCCGGCATCGGTGGCATCGAGGTGTGCCGTCGGCTGCGGGACCAGAGCGAGGTGCCGATCATCATGCTCACCGCCCTCGGCGCGGAGAACGACCGCCTCGCCGGGCTGCGGATGGGTGCCGACGACTACGTGACCAAGCCCTTCAGCCCGCGCGAGCTGGTGCTGCGCGTCGACTCGGTGCTCCGCCGCGCGGGGCAGCGGTCCGCGCGGGGGGTGCGGGTCGTCGACGGCGACCTCGTCGTCGAGCCCCGCGAGCACCGGGCCACCCTGGCGGGCACCCCCCTGACCCTGACGGTGCGCGAGTTCGACCTGCTCCACTTCCTCGTGGCCAACCCGCGGACCGTCTGGTCGAGGGAGGAGCTGCTGCGCGACGTGTGGGGCTGGTCGTTCGGCGACCAGTCCACCGTCACCGTGCACGTGCGCCGGCTGCGCGAGAAGGTGGAGGTCGACCCCACACGTCCCGAGCGCCTCATCACGGTCTGGGGCGTCGGCTACCGCTGGGAGCCCGCGTGAGCGGCGACGACGTGCACGTCGTGCTGATCGCGGCCGGCTGGTCCCTCGGCGTGGGGGTCCTGGGGGTGCTGGCCGGGTTCCTGGTGCGCCGGGCACCGATCCGCTGGCCGGCCGGCCTCATCGCGCTCGTCGCCATCGGCGGGGTCGTCGCGGGGGTCGTCGGGACGGCCCGGGCGATGTTCCTGTCGCCCCACGACCTCGGCGTGGTGATCTGGGTCTGCGTCGTCTCCGGGCTGGTGTCCGGTGCGTTCGCCCTGCTGCTGGCACGCACGCTCGCCCTGTCCGCGCGGCGCCTGCGGTCGATGGCCGCCGCCGTGGGTGCCGGCGAAATCGTCGACCCAGCCGGCGACGACCCGCGCGAGCTGCGCGCGGTGGCCGGGGAGCTGGCCCGCAGCAGCGAGCGGTTGCGCTCGTCGCGCGAGCGCGAGCGGCGGCTCGAGCAGTCCCGGCGCGAGCTGGTCGCCTGGGTGTCGCACGACCTGCGCACGCCGCTGGCCGGGCTGCGGGCGATGGCCGAGAGCCTCGACGACGGGATGTCCGACGACCCCGCCCGTTACCACCGCCAGATGCTCAGGGAGGTCGACCGGATGACGTCGATGGTCGACGACCTCTTCGAGCTCTCCAGGATCCACGCCGGGTCGCTCAACCTCACCCTGCAGCCGCTGGCGCTGCGCGACGTGGTCAGCGAGTCCCTCGCGGGCGCGCTGCCGGTCGCGCGGTCACGGCGGGTCGAGATCAGCGGCGAGATCGGTCCTGACGTCGAGGTGCGTGCCGACCCGGCGGCCCTGTCCCGCGTGGTGGGGAACCTGGTGATGAACGCCATCCGGCACACCCCGGCCGACGGGGTGGTGCTCGTCGAGGGGCGGCGCTCCGGGGAGCTGGTGGAGCTGTCCGTGACCGACGCCTGCGGCGGCATCGACCCCGATGACCTCACCTCCGTCTTCGAGGTCGGCTGGCGGGGAGGCAGCGAGGCGCGCACCCCCGGACCGGACGCCGGGGCGGGGCTCGGCCTGGCCATCGTGAAGGGACTGGTGGAGGCGCACCGGGGCACCGTCGCGGTGTGCAACCACGCAGCCGGGTGCCGGTTCCTCGTCCGGCTCCCCGGCTGAGGTTCGCCGGACGCGCTGGGGCTGCCGGGCTAGGACTGCCGCGCGGCCCCGGGGCCGGTCGGGGGGTCCTCCCCCTCGTCGGCGGCGCGCCGCTCGTGGATGCCGAGCACCTCCTTGACGGCCTCCTCGCCGCGGTGTGTGGCGACCCAGAACTGCAGGCCGATGACGAGCAGGTAGCAGGTGGTGGCCGTGAACCCGACCAGCGGCCAGACGACCGGGCCGTTGAGCATCGCGTTGATCGAGACCACGAGCAGGATGCTCAGCCCGACGGACGGCAGGTGCATGCCGCCCCAGACCCGCACCCGGCCCGGGGAGCCCGGGACGAGCACGGCGTTGAACCCACCGGAGGCGTAGGTGCCGACGGCCCCGAACCCGACGACCGCCCCCGCGAGCAGGAGCACCGCGTCCAGCGCCGTCGGGAGGCCTTCCTCGGCGTGCGCCGTCACCGCACCGGCCGTCCAGAGCGTGAGCGTGTACCCGTAGGGAGCCGCGCTCGCGGCCACCACGGCCCGCAGGTGGTCTCGGTATCCGGCCCGGTCGTTCACCACAGCTCCCCTCGTCCGATCGTCTCTCGCCACCGTAGAGCCCCCGGGCGGGCGTCCGGTGGCTCGGGTCCCTCGGTGCGGCATGCGGGGGTTGCCAGCGACTGAACAGATGTTTAGGATACTGAACATGAGTTCAGGAAAGACCGGCGACGCCGACCTCACCGCGCGGGCCGGCATCCGCAACGCGGCTCTGCGGTTGTTCGGCGAGCGGGGGCACGACGCCGTGACCGTCCGCGACATCGCGGCCGCCGCCGGCGTCTCCCCCGCCCTGGTGCTGCATCACTTCGGGAGCAAGGACGGGCTGCGCAGCGAGGTCGACCGGTACGCGGCCGAGGCGTTCGACGCCCTGTTCGCCGAGATGGACGCCGAGGGCATCGACCAGATGGTGGCCGACGGCGCCCCCTCGGCGTCCCTCGCCGAGGCGTTCGGCCGCGCCTTCCCGCCCGGCTCGCCCCTACCGTCGTACCTGCGCCGGCTCCTGCTCACCAACGACCCCACCGGAGCGGCCCTGTTCGGGCGGTGGTACACCGCGACCCGCCAGCTGCTCGACGCCATGGTCGAGCAGGGCAGCGCCGCTCCCAGTGCCGACCCGGCGGTGCGCGCGGCCTTCCTCCTCGTCAACGACCTGGCCATGCTCCTGATGCGCAACCACGTCGCCGCGGCGATCGGCGTCGACCCGCTGACCCCTGAGGGTCTGCAGCGCTGGGTCCACGAGATCACCCCGATCTACGTCGCGGGAGTGTTCAGAACCGAACCGGAGGTGTGACATGACGACGGCACCGGTCATCCGGCTGGAGCAGCTGGTCAAGACGTTCGGGGCGGTGCGCGCCCTCGACGGCCTGGACCTCACGGTGAACGCTGGCGAGGTGCACGGGTTCCTCGGTCCCAACGGCTCGGGGAAGTCGACGACGATTCGGGTCCTGCTCGGCCTGGTCCGCGCCGGCGGAGGACGGGCCGAGCTCTTCGGCGGCGACCCCTGGCGCGATGCGGCCACGCTGCACGCCCGGGTGGCCTACGTCCCCGGCGACGTCGCCCTGTGGCCCGGCCTGACCGGCGGCCAGTGCCTCGACGTCCTGGCGGCGGCCGGCGGGCCACCTGACGAGCGACGACGTGCAGCGCTGGTCGAGCTGTTCGACCTCGACCCCACCAAGCGGGTGCGCGACTACTCCAAGGGCAACCGGCAGAAGGTCGCCCTGGTCGCCGCCTTCGCCGCACCGGCCGAGCTGCTGGTGCTCGACGAGCCGACCTCCGGGCTGGACCCCCTCATGGAGCAGGCGTTCCAGCGGTGCGTGCGCGAGCGACGCGATGCCGGGGTCACCGTGCTGCTCTCGAGCCACCTCCTCGACGAGGTCGAAGCCCTGGCCGACCGGGTGACCATCATCCGGCGCGGCCGCACCGTCAGCTCCGGCAGCCTGGCCGACCTGCGGGAGCACACGAGGACCCAGGTGCACGCCGTCACCCAGGGACCACCGGAGGGGCTGGCGACCTCCGCGGGGGTGGCCGACCTGGTCGTCGACGAGGTGTCCGGTCGGGTCGAGTCGCGGTTCAGCGTCGACGCCGACCACCTCGACGCCGCCGTGGGCCGCCTGCACTCGGCGCGGATCAGCACGCTGACCGTCACTCCCCCGAGCCTGGACGCCCTCTTCCTGCGCAACTACGGCGACGTCCACGAGGACGGCGACCCGCGCCCCGTCGCGGAGGCGGCCCGGTGAGCGCCACGCCGGCGACGGTGCCGCTCACCCCCGGCCGCGGTGGCAGCGTGATGCTCGCCATCCTCTGGCAGACCCAGAGGCGCGCCTGGCTGGTGTGGGTGGTCGCCCTCGCGGCGAGCATGACGGCCACCGCGGCCGGCGTGGCCGGCCTCTACGACACTCCGGAGAAGATCCACGGCTACGCGGTGGCCGTCACCTCGGGCAGCGCGCTCCAGGCGATCAACGGCCGCGTGGAGGGGATCGACAGCCTCGGTGGCATCGTCCAGGACGAGTTCGGCTTCCTCGCCTCGGTCCTGCTGCCGCTGCTCGGCATCACCCTGGTCACCCGGGCCACCCGCAGGGAGGAGGAGTCCGGCCGCACCGAGCTGCTGCTCGCCGGCCGGGTGGCCCGGCACCAGCCCGCCCAGGCCGCACTGGTCGCCGCCACCGGCGCGATCCTGGTGACCGCTGCCCTCTGCGCGCTGGGGCTGGTGGTCAACGGCATCCCGACCGCGGGCTCGGTGCTCTACGCCGCCTCGCTCGCGGGTCTGGCGTTCGTGTTCGCCGGGCTCACCGCCGTGCTGGCCCAGGTGGTGACGCACCCGCGCAGCGTCTACGCCGGGGCGCTGCTCGCCCTGGTGGCCTCGTACGTGCTGCGCGGAGTCGGTGACGTCACCGGCAGCTGGGTGGTCTGGCTGTCGCCCCTGGGCTGGGCGGAGCGGGCGGCTCCGTTCGGCGAGCAGCGGTGGTGGGTCCTGGCCGTCCCGGTGGCCGTGGGGGCCGCGCTCGCCAGCGTCGCGGTGCTCGTGGCTCGTGACCGCGACCTCGGCAGCGCCCTGGTCCACGGCCGGCCCGGGCCCGCCCGGGCCTCCTCCGGCCTGCTCACCCCCATCGGGTTCGCCGCTCGGATGCACCTCCCGGCCGTCGCGGGCTGGCTGGCCGCCGCACTGCTGTTCACCGCCATGATGGGCTCCCTGGCCCAGCAGCTCATCGACGCGATGACCGGCAACCCCGCCCTGGCGGACGCGCTGGGCACCTCCCCCGACGCACCCGTCGACGGCTTCGTGGCCATGAGCCAGCTCTACCTCGCGGTCATCCTGAGCGGCTACGCCGTGCAGGCCGTCGGGGCGCTGCGGGAGGAGGAGGCCGCAGGACGCCTCGAGCACCGCCTGTCCGGCACGCTGTCGCGGCCGGGGTGGCTGGCGGCCCACGTGCTCGTCGTCGTCGGCGGGTTGCTGCTCATCGTGGTGGCCGCGTCGCTGACCCTGGCGGCCACCGCTGCCTGGTCCCTCGGCGACGCCGACCGCACCGCGACGATCCTGGGCGCCGGGCTCGCCTACCTGCCCGCCGAGCTGGTGCTCACCGGGTTCGCCCTGGCCGTCTTCGGCGTCCACCCGAGGGCGTACCCCCTGGCCTGGGCGGCCTACGGCGCCGTCACCTTCCTCGCCTTCCTCGGCTCGGGGCTGCGGCTTCCGCAGTGGGCCCTGGAGCTGGCACCCACCACCCACGTCGGGAACCCTCCGGTGGGAGAGGTCCCGGTGTCCGCTCTCGTCGTGCTCACCCTGGTCGCCGTCGGCCTGGGCACCGTCGGGTTCCTGGGGCTGCGACGGCGTGGCATCCCGCAGGGCTGAGCAACGTCACGAGGCTGTCATCCAAGCGACACGTGGTCGCCGGTCGCCCCGTCATGTGCTGGTGCCACTGTGGATCCTTAGCAATCACCCGCTGTGAACGCCGAGCGGGTCACGAGACGAGCGAGGTTGTCATGAACACCGGTTCCATGATCAAGGACGAGTCACGGGTCGACGAGGACACGTCGCACGAGATCGCGGCGGCGCAGCTGCGCGGCGAGGCCAAGGCCGAGGGGCAGAGCACCCGCGACATGGTCAGCTCGGTCGCCGACGAGCTGTCCGGGCTGGGCCTCGAACCGGACGAGAAGGAGCTCGCCCGCCGGTACAACGCCGGCGACACCAGGATCCCCACCTGGATGCGAGAGGACGAGGCGAGCTAGCCGTCCACGACGTACCGGGCCCAACGCAGTGCCCGGACCCGGCTACGGGGTCGGCGATGCCGGCCCCGTAGCCGTCGGTGGGGGGCTCGGCGCCGGCGACCTGTTCGGCGTCACCAGCGACGCGTAGTCACCGGCGCGCAGGGGGCGGTCGGTGAGTGCTCCCCCCGGCAGGGGGGCCTGGATGGGGCTCCCGGCCGCGGTGAGCCGGACGTCGTCGATGCCGTCGACCGACACCAGGGTGAGGACCACCTGGCCCACCGCCAGCGGCAGGCGGCTGGGGCTCGGCGCCAGGTCACCGGCGCGGATGTCCACCGTCGCGTGGCCGTCGCTGACGCCGGTCAGGCTCAGCTCGACGCCCGGCCCGAACGCGGTCGAGAGCCCGTCGGCGCGTTCCATGTCGGTGGGCCCCCCGCCGAGGCGACGCAGCAGCACTGCCGCCGTCGCCCGTGGGCCGGGCCCGGCCGGCAGCGACTCGGCCGGCACCAGGCCGTCGTCGCGCACCAGCCACACCCTCGGCCCTCCCTCGGCTGCCGGGGCGCTCGCCGAGGGCGCCGGACCGGAGGGGTTCAACAGGCCGTAGGGCACCGTCGGGACCGGCTGCGCCTCGGAGTCGGTGGGGACGCCGCAGCCCCCGGCCAGGAGACATGCCAGGAGGGCAGGCGCCAGGGCCGTGCCTGCGCCGCGTCGGCCGGTCATGCCCCGACCACCTCCTGCCCCGGGTCGGCCGCCGGAAGGCTCAGCACGAAGGTCGCGCCGCCACCGGGAGTCGGCTCGCACCACACCCGCCCGCCACCGGCCCGGACCGTCTCCGCGACCAGGCTCAGGCCCAGGCCGGCGCCCGGCCGTGAGGCCCTGGACCCGATCCGCACGAACCTGTCGAAGATCCGCTCCCGCTCCTCCGGTGGGACGCCGGGCCCCTCGTCGACCACACGCACCTCGACGCCTGTCGACACCTGCCGGACCACGACGTCCCGCAGCCCTGCGCCGTGCAGGTCGGCGTTGTCGAACAGGTTGACCAGCGCCCGGTGCAGCACCTGCTTGTCCGCGCGCACCACCGTCGGCCCCGCATCGCGGGTCGCCAGCCCACGAGGTCGGTGGCTCTCGTCGAGCGCGTGGTCGACGAGGTCGGCGACGTCCACGCACTCCGTACTCGCCGCGGCGGCCGTCGCGTCCAGGCGGCCGAGGGCGAGCAGGTTCTCCAGGGCCCGGTGCAGGCGCCGTACCTCGCGCTCGACGAGGTCGAGGGCGGCCTGCCGCCGACCCGTGGCCTGGTCGTCCGCGGACCGCAACAGGGACAGGCTGGTCATCAGCGTCGTCACCGGGGAGCGGAGCTCGTGCGCCACGTCGGCGGCGAACCGGGCATCGCGCTGGATGCGCTCGTCCAACGCCTCGACCATCGTGTTGAACGAGCCGACGATCACGGCCAGGTCGGGGTCCGCGGTGGGGTCCAGACGCGTGGTCATCTCGCCGGCCGCGATGCGTGCCGCGGCCGTGGCGACGTCGTCCAGGGGGGCGACCACCCGGGCCGAGACGGAGCGGCCGATCACCGCACCCCCGATGGTGGTCAGCACGGCGAACGTGGCCAGCACCAGGCCGAGCGTGTGCAGGGTGGAGTTCAGCTCGGTCGTCGGGGACAGCTCGTAGAACGTGGCGCCGACCGAGGGGATCGGGATCCCGACCGCCAGCACCGGCTGGGGCCCCAGGTTCGCCCAGGCCCGCGCAGCACGGCCGTCGTCGACGACGTCGCGGACCCGGGCCGGCACGGAGTCGGCCCCGTCGTCGAGTGACGAGGAGTACCACCGGCCACTGCGGTTGACGATGATCACCGCACCCGGCGGCGGCGACGTGCTGTCGAGGACGTCGCTCACCTCCGAGCCTGACGTGAGCAGCCCGTCCCGGACGAAGGCGGCATCCACGAAGGCCTGGCGCGCGGCCGTGGCCTGACGCTGCTCGACGAGGAAGTGCCTTGCGGTCAGGTAGGTACCACCGGCCAGCACGGCCGAGACGGCCAGCGCCAGCGCCGCGAACGAGATGGTCGCCGTCGCACGGACCCCGAGCGGCGCCCTCAGCGACCTCACACCGGGTCCAGCCGGTACCCCAGCCCCCGGACCGTCACCAACAGCGTCGGCTGCGACGGGTCGACCTCGATCTTCGTGCGCAGGCGGCGCACGTGCACGTCGACGATGCGCTCGTCGCCGAAGTAGCCGTGGTCCCAGACGCGTTCGAGCAGCGTCCGGCGGCTGAGCACGTGACCGGGGACGTCCGCCATCTCGCACAGCAGGCGGAACTCGGTCACCGTGAGGTGGACCTCCTCGTCTCCGCGACGCAGGACCCCCGCCGCGCTGTCGAGGACCAGGGGGCCGTGGGCCGCGTCGAGCACCCGCACCCGGGTGCGGTCCTCGTCGGCAGCGGTGGCGGCCACCACGGGGGGTGCCACGGGCGGTCGGCGGCGCAGGGCGCGCAGCCGTGCGCTCACCTCCTTGATCTCGAACGGCTTGGTGACGTAGTCGTCCGCCCCCGCCTCGAGCGCGGCGACGATGTCGTGCGTGTCGGCCTTGGCGCTGAGCACGATGATCGGCACGTCGGTGACCCGACGCACCGCACGGATGAAGTCGAAGCCGTCCATCCCGCCGAGCATCAGGTCGACGAGCATCAGGTCGTGGTACCGAACTCCCGGGTCCTGCAGCGCTGCCTCCGCCGACTCGTGGCAGGTGGTGCGGTACCCCTCGTCCTCCAGGGCCATCGAGAGCGACTCGCGGATTCCGTCGTCGTCCTCGAGGACCAGCAGGCTCACTGACATCGAAGCATTCTCGCAGTGCCGCTGCGCTGGTGGTGGTGGTGGTCCGTCGTTCGCGGTTTCGTCATGCAACTGCAACGGATCCGTTGCGACGTTCGACATGGACGGTCGCCATGCTCTGTGCCATGTCCCGAGGAGCACCATGAGCATCGTCCACGACGCGCCCGACAGCCGGCAGCACGACGAGCAGAGCACGGTGACCGTCCGCCTCCTGAACCAGTCGCTGTCCGCCGACCTCGCCCGGCTCCGGAGCCGGCTGGCGGCAGGTGTGATCGAGGGTCGTGGGCTCACCCTGGACGTCTCCGCCGTCGACGAGTTCTCCTCACCCACGGTGGCCGCGATCCTCTGGGCGCGGCGCAGCTGCGTCGCGCGGAACCTGCCGTTCACCGTCACCGGGCACCGTGGCCGCAACGACCGCATCCTGCGCTCGTGCGGGTTGCTGGACCAGGGCCCCCGGCGGGGGCGATGAGCCGGGTCGTCGGCGAGGCCCTGCTGAACCGGCGCACCGACGAACGGTGGCGCGTCACCTGCGTCGAGCTCCCGAAGGGCCTGGCGCTGCTCCAGCGCACCGGTCCGATGACCCGAGTGGTGGTCGCCGACAGCGCCAACACGTTCGCCGGGCCCGACGACCCCGACGCCTACGCGGCCGCGGTGTGCACCCCGGAGGGCGAGCTGGCCCTGGTGGTGCGCAACTCGCCACCCGCGATCGTCGTCGGTCCCACCGGCTGCATGACCCGGCCCGCCGAGGGGGCCGGGCGCGACTGCATGACGCTCGGAGCCGGCGAACGGATGCTGCTGTTGTCCGCCGCCGCCTTCGAGAGCCTCCCCCGCGTGCTGTGCGACAACCTCACCTGCGCTCCCGACGCCTTGGCCGGCCGCGACCCGGAGGACCTGTTGCTCGAGATCTTCCGTGAGGTGGGCCGCGGTGCGGGCGCGGTGATCGACTGCCTCTTCCCTGCAGAGGGCGGTCCGGCGCCTACATCCGCTCCTTGACACCGGATCGCACCAACCACCAGTTCATCGGGTAGGCCGTCACGAAACCGGCGAGCATGGCCAGCTGCATGGCGAACCAGAACACCGGGGAGCTCGCGGACGGCTGGGTGCCGAAGGCCGGCCGGAACACGCCGAACACCAGCACCGCCATCAGGCCGTACATCCCGACCTGCCAGGCGGTGAGCGACAACGCGTCGGCCTTGACGGCGGCGACGATCCCGTCGCGCACCCCCAGGCCACGCATCGGTGCGATCGCGAAGTACTGGAACGCGATACCGATGACGAACGCCACGACGAAGTCCAGCCCCCACACCGCGAACATGCGCTCCGAGAACACCGCCGGGTAGCCGAAGACGATCAGGACGGCGGGCACGAGGAACGCGACGGTCTCCGCCACGATGTCGCCCAGGGTGCACCCCGCACCACAGTGCAGCGCCCCCTTCCCGACCGACACGGGCATGGTGGGGTCCTCGTCGGCACCGGCACGACCGTGCCGGAGGTAGAACCACACGGCCGCGACGCTGCCGAACAGGGCGGTGACCGGCCAGACGACGTTCATCACCGCCATGCGCTGGGGGCGTCGCCGCACGTCGACCACCAGCCACACGGCACAGGCGGCCGCGAGCAGGAGCGACGCCAGGGACAGGGCGATCAGCCAGGTGGGCATGCAGCTCTGCTCCGGTCGGGTTCGGCGGGCAACGGTCGTCGACCCGGGTCATCGAGCCCGGTAGCGCTCGGCACGGTCGGGGCGGAAGGCCAGCCCGGTGCCGGGCAGCTCCGGCGACAGCGGCAGCCCTCCGCCCACCGGTGCCTTGATGCCGTCGAAGAAGAGCCGCTCGATGCGCACGTGGTCGTGGAAGTACTCCAGGTGGCGCAGGTTGGGGACGGCGGCCAGCGCGGCCGCGTGCTGGTGCGGTGCGCAGTGCCCGGAGACCTCGAGCTGGGCGGCGGCGGCGACCGCGGCGACCCGGAGCAGCTCGGTGATGCCGCCGCACCGCGTCACGTCGACCTGGACGCAGTCCAGGGCCTGCGCCTCGCACATGGTGTGGAAGTAGTCGAGGCTGTCGCCGTACTCCCCCGCGGCGACGTCGGCCAGCACGGCGCGGCGCACCACGCCCAGGCCGGCCAGGTCGTCGCTCGACACCGGCTCCTCGAACCAGCGGACGCCGAGGTCGTCCAGCGCCTGCCCCACCCGGGTGGCCTGGCCGACGGTGTAGCCGCCGTTGGCGTCGACGAACAGCTCAACGTCGGCGCCCACCACGGCCCGGGCCTGGCGCACCCGGTCGAGGTCGCGCTCCACGCACGACCCCCAGGACTCGCCGATCTTGATCTTCACCCGGCGCAGCCCGAGGTCGTCGACCCACCCGCGCAGCTGGTGCTCCAGGCGGTCGGGCGCGTACGTCGTGAAACCACCCGAGCCGTAGACGGGCACCGCGTCGCGCGCGGCCCCGAGCAGCCGGTGCAGGGGCAGGCCCAGCAGGCGGGCCTTGAGGTCCCACAGAGCGCAGTCGAGCGCGGAGAGCCCCATCCCCGCCAGGCCGGGCCTGCCGACGTTGCGCAGCGCACGCACCAGGGCCGACCAGGTGGTGACGTTGCCCAGGGGGTCGCTCCCCACGACGACCGGCGCCAGCGTGCCCTCGACGAGCGGCGCGATCGCCGCGGAGCCGTAGGTCCAGCCGGTGCCCACCAGACCCTCCGCGTGCGCCTGCACGACGACGATGGTGGTGTCGTCCCATGCGATCGTGCCGTCGGCCTCCGGCTGGTCGGTGGGCACGGTGTAGGCCGTCGCCTCCACGTCGGAGACCACCGCACCCTGGTGCACGCTGTCGCTCACCGCGGCCGGCCGGGGAACACCTCGGCGAGCTTGCTCTTGACGCCCTCGGTGATCACGTCGACCCGGTCGGAGTCGCCGCGCACCACCGACTCGGCGGCGTTCTTCATCTGCTCCCAGGTGGCGTGCGGAGGCACCGGGGGCACCGCCGGGTCGGTCTTGAACACGATGACGCAGGGCCGCTGCTCGGCGAGTGCCTCGTCCCACGCCGGCTCGACCTGGTCCGGGTCGTCGACCCGGATGCCGTGCAGCCCCAGCGAGCGGGCGAACGCCGCGAAGTCGACGGTCGGCAGGTGCTGCGAGGGAAGGAACTGGGGGGAGCCGCCCATCGCCCGCAGCTCCCAGGTCACCTGGTTGAGGTCGTCGTTCTCGAGGACGAGGACCACGAGCCGCGGGTCGGCCCAGTCCCGCCAGTACTTCGCGATCGTGATGAGCTCGGCCATGCCGTTCATCTGCATCGCGCCGTCGCCGGCGGTGGCGAGGGCGGGGCGGTCGGGGTGGGCGAACTTCGAGCCGATGGCGTAGGGGACACCGCACCCCATGGTGGCCAGCGTGCCGGACAGCGTGCCGCGCATCGTGCCACGCATCTTGACGTGCCGGGCGTACCAGTTCGTGCCGGACCCCGAGTCGGCCGAGATCATCACGTCGTCGGGCAGGTTCGGCGACAGCACCGAGAAGACCTGCTCGGGGTTGATGGGGTCGGCGCTCACCTTGCCCCGCGCCTCCATCACCTCCCACCACCGGCCGACGTTCGACTCCACCGTCTCGCGCCAGCTGCGGTCCTCCTGGCGCTGCAGGAGCGGCAGCAGCGCGCGCAGGGTGCGCGCGGCGTCGCCGACGAGGTTCACCTCGAAGGGGTAGCGCAGGCCGACCATGGTCGGGTCGACGTCGATCTGCACCGCGCGCACCGACGGTTCACCACCCTCGAACGGCGGCAGGAACTGGGTGTACGGGAAGTTCGAGCCGATCACGAGCAGGGTGTCGCAGTCCATCATCAGCTCGTACGACGGACGGGTGCCGAGCAGGCCGATGGAGCCGGTGACCCACGGCTCCTCATCGGACAGCACGTCCTTGCCGAGCAGCGCCTTCGCGACCCCGGCGCCGCGCAGCTCGGCCAGCTCGGCCACCTCCTGCGCGGCGGCGCGGGCGCCCTGGCCGACGAGGACCGCCAGCTTGTGGCCGGAGTTGACGACGTCCGCGGCGCGCCGCAGGTCGTCGTCGCTGGGCACGGGCGCGGCGAAGGTCTGGTCCAGGCTGGAGGGCACCATCTTGAAGGCGTGCGCCGGCGGTGTGTACTCCAGCTCCTGGACGTCACTGGGGATGACGACCGCCGTGACGGTGCGCTCCGCGGCCGCGATCCGCAGCGCGCGGTCGAGCACGTTGGGCAGCTGCTCGGGCACGGTGACCATCTCGACGTAGTCGCCGGCGACGTCCTTGTAGAGCGTCAGCAGGTCGACCTCCTGCTGGTAGGCGCCCCCCATCGCCGAGCGGGCGGTCTGGCCGACGATGGCGACGACCGGCACGTGGTCGAGCTTGGCGTCGTACAGCCCGTTGAGCAGGTGGATGGCGCCGGGGCCGCTCGTCGCGGTGCAGACCCCCACCCGGCCACTGAACTTGGCGTAGCCGCAGGCCTCGAAGGCGGCCATCTCCTCGTGCCGCGCCTGGATGAACCGCGGGCGGTCCTCGGCCCGCTCCCAGGCGGCGAGCAGGCCGTTGATGCCGTCTCCGGCGTAGCCGAAGACCTGCTCGACGCCCCACTCGCGCAGGCGCTGCAGGACGAAGTCGGCAACGGTGGGGTTGCTCATCGGTCTCTCCTTCTCGGTCGGGTTCGGGGTGCATCGGGTCGGGCCTCGTCGGCGAGGCCGCAGGCCAGCAGCTCGGCGAGGTGGACCGGGCGGCGGCCGGTGTCGCACTGGTCGATCTGGGTGCGGCAGCTGAAGCCGTCGGCGAGGATGACGGTGTCGGTCGGGGCTGCGCGGACGGCGGGCAGGAGGACGCGTTCACCGGCAGCCCGCGACACCTCGTAGTGCCCGTCCTCGAAGCCGAAGTTCCCGGCGAGGCCGCAGCACCCCGAGGCCAACCGGTCGGCGTCGATGCCGCCGGCCGTCATCAGCGCGTCGTCGGCGTCGGTGCCCATGACGGCGTGCTGGTGGCAGTGGGTCTGCACGAGGGCGTCGACGTCCAGGTTCGGCGGTGCCCAGTCCGGGGCCCGCTGGGTCAGCAGCTCGGCGAGGGTCCTGGTCTGCATCGACAGCCGGCGCATGTCCTCGTCCCCGGCGAGCAGCTCGGGGCCGTCGGCGCGGAAGACCGCTGTGCACGACGGTTCCAGCCCCACCACGGGCACACCGGCGCGGATGTCGTCGCGCAGCACCCGCAGGGTCCTGCGCAGCACCTTCGCGGCGACGTCGAGCTGGCCGGTGCTGATCCAGGTCAGCCCGCAGCACACCGGCTCGGTCGGCACCCGCACCTCGAACCCGGCATCCTCGAGCACCCGGACCGCCGACCTGGCGATGGCCGGGTCGAAGGCGTTGGTGAAGGTGTCCGGCCAGAGCAGCACCGGCCCCCGGGAGGGCGTGGCTGCCGGCCGGCTCCACGCGGGGCGCCGCTTCCACGACCGGACGAACGGGTGCGGGTCGAACCGGGGGATCTGCCGCTGCGGTGCGATCCCGCCGGCGCGCTTGAGCGCGGCAGCGATGGGGGGTCGGCTGGTCACCGCGTTGACCACCCGTGGCGCCGCACCGGCCAGCCGTGCCCACACCGGCAGCCAGCCCATCGAGTAGTGCGCCACCGGCCGCACCCGGTGCTCGTAGTGGTGGGCGAGGAACTCCGCCTTGTAGGTCGCCATGTCCACGCCCACCGGGCAGTCGGACTTGCACCCCTTGCAGGCCAGGCACAGGTCGAGCGCATCACGCACCTCGGTGGAGCGCCAGCCGTCGGTGATCGCCGTGCCACGCACCATCTCGAAGAGCAGCCGCGCTCGTCCTCGGGTGGAGTGCTCCTCCTCGCGGGTCACCATGTACGACGGGCACATGACCTGGTTCTCGCTCACCGAGGAGCGGCAGCTGCCGACGCCGACGCAGCGCAGGGTGGCCTGCGAGAACCGGCCGTCGTCCTCGGTGTACGCGAAGTGCGTGCGTGGCTCGTCGGGGGCGTAGTCGGCCCCGAGGCGCAGGCCGCGGTCGAGGCGCCGGGGAGCCACGACCTTGCCCGGGTTCATCAGGTCGTGCGGGTCGAACAGGTGCTTGACCTGCCCGAACAGCGCGACGACGTCGTCCCCGAACATGCGCGGCAGCAGCTCGCCGCGCGACTGGCCGTCACCGTGCTCTCCGGAGAGCGAGCCGTCGTAGGACACGACGAGGTCGGCCGCCCGCTCGGCGAAGGCGCGGTAGTGGGCGATCCCGTCGGCGGTGCGCAGCTCGAAGGGGATCCGCACGTGCACGCAGGCCTGCCCGAAGTGGCCGTACAGGGCCGTCTCGTCGCGGCCGTAGCCGAACTCGTCGAGCAGCGAGCGCAGGTCGCGCAGGTAGTCCCCGAGCCGGTCCGGCGGCACCGCGGAGTCCTCCCAGCCGGGCCAGTTGTCGTGCTTGCCGATCGGGTGGGCGGTCGCACCCAGGCCGGCCTCGCGGACCTCGATGAGCTCGTCCTCCTTGGCGGGGTCGTCGAGGAAGGTGTGGGCGGGCTCGTGCTCGTGCCCCTCCAGCGCGTCGAGCAGGCGCTGGGCCTTGGCGTCGGCCTCCTCCTGGTCGTCTCCGGCGAACTGGATCATCAGCCACCCGCTGCCGGAGGGCATCTGGCGGATCGCCTCGCCCGCCAGCCCCGCCTGCTCCTCGAGCTGCATCAGCACGTGGTCCAGGCCCTCGAGGAGCCACGGCTCGTGGGGCAGGATGGTGGGGACGGCGTCTCCCGCGGCCCCGACGTCGCGATACCCCAGCACCACCATCGACCTGGCCTTCGGCACCTCGACCAGCTCGAGCTCGGCGTGCAGCACGGTGACGAGCGTCCCCTCGGAGCCGACCAGCGCCCGGGCCAGGTCGAAGTGGTTCTCGGGCAGCAGCGAGTCGAGGTTGTAGCCGGAGACGCGGCGCGGGATCTTCGGGTAGCGGGTGCGGATGAGGGCGAGGTTGTCCTCGCGCAGCTCGTGCAGGCCTCGGTAGATCTCGGCCCGCCGCCCGCCGCCGGCGACCGCCGCCGCGTACTCGTCGTCGGTGGTGGGGCCGACCCACATCCGCAGCCCGTCGTGGGTGAGCACCTCCATCCGCACGACGTTGTCCACCGTCTTGCCGTAGGCCTGCGCGGTGGACCCGCAGGAGTTGTTGCCGATCATCCCACCGATGGTGCAGGTGCGGTGGGTCGCCGGCCGGGGTCCGAACATCAGCCCGTGCGGGGCGAGGGCCCGGTTGAGGTCGTCGAGCGCGATACCCGGTTCGACGACGCAGCGCCGCGCCTGCGCGTCGACCGACACCACGTGGTTGCAGTGCTTGGTCCAGTCCAGGACCACGCCGGTGTTCGCGGTCTGTCCGGCCAGGCTGGTTCCGCCACCGCGGGAGGTGACCGGGATGCCGTACCTCGCGCAGACCTCCACGGCTGCCACGGCGTCGTCGACGCTGCTCGGCACGACCACGCCGGCGGGCACCTGGCGGTAGTTGGAGGAGTCGACGGAGTAGGCGGCCCGGCTGCCCAGGTCGAAGCGCACCTCCCCTCGGAGCCGTTCCCGCAGCGCGGACTCGAGCGGCGGCGCGATGTTCACTTCGGCGGTGCTGGTCACGGGTCCTCCTCAGGCCGCGCTCGTTCCCTGGTTCGTGGTGGCCAACCGCTGCGCGCACTCCAGGAGCAGCGCGTGGACGAAGCCCTGCGGCAGGTTTCCGCGGAGCTGGCGCTGGCGGACGTCGAACTCCTCCGAGAGCAGGCCCGGTGGCCCGCAGGCGGCCCGCTGGCGCTCGAACCACCGGAAGGCCTCGATGGTGTCCCCGGCGGCGAGCTGTGCGAGGCACATGGCGAACCCGCACATGAGGAAGGCCCCTTCGGCCGTGCCCAGTGGCGCCTCCCCGTCGGTGTAGCGGTAGACGTAGCCGTCCTCGACGAGCTCGCTGGCAACCGCCCGCAGGGTGGCCAGGCTCCGGGGGTCGTCGGGGGACAGCGCGCCCCGGACCGGGGGCAGCAGCAGCGACGCGTCGACGCCGGTGACGTCGGGGGCCCGCCGCCAGGCGCCGTCGGCGGACAGGGCGCGCCCCGAGGCCTCGGCCAGGATGCCGTCGGCCAGCGTCACGGCGCGCACGGCGTCGCAGGCCGGGATGTCGCGGGCGGCCACCCGCAGGCCGGCCACGCAGGCCAGCCGGGAGTGGGTCCACCACGCGTCGTCGAGCTCCCACACGCCGGCATCCGGGACGTCCCACCGCTTGTCGACCAGGTCGACCAGCTGCGCCACCGCCTTGAGGTCGTCGGTGGTGAGGTGGTCGTGGCGGGCGGCGGTGGCGTAGAGCTGGAGCAGCTCACCACAGGTGTCGAGCTGGAACTGGCCGCGCACCCAGTTGCCGGTGACCACCCGGCCCCCGGGGTACCCCGGGAGGTCGGCCTGTCTCTCGTGCGGGAGGGACCGGCCGTCGAGGCGGTACGCGGGGGCCAGGTCCGGCCCGTGCTCGAGGATCCGCGCGGTGCTCAGCGCCACTGCCTCGTCGAGCAGGGTGTCGGGGCGCTCCACCCCGACGGCCAGGCCCGCGTAGGCCTGGTCGCGCAGCCACACGTAGCGGTAGTCGTAGTTTCGCCCGGCCTCGGCCCGCTCGGGCATGCCCAGGGTGGCCGCGGCGACCATCCCGCCACCGGGTGCGGTGAGCCCCCGGAGCACGGCGTACGCGTGGCGGGCGTCCCGCGGGGCCGCCGAGGACTCGTAGGCGGGCACCGTGCTCGCCCAGTAGTCCTCGGTGGCCCGCCACAGGCCCGCGGGGTCCGGCGCCGGGGGCAGGGCGCGGTCGCTGACCTCCAGCACGAGGTCGTGCCGCCCCCCCGCGGGCACCTCCAGGCGCAGACGCAGCACCCCGTCGGCGTCGACCTCGGCGTCGGCCGCTCCGGTCCATCGGATGCGGCGCGACCGGGAGTCGCTCACCCACGCGCCGTCGTCCTCACGGCGCAGCTCGCAGATGTCGGGCCCGAGGCCGTGCGCGACCTGGAGCACCACGTCGACCGGGCACGACCGGTCCACGGGCTCGATCCGCCGCAGCAGCACCAGGCGATGCGGGTCGGAGGGACAGGCCAGCGCCTCACGACACTCCACCCGTGCCTGCGTCGTCGTCCAGCGGCTGCGCCAGATCAGGCTGCCCGGCTCGTAGTAGCCGCCCCAGACGAACGGCGCCTGCGGGGTGACGGCGTACAGGCCGCGGCCGCCGACGAGCTGGGCGAACGCCGGCGAGCTGTCCCAGACCGGGGCGCACAGCCAGCCGACGTCTCCGCGGGGCCCGATCAGGGCGCCGCGGTAGCCGTCGCCGAGGAAGGCGTACTGCCGCAGCACGTGGGGCGGGAAGGACCGGCCGGGCTCGCCAGGGCGGGTCGCGCTCATCGGCCACCAGCCCCGTCCCGGTCCCCCGTGGCGAGCGTCGTCGCCGCACTCGCGAGCGCCAGCGCGCCGGTCAGCGCGGCCGCCCGACGGCGCCGGTCGTCCAGGACCACGACCGGCACCATCGTCAGCGCGTGGAGCAGGTCGACCGCCACGAACGTCCGTCGCATCCGGGTGGGCGCGACCACCTGGACCGCGCCCTGCACCAGGTGCCGGCCGCCCAGGGCGCGCACGGCGAGCAGGTCCTGCGCGGTGGCGGGCTCGCTCGTGACCGCGCGCCAGATGTCGCGCCCCCTGGTCAGGAGCAGCGCCCCCCAGACGACGCCTGCCCCGGCGACCGTCCGAACCGGCCACGTCGACGCGGTCATCGGTGCCGTGCCGAGGCCCACGCCGCGCCGGCGAGCGCGGCCACCGCACCGCCGACGACCGCCACCTTTGGGTAGTTGTGGGCGATGACCTGCTGGACGCTCTCCGCGTGCGCCTTGCGGTCGAACACGCCGTGGGCCCCGTAGTCGCGCCCGTCACGGCCGTCGGCCGGGTCCCACAGGTTGACCGGGCGGTCCTTCGAGCGCTGCTCAGCGGTCTGCTGGGAGCTGAACCCGGTGCGGGCCAGATACCGGTCCAGCAGGCCCGGCGCCACGGCGTTCGCCGCGAGCGTCCAGACGGTCGAGGCACCCACCCAGTACTCCCGGCGGCGGGGGTGCTCGGCGGCGTAGACCACTGCCCGGGCAGCCACCTCCGGCTGGTAGATCGGGGGCACCGGCTGCGCGTGCCGGGGCAGCCGGGAGAGCACCCAGGAGAACTGCGGGGTGTTGACCGCCGGCATCTGCACCATCGTCACCTTCACCGCGCTCTTGTCGTGGAGCAGCTCGCAGCGCAGGGCCTCGTGGAAGCCCTGGATGGCGTGCTTGGCGCCGCAGTACGCGGTCTGCAGCGGGATGCCCCGGTACGCCAGGGCGGAGCCGACCTGCACGATGGTGCCGTGGTTTCGCTGGCGCATCCGCGGCAGCACCGCCATCGTCGAGTACACGTACCCCAGGTAGCTGACCTCCGTGACCCTGCGGTACTCCTCGGGAGAGATGTCGTCGAACCGGGCGAACACCGACGTGAACGCGACGTTGACCCACACGTCGATCGGACCGAGCTCGTGCTCGACCTGCTCGACGGCGGCCGCGACGGCCCCGGCGTCGGACACGTCGACGGGAATGGTCAGCACCTGCTCGGCCCCCAGCTGGCGGGCTCGTTCCGCGGCCGCCCCGAGGCCGGCCTCGCCCCGGGCGAGCAGCGCCACCCGGTCGCCCCGTCGGGCGAACTCCTCTGCACTGGCCCGGCCGATGCCTCCACTCGCGCCCGTGACCACCGTGACTCTCGGTGCCATCTCGGATCAGTCCTCTCCCTCGGCAGCTGACTCAAATCATTGTAGAATCGCAATCATTGCAATAGGGCAATTACCCCCGTTGCACTTCAGGACACGCATGGTGAGGGCACACGATGGCCGGTGGAACGAAGGGGCGCAGGGCGTCCGACCAGAACCTGGCGGTGGCCCTGCGGGCCTCGCGCGTCTTCTCGGCGCTGGTGGCCGCCTCCGTCGCCCATGCCGGGGAGGTCGTGACCCCGCCCCAGCTGCGGACCCTGGTCCTGGTGGCGACCCGGCCCGAGGTCGACGGCGCCACGATCGCCGCGGCGCTCGACATCCACCCGTCGGGCGCCACCCGGCTGTGCGACCGACTCGTCGCGGCCGGCCTGCTGGACCGGGCGACGTCACGGACCGACCGGCGCCGGCTGGTGCTCACCCTCACCGACGCCGGGAACGGCCTGGTCGACGCGGTGATGGACCACCGGCGCGCCGCCCTGGAACGGATCCTGCAGCGGATGTCCCCCGACGACGTGTCGGCACTCGTCGTCGGGCTCGCCGCGTTCTCCGACGCCGCCGACGAGCCGGCGGCAGGGCTCACCGGGGGGCCCTGGTGAGCTGCGGCGCCGACCGCCGTTCGTGGCACGAGGGTCAGCTGACGCCGTAGGGCGGCCGGGAGGTGCGCGGCGACGGCACGTCGACGTCCTCCACCGTGCGGGCAGACACGACGTAGGCCTCCCCCCGCACGACCCCCCTGGCCACTGCCTCGATCCACGGCGCCGGCATCTCGGGAAGACCGTGGTCGGCGATCCGCCGCTCCAGCTCCCGGGTCGCGGCGTCGGCATCCCCTTCGTGGTGCTCCCTCGTCATCGTGTCGATGATCCGCTGCAGCACCTGTTGCCGGTCCTCGCGGTCGGCGGCCGTGTCCTGCTCGTCAGTGGTCATCGCGGCTCCTCCTCAGGCAGTGGTCGTCCCTCTGCGCCCCTACCCGCGTCGTGCCTGCGGCACACGGGCCAGCACGAGGTCCGGCAGAACTCAGCCGGCGCCGGAGACCAGCCGGCGCACCCGTGCGGCCAGCGGGTGCCCCGGCGCCTCCTCGAGGAACCCGGACAAGGAGACCTGCGCCTGCGGGTCCCCTTGCTCGCGCTGCGCCAGTCCCATGACCAGCAACGCGTCCGCCGCCCGGCGTCGGTCCGCTCCCGCGGCGCCCAAGGCGTCCCTGGCGAGCTGCTCCGCTCGACCCGCGTCGCCCGTGGTGAGGGCGGCGAGTGCCCGGCGCGCCAGGGGGTCCAGGTCGGCGGCCGCCGAGCCGGACCACGCCGGCTCGGCGGGTGGGGCGGGGCCCCAGCCGTCGCCCGCGGGCAGTGCGCCGACTGCGAGGAGGCTGACCGCCACGCACGCGGCACCCGCCGCGGTCGCCGACACCAGCCGACGCGCTGGTCGCCCGCCGGCGAGCAGCGCGACGACGCCACCGAGGACGAGCGCCGGTATCAGCAGCACGAGCCAGCCAGCACCCCGGTGGGGCGGATCGAGCAGCACCCCGTCGCCGTACCTCGCGGCGAACCACGCTCGCACCTGGTCGGGAGACCGCCCATCGCGCAGCTGCTGGGCGACCACGCCGCGCATCTGGCCGGCCAGGTCGCTCTGCGAGGCCGCGACCGACTCTCCCGCGCACACCGGACACCGCAGGCCCTCGGCCACGGCGGTGGTGCGTTCGGCCAGGGAGGGGGTCGGGCCGGCGGCCGACCGCCACAACGCCATCGCCGTCGCGGCGAGCACGAGCACGACGAGCGCGGCCACCCCCAGCCGGCGACCGGGCCGGTCGCCGAGCAGGCGCCCACCGGCCCCACGGGGCGCGGACCCGGTGCTCACGGCGCCCCCAGAGCCGGCTCGACGTGCCGTGCGACCCAGTCGTCGGTGAGTGGCCCGACGCTGCGCGCCACCACGCGGCCCGCCCGGTCCACGAGGAACGTCTCGGGCACGCCGGTCGCGCCCCACGCCACCGCGACCGCCCCCGTCGGGTCCTCCACCGACGGGAACGGCTCCACCCCGAGCTGGTCGAGCAGGGCGCGCGCCCCCTCCGGCCGGTCCCTGGTCAGCACGCCGACGAGCACCAGTCCGCGGTCGCTGAACCGGTCGCGCGTGCGGCCCAGGAGTGGGAGCTCCTCGCGGCACGGCGGGCACCAGCTGGCCCAGACGGTGACGAGCACCACCGAGCCGCGCATGGTGCTCAGGTCGAGCCGGCCACCGTCGACCGTCCTCCCGGCGAGCGCGGGGGCCGGGCGGTCCACCACCTCCAGGGCCGCCGGAGCGGCGGGCGAGCCGAGGGCGACCCCCAGGGCGGCCAGCGCGCCCACGAGGACCACACCGGTGACCAGGCTGGTGACCAGCCGGCGGCCCCCGCGGCGCGGAGCTCGTGCGCTCACCGCTCGCCCCGCACGAGCTGGGCGGCGACCGGTGTGGACGGTGCGGCGACCTCGGCGACGGCGCGTCCACGGCGCCGGCGTCCGGGCAGCACGACCAGGGCGCCCCCCACCGCGGCCAGGGCTCCACCGAGCCAGAGCAGCCCGACGAGGGGCTCGCTGGTCACGCGCAGGGTCGCCGTGCCCGCCTGCGGGTCGACGGCGAGGAGGGTCACGTAGAGGTCGCCCCCGAGGCCGCTGGACACCGCCGGTGTGGGCACGGTGACGTCCCGGCCGGGGTAGAACACCAGGGCGGCCGCCGCGGAGCCCGCCCGGCGTCCGTCGTCGAGCACCGTCAGCCGGGCCGCGGTCGTCATCCGGCGCTGGTCGGCATGGCGGTCGACGCCGTCGAGCCGGACGGTGCTCGACGCCACCCGCACCACGTCGCCGACCCGCACGGTCGCCTCCGTGGTCGTGGACCACGCGGAGGTGGCGGCGACACCGACGGCGACCAGGGCGAACCCGGCGTGGGCCAGGTGGCCACCGGCGCCACCTCGCCCGGCCAGGGGTGTGCCACGGCCGCGCACCAGGGCCAGCACGGTGCCGGTGAGCACCGCGGCGGCCAGGGCGATGGTTCCCACGGCCAGCACACCCTTCGCCCCGAGGAAGCCGAGGCCGCAGGTGGTGACCGCGGCGACCAGCGCCGGCACGGCGGCCCGGGCCAGCAGCCGGGGCAACCGGTCCTGCCGCCACCGCGCCAGCGGGGCGAGGACCATGAGCACCAGGAGCACCAGGACGACCGGCACGGCGACCCGGTCGAAGAACGGCCGGCCGACGGAGACCTCGCCGGCCCCGGCGGCCCGCAGCACCGCCGGCGCCACCGTGCCGAGCAGCACCGTCAGCCCCAGCCCCCCGACGAGCGCCGCCCCGGCGACCAGGAGCGACTCCCGCGCGGGGAACCCGCCTGCGGCCCCGGCGTCACCGGGGCGCAGCCGGTCACCGCGCCAGACGAGCAGCCCGGCGACGCCGACCACCCCCACCGCCAGGATCCCCAGGAGCACGGGGCCCAGGGCCGACGGCGTGAACGAGTGGACGCTGGCGACGACGCCGGAGCGGGTGAGGAAGGTGCCCGTCACGACGAGCAGGAACCCGGCACCGGCGAGGCCGGCGACCCAGGGCCCGAGGGCCGGGTTGTGGCGGCGGGCCATGACCACGTGGAGGAGGGCGGTCGTGCACAGCCACGGCACGAGCGAGGCGTTCTCGACGGGGTCCCAGGCCCAGTAGCCGCCCCAGCCGAGGACGGCGTACGACCACCAGGCGCCCAGCGTGATGCCGGCCGTGAGCGACACCCAGGCGATGACCGACCAGGTGCGCACGGTGGCGAGCCACCCGGGGCCGGTGCGGCCGGCGACGAGGGCCGCGACGGCGTAGGCGAAGGGCACGACCAGGCCGGCGTAGCCCACGTAGAGCAACGGCGGGTGGACCAGCATCGCGGGGTGGTCGACGAGGAGCGGGTTCGGTCCCGCACCGTCAGCGGGGGCGGGCAGCAACCGGCTGAACGGCCGGGCCGCCACGAGGGTCACGGCCGCGAAGGCCGCCGTCACTGTGCTCGTCACGGCCGCCGCAACCGGCAGGAGCGCCTCGACGCCGGTGCCGGAGGCCCGCCGCCGGGCGGCGCGCCCCGAGCCGACCAGCACCGTGAAGCCGCTGAGCACGAGCAGCCAGAGGAGCAACGAGCCGTCCAGCCCACCCCACAGGGCGCTGACCCGGTAGGCGACCGGCGTCGCCGAGCTCGAGTGGCTCGCGACGTACTCGATGGAGTAGTCGTCCGTGAGCAGTGCGAGCTCCATGGCGGCGACGGCTCCCAGCGCACCCGGCAGCACCAGGCCCCCCGCCAGCCGGGCGGAGGCCGCCTCGTCGTGGCCCCGGGCCACCCGCACCCACAGGGCCGCCGACACGACGGCAGCGACCAGCGCCACGGCCAGGAGGAGGGTGCCGACGGCGGCGATCACGGGGTCGGCCCCGTCCCCCCGTTCCCGGTGTCGCGCTCGACCGCCCGGTAGGTGTTGGAGTGCTTGGCCATGACCCGGTCGACCTCGAGGACACCACCGGCCCCGACCACCCCCTCGACGACCGCGTCGCCCCCGGGCCGGAAGGTCCCGCTGGGGACACCGGTGCTGCGGACCGTGGTGCGCGCACCACCACCCTCGAGGACGAACGTCGTCGAACCGGCATCCTGCGCAACCGTTCCGGGCACCACGGTGCCCTCGACCCGCACCCTCTCGCCGACGGGGGTGCGGTTCACCAGCAGGTCACCGGGCGTGCGGGAGTAGGTGAGCGTGCCGTTGGCCGCCGCCCCGAGGCCCACCAGGACGAGCGCCGCCGAGGCGAGGGCGAGCCACCACCGGGCCGGGCTGCGGCTCACGGCGTACCGGCGGAGACGCGGTCGGCCCTGTCGGGCACGGTGCTGTCCCGGCCGGGCGATGGCGCCGCGGGTGGCCGGCAGTGCGCGCCCAGCCGCCAGACGATGCCGGTGAGACCCACGGCCGTGGCCGCCACCACCGACAGCCCCAGCGCAAGGCCCATCCGGGGGTCGATCGGCGGCACGTCACCGGGCGCACCGAAGACCGTGGCGCTCTGGTGCAGGGTGGTCCACCACACCACCGAGAAGTGCACCACCGGAACGACGAGGAACCCGACGGTGCCGGTGATCGCGGCGCGGCGGCGCACCGACTCCTCCCGACCGGGCAGGGCCCGCAGCGACAGGTGCACCACGTAGACGAGCAGCATCACCGCCGTCGACACCAGCCGCGCGTCCCAGGTCCACCACACCCCCCAGACCGCCCGGCCCCAGGCACTGCCGACGGCCAACGTCACCACGGTGGCACCGACCCCGACCTCGGCGGCGGCCCGGCCCCACCGGTCGGCAGCGGCCCAGCCCCAGCGCAGGTGGCAGAGCCCCGCCGTCAGCACGAGGGCGAAGCACAGGTAGGCCAGCCAGGCCGCCGGGACGTGGAGGTACATCAATCGCTGCCACTGCCCCTGGACGGCGTCCTTCGGAGCGGTCGACGCCGCGACGACGGCGACGGCCGTGGCGGCCAGCGCCACGGCCCCCAACCCGCTGCGGACCTCGGTCCGACCCATCGGTGTCGGCGTTCGACGGCGGGAAGCGGACATGGGTCCTCCACGGTTGGGTCGCGAGTTGGACCACCCACCACTACCCACGTCGAGGAGACGCACACCTCGAGCGGACCGACGGGTTTGCCGGGCTGCGACCGGGGAAGGAGAACGGACAGCGCGGCCTCGTGCTGGGCCGCGGACCGGAGAAGCGAGGTCGCAGGTGAGTTGGACGAGCCGCCGCTGCGTCGGGGAGCGCCGCTCTGCCCTGCCCACGGCCGGCCCGCGACGCACCGGAGTTCGAGTGATCCTTGGGTCTCTTTGTCTCGCAACGCTTTCCGCATGCTCCGGCTCGTCACCGTCGGCCCTCGACCCGGCGGGGTTCGGGGCTCGCCGGGTGGCCGGGTTGTGGTGGTTCCTCTTCGCAGTGGCCGCCGTCGTCTGCGTCGTCGTCATCGTGGCGCTGCTGCTCGCGCTGCGCCGCCGGGGAGCGCCTCCGGGTCCGAGCCACGACGGCCACCGGGTCGTCGTCGTCGCCGGGGTCCTCGTGCCCGCGCTCATCCTCACCACCGTCTATCTCGTGGGCCTGCGCGACATGCGCGACCTCTCGGTGCCCGACACCGCGCCGGCGGTCACCGTCGACGTCGTCGGGCACACCTGGTGGTGGCAGGTGTCCTACCCCGGCGAGGGGGTGGTCACCGCCAACGAGATCCACGTCCCCGTCGGGCAGGACGTGCTGCTGCGCCTGCGGACCGCCGACGTCAACCACAGCTTCTGGGTGCCCCAGCTGACGGTGAAGACCGACCTGGTCGCCGGCCGCCTCAACCGCACCTGGCTGCGGGCCGAGCGTGCCGGGCGCTTCCGCGGGCAGTGCGCCGAGTTCTGTGGGCTCCAGCACGCCCACATGGCCTTCGTCGTGGTCGCCGAGCCGGAGCGCGACTTCCGCAGCTGGCTGAGCCAGCAGGCCCGAGACGTCCCTGCCGCCACCACCGCGCTGGCGCAGCGGGGACGCGACGTCTTCGAGTCCGCGTCGTGCGCGAGCTGCCACACGGTGCGCGGGACCACCGCCCACGGCACCGTCGGCCCCGACCTCACCCACGTGTCCACCCGCTCCGAGATCGGGGCCGGCACGCTGCCGAACGACCCGGGACACCTCGCCGGGTGGATCGCCGACGCCCAGACCGCCAAGCCGGGGAACCTGATGCCGCCCCAGCCGCTGAGCCCCGAGGACCTGCGGGCCCTGGTCGCCTTCCTCGACTCCGCCGAACCCCAGGCCGCAGCTCCGGCGTCGGAAGGCACCCCATGAGGCTCACCGAGGCGTCCCGCGTCGTCCTGCGCACCGAGGAGTCGGTGGGCGGGCGGGTGGCGGTGCACTGGCCCGACGCCTCCGGCCTCAAGGGTGCCCTCAGCACGGTCGACCACAAGCGGATCGGGCGGCGCTACGTCGTCACGGCCGCGGTCTTCTTCGCGCTGGCCGGCCTCGACGCCCTGGTCCTGCGCACCCAGCTCGCGAGGGCCGACTCGCGGCTCGTCTCCCCCGAGCTCTACGACCAGCTCTTCACGGTGCACGGCACGGCGATGATCTTCTTCTTCGCCACGCCGATGCTCTTCGGCTTCGGAAACCTGCTCATGCCGCTGATGCTCGGCACCCGCGACATGGCCTTTCCCCGCCTCAACGCCTTCGGCTACTGGGTCTTCGTCGCGTCCGGCACCCTGCTGTTCAGCAGCCTGCTGTTCGGGGTTGCCCCCGACGGCGGGTGGTTCAGCTACGTGCCGCTGACCGGGCACGAGTACTCCCCCGGCATCAACCTGGACGTCTACAGCCTCTCGCTGCTCTTCCTGGGCATCTCGACGACCGCCGGAGCCATCAACTTCATCGTCACCGCACTGAAGCTGCGCGCGCCCGGGATGACGCTGGCCCGGATGCCGGTCTTCGTCTGGGCGGTCGTGGTCACCTCCTTCATGGTGGTCTTCGCGCTCCCGCCGCTGAACACGGCCAACGCCATGCTCTTCCTGGACCGCCGCTTCGGCACGCACTTCCTGGACCCCGCCGGCGGGGGCGACGCCGTTCTGTGGCAGCACCTCTTCTGGCTCTTCGGGCACCCCGACGTCTACATCATCGTGCTGCCCGCCCTGGGCATCGTCTCCTCGATCGTCCCCACGTTCTCGCGCCGACCGATCGTCGCCTACCCGCTGGTCGTCCTGGCCACGATCGCGACCGGCGTCATCTCCTTCGGGGTCTGGGTGCACCACATGTTCGCCGTCGGGCTCCCGCAGCTGTCCATGTCGTTCTTCTCGGCCGCCAGCATCGTCGTCACGCTGCCCGCCGGCATCCAGATGCTCTCGTGGCTCACCACGATGCTGACCGGCCGGCTCGTGCTCTCCGTGCCGATGCTCTGGGCCATGGGCTTCGTCGCCGCTTTCGTCATCGGCGGGGTCACCGGGGTGATGTTCGCGATCGTCGCGTTCGACCAACAGGTCACCGACTCGTACTTCGTGGTGGCCCACTTCCACTACGTGCTGTTCGGAGGAGCGGTGCTGCCGATCATCGCCGGCCTGTTCTACTGGTGGCCCAAGCTCAGCGGCCGGATGACGAGCGTGCGCGGCGGGCGGTGGGCGTTCTGGGTGACCTTCACCGGCTTCAACCTCACCTTCTTCCCCATGCACATCAGCGGCATGCTCGGCATGCCCCGGCGGGTCTACACCTTCGAGACCGGCCTGGGCTGGGACCCCTGGAACCTGCTGGCGACGGCGGGGTCCTACCTGCTCGCCGTCGGGCTGCTGATCACGGCGGGGGTCTTCGTGCACTCCTGGCGCCGGGGGGACCCCGCTCCCCCCGACCCCTGGGGTGGCGACAGCCTCGAGTGGCTCACGACGTCGCCGCCGCGCACCCACAACTTCCCCGTGATCCCCACCGTGCACAGCCTCCACCCGCTCTGGGACGAGGACAGCCTGCGCTCGGTGCTCGACGGAGCCGGTGACGAGGACCGGGTGCTCGATGCGGGCCACGAGGTGCTCATGACGAGCGAGCTCGACGCCGAGCCCGAGCGGCGGCTCGCCATGCCCGAGGACACCCTGGTGCCGGCCGTGACGGCGGCAGCGCTGCTCATCGCCTTCGTCTCCCTCCTCCTCGGGGTCACCGTGGTGACCGCCCTCGCGGCAGCCCTGACCCTGGCGGCGATCGGGTACTGGTTGTGGCCGTTCGCCCCGCCCGAGGAGGCGCTGCGCCGCCCCGTCCCGCACCCGGAGCGTGTCTCGTGAGCGCCGTCGACGCCGTGCGCGGCGCACCACAGGCCGTCAGCGAGCCCGAGGCCCTCTCCACCGAGGCGCCCCGCGGCCGCCCGACCGGCGAGTGGGGGATGTTCCTCTTCGTCACCACCGAGGCGACCCTGTTCGCCTGCCTGCTCGCGAGCTACTTCTACCTGCGTTTCGTGCACGCCGGGCCCTGGCCACCCGCCGGCATCGAGGACCCCAAGCTGCTCAAGCCGCTGGTCATGACCGCCCTGCTGGTCACGAGCAGCGTCACCATGGTCGTGGCCGACCACGCCATCCGGCACGGCCACCAGCGCCGCCTGCAGGCAGCCCTGGCGGCGACCATCCTGCTCGGCCTGTCCTTCCTGGGCCTGCAGGCCGCGGAGTACTCCGAGAAGCTCTCGACGTTCAGCTGGACCACGAACGCCTACGGCTCGCTCTTCTTCACCATCACCGGCTTCCACGGCGTGCACGTCGTGGTCGGCCTGCTGATGCTCGGGCACACGCTCCTGGCCGCCCTGCGCGGCCGGTACACGCAGGGACGGCACGAGCGCGTGCGCATGGTGTCGGTCTACTGGCACTTCGTCGACGTGGTGTGGGTGGCCGTGTTCACCTCCCTCTACCTGGGCGCGCACCTCGGTGGCTGACGTGCAGCCCACCACGAGGGCCGGAGCCCGCCAGGCCTCCGCCCCGGCTCCGGCGCGCACCGCCGGGCCGGCCCTGGTCTGGTTCGCGGTGCTCGGGGGGTTCCTCGCGTGGGGCACCCACCTCTTCCTCGCGTGGATCATCACCGAGCTGGTCTGCGTGCAGGGCCGCGCGGAGGTCGCCGGCCTCGACGTGCGGCTGGTGGCGGGAGTCCTCACCGCGCTCCCCGGCCTCGTCGCCGTCGCGGCCCTGCTGGTCGCGCTGCGGGCAGGCTGGGCGCTGCGGGACGCGCCGGACGACCGGCGGACCAACCGCGCGCGGTTCCTCCTGCGCATCGGGGCGTGGCTCAGCGCGTTCAGCCTCCTCATGATCCTCTTCGGTGCCGTCGCCGTGGTCAGCCTGCCGGTGTGCGGCAGCACCGGCCTCGCCACGAGTCCGCAGGCCCTGGCGTCGCGGCTGGGTGGCGGGCCCGGGCGCAGTGCGGCCGTCCCGGCGGTGCTCACGACACACGCGGGGGGTGCCGACGCGGCATCCGCCGGCGCGCTGCTCGTGCTTCCCGTCCTCGTGCTGTGGCTCGTCGCGCACCTCGTCGGCACGGCCCGGTGCGCCGGGCCCCGTCCCAGCCTGGCGCTCGGCGCCCGCCGCACCGGACCCTGGCGGCTCGTCGCCTTCGTCGCCGCGATCGGTGCCCTCGCGCTCGCGCTCGGCCCGTGGACCGATGCCGCCGTCGACCGCAGCCTCGCGGCCCACATGGGCCAGCACATGCTCCTCATGGTCGTGGCTGCCCCCCTGCTGGCGGCAGCAGCGCCGGGCACCCCGCTGCTGCTCCTGCTGCCGGTGCGCAGCCGGCACCGGGTCGCCCGAGCCCGGCACCGGCTGCGCACCACTCCGGTCGTGCGCGACCTCTTCGGTCCCGTCGCGGCCTGGCTGCTCAGCCTGGCGACGCTGTGGGTCTGGCACCTGCCGCCGCTGTACGAGGCGGCCCTGTCCGACCCGGCCCTGCACGCGCTCGAGCACGGGTGCTTCCTCGTGGGGGCGTGGGCGTTCTGGTGGCACGTGCTCCACGAGGGTCCGCAGCGGGTCCGGGGCGGTGCCGCCGTGCTCTACGTCTTCGCGGCGACCCTTCCGGCGGCCGCCCTGGGTGCGGTGCTCACCTTCGCCACGGCTCCCCTGTACCCGAGCCAGGCCTCGGGGGCGGTCGGCGCCGGGCTCGACCCGCTGCACGACCAGCAGCTCGCCGGGCTCATCATGTGGGTGCCGCCGGACATCCTCTACCTCCTGCTCACCGTGGCGCTGTTCCTGCCGTGGCTCTCCAAGCTGGCGGAGGACGACGCCGTCGTCGCGGTCCCGGCCGCTGCCGGCGCCCGGGCCGACGCGCTGTCCGCCTCCGAGGACGTCCGATGAACGGGCGCCCGGCCGGCACCGGCCGTCGCCGCGCCGCCGCCCGGCTGGTGCTCCTCGTGGGCGTCCCGGCGGTCGTGCTGGCCGGGGTCGCCGGATGCGGCCAGACCGCGCGGGACACCGGCATCCGCGTGCCGGGCGGCGACCCGGGCCGCGGCGCGGAGCTGATCCGGTCCTACGGCTGCGGCAGCTGCCACACGGTCGACGGGGTCGACGGCGCCGACGGGCTCGTCGGGCCGCCGCTCACCGACTTCGGCCGGCGCGCCTACATCGCCGGTGAGCTCCCCAACGGCCCCGACACCCTGCAACGCTGGATCCGCGACCCGCAGGGCGTGGAACCCGGCACCGCGATGCCCGACCTCGACGTCACGCCGACCGACGCCCGCGACCTGGCCGCGTTCCTCCTGGGGTCGCGATGAGGACCATCCGCCACCACTCCCCCGGCCGGGCACCGCGCACGCTCGTCCTCCTCGCCGGCGTGCCGGCAGCCGCCTGGCTGTGCGTCGTCCTCCTCGGCGGTACCGCCCCCTCCGGGGCCACGGCCGCCCTCCCGGCCGTTCCGCGCGCGGCCACGAGCAGCCCCGACCCCGTGCCCGCCGTCTCGCCCCCGGTGGGCGACCCGGGCACCGTGCCCGTTCCCTCACCGACCGACCCCGTGGCGAGGGGCCGGCTGCTGTACGGCGGGAACTGTGCGAGCTGCCACGGCCAGCAGGGGCAGGGCTCCCCCCGCGGACCGGACCTGCGCTCGGTCGGCACCGCGAGCACCGACTTCCAGCTGCGCACCGGACGGATGCCGGTCGCCGCCCCCGTGCAGGAGCCCCGCTCGGGCCCGCCGGCCTTCGGTTCCGCCGACATCGATGCCCTGGTCGCCTTCGTCGACACCCTGGGCGACGGCACCGGACCGGGCATCCCCCGGGTCACCCCCGGCGACCCTCAGCGCGGGCGCGAGCTGTACCTCACCAACTGCGCCGCCTGCCACTCCTCGAGCGGGGTCGGGGCGGTGCTGCCCGCCGGCCACGTCGCCCCGAGCCTCCTCGGCACCGCCCACACCCAGCTCGGCGAGGCCGTGCGGGTGGGTCCGGGAGTGATGCCCGTGTTCCCGCAGTCGGCACTCGGCGACGGTGACGTCGGCGACATCGCCGCCTACGTCGACTCACTGGGCACCACGCGGGACCACGGCGGCTGGCCGATCGGCGCGGTCGGACCGGTGACCGAGGGCGCCATCGGCTGGCTGGTCGGCCTGGGCCTGGTGCTCCTGCTCGCGCGACGGCTCGGGAAGCGGGCACCGTGATGCGCTGGCGCACCCCCAACGCGCCGCGGCGCTCCGCCGTGCCCCGTGGGCCACAGCGGCGGGCGGCGGCCGGGTTCGCCCTCACCGTGGTGGGGGCCGTCGGCTTCGCCTGGGCCGAGCTCGCCGGGGCCGACCTGCGCTGGCAGGGCGTCACGCTCGCCGCTGCCCTCGCCGGCCTGGCCTACGGCTTCGCCGCGTGGACCGCCCTGCTCCCGCCGGGACCCGCCGTCGAGGAGCGCGAGCCGATGCCCTCCCCCGCCACCGACCGGCGGGTGCTGGCCGAGGACCTCGGTCGCGCCGACGGTGGCATCGTCTCGGCACCGCTGCCCCGCCGGGTGCTCACCGCGGCCCTGTCCGTGCTCGGCCTGGCGGTCCTGGTGCCCCTGCGGTCCCTGCGCGGCTCGGGTCCACCGGCCGACGAGGCACTGGCGAACACCGCCTGGCGTGCCGGCGTGCGGGTCGTGCGCGGCGACGGTACCCCCGTGCGCCTGACCGACCTCGACGTGGGCACCGCCCTCACCGTGCACCCCGAGGGCCACGTCGAGGACGCGGATGCGGGCGTGATGCTGGTCCGCGTCCCACCCGAGCGGCTGGCCCTGGGCCCCGAGCGCCAGGGGTGGACCGTCGAGGGAGTGGTGGCGTACTCCAAGCTGTGCACGCACGCCGGGTGCCCGGTGGGCCTGTTCGCGCAGGACACCGGGCAGTTGCTCTGCCCCTGCCACCAGTCGGTCTTCGACGTCTACCACGGTGCCGAGCCGCGCTTCGGGCCGGCCGCCCGGCCACTGCCCCAGCTCCCGCTCTCGCTGGGAGCGGACGGCATCCTGGTCGCGGACGGTGACTTCCCCACACCTCCAGGGCCCGGCTACTGGAGGACGTCGTGATCCCCCGCCTGGCCTCCCGCCGGGCCGGTGACTGGCTCGACGACCGCCTGCGGCTGTCCCGGGTCACCCGCCACACCGTCGGCAAGGTCTTCCCCGACCACTGGACCTTCATGCTGGGCGAGGTCGCCCTCTACTCCTTCCTCGTGCTCCTGCTGACCGGCACGTTCCTCACCTTCTTCTTCGACCCGACGACGGCCGAGCGGGTCTACCAGGGCAGCTACCAGCCGCTGTCCGGGTCCAGCGTGTCGGGCGCCTACGCGTCCGCGGTCCAGCTGAGCTTCGACGTGCAGGGCGGCCTGCTCATCCGCCAGGTGCACCACTGGGCCGCGCTGCTGTTCATCGCGGCCGTGGTCGTCCACCTCGTGCGGATCTTCCTCACCGCCGCGTACCGCCGCCCCCGCGAGCTGAACTGGGTGGTCGGGCTCACCATGCTGCTGCTCGCCATGCTCAACGGGTTCACCGGGTACTCCCTGCCCGACGACCTGCTCTCCGGCACCGGGCTGCGGATCGCCTCGGCCGTGCTGCTGTCGATCCCCCTCGTCGGGGCCCGGCTGCAGTTCCTCCTCATGGGTGGGGAGTTCCCGGGCGAGGCCACCGAGCAGCGCATGTTCATCGCCCACGTCCTGCTCGTGCCGGCCCTGCTGACCGCCCTGGTCGCCGTCCACCTCGCCGTGCTCGTGCGCCAGAAGCACACCCAGTTCCCCGGCCCGGGACGGCGCACGACCAACGTCGTCGGCTCGCGGATGTGGCCCTCGTACGCGTTCCGGTCGCTGGCCCTGCTCGCCGGGGTGGCGGCGGTGCTCGCCGGCCTCGGGGGGCTCGTGCAGATCAACCCGGTGTGGCTCTGGGGCCCCTTCGACCCGACGCTGGCGACGTCCCCCGCCCAACCGGACTGGTACGTCGGCTGGCTCGACGGCGCCCTGCGCCTGTTCCCGCCGTGGGAGTTCCGGGTGGCCGGGTACCTGGTGCCCAACGTCTTCTGGGCAGGGGTGGTGCTTCCGGCCGTGGGCTTCGGCGTGCTCTACGCCTGGCCCTGGATCGACCGGCGCATCACCGGTGACCGTGCCGAGCACCACGTCCTCGAGCGGCCCCGGGAACGCCCCTTCCGGGTGGCCGTGCTCGTCGGGGCGCTCACCTTCCTCGGCCTGCTCCTCCTCGCCGGTGCCGAGGACATCGCGGCGCGGGTCTGGCGCTGGCCGGTGCACGACGTCATCGTCGCGATGCGCATCGCCACGCTCGTCCTGCCACCCGTCGCCGCGGCACTGGCCTACCTCGTCACCAGGGCACTGCTGCGCTCGGGGGCACCCTCCCTCGCGGAGATGCCGTTGCGGGCGCCCGACGACGAGGACGACCCCGGCACGACGGCATGGCCGTCGGAGCCGGTGGAGGACGCGGCGCTGCGCCGCCCCCCGCTGGGCGTCAGCCGAGGTGCGGGTGATGAGTGAGCGGCAGGCTCGGCTCCGGGTGCACCGCGACGGCTCCGCGTGGCGCTGGAGCTACCAGCGCGACGCGGGCGACGGTGAGGCGCTGGAGCTGGCGTCGTCCATCGCGTTCCTCGACGCCGACACCGCGCAGGAGGCGGCGCGCACCGCCTACCCCGACGTGGTGCTGGTGCCGCCGCAGCCGGACACGTCCCCAGCACCGCGCTCCAGGGCGCGGGCCCTGGTCCTCGCCGCCGTCTGCGCGGTGTTGGTCATCCGCACCCGGCGCCGGTCGTCGGGCAGGCGGATCGTGCGTCCCGTCGCGTCGAGGTGACCCAGGAGCGGCACGGCGACGCGCCGGGTCGTGCCCAGGGCACGACGAGCCTCACTGACCGAGAAGGGCTGGGGCAGCTCACCCAGCCGGGCAACGGCGGTGTCGACGGCACCGGGCAGCAGGACGACGCCGGGGGCCAGCCGCAGTACGTGGCCCGTGCGGTGCAGCAGGCCGGTCGTCGCGTCGTCGACCCCGAGCCTCGCCAGCTCGCCGGCCTCCGGGGCGGCGAACGGCTCCCGGGCGAGCGCGTCGGACAGCCGGGCGAGCGCGTCGAGGGCGGCGGCCGGCAGTGGCGCCCCCCGACCGGTGGTGAGCCGGCCGCCCCGCACCCGCAGCGGCGGCGCGCGCAGGGCGTCGACGAGCGCGGGGTCGGGCAGCTGCAGCGAGCGTGCGGCCGCGAGCGGCGCCACGCCCCCGAGCCCGCAGTCCTCGGCCGCCTCCACGAGTGCCACGAGGCGGCGGCGCAGCTCGTCGGCCAGCTCGGGCCCGACGAGCCAGTCGCCGGCGGCGACGGTCCCCGGCGGCAGCGACCCGACGGCCACGCCCGCCCGGTGCAGCTGCGAGGCGCGCACGATCCCGCGCCGCGCCAGCTCGGCACCCACCGACTGCTCTGTCGTCTGGAGCTGCTCGGCGCGCGCCGCCGCCGCCCCCCGCCGTCGCAGCGGCGGGGGCACCGGGTCGATCACCTCCACGCCCCACGTGGCCCGGCTGCCCGGGTCGCGCAGCACCGCCCGGTCGCCGACCCGCAGGGGGACGCCGGTCGCCAGCGCCAGGCGCCAGACCCGGTCGCCGAGGCGGCGGGCGCGCACCGAGACCCGCGCCGTCCCGACGTGCAGCACCGGACGCTCGGGCACCTCCGGCGGCCCGACGAGTGCCACGTCGACGAGGTCGCTGTGCAGGAAGGCCTCGGGCGTCAGCAGCGCGGTGCCCCGCGTGACACCGTCCGGTGCGCGCCCGCCGAGGTCGAGGGCCACCCGGGCCGGCGCCGGCACCTGCTGCCGGCGGGTCCCGAGCGCCTCGAGCCCGCGCACCCGCACCCGGCCCTCTGCCGCCGCGAGCTCGTCGCCCACCGCGACCGTCCCGGAGACCAGGGTGCCGGTGACCACCGTGCCGGCTCCGCGCACGTGGAAGCGACGGTCCACCCAGAGCCGGACGTCGGCGTCCGGGTCAGGGGCCGGCACCCGCTGCAGCACGCTCGCGAGGGTGGCGCGCAGGGTCGGCAGGCCCGACCCGGTGCGCCCGCTCACGACGACGGCAGGAGCACCGGCGAGGGAGGTCCGGCCCAGCTCGGCGGTCGCGCGGGCCAGCGCCGGGGCGGGGTCGGCGAGGTCGGCGCGGGTGACGACGAGCAGCCCGTGCCCGACGCCCAGGGCGTCCAGGGCCGCCAGGTGCTCGGCCGCCTGCGGCATCCACGGGTCGTCGGCCGCGACGACGAGCATCGCCACCGGAGCCGGGCCGAGACCGGCCAGGGTCGTGGCGATGAACCGCTCGTGCCCGGGCACGTCGACGAAGGCCACCTCGCCCACGTCGCCGAGGGTGGTCCAGCAGTAGCCGAGCTCGATGGAGAGGCCTCGCCGGCGCTCCTCGACCAGTCGGTCCGGGTCCTGCCCGGTCAGCGCGCGGACCAGCGTCGACTTGCCGTGGTCGACGTGGCCGGCGGTGGCGACGACGTGCACGTCAGGCCTCGGTCGCGAGGCAGCGGCGCACGGCCGCGACGAGGGTGGCGTCCTGGTCCTCGGGCACGGTGAGGAGGTCGAGGAGCAGCCCGCCGTCGTGGACGCGGCCCACCACGGCCGGGTCGCCGAGCCGCAGCCGGGCGGCCACGGCGGCCGGGAGGCGCAGCGCCGCACTCGGCAGGGCCACTCCCGGGGCACCCCCGCCACCCACGCGGCCCTGCGAGCGCACGGCGACGGCAGGCGGGCCGACGGCGGCGGCCAGGCGGGTCGCCCGGTGCCACAGCGCCTGCGGGTCGGCCTCGAGGGCGAGCGCCACCGGTGTCGGCGGGCCCACGAGGGTCGCCTCGAGGGCGGCGAGGGTGAGCTTGTCGACCCGCAGCGCCCGGGCCATCGGGTGACGGCGCAGCTGCTGCACCAGCCCGGCCTCGCCCAGCACGAGGCCGCACTGCGGCCCCCCGAGCAGCTTGTCGCCGGATGCCGTGACCAGTGCCGCGCCGTCGCGCAGCGTCGAGGCGGCATCCGGTTCGTCGGGCAGGCGTGAATGCGGCCGCAGCAGCCCGGAGCCGATGTCGGCGACGACGGGCAGGCCGAGGGAGGCCAGCTCGGACACCGCGACGCTCGAGGTGAACCCCTCCACCCGGAAGTTCGACGGATGCACCTTGAGGACGAACGCGGTGTGCGCCCCCACGGCCCGCGCGTAGTCGTCGAGGCGGACACGGTTCGTCGTGCCCACCTCGCGCAGGCGCACGCCCACCGACTCGACGAGCTCGGGGATGCGGAACCCGTCGCCGATCTCGACGAGCTCGCCGCGGGCGACGACGACCTCGCGGTCCGCGGCCAGCGCACGGGCGGCGAGGGCGAGGGCGGCCGCCCCGTTGCCCACGACGTGCACGTCCCCCGCCTCGGGGACGGCGGCGCGCAGGGCCGCCAGCGCCCCCGCGCCCCGCGGACCGCGCCGGGCCGTCGCGAGGTCGAGCTCGACGTCGGTGGTGCCGGCCGCCGTGACGAGGGCCTCGACCGCCGCCGCCGACAGCGCTGCCCGGCCCAGGTTGGTGTGCACCACCACGCCGGTGGCGTTGACGACCGGTCGCAACGAGGTGCTCCGTGCCGGCAGCGCTCCCACCACGGCATCCGGCACCTCCTCCGGCGGCACGTGACCGCGCCGGCAGGAGTCGAGCACCGTCGCGACGACCTCCTTGACCCGGCGGCGCCCGAGCCGCTCGACCGCGTCGAGGACGCGGGGGTCCGCGAGCACCGTGTCGGTCCTCGGGACCCGGCGGCGGGGATCCTCCACTCCGCGGTCCTTTCCGGCAGGTGCTGTGGCGGAGGCGGACGGGAATCGAACCCGCCTGACCGAGGTGCTCGGTCACGTCGGTGTTGAAGACCGCGCCCGTCACCAGACGAGGAACGCCTCCACCGGCGACCCTAGCCCGCAGTGGCGCCGGAGCGGTCCGGCCGTGCAGCGTTTCCCCCGGCCCGGGGCGGGTACCGCTAGCGTGACGAAGGCGCCGCCCGAGGCGCGGAGAGGACGGTGGACCGTGCCGACACCACTCGAGTGGCCCCTGCTCCGCCAGCTCCGGGGGGGTGACCCCCTGGGGCGAGGAGCGGCCGTCACCTCCGCCCGCACCCGAGAGCTCGAGCCGCACACGGCGGGAGCGCAGGTGGTCGCGTCGATCTGCCCCTACTGCGCGGTGGGCTGCGGCCAGAAGGTGTACGTCAGGGACGGTCAGGTCACCCAGATCGAGGGCGACCCGGCGAGCCCGGTCTCCCGGGGACGCCTGTGTCCCAAGGGCAGTGCGAGCAAGCAGCTGGTCACGTCGGGCTCCCGCGTGACGAAGGTGCGCTACCGCCGACCGCACGGCACCGACTGGGAGGACCTCGACCTCGACACGGCGATGGACATGATCGCCGACCGCGTCGTCGAGACCCGTCGCCGCCACTGGGAGTGGGAGAGCGGCGGCACGCGCACCCGCCGCACCCTGGGCATCGCCAGCCTCGGAGGAGCGACCCTCGACAACGAGGAGAACTACCTCATGAAGAAGCTCTACACGGCGATGGGCGCGATCCAGATCGAGAACCAGGCCCGTATTTGACACTCCTCCACCGTCCCCGGTCTGGGGACGAGCTTCGGCCGGGGAGGGGCCACCACCTTCCAGCAGGACCTGTCCAACGCGGACTGCATCGTGATCCAGGGCTCCAACATGGCCGAGTGCCACCCCGTGGGCTTCCAGTGGGTGATGGAGGCCAAGCGCAAGGGCGCGACCGTCATCCACGTCGACCCACGCTTCACGCGCACCTCCGCGGTGGCCGACCTGCACGTGCCGCTGCGGGCAGGCACCGACATCGTGCTGCTCGGCGCGCTCGTCAACCACGTCCTGCAGCACGGGCTCGACTTCCGCGAGTACGTCGTCAACTACACCAACGCGGCCGCCATCATCGGTGAGGAGTTCCGCGACACCGAGGACCTCGGCGGCCTGTTCTCGGGCTACGACCCCGAGTCGGGCCAGTACGACCCGTCGTCGTGGCAGTACGAGAACGCCCCGCAGTCACCGGCGGCCGGCGAGCGCGACCCGGCCCAGCCCGGCGGGCCGGGCGCCGAGCAGGGCGCCGGCGAGGCCGAGGAGCACCAGGCCGGTCGCTCGGAGACAGCCGGGTCGGGCGGGCCGACGGTGTCCGCCAAGCCCGAGCGCGACGAGACCCTCCAGCACCCCCGCTGCGTGTACCAGATCCTCAAGCGCCACTTCGCGCGGTACACCCCCGAGATGGTGGCCGAGGCCTGCGGCATCTCCACGGAGCAGTTCCTCCAGCTCGCCCGGGCGCTCACCGAGAACTCGGGGCGCGAGCGCACCAGCGCGTTCTGCTACGCCGTCGGCTGGACCCACCACTCCACCGGGGTGCAGATCATCCGGGCCGCGTCGATCCTGCAGCTGCTCCTGGGCAACATCGGCCGGCCCGGTGGCGGCATCCTCGCGCTGCGCGGCCACGCGAGCATCCAGGGCTCCACCGACATCCCGACCCTGTTCAACATCCTTCCCGGGTACATCCCGATGCCGCACGCCCGCCAGCACCAGAACCTCGCCGACTTCGTCGAGCAGGATGCCGGCTCCACCGGGTTCTGGGGAAACATGGACGCCTACACGGTGAGCCTGCTCAAGGCGTGGTGGGGCGACGCGGCCACCGAGGACAACGACTTCTGCTTCGACTACCTCCCTCGCCTCACCGGGCACCACGGCACCTACGACACCGTCGTGAACCAGATCGAGGGCACCTGCCGCGGCTACTTCGTCGTCGGCGAGAACCCCGCGGTGGGGTCGGCGAACGGCAAGATGCAGCGGCTCGGGCTGGCGAACCTCGACTGGCTCGTCGTGCGCGACATGGCGATGATCGAGACCGCGACCTTCTGGAAGGACGGTCCCGAGATCGACACGGGGGAGCTGGTCACCGAGGACATCGGCACGGAGGTCTTCTTCCTCCCCGCCGCCGCGCACGTGGAGAAGGACGGCAGCTTCACCAACACCCAGCGGATGCTCCAGTGGCACCACAAGGCGGTCGAGCCCCCGGGCGACGCCCGCAGCGACCTGCAGTTCTACTTCGAGCTGGGTCGTCGCATCCGGGCCAGGCTCGCCGGCTCGGCCGACGAGATGGACCGCCCGCTGCTCGACCTCACCTGGGACTACCCCACCCACGGGCCGCTGCAGGAGCCGAGCGCCGAGGCGGTGCTGCGCGAGATCAACGGCTGGGACGCCGACGGAACCGCCCTCCCCTCCTACACCTCGCTGAGGAACGACGGCTCGACCGCGTGCGGCTGCTGGATCTACTGCGGCGTGTACGCCGACGACGAGAACCAGGCCGCTCGCCGCACCCCGCACTGGGAGCAGTCCCTGGTGGCGCCGCAGTGGGGGTGGGCCTGGCCGGCCAACCGCCGCATCCTCTACAACCGCGCCTCCGCCGACCCCGACGGCAGGCCGTGGAGCGAGCGCAAGCGCTACGTGTGGTGGGACGCCGAGGCCGGGAAGTGGACCGGCGAGGACGTCCCCGACTTCGTCGCCGACCGGGCGCCGGACCACGTGCCCCCGCAGGGCGCGACCGGCCCCGACGCCCTCGGTGGGCGCGACCCGTTCATCATGCAGACCGACGGCAAGGCGTGGCTCTACGTGCCGACCGGGCTCGCCGACGGCCCCCTGCCGGCGTTCTACGAGCCGGTCGAGTCGCCGGTCGACAACCCCGTCTACCGGCACCAGCACAACCCCGCCCTCGAGGACGTCGCGGAGCCGGCCAACCCGCTGAACCCCCAGGGGAGCAGGGTCTTCCCCTACGTGTTCACGAGCTACCGGCTCACCGAGCACCACACGGCCGGTGGGATGTCGCGGACGCTGCCCTACCTCAGCGAGCTGCAGCCGGAGATGTTCTGCGAGGTCTCACCGCGACTGGCCAAGGAGCGGGGCCTCGAGCACGGCGGGTGGGCCACGATCATCACCTCCCGCTCGGCGATCGAGGCTCGGGTGCTCGTCACGGCCCGGATGCGCTCGCTGCGCCTCGGCGACCGGGTGCTCGAGCAGGTCGGGCTCCCCTACCACTGGGGGGCCAACGGGCTCTCGCGCGGCGACTCGGTCAACGACCTGGTCGGGATCGCCCTGGACCCCAACGTGCACATCCAGGACAAGGTGGGGACGTGCGACATCCGTCCCGGCCGCCGCCCCCGCGGCCCGGCGCTCGTCGAGCTCGTCGACGAGTACCGGCGGCGGTCCGGCGCCCACCCCGCACAGGAGGAGAGCTCGTGAGCCACGCACTGTCCGGACCGCTCCCCGACGTGGCCGGCGACGCCGGGCACCAGGACCACCCGCCCCGGATGGGCTTCTTCACCGACACCTCGGTGTGCATCGGCTGCAAGGCCTGCGAAGTGGCGTGCAAGGAGTGGAACGCCGTTCCCGAGGACGGGATCTCGCTGTCCGGGATGTCCTACGACAACACCGTCCAGCTCGGCGCGGACTCGTGGCGGCACGTCGCCTTCATCGAGCAGCCCACCGGCCGGGCCACCCGAACCGACCTCGGGATGCCGGGGATGCGGCCGCCCGACGTCGACGACGAGGTCCCGTCCGGGCCGGGTCAGGAGACCGAGTCCGGCGAGTCGGGCGACGCCGGCATCCGCTGGCTGATGTCGTCGGACGTCTGCAAGCACTGCACGCACGCGGCCTGCCTCGACGTCTGCCCGACCGGGTCGCTGTTCCGCACCGAGTTCGGCACCGTCGTCGTCCAGGAGGACATCTGCAACGGCTGTGGCTACTGCGTCCCCGCCTGCCCCTACGGCGTCATCGACCAGCGCAAGGACGACGGGCGCGTGTTCAAGTGCACGCTGTGCTACGACCGCATCGGCGCCGGGATGACGCCCGCGTGCGCGCAGGCGTGCCCGACCGAGTCCATCCAGTACGGGGAGCTCGGGGCGTTGCGCGACCAGGCCCGCCACCGGCTGGGTGCGCTGGTCGAGCAGGGGGTCGACGGCGCCCGCCTCTACGGCGCCGACCCGGACGACGGCGTCGGGGGTGACGGCGCGTTCTTCCTGCTCCTCGACGAGCCCGAGGTCTACGGGCTGCCGCCGGACCCGGTCGTCACCACCCGTGACCTGCCCTCGATGTGGCGGCACGTGGGTGCCGCCGCCGCCGGGCTCGTCGGCATCGGTGTCGCCGCCTTCCTCGGGAGGCGGCCGTGAGGGAGCGCGCGATGGTGCCCCAGGCGGACTTCGAGTCCTACTACGGGCGCCCGATCCTCAAGAAGCCGACGTGGAAGGACCCCGATGTCCCGGCCTACCTGTTCCTCGGCGGGCTCGCGGGTGCCTCGGCGGTGCTCGCGGAGGGCGCGGCGCTCACCGGCCGGCCGGCCCTCGAGCGGGTGGCCCGGCTCGGCGCGGCCGCCGGGGCGGGGCTGGGGACCGTGGCCCTGGTGCACGACCTGGGCCGGCCCGAGCGGTTCCTGCACATGCTCAGGGTCCTCAAGCCCACCTCACCGCTCTCGGTCGGCTCGTGGATCCTCGCGCCCTTCACCGGGCTCGCCGCGGCCGCGGCCGGGTCGAACGTCACCGGGCTCGTGCCGCGGGTCGGCCGGCTCGCCGGGGTCGGCGCCGCCGCCCTCGGCCCGGGGCTGGCGACGTACACGGCGGCGCTCATCTCCAACACGGCCGTGCCGGCCTGGCACGAGGGCTACCGCGAGATGCCGTTCATCTTCGCCGGCTCCGGTGCGACGGCCGCCGGCGGGCTGGCGATCGTCTTCACGCCCACCGCCCAGGCCGGGCCGGCCCGGCGCATGCTGGCCACCGGGGCCGTCATGGAGCTCGTCGCCGCCGAGACCCTGACCCGACGGGTCGGCCTGATGGCCGAGCCGTACCGGACGGGCCGGCCCGGGACGCTGATGAGGACGGCCCGGGTCGTCACCGCCGTAGCGGGTGGCGCGGCTCTGCTCGCCGGTGGACGGTCCAGGACCGTCTCGGTCCTCGCCGGCGCGGCGTGCGTCGCCGCCTCGGCGATGACCCGGTTCGGCATCTTCCGCGCCGGAGTCGCCTCGGCCCTCGACCCGAAGTACACCGTCCTGCCGCAGAAGGAGCGCATCCGGGAGCGCCAGGAGGCAGCCACCCGCCGCACAATGGCCGGATGACGACGATCGACGAGGCTCGGCCGGCGCAGCTGCGCCTCACCCAGTTCGCCGCGGGGGGCGGCTGCGCGTGCAAGGTGCCGCCCGGCGAGCTCGAGCGGGTCCTCGGCGCGCTGGCGCCGGCCGCCGGCCCCGACCTGCTCGTCGGCGTCGAGAGCGGCGACGACGCGGCGGTGGTCCGCGTCGAGGGCGGCCGGGCGGTCGTCCTCACGACCGACTTCTTCACGCCGGTCGTCGACGACCCCTACGACTGGGGCCGCATCGCGGCCGCGAACGCGCTGTCCGACGTGTACGCCATGGGCGGCGAGCCCCTCGTTGCGGTCAACCTGCTTGCCTGGCCGCGTGACCGCATCCCGTTCGACGTCGCGACCGACGTCCTGCGCGGCGGCGCCGACGTGGCACGCGAGGCGGGGTGCCACCTGGCCGGCGGGCACAGCATCGACGACGTGGAGCCGAAGTACGGGCTCGCGGTGACCGGGCTGGCCGACCCCGACCGGCTGCTGCGCAACGACGCCGGCGTCGCCGGGCTCCCCCTCACGCTGACCAAGCCCCTTGGCCTGGGCATCCTCAACAACCGGCACAAGGCCACCGGCGAGACCTTCCCCGAGGCCGTCGCCGTGATGACCACCCTCAACGACCGGGCGTCCCGGGCCGCGCTCGGCGCGGGCGCCCGCTGCGCCACCGACGTCACCGGGTTCGGCCTCCTGGGGCACCTGTTCAAGATGTGCCGCGCCAGCGGCGTCTCGGCCGTCGTCGACTCCGCGGCCGTGCCGTACCTCGACGCGGCGCGCCCGTCGCTGGCCGCCGGGTACCTCCCGGGCGGTAGCCGGCGCAACCTCGACTGGGTCCGCACCCACCTGAGCTCGACGGTCGCCGACGACGAGCTGCTCCTCCTTGCCGACGCCCAGACCTCCGGAGGGCTCCTGGTGGCCGGCGAGGTGCCCGGGTACCCGGTCATCGGCGAGCTGGTGCCGGCCGCCGAGCACGTCATCGGGGTCCGCTGAACCGCCAGGGCCCCCACGTCCGGCCGGGCTCGCCGAGACGAGGACCGGCGTGCCGGAGGCGGTGAGTGCCATCGGCCGTTGGGGGTAGGTGGGAACTGGTGCACCCGACGGAGGAGGTCTGCATGGGCGACGGGGCCGGTACGTGCGACGCCATCGTCGGCGGGGCCGGTCCCAACGGTCCCCACTTCGTCCACGACACGTTCAGCTCGTTCTACCGCTCGCGGCCGCATCGCCGGCCATCCGGTTGCTCGAGCTCGAGCAGCACGGCCTCGTCTGGGTCCATGCCCCCGCCGTCCTGCGGCACCCGCTCCCGGGCGGCGACTGGGCCGTCCTGCACCACGACCGTGACGCCACCGCGCGGGGCATGGAGTCGCAGCACGCCGGGGACGGCGAGGCCTGGGCGCACCTGTGCACGGCGTGGGACCGCATCGGCCACGAGCTGGTGAACGCCATGCTCACCCCCTTCCCGCCCGTGCGCGCCGGTGCCCGGGTGCTCGCGCGTCTACGGTCCACAGGTGGCCTGGAGTTCGTGCGGATGATGCTCACCCCGGCGATGAACGTCGGCCACGGGCGCTTCGCCGGCACCGCGCGGCGAATACTGGTCGCGGGCAACGCCGGACACGCCGACATCCCCCTGAACGCCCCGGGCTCCGGGCTCATGGGGATCCTCAGGTCGATGCTCGCCCAGGGTGTCGGGTTTCCGGTGCCCCGTGGGGGCGCCGGCGAGCTCACCGCCGCCCTCGCCCGTCGCCTGACCGCTGCCGGGAGCGTGACCAGGTGCTCGCACCAGGTCACGGCGGTGACCGTCCGGGATCGACGTGCGACCGGAGTGTCGACCGGGGACGGCCAACGCTTCGACGCCCGGCACGCGGTCATCGCCGACGTCGCGGCACCGAACCTGTACGGCGGCCTGGTGTCGGCCGACGACCTCCCGGCCCGAACCGTGACCACCAGCGACCCGAGCCGCTCACCGCTCGGCACCGAGTCGATGTGGGCCTACGAGCACGTCCCGCAGCACGCCGTGCGCGATGCCGGGGGCGGCAGCATCACCGGAAACTGGGACCGCGACGACGGTGAACGGTTGGCCGACCGGATGCAGGCGCGCATCGAGGTGCTCGCCCACGGTTTCGGGTCGCGCATCCTCTCCCGTCGGGTACTGGGCCCACGCGAGCTCGAGTCCCGCGACGCCAACCTCATCGGAGGCGCCATCAACCAGGGGACCTCGCAGCTGCACCGGCAACTGGTCCTCCGGCCGGTTCCGGGGTGGGGCCGAGCCGAGTCGCCGGTGCGCAACCTCCTCCTCGGCTCGGCGGCGCCATGAGCGCCCTCGGGAGACACACCGGTGCGTGCGGCAGCCGCGGCCCGCGTCGAGTGTCGGGGGGCGTCCGCACCATGTCGGCTGCTGACCGTTCGGCGATCGGCAGGCTCCTCGAGGAGTGTCGTCGCGGCCTGGACCGGGTGGAGCCCGGCGAGCTCGAGTCCGTGGTGTCCGCGGGGGCGCTGGTGGTGGACATCCGGCCCGCATGCCAACGGGACCGGGACGGCGAGCTGCCCGGTGCCGTCATCGTCGACCGCAACGTGCTGGAGTGGCGGCTGGACCCGTCCAGCCCACATCGGCTCTCCCTAGCCGGTGACCCTGGCCGCCGCGTCGTCCTGGTGTGCAACGAGGGCTACAGCTCCAGTCTCGCGGCACACACCCTGCAGCTCCTGGGTCTGGGCAATGCCACTGACCTGTGCGGCGGATTCCAGGCCTGGGCCGCCACCCGTCATGACCTCATGACGTCAGGACCTCTGCAGCGCAGCCCGAATCGCCCTGACACTCAACCTCCATTACGCGTTCATCTTCAAGAAGATGGTCGACGGGGACCGGCTACGCCAGCCCCTGTCCACATCCGATCTCCGGAGCAAGGGAGCTGTCATGGCCACAGACACCGCCGTCGAGACAGAGGAACCCCGGCTCAAGCGACACGTCGGCATCATCGGCCTGCTCTTCGCGAGCATCGGGTCGATCATCGGCTCGGGATGGCTCTTCGGTGCCCTGAACGCCTCCAAGGAGGCCGGCCCGGCAGCGGTCATCTCGTGGGCGCTGGGCGGAATCATGGTGCTGGCGATCGCACTCGTCTACGCCGAGCTGGGGGTCATGTTCCCCCTCTCCGGCGGGGTGATCCGCTACCCGCACCTCGCGTTCGGCTCGTTCGCGAGCTACACCACGGGGTGGATCACGTGGGTGGGTGCCAGCACGACTGCGCCGATCGAGGTGCTGGCCGCACTGCAGTACGGCACGAAGTACGCGCCCTTCACCGTCGAGCAGCAGGTGGGCGGCGACACCGTCCACACCCTCACCGGGCTGGGCTACGCCACCGCCGTGGTCCTGATGGCCGTGTTCGTGGTCATCAACTACTTCGGCATCCGGTGGTTCGCCCGGATCAACAACGTGCTGGTCTGGTGGAAGCTGTTCATCATCGTGCTGGTCATCGTGGCGTTCTTCGTCACCGCGTTCCACGGGACCAACTTCACCAGCAGCGGGTTCCGGCCCTCGGGCTGGCACGGCGTCTTCAGCGCCATCGCGACCTCGGGAATCGTCTTCTCCTACCTCGGTTTCCGGCAAGGAGTCGAGCTGGCCGGCGAGACCGACAACCCGCGCAAGAACGTACCGATCGCCGTGATCGGCTCGGTGCTGATCACCGCGGTCATCTACATCGCACTGCAGATCGCCTTCATCGGTGCTCTCGACCCCAGCCTGCTCCAGGGCCCCGAAGCCTGGGCCAACCTGAGCTTCGAGAACGACTTCGGTCCCTTGGCGGCGCTGGCCACCGCGCTCGGACTCGGCTGGCTGTCCGTGCTGCTGTACATCGACGCGATCGTCTCGCCCGGGGACACCGGACTGATCTACACCACCTTGACCTCGCGGCTGTCCTACGCGATGGCCCGCAACGGCAACGCCCCCCAGCGGCTGGCGAAGACCACCGACCGGGGCGTTCCGCTGTTCAGCCTCATCGTCACGTTCGTGGTCGGCCTGATCGTGTTCCTGCCCTTCCCCAGCTGGCAGCAGCTGGTCGGGTTCATCACCTCGGCCACGGTCCTGTCCTTCGCATCGGGCCCGCTCGTCCTCGCGGCCCTGCGCAAGCGGGTTCCGGACCAGCCACGGCCTTTCCGCCTCCCCGGCGGCCACGTCATCCCCCTGCTGGCGTTCTGGGCCTCGAACCTCATCGTGTACTGGTCCGGGTGGCTCACCGGCTGGAAGCTCTACATCGCCGTGCTGCTGGGGTTCGTGCTGCTGGCGCTGTTCAAGGTGTTCGGCGGGGTGCGACAGGGCCCGTTCCACTTCTGGCAGGGCTTTGCCTGGCTGTTCCCGTGGCTCGGCGGCCTGGCCCTGGTGTCCTACCTGGGCAACTTCCCGGAGAAGTCCGTGGGCGCTGGCAACCTTGGCCTGCTCAACTTCGAGTGGTCGGCCCTCATCCTCGCCGGGCTGTCGGTTCTCGTGTACGTCATCGCCAACAAGGTCTGCCTCTCCACGGAGGTCGTCAAGGAGCACATCGAACAGTCCAGGCACGAGGCTGCGGTCGAGGAAGAGGAGCTCGGCGTCGCGCCGTGACGTAGCACCGGCTGCCCGGTGGCCGCCCCGCGGTCACCGGGCAGCGTCGCGACCGCCTCTCCCGGAACCGGTTCCGGCGCGCCCGAGCGCACCCAGGCCCGCAAGTGCGAGCGTGCGGATGGCGATGACCGCGGTGGCGCCGGCAGGCCGCCCGACGACGATGACCAGGGCACCGGCGGCTTGCACGAGACGAACCATGCCGTTGACGATGGTGTGCAGCAGGCTCTCGGGCAGGACCTCGGTTGCCGTCCGCATGCCGCCGCCGTACCCGCGTCAGCCGACCCGGCACACCGAGGTGGCCCACCCCTCGACAGCCGAAGCACTCGCACCCGCCAGCACCACGACCCCGCGGGCCCTGCCACAATTCGGTGACACGGTGGTGACGTCCACCCGTAGGAAGGACGCGGATGCTCTTCGACGACTGGCACGGCCTCGTGCGGGTCCTGATCGTGGGCGTCTGTGCGTACGTTGCGGTCCTGCTCCTGCTGCGCGGGTTCGGCAAGCGGACCCTCGCCAAGCTCAACGCGTTCGACTTCGTGGTCACCATCGCCCTCGGGTCCACGCTCGCCACGGTCCTGCTCTCCCCCGACATCCCGCTCGCCGAGGGTCTGCTGGCCATGGCCTTGCTGGTGAGCCTGCAGTTCCTCGTCGCCTGGCTGTCCGTCCGCAGCCCCGCCGTCGAGCGCTTCGTCAAGTCGGAGCCGACCATGGTCTACCGAGACGGCTTCCTCCACAGGGCGATGCAACGAGAACGGGTCACCGAGGACGAGGTCCGGCAGGCAGCCCGGTCCGCCGGCAACGCCGACCTGGACACGGTGTCGGTGGTGGTGCTGGAGACGGACGGTTCGATGAGCGTGCTGTCCCGGTCGTCGGACTCCGTCGGGTCCCCTCCCGTCGAGCCGCCCTCGTGATGGGCTCCCTGCGGGCACTGGGTCGCCAGTTCTGGGCCCTCCCGCTGCTCTTCGCGGTCGCTGCCAGCGGGTTGGCACTGGGGCTGACGGCCGTCGACGACTCGCTGGACACCTCCGTGCACCTCCCGTTCCTGTTCTCCGGCGGCCCGGAGGGCGCCAGGGCGCTGCTGGCGGCGATCATCACGTCGATGATCTCCTTCACGGGTCTGGTGTTCTCGATCACGATCGTGGTCCTGCAGCTCACCAGCAGCCAGTTCTCCCCGCGAGTGCTGCGCTCGTTCCTCGAGGACCGCTTCAACCAGGTCGCGCTCGGCGTCTTCGTCGCAACGTTCGTGTACGCGCTGGTGGTGCTCCGCGGGGTGCGGGGGACGGCGCAGGTGGACTCCTTCGTGCCCCAGCTGGCCGTGAGCACCTCGTTCGCGCTGGTGCTCGCCTCGGTGCTGGTGTTCCTGGCCTACATCCACCACATCGCCCAGTCGATCCGCGCCGCGTCCATCATCACCTCCATCGGCGACGAAACCCGGGCCCTGATCGACGACCGCATCCCAGCCGAGGGCCAGCCCGTCGTGGCCCGCCCCCTTCCGGTCGGGCCGTCCCACACGATCGCGGCCGCCCGCCCGGGGGTGCTGCAACGCCTGGACGACGATGCCCTGGCAAAGGCCGCCGGCAGCAACGACGTGACGATCCAGCTGGTGCGCGCCGTCGGGGAGTTCGTCGTGACGGGGGCTCCGCTGGCCGTCGTGCACGGCGATGCCGACCTCGACGACGACGTGGTCGAGCGCTCGGTGCACATCGGCCGTGAGCGCAACATGGAGCAGGACGTCGGCTTCGGTCTGCGCCAGCTCGTCGACATCGCCGAGCGCGCCCTCTCCCCGGGCATCAACGACCCGACCACCGCGGTGCAGGCCCTGGACCAGCTGCACGACCTCGTCCGTCGCCTCGCGACGCGGGCCCTGCCCCCACGCCAGCGGACGGACGACGACGGCCACCTCCTGCTCACCGTGCCCCAACCGGACTTCGCCGACTACCTGGCGCTCGCCTTCGAGGAGATCACCCACTGGGGCTCCGAGAGCACCCGCATCCAGCGCCGCGTGGAGATCGCCCTGCGGGACATCCAGGCGGTGGCGCGACCGGAGCACCGCCCGGCCGTCGTCGACGCCATCGCGCGCCACCGGGGGTCCATGGCGTCGGACGTGCGCGCGCTCTCACCCACGGACATCGCCCTTCGCTGAGGGGCTCAGGTGACGACGGCGGTCTGCTGGTGGAGCGTCAGGCGCGGTGCACCGTCGACCACCTGGTAGACGCTGCACATCAGCGCCACGAACGGCCCGGCGTCCCCGTCGCGCGATGCGCTGGCCCGGTAGACCAGGGCTGCCGCATCCGTACCGGTCGTCACCACCCGCGGGTCGGCGATCTCGTACGACGTCCACGGTGGCACGCCGCTGAGCGAGCCGGCGACGGCATCCCGGTCCAGGACCATGCCGTTGACCAGGACCATCACGGCGTCCGCCGTCATCAGCCCCCGGTAGAACTCACCTCCCTCGGACCGGCACAGCGCGTCCCATCCGCGCCGCTCGAGCTCCATGAGTCGGGTCAGGTCCAGGTCATCCATGGCAGGGCAGGCTAGCGGAGACGGGGCGCCGGTGGACCGGGGGTGACGGTCGAGTCCGTGCAGCGGGCCGGTGCCCGCGGTGGCCCTCCCTGCCGGGACCCGCGACGCCTCCGTGCGCGGACCACGGTGGCGGTCACCGAGGCACGAGGGCGAGAATCGACTCGTGCCCCACACTCAGAACGCCGCCATCAACCTCCGACTGGCCCAGCTCGGGCTGCCCCTGCCGCAGGGGTACGACGACACCGAAGCCGCCAAGCTGGCCCGCCCGATCCTCGCCCGCCAGCGCGAGCTGAGCCGACGCCTGTCCGACCGGCTCTGTGCCGCCGACCACCGCATCCAGGCGTTCCTCGACGCCTACCTCGCCGACACCGGGGTGCAGCCGCAGCTGCCCCGACGGACGCTGGTGCTCGACGAGCCCGGCCTGGCCCGCGAGCTCTCCCTCCCCTTCGACGGCGACGACTTCACCTCGCCGCTGCTCAGCAGCTACCGCCTGGCCAACGGCGTGCTGCACAACCCCGCCAACGACCGGCGCACCACGGCCGGCGTCTTCCACATCGCCGAGGGCGGGCTACCCATCCCCGATGACAAGCTGGCCGTGCCCCGGGCCACCTTCGCCCGCCTGCTCGCCCTGGCGTTCGAGCCCCCGCAGACCGACATGGTGCTGCCCTACACGGCCAACGAGGCCGTGCCGGCCGCCTGCTTCGTGTCGCTGCACCTGCGCCCCCTGGTGTCCCCGGAGGTGCCCGGCTCGGTGCGCGAGAAGCGGATGGAGACCCGTTTCATCGTGCCCGGAGGCACGGTCGCCAACCTCGACTTCGTCGAGGGCATCTTCGGCAACGGTGGTGACCCGTACCTCCCCGAGAACGACGCGTCCCTGGCACCGGAGACCTGGACCGGGCACACCGGATGCGTGGTGCTCGCACCGCACCTCACCCGGGTGACCAAGAAGGAGGTCGGGCTGCCGCACGTCAGCGAGGCCACCGAGCGCCAGCAGCGCGACGGCATGTGCTGGGAGAGCGACGACGAGCCGTACAACGGTGGCAAGGCCTTCAAGGTGTGCGCGCGCGACGCGCGCGGCGTCATCGTCACGGTCATCGCCGACACCTACTTCGGCTACTGCAAGAAGGAGGTCAAGACGCAGATCTCGTACTCGGCCAACCTTTTCGGCAACGCGGAGGAGGAGCACTCCGGGGGCGCACTGGTGTTCGCCAGCTACAACCTGGGCCAGGAGTACGACGAGAGGTCGTCCGGCGACGACTTCTCGCTGGCCGAGGTGCTCGAGCGCGACCCCGAGCGCTTCGCGGCCCAGCCGGCGGGGCACGCCGACGACCGCGAGCAGCCGCACATCGTGCTCGTCCCCGGTGGCGCCCACTACTCGATGCGCGACATGACCGTCACCTGGCCGCGCGACGACGGCGGCACCGGGTCGGTGCCGCTGCGCGCCGACAAGGCCTACCTCAGCCCGAACGGCTACCGGGTGACCGTCGCCCAGCAGCCGCACGACCCCACCACCTGGACGCTGATCGGCACCGTCCCCAACGCCACGTCGTGCCACAAACCCGCGACCGTGTCCGGTGGCGGCAAGTCCGAGATCTCCAAGGCGATCACCGACGCCTTCATCGTCGGCTCGGCGTTCACGGCGAGCTTCGAGACCGACATGGACGCGGTCACGGCCATCCTCGACCGCGACTACTCCCGGCGCTTCCTCGACCCCGCTCGGCACGGCACCGACACCCGCCCGATCCTCTCGCCCGACCGCTCGGTGGGGTCGGTCATCAAGCTGCTCACCCCGTCCCGCTCGGAGTACACCGCCGACTACAACGCCTGGCTCTCGCGCATCCCGCCCTACGTCAAGGAGCTCGTCTACGTCGTGAAGCGCTCCCACCGCCCGGAGTGGGGCGACGACTGGCGCAGCCACTTCAGCGTCGCCGAGATCGACGGCCGGCAGGGCAACTCGCTGCACCTCGACGGCGTCAAGATCACCCTCAACATGCTGCGCGTCGGCTACAACGTCGACGGCTCCTGGCGCCTGTTCAGCCTGCGGCACGACTTCTCGCCCGCGGTGAAGGTCCAGACCCAGGACGACATCACGGCATCCACCGTGGTGCCCGGCAGCCTGCTCGGCCTCGACCCGGCGCGGTCCTACAAGCTGGTCGAGAACTGCGAGAGCCTGCTCTTCCAGCGGCCCGACGACGCGATCCACCGCGGCTACGACACCGTCGCCGAGCGCGACATCGCCACTCCCGGCACCTTCCTGTCCAACTTCGAGCCGCTCACCCGTGCGGATGCCGTCGCGATGCGCGACGAGGCGGTCTCGTTCACCGCGTTCAGCCCCCCGATGGCGCGCCTGATCAGCACGTTCGCCGACACCCCCGACGGCGACGGCCCGGCCTACGTGGTGAGCTCGGCGAACCCCAGGCTGGTCGACGGCACGCCGTCGAAGAACCCGCGCTACCTCCAGCGACGCCCCGACCGCACCGACGCGAGGGCGACGGCCGTGGCCGAGCTGTCCGAGCGGCTGGTGCGGCGGCTGCCGGCGGGTGCCCCGCTCCCCCGGCCGGTCGACGTCGTGGCCGCGGGCCGGCGCAACAACCCGCCGGACGGCCCCGTGCCGGCGCTGTGCTCCTACGGCCCGCTGCACTACATGGAGGTGCCCGAGCTCTTCATGGAGTTCATCGCGTCGATGACGGGCAAATCGCCCTCGACGACCGGCGCGGGCTCCGAGGGCGCCCTCACCAAGGGCCCGTTCAACGCGCTGCCGGCGATCATCGACCTCAACGCCAACCTGCTCTCCTACGTGCTCACCGGGCACGACGGGTGGCTGTCGGCGGCCGGGTACGTGGGGCCGCACGTCAAGGTCGACCACGACTTCTCGCTGCTCGTGCCCGAGCTGTTCGCCCGGATGACGCCGCAGGAGCGCGACGCCCGGAACCTGATCGCCGAGGGGGCGCTCGAGAGGATCGCCGACGTCGAGCACCAGGGCCAGCGGGTGCCCGCCAGCCGGCTGGGCTACCGGATGACCGAGCGGATGGCGACGAAGTACTTCGGCCGGATCTTCCTGCACCCCGACGTCGTCTTCACGCCGGAGATGCTGCGCCCCGAGCTCCAGGACGTCGCGGTCTTCGCCGAGTCGGTCACCACCATCGCCAGGACCCACGAGCGGGTGGCCCGGGCCTACGTCAAGGACGGCACGATCTCGCTGGCGATCCCGCCGCTGCGCGCGCTGCTCGAGATCATGGCCGACGGCTCGACCTCGCAGGGCTGGCAGCTGGACTCGCCGGAGTTCCGCTCCCAGTTCACCCGCGAGTCGGTGCTGGCCTCGAGCTGGTACGCCGAGCGGCTGGCGGCCAAGCAGGCCGCCGCGAGCGGTCGGGCCGCCGCCGGCCTGGCCGCGATCGAGAAGTTCGTGTCGACTCCCGGGAACGAGGAGCCGACGGCCCGGCTCGACATGCCGGCCCGGGTGGCGGCGGCGCGGGTCGAGGTCGACCGGCTGTCGGGCAGCGAGTTCGCCGAGCAGCTCGTCGGCACCTCGGGAAGCACCCCGCTGTAGCGCCCCACGCGTCGGTCGCCCGGTCGCTGCGTCGAGCGCTACGGGCTGGTCGTGAGCGAGGGGGTCGGGAGGTCCGTCGGCGTGGCGGTCGGCGTGGGCGTCTCCGTGGGGGTCGGGGTGGGCGTCGGCGTCTCCGTGGGGGTCGGGGTGGGCGTGGGAGTGGGCGTCGGGGCCTGCGTGGTGGGCGGTGCCTCGGTCGTCGGCGCCGGCTGCGAGGTGCTCGGGGTCGGGCTCGGCGTGCTGGCCGGGTCGGTGCGGTTGTCGCGCGCCAGGTTCCACAGCAGCAGGCCGATGGCCACGGCCGCCACCACCGCGAGCACCCACACCCAGGGCGACACGCCGGAGCGCTCGGGCTCGCGCGGTGGCAGCGGTGGCACCGCGGTGGTGGGCGCCACCGGCGGTGGCACGGCATCCAGCCGCTGCGTCGTGGCGACGGGCAGCACGGTCGTCGCCGCGCCACCGAGGGACTCGTGCGCCGTGAGGGCGGCCGCCAGGCTCGCGGCACCGGCGGGACGGTCGTCGGGGTCCTTGGCCAGCAGGGCGTGCAGGAGGTCGGCGAGCCAGTCGGGGGTGTCCGGGCGCAGCGCCCGCACGTCGGGCACCGGGTCGTTGGCGTGCATCATCATCGTCGCCACGGGGCTGGCGCCGCGGAACGGCGGCTGCCCCGCGAGCAGGGCGAAGAGCACGCAGCCGAGGGCGTAGAGGTCAGCTCGCCCGTCGACCCGCCCGCCGAGCGCCTGCTCGGGAGCCAGGTACTCGGCGGTACCCATGACGGTGTGCGTGGCGGTGAGCGACTGCGAGTCGGTCGCCTCGGCGAGCTGGGTGATGCCGAAGTCGAGCACGCGGACCCGGCCGTCAGCGGCGTACGCGACGTTGCCCGGCTTGATGTCGCGGTGCACGAGCCCCCGGGCGTGGGCGGCGTCGAGTGCCGAGGCCACCTGCCGGCCGACCTCGACCACCTCGTCGACCGGGAGCGGCCCGTCGGCGAGCTCGTCGGCCAGGCTGGGGCCGGGGAGCAGCTCCATGACGATGTAGGCGGTGTCGCCCTCGACGCCGCTGTCGTGCACGGTGACGACGTTCGGGTGGCTCAGGCCGGCGGTCGCCCGCGCCTCGCGCTCGAACCGGGCTGCGCCGGACTCGTCACGCAGCGAGCGCAGGTCGATGGTCTTGACCGCCACCGGGCGTCCGAGCACCGAGTCGGTGCCCCGCCAGACCTCGCCCATCCCGCCGCGCCCGATGGGGGTCTCGAGGACGTAGCGACCGGCCAGTCGTCGCTGCTCGTTGCTCATCCCCGAAACCCTACTGGCACTCCCGTACTCTGTCGGACGTGCTCGAGACCGTGACTGCGACGCGATTCGTCCTGCCCCTGCGCGAGGGTGGCTCGCTGCCGGGCCTGGTCGAGGCCGACGACCTCGGCACCTACGTCGTGAAGTTCACCGGCGCCGGCCAGGGACGCAAGGTGCTGGTCGCCGAGGTGCTGGTCGGAGAGCTGGCCCGCCGGCTGGACATCCCCACGCCCCGCCTGGCGGTGGTCGACCTGCCGAGCGCGATCGCCCGCTACGAGGCCGACGAGGAGGTGCAGGACCTGCTCAACGCCAGCCCGGGCCGCAACCTGGGGGTCGACTTCCTGCCCGGGTCGTTCGGCTACGACGGCTCGCGCGCCCCGTCGCCGCAGGATGCCGGTGCCATCCTCTGGCTCGACGCCTACACCGCCAACGTCGACCGCACCTGGGCCAACCCCAACCTGCTGGTGTGGCACGGCCGCACCTGGGCGATCGACCACGGCGCGGCGCTGTGGTTCCACCACTCCTGGCCGAGCCGGCCACCGGACGTGCGGCGGTTCGTCGACCAGCCGTTCGACCCCAGCGGTCACGTGCTCGGGGCGGTCGCCGAGCCGGTGGCCCGGGCCCACGAGCGCCTCGCACCCCTCGTCACGGCCGAGGTCATCGAGGAGGTCGTGGCGCTGGTGCCCGACGAGTGGCTCGAGCCCACCGGCAGCCTTCCCGACCCGGATGCCGCCCGCGCCGCCTACGTGGAGCACCTCACCCTGCGCCTGGCGAACCCGGCGGCCTGGACGGAGGGTGCATCATGAGCCACCCCTACCAGTACGTCGTGCTGCGCTACGTGCCGCGGGTCGACCGCGGGGAGTGCCTCAACGTCGGCGTCGTCGTGCACTCGCAGTCGGCCGGGGTGCTCAGCTGCGGCTACCACCTCGACGTGGAGCGGATCCTGGCCGTGGCGCCGGACGCCGACCTCGACGGCCTGGGCGCCGCGCTCGAGGCCGTCTGCGACATGTGCGAACGGCCGCCCAGCGAGGTCGACGCCACCCTGTCGACCCAGGGCAAGCGGTTCGGCTGGATCAGCGCCCCACGCTCGACCGTGCTGCAGCCCGGGCCGGTGCACGGCGGCGCGGTCGCCGACCCGGTGGGCGAGGTCGAGCGGCTCCTCGACCGCCTCGTCCGCTGACCTGCCGCGCGAGCTCAGCGCTGAGCCCGCAGGGCCCAGGCCGCCACGGCACCGGCCGCCGCGACGTTGAGCGAGTCCACCCCTGCGGCCATCGGGATGCGCACCGTGATGTCGACCGCCGCGATCGTGCGCCGGGACAGGCCGTCACCCTCGGTGCCGAGCACCAGGGCGAGCCGCTCCGGCGGGTCGGCGGCCAGCTCGTCGAGCCCCACCGAGTCGTCCTCCAGCGCCAGGGCGGCCACCGTGAACCCGAGCTCGTGCAGCTGCTCCACCCCTGCGGGCCACGGGTCGACCCGGGTCCACGGCACCTGGAACACCGTGCCCATCGAGACCCGCACCGAGCGCCGGTAGAGCGGGTCGGCGCAGCGGGGGGTGACCAGCACGGCATCCACGCCCAGGGCCGCGGCGCTGCGGAACACCGCCCCGACGTTCGTGTGGTCGACGACGTCCTCCAGCACGAGCACCCGCCGGGCTCCGCCGAGCACCGCTGCCAGGGTGGGCAGCACCGGCCGCTGCATCGCCGCCAACGCACCGCGGTGCAGGTGGAAGCCGGTGAGCGCCGCGATGACGTCGTGCTCTCCGACGTAGACCGGGATGCCGCCCGCCTCTGCGTGCTCGACGAGGTCGGCCAGGTCGGTGAGCCAGCGCGGCGCCATCAGGTAGGACCGCGGCTGGTGCCCCGCCGCCAGCGCCCGGCGGATCACCTTGCCGGACTCGGCGATGTAGAGCCCCCGCTCGGGCTCCGTGCGCCGCCGCAACGCGACGTCGGTGAGGCCGACGTAGTCGCTCAGCCGTGGGTCGGCGGGGTCCGTGATCGGCGTCGGCACGCCCGCAAGGCTAGGCCAGCGCCGCGCGGAGGATCACCGTGAGGCTCGCCACCACGCAGAAGCCGAGCACGTAGCGCCGAAACACCTCCGCGTCGACCCGGGCGCGGACCGGGCCGGACACGGCGTAGCCGAGCAGCGCGAACGGCATCCACACCAGCCCGGCCACCACCTGGTCGCGGGGCAGCTCACCCCCGAGGAAGAGGCCGGTCAGCCCGAGCAGCGAGCCCGCGACGAAGAAGACCGCGAGGGTGGAACGCACCCGCGGCGGCCGCTCGTGCTGCAGCACCAGGGCCAGGAACGGCCCGCCGATGGCCGCGGCCGTGCCCGAGATGCCGGACACCGCGCCGGCCGCTGCCGCGTTGCGCGGGGTGGCCCGCAGCTCGAGCACCCACACCGACAGCGCCACCGTGACCAGGATCAGCAGCCCGACGAGCGCCGCGATCGCCCGCGCCGGGAACCACGCGACGACGGCCACGCCCACCGGGGTCAGCAGGGTGCGCGCGCCCACGGCCCAGCCCAGCGGGCGCCACCCGATGTCGCGCTCGGCGTGCGCGAGCAGGAGCATCGGCAGGGCGAAGCTCGGCACGATGAGGGCGGCCGGCATCAGGTCGGGGGCCAGGAGCACGACGAACGGGGCCGCCACGACCGCCAGCCCGAAGCCGATCGTCGACTGCACCACCCCACCCGCCAGCACGGCCAGCCCGAGGCCGAGCACGAGCGGCCAGTCCATCAGGGGAACGCGACGAGCTTGACGATGGCCACCAGCCCGATGACGACGATGACGCCCCGCAGCACCGGTGGCGGCAGCCGGCGCCCGACCGTGGAGCCGATGACGCCGCCGATGGTCGAGCCGATCGCGATCAGCAGCACCACCAGCCAGTCGATCTGGTCGCGCGCGACGAGGACGAACACCAGCGCCGCCACGCCGTTGACGATGGTCGCGAGCACGTTCTTGTAGCCGTTGAGCCGTTGGATCGGCTCGCTCGACAGCGCCCCGAGCACCCCCATCAGGATGATCCCCTGCGCGGCCCCGAAGTAGCCGCCGTAGATCCCCGCCCCGAAGACCCCTGCCTGCATCGCCCGCTCGTGGTTGGCCTCGTTGGCGGTGCCTGCCGTGCGGCGTCGATCGGCCCACGCGTTGATGCGCGGACCGGTCACCACGAGCACCAGCCCGAGCAGGATGAGCACCGGCACGATGGCGCGGAACAGCTTCGGGTCGAGCACGAGCAGCAGGACGGCGCCCGCGACGGCCCCCAGCAACGACATCGGGGCCAGCCGCCGCAGCGTGGGCGCCGCGCCCACGAGCTCCTTGCGGTAGCCGATGCTGCCGGTGAGGCTGCCGGGCACCAGGCCGATGTTGTTCGAGATGTTCGCCGTGATCGGCGGGATGCCCAGCAGCAGCAGGGTCGGGAAGGTGATCAGCGTGCCCGAGCCGACGATGGTGTTGATCGTTCCGGCCCCGACGCCTGCCAGGACGACGAGGACGGCATCGAGCGTGGACACGCGGACACCCTATGCGGGCGTCCGCGTGTCGTGGCGGGGCGTCCAGCCCCGGGAGGTACCGGCGGGCTCAGCGCGGCGCCGTGGGCTCCTCGCCGATCGGCTCCTCGGGCGGTGCCGCGGGGACCGGCGGCGGGGGCGGCGGGGGCGGCTCCTGCGAGAGCGCCGCCGGCTCGGCCGGTGGCACGGGGGGCGCGCTCACCGGCCGCGGCGGCACGGCATCCGCACCGGGGTCGATCGGCGGCTGCACCCGGCCGACGGGAGCACCGTGCTCGTTGGCCTCACGGCTGGCCAGGCCGGCCTGGCCGCGGGCCCGGGCCAGCGCCTCGGCGGGGTCCTCGAGCCTGGCGTCGGTGAAGGCGTCGGCGAACTCGTTGCCGGGGTCGACCCAGTCGTCCTCGTCGCCGCCGTCGAAGCCACCCTGCCCGCGGCCGAGCATGCCACCGATGCCCTTGAGCGCGTCGGTGAGCTCGCTCGGGACGATCCACATCTTGTTGGAGTCACCCCGCGCGATCTGCGGCAGCACCTGGAGGTACTGGTAGGCCAGCAGCTTCTGGGTGGGCTTGCCGCGGTGGATGGCGTCGAACACCTGCTGGATGGCGCGGGCCTGGCCCTGGGCCTCGAGGATGCGGGCCTGGGCCGAGCCCTCGGCGCGCAGGATCTGGCTCTGCTTCTCACCCTCGGCGGTGAGGATCTGGCTCGCCTTGGTGCCCTCGGCGGTGAGCACGATGGCGCGGCGGTCGCGCTCGGCGCGCATCTGCTTCTCCATCGACTCCTGGATCGAGTGCGGCGGGTCGATGGCCTTCAGCTCGACCCGGTTGACCCGGATGCCCCACTTGCCGGTGGCCTCGTCGAGCACGCCACGCAGCTGGCCGTTGATCTGGTCGCGGCTGGTCAGCGTCTGCTCCAGGTCGAGCGAGCCGATGACGTTGCGCAGCGTGGTGACGGTGAGCTGCTCGATGCCCTGGATGAAGTTGGCGATCTCGTAGACCGCCGACTTCGGGTCGATCGCCTGGTAGTAGATGACGGTGTCGATGCTGACCACGAGGTTGTCGCTGGTGATGACCGGCTGCGGCGGGAACGAGACCACCTGCTCGCGCAGGTCGATGTTGGCGCGCACCACGTCGACGAAGGGCACGAGCAGGTGCAGGCCCGGCTCGAGGGTGCGCGAGAAGCGGCCGAGGCGCTCGATGATGAGCGCCGTCTGCTGCGGCACGATCTTGACCGTGCGGACCAGCACGATGATGACGAACAGGGCGAGGAGCAGCAGGACGATGAGCGGCAGGAGGCCGTTCGGCATGGCTCAACCTTTCACGGGGCGCCGGAGCGCGGGTCAGGTGTAGGGGTCGGTGGTGGTGAAGCCGCCGGTGGCGGGGTGGTCGGTGGGCGGGACGGGCGAGACGATGGCGGTCGCGCCGTGGATGGCGATGACCCGCACCTCCTCGCCCGGGCCCACCGTCGTGGGGGTGCCCGAGGCCAGCCGGGCCGACCAGGTCTCACCGGCGAGCTTGATCCGGCCGTCGCTGTCGGTGACCGACTGGAGCACGCGCGCCTGGCGGCCGACGAGGCCCGACGCGCCGATCTGGTGGTCGACCTCACCGTCGAGGAACTGCCGCTTGACCAGCGGCCGCACCGAGAAGAGCAGCAGGACCGCGACGGCGACGGCGATCACGACCTGCAGGGGGAAGGAGGCGCCGAGCCCGGCAGCCACGGCTGCGGCCAGCGCGCCCCCGGCGAACATGATGAACACGAAGTCGACGGTCGCCGCCTCGATGGCGGCCAGCACGAGGCCGACCCCGATCCAGAACAGCCAGACGTTGTCGGTCAGCCAGTCCATCGCCAGACCCCCTTTCCGTGGTGAGTCACCACATCGACGTTCGCCCGGGGTGGGCGGTTCCCACTCTTCCTAACGAGCTCGGGCGGCAAATCGGTCCCCTCGCACCTCGAGCTCGAGCGGCACGTCGAAGGTTGCCTCGAGGTTCTGGGCGGTCAGGGTGATCTCGATCGGTCCCTGGGCGACCACCCGGCCCGCCCGGATCAACAGTACGTCGGTGAAGTTCGGCGGCACCTCCTCGACGTGGTGGGTCACCAGAACCAGGGCCGGGGCCGCGAGGTCGCCGGCGAGCTCGCCGAGGCGGCGCACCAGGTCCTCGCGCCCCCCCAGGTCGAGACCGGCGGCCGGCTCGTCGAGGAGCATCAGCTCGGGGTCGGTCATCAGGGCCCGGGCGATCTGCACCCGCTTGCGCTCGCCCTCGGACAGCGTTCCGAAGCGGCGGTCGGCGAGGTGGTCGGCGCCCAGGGCTCGCAGCAGCTCGTCGGCCCGGCCCTCGTCGAGCCGGTCGTAGGCCTCGCGCCAGCGCCCGACCACGCCGTAGGAGGCGGTGACGACGACGTCGCGCACCCGCTCGTGGCCCGGGATCCGCTCGGCCAGGGCGGCCGAGGCCAGGCCGATGCGGGGGCGCAGCTCGAAGACGTCGACGGTGCCGAGCACCTCGCCCAGGATGCCGACGACGCCGGTGGTGGGGTGCATGCGCGCCGCGGCCAGCTGCAGCAGCGTGGTCTTGCCGGCGCCGTTGGGACCGAGGACCACCCAGCGCTGCCCCTCCTCGACCTCCCAGCTCACGTCGTCGAGGATCGTGGTGTCCCCCCGGACGACCCCCACGCCGGCCATCGCCAGGACATCGCTCATGCCCAGCACCCTAACCGAGTCAGGGCGTCGCCCCCCGGCGCCGCAGGACGTCGAGGTAGACCTCGTTGGTCTGGTCGCCGATCGAGCCCCAGGAGAACGACTCCACGGCCCGGCGACGCCCCGCGAGGCCCATCCGTTCGGCGCGCGAGGTGTCGCTCACGGCATCCGCGAGCGCGGCGGCGAGGTCGGCGACGAACCGGTCGGGGTCGACCGGGATGCCGGTCCCGTCCTGCACCTGGTCGATGGGCACCAGCCAGCCGGTCTCGCCGTGCACCACCACCTCGGGGATGCCGCCGGTCGCCGTCGCGACCACCGGCAGCTCGCACGCCATCGCCTCCAGGTTGACGATGCCGAGCGGCTCGTAGACCGACGGGCACACGAACACGGTGGCGCTGCTCAACATCGCCACCACCTCGTTGCGCGGCAACATGGTGGGCACCCACACGATGCCGTCGCGCGTCTCGCGCAGGGTGTCGATGAGGCCCTCGACCTCGGCCTGGATCTCGGGGGTGTCGGGGGCGCCGGCCAGCAGCACGAGCTGACACTCGGGCGGCAGCTCGGCGGCCGCGCGCAGCAGGTAGGGCAGCCCCTTCTGCCGGGTGATCCGGCCGACGAAGATGACGCTCGGCCGGTCGGGGTCGACGCCGTGCCGCCGCACGACGTCCTCGTCGCGCTCGGCCCGCCACAGCTGGGAGTCGATGCCGTTGTGAACCACCTTGACCTTGTCGGGGTCGATCGAGGGGTAGGAGCGCAGGATGTCCTCGCGCATGCCGGCACTGACGGCGATCACGGCATCCGCCGCCTCGTAGGCGGTCTTCTCCACCCATGACGACACCCGGTAGCCGCCGCCGAGCTGCTCGGCCTTCCAGGGCCGCATCGGCTCCAGGCTGTGGGCTGTGAGCACGTGCGGGATGTCGCCCATCAGCGCCGCCAGGTGGCCGCCCATGTTGGCGTACCAGGTGTGCGAGTGCACCAGGTCGGCGCCCTCGCAGGCAGCGGCCAGCGTCAGGTCGACCCCCAAGGTGGTGAGGGCGGCGTTGGCGCCGGCGAGCTCGGCGAGGTCGGGGTGGCCGGTGGTGCCGTCCTCCTCGCGCGGCTCGCCGAAGGCGTGCACCCGCACGTCGAGGTCACCGCGCTCGCGCAGCGCCCTGACCAGCTCGGCCACGTGGACCCCCGCACCACCGTAGATCGCCGGGGGGTACTCCTTGCTGAGGATGTCGATTCGCACGAAAACTCACCCTAGTGACGATCCCACCCCCCGGCGAGGGAACGACCCCACTAGCGTGGGGTCATGGCGTACCGCAGCGGAGGTCCCAAGGTCCTGGTCATCGTCCTAGCTGGTGGGGAGGGGAAGCGGCTGATGCCGCTCACCGCCGACCGGGCCAAGCCTGCGGTGCCGTTCGGCGGCATCTACCGGCTCATCGACTTCGCGCTCTCTAACGTGGTCAACTCCGGCTACCTCAAGGTCGTCGTCCTCACCCAGTACAAGTCGCACAGCCTCGACCGGCACGTCACCCGCACCTGGCGGATGTCGACCATGCTCGGCAACTACGTGGCGCCCATCCCGGCACAGCAGCGCATCGACAAGTCGTGGTACCAGGGCAGCGCCGACGCGATCTTCCAGAGCTTCAACACGATCACCGACGAGAAGCCCGACATCGTGGTGGTCGTCGGCGCCGACCACGTGTACCGGATGGACTTCTCGCAGATGGTCGAGCAGCACGTCGAGTCGGGCGCCGGGGTGACCGTGGCCGCCATCCGGCAGCCCATCGCGATGTCCACCGAGTTCGGCGTCATCGAGGTCGTGCCCGACGACCCCACCCGGATCCGGGCCTTCCTGGAGAAGCCGACCGACCCGACCGGCCTGCCCGACTCCCCCGGCGAGATCCTTGCCAGCATGGGCAACTACGTCTTCGACGCCGACGTGCTCATGGATGCCGTGCACGCCGACTCGACGCTCGCGGGCTCCAAGCACGACATGGGCGGCGACATCGTGCCCGCCCTCGTCGCGCAGGGCGCCGCGTGCGCCTACGACTTCAAGAACAACGTCATCCCCGGCGGCACCGAGCGCGACATGGGCTACTGGCGCGACGTGGGGACGATGGACTCCTACTTCGACGCGCACATGGACCTCGTGTCGATCCATCCGGTCTTCAACCTCTACAACTACGACTGGCCGATCTACACGAGCTACGGGCCGTACCCGCCGGCGAAGTTCGTGCACGGCCACCACGGGCGGTTCGGCGAGGCGCTGAACTCGGCCGTCTCCCCCGGCGTGGTCATCTCGGGCGCCCGGATCAACGGCTCGGTCGTCTCCCCCGACGTGCACGTGCACAGCTACACGGAGGTGGACAGCAGCGTCATCCTCGACGGCGTGCAGATCGGGCGCAACTGCCGCATCCAGCGGGCGATCATCGACAAGAACGTGGTCATCCCCGAGGCCACCTCCATCGGCTACGACAAGGAGCGTGACCTCGAGCGAGGCTTCTGGGTCACCGAGTCGGGCATCACCGTCGTCGGCAAGGGACAGGCGGTCACACCATGACCGGGACCGACCGCCCGGTGCGGGTCGGGGTGCAGCTGCAGCCCCAGCACGCCACCTACGCCTCGATCCGGCAGGCATGCGCCGACGCAGAGGAGATCGGGGTCGACGTGGTCTTCACCTGGGACCACTTCTACCCGCTCTACGGACCGGCCGACGGCGCCCACTTCGAGTGCTGGACGGTGCTCGGCGCCTGGGCGGAGGCCACCTCGCGGGTCGAGATCGGCGCCCTGGTGACGTGCAACAGCTACCGAAACCCGCAGCTGCTCGCCGACATGGCCCGCACCGTCGACCACATCAGCGCCCGTGACGGCGGTGAGGGCCGGTTGATCCTCGGCATCGGCTCGGGCTGGTTCGAGCGCGACTACGTCGAGTACGGCTACGAGTTCGGCACCGCCGGAGGGCGGCTCGACGCGCTCGACCGCGACCTGCCGCTCATCAAGGCGCGGTTGGCCAAGCTCAACCCGGCGCCGACGCGCGACATCCCGGTGCTCATCGGCGGCGGTGGGGAGCGCAAGACGCTGCGCATCGTGGCCGAGCAGGCCGACATCTGGCACGGCTTCGGTGAGCCCGACACGATCGCCCACAAGCACGCCGTGCTCGACGAGTGGTGCGCCAAGGTCGGGCGCGACCCGGCCGAGATCGAGCGGTCGTCGGGGGTGTCCCCGAAGCCGGGACGGCTCCCCGAGGACGTCGGCGACTACGCCGCGGGCGCGGAGGCGCTCTACGAGGTCGGCACCCGGCTGTTCACGGTGGGCCTCAGCGGTCCCGACTACGACCTCGGTCCGGTGCGTGACCTGGTGGCCTGGCGCGACGCCCGCGCTGGGTAGCCTGCACGGGTGCCCTCCGCCCCCCTCGTACCGCCCGCGGCGCCGCTGCCCGACCCGAACGCCCGAACCCTGCTGCTCACCCTCAACGGCCCCGACCGTCCCGGCATGACCAAGGTGCTGTTCGAGGCGGCCTCGACCGTCGGCGCCGACGTGCTCGACCTCGAGCAGGTCGTCGTGCGGGGCCACCTGACGCTGTCGGTGCTGCTCTCCCCCGGCCGCGACGAGAACGTGCTCATCGACCGGTTGACCCGCGCCGGGTCGCGGCTGGGCATGCGCGTCGACCTGGTCTCCGGGCGCGGTGACAACGCCCCGCGGCGCACCGGCCGGGCTGCCGTCGTGGTGATGGGTGCCCCCCTGCAGACCCACCACGTAGCGGCCGTGGCGGCGGCGATCGCCGAGCACGGCGCCAACATCGACCGGATCCGGCGGCTGTCGCGCTACCCCGTCACGACGGTCGAGCTCGACGTCTCGGGCGCCGACGTCAGCGACCTGCGCCAGGACCTGGCCATGGTGTCGCACCGGGTCGGCGCCGACATCGCCGTCGCCCCGGCCGGGCTCGCCCGCCGTGGCGGTCGCCTGGTCGTGATGGACGTCGACTCCACGCTCATCCAGGACGAGGTCATCGAGCTGCTGGCCGAGCACGCGGGCCGGGCCGCGGAGGTGGCCGCGGTGACCGAGGCGGCGATGCGCGGCGAGCTCGACTTCGCGCAGAGCCTGCACCTGCGGGTGGCGACCCTGGCGGGCCTGCCGGTGTCGGTGCTCGACCAGGTGGGAGACGCGGTGCGGCTCACCCCGGGCGCTCGCACCATGGTGCGCACCCTCAAGCGCCTCGGTTTCACCGTGGGGGTCGTCTCTGGCGGCTTCGTCGAGGTGGTCGAGCCGATCGCCCACGAGCTCGGCATCGACCACGTGCGCGCCAACCGGCTCGAGGTCGTCGACGGCACGCTCACCGGCCGGGTGGTCGGCGACGTGGTCGACCGGGCCGGGAAGGCAGCGGCGCTGCGCGAGTTCGCCGCCCTGGAGGGGCTGCCGCTCGCCCGCACCGTCGCCATCGGCGACGGCGCCAACGACCTCGACATGCTGGCCGTGGCCGGCCTCGGCGTCGCGTTCAACGCCAAGCCGATGGTGCGCCGCCAGGCCGACACCTCCGTCACCGTGCCCTACCTGGACGCCGTGCTGTTCCTCCTCGGCATCTCCCGCGAGGAGATCGAGGACGCCGACGCCCACGACGACGCACTACTAGGCTGACCCGGTGCCGCGCTTTCCCTCGACCACGCCCACGCTCTTCATCATCGGTGGGGCGGAGGACCGGGTCGGCCGAGCCTCGCTGCTGCGGCAGTTCGTCAAGCTGTCCGGCGGACGCCGCTCCAGGCTGGTGCTGCTCCCGACGGCCTCGTCCTTCCAGGACGAGGTCGTCGACTCCTACACCGAGGTCTTCACCCGGCTCGGCGCCCGGGGTGTGGACGTGGTCAACCCGGCGACCCGGGCGGACTCTCACGACCCGCAGCTCGTGGCGCTGCTCGACGACGCCACCGGCGTGTTCATGAGCGGCGGCAGCCAGCTGCGGCTCTCGCAGCTGCTGCCGGGCACCCCACTCGGGGAGGCGCTGCACCGCGCGCACGACCGCGGGGCCGTCATCGGGGGCACCTCGGCCGGCGCGTCGATCATGAGCGACTTCATGATCTCGATGGGCGAGGAGGGGATCACGCCGCGCCAGCGGGCCAGCCAGGTCTCGGCGGGGCTCGGGCTGGTCCGGGGGGTGGTCGTGGACCAGCACTTCGACCAGCGCTCGCGCTACGGTCGGCTGATGTCCGTGATCGCCCCGTCGCCGCACCTGCTCGGCATCGGGATCGACGAGGACACCGCCATGGTGGTGACCGATGGCCGGGAGTTCACGGTGCGCGGCTCGGGAGCGGTGTTCGTCGTCGACTGCACGACGGCGGTCACCGACGCCCCGGACGCCCGCGCCGGTGCCCCGGTGCTGGTGTCGGGGGCGACCGTTCACACCCTGCCGGCGGGCGCCACGTTCGACCTGCGCGAGCGGCGGCTCACCGCCTTCGTCGAGCAGCACCCCGACCTGCTGGCCACGTTCGCCGGCGCCAAGGCCTGACCGCTCCGCGTTCCACCCGCCCCCACCGCCCCCGAGGAGAAGCGCCGATGGACCGTCCCAGCCCGACCGGCCCCGCTGCCCCCGACCTGCGCATCGTCGAGTCGCGCGTGTACCGCGGCGGCAACATCTGGTCCTACCACCCGTCCATCCACCTCGTGGTCGACCTCGGTGTGCTGGAGGACTATCCGACCGACACCCTCCCCGGCTTCACCGACCGGCTCGTCGAGCTGCTTCCGGGGCTGCAGAACCACACCTGCTCCAAGGGGGTCAAGGGCGGCTTCATCGAGCGCCTGCACGAGGGCACCTGGGTCGGCCACGTGGCCGAGCACGTCGCCCTGCAGCTGCAGCAGGAGGCCGGCCACGACCTGCGCCGCGGGAAGACCCGCATGGTCAAGGGCAGCCCCGGCCTCTACAACGTCCTCTACGGCTACACCAACGAGGAGGTCGGCCTGGCGGCCGGGCGGCTCGCGGTGCGACTGGTGAACGACCTGGTGCGGGCGGACCCGGAGTTCGACTTCGCCACCGAGCTCGAGACCTTCCTGACCCGCGCCGAGCGCACTGCGTTCGGCCCGTCGACCGGGGCGATCCTGGAGGAGGCGGTCAGCCGCGACATCCCGTTCATCCGGCTCAACAGCGGCAGCCTGGTGCAGCTCGGGCAGGGCGTGCACCAGCAGCGGATCCGCGCCACGATGACGTCGAAGACCAGCGCCCTGGCCGTCGACGTCGCCGGCGACAAGGACATGACCACCAAGCTCCTCGGCTCCGCCGGGCTGCCGGTGCCCAAGCAGGAGACCGTACGCTCGGCCGAGGGTGCGGTCGCCGCGGCACGCCGGATCGGGTTCCCCGTGGTCGTCAAGCCTCTGGACGGCAACCACGGGCGGGGCGTATGCCTGAACCTGCAGTCCGACGCCGAGGTGGCGGAGGCCTTCGTCGTTGCCGAGGACCAGTCGCGGCGCGGCTACGTGATCGTCGAGTCCTTCGTCACCGGGCGCGACTACCGCTGCCTCATCGTCGGCGGCCGGATGCAGGCCATCGCCGAGCGGGTGCCGGCCCACGTCACGGGCGACGGCGTGCACACGGTGGACGAGCTCGTCGAGATGACCAACGCCGACCCGCGCCGCGGCGTGGGGCACGAGAAGGTGCTCACCAAGATCAAGGTCGACGCGGCGGCGCTGGAGCTGCTGCGCGAGCAGGGCTACTCCCTCGACGGCGTGCCGCCGGCCGACACGATGGTCAAGCTGGCGCTCACCGGCAACATGTCGACCGGTGGCATCTCGATCGACCGCACCTTCGACGCGCACCCCGACAACATCGAGATCGCCGAGGAAGCGGCGCGGCTGATCGGGCTCGACGTGGCCGGCATCGACTTCATCTGCCCCGACATCGCCTCCCCCGTGCGCGAGGCCGGCGGCGCGATCTGCGAGGTCAACGCGGCGCCCGGCTTCCGCATGCACACCCACCCGACCATCGGTGAGCCGCAGTACATCGCCAAGCCCGTGGTCGACCTGCTCTTCCCGCCCGGAGCGCCGTCCCGGGTGCCGATCGTGGCGGTCACCGGCACCAACGGCAAGACGACGACGGCGCGGATGATCGCGCACATCATGAAGGGCGTCGGCCGCCAGGTGGGCATGACCTCGACCGACGGCATCGTCATCGACGAGCGGCTGGTCGTGAAGTCGGACGCGTCCGGGCCCCGCTCGGCGCGGATGGTGCTGCAGAACCCGCGGGTCGACTTCGCCGTCATGGAGGTGGCCCGCGGCGGCATCCTGCGCGAGGGTCTGGGCTACGACCGCAACGACGTCGCGGTGGTGACCAACGTCGCGCCCGACCACCTGGGCATGCGTGGCATCGACACTCTCGAGCAGCTCGCCGACGTCAAGGCCGTCGTCGTCGAGGCCGTGCCCCGCGACGGGTTCGCGGTGCTCAACGCCGACGACGCGCTGGTGCGCCGGATGCGGCGGCGCTGCTCGGGCTCGGTCGTCTGGTTCAGCCTCGAGGAGCCGGGCAGCAAGGTGCGCGACCTCATCGACAACCACTGCCGGGGCGGCGGCCGGGCCGTGGTGCTCGAGCGCACCGACCGCGGCGACATGATCGTCATCCGGCACGGGCGTCGCTCGATGCAGCTCGCCTGGACCCACCTGCTGCCCTCCACCTTCGGCGGCACCGCGCTGTTCAACGTCGCCAACGCGATGGCGGCGGCCGGTGCGGCCTTCGCCAGCGGCGCCGGGCTGCACGAGATCCGGCAGGGGCTGCGCACGTTCACGACGTCGTACTACCTCTCCCCCGGCCGGATGAACCAGATCAACGTCCACCACGTCGACGTCATCGTCGACTACTGCCACAACGCACCCGGGATGCGGGTGCTCGGCGAGTTCATCGAGCGCTACGCCGACATGAAGGCCGGGCAGAGCGACCTGGGCAAGATCTCGCGGATCGGCATGATCGCCACCGCCGGCGACCGGCGTGAGGAGGACATGCGCGAGCTCGGAGCGGTCGCAGCGGAGCACTTCGACGTCGTCGTCGTGCGCGAGGACACCCGGCTGCGCGGCCGCGAGCGCGGCTTCACCGCCGAGCAGGTCGCGGCCGGTGCCCGCAGCCGGGTCGGTGAGCCCGGGGTGCGCTGCCGCCAGGTGGAGATCGTGCTCGACGAGACCGCAGCGGTGCGGCACGTGATGGCGCGGGCCAACCCCGGCGACATCGTCGTCATGAGCGTCGACCAGCACGCGGCGGTGATGGCGGAGCTGGAGTCGATGACCAAGCAGGCGCAGCCCGGAACCCACATCCGCGGAGGCGTCGGCGACCCCGACCTCGACCCCGATTCGATGCAGGAGGAGGCCCGCGAGGCCGGTGACACGGCCGCCCGGGACATCGAGCCGCCCGTTGCGGCCGGCTAGCCCTGCAGGTCGGCCGCGTAGGCGGTCAGCGCCCGGCGGTAGCGCACGACGTCCGGGTCGGTGCTCGTCGACGCGATGGCGGTGAGCAGCTCACCCAGCGCCGTGGTGGGCCGCCCCGCGTCGGAGCGCACGAGCGCGCGGAACGCGGCGATCCCCAGGCTGTCGGGATGCCGTGCCGCGACGTCGTCGATGACGGCCACCGCCTCGTCGACCCGCCCGAGGGTGCGCAGGCTCGACGCGAGCTGCACCTGCGCGCGGTGCCGGTGCGGCTCGCGCAGCCCGGCGGCCAGGGCCTCCTCGTAGAGCGGCACGGCGGCCGCCTCGTCGTCGGCGCTGTCGTGCGCCCCGGCGTACTCGTAGGCGATCCGCGCGTCGCCGGGGTGGTCGGCGTACAGCCGAGCGGCCGCGTCGAGGCGCGCCCCGGCCTCCGGCAGCCGCCACAGCGCGGTGATGTCGTCCTCGCAGTCGTGCTCGCCGCGGGCCCGCACGACCTTGCGGCGGACGGCCTCGGGGTCGTCGGGGGTGGCCCCGCGGCCGTGCAGCCAGTCGACGATCTCGACCCGCTCGGCGTGGCACATGACGGCCACGACGTCGCCGTCGTCGGCCGCCTCGGCCAGGGCCTGCAGCCCGGACAGCTCGGTGGGGTACGAGGCGATGTCGCCGACCCCGGCGTGGCCCAGGCCGATGCGCAGCTGGGCCTCGAGCTCGTCGACGGTGCGACCGCGCAGGTACCGGGCCTTGTGCGCCGCGACGACGTGGTCGGCGCGCAGCCCGGCGATCTCGCCGAGGGCCCGCAGGATGTCGTCGGTGCGGTCGCCCGCTGTGCCCAGCGCCAGGTGCACCCGGCCGCCGGGAGCGACGAGGCCGCGGGCCACGTCGAGCAGCGCCTCGAGCCCAGCCTCGTTGTGGGCGAGGTCGACGACGACGGTGACGTCACCGCCCTCGATCGGCAGGGTGTAGGTGTTCATCCGGCCCGGGTTGAGCACGTCGTCGGGCACGAAGCTGCGCAGCCCCTCGACGACGGCCGCCCGGTCGATGCCGAGCCCCAGGGCCGCGGCGGCACCCGCCAGCGCGTTGAGCACGTTGTGGTGCGAGAGCCCGGCCAGCGCCATCGGCAGGTCGACGACCCGCACCAGCCGGTCGGGCGCGGCATCCGGCGACAGCACGGTGAGGGACTCGTCGAGCACGGTCAGCGCGCGCCCGCCGGCGCCGAGCGCCTCGCGCACGGCCGGCGCGCCCGGGTCGGCGGTGAACACCCACGGCCGGGCCCGGATGCCGGCCCGCATCGCCCAGACCCGCGGGTCCTCACCGTTGAGCACCACCCAGCCCTGCGGCCTGGTGACCCGGGTGATGATCGCCTTGACCTCGGCGAGCTGGTCGACGGTGTCGATGCCCTGCATGCCCAGGTGGTCGGCCGAGACGTTGGTGACCACCGAGACGTCGTTGTGGGTGACGCCCATGCCGCGCAGCAGCATGCCGCCTCGCGCGGTCTCCAGGATGCCCACCTCGACGCCCGGCGCCTCGAGCACGGCGCGAGCGCCGGCCGGCCCGGAGTAGTCGCCCGGCTCGATGACCTCGCCCTGCACCACGACCCCGTCGGTGGAGCTCCACCCGGTGCGCAGGCCCGCGGTCATGCAGATGTGCGCGAGCAGTCGGGTGGTGGTGGTCTTGCCGTTGGTGCCGGTCACCGAGGCGACCGGGATGCGGGGGGTGACCAGCCGCGGACCCTCTGCCTGCGGGGGCACCGCGGCGACGACAGCGGCCCGCTCCGCCACGGCATCCGCGTAGGGGCGCCCGTCGAGCACGTCGGCCAGCACGAGGCCGATCGCGGCCCCGAGCGCCTCGGCCCGCTCGCGGTGCCGCCAGACGAAGGCGCAGACGACGACGTCGGTCTCGGTGGCCGCCCGGGTGCGCACGCCCAGCCGGCGCGTACCGACCTCGGTGGCGAGCGCCCTGGCCACCCGCTCGACGAGGCGCAGCAGCACCTGCTGGCGCTGCTCGGACCCCGGCCCCCCGGGCTGGCCGCGGCGCAGCCCGGCGGCGGCCTTGATCCGGCGCAGCGCGTCGTCGTCGGCCTCGAGGTAGCCCGGCAGGGCGAGGGTCACCTTGACCGCGGGTCGCGTGAAGTAGAGGTTCGGCCCCTCGAGCAGGCGCACCTCGCGGGTGCGGACGCCGGGAGGGGTCGCCGTCTCGTGGGTCGGCGCGGGCTCGCTGCTCACCCGGGGAGCCTAGTGTGCCTGGTGACGCCGCCGGTGCGGCGCGGCGAACCGGCTACACGCCCATCGCGTGGAAGCCGCCGTCGACGTGCAGCATCTCGCCGGTCGTGGCCGGGAACCAGTCGGAGAGCAGGGCGACGCAGGCCTTGGCCGTGGGCTCGGCGTCGTCGACGTCCCAGCCGAGCGGCGAGCGGCCGTCCCACTCCTCCTCGAACCGCTCGAAGCCGGGGATCGACTTGGCAGCCGTGGTGCGGATGGGGCCGGCCGCGACGATGTTGGAGCGGATGCCCCGGGGCCCCAGGTCGCGGGCGAGGTAGCGGTTGGTCGACTCGAACGCGGCCTTCGCCACGCCCATCCAGTCGTAGACCGGCCAGGCGAACCGGGCGTCGAAGGTGAGGCCCACGACGCTGCCGCCAGGACCCATCAGCGGCAGTGCGGCCTTGGTGAGCGCGGCCAGCGAGTAGGCCGACACGTGCACGGCGGTCGCGACGTCGTCCCAGCCGGCCTCCATGAAGTTGAACGCGCCCTGCGGGGCGAACCCGATCGAGTGCACGACACCGTCGAGATGCGGCACGTGCTCGCGCACGCGGTCGGCCAGCGCCGCCAGGTCGTCGTCGCTGGTGACGTCGAGCTCGACGACCGGTGGGGTCTGCGGGAGGCGCTTGGCGATGGCGGAGGTGATCTTCATGGTGCGCCCAAACGAGGTGAGCACCACCTCGGCGCCCTGCTCCTGCGCGAGCCGCGCGACGTGGAAGGCGATCGAGGAGTCCATGAGGACGCCGGTGACGAGCAGCTTCTTGCCCTCGAGCAACATGGGGCGGACCTTTCGCTGGGGGTCGGTGCGGTCGTGGGGTGGTGCCGGGCGGGAGGGGTGCAGGGGGCGTCAGTGGCCCATGCCGAGGCCGCCGTCGACCGGGATGACGGCACCGGAGATGTAGGCCGCGTCGGGACCGGCGACGAAGCGCACCACGGCGGCCACCTCGTCGGGGGTGGCGAACCGGCCGGCCGGGATCGCCGCCTTGTAGGACTTCTGGGTGTCCTCGGGCAGAGCGGCCGTCATGTCGGTCTCGATGAAGCCCGGCGCGACGACGTTGGCGGTGATGCCGCGGCCGCCGAGCTCGCGGGTGATGGAGCGCGCCAGCCCGACCAGCCCGGCCTTGCTCGCGGCGTAGTTGGCCTGCCCGGGACCGCCGTAGAGGCCGACGACGCTCGAGATCAGCACGATGCGCCCGCGGCGCAGCCGGATCATCCCCTTGCTCGCGCGACGGACGCAGCGGAACGCACCGGCCAGGTTGGTGTCGATGACGGTGTCCCAGTCGTCGTCGCTCATCCGCATCAGCAGGCCGTCCTTGGTGACGCCGGCGTTGGCGACGAGCACCTCGATCGGGCCGCCGAGCCTCTCCTCGGCCTTGGTGAACGCGGCGTCGACGGATGCCGTGTCGGTGACGTCGCAGCGCACGCCCACCAGGCCGTCGGGCGCGTCGCCGGAGCGGTGGGTCACGGCGACGGAGTCACCGGCCTGCGCGAAGGACCGGGCGATGGCCAGTCCGATGCCGCGGTTGCCGCCGGTGACGAGGACGGTGCGGGGCTCACTCATGCCGTCGAACCTAGTGGACTACCGCTGGGTAGCCGGAGCAGCGCGACATACAGTGGACGGGTGCCCACGACCCGTCACCACCACGACGTCCAGTCGGTGACGAGCGCGCCCGAGGCGCGCACGGAGGACCAGGCCCGGCGGCTGAAGCGGTACCTCATCACGATGGCGATCCGCACCGCGTGCTTCGTCCTGCTCGTGGTGGTCGACGCGTGGTACCGGTGGATCTTCGCCGCCGGTGCGGTGTTCCTGCCGTTCATCGCCGTGGTCGCCGCCAACGCGGTGAGGCCGCGGGTCAGCGGCCGGGTGCGCCCGGTGCTCCCCGAGGCCGACCAGACCCCGCAGATCACCCGAGCGCCCTACGAGCCCTGGGACCCGCAGGACTCAGCCACCGATCGCTGACATCGGGCGGTCGGGTTGCTCGAAGCCGGCCTTGTCGATGCCGTGACCGATCTTCTTGGCCCACATCTCGGCGATGACCAGGTCGGCGAGCTCCTCGTCGGTGGCGCCGGCGCGGATCGGGCCGCGCAGGTCGACCTCCCGGCGGGCGAACAGGCAGTTGCGCAGCTGCCCGTCGGCGGTGAGGCGCACCCGGTCGCAGCTGGCACAGAACGGCGCCGAGACGCTGGCGATGACGCCCACCGTGGCCGGGCCGCCGTCGACGTGGAACAGCTCGGCCGGGGCGCTGCCGCGCTCGGGCACCGGGGTCAGCGTGAAGCGCTCGCCCAGCCGCTGCAGGATCTCGTCCTGCGACACCATCAGCGAGCGGTCCCAGGCGTGCTGGGCGTCGAGCGGCATCTGCTCGATGAAGCGCAGGTCGTAGCCCCGGTCGAGGCACCACTGCAGCAGGTCGGGGACGTCGGTGTCGTTGACGCCGCGCATGGCGACGGCATTGACCTTCACCGGGGTGAGGCCGGCGTCGGCGGCCGCCTTGAGGCCGGCCACCACGTCGTCGAAGCGGTCCCGGCGGGTGAGCCGGCCGAAGTGCTCGGGGTCGATGGTGTCGAGGCTGACGTTGACCCGGTCGAGCCCGGCCGCGGCCAGCGGGGCGGCGAGCCGGTCGAGCCCGATGCCGTTGGTGGTCATGGCGATGCGTGGGCGGGGCCCGAGGGCGGCGATGCGGCCCACGACGTCGACCAGGCTACGGCGCAGCAGCGGCTCTCCGCCGGTCAGCCGCACCTGGGTGACCCCCAGAGCGACCATCACGGTGACCAGCCGCACCAGCTCGTCGTCGGTGAGCATCTCGGGCCTGGGCAGCCAGTCCAGCCCCTGCGCGGGCATGCAGTAGGTGCAGCGCAGGTTGCACCGGTCGGTGACGGACACGCGCAGGTCGCGGCCGGCCCGGCCGAAACGGTCGAGCAGGCGAGGGGCTGGAAGGTCGGTCATAGGCGACCAATGTACGTCGCGTACCGTGGCCACGTGCTCAGGCGGCTCGCAACACCTCGCTGGCTGGGCGCCCTCCTCCTGGCCTGCCTGATCGCGTTCACCTGCTACCACCTCGGCTGGTGGCAGTACCACCGCTTCGAGGCCAAGCAGCAGCGCAACGAGCGGCTCGACACGCACTACCGCGCGGCACCCGTGCCGTTGTCGAGCGTGCTCACCCCGGCCGGGCTCGACCCGCAGGACGAGTGGACCCGGGTGTCCGTCTCGGGACGGTATGCCGGTGGGCCGGTCTTCGTGCGCAACCGCCCCCTGGAGAGCACGCCGGGCTACGAGGTGCTCTGGGCCTTCCGCCCGAGCACCGGCGGCCCCGACGTCGTCGTCGACCGTGGCTGGGTGGCCGAGTCCGACAGCGGCGCCAGCGTGCTGCCCGACGTGGCCCCCGCACCCACGGGCGAGGTCGAGGTCGTGGGCTGGGTACGGCTGGGACAGGCCTCGAGAAACCGCCGCCTCCCCGGCAACCAGATCGCCAGCCTCAACCTGCGCGACGCGTCCGGCGTGCTGGGCACCGGCGCGGTGCTCCCCGGCTACGTGCTGCTGCAGTCCGAGACGCCGCCCGACGGGTCCTCGCCGCCGCGGCCGCAAGCGCTCGGCGACCCCGACCGCGACCTCGGCCCCCATCAGGCGTACGCGTACCAGTGGTGGCTGCTCATGGTCGTGGGATTCGTGCTGATCCCGCTCGGCATCCGCCGCGAGCTGCGACTGGAGAACCCCGAGCAGTACGCCGCCAAGCCCGCGCGGACCCGGATCTGGGACGAGGAGGACGAGTAGCCTTCGCGGACCGACCGCGGCTGACACGACCCCTACCCCACCTCGGAGGAGCAATGAGCACCCTGGCCCTGGCCGCCCTGCTGCTGGTCGGCATCGTCGTGCTGACGCCGGTGGCCGACCGCGTCAAGGTGCCGCTGCCAGTGCTCCTGACGGTGTACGGCCTGCTGCTGCCGGTGCTGCCCGGGATGCCGGCGCTCTCCCTGCGGCCGGACCTGATCCTGCCGCTGGTGCTGCCGCCGCTGCTGTTCGCCGCCACCCAACGGTCCACGGCGCGCGCGTTCCGCGACCAGTCCCGCTCGATCCTGCTGCTCGCGGTCGGGCTCACCCTGATCAGCGCCGGTGCCGCCGCCTGGGTGGCCTCGCTGGCCGGCCTGGGCTGGGGTGCCGCGTGGGTGCTGGGCGCCGTCGTCGCACCACCGGACCCGGTGGCCGCGACGGCGGTCGCGCGCCGGCTTCGGCTCCCGCACCGGATGGTCACCGTGCTCGAGGGCGAGGGCATGTTCAACGACGCCACCGCCCTGGTGCTCTACGGCGCGGCCGTCGCCGCGGTGCTGAGCGGCCAGGTGACCACCGGTGAGGTCAGCCTCCGGCTGGTTCTCGCCGTGGTGGGCGGCCTCGGGGTGGGCCTGGTGGGAGGGCTGGTCACCCGCTGGGCTCTCGCCGCCCTGCGGATCGCCGCCGCCGAGACCCTGGTGACCCTCGCCGCGCCGTTCGCGGTGTACCTCGTGGCCGAGGAGGTGCACGGCTCCGGCGTGCTCGCCGTGCTGGCCCTGGGGCTGTACCTGCGCAGCTACGGCCACGCCGCCGTCACCTCCGGTGGCTGGCTGCTCGGCCGCGCGGTGTGGGGCTTCGCCGACTATCTCATCACCTGCGTCGTCTTCGTGCTGATCGGGTTCGAGCTCACCGACGTGCTGCGCCGCAGCACCCCCCAGGTCGACGTGACCGTGCTGGCCGTCGCCGTGATCGTCACGCTCATCGCCCTGCGGCTGGCGCTGGTCTTCCCCGCGTCCCGGCTGGCCCGCCTCCCCTATCGGGGGCAGGTCCCGGACGCCCCTGCGGGCTGGCGCGAGACGCTGGTGGTGGGCTGGGCCGGCATGCGCGGGGTGGTCACCGTGGCGACCGCGCTCGCGCTGCCCCTCACCACCTCATCCGGTGATCCGTTCCCGCACCGCGACGCGATCATCGCCGTCGGACTGGCCACCGTGCTCCTCACCCTCGTGGTCCAGGGGCTCACCCTGTCACCCCTGGTCCGCCGGCTCGGGGTGGGGACCGCCGGCAGCTCGGCCCCCGAAGTGGCGGCCCTGCGGCAGCGAGCGGCCGCGGCGGCCCTGGACTCCGTGCGCTCGGCGGACCCCAAGACCCCGGAGGCGGTTCGACGCGCCGCCGAGCTGCAGTACGAGGGCTACCTGGCGGCGCAGGAGGCGCTGGCGGAGTCGCGGCACGGCCCGAGGTCGGGTCCTGGAGAAGGGGAGGCTGCTGACCACGCCGAGCAGCTGGATGCCGTGCTGCACCGCGCGAGCGAGGCCGAGCGAGCGCTGGTGCTCGAGGCACGCCGCAACGGCGAGGTGAGCGCCGAGGCCGCCGACGAGGTGCTCTCGGACGTCGAGTCCCGGGCGCTGCGTGACCTGTCCTGATCCGCCCGCCGTGCCCGACCGGCCGCACCGGGCCCGGCCGGTCTCAGCGCCGCGGCACACGGAACACCCGTGCGTCGTCCGGCTGGTCGGGGTCGTCGACGATCTCGCGGTCCTCGAGCCACGCCGTGACGACGTTGGCGAGCTCACCGGGGTGGCTGAAGTTGAGCGCATGCGCGGCGCCGTGGATGACGACCACGCTCAGGTGCTCAGGTGACAGCCGGACCACCTCCCTGATGCGCGCCGGGCCCGGCATCAGCGGGTCTCGGCTGCCCAGCACGGCCAGGGTCGGCACCGGGTTGTGCACCAGCCGCTCCAACGACGGGAACAGCGTCAGCTGGTGGAACAGGCGCAGGGCGTTCAGCGGACCGAAGCCGAGGTAGTCGGGCACGGCCACCCGCGCCATCCGCGGCGACTCGCGCCAGCCGTCGCGGGCGAGCTGGACCAGCGCCCGCGGCAGTGGCTGGTTCTGGGCCCCGCCCGCCGGTGACACCAGCACCATCCGGTGGACCCGCTCCGGCGCGACGTGGGCGACCTCCAGGCCGACCGGGCAGCCCATCGAGTTGCCGAGGAGCACCGCCGTGTCCACCGCCAGCGCGTCGAGCAGGCCCAGGACCGCCGCGGCGAGCTCGGGGATGTCGAGGGGGCGGCCGCGCCGCGGGCTGTGCCCGTAGCCGGGCAGGTCGGGCACGAGGTTGACGGCGTGGTGCACGAGCCGCCGCGCGGTGGGCATCAGGTAGGCCCCGGAGATGGCGAACCCGTGCAGGTGCACGATCGGCACGGCATCCGACGGGCCGGTGCTGCGGCGGTAGAACAGCTCCCGGCCCCCGGCGCTCACCCGACCCTGCGTCCAGCCCTGCGCGTCGTCGGCCACGGTGCGGATGATCGCACAGAGGGTCTGGCACAGTGGTGATTGGACCTCATCGAGGCGGGAGATCCGACGTGACCAGTGGGCGCACCAGCACGAGAGGTGCGCTGTGGTGGCCGTGGCGGGTGTGACGCTCGCCGGGTGCTCGCTGCTCGGTGACCCGGTGCATCGGCAGTGGCAGGACCGGGCGGAGCTGCCCAGCTGCGGCATGGTCCAGCTGGACCAGACCCAGCGGCTCGAGGACGTGTCCGGCGACGCGGTGGCCTGCCTGGAGGCCGCCCTGGCCTCGGGGGCGGGCGGCGAGCTGGTGCTGACCTACCTCACGACCGAGGGCGACCCGATCATCGAGTACCGCCGCATCACGACGACCGCGACGACCGCGACGACCGCGACGACCCCGACGACCGAGGTCTACACGGACGCGACGAAGGACCCGTTCGGCGACGGCCACTGGCAGTACGGGTCGTGCGCGGCGCCGACGTCGGCCATGGACAGCACCTGCTGAGCTCAGGCCCGGGCGTCGAGCACCTCGCCGAGCTCATCGCTGAACTGGGTGCGGTAGAGCTCGCTGTAGAGCCCACCCGCGGCGACCAGCTCGGGGTGGGTGCCGCGCTCGACGACGGTGCCGTCGTCGACGACGAGGATCTGGTCGGCATGCCGCACGGTGCTCAGCCGGTGGGCGATGACCAGAGCCGAGCGGTCGCGCAGCGCGTGGTCGAGGGCCCGCTGCAGGGCCTGCTCCGACTCGCTGTCGAGGTGGGCGGTCGCCTCGTCGAGGACGATCAGCCCGGGGCCCTTGAGCAGCAGCCGGGCGATGGCCAGCCGCTGCTTCTCGCCCCCCGAGAGCCGGTGGCCGCGGTCGCCGACCACGGTGTCGAGCCCCGAGGGCAGCGAGTCGACCAGCGACCAGACCTGCGCGGCCTGGAGCGCCGCCACCATCTCGTCCTCGGTGGCGCCCGGCGCCGCGTAGTCGAGGTTGGCCCGGATGGTGTCGTGGAAGAGGTGGGCGTCCTGGGTGACGACGCCGACCGCGTCGTGCAGCGACTCGCTCTGGGCGTCGCGCAGGTCGAGCCCGTTGATGCGCACGGCACCGCCCGTGGGGTCGTAGAGGCGCGCCACCAGCGCGGTGATCGTGGTCTTGCCGGCACCGCTCGGGCCGACGAGGGCGACGAGCGAGCCCGGCTCGACGGTGAACGACACGTCGTGCAGCACCTGCCCGCTACCGCGGCGGTCGCCGGTGGCCGTGGTCTCGAGCGAGGCCAGCGAGACCTCGTCGGCCGACGGGTAGGAGAACGACACACCGTCGACCTCGACGCGCACCGGGCCCGCGGGGACCGGGCGGGCCCCGGGCGCCTCGGCCACCAGCGGCTCGAGGTCGAGCACCTCGAAGACCCGCTCGAAGGAGACGAGCGCGGTGAGGATGTCGACCCGCACGTTGGAGATGGCGGTCAGCGGGCCGTAGAGCCGGGCCAGCAGGGCGGTGAGGGCCAGCAGGGTGCCCACGGTGAGCGTGCCGTCGACCGCCATCAGGCCCCCCACCCCGTAGACCATCGCGGTGGCCAGCGACGCCACGAGGGTGAGCGCCACGAAGAACACCGAGCGGTTGACGGCGATGCGCACCCCGATGTCGCGCACCTTGGCGGCGCGCACGGCGTACTCCTCGTCCTCGACCGCGGGGCGGCCGAACAGCTTGACCAGCAGCGCGCCGGCGACGTTGAAGCGCTCGGTCATGCGGGTGCCGACCTCGGCGTTCTGCACCATCTGCTCGTGCGCGAGGCTCGCCAGCCGCCGCCCCATCAGCCGGGCGGGGACGAGGAAGAACGGCACGAGGGCCAGCGCCCCCAGGGTGAGCGGCCAGGACAGGGCGGCCATCGCGGCGATGATCAGCACCAGGGTGATGGCGTTGCTGACGACGCTGGAGAGCACCGAGGTGAAGGCCTGCTGGGCACCGATGACGTCGTTGCCGAGCCGGGTGACCAGGGCGCCGGTCTGGGCGCGGGTGAAGAACGCGACCGGCTGGCGGAGCACGTGGGAGAACACCTGGGTGCGCAGGTCGTAGATGAGGCCCTCGCCGATGCGGGCGGAGAACCAGCGCTCGACGAGGGTGAGGCCCGCACCGACGATGGCGATCAGGGCCACGAGGAGGGACAGCCGGACCACGACCGCGGAGTCCTTGGGGTAGATGCCGTCGTCGACGAGCGACTTCAGCAGCAGCGGCGAGGCGACGACCAGCATCGACTCGATGACGACCACGCCGAGGAACCAGGCGATCTGCACCTTGTAGGGCCGGGCGTAGCCGAGCACCCGGCCGGTGGTGCCCGGCGCCAGTCGCCGCTCCTTGACGCTGGAGTCCCTGCTCAGGCTGTGCAGCGCCTGCCACCCTTGCATGCTCACCGGTCGTGCTCCTCGCGTCGTCGTCTGGCCCTGTCAGTCAACCACCGGCCCCCGACAGGTGTTCCTGCCCGTGAGCACCCCCTTGTGCGCACCGTTCCCCCACCCGAGGATGACGGCGGCGCCGCCACCGGGGCGGTCGCCGACGAGGGAGAGGTACGCCGTGTCCGCACCGCTGCGCCACAAGGTCCTGCTCGACGAGGACGAGATGCCGACGCGCTGGTACAACATCCTCCACGACCTGCCGACGCCTCCGCCGCCGCCGCTGCACCCGGGCACCGGGCAGCCGGTCGGGCCCGACGACCTCTCGGCCCTCTTCCCGATGGACCTCATCGCCCAGGAGGTGAGCACCGAGCAGTACGTCGACATCCCGCAGGAGGTGCAGGACGTCTACCGGCTGTGGCGGCCCTCCCCCCTCTATCGGGCGCACCGGCTCGAGAAGGCTCTCGGCACTCCTGCGAGGATCTACTACAAGTACGAAGGCGTCTCGCCCGCTGGCTCGCACAAGCCGAACACCGCTGTGCCGCAGGCCTACTACAACGCCAAGGCCGGCATCCGCAAGCTCACGACCGAGACCGGCGCCGGGCAGTGGGGCACCGCGCTGTCGTTCGCGTGTGCGCAGTTCGAGATGGAGTGCGAGGTCTGGCAGGTGCGGGCCTCCTACGACGCGAAGCCGTACCGCAGGATCATGATGGAGGTGTTCGGCGGCACGGTGCACCCCAGCCCCTCCGACCTCACCGAGGCCGGCCGCACGATGCTCGCCAGCCACCCCGACTCCCCCGGGTCGCTCGGTCTGGCGATCAGCGAGGCCGTGGAGGTGGCCGCCCAGGACCCCACCACCAACTACGCGCTGGGCTCGGTGCTCAACCACGTGCTGCTGCACCAGACGATCATCGGCGAGGAGGCCCTGCTCCAGCTCGCGAAGATCGGCGAGAGCGTCGACCTCATCGTCGGCTGCACCGGTGGTGGCTCGAACTTCGGCGGGCTCACCTTCCCCTTCCTGCGCGAGAAGCTCGCCAGCGGCTCCGGCCCGGTCATCCGCGCCGTCGAGCCCGCCTCCTGCCCCAGCCTGACGCAGGGAACCTACGCCTACGACTTCGGCGACGTCGCCGGCCTGACCCCGATGCTGAAGATGCACACGCTGGGCCACGACTTCATCCCCGACCCGATCCACGCCGGCGGCCTGCGCTACCACGGCATGAGCCCGCTGATCAGCCACCTCTACGAGGAGGACCTCATCGAGGCCGTCGCCAAGACGCAGCAGGACTGCTTCGCGGCCGGGGTGCTCTTCGCCCGCACCGAGGGCATCGTGCCGGCGCCCGAGCCGACGCACGCCCTCGCGGCGGCCGTCGACGAGGCCATCGCGTGCATCGAGACCGGCGAGGAGAAGGTCATCCTCACCGCCCTGTGCGGCCACGGCCACCTCGACCTGCCCGCCTACGAGGCCTACCTCGGCGGCGACCTGGTCGACCACACCTGGGCCGACACCGAGCTGAAGCAGGCCGTCGCGGAGGCGCTGACCCGGCTGCCCGCCATCCCCGGCTGAGCCCGGCAGCGGTGCGCCGGTGACCAGCTGGCAGACGGTGGCGGTGCGGGGTTACCTGCGCGCCACCCGCAAGAAGGGCTACCGCACGGTCGAGGCGGGGCTGCGCAGCATGGCCCACGCCCGTCCCGCGGCACCCACGCCCGGCGACCTCGCCGGGCGCCTCACGACCGAGGCGCTCGGCGGCGGCGAGGTGGTGACGGTGCGCGCGCGGTCGGATGCCGTGCCGCGCCCCGGCACGCTCGTCTACCTGCACGGCGGCGCGTTCATCAACGGCATCCAGGCGCAGCACTGGTCACTGATCACCCACCTCGCCGACACCACCGGCCGCGCGGTGCACGTGGCGCGCTACCCCCTGGCGCCGGCGCACGACGTCCGCGACGCGGAAGCCTTCCTGGCCGCCCTGCACGAGCGGCTCGCCCCACCGGCACCGCTGCACGTGCTGGGCGACTCCGCGGGTGGCACCCTCACGCTGCTGCTGGCCCAGTCCCGCGCCGGCGGCAGCATCGCCGGGCTCACGCTCATCGCGCCGTGGCTCGACCTGTCGATGACCAACCCGGCCATCGCGGCGGTCGAACGGCGCGACCCGTGGCTCACCCGGGCCGGCATGCTGCCGATCGCGGCCCACTGGGCGGCGGGGCGCGAGCTCACCGACCCGACGGTGAGCCCGATCTACGGCGACCTGCACGGGCTGCCACCCACGCTCGTGCTCGTCGGGTCGCGCGACATCTGCCGGCCCGACTGCGACCGGCTGCGCGAGCGGGCGCCGGCCGGCTCCGACCTCACCGTGCACGTCGAGCCCGGTTCACCGCACGACTACCCGCTGCTCCCGACACCGGAGGGCCGGCGCGCCCGCGACGCGATCAGCGCCCACGTGCTGCGGACCCTCGACCACCGCTAGCCCCCCCGCCAGCCCTGCGCGAAAGTGGGTGAAGATCGTCGCCCAACCGGTGCTTTTCACCCACGTTCGCGGGAGGCGTCACCGGGTCAGGACCAGTCGGTCGGTGAAGGTGCCGCCCGCCACCGGCACGAAGGACGCGGTGAGCCGGTCGGCGGTCACCTGCACGTCGAGCGACCCGAACGACGGCTGCCGGTTGCGCCCGCTCCACGCGGCGAAGTAGCCACGCTCTGCGTCGGAGGTGTCGACGTCGCGCAGGTCGTGGCCGCCGGTGCCCACCGTGACGAAGGTGGTGCCGCGGCGCCCGTCGGGGGCGATGCAGTCGCCGTCGAGCCGGCCGGTCCGGATCGTTCGGCACCCCGTCCCCAGGGCGAGGGGCCTGCTGCGCTGGTAGAGGTGCTCGTGGCCGGTGAGCACCAGGTCGACCCCCGTGTCGAGCAGCGCGTCGACGACGTCCGTCCCGGGGTCGCACCGGTAGCGGCCCATCGTCAGGCACGGCTTGTGCATGCCGACGACCACCCACGCGATGCCGGCTGCGCGCGCCCCGGTGACCGCCGCCCGCAGCCACTGCTGGTGCGTCGTGCCGTCGTCGTAGGACCACGAGCCGTGGCCGAAGTCGAGGGCCGGCGAGATCATCACGACCCGCACCACCGGGTTGCCGGCGGGCGCGTCGACGTACCACTGGCGCCCGTAGCTGCCGACCAGGCCGGGCAGTCGGTTGGGCAGGCAGCGGGCGAACCGGTCGATGTCGCCGTTCGGCCCGTCGGACTCGTGGTTGCCCGAGACGAGCTCGACCGGGTGGGCCGGGCCGACCCGGCGGGCCACGAACCGGCACCAGGTGTCCTCGGCGCCGTTGCGGCCGTAGGACAGGTCACCCACCGCGAGGGTGAAGTCGTCGTCGCGCGCGGCGATCGAGTCCAGCACCGCCGCCGTCGCGTCGCTGCTGCCCACGTCACCGAGCACCGAGAAGCGCACGGATGCCGTAGCGCCCGTCGCGCTCGCCGTGGCGGTCGCGCTCGGCGTGGGGGCCGGTGTTGTCGAGCCGGTCGGTGCCGTCGACGCGGGCGGTGAGGCGGTAGCGGAAGGCGACGTCACGGCATCCGGGCTGTTCGTGCACGCCGTGCTGAGCAGTGCAGCCACGGCGAGGAGCATGGCCGCGATCGTGCGGGGACTCCTCATGGCCCCATCCTCCCGCCCCGAGGCCGCAGGTCAGGCGAGGTTGACGAGGTCGCGGTAGTCGGCGCTGAAGAGGTCCTCGACGCCGTCGGGCAGCAGCAGGATGCGCTCGGGCTCGAGCGCGTCGACGGCGCCCTCGTCGTGGGTCACCAGCACCACGGCACCCTCGAAGGTGCGCAGCGCCCCGAGGATCTCCTCGCGCGACGCCGGGTCGAGGTTGTTGGTGGGTTCGTCGAGCAGCAGCACGTTGGCCGACGACACCACGAGCAGGGCCAGCGAGAGCCGGGTCTTCTCGCCGCCGGAGAGCACCCCGGCCGGCTTGTCGACGTCGTCGCCGCTGAACAGGAACGAGCCGAGCACCTTGCGCACGTCGGTCTCGCCGAGGTCGGGCGCCGCCGACTTCATGTTCTCGAGCACGGTGCGCTCGACGTCGAGGTTCTCGTGCTCCTGGGCGTAGTAGCCGATCTTCAGGCCGTGCCCGGGCTCGACCTGGCCGGTGTCGGGGGTGTCGACGCCGGCCAGCATCCGCAGCAGGGTGGTCTTGCCGGCGCCGTTGAGGCCGAGCACGACGACGCGCGAGCCACGGTCGATGGCGAGGTCGACGTCGGTGAAGACCTCCTGCGACCCGTAGGAGCGCGACAGCCCGCTGGCGCGCAGCGGCGTCTTGCCGCACGGGGAGGGCTTGGGGAAGCGCAGCTTGGCGACCTTGTCGTGGGTGCGCTCGGCCTCCAGGCCGGCGAGCAGCCGCTCGGCCCGGCGCGCCATGTTCTGGGCCGCAACGGTCTTGGTCGCCTTGGCGCGCATCTTGTCGGCCTGGGCCATCAGCACCGAGGCCTTCTTCTCGGCGTTGGCGCGCTCGCGCTTGCGGCGCCGCTCGTCGGTCTCGCGCTGCAGCAGGTACGCCTTCCAGCCCAGGTTGTACTGGTCGAGCTCGCCCCGGTTCGCGTCGAGGTGGAAGACCCTGTTGACCACCGCGTCGAGCAGCTCCACGTCGTGCGAGATGACCACGAGGCCACCCCTGTAGCCCTTGAGGTGGTCGCGCAGCCAGGCGATGGAGTCGGCGTCGAGGTGGTTGGTCGGCTCGTCGAGGAGCAGGGTCTCGGCGCCGGAGAAGAGAATGCGGGTGAGCTCGATGCGGCGCCGCTGACCGCCGGAGAGCGTGCCGAGCTCCTGGCCGAGCACCCGCTCGTCGAGGCCGAGGGCACCGGCGATCTGGGCGGCCTCGGACTCGGCCGCGTACCCACCCGCGGCGGTGAACTCGGCCTCCAGCCGGGAGTAGCGGCGCATCGCCTTCTCCTGCTGCTCACCGGTCTCGGTGGCCATCGCCTGCTCGGCGGCGCGCAGGTCGCGCACGATCGTGTCGAGCCCCCGGGCGGACAGCACCCGGTCGCGAGCGGTGATGTGCAGGTCACCGGTACGCGGGTCCTGGGGCAGGTAGCCCACCTCGCCGCTGCGGGTGATGGTGCCGGCCGCCGGCTGGGTGACCCCGGCCAGGGCCTTGGTCAGCGTGGTCTTGCCGGCCCCGTTGCGCCCGACCAGCCCCACGCGGTCGCCGGGGGCGACCCGGAACGAGGCGGCGTCGAGGAGCAGGCGGGAGCCCGCGCGCAGCTCGACGGAGGCAGCGGTGATCACGGTGGGACCTTCGGTGGTGGGGGCGGCGGCCCGGGACGGCCACGACCATCCAGAATAGCCGCCCGCGGACCCCACCCGGTGCACGGGACGCCCGTGGGTGCGGCCACCCGACGGCGCCGCACCCGCCACTAGGGTGGTGCCTCCCCTGCGCACCCGCGCCGGTGCGCTCGCCACGGAGGCCCGACCATGAGCTTCAACGACAACGTCACCCTCGACACCTCACAGGTGTCCTCCGGCGGCGGTGGCGGTGGTGGCGCGCCCGGCGGCATGGTCGTCGGCGGCGGGCTGGGCGGCATCGTCATCCTCGTGCTCACCCTGCTCTTCAACGGGGTCTTCGGCGGGGACAACGGGGCGACGGCGGGCATCGACCCGAGCCAGGTCGGGGTCGCCGGGAGCGAGGACCCCACCGCGTTCGAGAAGTGCAGGAGCGGCGCCGACGCCAACCAGTACACCGAGTGCCGCATCATCGGCACGGTGAACTCGGTGCAGGCCTACTGGGACTCCGAGCTGCCGCGGTTCGGCACGCAGTGGCAGCCGGTCAAGACCGTGCTCTACAAGGGGCAGGCCCAGTCCCGCTGCGGTGTCGCGAGCAACCAGGTGGGCCCCTTCTACTGCCCGCTCGACAAGCGCGTCTACATCGACGCGAGCTTCTTCCAGATCCTGGAGGACCAGTTCGGTTCCAGCGGGGGCCCGCTCGCGCAGGAGTACGTGGTCGCGCACGAGTACGGCCACGCGCTGCAGGACCAGCTCGGCCTGCTCGGCGAGGCCCAGCGCGACCCCCAGGGGCCGGAGTCGGGCGGGGTGAGGACCGAGCTGATGGCCGACTGCCTCGGTGGCGTCTGGGCCAAGCACGCGACGACCGTGCCCGACGAGGACACCGGCACCCCGTTCCTCAAGCCGCTGACCGAGAAGGACATCCAGGACGCACTGTCGGCCGCCGCGTCGGTCGGTGACGACCGGATCCAGCAGGCCACCGCGGGCCGGGTCAACCCCGAGACCTGGACCCACGGCTCGGCCGAGGCCCGGCAGCGCTGGTTCCTCCAGGGCTTCACCACCGGCGACCTCAACCAGTGCAACACCTTCGCGGCCGCCACGGTCGAGTGACGCCCGCCCCCTTACTCCTCGATGGTGACCCGCACCGCGCGACCGCGCTCGAGGGCCTTCTCGAGCACGTCGAGCCGGGGGTCGGGCAGGTCGTAGAGCTCGCGGCGCGGCAGGTCGCGGATGCCGGCCAGCCGGGGGTCCTCGAGCAGGCTCGCCACCAGTGCCTTGTCGCCACCGAGCACGGCGCCCGCGGGGCGGATGCCGGTGAGCAGCCGCACGGTGTGCGCCACTGCCGCGCCGACCAGCCCGTCGGCCTGGTTGGCGCGACGACGCGCGAAGCGCTGCTGGCTCCAGCCCCCGGCGGCGGTACGTGACTGCACGTAGCGGGTGCCCACCTTGTGGGCGGTCAGCCGGTCGCCCGAGGCCACGCCCACGGCGTACCCCCCGCGGCGGACCAGCACCACGGCGAGCGGGTCGTGGTCGAAACGTGCGACCCCGACGACGCGCTGGGGGCCGTCGGGGTTGTTGGCGGAGAACCGTTCCAGCCAGCCGTCGAGGCGCGCGGGGGCGACCTCGACGACTCGGCGGGTCACGAGGCTACGTCAGATGTTGAAGCCGAGGGCGCGCAGCTGCTCGCGGCCGTCGTCGGTGATCTTGTCGGGGCCCCACGGCGGCATCCAGACCCAGTTGACCCGGTAGGAGGCGACCAGGCCCTCGAGGGACTGCTCGGTCTGGTCCTCGATGACGTCGGTGAGCGGGCACGCCGCCGAGGTGAGGGTCATGTCGATGACCGCGTGGTTCTGGCCGTCGACGGTGATGCCGTAGACGAGGCCGAGGTCGACGACGTTGATGCCGAGCTCGGGGTCGACGACGTCGCGCAGCGCCTCCTCGACGTCGGCGACATTCGCGGGGGTGGTGGTCTCGGTCATGGGTGGGCTCCTTCGGCCTGGTGCAGGGCGTCGGTGAAGGCCATCCACGACAGGAGGGCGCACTTCACCCGGGCGGGGTACTTGGCGACACCGGAGAGGGCGACGCCGTCGCCGATCTGCTCCTCGTCACCGGGGTCCTCACCCTTGCTGGTGAGCATCGAGCGCATCGCCTCGACGGTGTCGCGGGCGTGGGCGACGGACTCGCCGGTGATCTCCTCGGCGAGGATCGACGCCGAGGCCACGCTGATCGAGCAGCCCGTGGCGTCGTAGGACACGTCCTCGACGACGGCATCGTCGCCGGTGCCGGTGACGTGCACGCGCAGGGTGACCTCGTCGCCGCAGGTGGGGTTGACGTGGTGCACCTCGGCCCCGAACGGGTCGCGAAGGCCGGCGCGCACCGGGCGCTTGTAGTGCTCGAGGATGAGCTCCTGGTAGAGGTCCATCAGACCGCCACCTCCAGCCCGAACATCGCCGGCACGCGGTCGAGCGCCTCGAGGAGCGCGTCGACCTCGGCGGGCGTGGTGTAGGCGGCGAAGCTCGCACGGGTGCTCGCCTGGGCCTTCAGGGCCCGGTGCAGCGGCCACGCGCAGTGGTGGCCGACGCGCACGGCGACGCCGCTGTCGTCGAGCACCTGGCCGACGTCGTGGGCATGCACGCCGTCGACGACGAAGGCCACCGCTCCCCCGCGCTCGCGCAGGTCGTCGGGGCCGAGCACCCGCACCCACGGACGCTGCGCGAGGCCCTCGAGCAGCCGCCGGGTGAGCGCCTGCTCGTGGGCGTGCACCCGGTCGAGACCGAGTGCGGTGAGGTAGTCGCACGCGGCGGCGAGCCCCACCGCCTGGGCCGCGACCGGGACCCCGGCCTCGAACTTCTGCGGCGCCGGGGCGTACGTGGACCCCTCCATGGTGACCGTCTCGATCATCGAGCCGCCGGTGAGGAACACCGGCATCTCGTCGAGCAGCTCGGGGCGGGCCCACAGCACACCGATGCCGAGCGGGCCGAACATCTTGTGCCCCGAGAACGCCAGCACGTCGACGCCGAGGTCGTGGACGGCGACCGGCAGGTGCGGCACCGACTGGCAGGCGTCGAGCACGGCGAGCGCGCCGACGGCGTGCGCCCGCTCGGCCAGCTGCTGCACCGGGTTGATCGTGCCGAGCACGTTGGACACGTGGGTGAACGCGAACACCTTGGTGCGCTCGGTGAGCAGGGTGTCGAGGTCGGTGAGGTCGAGGCGGCCGTCGGCGGTGACCGGCACCCAGCGCAGCGTGGCACCGGTGCGCCGGCAGGCCTCCTGCCACGGGATGAGGTTGGCGTGGTGCTCCATCTCGGTGACGAGCACCTCGTCGCCGGGACGCAGGGTGAAGCGGGCGCCGTGCCCGCCGCCACCACCGTGCGTGCCGTTGGTGAAGGCGTAGGCCACCAGGTTGATCGCCTCGGTGGCGTTGCGGGTGAACACGACCTCGTCGGAGCGCGCCCCGATGAACGCGGCGATGGTCGCGCGCGCCGACTCGTAGGCGTCGGTGCCCTCCTCGGAGAGCTGGTGGGCGCCACGGTGCACCGCGGCGTTGGTGTGCTCGTAGAACCCGCGCTCGGCGTCGAGCACCTGGCGCGGCTTGTGCGAGGTGGCACCCGAGTCGAGGTAGACCAAGGGGTGCCCCCCGCGCACGGTGCGCGTCAGGATCGGGAAGTCGGCCCGGATGCGGGCGAGCTCCTCGTCGGGAAGGGGGCCGGCAGCCAACTCAGGCCTCGACGGTGTCGGGGAGGAAGCGGTCGTAGCCCTCGGCCTCGAGGCGGTCGGCGAGCTCCTTGCCGCCCTCCTCGGCGATCCGACCGTCGACGAAGACGTGCACGAAGTCGGGCTCGATGTAGCGCAGGATGCGGGTGTAGTGCGTGATGAGCAGCACGCCGGCGCCGGTGGAGTCCTTGGCGCGGTTGACGCCCTCGGAGACCACGCGGAGCGCGTCGACGTCGAGGCCGGAGTCGGTCTCGTCGAGCACGGCGAACTTGGGTCGCAGCAGCTCCATCTGGAGGATCTCGTGGCGCTTCTTCTCGCCTCCGGAGAAGCCCTCGTTGACGTTGCGCTCGGCGAAGGCGGGGTCCATGCGCAGCTGCGTCATGGCGCCCTTCATGTCCTTGACCCAGGTGCGCAGCTTCGGGGCCTCGCCGTCGATGGCGGTCTTGGCGGTGCGCAGGAAGTTGGAGACGGTGACGCCGGGAACCTCGACGGGGTACTGCATGGCGAGGAAGAGGCCGGCGCGGGCGCGCTCGTCGACCTTCATCGAGAGCACGTCCTCACCGTCGAGGGTGACCGAGCCGGAGGTGACCGTGTACTTGGGGTGACCTGCCACGGAGTAGGCCAGCGTCGACTTGCCCGACCCGTTGGGCCCCATGATGGCGTGGGTCTCACCGGAGCGGATCGTCAGGGTGACGCCGCGCAGGATCTCCTTGGCGCCCTCCTCGGTGTCGACGGAGACGTGCAGGTCCTTGATCTCAAGGGTGGACATGGGTTCAGCTCTCCTCGGACAGGGCGACGAAGACGTCGTCGCCCTCGATGCGGACGGTGTGGACGGCGATGGGGATGACGGCCGGTGGGCCGGTGGGCTCGCCGGTGCGCAGGTCGAAGCGCGAGCCGTGCAGCCAGCACTCGAGCGTGCAGCCGTCGAGCTCACCCTCGGACAGCGAGACGTTGGCGTGCGTGCAGGTGTCGTCGACGCAGTGCACGGCCCCGTCGTCGGTGCGCACGACGGAGACGCGGCGACCCTCGATCTCGGCAAGGGTGGGGCCGACGGCCGGCAGCTCGTCGAGCCGGCAGACGCGCACGAAGTCGGTGTCGGTCAGCTGCTCGCTCATGCGGCACCCCCGGCGAGCTCACGCTCGATGGCGCCCATCAGGCGCTCCTGCACCTCGGGGACGCCGATCCGGCCGACGACGCTGGCGAAGAACCCGCGCACGACCAGGCGGCGCGCCTCGTCCTCGGGGATGCCGCGCGCCATCAGGTAGAACAGCTGCTGGTCGTCGAAGCGCCCGGTGGCAGAGGCGTGCCCGGCGCCCTTGATCTCACCGGTCTCGATCTCGAGGTTGGGCACCGAGTCGGCGCGCGCACCCTCGGTCAAGACCAGGTTGCGGTTGAGCTCGTAGGTGTCGGTGCCCTCGGCGCTGGCCCGGATCAGCACGTCGCCGACCCACACGGTGTGCGCGGTGTCGCCCTGCAGCGCACCCTTGTACTCGACGTTGCTGCTGCAGTGCGGCGCCGAGTGGTCGACGAAGAGGCGGTGCTCGAGGTGCTGCCCGGCATCCGCGAAGTAGACGCCGAGGCCCTCGAACGAGCCGCCCGGGCCGGTGTAGGACGCGTTGGTGTTGAACCGGACGATGCCGCCGCCGATGCTGACGGCGATGTGCCGCACGGTGGCGTCGCGCCCGATGACCAGGTCGTGCTGCGCCAGGTGGTGGGCGTCGTCGGCCCACTCCTGCACGGTGACCAGGGTGACCTGGGCGCCGTCGGCGGCCACCACGGAGACGACCTCGCTGTACTGCGAGGTGCCGGCGTGCTCGAGCACGACGGTGGCGCGGGCGAACCGGCCGACGCGCACCAGCAGGTGCCCGTGGACGACCTCGCGCTCGGTGCCGGTGAGCCGGATGCGCACCGGCTCGGCGAGGTCGGCGTCGGCGGGGATGTCGAGCACCGCGACGCCACCGCTGTGCGCGGCGGCGACGGCGGCGGCGCGGTCACCCGGGGCCGGTGCGCCACTGGCGCGCCACTCCTGCGCGGATGCCGTGCCGAGCGTGACGCCGTCGGGGAGCGACTCGCTCCACTCCAGGTGGGCGCCGGTGGGCTCGTCGTGGAACAGCGCCCCGAGCCGGTCGACCGGTGTGAAGCGCCACTCCTCCTCGCGGCCGGTGGGCAGCGGGAAGTCGGCGACGGCGTACGACGTGGTGCGCTCGGCGCGCGACTGGTCGGGGACCATCGTCGCGGCGCTGTCGGTGTGCGCGCCCGAGGTCGGGCGCTGGGGGGTGAGCAGGCTCATTCAGCCCACTGCTCCTTCCATCTGCAGCTCGATGAGGCGGTTGAGCTCGAGGGCGTACTCCATCGGGAGCTCCTTGGCGATGGGCTCGACGAAGCCGCGCACGATCATCGCCATCGCCTCCTCCTCGGACATGCCTCGGGACATCAGGTAGAACATCTGGTCCTCGGACACCTTGGAGACGGTCGCCTCGTGGCCCATCTGCACGTCGTCCTCGCGGATGTCGACGTAGGGGTAGGTGTCGGAGCGGCTGATCGTGTCGACGAGCAGGGCGTCGCAGACGACCGAGCTCTTCGACCCGTGCGCGCCCTCCATGATCTGCACCAGGCCGCGGTAGGACGTGCGTCCGCCGCCGCGGGCGACCGACTTGGAGACGATCGAGCTGCTCGTGTTGGGCGCCGCGTGCACCATCTTGGAGCCGGCGTCCTGGTGCTGGCCCTCGCCCGCGAAGGCGATCGACAGGGTCTCGCCGCGGGCGTGCTCGCCGAGCAGGAAGACGGCCGGGTACTTCATCGTCACCTTGGAGCCGATGTTGCCGTCGATCCACTCCATCGTCGCGCCCTCGGCGCAGGTCGCGCGCTTGGTGACGAGGTTGTAGACGTTGTTGGACCAGTTCTGGATCGTCGTGTAGCGCACCCGCGCGTTCTTCTTCACGACGATCTCGACGACCGCCGAGTGCAGCGAGTCGGACTTGTAGATCGGCGCGGTGCAGCCCTCGACGTAGTGCACCGAGGAGCCCTCGTCGGCGATGATCAGCGTTCGCTCGAACTGGCCCATGTTCTCGGTGTTGATCCGGAAGTACGCCTGCAGCGGGATGTCGACGTGCACCCCCGGCGGGACGTAGATGAACGAGCCACCGGACCACACCGCGGTGTTGAGTGCGGCGAACTTGTTGTCACCGGCGGGGATGACCGAGGTGAAGTACTCGCGGAAGAGGTCCTCGTGCTCGCGCAGGCCGGTGTCGGTGTCGACGAAGATGACACCCTTGTCCTCCAGGTCCTCACGGATCTGGTGGTAGACCACCTCGGACTCGTACTGGGCCGCGACCCCGGCGACGAGGCGCTGCTTCTCGGCCTCGGGGATGCCCAGCCGGTCGTAGGTGTTCTTGATGTCCTCGGGCAGGTCCTCCCAGCTGGTGGCCTGCTTCTCGGTGGACTTCACGAAGTACTTGATGTTCTGGAAGTCGATGCCGGACAGGTCAGAGCCCCACGTGGGCATCGGCTTCTTGCCGAAGAGTCGCAGCGACTTCAGCCGCAGGTCGGTCATCCACTGCGGCTCGTTCTTGCGCGTCGAGATGTCGCTGACGACCTCGTCGTTGAGCCCGCGGCGGGCGGTCTCACCGGCCGTGTCGCTGTCGGCCCAGCCGAAGGCGTAGGTGCCGAGGTCCTTCAGACCGGGGTTGAGCTCTTCGATGCTGCTCGTCATGACGAGGGCCTCTCGGTGGTCGGTGCGGGGACGAAGGTGGTGCAGACGTGGTCGCCGTGGGCCAGGGTGGCCAGGCGCTGGACGTGGACGCCGAGCAGGCGGGAGAACGCCTCGGTCTCGGCCTCGCAGAACTGGGGGAACTCGGCCGCGACGTGCTGAACCGGGCAGTGCCCCTGGCAGAGCTGGATGCCGGTGAGCCGGCCCGGCCCCGCCGTGCCGACCGGGCGGGCGGATGCCGCGTAGCCGTCGGCGTTCAGCGCGTCGACGAGCGCCCCGGCCCGCGATGCGGGGTCGTCGCCGGCGGCGTCGACGCGGTCGGCGTAGCGCTGCTCGAGCGAGGCGACCCGCTGCTCGGCGAAGCGGTTCACGGCGTCGGCGCCGGCGGTGTCGCTGAGGAAGCGCAGCGCTTCACCGGCGAGGTGGTCGTAGTCGCTGACCAGGGCACGGTGGCCGCGCTCGGTGAGCACCCACGACCGGGCCGGCCGGCCGCGCCGGCGCGGGCCGGTGGCCTCGCGGGACTCGACCAGACCCTCGGCGTGCAGCGCGTCGACCTGGCGGCGCACCGCGGTCTCGGTGAGGCCCAGCCGCTCGACGAGGGCGGGGATGCTCACCGGGCCCTCCTGGCTGACGACGCGCAGCACCCGGTCGCGCGTGCGCGACTCCAGGACGTTGGCCTCGGTATTAACCACACACCCATGTTAGGTAATTGCCGCGAGCCTGTCCAAGGAAGGGTGACCTAACTCTCGACACCCCGTTCGACGCCGTGGTCGACGCCCCCCGCGACCGGGCCGGCGGCATCGGGGTCGGCGAGGTCCTCGTCCACCTCGTCGACCTCGTCCCTCGTCGTCGTCGTCGTCGTCGAAGGGCAGGAAGACCGACGGCATCCGGCGCCGTGGTGGGGCGACGGACTCGGGCCCGAGCCACCGCTCGCGCAGCGGTGCGGTGAGCACCCCGAGCGGCGCGGTGAGCACGTAGCCGTAGGCGACGACGAGGAGGGTGAGTCCCGGTGAGAGCACCAGGCCGACGACGATGGCGAGCCCGACGGCCGCGGTGGTGAGGCGGGCGTTGCGGTTGCGGGGGGACAGCAGGGTGCGGAACGAGCGGAACCGCACGGTCATCACCATCAGCAGGGCGGGCACCACGGAGACCAGCAGGGGGAACCATGCCTGCCAGGGGCCGGTGCCCGGGCCGAAGTGCGGCGAGTCGAGCGCCAGGATGGTCGCCATGACGACGGCCGCCGCGCCGGGCGAGGGTAGCCCGACGAAGTAGCGCTTGTCGGCCAGCGGGTCGATGGTGACGTTGAACCGGGCGAGCCGGAACGCCGCGCAGGCCAGCCAGAAGAACGCCGCCAGCCACGACAGGACCGGCCACTCGTCGAGCGCCCAGGTGTGCACCAGGATCGCCGGCGCCAGACCGAACGAGATGAGGTCGGCGAGCGAGTCGAGCTGCAGGCCGAACGGCGAGGTGGCCCCGATCAGCCGGGCCACGAAGCCGTCGGCGATGTCGAGCACGATCGACACCGCGATGAGCGCGGCGGCCAGGGTGAAGTGCCCGTCGAAGGCGAGCATCACCGAGGACAGGCCGCTGATCATGTTCAGCGTGGTGAAGGCGCTCGGCGCCAGCAGCCGGGCGCGCTCGCGCTTGGGCAGCTGGCGCAGCGAGACGACCCGCGCCCCGGTGGGCGACACCAGCCGCCAGCGGTCGAGGATGCGGCGGCGCCCCGGCGTCGCCGGGCTGGTCACCCGGTCACCCGGACGGGGCGCACCCACCGGGCGATCACGGTGCCGGGCCGCTGTGAGACCTCGACCGCGCGCCCGCCGTAGGGGGACCGGTTGTCGTGCACGTGGAAGGCCGACAGGAAGATGCTGACCTGCTGCCACTGCCCCTGCGGGGCGAGCTCCTCGACGGCGGCGCCTGCGTGCACCACCTTGCCGTAGGCCGGGGACAGCACGTCGTCGACCGGCACGGCGGCGCCGTCGGGGGTGCGGTCGGGGTCGCGGAAGAAGGCTGCCACGGCGGCCGGGAGGAGGCCCAGCAGGGCCGCCGTCCGGGGACGGCGGAGCAGCAGGGCGAGGGCGGCGGGCGCGGCGGCCACCACGGTGGCGGGCGCGGCCTCCCTGTCGATGCGTGGCATGGGCGCCAGCCTAGGATGTCGAGCCGTGACGGGAGCAGTGGTGGTGCGCGAGCTGCGCCGGTCGTTCCGCACGACCACTGCCGTCGACGGCGCGTCGTGGTCGGCCACGGCCGGCACGGTGACCGCGCTGCTCGGCCCCAACGGCGCCGGGAAGACAACCACCATCGAGTGCCTCGAGGGCCTGCAGCACCCCGATTCCGGGTCGGTGCAGGTGCTCGGCCGTGACCCGTGGCGCGCGTCGCCCGACCACCGGGCCCGGGTCGGGGTGATGCTGCAGGAGGGTGGGCTGCCGACCACCAGCCGGCCGCTGCCGCTGCTGCGGCACCTCGCCGCGCAGTACGCCGCACCCGCGACCCTCGACGAGCTGGTCGACCGGCTCGGCATCGCGGCGTTCGCCGGTACCACGGTGCGGCGGATGTCGGGCGGCCAGCGACAGCGGGTGGCGCTGGCGGCGGCCCTGCTCCCCCACCCCGACGTGCTCTTCCTCGACGAGCCGACCGCCGGGCTCGACCCGCACGCCCGGCTGGAGGTCTGGGACCTGGTGCGGGCCGAGGCGGCGCGTGCAGCGTGCGTGGTGGTGACCACGCACTCCTTCGAGGAGGCCGAGCGGCTGGCCGACCGGGTCGTCATCATGGCTGCCGGGCGGGTCGTGGCCGACGGCACGCTCGACGAGGTGCGCGACGGTCGCACCCTCGAGGACGTCTACTTCGCCCTCACGACCGGGGCGGCCCGATGACGGCCACGCGGACCGGGGCGGCGCCGGCCCGACAGCGGGTGCTGGCCAGGGCCGGGTTCGAGACGCGGATGCTGCTGGCCAACGGCGAGCAGCTGCTCGTCTCGGTGGTGCTGCCCGCGCTGGCCCTGGTCGGGCTGGCCCTCGCCTCGGTGCCCGACCTCGGGCCCGACACGCGGGCCGACGTCGCGCTCGCGGGAGCCCTGGCGCTGGCCGTCGTGTCCACCGCGTTCACCGGGCAGGCCATCTCGACCGGCTTCGACCGCCGGGCCGGCGTGCTGCGCCTGCTCGGCACCACGCCCCTGGGGCGTGGGGGGCTGCTCGCGGCGAAGTGCCTGGCCGTGCTGTCGGTGCTCGCGGTGCAGGTCGTGGTGCTCGGTGTGCTGGGCGTGGCGCTCGGGGCTCGCCCGGAGCCGGGCGGCATCCTGCCGATGCTGGTGACGCTGCTGCTGGGCAGCGCCACGTTCGTGGCCGTCGCGCTGCTGCTCGCCGGCACGGTACGGGCCGAGGCGGTGCTGGCGATCGCCAACCTGGTGTGGGTGCTGCTGCTCGGCCTGGGGGTGCTGTTCCCCACCGACCTGCTGCCCGGGCCGCTCGGGGCCCTGGCCGCCGTGCTGCCCTCGGGCGCGCTGGGCGACGCGATGCGCTCGGCCGTCGTCGACGGCGGATGGCCCTGGCCGCAGTGGGCGCTGCTCGTGGTGTGGGGGCTGGCCGGGGGCCTGCTGGCCCGGCGCTTCTTCCGCTGGGGCGACTGACCGAACCCTGCACAGGGCACGTCCGGCGCCGCCGTAACCTTGTGTCGTGACCAGCACGAGCACCACCACCCCGGCGGCTCCGGCCGCGCCGCGCCCGGGCCCCTTCTGGCTCTCCGCCATCCTGCTGGCCAACCTGGTGGCCGAGGTCGGCATCGTCGTGACCGGCGGGCTGGTGCGGGTCACCGGCAGTGGGCTGGGGTGCCCCACCTGGCCCGAGTGCACCGACGGGTCGATCACCCCGACCGTCGAGCAGGCCGAGGGGTTCCACAAGTACATCGAGTTCGGCAACCGCACGCTGACCGGCGTGCTCCTGGTGCTCGCGCTCGCCACCGTCCTGGCCGTGTGGCGGTGGGCTCCACGGCGCGCGATGTGGGTGGGTGCGGCCCTGGTGCTCGTCGGCGTGCTGGGCCAGGCCGTGCTCGGCGGCATCACCGTGCTGCTCGGCCTCAACCCGGCCATCGTCGCCGCCCACTTCCTGGTGTCGATGAGCCTGGTGGCCGTGTCGTCGTACCTGTGGTTCGCCCGCCACGAGGAGGCCGTGCCGCCCCGCCTGCTCGTGGCGCCGCTCGTCACCCGGCTCGGCTGGGCCACCGTCGCGGTGGGTGCCGCCGTGCTCACCCTCGGCACGGTCGTCACCGGCTCGGGCCCGCACTCGGGCGACGCCGACGAGCCGAACCGGTTCGGTGTCGACCCGCGCACCGCGTCGTGGCTGCACGCCGACCTGGTGATGATCTTCATCGGCCTGGTCGTCGCCACCTGGCTGGCCGCGCGGCTCACCGCCGTCGACGACGAGCGCCGGCCGGCGCGGGCCTGGCTGGTCGTGCTGGGCGTAGCCCTGGCGCAGGGGCTGATCGGCTACGTGCAGTACTTCACCGGGCTGCCCGAGGCCCTGGTCATCGCGCACATGCTCGGCGCAAGCCTGCTCGTCGTGGCGCTGACCTCCGGCATCCTCGCGCTGCGCCGCCGCTCGACCTCCTCGACCTCGTAGGCGAGCGGCCGGGCAACATGCGGCGAACGGCCCGATCGCCGCGGCTTCTCCCCTGCACAGTCGGGGAGAAGGCGGTCAGTCGTCGAGGATGCCGGCCGCGCGGGCCCGGGCGACCGCCTCGCCGCGCGACGACGCGCCGAGCTTGGCCAGGATGTTGGAGACGTGCACGCTCGCGGTCTTGGTGCTGATGAACAGGGCTCGGCCGATCTCACCGTTGGACCTGCCCTGCGCCACCAGCGCGAGCACCTCGGCCTCGCGAGCGGTCAGCACGGTGGCGGCGCGCGGGTGGTTCGGGCGCAGCCGGTCGAGCGCGCCAGCCAGCGGGGCGGCACCCAGGGCACCCGCGGTGGCCCGGGCGGCCGCGAGCTCGCCGGCTGCGTCGGGGTCGTTGCCGGCCAGCAGCACCTCGGCGAGCCGCACCCGGCACCGCGCCACCTCGTACGGCTCGCCGTGCCGCTCGAACATCGCGACCACCTCGCGCCAGCGCGCCACGAGGTCGGCGAGGGGCACGTCGTTCCCGGCCGCCCACCGCGCACGCTGCGTCTCGGCGGCGACCCGGGCCAGCCAGGCGCGGCCCTCGAGGGTCGGCGCGAGCAGCGCAGAGCCCGGGCCGAACACGGCATCCGCCTGCGTGGCGAGCCGCTCGGCATGGGTGAGCAGGTCGGTGCGGCGCGCGGAGGGGCCGGAGCGCAGGGCGGTGGCGAGGTGTCCCACGACCAGGGCCGCGAAGCGCACCTCGGACGCCACCCGGCCCTCGCCCCACAGCTCGCGCAGGAAGCCGACGACGTCGGCGTGCAGGGCCAGCATGGCGTCGACGTCGCCCTCGCGGCCCAGGACGTCGAGTGCCGCGGCGCCGCACTGCACGGCGATCCGGCCGTCCTCGGTCCACCACGGGCGGCTGCCGTCGACCAGCTCGCCGGCACCCACGGCACCACGGGCGGCGAGCACCTGGCCCACGGCGGCGTCGAGGTTCGCGGCCGCGCCGGACGGCATCCCCACGTCTGCGGTGTGGTCGGCCAGGCGCAGCGCGGTGTCCCAGTCGCCCATCTCGTAGGCGGTGGTGACGGCCATCGCGCGGGCGTCGACCCCGTAGACCGACCACGCCAGGCCGGCCCGGTGGGCCTCGGCGATGGTGCGCTCGAAGGCGGCCAGCGCCGCCGCGTGGTCACCCTGGCGGTAGTGCACCGACGCCAGGATGTGCATGGCCCGCAGCAGCGCGAGGTCGGGCTCGCGGGTCCAGGCGGCGACCGCGCCCTCGAGACGGCGGATCGACTCGCCGGGGTCGCCCGCCGACTCGCTGAGCCGGGCCAGGATGCTCGTGAGGTCGGTGCGGTCGACGGTGAGGTCGTGCTCGACGGCCAGCGCCATCGCGTCGTCGGCGACCACCAGCGCCCGGTCGGAGCTCCCGCTGTCCATCAGGGCCTCGGCGCGGCGGGCCAGCAGGCCCACCCGCAGGCCCACCGGTGCGTCGTGCGACAACAGCCCCAGGGCCTGCTCGGTGAGGTGGAGGCGGTCGACCCGCTCCTCGGTCATCCGGGCAGCGAAGGCCAGCGCCCCGAGCAGCTCGGCGCGCTCGTGCGCGGTCGGCAGCTCGGTGTCGAGCCGTGCCTGCAGCAGCGCCATCGCCCGCAACGGGCGCCCGCTGCCGTTCGCGGCCGCCGCCGCCCGCAGGGTGAGCAGGTGGCCCGAGGTGGGGTCACCGGCGGCGTCGGCGAGGGCGAGGGCCATCTCGTAGTGGGCCAGCGCCTCCGCCGGTCCGCCCATCCGCTGGGCCGCGTCGCCCGCGAACACGGACGCCTCGAGCGCGACGGCCCGGTCGCCCGCGGCGAGGGCGTGCCGGGCCAGGTCGGCGGAGGTGCCCAGGGTGGGGTCGGCATGCAGCGCCTCGACGCAGGCCCGGTGCAGCTGCAGGCGCTCGGCCGGCAGCAGGTCGTCGGTGACGGCCTCGGCGAGCAGGGCGTGCCGGAACTCGTAGCCGCGCTCCCCCCAGGGTTCGAGCACGTGGTGCTCGACCGCGGCGCGCAGGGCGGTGCCCAGGGTGGCCGCGTCGACGCCTGCCACCCGCTCGAGCAGGGTGTGCGGCACCCGTCGCCCGATGACGGCCGCCACCCGCACGACGGCCTGGGCGGGCTCGTCGAGCCGGTCGACCCTGGTGAGCAGCAGCCGGGCCAGGTCGGCGAGGTCGGCGCCCCCCGTGTCGCCGGCCGCCGCGGCCAGCTCCTCGGCGAAGAAGGCGTTGCCGTCCGCGCGCCGGGCGACCCGCTCGACGAGGTCGTCGCTGAGGCCGGCCCCGGCCCGGCGCACCACGCGGCGCAGGTCGGCGTCGGGCAGCGGCCCGAGCTCGACCCGGGTCAGCCCGGGCAGCCGGGACCACACGGCGAGGGCCGCGGCCAGCGGATGCCGGCGGTGCACGTCGTCGGTGCGGTAGGTGGCGAGCAGGGCCACGCCCGCCGGCAGCCCGCGGGTGAAGAGCAGGGTGAGCAGGTCGCGGGTGGACTCGTCGGCCCAGTGCACGTCCTCGACGACGACGAGCAGCGGCCCGTGGCGCCCGAGGTCCGCGAGGGCGCCGTGCACGGCCTCGACGAGGTCGGCGCGCACGGCATCCTCACGGGCCCCGGCCGCCAGGCGCGGGACGAGGGGCACCAGCCCGCGGTGGTCGGCGACCAGGCCGTCGACGACGTCGCGCTCGCGGGAGTCGAGGGACGCGAACATCTCGACGAACGGCAGGTAGGGAAGGCTGGTGCTGCCCTCGCCCACGCAGTGGCCGACGAGCGTGCGCCGGTCGGCCGCGAGCCGGGCGACGTGGCCGACCACGGCGGTCTTGCCGATACCGGCGTCGCCACCGACGAGGGCGGCTCCGCCCCCGCCGTCGGCCCAGCCCAGGGCGTCGAGGATGCGGGAGACCCCGTCGTGGCGACCTACCAGCTCGGTCGTGGTTCTCGGCGGCACGGTGCCGATCATGGCACCGGGCGCGCACACCCGCGTGGTCACGGGTGGCGCGGGCGACCGGCGGCCACCGTGGTGTCGCGCTGCGAGGGGTGCCGCGCCGGCGTCACCGCGCCGCCCACGAGCCGGGACACCCAGGCAGCCAGCGGGTGCAGCCCGAGCGGCCAGGCCGGGCGGTCCGCGCGGTGCCAGTCGTGCGCGTGGGTGGCGTGCCGGTCGATGCCGGCGAGCTCGTAGCGGCGGTCGATCTCGGCCTGCACGAGGGTGTGGTCGATGAACAGACTCATGGTGTGCTCCTTGGGAAGTTCGGTGCCGGACCGGTCGGTCCCGACGCCCACAACACTCGTCGGCTGAGGTGGGGCCCCACATCGGGCGCACTGCGTATCTCCGCCGGCAGGCGGGGCGTCTGAGGTACCTCATTCCCGAGCACCACCCCACTTCTCCAGACTCGGGTCGGTTCGTGCGCCTCCACCGGCGCCCATTTTACAAGATTGCTTGTTCAAGCACTCTTGTTGACTTACGGTGACACCATGACCCGACCCGAGGTACGCACCCTGCTCGATGCCGCGCCGCTGGCCGCGCTCGCACACCCCTTCCGCTCCCGGATCATCGACGCGCTCAAGGTCGACGGGCCGTCGACGGCATCCATGCTCGCCGCCCGCACCGGCCAGGCGGTCGGCAACGCCAGCCACCACCTGAAGGTGCTGGCCGCGGCAGGCCTGGTCGAGGAGGCCCCCGAGCTTGCCCGCGACCGCCGCGAGCGCTGGTGGCGCCTGGCCTCGGCCGCCACCCGGTGGAGCCGGCATGAGCTCACCGATCCGGCTGCGGTCGACGCGGCGCTCGAGGCCGAGGCCCTGGCGCTGCGCCGCCAGGAGACCCGGGTGCGCGACTGGATGTCGAACGCCGACTCCGACGCCACGTGGGATGCCGTGGCCTTCGCGACCTCCGCGTGGATGCGCCTGACCCCGGACGAGCTGGGCGAGCTCTCCGACGAGGCGGCCGCCCTGCTGCGGCGCTGGGCCGACCGGCCGGTCCCCGACGACGGCGAGCACCGTGAACCGGTCTACGTGTTCTCCCGCGGCTTCCCGAGCCAGCCGTGAGAGCGGATGCCGGCCCCGCGCACGCCGTGGGCCTTGGCCGCACGCTCGGCCCGCACCGGGCGCCCGGCCACCGCTCCCCCGATCAGCGGCAACCGCAGCTTCCGGCTGCTCTGGGTGGGTGAGGGCGTCTCGGTCCTGGGCTCGATGACCACCTCCGTCGTGGTGCCGCTCGTCGCCGTCACGAGTCTTCGATGCCGGGCCGGGCTGGATGGGCCTGCTCACCGCCGCCGCGTGGCTGCCCTGGCTGCTCATCGGCCTACCGGCCGGCGCCTGGGTCGACCGCAGCGACGCGCGACGGGTCATGATCGCCGCAGACCTCGCGGCCGCCGCGGCCATCGGGTCGGTCCCGCTGGCCTGGGCGCTGGGCCTGCTCACCCTCCCCCACCTCGTGCTGGCCACCCTGGGGGTCGGTGGCGCGGCGGTGTTCCTGGGCACCGCCTACCTCCCCCTCGTGCCCCGCATCGTCGGCGCACCCGACCTGGCGGCAGCGAACGCCCGGACCGTGGCCACCGAGTCGGCCATGCAGGTGCTCGGGCCGGGGCTGGGCGGCCTGCTCGTCGCCGCCCTGTCCGCAGTCCGGGCGGTGCTCGTCGACGTGGGGTCCTTCCTGGTGTCGGCGCTGTGCCTGCACCGGATGGACCCGCGCCGCCTGGTGCCCCAGCCACCCGCGCCCGTCCACCGAGAACCTCTGCGGCGTGAGGTGGCGACCGGTATCCGGGTGGTCTTCCACGACCCGTTCCTGCGCTTCTTCACCCTCCAGGGCGGCATCGCGAACTTCGCCCTCACCGGCTACTACACGCTGATCGTGCTCTTCCTCGTGCGCGACCTCGACCTCGACCCGAGCCGGGTCGGCGCGGTGCTGGCTGCCGGCAGCCTCGGCGGCCTGGTCGGCGCCGGCGTCGCCCGTCGGGCCTCCGCACGCCTCGGGGACGCCCGCGCCATGGTGGTGCTGCAGGTCGCCGCCGGCCCACCCGCCCTCCTGCTCGCGCTGGCCCAGCCCGGCCTGCGCGTGGTGCTCGTGCCGCTCGGCCTGGCCCTCGTCGGTGCCGGCGTCGTGGCCGCCAACGTGCTGCGCGGCACCTTCCGGATGCGCTACACCCCGCCCGAGCTGCTCGCCCGCACCACCTCGACGTCGTCCCTGGTCAACGTCGGCACCATGCCGCTGGCCGGCCCGGCCGCCGGCTGGCTCGGCACCCACGCCGGGGTGCGCGAGACGGTCACCGCCATGGCAGGGCTCTACACCGCGTCCGCGTTCGCCCCGCTGTTCGGCCCCTACCGCCGGATCCGCGACCTGCCCGGTCAGCCGATGGCGACGTGCAGCAGCGGGTCGACCGCCACCGCGAGGAACACGACCGTCACGTAGGTGATCGAGTAGTGGAACAGCCGCATCGGCTTCAGCGCCGGCCCGGCGGCCCCGGCCCGTGCGGCGCGGAACAGGCGGTGGGCCTCGAGCAGGAACAGGCCGCCGGCGAGCAGCGCGGTGACCGCGTAGACCCAGCCCATCGACGCCACCGGCACGAGCACCAGCGAGGTCGCGACCATCACCCAGGAGTAGAGGACGATCTGGCGCCCGACCGCGACCGGCCCCTGCTCGACGGGCAGCATCGGCACCCCGGCGGCGGAGTAGTCGTCGCGGAAGGCCATCGACAGCGGCCAGTAGTGCGGCGGGGTCCAGAAGAAGATGAGCAGGAACAGGACGACGGCGGGCCACTGCACGGTGCCGGTGACGGCCGACCAGCCGATGAGGGTGGGCATGCACCCGGCCAGGCCGCCCCACACGATGTTCTGCGAGGTGCGGCGCTTGAGCAGGATCGTGTAGCCGATGGCGTAGAGCGCGATCGCGGCCAGCGACAGGGCCGCCGACAGCACGTTGACGACCAGGGCGAACCACAGCGTCGAGACGACGGTGAGCACCGCGGCGAAGACCAGGGCGTTGCGCGGGCTCACCTCGCCGGTGACCATCGGCCGGTTGCTGGTGCGGTGCATCAGGCGGTCGATGTCGCGGTCGTACACGGAGTTGAAGGTGTTGGCCGCGCCGGCGCTCAGCGTGCCGCCGAACAGCGTCGCGAGCACCAGCCAGAGCGAGGGCACCCCGCCCTGCGCCAGGAACATGACCGGGACCGTCGTGACGAGCAGCAGCTCGATGATGCGCGGCTTGGTCAGCGCGAGGTAGTTCGCCACCGTGCGGCGTCGCTCGAGCCGCTGGACCGTGGGATCGGTCGTGATCGAGGTGATGGCCACGTCGTCCTTCGGGTCGGCCGGTCGGGTGCTCGGTGATTCTAGCCTTGACCGGGTTGCGCGAGCCCCAGCGCGGGGTAGTCCAGACACTAGGGTGGACGGCGGACCGTCCCCACCGTGTGCACGACCCCCGCGAGAGAGGCCCCAGTGAGCACGACAACCACGAGCAGGCGAACCACCACCGCGACCCGGGGACGGAGCCCGGACATCTCTCGGCCCGTCGCGAAGAAGGCCAAGTGGACCGACCTCGACGTGCGAGCGGTCGACACCGTGCGGGTGCTGGCCGCCGACGCCGTGCAGAAGGCCGGCAACGGCCACCCCGGCACCGCGATGAGCCTGGCCCCGGTCGCCTACCTGCTCTACCAGAACGTCATGACGCACGACCCGTCCGACCCCACCTGGCTGGGCCGCGACCGGTTCGTGCTGTCCTGCGGGCACTCCTCGCTCACCCAGTACATCCAGCTCTTCCTCAGCGGCTACGGCCTGGAGCTGAAGGACCTCAAGGCGCTGCGCACCTGGGGCTCGCTCACCCCCGGCCACCCCGAGGTGCACCACACCACGGGCGTCGAGATCACCACCGGCCCGCTCGGCTCCGGGCTGGCCTCCGCGGTGGGCATGGCGATGGCCCAGCGCCGCCAGCGCGGCCTGTTCGACCCGGACGCCAAGGCCGGCGAGAGCGTCTTCGACCACCACATCTGGGTGCTGGCGTCCGACGGCGACCTCATGGAGGGCGTGGCCTCCGAGGCCTCCTCGCTCGCCGGGCACCAGGAGCTCGGCAACCTCACGATCGTCTACGACGCCAACTCGATCTCGATCGAGGACGACACCGACATCTCGTTCAGCGAGGACGTCGCCAAGCGCTACGAGGCGTACGGCTGGGACGTCGTCGACATCGACTGGCGCCGCTCCGACGACCCCGCGGGCACCGCCGACTACACCGAGGACGTCGACGCCCTCCTCGCTGCGCTCCAGAAGAGCCGCTCCCCCCGCCAGGGCAGGCCGACCCTCGTGCGGCTGCACACCGTCATCGCCTGGCCCGCCCCCTCCGCGCGAGGCACCGGCAAGTCGCACGGCTCCGCGCTCGGCGACGACGAGGTCGCCGCCACCAAGGAGCTGCTCGGCTTCGACCCGAAGAAGACCTTCGAGGTCGACAAGGGGGTGCTCGCCCACACCCGTGAGGTGAAGAAGCGCGGCAAGGGCGCCCACCAGGAGTGGAACAAGCGGTACGCCGCATGGCGCAAGGCCGACGCCGAGCGCACCGCGCTGCTCGACCGCCTCGCCGACGCCCGGCTGCCCGACGGGTTCGAGAAGGTGCTGCCCGAGTTCCCCGCCGACGCCAAGGGGCTCGCGACCCGGGCGGCATCCGGCAAGGTGCTCGGCGCCCTGGCACCCGAGCTGCCCGAGCTCTGGGGCGGCTCGGCCGACCTCGCCGAGTCCAACAACACGACGATGGAGGGGGAGGCGTCCTTCGTCCCCAAGAGCAAGCAGACCGCCGAGTGGAAGGGCGGCCCCTACGGCCGCACCCTGCACTTCGGCATCCGCGAGAACGCCATGGGCATGATCCTCAACGGCATCGCGCTCGAGGGCCTCACCCGCCCCTACGGCGGCACCTTCCTCGTCTTCTCCGACTACATGCGCCCCGCGGTGCGGCTGGCCGCCATCCAGCAGATCCCCGTCACCTTCGTGTGGACCCACGACTCGATCGGCCTCGGCGAGGACGGCCCGACGCACCAGCCGATCGAGCACCTCGCCGCGCTGCGCGCCATCCCCGGCCTGTCGGTCGTGCGCCCCGGCGACGCCAACGAGACCGCCCAGGCATGGGCCGAGATCCTGCGCCGCGGGCTGCCCGCCGGCCTGGCCCTGTCCCGCCAGCCACTGCCCGTCGTCGACCGCGCCGAGCACGCCAAGGCCACCGGCGTCGCCAAGGGCGCCTACGTGCTCATCGACGCGGCGTCCGGTTCGCCCGACGTGGTACTGATCGCCACCGGCTCCGAGGTGTCGCTGGCGCTCGAGGCGCGGCTGCGCCTGGAGAAGGCCGGCATCGGCACCCGGGTGGTGTCGATGCCCTGCCGGGAATGGTTCGAGGAGCAGTCGCGCTCCTACCAGAACAAGGTCCTGCCGCCCTCCGTGCGCGCCCGCGTCAGCGTCGAGGCGGGAGTGGCGATGGGGTGGCACGACCTGGTCGGAGACTCCGGTCGCTGCATCAGCATCGAGCACTTCGGTGCCTCGGCCGATGCCGCAACCCTGTTCCGCGAGTTCGGGTTCACGCCCGAGGCCGTCGTCAAGGCCGCCAAGGACTCCCTGGCGGCGGCGCGCAAGGCGGGGCAGGTGCCCGCCGTCAACGACACCGCACCGCGGGCCCGCAAGGACTCCGGCACCGATGTAGGCACCCAGAACGCGCCGAGCCGCAAGAGCGCGGCAACGGCCGGGAAGTGAGTGACATGACCAGCACCGCCCTGAAGGACCTCGCCGCCAACGGCGTCTCGATCTGGCTCGACGACCTCTCCCGGGAGCGACTGACGTCGGGCAACCTGCAGCAGCTCATCGACGACAAGGGGATCGTCGGCGTCACCACCAACCCGTCGATCTTCCAGGCCGCCCTGTCCGAGGGGCACGCCTACGACGCCCAGGTCGGCGAGCTCGCCGATGGCGGCACCACCGTCGACGAGGCCGTGTTCGCCCTCACGACGCAGGACGTCCGCGACGCCTGCGACGTGTTCCTGCCGGTGTACGAGGCCACCGACGGACGCGACGGCCGGGTGTCGATCGAGGTCGACCCGCGGCTGGCCCACGACACGGCGAAGACGGTCGAGGAGGCCAAGGCCCTCGCCAAGGCAGTCGACCGACCCAACGTGCTCGTCAAGATCCCCGCCACCGTCGAGGGCCTGCCCGCCATCACCGAGGTGATGGGGGCCGGCATCTCGGTCAACGTGACGCTGATCTTCGCGCTCGACCGGTACCGCGCGGTCATGAACGCGTTCCTCGCCGGCCTCGAGAAGGCGCGCGAGAGCCAGGCCGACCTGTCCGGCATCCACTCGGTCGCGTCGTTCTTCGTCTCGCGGGTCGACAGCGAGGTCGACAAGCGGCTCGACGCGCTGGGCACCGACGAGGCCAAGGCGCTGCGCGGGAAGGCCGGGATCGCGAACGCGCGGCTGGCCTACCAGGCCTACGAGGAGGTCTTCTCCACCCCTCGCTGGCAGTCGCTCAAGGATGCCGGCGCCCACGAGCAGCGCCCGCTGTGGGCGTCCACGGGGGTCAAGGACCCGGCCTACCCCGACACGATGTACGTCACCGAGCTGGTGGCCCCCGGCACCGTCAACACGATGCCCGAGAAGACGCTCGACGCCACCGCCGACCACGGCGAGGTGTCCGGCGACACCGTGACGCCCTACTACGCCGAGGCCGCCGAGGTGCTCGACAGCCTGGAGCGGCTGGGCATCTCCTACGCCGAGGTCACCGCCCAGCTCGAGCGCGAGGGCGTCGACAAGTTCGCGAAGTCCTGGGGAGAGCTGCTCGACGGGGTCACCCGCGAGCTCGAGAAGGCCACGGCGTGAGCACCCTCGCGGTCGCCGCCACCGGGGCGGCGGCCGACGCGGTGGCCACGCACGTCCCCACCCTCGTGGCCGACCGGGTCGCGAGCCGGCTCTTCGCGCAGGACCACACCCTGTGGGGCGAGGCCGCCGAGGACGAGGCCGCCAAGCGGCTGTCCTGGACCGGCCTGCCCCGCACCTCGCGGCACCTCGTCGGCGAGGTCGCCGCCATGCGTGACGAGCTCGCCGCCACCGGCTACGACCGGGTGGTGCTGTGCGGCATGGGCGGCTCGTCGCTCGCTCCCGAGGTCATCTGCGCCACGGCGGGGGTGCCGATCGTCGTGCTCGACTCGTCCGACCCCGACGTCGTGCGCGGTGCGCTCACCGACCTCGACCGCACGGTCGTCGTGGTCTCGAGCAAGTCCGGCTCCACCGTCGAGACCGACAGCCAGCGGCGGGTGTTCGTGCAGGCGTTCACCGACGCCGGCATCGACCCCACCACCCGGGTGGTCGTCGTCACGGACCCGGGCAGCCCGCTCGACGGCGAGGCCCGCGCGGCCGGCTTCCGGGTCGTCAACGCCGACCCCGACGTCGGTGGCCGCTACTCGGCCCTGACCGCGTTCGGACTGGTGCCGAGCGGGCTGGCCGGCGTCGACATCGAGGCCCTGCTCGACGACGCCGAGGCGGTGGCCGACCTGCTGGCCGCCGACGACGACGCCAACCCGGCGCTGCGCCTGGCCGCCGCCATGGCGGGCACCGAGCCGCTGCGCGACAAGCTGGTGCTCGTCGACGACGGCACCGAGAACGTCGGCTTCGGCGCCTGGGCCGAACAGCTCATCGCCGAGTCCACCGGCAAGGACGGCACCGGCATCCTGCCGGTCGTCGCCATCGGCGACTCCCCCGCCCACCTCTACGACGACGGCACCGTCGTGCGCCTGGTCTCCTCCGACGCCGACGATGACGACACCGCCGCGGATGCCGGCTCCCCGGCATCCGGGGTGAGCGTCGCCGGGCCGCTCGGTGCCCAGCTGCTGCTGTGGGAGGCCGCCACCGCGGTCGGCGGGCGGCTGCTCGGCATCAACCCCTTCGACCAGCCCGACGTCGAGAGCGCCAAGGCCGCGGCCCGCGACCTGCTCGACGCCGGCATCGGCGAGGGCGAGGACCCCGCGTTCACCGACGGCGCCGTCGAGGTCCGCTCGCTAGGCGGCGACTGGCTCGGTGACGCCTCCACGGTCGAGGCCGCGGTCGACGCGCTGCTCGGGCAGCTCGACGGCAAGCACGGCTACGTCGCGGTGATGGCCTACCTCGACCGCGAGGCCGACGCCGACCTCGAGCACGTCGCGCGCGACCTGTTCGACCGCACCGGGCGCCCCGCCACCTTCGGCTGGGGCCCGCGCTTCCTGCACTCCACCGGGCAGTACCACAAGGGCGGTCCGCCGACCGGCGTGTACGTCCAGGTCACCAGGGCGCCGGCGCGCGACCTGCCCGTGCCCGGCCGCGACTTCACCCTGGGCCAGTTCATCGCCGCGCAGGCCGGGGGCGACGCCACCGTGCTCGCCGACCACGCACGCCCCGTGCTGCGGCTGCACCTCACCGACCACGATGCGGGGCTCGCCCAGGTGCGTGCCGCGCTCGCCCGGGGCCGCGAGTGAGCCCGGCGCGCGTCGCCGCGGGCACCAACCCCCTGCGCGACCCCCGCGACAAGCGCCTGCCCCGCATCGCGGGGCCCTGCTCGATGGTGCTCTTCGGGGTCACCGGTGACCTCGCCCGCAAGAAGCTGATGCCGGCCATCTACGACCTGGCCAACCGCGGCCTGCTGCCGCCCGGGTTCTCGCTGGTCGGGTTCGCCCGGCGCGACTGGGCCGACCAGGACTTCGGCAAGATCGTCTACCAGGCGGTTCGCGAGCGCTCCCGCACGCCGTTCCGCGAGGAGGTCTGGCGCACGCTGTCCGAGGGCGTCCGGTTCGTGCCCGGCTCGTTCGACGACGACGCCTCGTTCGACCTGCTCGCCGAGGTGGTCGCCGAGCTCGACGAGCAGCGCGGCACCGGCGGCAACCACGCCTTCTACCTGTCCATCCCGCCGTCGGCGTTCGCCACGGTCTGCCAGCAGCTCGAGCGCTCCGGGCTGTCGACCCGGCAGCAGGGGTCGTGGCGGCGGGTCGTCATCGAGAAGCCGTTCGGCCACGACCTGAAGTCCGCGCGCGAGCTGAACGCCATCGTCGAGAACGTCTTCCCGCCCGACTCGGTGTTCCGCATCGACCACTACCTGGGCAAGGAGACCGTGCAGAACCTGCTGGCGCTGCGCTTCGCCAACCAGATGTTCGAGCCGGTCTGGAACGCCAACTACGTCGACCACGTACAGATCACCATGGCCGAGGACATCGGCATCGGCGGCCGCGCCGGCTACTACGACGGCATCGGCGCCGCGCGCGACGTCATCCAGAACCACCTCCTGCAGCTGCTGGCCCTCACCGCGATGGAGGAGCCGGTCTCCTTCGACGCCCGGGGGCTGCGCGCCGAGAAGGAGAAGGTGCTCTCGGCCGTGCGGCTTCCCGACGACCTCGCCGCCGGCACCGCGCGCGGGCAGTACGCCGCCGGCTGGCAGGGGGGCGAGGAGGTGGACGGCTACCTCGACGAGGACGGCGTGGCCGACGGGTCGCGCACCGAGACGTATGCCGCGGTGCGCCTCGACGTCGACACCCGCCGCTGGGCCGGGGTGCCGTTCTACCTGCGCACCGGCAAGCGGCTCGGCAAGCGGGTCACCGAGATCGCGGTGATGTTCAAGAAGGCCCCGCACCTGCCGTTCTCGAACACCGCCACCGAGGAGCTCGGCCAGAACGCCGTCGTGATCCGGGTGCAGCCCGACGAGGGCGTCACCCTGCGGTTCGGTGCGAAGGTGCCCGGGGCGCAGATGGAGGTCCGCGACGTCACCATGGACTTCGGCTACGGGCGGGCGTTCACCGAGTCCTCGCCGGAGGCGTACGAACGGCTCATCCTCGACGTGCTGCTCGGTGAGCCACCGCTGTTCCCCCGGCACGAGGAGGTCGAGCTCTCCTGGCAGATCCTCGACCCGATCGAGAGGTTCTGGGAGAGGAAGGGCAAGGCCCCACAGCAGTACACCTCCGGAGGATGGGGACCCGACAGCGCCGACGCGATGATGCGTCGCGACGGACGTGAGTGGAGGCTGCCATGATCGTCGACCTGCCCAGCAGCACCACTGCCGATGTCGCCAAGCGGCTGGTGCGGCTGCGCGCCGACACCGGCTCGATGGCGCTGTCGCGCGTGCTCACCCTGCTCGTGGCCGTCGACGAGTCCGACGCCGACACGGCGATCGAGACCGCCAACCACGCCAGCCGGCAGCACCCGTGCCGCATCATCGTCGTCGTCGCCGGCAACAAGCGCGGCGCGTCCCGGCTCGACGCCCAGATCCGGCTCGGTGGAGATGCCGGGGCGTCGGAGGTCGTCGTGCTGCGGCTCTACGGCAGGCTCGCCAGCCACGGCCGCGCCGTCGTGACGCCGCTCCTGCTCGCCGACTCACCCATCGTCGCGTGGTGGCCCAGGAACGGCCCGGCCACGCCGTCGACCGACCCGATCGGGGAGATGGCCCAGCGCCGGGTGACCGATGCCGCCCAGTCCGGCGCGGCGCCGCGCACCGTGCTGCGCCGGCTGTCCGAGGGCTACTCCGACGGCGACACCGACCTCGCGTGGACGCGCATCACCCTGTGGCGCGGCCTGCTCGCCGCGGCCCTGGACCAGCCGCCCTACGAGCCGGTCACGAGCGTCACCGTCGTGGCGGCCACCGACTCCCCGTCCGGAGACCTGCTGGCCGGCTGGCTCGCCGTGCGGCTGCGCTGCCCGGTCGTCGTCGCGCGCGGGCGCAACCGCAGCGGGATCATCTCGGTGCGCCTCGAGCGGGCCAGCGGGAACGTCGACCTGGTGCGCCCGCTCGACGGCGACACGGCCACGCTGTCCCAGCCGGGTCAGCCGGTGCGCACGCTCGCGCTCCCCCACCGCTCGGATGCCGAGTGCCTCGCCGACGAGCTGCGCCGCCTGGACCCCGACGAGGTCTACGAGGACGCCCTGGTGACCGGGCTGCGCAAGTGCACCGTGTCGCGCCAGACCGCCACCGAGGCCGTCAAGGCCGGGCAGGCGCCCTCGGTCGCCGAGGCCGAGCGCACCGCCGCCCGGCTGCGCAAGGCCGCGCGGGCCAGCGCGAGCAGCAAGATGGTCGAGGCCAGGCCGATGCCCGGCAAGCCCGACGACCCCGGCGCGGTCAAGGAGGCCGCCGTCAAGCAGCTGGTCGAGGTGAAGGAGCGCCGCTCATGAGCGAGCCCACGATGACCGTCGTCGTCCACCCGGGGCCGCAGGCCCTGGCCGACGCCGCCGCAGCCCGGTTCGTGGTGGCACTGGTCGACGCACAGTCGGCGCGCGGTGTGGCCCACGTGTCGCTGACCGGCGGGTCGATGGGCTCGCAGATCATCGAGTCGCTGTGCGCGGTCCCCGCCCGCGACGCCGTCGACTGGTCACAGGTGCACGTGTGGTGGGGCGACGAGCGCTGGCTGCCGGCCGGCGACGCCGGCCGCAACGACACCCAGAACGACGCCGCCGGCCTGGCCGGGCTCGGCCTCGACCCGGCCAAGGTGCACCGGGTGCCCGGCCCCGACGACACCGACTCCCCGGAGCAGAGCGCCCGGGCCTACGGCGACGCGCTGCGCGACGCGGGAGCCGGCGTGTTCGACGTGGTGGTGCTGGGGGTCGGTCCCGACGGCCACGTCGCCTCGATGTTCCCGCACCACCCGGCGGCCAAGGAGGTCGGCGCGCTCGCGGTGGCCGTGCACGACTCACCCAAGCCGCCGCCGACGCGGGTCTCGCTGACCCGCGAGTGCCTCGAGCGCTCGCGCGAGGTGTGGTTCCTGGTCACCGGCTCCGACAAGGCGGAGGCGGTGCGCCGCGGCGTCACCGGCGCCCCCCTCGAGACCACCCCGGCCGCGCACGTGCACGGGGTCGAGCGCACGCTGTGGCTGGTCGACGCCGACGCCGCCGCCGAGCTGGAGCGCTGAGGGCATGGGCTTCCTCGACCGGCTGCGCGGCCGCGACGACCCCGCCACCACGCCCGACGACGACCCGGATGCCGTGAGCGGCGCCGGCGGCGACGACGACCTCGCCGGGGTCGACGCGGTGGAGGAGATCGGCATCCGCCGGCTCACCGCCGAGGAGGAGGCGACCCTGGAGGCGGCCCGCGCCGGCTACGCAGCGCACGGCATCGACCCCGCCGACCTGGCCAGCATCGCCGCCGCGTACGACCGCGCCCTCGACGACCTCGGCGACGAGGACTCCTCCGGGGTGGTCGAGGTGCTCGGCACCGCGGTGGGTGACCACCTGGTGGCCGCCGCCGGCTACCGCTGGGTGGTCAGCAGCGACCCGTTCGGCACCGACCTCGCCGTGGAGCCCCCGCGCCGCGGGGTGCCGGTGGTGACCCGGATGCTGGTGGCCACCCGCTGGCTGGGCCGCGAGCGCGGGTGGGTTCCAGGCGTCGTCGGGCACCTCGCGCAGGTCGGCCGCAGCTGACCCGCGCAGCTACTGGATCAGGCCGCGGTCGCGCAGCGTCTGCAGGGCCTCGTCGAGGATGGCCTCGCCGTCCTCGTCGGAGCGGCGCTCCTTGACGTAGGCGAGGTGGGTCTTGTAGGGCTCGACCCGGGGCGCCGCCGGGGGGTTCTCCCGGTCGCGCCCGGCCGGCAGGCCGCAGCGCGGGCAGTCCCACTGCTCGGGGATGGCCAGCCCGGGCTCCTCGGAGAAGCTCGGGCGGGTCTCGTGCCCGTTGGAGCACCAGAACGAGACGTGCACCCGTGGGGCCACCTCGCCGCGCTCGGCCTCGCCCATCGGGCCCGCACCCACGCGCGACCCACGGATCGCGTTACCACCAGCCATGTCTACCTATTCCTGTCAGGCGAAGCGAGCGAGGACGCCGAGGGCCACGACGACGGTGAACCACACCAGTGCGACCCCGACGGTGATCCGGTCGAGGTTGCGCTCGGCGACCGAGCTGCCACCCAGCGAGCTGGACATGCCACCGCCGAACATGTCGGACAGGCCACCGCCCTTGCCCTTGTGCAGCAGGATCAGCAGGGTCAGGAACAGGCCGGTGAGGACCAGGAGGATCTCGAGGCCGATTTGTACCGCTTGCACGAGCAGTCCTTCGGGTGGGTCGGGGGCAACCGCTCAAGGATAACCGTTGACGGCGCCGGCCGCGGTAGGCCCCCGGCGGGCCGGGAGGTCAGGAGGTCTGCAGGTGGTCGCGGAAGCGACAGATCGCGGCGAACTCGACCGGGTCGATCGAGGCCCCGCCGACGAGCGCACCGTCGACGTCCTCCTTGGCCATGATGGCCGCGACGTTGCCCGACTTGACCGAGCCGCCGTAGAGAACCCGGATGCCGTCGGCCACGTCACCGCTGTAGAGCTCGGCAAGCTTGGTGCGGATGGCCGCGCACACCTCCTGCGCGTCCTCGGGCGTGGCGACCTCACCGGTGCCGATCGCCCAGATCGGCTCGTACGCGACGACGACGCTCCTCGCCTGCTCGACCGGCACGTCCTTCAGGCCCGCCTCGACCTGGGCGAGCACGTGCTCGACGTGGGTGCCGGCCTGGCGGATCTCGAGGCCCTCGCCGCAGCAGAAGATCGGCGTGATGCCGTGCCGGAAGGCGGCCTGGACCTTGGCGCCCACGACCTCGTCGCTCTCGGCGTGGTACTCGCGCCGCTCGCTGTGGCCGACCGTGACGTAGGCACAGCCGAGCTTGGCGAGGAAGGCACCGCTGATCTCGCCGGTGTAGGCGCCGGCGTCGTGCACGGAGAGGTCCTGGGCGCCGTGCTTGAGCTCGAGGCGGTCACCGTCGATCAGCGTCTGCACGCTGCGGATGTCGGTGAACGGCGGCAGCACCGCCACCTCGACGGCACCGAAGTCGTGCTTGCCGTCCTTGAGGGTCCAGTCGAGCTTCTGCACGAGGTGGGTGGCCTGGAGGTGGTCCAGGTTCATCTTCCAGTTCCCCGCCATGAGGGGGGTGCGGCCGACGGTCATGCGGTCAGTGCTCCTTCGTGAGGATGGCGATGCCGGGCAGTTCCTTGCCCTCGAGGTACTCCAGCGACGCTCCGCCGCCGGTGGAGATGTGGCCGAACTGGTCGTCGCGGAAGCCGAGCTGGCGCACTGCGGCCGCCGAGTCGCCGCCGCCGACGACGGTCAGGGCGCCCTTCTCGGTGACCTCGACGAGGGCCTGCGCGAGCCGCAGCGTGCCGGCGGCGAACGGCTCCATCTCGAACGCGCCCATCGGGCCGTTCCAGAAGACCGTGCGGGTGTCGGCGAGCTTCTCGGCGTAGAGCTGCGCCGACTCCGGGCCGATGTCCAGGCCCATCATGTCGGCCGGGATGGCATCGGCCTCGACCGTGACGGTCTCGGTGTCGGCGGAGAACTCGCGGCCGCACACGATGTCGACGGGCAGCACGATCTCGACCCCGGTGTCCTGCGCGCGCTGCAGGTAGTCCTTGCAGGCGTCGACGCTCTCGGCGTCGAACAGGCTCTTGCCGATCTCGTGGCCCTGGGCCGCGAGGAAGGTGAACACCATGCCGCCGCCGATGAGCAGGCGGTCGGCCGTGCGCATCAGGTTGTCGATGACGGCCAGCTTGTCGGCGACCTTCGCGCCACCGAGCACCACGGCATACGGGCGCTCGGGGTCGACCGTGAGGCGCTTGAGCACCTCGACCTCGGTGGCCACCAGGCCGCCCATCGCCGCGGGCAGCCGGGTGGCGACGTCGTAGACCGACGCCTGCTTGCGGTGCACGACGCCGAAGCCGTCGGAGACGTAGGCGTCGGCCAGGCCCGCGAGGGCGTCGGCGAACCCGGCGCGCTCGGCGTCGGTCTTGGCGGTCTCGCCCGGGTTGAACCGGAGGTTCTCGAGCAGCACGACGTCACCGTCGGACATGCCCGCCACCGCGGCCCGGGCGCTCTCGCCCACCGTGTCGGTGGCGAAGGCGACCGGGCGGCCGAGCAGCTCGCCGAGCCGGCCCACGACCGGGGCCAGCGAGTAGCGCTCCTCGGGAGCGCCCTTGGGCCGGCCGAGGTGGGCGCACACGATGACGCGTGCGCCCGCCTCGGCGAGGCTGGAGATGGTCGGGACCGACGCCCGGATGCGCCCGTCGTCCGTGATCGTCGTCCCGTCGAGCGGCACGTTGAGGTCGGAGCGGACGAGCACGCGCTTGCCGCGCAGGTCGCCGAGGGAGGCGATGTCACCCATGGTCGGATCGGTCCCGTTCGCTTCAGAGGCTCTTGCCGACGAGGACGACGAGGTCGATGAGGCGGTTGGAGTAGCCCCACTCGTTGTCGTACCAGCCGACGACCTTGACCTGGTTGCCGATGACCTTGGTCAGGCCCGAGTCGAAGATGCACGAGCTCGGGTCGGTGACGATGTCGGCGGAGACGATCGGGTCCTCGGTGTACTTCAGGTAGCCCTTGAGCGGGCCGTCGGCGGCAGCCTTGACGATCGCGTTGACCTCCTCGACCGTGGTCTCGCGGCCGGCCTCGAAGGTGAGGTCGGTGGCGGAGCCGGTCGGGGTGGGAACGCGCAGCGCGTAGCCGTCGAGCTTGCCCTTGAGCTCGGGCATGACCAGTCCGATCGCCTTGGCCGCACCGGTGCTGGTCGGGATGATCGACAGCGCGGCGGCGCGGGCGCGGCGCATGTCGCGGTGCGGGCCGTCGAGCAGGTTCTGGTCGGAGGTGTAGGCGTGGATGGTGGTCATCAGGCCCTTGACGATGCCCAGCTCGTCGGACAGCGGCTTGGCCATCGGCGCGAGGCAGTTCGTGGTGCACGAGGCGTTGGAGATGACGTGCATCGTGGCGGGGTCGTAGTCGCCGTCGTTGACCCCCATGACGAAGGTGCCGTCCTCGTTCTTCGCCGGCGCGGAGATGATGACCTTCTTGGCGCCTCCGTCGATGTGGGCGTGCGCCTTGGTGGCGTCGGTGAAGAAGCCGGTGGACTCCACGACGATGTCGACGCCGACGTCGCCCCAGGCGATCGCGGCGGGGTCCTTCTCGGCGAAGATCTTGATGGTCTGGCCACCGACCGTGATGGAGTCCTCGGTGGAGGACACGTCGTCGGCGAGCACGCCGAGCACCGAGTCGTACTTCAGCAGGTGGGCGATGCTCTTGTTGTCCATCAGGTCGTTGGCGGCGACGATCTCCACGTCGGCACCGGACGCCTGGACGGCCCGGAAGAAGTTGCGGCCGATGCGGCCGAAGCCGTTGATCCCTACGCGAACGGTCACGGTGTGTGCTGCCTTCCACTTGATGCGGCGTGCCGCAGGTCAGCGGCACCTTGGGTCACCTCCACCCTAGTCCTGTCGCCAGGGGCGCCCGACACCGTCCGGGGTACGGGCGGGTAACCCCCTGCGCAGCACCTGCTGGGCAGCTCAGGTGTCGAGCATGTCCGGGGTCAGCACGGCCTCGGTGTTGGGGATGCCGTCGTCGGCGGCGCGCTTGTCGGCCATCGCGAGCAGCCGGCGGATGCGGCCCGCCACGGCGTCCTTGGTCATCGGCGGCTGGGCCAGCTGGCCGAGCTCCTCGAGCGATGCCTGCTTGTGCTGCAGGCGCAGCTCCCCGGCCTCGCGCAGGTGGTCGGGGATGTCGTCGCCGAGGATCTCCAGCGCCCGCTCCACGCGCGCCCCGGCGGCCACCGCCGCCCGGGCCGAGCGGCGCAGGTTGGCGTCGTCGAAGTTGGCCAGCCGGTTCGCGGTGGCGCGGACCTCCCGCCGGATACGGCGCTCCTCCCAGGCGAGGACGGCATCGTGGGCGCCGAGCCGGGTGAGCATCACCCCGATGGCGTCACCGTCGCGGATGACGACCCGGTCCACACCGCGCACCTCGCGGGCCTTGGCCGAGATGCCCATCCGGCGGGCCGCCCCGACCAGGGCGAGGGCCGCCTCCGGCCCGGGGCAGGTGATCTCGAGCGCCGAGGAGCGGCCGGGCTCGGTGAGCGAGCCGTGGGCCAGGAACGCCCCGCGCCAGGCGGCCTCGGCGTCGCACACCGAGCCACTGACCACCTTGGGCGGCAGGCCGCGCACCGGTCGTCCCCGGCTGTCGATCAGGCCGGTCTGCCGGGCCAGCGACTCGCCGTCCTGCACGACCCGCACGACGTAGCGGCTGCCCTTGCGCAGCCCACCCGCCGCGAGCACGAGGACCTCGGGGGTGTGGCCGTAGACCTCGGTGAGCTCGCGCCGCAGGCGCCGGGCGGCGTTGGCGGTGTCGAGCTCGGCCTCGACGACGATGCGCCCCCCGATGATGTGCAGCCCCCCGGCGAACCTCAGCATGGCGGCGACCTCGGACTTGCGGCAGCACGGCTTGGTCACCACGTGCCTGCTCAGCTCGTCCTTGACCTTCGCCGTCATCGCCATGGCCGTCATCCTGCCACGCGTCACCGGGCCGGTCTCGGGCTGGTGAGAATGTCCCGGAGGGCCGCCGCGTAGCGCAGCGGATCGTGCTCGCCGGGTCGGTCGCGGTGGCCCACGGGGGTCACGAAGAGCTGCGCGCCGAGCCGCAGGCACTGCTGCGCGAGAACCGTTTCGTCGTCGACGACGGCAGGGTCGGCGAGCACCGCGTCGAGGCGCAGGTGGGGGGCGAGCGTGACGAAGGTCTCCAGGTGGCGGCCCGCGCTGAAGCCGGCCGTCTCGCCCGTGCCGGGGTCGAGGTTGAGCACGAGGAGGCGGCGTGCGCGGGTGACGCCGAGCGCCTCGGCGACCTCGGGCACCAGCAGGTGGGTGGTGACCGACGTGAACCACGAGCCGGGGCCCAGCACCACCCAGTCGGCGCTGCGGATGGCGGCCACCGACTCCGGGTAGGCGGGCGGGTCGGACGGGACGAGGCGCACGGCCCGCACCTCACCGGGGGTCACGGCGACCTGCGCCTGCCCGCTCACGACCTGGACGGCATCCGGCCGGTCGGGGTCGAGGCCGGTGACGTCGGCCTCGATCGTGAGCGGGACGGCCGCCATCGGCAGCACCCGGCCCTGGGCCTGGAGCAGCCGCCCCACCAGGTCGAGCCCGGCGACGGGGTCGTCGTGCAGCTCCCAGAGGGCGACGATGAGCAGGTTGCCCAGGTTGTGCCCGCCCAGCGGCCCGTCGCCGGCGAAGCGGTGCTGGAGCACGTCGCGCCAGGTCTGGCCCCACTCGCTCTCGCTGCACAGCGCGGCCAGTGCCATCCGCAGGTCGCCGGGGGGCAGCACCCCGAACTCGTCGCGCAGCCGGCCCGAGGAGCCGCCGTCGTCGGCGACCGTGACGATGGCGGTGATCTCGTCGGTGACGTAGCGCAGGGCGGTGAGCGTGGCGGCCAGACCGTGGCCGCCACCCAGCGCGGCGACGACCGGCCCGGTCACTCGCGCCCCAGGTCGCGGTGCACGACGAAGCTGGCCACCTGCTCGGTCGTGAGCCGTGCGGCGACCGCCTGGGTCATCGCCACCGAGCGGTGCTTGCCCCCGGTGCACCCGATCGCGATCGTGGCGTAGCGGCGGCCCTCGCGCAGGTAGCCCTCGGTCACCGGCTCCATCAGGGCGATGACGCGGTCGAGGAACTCGGTGGCCCCGGGCTGGCCCATGACCCAGTCGGCGACCGGGGCGTCGGCCCCGGTGAGCGCCTTGAGCTCGGGCACCCAGAACGGGTTGGGCAGGAAGCGCATGTCGAAGACGAAGTCGGCGTCGAGCGGCACGCCGTACTTGAACCCGAACGACATCAGCGCCAGCCGCACGCTCGGCCCCTCCGCGGCTCCGAGCAGCGGGGTGAGCTTGCGCCCGAGCTGGTGCACGTTCAGCCCGGAGGTGTCGATGACCACCTGGGCGTCGGCGCGCAGGTCACCCAGCATCTCGCGCTCGGCCTGGATGCCGTCGAGCAGCCGGCCGTCGCCCTGCAGCGGGTGCGGGCGCCGCACGCTCTCGAACCGGCGGACCAGGGCCTCGTCGGTGGCGTCGAGGAAGATCAGGTGCGGCTGCCAGCCGGCATCGCGCAGCGCGGCCAGCCCGGCCTGCAGCTCGGAACGGAAGGCGCGGGCCCGTACGTCGACCACGGCGGCGATGCGCAGGTCGCTGACCCCCGAGTCGCGCACCTCGCTCGCCAGGTCGGCCATGGCGGCGAGCAGCTGCGGCGGGAGGTTGTCGACCACGTACCAGCCACGGTCCTCGATGACGTTGGCAGCCGTCGACCGCCCCGCCCCGCTCATCCCGGTGACGATGACGAAGTCGGTGGGGCGCGGCACCGGCGTGAGGTCGCCGCCCGGCTCGTCGTCAGCCACGGCCCGCTCGATCGGCACGGTCTGCCCCTTCGTCGTCGACCACCTCGCCGGTGGCGAGGTTGACCGCCGGCATGCTGTCGGCGCTCGACCCCAACTGTGCCGCAACCACCGCTGCCAGCGCAGGCCCGATGCCGGGCACGGCCGCGAGCTCGTCGACCGAGGCGGCCCGGATGCGCTTGACCGAGCCGAACGCCTTGAGCAGCGCCTTGCGGCGCTTCTCGCCCAGGCCCGGGATGCCGTCGAGCTGGCTGGTGGTCATCGCCTTGGAGCGCCGCTGGCGGTGGAAGGTGACCGCGAACCGGTGCGCCTCGTCGCGCAGCCGCTGCAGGAGGTAGAGGCCCTCGCTGGTGCGGGGCAGCACCACGGGGTACTCCTCCCCCGGCACCCAGACCTCCTCGAGCCGCTTGGCGAGCCCGACGACCGCGACGTCGACGACCCCGACGTCCTCGAGGGCCCGTGCGGCGGCGTTGACCTGCGGCAGGCCACCGTCGACAACGACCAGGTTGGGCCGGTAGGCGAAGCGCGCGGGACGCGACCCGACCTCGGCAGCCGCCTCACCGGCATCCGCGGCAGTCGAGGCGTCCGGCGCCTCCACCTCGGCCAGCTCGGCCTCCTCGGCGCGGCCGCGGCGGAACCGGCGGGTGAGCACCTCGTGCATCGCGGCGGTGTCGTCGGTGGCCCCGGTCTCGTCGCCGCGCACGATGAACCGGCGGTACTCCGACTTGCGCGGCAGGCCGTCCTCGAAGACGACCATCGAGCCGACGACCTGCGTTCCCTGCACGTGGCTGATGTCGAAGCACTCGATGCGCAGTGGGGCCTCGTCGAGCTCGAGGGCGTCCTGGAGCTGCTGCAGCGCCTGGCTGCGGGTGGTGAGGTCGCCGGCCCGGGTGACCTTGTGCCGGGCCAGGCTCTGGGTGGCGTTGCGGGCGACGGTCTCCATCAGGGTGCGCTTGTCGCCGCGGCGGGGCACCCGGAGGTCGACCCGGCTGCCGCGCAGGGTCGACAACCACAGCGAGAGGGCCTCGGCGTCGTCGGGCAGCACCGGCACGAGCACCTCACGCGGCACGGCGTCGCCGGCCTCGCTGCCGTAGACCTGCTGGAGCAGGTGCTCGACGACGTCGGGCGTGGTCTCGGCGTCGCGCTCGGCCACCCAGCCGCGCTGGCCGCGCACCCGTCCGCCGCGCACGTGGAAGAGCTGCACCGCCACCTCGAGCTCGTCCTCGGCCAGGGCGAACACGTCGGCGTCGGTGGCGTCGGGCAGCACCACGGCCGACTTCTCGAGCACCCGCTCCAGCGCCCCGATGTCGTCACGCAGGCGGGCGGCCCGCTCGAAGTCGAGCTCGGCGGCAGCCCCCTTCATCTCCTTGGTGAGGCGGGTGACGAACCGCCCGGTCTCGCCCGCCATGAAGTCGCAGAAGTCCTCGGCGATCTCGCGGTGGCGCGCCGCGTCGACCCGGCCGACGCAGGGGGCGCTGCACTTGTCGATGTAGCCCAGCAGGCAGGGGCGGCCGACCTGGCTGGCGCGTGTGAACACGCCGGCGGAGCAGGTGCGCACCGGGAAGACGCGCAGCGCGAGGTCGAGGGTCTCGCGGATCGCCCAGGCGTGCGCGTAGGGCCCGAAGTAGCGCGTGCCCTTGCGCTTGGCGCCGCGCATCACCTGCGCCCGCGGGAACTCCTCGCCCAGGGTCACCGCGAGGTAGGGGTAGGACTTGTCGTCGCGGTACCTGACGTTGAACCGCGGGTCGAATTCCTTGATCCACGCGTACTCGAGCTGCAGTGCCTCGACCTCGGTCGTGACGACGGTCCACTCGACGCTGGCGCCGGTGCGCACCATGGTGGCGGTGCGGTGGTGCAGCGCTGCGACATCCTGGAAGTAGGAGGACAGCCGCTGGCGCAGGTTCTTGGCCTTGCCGACGTAGATGACCCGGCCGTCCCGGTCACGGAACCGGTAGACGCCGGGGTCGGTCGGGATCTCTCCCGGCCGGGGACGGTAGGTCGAGGGGTCAGCCACCCGGCAACCCTACGACCAGGGTCGGTCAGGTGACCGTGATGCCGTCGCCGCTGACGGTCACGCTCTTGGGGGGCAGGGGCTGGGTGGCGGGCCCCTGCCTGACGGCGCCGGTGGCGATGTCGAAGGTCGAACCGTGGCACGGGCAGGTGATGACGCCGTCGGAGACGCCGTTGACCGTGCAGCCCTGGTGCGTGCACACCGCCGAGAAGGCCTTGAAGTCGCCGGCGGTCGGCTGGGTGACGACCACCTTGAGGGCGTCGAAGACCCGGCCCCCGCCCACCGGGATGTCCGCCGCGGCGATGGCGTCGCCGGCGGCCGACGCGGCGCCCGACGCGACGGAGCCGGCGGCGCTGGAGACGGCGTCGCCGGCGCTCGAGCCGCAGGCGGCGAGCCCGGCGGTACCGACCACGGCCACCCCTGCCGCCAGCAGGCTCTCGCGGCGCGAGAAGCAGGCGCAGGGCGTGGCGGAGGCGCCGGCGTCGGTGGTCGCGGGGGCGGGCGTCGTGGTGGGGTGCTCGGTGCTCATCGGTGGTCCTCGCTGTGGTGGCGGTGCGGCGGTGCAGGCCGGGTTCGAGCAGTATCCCCACAGTTCCTGTGATGTGCTGGTGGACCTTCGGACAGTGGACAGCGGTACCAGTTCGGCTCCTGCGCGGGCCGCGAGGGACAGGTAACAAGTCGGCACCACTCTGCGGGCAATGCTGGGCGCCCCCCCGGACCTGTGGTTACAGTGCGCATGCCCGTCTCGGCGTGGCACGAGCAGTCCTGCTCACCCTTTTTCGTACTACTCAGGAGGAAACGTGCCTCAGCGTTCCGTGGTCGCCGTTGGCGCCTCGTTGCTCGTGGCCTCGCTCGCGCTCGCCGGTTGTGGCACGCGCGGCGACAGCGGCAGTGACTCGTCGGCTTCCGGCGACAGTGGCAACAAGGTTGCCAAGATCGGCGTCATCTCGCCCTTGTCCGGCGACCTCGCCGCCCTCGGGCTCGGCATCAAGAACTCGGTCGACCTGGCCATCAAGCAGGCCAACGACAACAAGACCATCCCGGGCTGGACCCTCGAGCTCCAGGCCGAGGACGACCAGGCAACCCCCGACGTCGGCAAGAACGCCGCCACCAAGCTCGCGTCCGACAACGAGGTCGTCGGTGTCGTCGGCACGCTGAACTCCAGTGTCGCGCAGAGCGTCCAGCCGGTGCTGGCCTCGGCCAACATCGTCATGGTCTCGCCGGCCAACACGAACCCGTCGCTCACCCAGGGTGCCGACTTCGCGACCGCTCCGGCACGCACGTACCCGAACTACTTCCGCACCTGCACCACCGACTCGATCCAGGGCCCGTTCGCGGCGCGCTACCTGTACGAGAAGGCCGGCATCAAGGAGGTCGCGACGGTCAACGACAAGAAGACCTACGGCCAGGGCCTGGTCAACGCCTTCACCGGCGAGTACAAGAAGCTCGGCGGCACGATCACCGCGGCCGAGACGATCAACCCCGACGACGACAAGTACGACGCCGTCATCAGCAAGATCAAGCCCTCGAACCCGAAGGCCGTGTACTACGGCGGCGAGTACCCGCAGGCCGGTCCGTTCTCGCAGCAGATGAAGGCCGCCGGCCTCAACGTCCCGCTCATGGGTGGCGACGGCATCTTCTCGGGTGAGTTCATCAAGCTCGCAGGCGCGACCGCCGACGGTGACCTCGCGACCTCGGTCGGCGCCCCGACCGACACCCTCCCGTCGGCCACCGCGTTCGTCGAGGCCTACAAGGCGGCCGGCTACCAGGAGCCCTTCGAGGCCTACGGCGCCTACGCGTATGACGCCGCCAACGCCATCATCAACGCGCTGAAGACCTCGCTCGCCAGCGCCGACTCCGCCGAGGCTGCCCGTCAGCCCACCATCGACGCGATGGCCAACGTCGCCTTCGACGGCGTCACCGGCAAGGTCGCGTTCGACGAGTACGGCGACACCACGTCGAAGGTCCTCACCGTCTACGAGGTCAAGGACGGCAAGTGGGCGGCGATCAACACCGCGGCCTTCGAGTCCAACTGACCGCGGTCAGGTAGCACCCGTTCGGCAGCGGCGGGGGTGGTCCGGCAGGACCACCCCCGCCGCTTCGGTGCGGCGACACCGCATCCGGTCCTTTCGCAACGCCGCACGGCGGATGCCGTGTGGTGTGGGACACAGCACGACGTGGCCCGCTACGCTCCCCCCAGCCTTACCACCGTCAACTAGGAGGTCGTGGTGGACGCCTTCGCCCAGCAGCTCGTCAACGGGCTGACCCTGGGATCGCTCTACGCCCTGATCGCGGTCGGCTACACGGTCGTGTACGGCATCGTGCAGCTGATCAACTTCGCCCACGGCGAGATCTTCATGATCGGCGCGTTCGGTGCCCTCTCGACCTGGCTGATCTTCTTCGACGGCAACACGGCGTTGTACACGCTGCCGTTCATGATCATCGGAGCGGTCATCGCCTCGGTCACCACCGCGGTCCTCATGGAACGCATCGCCTACCGCCCACTGCGCAAGGCGCCGCGGCTCGCCCCGCTCATCACGGCGATCGGTATCTCGGTGTTCCTCCAGGAGGCGGTCCGGCTCTTCTACGGCAGGATCCCGTTCTTCGACTTCCCTGACGCCAAGCAGCGAGTGCCGTTCCCGCAGATCGCCGTGGTCACCGGTCCCGCCTTCGAGGTGGCCGGCGTGACGATCCAACGATCCGCCCTGTTCACCATCGGCTGCCTCCTGATGTCCGCCGCGGGCCTGTGGTTCTTCGTGAACCGCACCAAGACCGGCCGCGGCATGCAGGCCGTCTCGCAGGACCCCGACACCGCGCGCCTGATGGGCATCAACGTGGACCGGATCATCGTGGTCGCGTTCGCCGTCGGCGCCACGCTCGCCGCCGTCGCGGGTGTCGCGCAGGGCCTCCAAGTCACCAACATCAACTTCCGGATGGGCTTCCTCGCCGGTCTGAAGGCGTTCACCGCCGCCGTCCTCGGTGGTATCGGCAACGTCTGGGGCGCCGTCGTCGGCGGGCTGACCCTGGGCATCGTCGAGGCCATGGCCGTGCAGTTCATCCCGGGCACCTTCGGTGGCAGCCCCTGGAAGGACGTCTGGGCCTTCGCCCTGCTCATCCTCGTCCTGGTCTTCCGACCACAGGGCATCCTCGGCGCGAAGGTGGTGGACCGGGCATGAGCAGGCTCCGTTTCTCGGACGCGACCCGGGTCAAGCAGGGCCCCAAGGCTCCAGCCCTCGCCCTCGCCGGCGGCGCGCTGATGGTGATCAGCGGGCTGCTCTCCTGGTCCTACGACGACCGCATCCTCGGCAACATCGCGGTCCGCTTCTTCCCGGCCGGCATCCAGATCTACTCGATGATGTTCGGGGCCCTCGCCCTCGTCCTCGGAGCGCTGCTCGTGCGGCGTCCCGCGTGGCTGAGCCCGGCCCGCGGCCTGCGCATCCTGGGCATCACCGCGCTGGTGTTCCTCGTCTGGGTGCTCGGCTCGATCGCCGTCAAGACCGGTGGCCTGGTCAACCTCAACGAGGGCGGCTGGGTGGCCCTGGTCGGCGCGGCGCTGATCACCCTGGCGGGGCACCTGTCCCCCGAGGTCGACATCGACGTGCGGGCCTGGCCCCGGCTGAGCAGCACGCTCGAGATCCTCATCATCATCGTGCTGATGGCGGTGCTGCTGTTCACCGTCGCCTACACCCTCGACATCCAGGACGGCGTGGTCTTCGCGTCCTTCCTGCTGGCGATCGTCGGCATGGTCGGCGGCCTGCTCGGCACCGGCTTCGGCGACTACCTCGGGTTCGTGGGGATCAACAACCGCCGCCCGCTGCTGCTGGCCGCCTTCCTCGTCGCCTTCCTGTTCCCGTTCACCCAGAACGGGTCCGACGTCAACATGTCGATCGCCACGCAGATCCTCATCTTCGCGGCCACCGCCCTGGGCCTGAACATCGTCGTCGGCCTCGCCGGCCTGCTCGACCTGGGCTACATCGCCTTCCTCGGCACCGGCGCCTACGTGGGCGCGATGCTGTCGAACTCGGCGTTCTCCACCGTCGGCTGGCACCCGCCGTTCATCGTCGTGATGCTCGCCGGCGCCGCCACCGCGGCCACCTTCGGCCTGATCATCGGCACCCCGACGCTGCGGGTGTCCGGTGACTACCTGGCCATCGTCACGCTGGGCTTCGGCGAGATCTTCCGCCTGGCCATGTTCAACCTCGACGGCAACAACGGTCCAGACCTCACCAACGGGCCCAACGGCATCCCCGCCATCCCCGACCTCAACCTCTTCGGTTTCGACTTCGGCGCCACGCACACCGTGGCCGGCATCCCCCTGGGGCGGTTCAGCAACTACTACTTCCTGCTGCTCCTGCTCCTGATGTTCGTCATCCTGGTGTTCACCCGGCTCAACGACAGCCGGATCGGGCGCGGCTGGGTCGCCATCCGCGAGGACGAGCGAGCCGCCGAGGCGATGGGCGTCAACGTGTTCGGCCTGAAGCTGCTCGCCTTCGCGGTCGGCGCGTTCCTCGCCGGGCTCGCCGGCACGATCAAGGCCCATCAGGACACCTCGGTGAGCCCGGACCAGTACGTCTTCCTCGAGTCGGCGTTCCTGCTGGCGGCGGTCGTGCTCGGCGGCATGGGCACCGTCATGGGTGTGCTCGTGGGCGCGACGATCCTCAAGCTGCTGCCCGAGAAGCTGCGCGAGGTCAGCGAGTACCGCCTGCTGATGTTCGGGCTGCTGCTCGTGCTCATGATGCGGTTCCGTCCCGAGGGCCTGGTGCCGAGCAAGCGGCGCCAGCTCGAGTTCCACGAACAGGACAGCGAGCTCGTCGAGCTCGTCCAGGCCGAGCACCTCCAGGAGGCGAAATGACCGTCACCGAGACCCAGGGCGACGCGGCCCCCACGTCTGGCCAGCTGGTGCTCGAGGCGAACGGGGTCACGATGCGGTTCGGCGGCCTCACGGCCGTCGACGACGTGAGCATGCGGGTGCACGAGGGCGAGATCGTCGGGCTGATCGGCCCGAACGGCGCCGGCAAGACCACCTTCTTCAACTGCCTCACCGGCATGTACATCCCCACCGAGGGCCAGGTCACGCTCAACGGCGAGACGCTGCCCCCGAAGCCGCTGGCGGTGGTGCGCGCCGGCATGGCCCGCACCTTCCAGAACATCCGGCTGTTCGCGAACATGACGGCACTCGAGAACGTCATGGTGGGCCGCTACTGCCGCACCTCGTCGATGGCGATCACCTCGATCCTGCGCGGGCCCAAGTTCAAGCGTGAGGAGGCCGCCACCCGCCAGCGGGCCCAGGAGCTGCTCGACTACGTCGGGCTGGGCCCGTCGACCGAGATGCTGGCGCGCAACATGCCCTACGGTGACCAGCGCCGGCTCGAGATCGCGCGAGCGCTCGCGACCGACCCGCAGATCCTGCTGCTCGACGAGCCCACCGCCGGGATGAACCCCAAGGAGACCGAGGAGACGATGAACCTGATCTTCAAGATCAGGGACAGCGGCCTGGCCGTGGTGGTCATCGAGCACGACATGCGGTTCATCTTCAACCTCTGCGACCGGGTGCTCTGCCTGGTGCGGGGGTCGCTGCTCGTCGAGGGCACGCCCGGCGAGGTGCAGTCCGACCACCGGGTGATCGAGGCCTACATCGGCGGCGACGACGAGGACGAGGACGAGGAGAGCGTGTGAGCGGCATGTTGGAGGTCCGTGACCTCGAGGTGTCCTACGGCAAGATCAAGGCCGTCAAGGGCATCTCCTTCACCGTCGACGAGGGCGAGGTCGTCACCCTGATCGGTACCAACGGTGCCGGCAAGACCACCACCCTGCGCACCATCTCGGGGTTGCTGCGCCCGGCGGCCGGGTCGATCACCTTCCAGGGCAAGGACCTCACCACGGTCGCGGCCCACGACATCGTGCAGCTCGGCCTGGCGCACTCCCCCGAGGGCCGGCGCATCTTCCCCCGGCTCACCGTCGAGGAGAACCTGCGCCTGGGAGCCTTCTCCCGCAAGGACAAGAGCATCAACTCCGACCTCGACGCGGCGTTCGCGCTGTTCCCGATCCTCGAGGAGCGCCGCGCCCAGCCGGCCGGCACCTTCTCGGGCGGCGAGCAGCAGATGCTCGCGATGGGCCGGGCGATGATGAGCCGTCCCAAGCTGCTCATGCTCGACGAGCCGTCGATGGGCCTGTCGCCGCTGATGATGAAGCGGATCATGACGACGGTGACCACGCTGCAGGAGCAGGGCACGACCATCCTGCTCGTGGAGCAGAACGCACAGGCCGCGCTCAAGCGGGCCACCAAGGGCTACGTGCTCGAGGTCGGCAACATCGTGCTCAGCGGCACCGGCCAGGAGCTGCTCGCCAGCGACGACGTGCGCAAGGCCTACCTCGGCGAGGACTGAGGCCCGACGCGCTCGCGTCGGCGACGTGAGAAGGCCCCGGATGCCGTGTCACGGCATCCGGGGCCTCTCGCGTTCTGCCCCCGGGCTCAGCTGGCGGCGCGCTTGGCGGCGCTCGCGCGCGCCGCGGTCTTGCGCGGTGCGGGGGCCGTGGTCGCGCGGCTCGTCGCGGCCTTCGCAGTCTTCTTGGCCGGCGAGGACTTCCGGGCGGCGCCGGTGGCGCGGGTGGTGGTGCGGGCGGTGCGGGCCAGCACCGGCGCCAGGAACCGCCCGGTGTGCGAGTGCTCGAGAGTGGCGACATGCTCGGGCGTGCCCTGGGCGATGACCCGGCCTCCGCCGCTACCGCCCTCGGGGCCGAGGTCGACGAGCCAGTCGGCGCTCTTGATGACGTCGAGGTTGTGCTCGATGACCAGCACGGTGTTGCCCTTGTCGACCAGCCCCTGCAGCACGCCGAGCAGCTTGCGGATGTCCTCGAAGTGCAGGCCCGTGGTGGGCTCGTCGAGCACGTAGACGGTGCGCCCGGTGGACCGCTTCTGCAACTCGGTGGCCAGCTTGACGCGCTGGGCCTCACCGCCGGACAGGGTGGGCGCCGGCTGGCCCAGCCGCACGTAGCCCAGGCCGACGTCGTTGAGGGTGCGCATGTGCCGGGAGATGGCGGGCACGGCCGAGAAGAAGTCGGCGGCCTCCTCGATCGGCATGTCGAGCACGTCGGCGATGGTCTTGCCCTTGAAGTGCACCTCGAGCGTCTCGCGGTTGTAGCGGGCGCCGTGGCACACCTCGCACGGGACGTAGACGTCGGGCAGGAAGTTCATCTCGATCTTGATGGTGCCGTCGCCGGAGCACGCGTCGCAGCGGCCACCCTTGACGTTGAACGAGAACCGCCCCGGCTGGTAGCCGCGGATCTTCGCCTCGGTGGTGGTGGCGAACAGCTTGCGGATGTGGTCGAAGACGCCGGTGTAGGTGGCCGGGTTGGACCGCGGGGTGCGCCCGATCGGGCCCTGGTCGACGTGCACGACCTTGTCGAGGTGCTCCAGGCCCGTGACGGTCTTGTGCCGGCCGGGCACGTGCCGGGCGCCGTTGAGCTTGTTGGCGAGCACGTTGTAGAGGATGTCGTTGACCAGGGTGGACTTTCCCGAGCCGGAGACGCCGGTGATGGCGACCAGGTTGCCGAGCGGGAAGGACACGGTGACCTTGTCGAGGTTGTGCTCCGTGGCCTGTACGACGGTGACCTCCCGGCCCTTCTCCTGCGGCCGGCGCACCTGCGGGGTGGGGATCTCGCGCCGACCGGAGAGGTACTTGCCGGTGAGCGAGTCGGGGTGGGTGAGCAGGTCGGCCACCGTGCCGGAGTGCACGACCTGGCCACCGTGCTCGCCGGCGCCCGGGCCGATGTCGACCACCCAGTCGGCGGTGGAGATGGTGTCCTCGTCGTGCTCGACGACGATGAGCGTGTTGCCGAGGTCGCGCAGCCGGGTGAGGGTCTCGATCAGCCGGTGGTTGTCGCGCTGGTGCAGCCCGATGCTGGGCTCGTCGAGCACGTAGAGCACGCCGACCAGGCCGGACCCGATCTGGGTGGCGAGCCGGATGCGCTGGGCCTCGCCGCCGGACAGGGTGCCCGCCGGGCGGTCGAGGCTGAGGTAGTCGAGGCCGACGTCGAGGAGGAAGCCGAGCCGGGCGTTGATCTCCTTGATGACCCGCTCGGCGATCTGGCGCTCACGCACGGTGAAGTCGACGTCGTCGAAGAAGCGGGCGGCATCGGCGATGGCGAGCCGCGAGACCTCGGCGATGGACCTGCCGCCGACGAGCACGGCCAGGGACTCGGGCTTGAGCCGGGCGCCCCTGCAGACCGGGCACGGCACCTCGCGCATGTAGCCCTCGTAGCGCTCGCGGCTCCAGTCGGAGTCGGTCTCGGCGTGCCGCCGCTTGACGAACTCGACGGCCCCCTCGAACCCGGTGGAGTAGGACCGCTCCCGACCGAACCGGTTGCGGTAGCGCACGTGCACCTTGTGGTTCTTGCCGTGCAGCACGGCGTCCTTGGCCCGCTGGGGCAGGGCCCGCCACGGCGTGTCGACCGAGAACTTGAGGTCGTCGGCCAGGGCCGAGATGACCCGCTGGAAGTAGTCGGCGGCCCCGGAGCCGCTGGCCCACGGTGCGATGGCGCCCTCGGCGAGGCTGAGGTCCTCGTCGGGAACGATGAGGTCGGGGTCGACCTCGAGCTCGGTGCCGATGCCGGTGCACTCGGGGCAGGCGCCGAACGGGCTGTTGAACGAGAACGAGCGGGGCTCGACCTCGTCCATCGACAGCGGGTGGTCGTTGGGGCAGGCCATCTTCTCGGAGAACCGACGCTCACGGTCGGGGTGGCCCTCGTCGAGGTCGACGAACTCGACGACGAGCACCCCACCGGCCAGGCCGAGAGCGGTCTCGACGGAGTCGGTGAGCCGCCGCTTGGACGACGGGTCGTCGGCCCCCTTGGCGACGAGCCGGTCGACGACGACGTCGATGGTGTGCTTGACCTGCTTCTCGAGCTTCGGCGGCTCGGTGAGCGCCACCACCTGGCCGTCGACCCTCGCCCGGGCGAAGCCCTTGGACTGCAGCTCGGCGAACAGGTCGACGTACTCGCCCTTGCGGGCGCGCACCACGGGGGCGAGCACCTGGAAGCGGGTGCGCTCGGGAAGCTCGAGCAGCCGGTCGACGATCTGCTGGGGGCTCTGCCGGGTGATCGGCTCGCCGCACACCGGGCAGTGCGGGCGCCCGGCGCGGGCGAAGAGCAGGCGGAGGTAGTCGTAGACCTCGGTGATGGTGCCGACGGTGGAGCGCGGGTTGCGGTTGGTCGACTTCTGGTCGATCGAGACGGCGGGCGACAGGCCCTCGATGAAGTCGACGTCGGGCTTGTCCATCTGACCGAGGAACTGCCGGGCGTAGGCCGACAGCGACTCGACGTAGCGGCGCTGGCCCTCGGCGAAGATGGTGTCGAAGGCCAGGCTGGACTTCCCCGATCCGGACAGGCCGGTGAACACGACGAGGCTGTCGCGGGGCAGCTCGATGCTGATGTCCTTGAGGTTGTGCTCGCGGGCACCACGGACGACGAGGTGGTCATGACTCACGCCCGCAATGCTAGGTGGGGCCACCGACAACACCCTCATCGATGGACACCCCGGTAGCGTCTGAGCATGGAACCGACCTCTCCCGGCATCCTAGACGCCGTCGGCGAGCAGACCGCCGCCCTCCTGGGCACCGCGCGGTCGCTCGACGACGTGGGTGCCCCGTCGCTGTGCGAGGGGTGGACCCGGGGCCACGTGCTGACCCACGTGGCCCGCAACGCCGACGGCCTGGGCGCCCTGGTGCGCTCGGCCGTCGACGGCACCGGCGAGCCGATGTACGCCAGCCCGCAGTCCCGCGATGACGACATCGAGGCCGGGGCCGCACGCCCCGCCGAAACGCTGGTCGACGACGTCGACCGCTCGGCTCGGGCGCTGGCCGAGGTGCTCCCTCGCCTCACCCGGGAGCAGGCGGAGGTGCGCCTGGAGCGGACACCGGGGCAGTTCCTCATCAAGGCCAAGAACATTCCCTTCATGCGGCTGCGCGAGCTCGTCTTCCACCACGTCGACCTCTTGGGCGGCTTCGGCTTCGGCGACGTCGACCCGCAGGTGCAGCAGGTCCTGCTCGCCGAAGAGGTGCGCCGGCTGCGGGCCGCCGACCCCCCGCCCGACCTCACGCTGCGCACTCCCGACGGCGAGGAGTGGGTGGTGGGCGCCGGCACGACATCCGTCCACGGCACGCGCGCCGACCTGCTGGGCTGGCTCGGCCGCGGCCTCACGGCCGGGCTGACCGGCGATCCCCTGCCCCGACTCCCCGAAGGACGGTGACGATGAGCTACACCGGACACGTGATCCCCGGCGGCCCGACCGACCTGCGCCGGCTCGACCGAGCGACGATCCGCAAGATGTCGGTCAGCGAGATGCACAACAACGTCTACCTGATCACCTGCACGGCCACCGGCGAGCAGCTGCTCATCGACGCCGCCGACGACCCGCACCGCTGCCAGCTGCTGGTGCGCGAGGGCACCGGCCGGCTCGACCACCTCGTCACAACCCACCAGCACTGGGACCACGTGCGGGCGCTCGAGGAGGTCGCCCGTACCACCGGCGCCACGACGTATGCCGGGTCCGACGATGCCGACGCCCTCCCCGTCGCGCCCGACGTGCGGCTGCGGCACGGCGACCTGGTGAGGGTCGGTGAGCTCGAGCTCGACGTCGTCCACCTGCGGGGGCACACCCCCGGTTCGGTGGCGCTGTCGTGGGCCGACCCCGACGGGGTCACGCACCTGTTCACCGGCGACTCGCTCTTCCCGGGCGGCGTGGGCAACACCAAGAACCCGGGCCAGAGCTTCGACTCGCTCTACGCCGACGTGGTCGAGCGCATCTTCGGCACCTACGACGACGACACCTGGTTCTACCCCGGCCACGGCGACGACTCCACGATCGGCGCCGAACGCCCGCACCTGCAGGAGTGGCGCGAGCGCGGCTGGTGACGGCTCGGCCGCAGACCTCGAGGCGGGCGCTGTCGACCGCCCGGTGGACCCACTGACATCCTTGTCGCGCACCGGCCCGAACCCGGTCCGTCTTGCCGGCCGACCGTCCATCCGCCGGGCGGGATGCCAGTGGCTAGCCTGACGCGGTGACGTCAGCCGCCGACCGGGTGCCTGCGCCGGTCCTGGTGCTGGCGGGCATCGTCTCGGTGCAGTTCGGCGGGGCGCTGGCGGCCACCCTCGTGCCGGTCATCGGCGCAGGCGGCTCGGTCGTCATCCGGCTGCTGTTCGCGACGCTGATCCTGCTCGCCGTGGTGCGGCCACGGTGGCGTGGGCACTCGGCCCGGGCCTGGCGCACCGTCATCGCCTTCGGGGTCGCACTTGGGCTGATGAACTTCACCTTCTACAGCTCGCTGGCGCACCTGCCGATCGGGGTGGCCGTCACGATCGAGTTCATCGGGCCGCTCACCCTGGCCGCCGTGCTGTCGCGGCGGTGGGTGGATGCCGTGGCCGTCGCCGCCGCGGGCCTGGGCGTGGTGCTCATCTCGCAGGCGTTGAGCACCCCGCTGGACGAGCTCGAGTGGGTGGGCATCGCCCTGGCCCTGGCGGCCGGCGCCTTCTGGGCCGCCTACATCGTGCTGTCCGGACGAACCGGCGCCCAGTTCCCGCGCCTGGAGGGGCTGGCCCTGGCGATGGTCGTCGCCACCGTGGTGACCCTGCCGCTGGGCATCGGCAGCGTGCCGCTGTGGAGCCCCGAGACGCTGGTGAAGGGCCTGGGCATCGCGGTGATGTCGTCGGTGCTGCCGTACTCCCTCGAGCTGCTCGCGCTGCGGCGGCTGTCGGCCAAGGTGTTCGGCATCCTGCTCAGCCTCGAACCGGCGGCCGCGGCCCTGGCCGGGCTGGTCGTGCTGGGGCAGCGGCTGACCCCGACCCAGCTGCTCGGGATGGGGCTGGTCGTCGCCGCCTCGGCACTGGTGCTGGGTCTGGGGGCGCGCAAGGACCCGGCGCAGTCGGCCGGAGCCTGAGGCCGCCGCGGCCGAACGGCTCAGGGCTCCACGGTCGCGCGCCCGTCGCGCCGGGTCTTCATCAGGCTGAGCACCGTCGTCGTGCCCAGGATCAGCACGATCGCAGCCAGCGACATCCAGATCGGGATCTCGGGGACCGGCACGTTCTCGCCGCCGTTGACGAAGGGCAGCTCGTTGGTGTGCAGGGCGTGCAGCAGCAGCTTGACGCCGATGAAGGCCAGCAGCACGGCCAGGCCGATGCTCAGGTAGACCAGCTTCGTGAGCAGGCCTCCGATCAGGAAGTAGAGCTGCCTCAGCCCCATCAGGGCGAACAGGTTCGCCGTCAGCACGATGTAGGGCTCGCGGGTCAGCCCGTAGATCGCCGGGATGGAGTCCAGGGCGAACAGCAGGTCGGTGGTTCCCAACGCGATGATCACGAAGAACAGCGGTGTGGCGAGCCGCTTGCCGTTCCGACGGCTGAAGAGCTTGGTGCCTTCGTACTCCTTCGTGGCCGAGAACCGGGACTCCACGAACTTCATGAAGCGGTTCTCCTGGAACTCGTCGTCGTCGGTCTCGCCACCCCTGACCAGCTTGACCGCCGTGTAGATGAGGAAGGCACCGAAGATGTAGAACACCCAGCTGAACCGCTCGATCGCGGCGGCACCGAGCCAGATGAACAGGCCGCGCAGCACGATCGCGATGACGATGCCGACCATCAGGGCGAACTGCTGCAGCTTCTCGGGGACGGCGAACTTCGCCATGATCAGGATGAAGATGAACAGGTTGTCGATGGACAGCGAGTACTCGGTGAGCCAGCCGGCGAAGAACTCCCCGGCGAGCTGGCCGCCGGCGAAGTACCACATGGCGAGGCCGAAGGCGATGGCCGCGCCGACGTAGAAGGCCAGCGCGACGCCGGTCTCGCGGTTCGAGGGCCGGTGCGGGTTGCGGGCGATCCACACGACGTCGAAGGCGAGCACCGCGACGGCCACCCCGATGGTCACCCACCACACCCACGGGTCGAGGTTCAGGGACTCGGTGGCGGTCGGCACGATCGCGAGGGTCACCGGCAGCACTCTACCGAGCGTCGGACAGACGCCCGTTCCCACGCGACGGAGTCGTCAGCCGGGAGGTCGCCGCGACCTCGGCAGGGTCGCCACGACCAGGTCGTAGGAGGTGTCGACCGCCTCGCGCAGCGCGGCGTCGGGGATCGCACCCCCGACCCGCAGGGTGTTCCAGCCGTGCCGGCCGATGTAGGGCATGACGGAGGCGTCGTCGGGGAACTCGGCCAGCCACTCGTCGGCTTCGGCCCGCCTCCCGCACTTGACCCCGATCGACTGCGAGCCCAGGAAGCAGAAGATCTTCTCCCCCACCTTCGCCACGTGGTCACCCTCCCAGGGCTGGTCGGCCCAGGCGCCCGGCTTGGCGAGGGCGTGCTCGGCCCACCGGCCGGACGGACCGGACGCCACGGCATCCGGGCGGTCGGTCACCTGGTGGCCTCGCTCATCTGGCGCAGCTCCTTCTTCAGGTCGCCGATCTCGTCGCGGATGCGGGCCGCGAGCTCGAAGTGCAGGTCGCCGGCCGCCTGGTGCATCTGGGCCGTGAGCTCCTGGATGAGGCCGGCGAGGTCGCTGGCCGCCACCGGCTCGGCGCGGCGGGCACCGAGCGAGATGTCGGCGGCGGCCGCACCACGACCGCCCCGACCGCCGTCGCTCTTGCCGCGCGACCGGGCCCGACCGGAGCCGAGCAGCTCCTCGGTGTCGGCGTCCTCGCGGTTGAGCATGTCGGTGATGTCGGCGATCCTCTTGCGCAGCGGCTGGGGGTCGAGACCCCGCTCGAGGTTGTAGGCGATCTGCTTCTCACGGCGCCGGCTGGTCTCCTCGACGGCCTCGGCCATCGACGGGGTGATCTTGTCGGCGTACATGTGCACCTGCCCGGAGACGTTGCGGGCGGCCCGGCCGATGGTCTGGATGAGCGAGCGCGCACTGCGCAGGAAGCCCTCCTTGTCGGCGTCGAGGATGGCGACGAGCGATACCTCGGGCAGGTCGAGGCCCTCGCGGAGCAGGTTGATGCCGACGAGCACGTCGTACTCGCCCAGCCGCAGCTCGCGCAGCAGCTCGACGCGGCGCAGGGTGTCGATGTCGGAGTGCAGGTAGCGGACCCGGACGCCCTTGTCGAGGAGGTAGTCGGTGAGGTCCTCCGCCATCTTCTTGGTGAGGGTGGTGACCAGGACCCGCTCGTTCTTGTCGGCGCGGGTGCGGATCTCGTGCAGGAGGTCGTCGATCTGGCCCTTGGTGGGTTTGAGGATGATCTCGGGGTCGATCAGGCCGGTGGGGCGGATGATCTGCTCGACCACACCGCTCGCCTTGGCCAGCTCGTAGGGGCCTGGGGTGGCCGAGAGGTAGACGGTCTGGCCGACGCGCTCGAGGAACTCCTCCCACTTCAGCGGGCGGTTGTCCATTGCCGAGGGCAGCCGGAAGCCGTGGTCGACGAGGCTGCGCTTGCGCGAGGCGTCGCCCTCGTACATCGCGCCGATCTGCGGCACCGTGACGTGGGACTCGTCGATGACGAGGAGGAAGTCCTCGGGGAAGTAGTCGAGCAGGCAGTTGGGGGCGGTGCCGGGCGAGCGGCCGTCGATGTGCATCGAGTAGTTCTCGATGCCGGAGCACGACCCGACCTGGCGCATCATCTCGATGTCGTAGGTGGTGCGCATGCGCAGCCGCTGGGCCTCGAGCAGCTTGCCCTGCTTCTCGAACAGCGCCAGCTGCTCCTCGAGCTCGGCCTCGATGCCCGCGATCGCGCGCTCCATCCGCTGCGGCCCGGCGACGTAGTGCGAGGCAGGGAAGACGTACATCTCCGTCTCCTCGTGCACGACCTCGCCGGTGAGCGGGTTGAGCGTGTAGACCGCCTCGACCTCGTCGCCGAAGAACTCGATGCGGACCGCGAGCTCCTCGTACATCGGGATGATCTCGACGGTGTCACCGCGCACCCGGAAGGTGCCCCGGGTGAAGGCGAGGTCGTTGCGGGTGTACTGCATCTGCACGAACCGGCGCAGCAGGTCGTCGCGCTGGATCTCGTCGCCGACCCGCAGCCGCACCATCCGGTCGACGTACTCCTGCGGCGTGCCGAGGCCGTAGATGCACGAGACCGAGGCCACCACGATGACGTCGCGACGGGTGAGCAGGCTGTTGGTGGCGCTGTGCCGCAGCCGCTCGACCTCGTCGTTGATCGAGGAGTCCTTCTCGATGTAGGTGTCGGTCTGCGGGATGTAAGCCTCTGGCTGGAAGTAGTCGTAGTAGCTGACGAAGTACTCGACGGCGTTGTGCGGCAGCAGCTCGCGGAACTCGTTGGCGAGCTGGGCCGCGAGGGTCTTGTTGGGGGCCATGACGAGGGTCGGGCGCTGCACCTGCTCGACGAGCCAGGCGGTGGTGGCGGACTTGCCGGTGCCGGTGGCGCCGAGCAGCACGGTGTCCTGCTCCCCCGCCCGGACCCTCTTGGCGAGGTCGGCGATGGCCGTCGGCTGGTCGCCGGCGGGCTCGAAGTCGGAGACGACCTCGAAGGGGGCCAGGCGGCGCTGGAGGTCGGTGGTCGGACGCATCCCCCTACGGTATGCCGCGCCACCGACAGGGGTCAGCGCGCCGGCATCCGAGTCAGTGGTTCGGCGGTCGAAGCTGTCAGCGGATCAGCCGTCGAGATCGGCGAGCACCTGCCCGACGGCGTCGATCGAGTCGGCGGTGATGGGGTCGAGCACGAGCTGCAGGTGGCTCGCGCCCGCGGCGGCGAGGCCGCGCACGTGGTCGGCCAGGTCGTCGGGCGTGACGGTGGTGACGTCGGTGTCGTAGTGCTCGCCCATCAGGCGTCCCCGACCGCCGGGAAGGGTCACCAGCACCGCAGCCGTCGCCGCGACGCCGGGCCCGTGCGGGGTGGCTTCATCGACCTGCGCCTTGACCTGCGCGAAGCGGTCGACGGAGTTGTCGTAGATGCTCCACCAGACGTTCCACGAGTCGACCACCGGCAGCCCGATGGCGAGCATCCGCGGGCTGTTGGAGCCGAGCATGACCGGCGGGCCACCCGGACGCGCCGGCCGCGGGTCGAGCACGCAGTCGTCGACGTCGTAGAACTGGCCGTGGAAGGTGGCGCGCCCTTCCCGGAGCAGCGGCACGATGATCGCCAGTGCCTCCTCGAAGCGGGACACGCGGCGGTCGTAGGCGAACCCGAACGCGTCGTACTCGCGCCGGTTCCAACCGGCCCCGAGCCCGACGATCAGCCGCCCCCCGGAGATGGCGTCGACGGTGGCCGCCTGCTTCGCAAGCATCGTCGGGGCATGGAAGCTGGTCGACGCGACCAGCGGCCCGAGCTCGACCCGTTCGGTCACCGCGGCGATGGCGGCGAGGGTGGTCCATGACTCGTAGGGTCCGCGGGTCGAGCCGTCAGGGAGGTCGTAGAGCAGGTGGTCGCCCACCCAGACCGAGTCGAACCCCACGGCCTCGGCGCGGCGGGCGAGGTCGAGGTACTCGGGCCACGGCACGAACCGCTCGACCTCGGGCAGCTGGACACCGACCTTGCACGGGCGCGTCATGGTTCGACCCTAGGATCGCGGCAACGACCGCGCCACCGAACATCGGGTGCTCGGCAACGGTCACCGGAGTCAGAATCATCGCGCAACTTCGGCCCGCGACCCGCGACCCCACCGCCCAGCGCTGGGACCACCACCAGCTGGGCCACAGCACTGGACCAGCAGGCCGTCGGCTGCGCGGTCCCCAGTAGCCGGCGCTCAGAACGGTGGCGGGTCTATGTCTGCCGTGGATCTGACCGATGACGAGCGGGGAGCCCGAGAAGGAACGCGCACGTGCGCCCGCCGGTCATCGGCGTAGTGGAACCGGCCGCGCGCCGGCCAGCACAGGCTCGGGCCAGGCCGCCCCCTCGCCGATGCCTTGGGCACTGGGCCGCCGCGAACCGGTGTCAGCAGCGCACCCGCGGCACCCGGGAGGTGCTCGACACGGACCTCCAGGAGCGTCTCCCAGACGCTCCACGTGGAGATGTTCGGGCGCTCCACTCCCTCGGTGCCACCTGATGCCGGTCGCTCGCAGAGCAGGGGCGAGGTCACGGATCCGCTCAGCACGACGGCCGTCAGGAGGTCGCGCGGCCAGGACGTACGGACCCGGCCGGTGGGGTCGGTCCACACCGCCCGACCGTCAGGCAGGAGCCGCACCCACCAGTTGAGTCGTTGCTTGATCCGGTGGTGTCGACGGCACAGGCACATGAGGTTCGCCGGCTCGGTAACCCCGTGCGGCCATGGTCTGACGTGGTCGAGGTCGCAGAACCGCGCGGCCACCGAGCAGCCGGGGAACCGGCACCGGCCGTCGCGGGCGCGGACGAGTGCGGCGACGCGACGACCCGGGCGGTAGCTACGGCTGCCGGGAACCCCCGCACCGAGCAGTGAACCGGTGTGCGCGTGGCACAACTCGACCCGCAAGTGGACTTTCGGCTCGATCCGCGGCCATTCGCCCCAGTCGTTCGGTGGCTCGGCGGTCGGCTGCTCGAGCTCGTCGTTCGGTGGCCTAGCGGTCGGCGGCTCGCCCCGGTCGTTCGGTGGCCGGCGAGCTGAGCGCACCAGCGACGTGACCCACCTGCGGCTCACCAGCACCGGGCCACCCGGGAAGGGGCCGGTGACCTCCACCAGGTCGTCCTGGCCGCCCACGATGTCGAGCACGCCGTGACTCTCGCCATTCCCGCCGGTCGCCGCTCCCACCCTGCCGGCCGCGTCTGCTGATCGGGTCACCGGAGCGCCATCAGCGTCATGGCGAGGCATGGCGCCAGGTACCAGGTCGGCGTCCCCGCCAGACTCGGGCACCGCCTCGTCAGGCCGATCATCGTCGGGCGCGTCGTCGTGCAGAGGGCTGTCAAGCTTCGCCTCGGCCCGCGTGCCGTCGCCGTCGTCATCCACCACCTCGGCCGGCACGGTCACGAGCAGCTGGACGTCGATCGTGGCCCGCCCCCGGATGAGGTCCATCAGCGCCTCGCCGCGGGCGGCCTCGACGCTGGCACAGCGGCCCTGCGCCACGTAGCGCTGCGCGAGCCCGTCGACGGCCGCCCAGCCCTCGGCGGCGCGTTCGCTCGGGAAGGTGCCCTCCCACCGGTCGACGCCGGGCTCCTGCACCCAGCGACGCAAACCGCACCGCTCGCGCGCCCGCCTGGCCTGCTGGACCAGCAGGTCGGGGCTGATCCGGGCGAGGGCCCGGCGACAACGGCTCCGCAGCGCGGCCGGCGGCTCGAGCCCGAGGTACGGCACGAGTACGTGTACGACGGCAGCAGCCACCTCGGGTGGCGCCTCCGCCAGCTCGTCGGCCACCACCGATGCTCGATAGGCATCGAGCACCCCGTCGGCCATCGCGGCGTGCAGCCCACCGAGCCCGGCACCCACCCCCGCCTGCTCGTCATCGGGCACCGTGAGTCGCACGGCGAGTGACACCCGCTGCTCCGCGTGGTTGTGCGACACACCCAGGGCACCAACCACCACGTCGGGTGCGTCCAGGGCGATGTGGCCCGGCGCCCGGACTGACTCGACCACGCTCCCGTCGTCGAGCAGGTCGTCCTCGATGGCGGCAAGGCGGGTGATCGCGAGGTTCTGCAGAGCCGTTGCCGTGTTGACCACGCGCTGGCTCTGGACGACCAGCTCGGCCCACTCGGCCCTGGTCCCTCCCGCTGTTCCCTGGGAGTGCTCGGTTCCCTGGGAGTGCTCGAGACGTCGGGTCAGGTCCGCGAGGACATCACCGGCGCCGCCGAGCTCGGATGCCGCGGTCTGCGCCTCCGAGATCGGCTTGGTAGCCGCGACCACAACCAGCTCGGATGCCGCATCGGACCCGCGGAGGGCTGGGGCGGCATCCGTAGTACTTGGCTTCACGCTCCAACCTCCTCCCCGATCTGGTTGTCCCCCAACCGATCTAACCTCTTTGTGAGGTGATGCGACGAGTCTAGACGCGGCCACTGACAGAGGGTCCGTGACCGGTGCCGGCGCCGCTCTTGACCCAACCGGCACAGAGACCGCCGCCCACGAACGACCGAATCCTCTGGTCGATGTCGGCAACCGGTGGCAGGCTCGCGACCATGGCACCGTTGTCCGACCCCCCGGCCCACGACAACGACAACGACAACGACGACAACGACGACGACGCCGCCGCCGCCGTCGACGCGACCCTCGACCCGGCCGACTGGGACGCGTTCCGCACGCTCGCGCACCGGATGCTCGACGACTCGTTCGACCACATCGTCGGGCGCCGCGAGCAGCCGGTGTGGCAGCCGATGCCGGATGCCGTGCGCTCGGCCTTCGACGGTCCCCTCCCCCGCGCGCCCGAGGGCCTCGAGGCCGCGTACGACGACTTCCGGCGCACCGTCGCGCCCTACTCGATGGGCAACGACCACCCCCGGTTCTGGGGCTGGTACATGGGCCCGGGCAACCCGGTCGGCAACCTCGCCGACCTGCTCGCCAGCGTGCTCAACCCCAATCTGGGCGGCGCCGACCATGCACCGGTGCTCGTCGAGCAGCAGGTCGTGCGCTGGTGCGCCGAGGCCGCCGGCTACCCCACGTCGGCGAGCGGCCTGCTCGTCACCGGCGCCTCGGAGGCCAACCTCGTCGGGCTCGCCGTGGCCCGCACCGCCCGCATCGGGCCGGAGGTGCGCACCGACGGCATCCCCGGCGGTCGCCGGTTCGCGGTCTACGCCTCCAGCGAGGTGCACAGCTGCCACCGCAAGTCGGTCGAGCTGCTCGGGCTCGGCGAGAGCTCGCTGCGCATCGTTCCCGTGCGCGATGACTTCACGATGGACGTCGACGCGCTGGCCGGGGCGGTGGCTTCCGACCGGGCCGCCGGCATCGAGCCGCTGGCCGTGGTGGCGACGGTGGGCACGATCAACACCGGGTCGATCGACGACGTCGAGGCGATCGCCGACCTCGCCGAGCGCGAGGGCCTGTGGGTGCACGTCGACGGTGCCATCGGTGGCTTCCTGGCGCTCAGCTCCACCCCGGATACCGTGCGCGGCCTCGCGCGCGCCGACTCCCTCGCGCTCGACCTGCACAAGTGGATGCAGTCGCCGATCGATGTCGGGCTCGCGCTGGTGCGCGACGAGGCGGTGCACCGCGCCACCTTCTCGGTGGTGCCCCGCTACCTGAAGCACGCCACCCGCGGGCTGGCCGGCAGCGAGGTGTGGTTCAACGAGTACGGCATCGCGCTGTCGCGCGGGTTCCGGGCGCTGCGGGTCTGGATGGCGCTCAAGGCCTACGGGGCCGACGCCTTCGGACGGGTCATGGACCGCAACATCGCCCAGGCCCGCGCACTGGCCGACCGCGTCGACGCACACCCCGACCTCGAGCGCCTCGCCCCGGTGGGCTGCGACGTCGTCTGCCTGCGCTACGCCCCGCGCGGGGTGCCGCCCGAGCACCTCGACGCCGTCAACACCGAGCTCGTGCTGCGCATCCACGAGAGCGGCGTGGCCATCGTCAGCGACACGGTCATCCACGACTCGCTCGCCGTGCGGGTGGCGATCAGCAACCACCGCACCCGCGACAGCGACCTCGACCTCTTCGTCGACACCCTGCTCGAGATCGGAGCCCGGGTGGTCGACGACCTCCCGCCGGCCCCCTGATCCCGACCGCGCACCCGGGGTCCGTGTGCCGAGCACGGGCCGGTGGGCCCACGTGCTGCCGTCCTCAGGCCGTCGCGGGCCGCCAGCCGGTGTGCTCGCCCCAGGCCAGGACCCGCTCGTCGGCGGCGTCGAACCACGGCTCCTTGGCCTCGGCGTACGCCTCGGTCGAGGCCATGCGGGTCGCGAGCTCGGTCTTCATCGTCGCGTAGGCGGCGCGCTCGACGGCATCCGCCCGCAGCCAGTCACGGAACCTCAACGCCCACTCCCACCCCGGCGAACGCACCTCGCGCACATGCACGTGGGCCACCCGGCCGGGGTCGCACGAGCCGTGGAACCGCTTGGGCCAGCTCGGGCCGCCGTGGCCGTTGTCGTCCCAGTCGCCCGGCATCCTCACGAAGCCGGCGGCGTCCATCGACGCCACGAAGCCGGGGTCGTCGGCGTCGTCGAGCGCGGCGACCCCCACCTGCAGGTCGATGACATCCTTGGCGACCAGCCCCGGCACGGCGGTGGAGCCGATGTGGTCGAGGGTCACCGCCGCGTCGCCCACGGCGTGGCGGATGCGGGCCAGCAGGCGGGCGGCCTGCACCGGCCACTGCGGTTCGGGCGCCGACAGCGTCGGGTGCGACAGGCGTGACCGGATGCCGTGCCGCAGGTTGAGCTCGAACGGCTCGACCCGCTCGTGCCAGAGCCGCAGCACCGAGGCGCGCAGCGCTTCGGTGGTCGCCTCGTTGTCGAGCCACACGTCGGCCGCGGCGCGGCGTGCGTCGTCGTCGGCCTGGGCGGCGATCCGGGCCCGGGCGTCGGCCTCCGGCATCCCCCGCTGCTCGACGAGGCGGCGGACCCGCACCTCCTCGGCGGCGCCCACGACGACGACGAGGTGGTACTCGGCACCCATCCCCTTCTCGACGAGCAGGGGCATGTCGTGCACGACGACGGCGTCCGGGCCGGCGTCGTCGATGATCTGGGCGGTCCGTGCCCAGATCGCCGGGTGGGTGAGCGCCTCGAGGTCGCGCAATGCGGTCGGGTCGCCGAAGACCACCCGGCCCAGGGCCGGGCGGTCGAGGCCACCGTCCGCAGCCAGCACGTCGTCGCCGAAGCGCTGCGCCACCGCAGCGAGGGCCGGGGTGCCGGGCTCGACGACCTCGCGCGCCACGGCATCCGCGTCGACCACCACGGCGCCCAACGACGCCAGCAGGGCCGACACGGTCGACTTGCCGGACCCGATTCCCCCGGTGAGGCCCACGCGCAGCATGTCGGCGACCCTAGCGCGCGGGCCCGCTCGCTCAGGCTCCCGGGTCCACGAGGCGCGCCGGGAAGCCGCCGGTGGCGACCGGACCCCAGCGGGTCGGGGTGACCCGCAGGAGCGACTTTCCCTGCTCGACCATGGCGCGCCGGTACTCGTCCCAGTCGGGGTGCTCGCCCGAGATGCACCGGAAGTACTCCACGAGCGGCTCGACCGAGTGCGGCGGGTCGATGACCTCGCACTCGCCGTCGACCTGCACCCAGGCCCCGCCGAAGTCGTCGGAGAGCACCAGCACGCTGACCCGCGGCTCGCGGCGGGCGTTGGCCGTCTTGGCGCGCTCGGGGTAGGTCGAGATGACGATGCGGCCCTGCGGGTCGACCCCGCCGGTGACCGGCGAGGCCTGCGGCCGGCCGTCGGACCGGGTCGTCATCAGCACCATCGCGTGCCGGGGGCGGATGAAGCCGAGCAGCCCGTCGAGGTCGACTGTCGTACTGGTCGCGATGCTGCGTGCCATGTCGGGCACGCTACCCGCAGCGGCTGGTGACCTCGGCTGCGGGCCGGATCAGCCGCCCGTCGGACGGGGATGCATGGAGTCCATTCCGGACTGGAGCGCCGATCGCGACACCACGCCCGGCGCGACCGGCACCACGCGGTAGCTGAAGACCGAGCCGAAGTCCACGGAGAGCACCGGCTGCCCCGCAGCATTCGTCTCGGTGAACAGGCCGGTCCCGCCCCACGCGGTGACGAACCCGCCGCCGGCCACGGCGCGGGTGCTGCCGCAGCACGACGAGAACGTGGTGTTCGCGTCCGACACCGACCGCACGATCGAGGCCGTGCGGTTCATCGTGTCGATGTCGAGCTCGAGCACCCGGGGCACCCGGAAGCCTTCGCTCCCGTTGTCGAACACGGTGATGTGCCCGTTGGAAAGGCGCCGGGCGTCGTGCTGAGAGTTCAGGAACGGGTCGCGGTCCGCGCCGAGGACCGACAGGCTGCGCGCTGTCGGGGTCCCGCCCAGCTTCCAGTCGACCGATCCGTCGGACTTGTTGATCCGGTAGACGGCGTCGAGGTGGCGTGAGGAGATGATCAGGCCGTCCCCGTCATCCTCCACCGAGTTGAGGTGGACGACGTCCCAGGTGTCCTGGCCGTTGATGGTGAGGTGGGCGAGATTCACGTGTGAGGCCGGCGTGAGGTCGCTCCACTCTGCGAACGCGAGGTGGTCGCGAGTCTTCCACGTCCACACCACCGCGCCTGACGTGTCGAGCCGCACGACCTCGCAGTCGACCACCGTGGCGGAGACCGCGCCGCCGAAGGCCGTCATGTCGGTGCAGTCGCCACCGGTGCCCGCGCAGTCACGTGGCACGTAGCGGATGGCGTACCACCCGCCCTCCGCCGCTGGCACCAGGTCGTGCTGGTCGATGTGACCGCCCAGGCCGATGAGGGCGCTCTCGGTGCCGTCCCAGGCGCTCCGGTGGTAGACCGCGTCCAGCGCGTAGAAGATTCCGGCCTCGCCCCACATCAGGCCACCGTTCCCGGGGGCCACCTTGGCGTCAGCCGGACGATGGGTCGTCGTCGAGCGCCACCAGACCGGAGTGCCGTGGTCATCGGCGACGACCACGTAGAGCGGGTTGCCGAGCGCCGGCGCGCCGCTACCCAGGGTGGGTGAGAGCACGTACCACTCGCTGGCAGGAGCGCCCGTACGGGTGACCTGTCGAGCGGGGAAGTCGGCCGGTAGGCAGCGGGCCGTCTGCTGCACATCGGCCCGTCCCGGCAGTGACAGGGTCCAGTGCAGCGCCTGCCCCGGTGCGAGCGAGAGGGGCACGCTGGCAGACGTGGTCAGGGCGGGCCGGCCGTCGAGGGCGACGGAACCGCCCGCGTCGACCGTGACGGTGGCGCTGACGCCGTCCGACGGGCACGACACCACGAAGTCGGTCACGGTGGCATCGGGCCGCGGGTACATCGTCGGGCCGAGGTCGACGCTCGCCATGGGCGAGGCGTCGAGGTAGTAGCCGGCAACGTCGGCCAGCACGTCGGTGCTGCCCCCAGAGCCGTTGTACAGCGCGGCCTTGCCGTTGGCACCGACCGGCACCACGACCAGGTTCGGCACCGTCTGACCCGCCACGAAGTTCAGGTTCGACACCACCGGCCGCGGCGCGCCATCAGGGGAGGCAGTCAGGAACCCCGACCCGCCCGGCGCCACCACCGTCACGTTCAGCACCACCGCAGCAACCCCCGACACCGGCACCCCACCCTGACCCAGCACCGGCAGGTGCAGCGTGGCCCTGGCCGCGACCCGGGCCGCCGGGGCACCGACGCCCTTGCGCGTGTCCAGCACCCGCGCCGGACCCACCGACACGAACGCACCCGGGACAGCCGCGCTACCCGACAGGTAGTAGCCGGCAACGTCGGCCAGCAGGTCGGCGCTGCCCCCAGAGCCGTTGTACAGCGCCACCTTGCCGTTCGCCCCGACCGGCACCACGACCAGGTTCGGCACCGTCTGACCCGCCACGAAGTTCAGGTTCGACACCACCGGCCGCGGCGCGCCATCAGGGGAGGCAGTCAGGAACCCCGACCCGCCCGGCGCCACCACCGTCACGTTCAGCACCACCGCAGCAACCCCCGACACCGGCACCCCACCCTGACCCAGCACCGGCAGGTGCAGCGTGGCCCTGGCCGCGACCCGGGCCGCCGGGGCACCGACGCCCTTGCGCGTGTCCAGCACCCGCGCCGGACCCACCGACACGAACGCACCCGGGACAGCCGCGCTACCCGACAGGTAGTAGCCGGCAACGTCGGCCAGCACGTCGGCGCTGCCCCCAGAGCCGTTGTACAGCGCCACCTTGCCGTTCGCCCCGACCGGCACCACGACCAGGTTCGGCACCGTCTGACCCGCCACGAAGTTCAGGTTCGACACCACCGGCCGCGGCGCGCCATCAGGGGAGGCAGTCAGGAACCCCGACCCGCCCGGCGCCACCACCGTCACGTTCAGCACCACCGCAGCAACCCCCGACACCGGCACCCCACCCTGACCCAGCACCGGCAGGTGCAGCGTGGCCCTGGCCGCGACCCGGGCCGCCGGGGCACCGACGCCCTTGCGCGTGTCCAGCACCCGCGCCGGACCCACCGACACGAAGCTGCCGGCCACCACTGATGCCGCCGCCGGCCCGGAGACGACGCTGGAGGACGCGAGAGCAACCGGCCCGGCGAGTCCGAGCAGCACCCCGGTCACGACTACCGACAGGGACCGGACCAAACGCGTGCGCACCATCGAGCACCTTCAACCGGGACGGACCAACCTACGACGAGCGAACCGTACCGCCAGCCCTGGACCGGGTTCCGGGTGTTCGGGAAACTCTGTGGGGTCCCCCACAGCCCCTCGACCCGATGGCACGGTGACGGGGCAGTGCAGGTGCGAGTGGACGCAGGCCAGCGGGAAGCGCTACCCGCGGCGGCTCGTCACCTGGGCGGGGCGTGCCGCCCGAACCCACCACAGCACCCACGCCACCACCGCGCCGAGGGCCAGCCCCTCGCCGCCCGCGGTGGCCCCGCGGTACAGCGCCGACTCGAGGGAACCGTCGTTGTGCAACAGGCCGAAGACCACCCCGACGAGCGCACCCGTGGTCACCAGCACCCAGGCCACCCGGCGGTCGCCGCTCGTGCTGCGCAGGCCCTCGCCGTCGGGCGCCGTGTCGGCCAGGCGACGCCGGCACCAGATGAACAGCGCAGCCAGTCCCAGCAGCCCGCTGGCGAACTGGGCCCACTTGTAGCCGGGCAGGCCGAGGTGCTCGGTGTGCAGCCACGGCACCACCTCGACGCCCCAGCGACCGGCGTGGGTGAACGAGTCCCAGACGACGTGGGTCAGCGCTCCCAGCACCACCGCGAGCGCGGCCCAGGGCAGGTCGCGAAGAGCCACCCCCGGAGGCTGCGGCAGCCGCTCCCCCACCGACCGCGGCAGCAGGTCGCGCGCGGGCCGCTGCGCCCACAGCCGCCACAGCCCGAACGCCAGGAGCCCCACGGCCAGGTCGACCGTCACCAGCCCCAGCGGGCTGTGGCTCAGCTGGGACGTGCGGCCGCGGGTGAGGAACCACGGGTAGTCCGGCGTCATCGAGCCGATGACCAGGGCCGCGGCCGGGAGCCGCTCCGAGCGCCCCACCACGGGCAGCACCGCGGCGACATGGCTCACGGTGAACGGCACACCACGACCCTAACCGGGCCGGGTCCCCTCGAACGGACGGTCCGCGAACGCGCCGAGGCCCGGCCACCTCGTGGGGTGACCGGGCCTCGGCGGTGCGAACCGGCATCCGCGAACGGGTGCCGGCGCGCGTCAGTTGCCGGTGAGCTTCTCGCGCAGCGCGGCGAGCGCCTCGTCGGAGGCCAGCGTGCCCTCGGACGCCGGGGCCGGCGGGCGGGGCGCGCTGCCCTCGTCGTCGTCACCGGCCGGGGTCGCACCGGTCTCGGACGAGTACGAGGTCTCGTTGCTGCCACCCGCGGCGTCGGCGTCGGCCTTGGCGAAGGCCTCGACCTGGGCGCGGTGCGCCTCCCAGCGCGAGTGCGCCTCGGCGTACTGCTTCTCCCAGGTCTCGCGCTGCTTCTCGAAGCCCTCGAGCCACTCGTTGGTCTCGGGGTCGAAGCCCTCGGGGTACTTGTAGTCCCCCTTCTCGTCGTACTCGGCGGCCATGCCGTAGAGGGTCGGGTCGAACTCGACCTGGTTGGCGCCGTCCTCGTTGGCCTGCTTCAGCGACAGCGAGATGCGGCGACGCTCGAGGTCGATGTCGATGACCTTGACGAAGATGTCGGTGCCGACGGTGACGACCTGCTCGGGCAGCTCGACGTGACGCTCGGCCAGCTCGGAGATGTGCACCAGGCCCTCGATGCCGTCGTCGACGCGCACGAACGCACCGAACGGGACGAGCTTGGTGACCTTGCCCGGCACGACCTGCCCGATGGCGTGGGTGCGGGCGAAGTGCTGCCACGGGTCCTCCTGGGTCGCCTTCAGCGACAGGGAGACACGCTCACGGTCCATGTCGACGTCGAGCACCTCGACGGTGACCTCGTCACCGACCTCGACGACCTCGGACGGGTGGTCGATGTGCTTCCAGGACAGCTCGGAGACGTGGACGAGACCGTCGACGCCGCCGAGGTCGACGAACGCTCCGAAGTTGACGATCGACGACACGACACCGGTGCGGACCTGGCCCTTGCCGAGCTCCTTGAGGAAGGTGGTGCGCACCTCGGACTGGGTCTGCTCGAGCCAGGCCCGGCGCGACAGGACCACGTTGTTGCGGTTCTTGTCGAGCTCGATGATCTTGGCCTCGATCTCCTTGCCGACGTACGGCTGGAGGTCGCGGACCCGGCGCATCTCGACGAGCGAGGCGGGCAGGAAGCCGCGCAGGCCGATGTCGAGGATGAGGCCACCCTTGACGACCTCGATGACGGTGCCGGTGACGACGCCGTCCTCCTCCTTGATCTTCTCGATCGTGCCCCAGGCGCGCTCGTACTGGGCGCGCTTCTTGGACAGGATGAGACGACCCTCCTTGTCCTCCTTCTGGAGGACCAGGGCCTCGACCTCGTCGCCCACGGCGACGACGTCGTTGGGGTCGACGTCGTGCTTGATGGACAGCTCGCGCGAGGGGATGACGCCCTCGGTCTTGTAGCCGATGTCGAGCAGGACCTCGTCGCGGTCGACCTTGACGATGCGACCGGCGACGATGTCGCCGTCGTTGAAGTGCTTGATCGTCGCGTCGATGGCGGCGAGAAGGTCTTCCTCAGAGCCGATGTCGTTGATGGCGATCTGAGGGGCGGTCGAGGCGACCGTAGTGGCAGTCATGTAGTAGGAACTCCGATGTGGACAGATGGAATCGAGTGGAAGGTGTGCGCGCACACGGGACCGCAAACGGTCACACGGGTGCTGGGCCAGCGTACTCGTGCGTGCACATGCGGGGCAAAACGTTCCGGATGCCGTGGCCGGGCTCACGGCCGGACCTCGCGTGACGCCGGGGGACGGTCCGCCGGTCGACGCCGCCGGACGGTGGCCGGTCGACGGTGACGAGACCCGGTCGGCGAACCGGTCGTGGTGGGACGGCGAGGCCGAGGACTACTACGCCGAGCACGGCGCCTTCCTCGGCGACAGCGAGTTCGTGTGGGGGCCGGAGGGGTGGACCGAGGCCGAGCTCGACCTGCTCGCGGTGCGCGACGGGATGACGGTGCTCGAGATCGGGTCGGGCGCGGCGCAGTGCTCGCGGTGGCTGGCACGCCACCACGACGTGCAGGTGGTGGCGAGCGACCTGTCGATGGGGATGCTGCGCACCGCGCGCCGGATCGAGGGCACGGCATCCGCGAACGTGGGTGAAGATCGCCGTGCCGCCGAGGATCTTCACCCACGTCCGGGGATGCGGGGGCGGCTGCCGTTGCTGCAGTGCGACGGGCTGGCGCTGCCGCTGGCCGACGCGAGCGTCGACCGGGTCTTCACGGCGTACGGCGTCGTGCCGTTCGTCGCGGACAGCGGCGCGGTGCTGGCCGAGGCGACCCGGGTGCTACGGCCGGGCGGTCGGTTCGCCTTCTCGACGTCGCACCCGGTGCGGTGGGCGTTCCCCGACGACCCGGGGCCCAACGGGTTGACCGCCACCACCTCCTACTTCGACCGCACGCCCTACGTCGAGAGCGCGGCCGGGGTGGTCACGTACGCCGAGCACCACCGCACCCTGGGTGACCTCGTGCGGCAGGTCGTGGCGGCCGGTCTGGTGCTGGTCGACCTCGTCGAGCCGGAGTGGCCGGCGCGCAACGAGCAGTCGTGGGGCGGGTGGTCGCCGCTGCGGGGACGGCTGCTTCCCGGGACGGCGATCGTCGTCGCCGACCGCCCCTGAAAGCACCTGCTCCGCAACCCCCGCAGGCGGTTCTCCCGGGCGTACCTTGCTCCGCGGCACCAGCGTCGGTGCCGATGCCGAGGCGAGGAGGGGACGATGTCGTCAGACGTCGAGACAGGCCGCATCACCACTGACATACCGGCGAGGTTGGACCGGCTGCCCTGGGGCCGATGGCACTGGATGGTCGTGATCGGGCTCGGAACCGTCTGGATCCTCGACGGCCTCGAGGTCACCATCGTCGGCTCCATGTCCGACGCGCTGAAGTCCGCCGACACCGGGCTCGGCATGAGCAGCGCCGACATCGGCCTGGCCGGTGCCCTCTACGTGGCCGGTGCCTGCATCGGGGCCCTGTTCTTCGGGCAGCTGACCGACCGGTACGGACGCAAGAAGCTCTTCCTCATCACCCTGGGGGTCTACACCGTGGCCACCGTGGCCACCGCGTTCGCCCCCGGGCCGCTCTGGTACTTCGTCGCCCGCACGGTCACCGGCATGGGAATCGGCGGCGAGTACGCGGCGATCAACTCCGCCATCGACGAGCTGATCCCCAAGGCGCACCGCGGCCGGGTCGACGTGGCCATCAACGGCTCGTTCTGGGTGGGGGCCACCTTGGGCTCGCTGCTCACCATCCCACTACTGGACCCGTCGGTGGTCGACCCGGGGATCGGCTGGCGGCTCGCGTTCGGGCTCGGCGGCATCCTCGCCATCGGCGTGCTGCTCGTGCGGCGGCACGTGCCCGAGAGCCCCCGCTGGCTGTTCATCCACGGCCGCGAGGGCGAGGCCGAGACGATCGTGACGTCGATGAGAAGACCGTCGACGACGAGACACCCGGCGGGCTCCCCGACATCGAGGACGAGGCGATCACCATCCGGCAGCGGCGCACCATCGGCATCGGCGAGATCGCCCGCACCGTCATCACGCTCTACCCGAAGCGCACCATCTTGTGCTTCTCGCTGTTCGTCGGCCAGGCGTTCCTGTACAACGCGTTCTTCTTCACCTACGGCGACAGCCTCACCACGTTCTTCGCAGTGGAGCAGACCGGCTGGTACCTCGCCATCTTCGCGGTGAGCAACTTCGTCGGCGCCCTGCTGCTCAGCCGGTTGTTCGACACGGTGGGCCGGGTGCGGATGATCAGCGGCACCTACATCCTGTCCGGGACGCTGCTGGCGATCGCCGGTGTCGTCATCGGTGGGCTGAACGCGACCACGTTGACGATCTTCGGCTGCGTCATCTTCTTCTTCGCCTCGGCCGGGGCCAGCGCCGCCTACCTGACCGCCAGCGAGGTGTTCCCGCTCGAGACCCGGGCGCTGTGCATCGCGTTCTTCTATGCCGTCGGCACCGCGGTCGGCGGCATCAGCGGCCCGCTGCTGTTCGGCAGGCTCATCGACAGCGCCTCGGAGAGCAAGGACGTCACCGTGCTGGCCATCGGCTACTTCATCGGTGCGGCGCTCATGGTGGCCGGCGGCATCGTCGCCGCGTTCCTCGGCGTCAAGGCCGAGGGCCAGTCGCTCGAGAGCATCGCCCAGCCGCTGACCGCGGCGGATGCCGACGGGGACGGCCCCGGCGGCAGGCGGAAGCTGCCGGCTCCCTCGTCGGCCTGACCGACCGCCGGCACCCCGGGCGCCTGGCTCAGACCAGCTCAGGGTGCCGGCGGAACCACTCGATGGTGCGCAGCAACCCGTCCTCGATCGCGACCTCGGGTTTCCACCCCAGCACCGTCTCGGCCAGCGTAGTGTCGGGCCGGCGCACCGAGGGGTCGTCGACGGGGCGCTCGATGTGCTCGATCGTCGACGACGACCCGGCCAGCTCGATGACCCAGTGCGCCAGGTCCAGCATCGACAGCTCGTGCGGGTTGCCGATGTTGACCGGCCCGGGTTGGCCGCTGCCGACCAGGGCGAGGATGCCGGCCACGAGGTCGTCGACGTAACAGATCGACCTGGTCTGCGTGCCGTCGCCGGCGACGGTCAGGGAGTGGCCGCGCAATGCCTGTCGAATGAAGGTGGGGATGGCGCGTCCGTCGTCGGGCCGCATCCGCGGCCCGAACGTGTTGAAGATGCGCACGATGCCGGTGTCGACGTCGTGGGCGTTGCGGTAGGCCAGGGTGATCGCCTCGGCGAAGCGCTTCGCCTCGTCGTAGACACCGCGCGGCCCGACCGGGTTGACGTTGCCCCAGTAGGTCTCCGGCTGGGGGTGCACCTCGGGGTCGCCGTAGACCTCGGAGGTGGAGGCGAGAACGAACCGCGCGTCCTTCTCGCGGGCCAGGCCCAGGGCGTGCAAGGTGCCGATCGAGCCGACCTTCAAGGTCTCGATCGGGAGCTTGAGGTAGTCGACGGGCGACGCGGGGCTGGCGAAGTGCAGCACGACGTCGACCGGCCCCCCGACGTGGAGGTAGTCGGTGACGTCCGAGCGCACCAGGCGGAACCCGGGGTTGGGCGTCAGGTGCGCGACGTTGTCGGGGGACCCGGTGAGGAAGTTGTCGAGGCAGACGACCTCGTCACCACGGGCGAGCAGCGCCTCGCACAGGTGCGAGCCCAGAAACCCGGCGCCGCCCGTGACGACGGCACGTGTCATAGGCCGATGTTCGCGGGCTGTTCGTCGGTCGTGGTGGCGTCGGGCTCTTCGTCGCGCCGGGCGGCGAATGCCAGGAACGCGCCGCCGGCCCCGGCGAGCAGCCCGAGGAGCCCCAGGACGAGAGGCGCCGAGGCCACCAGGGACAGCTGCGAGTTGTTGGCCTTGGCGGTCTTGACGTTCTCGGCGACGGTGTCGTCGGTGAAGCTCAGCTCGAGGTCGAGCACGGGCGTGCCGTCGTCGAGCTTGCGCACCTGCTTGTCGGTCTGGTCGATGATCGAGCCGGTGCCCTGGTCGATCCACATCGTGAGGTCGTCGGAGTAGGTGCCGGAGACACCGTCGCTGATCTCGGCCGGCTCCTCGGTGAGGACCACGGTGAACTTGTAGGTGGGCAGACCGTCGATGTCCTCGGCGCCCTGGAACGTGGCGTCGACCGCACGGCCGACGACCCCGTCCCAGAAGGGATAGGTCTTCTGCTCGACGCCGAAGGGGAACTTGTTGACCAGCCCCTCGTGCGGCACGGCGTTGACGCCCACGTACTTCTCGTCGTTGACGGCCAGGGCCGTGACCCGGTCGGTCGCGAAGTGGTCGGTGTCGGCCGTGACGAGCCGGTTGTCGGGGTCGGTGTCGTCGACGCAGTCAGGGGTGGTGCCGTCGGGGTCCTGCACGAGGCAGGAGAAGTTGTCGAAGACCACGACGTCGGACGTGGAGGCGGCCCCGTCCGCGACGGTGCGCTGGATGGCCTTGACCGCAGAGCCGGCACCCGTGGGCAGCACGGACGCGTTGCCGGTGAGCTTCGTGGTGACGTTGGCGTCGAGCGGGGTCTTCTTGACCTGTCCGGGGACCCACACCAGCGCGAGAATCGCCGCCGTGACCAGGAACCCGGCGAGCCCGAGGAGGACGAAACCGACGGTTCTGCGCATGGCACCCTTGCCCTTTGTCCGGTGTGACGATCGCGGTGACCCTACCAGCCGGTAGAGCATGCCGACCATGGTTATCTGCTTCCGTCGTGCGTGTCGGCCGCCACAGGTCCGCGAGCCGGACCTCCTTGGGCATCGGGTCGCCTAGGGTGCGACCCATGACCGCCCGTCTCCCCGCGCTCGACGGGCTGCGTGCGGTGGCCGCGCTGCTGGTCGTCGCCACGCACGCGGCATACCTGAGCGGATTCACCATCAACGGTGGCCTGGCGGGGCAGCTGGCCGGCCGGGGCGACTTCGGCGTCGCCATCTTCTTCGCCCTGTCCGGCTTCCTCCTGCACTTCCGGCTGGTCTCCGACGCCCGCGACGGGCGCACCGACGTGAAGGCGTACGCCGTGCGCCGGGCGGCGCGCGTGCTCCCCGCCTACTGGGTGACGCTGGCCGTGGTCATCGCCGTCGCGCAGCCGCCGGTGCGGACGGCGGTGGCCCAGGCATTCACCCTGCAGACCTACCTTCCCGGCGCCGACATCGACGCGTTCTCGCAGTCCTGGAGCATCCCGACCGAGCTGTCCTTCTACCTCGTGCTGCCCCTGGTCGTCTGGCTCCTGGAGCGCGCCCGGCGCCGCGACCCCGACCTCCCGGTGCTGCTGCTCGTCGCCAGCGCGGTGCTGACGATGGTGGCCCTCGCGTGCGTCACCGCGGGCACGATCGGCCAGGACGTGCTGGTCGAGCGTTGGCTGCCGGCCCGGTGGCCGAACTTCGCCGTCGGGATGGTGCTGGCCGAGCTGCTCCTGAGACCCGAGAGCCGGTGGTCGAGGGCCCCACGACGGCTCGCCCGCGACAGCGTGGGCTGCCTCGTGCTGGCGGGTGCCGCGTTCGTGCTGGCGACGACACCCGTCGCCGGGCTGCTGACCCTGGGGCCGGTGGCCGGCGTGCAGCTGTCGGCCCGGATGGCGCTGTCCACGGCCGTGGCGGGCCTGCTGCTCGCACCGCTCGTACTCGGCCGCGACGACGCCTACAGCGCGGCGCTGGCCTGTCGGCCGGCGCGAAACGTCGGCACCGTGTCGTACGGGTTGTTCCTGTGGCACCTGCCCGTGTTCACCGGGCTGTACGCCCTGACGGGCGCACGGGTGTTCGCCGGTGGCATCGTCCCCCTGCTCGCCGTCGGCCTGCCGCTCAGCCTGTTCCTGGCGTGGCTGAGCCACGTGCTCGTCGAGCGCCCCGCGATGCGCTGGGCGGCCCGACGGGTGCCGCACCGGCGAGCACTCCTGCCGCGATGACGGCGAGGGTGACGGTCGCCTCAACCCACGGCTGAGTGCGGCCCGCCGGGCTGGTGGACGCCACCAGCACACCGGCGGCCCCGATGAGCACGACGACCGCCAGCGCCACGGGCCGGTCGGCATCCGTGCGCCGCAGGCGCAGCCCGGCCAGCACCAGGCCGGCGGTGAGGGCCGCCCAGGGCCCCGCAACGACCAGCGCGAACAGCAGCGTGCCGGCCGCCACCAGCAGGAAGCGGGGTGCCGTGCCGGGCTCGCCGGCCGGCTGGTCCGCCCGCCGCGAGCGGTCGGGCAGCACGGCCGCGAGTAGCAGCAGGAGCGCCAGCACGAGCCCGACGCCGAGGGCGAGGCGGTAGGGGGCATCCGGCGAGAAGGTGACGTCGACCGTGCCGCCGGCACCGTCGGGGAGCACGAAGCCCTGGCGGAACCCGTCGACGACCACCGGCGACAGCGGGGCACCGTCGAGCGTGGCCTGCCAACCGGCATTGGAGTTCATCGCCAGCGCCAGCAGCCGCTGCGGGCCGGCGACCACCGGGCCGGTGAGGTGGGTGGGCGAGTCGGTGGTCAGCGGCACGGGGGTCAAGGCGCTGGAACCGGATGCCGGAGCACCGGGCGCGCTGGACCGCAGCCGCACAGCGGCAGGACGGAACGCCTCGTCCCCGCGCACCACGACGTCGTGGGTCGGCCCCGGCGCGAGCCGAGCGCGGGCACAGGCGGCCCACGCCAGGTCGCCCTGGCCCCACAGCGCCGAGCGGGGCCCGTCGACCCGGGTCGGCACCTCGGTGCCGTCGACCTCCAGCATGGGCCCGGCACCGCACGGCCGGGTGACCCGTGCCGCGGGGCGAGGGAAGTCGTGCCCGGCGAGGGTCAGCTCCTCGACCTCAAGGGCTGCTCCAGCGAGCCGGTTGCGCCCGGGCAGCGGCAGCATCGTCACGGCGATCGTACGAACACCGTTGCCCTGCACCGCCAGCCGGCCGTCCGCCGAGGCACGCACCAGCTGCTCCCGGCCGTCGAGACGCACGCGCACGAAGGGGCGGTAGCGCTTCATCCAGCCCCGCCGGGCGTCGAGCGTGACAGCCTGCACGTCGGCCGGCTCGTCGAGGGTCACCGTGAGCGTGGGTGAGGTGTCCTCCGGGGCGGGGCTCCACGCGGTGCGCTCGTCGCCGTCGACGACGGCCTCGGGCCGGGCCGCGACGGCGGTCGTGCGGCTGCTGCTCGCGGTCACCTCGACCCCCGGGGTGGCCAAGCCCGCAACGGTGTCGGTCCAGCGCGACACGTCGAGCGTGCCGGTGGCGGTGTACTGCCCGCCGCCCGCGGCGGTGAACCGGCGGGAGAGCACGGCGCCACCCTCGGGGTCGCGACCGCCGTCGCCGAAGCAGACGACGTCGCGCTCGGGGTGCACGCAGGCGTCGGACCCCGGAATGCCCCCGGAGAGCAGCACCGTGCCGGCGGGCTCGGCCCGGTCGTGCGGCGCGACGACCGACTCGGTGACGGCGAGGCCGGGCAGGTCGAGGGCCACCAGGCCGGTGAGCACGGAGGCGGGGTCGCCCTCGTCGGTGTCGAGCACCTCGACCGACACGGACTCGGTCAGGCCGTCGGGGAGCGCCACCTCGACCAGCCCGGATGCCGGGACGTCGGCTCGCACCTCCCCCGCGTCGGTGCGCACCGCAAGGCGGTCGGGCACGCCGAGGCCGGGATGCCGGTCCTTGTCCGTGAGCACCCGGACCCGCACGGTGGGTAGCTGCTGGGCGTGGTCGAGCCGCACCGTGAGCGTCGGTGCCGGGTCGAACTGGGTGACCCAGGCCGTCGTGGGGTCCCCGTCGAGCACCGCGGCGGGGCGGTCGGCGGGCCGCAGCCCGGCCAGGGTGAGGTCGGTGGCCAACGACGAGCTGGCCTCGACCCCTGAGATGCCGGTGAAGGCCGTGACCGAGTGCCGCCCCAGGTCGTCCCACGGGCGGTAGTCGCGGGTGCCGGCCAGCTCGCCTGCGGTCAGCGTCGACGAGGTGTCCCTCCCCCGCGTCGCGCCGAACCAGCGCTCGCGCGCCCGGTAGCCGTCGGTGACCACGCGATGCCCCGGGTCGACGCCCGCGACCCGGTCGCCGTCGAGCACCGCGAGACCCGGGAAGCCGGCATCCGCCACCGGCAGGAGGTCTTCGGGCCCGCCGGACACGGCGACGACGTCGGCGACCGGCTCGGTGACCGCAAGGGGCGCGGCCGGGCCGAGGTCGTAGACCTCGACGGGGAAGACCCGCTCGCCGCTGGCGTCGAGGCGGGTCAGCCCGAAGCCCCTGGCCAGCTCGATGCCGGGCGTCGACCGGATGGCGGAGCGGGCATAGGCGACCGACGGCTGCCCGGCGGATGCCGTGTCGAGGTCGTTGCGCAGCACGAGGTAGCGGACCCCGGTGCGGCGCAGCACGTCGACCGCCCCGCCGACGTCGCGCCCGGCCTGCAGGCGCTGCTCCACCGCGTCGAGCACCCGGATCGTGCCGGCGGGGGTGAGCGGCACGGCATCCCGCACGGCGTAGTCGGCGCTCGACAGAGGGCGGATCGGCTCGTCGATGGTGCGGCCCCACTCATACTCGCCGAAGCTCGCGGCCGGCACGACGAGTGCGCGGCCGTCGTCGGCGCGTGCCGAGAGCCAGGCTCCGGCCTGCTTCCACTGGCGGGCCATGTCGGAGAACGTGCCCCGCGGCGCGATCGCACCGGAGAGCCCCGGCGACACGGCCACAACGACGACCAGCGCGACCGCTCCCCAGGCGGGCACCTGCACGGCGAGGCGGTGTCCGGCGAGGGCGCGCACGAAGCGGTCGAGGGCGTGGGCGAGCGCGACGGCCAGCGGCAGCCGCACCAGCGGGTCGGCCTTGTGGATGTTGCGGAACGCCACCAGCGGCCCGTCGAGGAGGGCCTGGGCGGTCGGGGCGAGCGGCGACGACACCGGCCCGGTGTGGGCGACCGCGAGCGCGAACACCCCCACGGCCAGCGTCGCGAGGAGGAAGCGCCGCTCGGGCAGCCCGCGCAGGGCCAGCCCGGAGAGCGCCGCCCCGGCGACCAGCGAAGTGGTGACGATGAGCAGCGGGCCGGTGGCCACGGCATACCCCGCCGGCCACCACTCGCCGCCCGAGGTGACCACGAACTCGAGCCAGTGCGTCGTGCCGCGTGCGACGTCGAGCAGGTCGATCTCGCGGACGACGTCGGCGCTGCGCTCGATCCAGTCGAGGAACGGGGGCGAGTACCGGCCCAGCACGACGAGCGGCCCGAGCCACCAGGCGCTCGCGGCCAGCATCGCGGCGGTCCACCACCACGTGGTCGGGGAACTCCACCACCGCCGCCGGGTCAGCAGCCAGATGCCGGCGGGCACGGCGGCGAGGATCGTGGCGGTGGCGTTCACCCCACCACAGCAGAGCACGGCGATGCCGGACAGCGCGGCGGCCCGGCGCGGCCCGATGCGGCCCTGGGTGGCGAGCACGACGGGCAGCAGGATGGCCGGGGCGAGGAGCACGGGCAGTGCCTCCGCGGAAAGGCCGCCGATGGTCGACAGCACCCGCGGGCTGAGGGTGTAGGCGAGCGCACCGAGCACCCCGGCCGTGGGGCCGCCGACCCGCAGGGCGGCCAGCAGAGCGTAGGTCGCGAGCAGGCCGACGGTGAGCAGCAGGCTCCACCAGAGCCGCTGGGCCACCCAGACCGGCACGACCTCCCCGACCAGCCCGAAGAAAGGCCCCATCGGGAAGAGGTAGCCGTAGCCCTGGTTCTGCAGGACGCCCCAGGTGACCTGCGGGTCCCACAGGTGGGTGGCCCGCGACAGCAGCCGCCACGGCGCCACGTAGAGGTCGTTCTTGGTGTCCTCGGCGATGCGCCCGGCCGGCACCGACCAGGCCACCGCCCACACCAGCATCAGGGCCGCCGCGAGCCGTGGCCGGACCCCGCGGACGGCGTCGGTCATCGACACCCGTGAGGGCGCCGAACGCGCGTCCCGCGAGTGACCGGCGCCCGGCAGACAGCCCCGCCCGTGCGGACCGGGACGACGAGCGTGCGGTACGTTCTCGTCGGCTCGCGTCGCATTGGCGCATGGTAGCCAGCCAGTCTGGGGTGCCGTGCCCACCCCCTGAACGTCGAGGTGACATGGCCCTGCGCGTCCTCATGCTCAACTGGCGCGACCTCCAGCATCCGGAGGCGGGTGGCTCGGAGAGATACCTCGTGACGGTCGCGGAGGGGCTCGCCGCCCGAGGGCACGACGTGACGTTCCGCACCGCTGCCTATCCCGGTGCCCTGCCGGAGGAGACGGTGGCAGGGGTGCACTACGTGCGCCGGGGCGGGCACTACTCGATCTACCCGCGGGCGCTCGGCGCCCACGCCGCGTCGAGCCACGACGTCGTCGTCGACGTGCAGAACGGGGTGCCCTACCTGTCTCCTCTCGTCACCCGCTCCCCCGTCGTCAACCTCGTGCACCACGTGCACCGGGAGCAGTGGCCGGTCGTCTTCGGGCCACGCACCGCCCGCTTCGGCTGGTGGGTGGAGTCGCAGCTGGCGCCGCGGGTCTACGGGCGCACCAGCTACGTGGCCGTCAGCGACTCGACGATGCGCGAGCTGGTCGCCCTGGGCGTCGACCGCGAGCGGGTCACCATCATCCACAACGGCACCGATGCCGTCGCCGACGCGGACGCCGAGCGCTCACCCGGCCCGCGGGTCGTCCTGCTCGGACGGCTGGTGCCGCAGAAGCGGGTCGAGATCGCCCTCGACGCCGTGGCGGCCCTGCGGGACCGGGTGCCGGGTCTGCACCTCGACGTCGCCGGGACCGGCTGGTGGGAGCCCCAGCTGCGCGAGCACGTGGCCGCCCTCGGTCTCGAGGACGACGTGACGCTGCACGGCCACGTGTCCGAGACGGAGAAGCACCGCCTGCTCGCGCAGGCATGGGTGCACGTGATGCCGAGCCTGAAGGAGGGCTGGGGGCTGGTCGTCGTCGAGGCCGGGGTGCACGGCACCCCCACCGTCGCGTTCAGGTCTGCCGGAGGCCCGGCCGACTCCATCCTCGACGGGGAGACCGGACTGCTCGTCGACCCGCCCGCCGGCGAGACCGAGGTCGAGGCGTTCGCGCGGACGCTGGAGTCGCTGCTCCTCGACGACGCGCGGCGCGAGCGGATGAGCCGTTTGGCGCGCCGTTGGGTGTCGCGCTTCCGCTGGGAGGACTGCGTCGATGCGTGGGAGCGGCTGCTGCTGCGCGAAGCGGGCCGCTGACGGCTCCCGAGGCGCTGTCGACGCGGCGAGCGAGAGGGCCCGGGCATGCAGAAGGCCCCGGTCACCGACCGGGGCCCCACAACGCGGTGTGGATCAGGGGGCGTCGTACTGGACGATCTGGTCGGATGCCGACGCGGGGTTCGCCTTGGGGGTGATCAACGAGACTCCGCCGAAGATGGCGACGAGCCCCAGCACGATGCCGACGCCCAACGACACTAGCGATCCGATTCCGATAGGCATGCCGCGGACTGTACCAGTCCGGCACGGCGCCTCCGCAGCCCCTTGGCGACGACACACCCGACGGCCACGACCCAGGTGACGGATGTCACGACCCAGCCCCACACCGACGCCGCCGGAGAACCGGTGCCGCCGGCCCGGCCCGGCGTTGCGAGCTGGACCAGCATGACGGCCGGCCCGTCCGAGACGACCCTGGCCCCGGGGGGAAGGCCACCCCCGACGAGGGGGTCGGGCAGGCCGGTCCGCTTCTCCACCAGCACCCAGTGCACCCCTTCCTCGGCGAGGGCCTGCACCGGTGGGGTCCCCCCGGCGATCCGCACCCCGACCGCCCGAGCGGCGGGGTCCTCACCGGGCACCTCACCGTCGGCCAGCGGCAGGCCGTCGTTCAGCACGACCCGCTGGTCGACCATCCTCGGCACCAGGGTGAGCGAGACACGCGCGCCGTTCCAGGCGTACCTGCGGTACTGCGACCACGGCAGCAGGCCGACGGCGCCCTCCGGCTCCCCGGACAGCATCGTCGCGGTCGAGCGCAGGTCGGCCGGCACCTCTACCGCAGTGACGCGGCCGCCGACCCCCCAGGCCAGGGAGGGCAGCAGGGCCACCGGCAGCACCGCGATGAGCACGGCCAGCGCCGGGCCGACGACCCGCCTGCCCAGGAGCGCGTGCACGAGCAGGCCTGCGCCGGCCGACGCCAGCACGACCCAGGGCGCCAAGAGCTTCTGGGCGTCGCGCAGCACCCCGCCGCCCGGCACGTGCACGACCAGGAAGGTCCACGTCCCGAAGGGGTCGAGCGCACTCAGCCAGGCCAGCAGCAGCCCGAGCACCCCGGGCACCAGGAGGGCGAGCGACTGCTGGCGATGCGCCGCGCGGACCGCCGCGGTCACGGTGACCGCGGCCAACAGCAACGCACCCAGGGCCAGCACCAGCACGTCGCGGGATGCCGGGTGCGAGGCCGGGTTCCAGAACGCGCCCCCGCTCAACAGCGACCCGAGCACGCCCAATGGGGTGTCGGCCCGCGCGGCGAACGCCGCCACCCCGGCGGTGGACGAGGTGACTCCGGCGGTGACGGCCGGCAACGCCCAGACGGCCGAGACACCCAGCGTGGATGCCGCGGCGAGCCCTAGGGCGGACCACCGGGGACGCCACGAGCCGAGCACGCCGGCCACCGTGAGTGCGCCGATGACGAGGGTGTTGGCCCCGCCGACCCCGCAGGCCGCCAGACCCACGGCCGGTGCCCAGGTGGGCACCTCCCCGCGCCGCACCCGCAGGCACGCCACCATCAGGTGGGGCACGGCGGCGAACCCGAGCAGCACCGTCCACTGGCCCGCGACGAGCCGCTCGAGCACGAACGGGTTCCAGATGGCAGCGACCGCCGCCGCCGAAGCGCCCGCGGCACCGACACCCGGTGCGAGGACCCGGGCCAGCCGGGCCGCCCCGACGCCGGCCAGCACCAGGATCCCCCACAGCACCAGTGACTGGGCAACGCCGGCCCCGACCAGCCACCCGAGCACCACGCCCGCGGCGTCGCTCGGCACGGCGCGCGGGGCCGGAGTGCTCGTCCCCAGCGTGAACGGGGTGAGCCGGGCATCGGGCGACCACGCGAGGTCGTAGGCCAGCACGACGCCCCGCCCGAGTGCCGGGCCGAGGACGACCGCGGCCACCAGGGCCGAGACGACGGCTGGGACGGCACGCACCAGCAGCGCGTGCCTTCCCCGACAAGGCGTACCGGCACCACGTTCGAGCACGCCGTCTCCCTCTCCTGGTAGGCCGGGCCTCAGGGTATCCGCGGCCGTGGGAGGCGCCGGAGCGGCTCGGTGCGACAATGCGTCGGTCCCCGCTCCCCCGTCGCCCGAGGTAGGTCATGCGCCCCGCCGTCAGCACCTTCGAGTCCGCTTGGGCACAGGCGTCCAGGGCGCAGGGCTGGCTCACCCGCGAGCAGGGTCTCCTGCTCTGGCACGAGGCACGCACCCTCGGGCCGGACTCGACTGTGCTCGAGATCGGCAGCTACCAGGGCCGTAGCACCATCGTCCTGGCCTCGGCGGTCGCCGAGAGCGGTGGCCGCGTCGTGGCCGTCGACCCGTTCGTGGACGACTGGAAGTTCGGGGACCCTCGCACGAGGAGCCTGTTCGAGGCGCACATCACGGCGAGCGGGATGGCCGACGTGGTCGACCACGTCGCCGAGTACTCGACGACGGCGCGGCCGGGCTGGACGAGGCGCCTGGACCTGCTCTTCGTCGACGGCAAGCACGACCTGTGGACAGTGCGCGACGACCTGCGCTGGGCCGACCACGTCGCGCCCGGTGGTGCCGTGCTGGTGCACGACTGCTTCTCGTCAGTGGGGGTCACCCTCGGTGTGCTCGCTGACGTGCTGTCCGGCGGCCAGCTTCGGTACGAGGGACGAGCCGGGTCCCTGGCGCTCTTCCGACGCAGTCCGTCGAGCGCGGCCGACCGGGCTCGCATCCTGCGCGAGCTCCCGTGGTGGGTCCGGAACCTGGCGGTCAAGGTCACGCTGCGGCTGCGGCTGCGGCGACTGACCAGGGCCCTGGGGCACCACTCCCCCTACGACCCCTACTGACCACCCGGCGCAGCGAGCAGCCGGTCCACGGCGTCGGCCAGCGAGTCGGCGTCCTCGCCGAGCAGCACCGTGTGCATCCCCAGCTCCAGCGCCGGCGCCACATCGGTCGGCCTGTCCCCGACCATCGCGCACCGTGCCCGGTCGGCCCACGGCGCCGCGGCCAGCGCCGACAGGAACATGCCGGTGCCGGGCTTGCGGCAGTCACAGGTCCCTTCGTCATGCGGACACACCTCGATCCGGTCGAGGTGGGCGCTCGCCGCTGCCAGCAGCTCCTCGAGGCGCGCGGTCACCGCGGTCCACTGCGACCACGTCAGGCGTCGCGTCGCCAGTCCACGCTGGTTCGTCACGAGGACGACACGGCATCCGGCGCGGTTGAGGGCCGCCACCGCCGACGCCGCCCCGGGAAGGAGCTCGAGCCGCTCGGCGTCGTCGACATACCCCTCGACGCGCACGTTCAGCGTGCCGTCCCGGTCGAGGAAGACGATGTCCCAGGGGGCGCCGGGAGCCGGGGGGGCGATCAGCGCGGGCCGGCCCATGCCACGTCCACGGCCTCGCACCAGGCGTGCGACCACAGCAGGTGCACCTCCTGGACCCGGGGCGTGTAGCTGCTCGGCACCCGCAGCACGTGGTCCGCCAGCTCGGCAGGCACCGGGGCCGCGCCGGTGAGCAGGATCGTCGTGAGCCCGAGGCCACGGGCCACCTCGAGGGCTGCCAGGACGTTCGGGGAGGTGCCGCTGGTCGACATCGCCAGGAGCACGTCGCCAGGACGTCCGAAGGCCCGGACCCCCCGGACGAAGACCTGCTCGAAGCCGTAGTCGTTCGCCACGGCCGTGACCGTGGTGGAGGACTCGGCCAGGCTGAGCGCGGGGAGGGGCGTGCGGTCAGCGACGCACTTGCCGGCGAACTCCGCCGCCACGTGGCTGGCCATCGCCGCGCTGCCCCCGTTGCCCGCCACCAGCAGCTGGTGACCCGACGCCAGCGCGGCCAGGATCGCCCGGCCCGCTGCGTCGACGGCGGCCACGAGGGCCGGGTCGGCCAGTCGCGGGAGGAGCTCGCCCCAGCCCGCGCGCGCCTGGGCATGGAGGTCGGCGACCTGGGGGTGCTCCGTGGTCATGAGCTCGGCACCCGCCACGTGGTGACACCCTGACGGCTGAAGGTGAACTCGGACACCGTCATACCCAACGCGATGAGCGCCTCCGCCACGAGGTGCTTGCGCTCGAACTCACACACGAAGAGCAGGTGCCCTCCACCACCGGCCCCGGTGACCTTCGCCCCGAGGGCCCCTGAGGCCAGTGCGACGTCGACGGCCTCGTCGATGAGCGGGGTGGAGATGCGGGCCGACATGCGCTGCTTCTGTGCCCAGGCCTCGCCGAGCAGGGCTCCGAACCCGGCGACCTCACCGCGGAGCAAGGCCTCCTTCATCGCGTGCGCAATGTCCTTCTGCGCCCGCATCCCGGCGAGGGCGTCGGGGTCCTGGTGCTCGAAGCGCGCCACCTGGTCCTCGATGATGTGGTCACTGACCCGCGGGTGCCCGGTGAACGCCAGGAGCATGTTGTGCTCCAGCTCGTGAAGGGTGGGCGCCGCGATGCGCAACGGGTAGACGACCACGCGTTCGGCATGGAACTCCATGAAGTTGAACCCGCCGAACGCTGCGGCGTACTGGTCCTGTAGCCCGCCCGGGATCTTCAGGTCCTCGCGCTCGAGCCGGCAGGCGACCTCGGCCAGCTCGTGGGTGGTGAGGTCCATCGCGCAGTGGGCAGCGACAAGTGCAAGCACGTTCACCACCACCGCACTCGAGGACCCGAGACCGGACCCCGGTGGGGCGTTGGTGTGGAGGAACAGGTCGAACCCGGTGGCCGGCAGCGCCCCGCGGAACTCGCGCAGCCGCGCAATGGCCGCCTTGGGCAGGTCCAGGCGCCCGTCGAACACGACGGGCTCGTCGACACCGAAGTCGATGGAGTCGCCGAAGTCCAACGACCGCACCGTGATGACGCCGTCTCCCCGCGGGCGCAGGGTCGCGTACGCGTACCGGTTGATGGTCGAGGAGAGGACCACACCTCCCTCGCGGGCCGGGAAGGGCGGCACGTCGGTGCCACCGCCCGCGAAGCTCACTCGCAGGGGCGCCCGGGCACGCAGGGCGGCTCGCGTGGTCATCTGGCCCCTTCCTCCCGCGCAGCATGGACCGTACCCGACGAGCCACCCCGAGGTCGGCGACGCAGCACCAGCAGGAGGTTCCACGTGGCCACCTCACGCAGGCCGGGGACCGAGAGCACGTGACGGGCCAGGTCCGGCAGGTAGCGCGGGCGGGCCACGAGCAGCTCGACGTCCGGCTGCCGGCGGGCCCACCTCAGCCCTTGCGCGATGCTGACCTCGAACAGGGTGTCTCCCAACCGGTTCTTCGGCCGATGGCCGTGACGACGCTCGTAGCGGCGCGCGGCATACGGCGCTCCGAACCAGTGCCACGGTGACGCCTCGTGCGCCCCCCACGGGGACAGCCAGTTGGTGTAGCTGAGGTACAGCAGACCCCCGGGCCGGGTCACCCGCACCATCTCGTCGGCGACGCGCGCGAAGTCGGAAACGTGCTCCAGCAGGTTGCTCGAGAACACGACGTCCACGCTGCCGTCCGCGAACGGTAGCGCGATGGCGGATCCTGCCACGCCACCGTCGGCCACCGACGAGACCGTGAGGTCGTGGTCAAGGGCGACGTAGACGGCGCCGCGGTCACGGAACGCCTGGGCGAACTGCCGGGGGCCGGCTCCGACGTCGAGGACGAGCCGGCCCTCGAGCTCGGTGAGGTCGGCCAAGGTGGCGACGGAGTCGGCCGCCAGGGCGCCGTAGAAGCGGTCGGGATCGGTCTGTTCGACGAGAAAGCTGCGGAACAGCAGCGCCGAGCGCCGGAGGCCCCGCCTCTGGGTCACCGGGAGCCTCGATCTGCGGTCAGGCACAGCGTGGCGCGGGTACGGGGAGCCACCATCCGCAGGCCCGCGACGAACGGGGAGGAGGCGAGGGCGGCGAGGCGCACCGGACCGCTGGCAAGCGCACCGGCCGGCCCGGGCGGTCGGACGGCCCTGACCAGGGAAGCGACGTCGACACTGAGGCTGTCGACCACCAGCCGCTCGACCCTGATGTCGGTCAGACCCGCCGCCCGCGCCATCCGGGTCAGTGACTCCGCGGTGAAGAACCTGACGTGCGTCGGGTCCTCGAGCATCCACCAGGCCGCACCGAAGGTCGACAGGCCCCACGAGTCACCGGCCGGGGTGAGGAGCACCAGCCGGCCCCTCTCGGTGAGCAGCGACGCCGCCTTGTGCACCGTCAGCATCGGGTCGGTCACGTGCTCGATGACGTGGACGCCCACCACGAGGTCGGCAGCGACAGCGCCGTCGGGGACGTCCTCCACTGTGCCCCGCCACAGGGTGGCCTCCCGGCGCACCACTTCGTCGAGCCCGACCCCGAGCTGGTCCGGGTCGACGCCAGCGATGGTCGCGCCCTCGTCGTGGAAGCGCCGCAGCAGCGCACCGCTGCCGAAACCGATCTCGAAGACCGATGCCGGCCGGCCGGCCCTGCGCAGCGCCCGATGGGTGACAGCCGTGCGCACTGAGTCCATGGACGGGTCGCCGCCATAGGCGGCGTCGCGGTGGTTGCCCGGCGCGTCGCTCAGGGAGCGCCTCACGTGGCCGCACACGCGGCATCGATCGACCCGTCCGCCGTACCGCAGGTGCCAGGTAGCGGTGGGTCCGGAACAGATCTCACAGGGGCCGAGGGGCACGTTCGGTCGTGCTCCGCTGCCCATCCGAGTACCATAACCGAGCCTGTCGGGGCTTCCTGCCAGGGTCCGTGGAAGGGGCATTGGTGGGCGTCGAGCCGGTCACGAACGGCCACCGCGCGTTGCGCATCCTCATCCTGACGTGGCGCGACGGCGACCACCCGGAGGCGGGTGGCGCCGAGGTGTACGTGGAGCGCACGTCGCAGATCCTCAGCGCGCGAGGCCACACTGTGACGCTGTTCTCCGCTGCCTTCCCCGGTGCCTCCCATCGCGTGGACCGCGGAGACGTCCGGATCCTGCGTCGAGGTGGCCGCCTGACCTGCTACCTGCGCGGCCTCCAGCTCCTGCGAGCGGTCGGCCGCGACGTCGACGTCGTCATCGACGTCCACAACGGGGTCCCCTTCTGGTCGCCCCTCGTCAGCCGCGCCCCTGTGGTGAGCCTGGTCCACCACGTCCACCGCGACCAGTGGCCGATCATCTTCGGTCCCGTCCTCGGGCGGCTCGGTTGGCTCATCGAGTCCCGGTTGGCTCCGATCGTGTACCGCCGGTGCCAGTACGTCACGGTGTCGAAGGCAACGCAGGGCGACCTGGCGGCGCTTGGTGTCGATCTCGACCGCATCGCGATCACCTACTCGGGCAACGACATCCCGACGGATCTTTGCTCCTACGCGGACGTCGAGCGCTCGAGTGGTCCCAGCCTGATGGTGCTGGGCCGCCTCGTGCCGCACAAGCACTTCGAGACAGCGATCGACGTCGTCGCAGACCTGACCCCGCGGTTCCCCGACCTCACCCTCGACGTCGTGGGCGGGGGGTACTGGGACGACGAGCTTCGCGCCCACGCCACCGCCCGCGGCGTGTCCGACCGAGTCCGATTCCACGGCTTCGTCGACGAGCACACCAAGCGCACCCTGCTCTCGCGGGCGTGGGTCGTGCTCATGCCGTCTCACAAGGAGGGGTGGGGGCTCACCATCGTCGAAGCGGGCCTCCACGGGACGCCGTCTGTGGCGTTCTCGTTCGCCGGAGGTGTGACCGAGTCGATCATCGACGACGAGACCGGAATGCTCGCCGACGACGTCGCCCAGATGACGGCCCAGGTCGAGCAGCTTCTCACCGACGCACCCCTGCGGCAGAAGTACGGCGACAACGCCCGACGGCACGCGAGGTCGTTCTCCTGGGAGAACACCACGCTGCAGCTCGAGGCAGCCCTGAACCAGGCCGTCGACGGTCAGCCGGCGCTGTCCCTACGGCCCCTGCGGGCGCCAACGACGTAGGCGCCGGCCTCGAGGCCACGCAGCCCGAGCATCCCCACGGACTGCAGCGGCCGGTGAGCCAGGAGCCGCCAGTTGCGCAGGTATGAGCGGGCAACGGTCACACCCTGTCGGGTGACCTCCCCCTCATGGCTGTCCGCGAAGGCAGGCAGGCTGCGCCCGTAGTAGTAGCGCTTCTCCATGACCGAGCTGATGGTCAACCGGCCCTCGTCGTGGTCGACCAGCACGGGCGCGAGCTCGATGCGGGCGCCGGCAGCCCGCATGCGCAGGCGCAGGTCGGCGTCCTCCGGCCCCGACATCGACAGGGCGAAGCCCCCGTCCCCGGTCAGGATCTCTCGGCGGATCAGTCGGGGGTTGTGGAGCAGTGGGTCGTCGAGGTAGCACTGCCGCTCGAGAGCGCGACACGCGGTCCAGAACCCGGCACCGATGGTGCGTTCGGGCAACGCGATTCCGACCGCGCCCGTCGTCGCCGCCGTGTGCAGCGCCTCGGCGACCGTCTCGGGGGGCATGATCATGTCGCTGTCCAGCCAGAGGACCCACTCGCCTCGAGCCAGCTCGATGCCGCGGTTGCGCTGGGCGCTGCGCTCGGGACCCCCCGCCACGACGGTGTCGGCGAGCCGCTCGGCGATCGCCCAGGTCGCGTCGCCGCTGCTGTTGTCCACGACGATGAGCTCGATGGCCGGGTGCGTCTGGCGACGGACCGAGGTGAGGCACTCCTCGATCGTCCGCTCGTTGTTCCGGGTGGGGACAACGACGCTGACCAGGACGTGGCTCGCGGATTCGGTCACCGCTGACTCCTTCTCGTGTGTACACCGACTCGGTGACCGTCATCGTCGATGCGGGACCGCGGTGTTCACCCTGCCCCATCATCGCGTGACGTGATGACCCGGGTCCCGTCCCACCCGATGGATCCGCCGCCCAGCCAGGTGCCTGCCGGTAGCCTGACCCGTGACCATGGTGGATCGAGTCGTTGTGAGCCGTCACTCCCGAGAACGCCCCTTGGGCAGGACGGCCTTCGGCGACGCCCTGCTCGGCCTCGGCATGGCCGCGGCGAGCGCCATGAGCTATGTGTTCGTCGTCATCCTGTCGCGGGCCCTCGGGCCTGCCGACTTCGGCGGGTTCTCCTCGTTCAACAGCATCGGCCTGGTGCTCGCCATCCCCGCCGCCGCGTTCCAGGTGCTCTATGCACGCAGGGTCGCGCGTCGAGGACCCGCAGCGTTCGACCTACGGCTGCCTCTCCTCGTCGGTGCTGTCGGATGCCTGCTCACCATCGCCCTCTCCCCCGTCCTGGCCCACCTCACCCGAGTCGACTCGGTGGTGCCCCCCATCGTCGTGGCGCTCGGGTTGCCCGCCTTGATCGTCAACGGTGCCCTGATGGGTGGACTGCTCGGGATGGGCCGCATCGGTGCCCTGTCGCTCGCTTACGTCGCTATCGGAGTCAGCCGGGTGCTGGCTGCGACGACCGCCGCCGTGGTGGGTTTCGGCCTCACCGGTGCACTGGCGCTGGTGAGTCTGGCCACCTGCGTCATGGCGGCGATCCTGTGGTGGTTCTGCCGTGGTGAAGCGCACCTGCGGTGGTCCGCCCCACGCGGAGCCCCGGGCGCCGTCGTGGGTTCGCTGTTCCGGTCGAACTCCGCGATCGGCGTCCTGATGGCGTTGACCACCATCGATGTGGTGCTTGCGCGGTACGTCCTGGCGCCGGTCGAGTCCGGGGAGTACGCCCTGATCTCCACGCTGGGCCGCTCGCCCATCTGGGTGACGCAGTTCCTCGCCCTCGCCCTCATCCCGACCTTGGCCACCTCCGGATCGCGCCGCTCGATCCTGCGTGCCGGCGGTCTGGTGCTCGGCGTGTGTCTCGTCGGCACCACCGTGGCCGCGATGGCGCCGAAGCTCTGGATCGGCCTGCTCGGAGGGTCTGCCTACCACGCTGCCGAGGACCTGCTGCTCCCCTACCTCGCGCTGGGAACACTCCTCGCGCTGGTCCAGGTCCTCGTCATGGCCGAGATGGCGCAGGGTCGCCACCTTCTGGTCAAGGTCGCCTGGCTGGCGGTGATCCTCGAAGTGGTCCTCTGCCTCACCTACGCGCGCGACAGTGCCTTCCACGTCCTCGGGGCCGCGATAGTGGCAGCGAGTCTCGTGGTGGTCGTCGGAGTCGCCGAGCTCGTGCTCGGGATTCGGCAGGAGCCGGAGCCGCCGGCCACGACGACGTCCGGTTCGCCCCTGATCGCCTCGCACCGCGGTCAGGGTGACGGATGAGTCGGGGCGCGTCCCCGCACGTGACCTCGTCCACCGTTGCCATCGTCCTCGCGGGCGGACTCGGAACACGGATGGGCGCGCTGGCGGCGGACCGCCCGAAGCACCTCCTGGAGGTCGCGGGGGAACCGTTCATCGCCCACCAGCTCCGATGGCTGGCTTCTCACGGCGTGGTCGACGTGGTCGTGGCCACCTCCCACCTGGCTGACCAGTTCGAGCCCGTGCTGGGCGATGGGAGCCGCTGGGGTGTGCGTCTGCGGTACTCGACCGAACCGCGACCCGCGGGGACCGGTGGAGGGGTGCGCGCAGCGGCCGCCGTCCTGGCCTCCTTGCCCGAGCGCATGGTCGTCGTCAACGGCGACCTGCTCACCTCTCACGACCTCACCCGTCAGCTCTTCCTGGGTGCCGACCCTCCGATCGCGGATGCCGTGCTGCACATCCGACGGGTACCGGACGCGCGCCCCTTCGGCTGCGTCGTGGCGGACGAGATCGGCCGGGTGTCGGCCTTTCTGGAGAAGACCGCGCAGCCGCCGAGCCTCGAGGTGAACGCAGGGAGCTATGTGCTGAGCCGATCGGTGGTCGAGTCGATACCCGACGGGGTCGTCTCGCTCGAGAGGGACGTGCTGCCCCGGCTCGTCGCCCAGGGGCGAGTGGTGGCCTACCGGGAGAACGCCCTGTGGGAGGACGTCGGCACCCCCGAGGCCCTGGTGCGGGCGTCCAGAGCCCTGGTGCGGGGCTCCGGCCGGGACGCTCACATCGACGCCACCGCTCGGGTGCACCCGGGGGCGCTGGTCTCTGGAGGCTCGGCGGTGGGCGCCGGTGCAGTCGTCCAGGCGGGGGCACTCGTCGTCGGCTCGGTCGTCATGGCACGGGCGGTCGTCGAGGCCGAGGCCCTCGTGGTCGACAGCGTCGTGGCGGTGGGGCGGAGGATCAGGAGGGGCGAGGTACTTCGCGGCCCCGACGCCTAGTCGGGCGGCGTCCCGGCTGGACGCGAGGTGGGGTCCGCCTCCGCAGGGGCAGAGCCTTCCGTCGGATCGCCATCACGCCACGACCCGACGACGAGCAGTACCAGCGACAGCACCACCAGCACCGACGGTGCGGGGTTCGCTAGGACGAGCTGCGGGCTGACCTCGCCCCACCGGGCGAGGTTGCCGACCACCCACGCCGCGGGGGCCAGCGCCATGGCGGCGACCGAGAGCCGAAGGAGGGTCCGCGGCGCAGGATCTCTGATGAGGGACCAGACCGCCACGCCGCCGCCGGCGACCAGGCCGGGAAGCCCCGCGAAGACTCCGCAGCCGAGCACGAAGACGAGCCAGCCCGCCCACGCCGGCAGCCGTCGGCGCCGCCGCCCCCCGCCAGTCCAGTGACCGGCTGATGGCGCGGCCGGGGAAGCCGGCGCGACCGGCAGGCGACCAGGGACGAGGAGCAGGGCAGAGGCGAGGATCAGTGCGCCCCCCGAGGTGGCCATCGCCACGTCGGAGCCGGCCTGTGGGGCGTAGTCGACCTCGAAGACGTGAGGGCCGAGATCTTGAACCCACCACCCCATGGCGTAGCCGTCCACGACGACCGGCGGCCCCAGCGGGACGCCGTCCATCGTGGCCCGCCACCCCGGGTTGAGGTTCTGCCCCACGACGAGGAGGTAGGGAGACCGCGCTGAGTCGGACCGCACCCGGTACGACGACGGAGACTGTCGGTCGACGGTGACATCTGGTCCCTGCGTGCCGGGCACCGCGGCCTCACCCTTGCTGTCACGCAGGACCAGCGAGTCCGTGGTCCATCCGGGCAGGCTGCGGAGCCGGTGTTCGCCCGAGCCCAGCTGCAACGGCTCGCACCCGGCGACGAGGCGCGGGCCGTCGCCGTCGACGCCACCGACGAGGCGAACCCGCACGGGGCGGTCGTCGATCGTGCCGATGGGGACACACCGGTCGGCTGCTCCAGCCGGGTCGCTTGTGACGCGGACCCCGTCGATGGTGAGCTCGCTGACGTTGGGGAAGCCGCCGCCCTCGTGGGCCTCCACCTGGAGGCGTAGCGTGGTGGCCCGCGTCGGCGGGAATGCGACCTCGACGCGACCACGGGACAGCTTGGCGGTGGCCACCTGTCGACCGTCGGCGAAGAGGTGCGCCTCGGAGACCCAGGTAGCCGCCTGCTCCGGTTGTTCGATCACCACCCGTGACACGGTGCGCTGCTGGTCGAACGTCGCGTCGAGCCACTCCCCGTCGACCGCCCTGCCGGGCACCCAGCCGGTGTTGCGGTCGCCGTCGAAGGCTCGGGAAGCGCGGACGGTCGGACTGCCGAAAGCACGTGAGGACGAGGTGGCCACGACGTCCCCGGTGACCCCTTGCAGGGTGTCCAGGAGGTCGTCCCGCGCGCCGCGGTCCGGCCGGACCAGGCCGTAGATGCGGTATTGGCGAGCGTCGGGCGAGGTGAAGTCGCGGTCGAGCCGCGCCTCCTCGTCGTCATCCACCGCGGCGGTGCCACGGACCCTGCTGAGGACGACGTCGGCCGGTGTCTGTCCCAGCCGGGCCCGCGCCGACCCGGTCAGCGCCTGCATCCCCTGCGCGGTGGCCACGGGTAGCCGCGCGACGCGCCGGACCTGCAGCCCGGGCACGGAAACCTCGGCGATGGAGACCGGGTTGTCACCTTCACCCTCGACGCCGGTCACCGTGACGGTGAGGCGCTGCGCGGTGCGGCCGGGAAACGAGGCGGAGACACGCCCATCCGATGGGACGGTCACCTCCTGCGAGCCGTCGTCCGCCTGCACTCGCAGCTTGGCGATCCGTCGACCGGTTGTCGGTGGGACGTCGAGGTCGATGCGGTCGACGCGCAGCGGACGCGGGGCACGAACCGAGACGGACTGCCCCTGGGCACGACCGAAGTCGCCGAACGTCCACGCGGTCGTCGGGTCACCGTCGAAGGCGTTCTCGGCGGCCGTGCTCGGGTTCACACCGAACAGCGGTCCCACCATGGTGGCCGTGACCTCAGCACCCTCGACGCGCAGCACCGTCTGGTCGTCGGGGCCCTCCAGGGCGATGGTCGGGCCTGGATCCGCGTCGGCCGGCACCAGTGGACCGTAGGCGCCGGTCAGCCGGTTCGGCACGACCCCACGCCGGCGGTTGGTGTCGGTGAGCACCAGACGGGTCCGTGGACCCAGCACAGCGGACAGGTCCTCGAGGTTGCTGGCACCCGTGAGCAGGAAGGGTGGCTGCGACGGGAGCAGGCCGGCAAGAACCGACGAGGGCAGGGCCCAGCCGTCCCCGTCGACGAGGACGAGTCCCTCGGCACTCTCGGTTCGCACCAGATCCCTCCCGTCGCTGACCTCGTAGCGCTGCAGGGGGGGTAGCTCGAGCTCGAGCGCGGGTTGGTCGCGCGTGCGCACCAGCCCGTCGCCGGGCTCGCCATAGGCTCCACGGAACTTCAAGCCGGGGTCATACCCCACGTCGAAGGCGACGTCCAGGGGCCGAGCCCCCCCGGCCTTGTCCCATCGGACGTCGTTGCGGACGAGGACGTCGCCCACGCCCAGGTAGCGCGCCGCAGCGGAGATGGTGCCGCTCGGCAATGACCCTTCCTGGAGCCCGGTGTCGACCGCGGCCAGCAGGCTCGCGCCGTACGGCGAGGACTCGGGCAGGGTGACCCGCACGAACGAGGGACGCGCCAGCAGCGCGTTGTTGAGATCGTCCGGGCGGTCCTCGCTCCACGTGTACTGGGGCTGGGCGACCCCGGGAACGAACCACACCCTGCGATCGGCCGGTCCCTGGTCCAGCGCGCGAGCCGCCTCGTACCAGTGCTCCGGCACCGGCATGGGGAGGCTGTACAGACCTCCGGTCCAGGCCGGCCAGGTCGCGAGCACCACGCCGGCGGCGGCCACCGAGGCGATCACGGGGCGGGGTGCGATCCGTCGTGCGCGGCGCACCAGCGCAGGGACCGCGAGACCAGCCAGCATGGCCGACCCCAGCAGGACCACTGCCCCGACCTTGTTGGTGGTCCGGAACGCAGCAGCGCCGGGCACGTTCTCGAAGGACCAGAGCAACGCTCGACCGAACGGCGACGGGTTGTCGGCCGGGTGCACGCCGACCATGAGGACGGCGGCCGGGACCACGAGCAGCAGCGCCAGCCGGCGTGACGGTCCACGTACCACCTGCGCGGACGCGACGAGCAGGATGGGTGCGAAGAAGCTGGCCACGACGATGAGCGGGTTGGTCAGGTAGGAGACGAAACCGGGTTGCCAGGGACCATCGACGTCCTGTCCGTACAGCGGCCAGAGTCCAAGGCCGCGCATCACCTCGCCGAACGAGGACGGGGCGGCGATGCCGTCGAGGGACTCGCTGAACTGGGTCACGTGACTTCCCGCACCCAGGGCTGCCAACGACGGCACGAGCCAGTAGGCCGAGAGCAGGCCGGCGAGGAGCGCCCACTTCGCGGCGGCGGTGAGCACCATCCGCCAGCTTGCGCCGAGCCCGGTGTGGGCGTACCAGAGCAGGGCAGGCAGGCACAGGAGCTGGATCAACGGGATGACCGCGACGTTCATCCCGCTCATGGCGGCGAAGGCCAGCGCCGACGCCGCCGGGTACCGCCATCCGCCCCGGACCGTCGCCCGCAGCAGGAACAGCGCCATCCACGGCAACATCGCCGCAGGGAGGACGATCGCGAGGAAGTCGCCGGCCGTGACCATGTAGGGGGTGGCGACGTAGAGGACCGCCACGGTCACCCGCCCCAGCCTGCTGGCCCGCGATCCGGCGACGAGTGAGTAGAAGCGGACCGCGCCCCAGCTGCCGAGCAGCAGGAGGGCAAAACGCAGCAGGCGCATCGAGAGGTCTGCGCCGATGCCGAGCTGCTGGATGACACCGACCAGCGCAGCGACCGGGAAGAGCCCCACGTTGAAGTTGGGCTCACCCAGCTTCGGGCTCTCTCGCCACGCTCTACTCAAAGCCTCGGCCTCACGCCAGGGGGCCATGTAGATTTCGGGCTTGATGTCCGGAGCCAGCACCCCGGCCTTGTTGAGCAGGAGAACGAGCAGCAGGATGGTCGCGAGCACCACGGGCACTCTGGCTCGCCTCAGCACCATTTACCTTTCCATGCGGTCGTGACGCGTCATTGTGCCGCAGCCCCCTGAACCGGAGACGCGGAGGTCGTCCGTGACAGCGGAGACTGACGAGCGCCCGGTTCCGGCGACGTCCTCAGGTCGTGGGGCGCACCTGGGCTACCGCCCGGCGCTGGACGGGTTGCGCGCCGTGGCAGTGGTCGCCGTCATGCTCTACCACGGCGGGGTGTCGTGGACAGCCGGTGGGTTCCTCGGGGTCGACGTCTTCTTCGTGCTCTCCGGATTCCTGATCACGTCCCTGCTCGTGAAGGAGTGGACGCGAGCAGGCCGGATCGGACTGCGTGCGTTCTGGCTCCGGCGCGCTCGCCGGCTCCTGCCGGCCATGCTCCTGGTCCTGCTGGCGGTCGCCGCGTACTCCGGCGCCGCACCGCAGCCTCAGTCGCGCCTGCGCGGTGACTCGTTGGCGACGCTGGGCTACGTGTCGAACTGGTGGTTCATGCTGAGCGGCCAGTCGTACTTCGCGCAGTTCGTCGCGCCGTCACCGTTGCGGCACACCTGGTCGCTCGCGATCGAGGAGCAGTTCTACATCCTCTTCCCGTTGTTGTTGGTGGCACTGCTCGGAACCGCACGGCTGCGGGTGCCCGCGTTGCGGATCGTGCTCCTGGGTGGTGCCATCGGGTCGGCTGCTCTCATGGCCGCCCTCTATCACCCGCTGTCCGACCCGTCCCGGGCCTACTACGGCACTGACACCCGTATGCAGGCGCTGCTGCTGGGTGCCGTTCTGGCCCTGACACCGTCGCTGCTCCAGCCGTCGAAGCGGCTGTACACCCGCGTCGGCGGACGGCTCGTCCGGCT